>CAVVSN010000001.1:0-87980 GCA_963750885.1 uncultured Actinomycetota bacterium
TTCCGTTGGAGTGGTCGGTCGACGACTTCGCCATCTCCCAATTCGCCTCGGCGTTAGGCGATTCCGATAGCGCTCGCGAATTTCAGGACCGGGCGCAGTACTGGCAGAACCTGTTCAACCCGACGACGCACTCCATCTCGCCGCGCAATGCGTTCGGCTTCTTTCCCCAGGGGCCTGCGGTGTTTCCGCCCGGTAAGGGCTGCTTCAGCCAGGTCGGGTTCGACGAGGGCAACGCCGAGCAATACGTCTGGTACGTGCCGCAAAATGTGGCCGGCCTGGTGACCGCGTTGGGTGGGCGAGACGCGGTGTCCAAGCGGCTCGACAAGTTCACTGAGCAGCTGAATGTCGGCCCGGTGGAGCCGTATCTGTGGGCCGGCAACGAGCCGAACTTCTCGGTGCCGTGGCTGTACAACTACATCGGGCAGCCTTGGAAGACACAGGAATTGGTCGACCGGATTCGCGGCACGCTGTTCAGTCCGACGCCCGACGGCGAGCCGGGCAACGACGACCTGGGCGCGATGTCGGCCTGGTACGTGTGGTCGGCTCTTGGCTTGTATCCGAGCATCCCGGGGACGTCGACGCTGACGGTGAACACGCCGCTGTTCGACAAGGTCGAAATCGCCTTGCCTGCAGACAAATTCATTCGGATCTCCGCGCCCGGGGCGTCCGGGCATCACCGGCTGCAGTACATCAACGGGCTGCATGTCGACGGGCGGTCGACCGACAAGACGTATCTTCCGGAGTCGATGCTTGCCGGTGGCGGCGAGCTGGAGTTCTCGCTTGCGTCGAAACCGAACAAGTCGTGGGGGACCGCTGCGTCGTCGGCGCCGCCGTCGTTCGGTGCGGGGAGTCTGGCGTTGACGGTGAACGTGTCGCCGGCCTTGGTGGCGGTGGACGCCGGGACGTCGACCGATGTGACCGTCAACGTGCAGCGGATGGTCGACGGGCCGAGCGACTACGAGATCAGCGGAAAGTCTTCGAGGCAGGGATTTCCGTGGAGTCGGTGTCGGGGAAGTTCGGCGACGACGGGTCTGGCACGTCGACGGTGACGGTCAAGGTGGCGGAGTCGGTGCGGGACGGGTATTACCCGCTGGTGCTGACGACGAAGGCGGGCAAGGGGGAGCGGACGTTCATGCTGTTGGTTGCGGCGGGCGAGGGCGGAGCGGCGGGGAGTTGAGCAACGGATTGAACAATTCGTGGATCCGGACAGCCCGTGTTATTACCATTTAGTATTGTGCGACAAATGACTTGGCCGGATCGAGCAGCCGATGGCAACCGGTCGATTCCAGTCGTTTCCCAGTTACTGGCGGCCAAATAAACGGTAACCCCTCGGACCGCCCGTAGCCCGCCGTGCGACTCAAACTGCCAGCACGAAGCAGAAGGCATGGACCGGTATATGGCGTGCTCGAATCTGAGCAGTAAAGCATAGGAAGAACCGCCCTGCGAGAACAGATCGAGAACTACAACCGAGCTTCCCTGGAACTGAGCGGAGTGTCGAATGCCAGGTCGGTAATTGTGAGGCCTTTGGTTGCATTAAAGGCGCGTGACCTCAGCTTCGAGTTTTTCGATTTGCCATTCAAGCGCAACCCGCGTGGAATCGTGGGCTGCAGGAGTCGGCTTGAAAGAGGAGGTGCGACAGCGAGTCCGACTGCTTGCGCGTCAACGCCTTAGTCGTATCAGATCGGCTTCAATCGCTTTCAACAGTGCCGCTTGGACCATCGGAAAGCGTTCTGGGAGCGAGCGTCTTTGGTGCATTGGCGCCCGCCGCGTACTTTCTCGAAGGTATGCCCAATCATCTTTCGCTTTGTAGTGATGGCCCAGTCTTGCCGTGGTCGACATCATGCTGCAGCCCAGTTCGCAGCACACTTATGTCTTTGAAAAGACTCGGGTACATCATCGAGAAGGTTCCCAGGCCCTTCGTGGAATATAAAGTAGAGGTCGTCTATAAGTCTCGAGTATGTCTCGAAGTCTGAGACAGGAAACCCTGAGCCGAACAAGAGCTGTTGCGGTTTTGTTCGTAGCCTTAAATAAGATCCGAACCATGCTGCGCAGAGTATTGGTCGTTCAGGCTTTCGATCAGCTCGGATATCGATCTTCCCATGCGGTCTACATCGATAGATATCCCACTCAAAGCCACCTGCGACGGATCAAGAATATCGGCCCAGATCGGATCATGGAAGCAAGAGTTTTCGCAGAAGGATCATATGTCGCGTCTTTGGAATCGGCTTTGACATTCGCAGAAAGAGTACGCTGAAATTCAATATAGTCAGGATCGGTCGCCCGTTGGCCAAGTTCAACCTGACGGATAATCTTTGAACCAAAGTGTTCAAAGAACGTACGCAAGCGGTTCTCGTGGACCGTTTGCCCCTTCTGCGGATTCCACAACTCTTGCCGTAAGGCTGATGAAGGATTGGATCGTGCTACGATTCCGCAACACTGGGCTCTTCTGCGGGAAAGCTTCATCCAGGTATCGGAGCGTTTCACGCAAGCGCAGCGCAATGTTGGACCTGTTTGAAAAGCTGGCCTGCGATTCGAAAATCGCCTTCAGATTATCGAAACGTAGACCGGTATCGAATCCATCAATTTCAATGGATGCGGCTTTAGACACAATGTCGAAGTAGGCCATCCGGGTGTCTCGGATGGAAACCTTATCGAGAAAGAACGCGTGCTTCGCGAGCGGTGAGCGGCAGAACTTCGTGAGGTCGCTGGCTAACCGAGTTGAGGCGTTCTGCGCTAGTTAGATTCATACCCTCTTGAAGGCGTTGAAAAAACAGCTCGAAGCTCCTCATCGCTTCCTTCAGTAATCTCATCGTACTCAATTTCGAAGTCATCGAAGTGATCGGTGATAGTAAACTGAAGAGCTCCTGATAGGTTTTACCTCCCAAAGCGAGCTGCGGCCTCATCCGACAAGTTCAACGTGCCATCGAAGAATTCGAAAATCGCCATCAGCCGTTGCTGGCCATCTACCACATCGAATTCTTCGGGATCATCTGAGGTCTTGGCAAAATAGAGCTTGGGCAGTTTCCAGCCTCGAAGAATGGAGTCGATGAGAAGCTGTTTTCGGTCATTAGACCATACCTTGCCGCGCTGCCAATCTGGAATATCGTAGCGGTTTCTTCGTTTATAAATCTTATCTAGCGCCATCTTTCGGGCTTCCATCTTCATCACTATTTCCAGCGTTACTTGCTACAGCGTACGTGCTGTCCAACGTTCGACTTCGAAGCCGACCACGTATATCTTAAAGTGTTGCACCAGTATCTTCAGGTTCGGAACAGGCGAGCCTGTTAGTTTCGCAGTCCCACTGCATTGATAGACGCTGCCACCTAGGTGCTGTAAAACCACCATATAGATGCTCCCGCAGGCGCAACGCCTGCTGCCCGCGACTTGCTTTGCACCTATTCGGGCTGTCAGGCCTGCCATATCGGGCAACACTTGATAACGACGATCAGGAACTATCACTTGGACCGCGGCGATCGAGACCAAGTCATCGATGATGTAAGCGCCGGAATGCTTATCGAAGCCACCGGATTTGACGTTCGATCCGCCCGCCCAGAACTTCAAATTGCAGGAGGATTGAGCCCGATGGTGCTGGCAATGTAGCCGTAGAGGATTCCGCCAACGACTCCGGTACCCAGTGGGTCCAGGCGATGCAGTGGCAACAGGCTACGTTCTCCGTCTCGTTTGGGCCGGGGAAGACGTGTTTGCCGAGTCCGCGTACTAGTTGCGCGAGTCGAGTCGAGTCGAGAAGATGCGCTTGCTGCGCCTTGCCGCGACACGCCCCGTCCTCTAGTCATCAAACTATGTCAGTATGGGCGACTACGATTTGCCCATGGTTGGCAGTCGTCTTCGGACCTTGAACGGGCGACCGTTGAGCAAGGAGACGTGCGCCCGATCGCATAGAAGTTTATGATGGCGAAAAAGTATGTGCGCCCCAGGAATTGGTATCGTACCACGGTCGAGCGCCTTATAAATGAGACTCTGCCTCCGATCCTTGGACCTCTTAGCCGTGAGACGGTTTGGCGGTACGTCTACGCCATTGTAATGTGGCCCGAAAAGGCTGACGGTCTTGATTACCTGCATCTGCAGGAGAAAGACAAACTCGGTAACGCGCCGGGTCGAGACTTCGCGAATCGGGCAGCGACTTACTTAAAGTCGGAGCTTTGCGCAACAACTCAATGCGACCCATTTAGAATCGTCGACCAACTCGGGGAAAGCGGATATCGAGGATCGAGAACGCACGGGTTTTCCTCCGCCGAAGAAGCGGGACCAGAACGTTACAGGTGCAGCCTTCGAAACAGTGATTCAGGTTCTGATCGGGAAGCTGTGCGGCGTCGGCCCCCAGGACACCCGAGTTGCATACCCTCCAGGGTTTCGAGCTAGCGCCCATGGGCTACCACTCCAAGCCCGATCTCATCCTCTTCGGCCCTCGCGACTTCAGACTGCTTGTCTCCACCAAATGGACGCTCCGGAAAGGAGCGGATCGGCACATACCTGCATGAGGCTGACTTCTACAGACAGCGACGGCCTGATCTACAAGTGGCCTTCGTGCTGTCGGAGTTCAATATGAACATCCTTAACTGGCTTTCGCAGGACCCTCTCGCCGATCGCATGTACCACGTCAACAAGAAGATGTTGCTAAGCCTCCATGATCCATTAAGAGAAATACCCCCGCCCGAACGAATTCCGCGCAGTCTGGCACGCACCGATGACTACAGGCGTTGGCTCAACATCTCAGAGCGCGTATTCGACCTCTCCGAACTCTTCGACGATGTTGAGCTGTTAATGAAAGCACCTGAAGCGGTACTCGACCCGGAGGTCGACTATGCAACTACTCAGGAGGAATACTGGAGGATGAGACCTCATCCGTTGGCCGTCAGCGCCACGGCTGCACGCCAACGTATGAAAGCCAAGTACTAGATTGCCCGGATCTGGGTGCTAGGCGGAAAGAGATAAGTTGGGGAAAGATTTACACGTGCGCGGCACCGCGGTGGCCGTCGGTCGCGCACAGACGCGCGACCTCTCCTGCCGCCGACTTAGTAGCTTCGTGTTCCCAGAACCTCACGACGATCCACCCGGCGGATTGGAGTGCACTGGTCTGTTCACGATCGCGAGCGGCGTTCCGTCGCAACTTCGGTGACCAGTAATCGCCATTGACCCGCGGCTGCCGACCATGGTCAGGGCAGGAATGCCAGAAGCAGCCGTCGACGAACACTGCGATCCGGCGCCTGGTAAATACAATGTCCGGGCGGATCAGCTTGTCGTTGACGCGGACCGGATAGTCCTTTCGGAACCGCAACCCGAGACGGTGGAGCGCTGAGCGGAGTGCAACTTCGGGCTTGGTGTTGCTGCGACGGATGCTGGCCATGTTTCGTGATCGGCCGGCGGAGGTTACATACCCTGTTAGCTCTGTATCCGTCGGCGTGGTGACGCCGTTTGGCGTAGGCACGCCACTACCCTACGACTCAACGCTTGATTGTCAGGGCGGCGTGTCAGAATGCAGCCATATCGAACACACGTTCGATGAGACACGGAGGCACCCGATGACCAACACTCTGAGCTGCTTAGAGATCTGCGCCGGCGCTGGTGGGCAATCCCTAGGTCTGGAGCTTGCGGACTTCTCCCATGAGCTCGCAGTCGAGATCGAAGCAGAGGCCTGCGAGACACTGCGGATCAATCGGCCACATTGGAAGGTGCACGAAGGCGACGTACGGGAGATCGACGGTAGGCCTTACCGAGGTATTGACCTTCTCGCTGGAGGCGTCCCATGCCCGCCGTTCTCGATTGCCGGGAGGCAACTCGGGGAGGACGACGAACGCGACCTGTTTCCCGAAGCCTTAAGGCTAGTAGCAGAAGCACGCCCGACCGCGGTCATGCTGGAGAACGTACGGGGCCTGTCGACTGCAAAATTTCAGCCATACCGAAGGTCGATTCAGGACAGGCTGGCCAAGTTGGGGTATCGGTCTGATTGGCAGGTGCTAAACGCAAGCGAATTCGGCGTTCCGCAGCTGCGCCCTCGTTTTATTTTGGTCGCTATCAAGAGCAGATTGTTCCGTAACTACACCTGGCCCGACACCAGAAGTGCACCGCCCTCTGTCGGCGAAGTACTTCAGCCGCTGATGGCAAGGGATGGTTGGCCCGGCGCTACATTGTGGGCAAAACGCGCTAGCGGAATCGGCCCTACGATCGTCGGCGGCTCACGCAAACACGGGGGACCAGACCTAGGCCCTACGCGTGCCCGCGCAGCTTGGCTCGAGCTTGGCGTCGATGGCAGAGGCCTCGCCAATGTCGGACCCGATGCGCGTACTCCGCTGCACCACACGCCACGACTCACGTTGGAAATGGCTGCGGCGATACAAGGCTTTCCTCCAGACTGGCATTTCTTTGGCCGCAAGACAGCGGCCTACCGTCAGATCGGTAACGCCTTCCCTCCACCAGTCGCCCAAGCGGTCGGCAAGGCGATCGCTCAGGCTCTGCACGGTCGATCGGGGCGCAGCAGCGTCCCGGCGCGCGAGCCCGCTGTCGCTCGCAGCGCATAAACGGAGGCAGCGCTCAGCGGACCGGCGCGCGAAAAGCCCTCCGGCTAAGTCGCACCGCACGCCGGGGATCTCACAGCAGCAGGTCCGAGAAGTAGCCAAGGCCTGGGTCGTCGAAGGTTCCGATCACCAGGCCACGGTCGAGAAAACGATTGAACTCTTCGCAAGAAGTTTCAGGTAACAACGCACAGCCATGACAGGCTGCCAAGTTGCATGAGTCCGGGCCTTGCCCCTTTTCGCCCGCATCCATGCATACAGGGTCCGTCGAGCACCAGCGCGCATCACCGATTGCGGAGGCAAAGACAGAACGCAGATTGTCCGGTCGCGCCATCCGCACCAAGCCTCCCATCGTTCCCTCGGAGTCACCTGCTGCGGTGTACAGCAAAAGACCCGCCATCTCACGGCCCCGGGCGTGAGATACATAAAGGCGCTCCCGCAATGACGCCGAGCTGTAGCCGCACTCGAAAATTAGCTCATTGATGAGTAGGTGGCTAAGTGTGTGGAGAAACACGAAGCGCGGGCTCAGGACGCGGTTCTGTAATCCGCGTTGCGAAGCGACAAGCCCGTAGTGGGTGGTGATCTTGTCCGCACGTGCCTGTACTTCAGCACGCGCTTCCCATGTCCTAAGCCGTTGTTGTTCGAGTTCGAAATAGATTCCTTCGCCCTTGACGACGTATGCGGGTAGCCAGTCTTGGACAGGCGGCAGTGGCCGGCGCCGGAGGAGCGATTTCCCCAGGCTTAGCTTGAGGACGTCGTCCCTTACCCGTGTGAAGCCGCGCAGCGCTCTCGTCTCCCGCAGTACGTCTACACTCCGGACACGGCTCGAGATGAGAGTTCAGGTCGAGATGCAGACCCGGGTCACTCGCACTAAGGAAGTCATCCTTTGGGGTCTCGCGGATCCACTGGAATTCGGGGTAACGCCACTCATCATCTCCGGTCAATAATTCGCTCTCGCCCTCCGCTGCGACGTCGGGCTGTGCTTCTCCTACTCCGAGCAGATCTCGGTATCCGGCAATTAGTTCGACGTCAGTAATTGGTTTGAAAAGCTCCGGCGGTACGTTGCGGAGAAGCGCCTTCCTCAAGACGTCGACTTGAACATCGCCTTGGAAGGCGTCATACAGTGTGCGCATGGTCGCACTGACCGCGGGATGGCGCATCAGGTCGTGCATGTCGGCGCTGACCGCGCCTTCTTCGCGAGGCAGATAAATGGATGACTCAACCTTTGGAAAGTAGACGTTGCCGGCGGCCCGGAGGGCTCCGCGAACCGGTTGATCGCAGGTGGTTTCCAGCTCCCCAAGCCAAGGCCTGGCCCCCTGACAAAAGTATGGGTCGTCCTCTGACGAGGACAACTGATCGGTGAGTGTAGTGCGCTCGTCGCCGCGCTTATCCCGGCGCGAGGCTGTGATGCCAAACAGCGATCGTTCCTTGCCGCAGGAATCGCAAGTTACGACCTGTCCCTCCAAGCCGCCGCCCCCGCGCGAGACAAGCCGTAGAACCCCCTTGCACGATGGGTTTTGGGCACGGTGGACCCACTTCTCGAACGGGAAGTCATCGAGGTGCCCACGACTGCAGATCGCGACGAAAGGCACCTGTGACATCCGGGGCTTGTACTTCTGTCCGGCATGCTCGCTGTCAATGCAGACAACTTGCTGCTGCATAGTCAGCGTGCTTAGTTCAATCGCTTGCAGTACATGCAGAAACACCAACGCGGAAACCGCAACACCGGCACCGTCAACCTGACGTTGCGTTTATCTTCACCCGCACCACTGAATCGGTAGTCGGGAGGCAGGCGGAATTCGGAGACGCGCAGACGTGCCTCGAGACGCCAGTCGTGTTCTTGATACTCCTCCAGCGCCAGCACGCCCAGGAGTCGATCGACGTCGTACCAGTGGTCAAGTCCCGCAGTAATCACCGACGTGCCGTTGACAAGCACGCTCATGGCGCCGACGCCAAAGGGGCTGACCAACTGCGCCCGTCGCATGCTTCCCGGTGCTCATGATTGCTCGCCATCAGCCTCAGCGTCAGCCCACGGCGTAGGCCAGAGAGATCTTCAAGCTGGCACTCGGCATCAACGTTGCGCATGCTGGTCGGAACATCCCAGATGGTCGCTTTACTTTCCAGGTCGGGCAACGTTCCGGCATAGCGCATGAGCCCCTGCTTCGGATCGCCCCCAATGACGTTGGCTTCCCACATGGTTCGCTCCCAGTTTTCCCACTGCTGCGCCCGCCGCTCGGCCATCTTGTCGAAGACGGTGAGCTCACGGGGATCGGCCATCTCGAGCCGCTCGCGGAGCAGCGCTGATCGCTTCGTCGGTATTCGTTGCGCGGGAACGGGTAAGGCTCAGCTTGCGGCGCGACTTGACGGATGTGAGTCACCGCGGCGGCATGCAGCGCCCGCCGAAGCACCGGGGTGGCGAACGGTGTCACCGATGTCGGCTCGACCTGGGCGTACAGCCGCTGGTGATAGGTGCGGAACCGCTCGTAGTGGCTGCGGTCGCGCGGCTTCGCTGCACCGTAGATCGTGATGACTAGACCAGGGCTTACATCGGCACGACGTCCGACACGACCACTGACCTGGATGTATTGCGCCGTTGTCTTCGGCTGGCCGACGATCGTCATCAGGCCGAGCCGGTCGATGTCAACGCCGACCTCGATAATGTTGGACGCGAGGCAGATGTCGACGCATGCCGGTTCGCCGTAGCGAACTTGCAGCTGCTCGATCGCCTTCGGGATCTCGTCGCTGCGGCGCCGGCGATGTCAGTTCCATGGTGTTGCGCGGCCAGCGCGGATCGATGATCCGTCGCGGCGCCGGAGGCCGGTCAGGTAGTCGGGAACGTCGGACTCAAGCAGCGACACGGTGTTGCCGAGCTCGCGCAGGCTGTTGAGGAAGTTCAGGTTAGTCCAGTAGCCGTCGCGGTCAGCCTCGGGAATTGCAGTGCCGGCCTGCAGCGTCGCGGCAGCGACCCGCACCTGAACGGTCTGCATCGAGCCGAGCGAGGCACTCATGACGCCGAGGTAGCGGCGGCCCGGCGCCGGCGAACCGTCCAGTCCAGCGTGGCGGGCTCGGCGAAGAAGGAGTGCCCCTCTTCGAGCCCGTGCGGCGGGAAGAGCGCGACGTCGCTCGCGCCCAAAGAGCCCTCGAATCTGGTCCTCGTAGCGCCGGACGGTGGCGGTCGAGGCAATGATCTTCGGCGGGACGGGCTTGACCGCCGCGCCGGTCGGTGCAGAGCTCATCGATCACCGGCTCGTAGAGCCCGACCATCGAGCCCAGCGGGCCGGAGATCAGGTGCAGCTCGTCCTGGATGATCAGGCCCGGCGGCGAAACGCTCCGCGTCGCCATCGTCGCCGAGACCGAACAGGCGTCTGCGCCGACGGACGCCACGCCATCATGGCGAACTTGTCGACCGTGCCGATCACGATCGACGGCCGAACGTCGTAGATGTCTTCGTCAACGACGTGGACCGGCAGTCCTCGCCGGCCCCGAATAGCGGCACTGCGAATCGACGCAGCGGAGAACGACCTTCTGGCCGACCTGCTCGTAGCCGATGACATCCTGCTGACTCTTGCCGCTTTGGCTTCGGTCCCATCTGCGTGCCGCACCACGGGCAGCGCAGCAGCAGGAACATGTTCTGGGCGTGCGGCTTACGCCGCAGCTGGCTTAGGACATCGAGCGCCTGCCGTCCAGGTGTTCGGGGTCGACGTGCCGCCGAGCCAGATGCCGATGCCGAACGGGCGTCTCGCCGAGCTCGTCCGGGCTTTTCGACGGATGTCTTCGAGCACGCAGACCAGCGACGCTGCCCGCAGGAACTGCTGGGCGGTCAGCAGTCGCAGCGTGTAGCGCATCAGCGTGTCGGTGCCCGCGTCGCTCGGGGTTCCGCAGCCGCCGCGCGAGCAGGCTGATTGCGGAGGCGCCGAGGTACGCCTCGGTCTTGCCGCCACCAGTCGGGAAGAAGATCAGGTCGACGAGCGACCGGTCGGGCGCGGTGCGGCTCGACCAGTTCGGGCAGGCTCGCCAGAATGAAGGCGATCTGGAAGGGGCGCCAGTTGCCCCTGGCCCGCTGGCACTGTCGCGGGCGGGTGTGCACCGACAGACCGTAGTACGTCGTCTCTTCCGCGCTCGACATCGCGCAGTGGAAGCCGCGACCGCACCTGCTGGTAGAGCATCGCCTCATTGGCGAGGCGGAACGCCCTGACGCGAGCAGGTCGGTGTTCGAGCCAGCTGCCAGCCGGCGCGCATCCGCTCCAAGCGCATCGCGGCACAGCGCCATGTGTCGGCTGCGCCGCAGGCTGGAAGCGCGGCAGCAGGCTCCCGATCATCGCGCTCCTGATCGGCGATCCACTCCTCGTAGAGTCGCAGCACCGTCTCGACCTGGTCGCTGCCGGTCTCGGTCACCGTCGGCGAGCGCCTTCATGCTGACCGTCACCGCGCTGCGCTTGCCGTCGGCGGTCCGTGCGTGTAGACGTCTGGGGTAAGGCTTACGACCTCATAGGCAGGCAGTGGCTCAGCCCGAACCGCACTCTGTTGTCTCGTTCGTCACCGTCGCCCAGTCGGCGGCGCAGCCATGCCCGATCGCGTAGGTGCGCTTGTTGCGGTAGAGCAGGTCGATAGACTGCTCTTCCTCGTCAAGATCAGGCTGCTCACTTCGGGATATGGCTCGATTGTCGAGCCGTGCTGGCGGTGTTGCCGTAAAGCCCATCTGGAAGAGCGCGCTCTCCGGTCCGGTGCCCGGTGCCTGATTGACAACAGCAATGGTCACTAGGCGGAGGTCGGGGTCGGGCTCTCCGGGAACTGGTCGGCTGAAAACCTGTACGACGGGAATAATCCTAGGTTGCTCTCCTTTTGCTCGTGCGTCCATAGTCTTAGGCGGTTGGTCTCGTTCACGAGTACACGGCCCGGCACGGCACCTAGCAGTTCGAATGGCCTCCGCAGCCACCAATCTCGCGGCTTCTTTACGCCCGGAATGTGCGTGCTAATTCTGTCGTAAGACGCGCCTCGCACTGTGACCTCAAGCGAACCTCCAGCCGGGACTCGGCACTTGAAGGAGATTGCCATCGCTGACGGCTTGAACGTGTTGGCATCGGTCAAATCAAAGTCGTCTGAGTCAGCTTCGTTGAACTTCGGCTGGACATTGATCTCGGCTGGCGGACCATCCGGATTCCCTTCGTTCTCGGCTAAACCCGAGACCCACGTGATATCTGGGTCGTCACCGTCGGCGCTGTCGGCGCCGGAACTGATCGCCGTTCCACGCTGGGCGGCACCGCTATATAAAACACCAATGCCATAGCGGCGCAGTGGATCCGACTGAGTCAGGATCTCCTGAAGAGTGGTCAATTCGTGAAACTGGCCCCAACTCTCTTCACGCGTGTCGAAGCGCAAAGAGCCACTCGAGCAGTCAACAGCTTTGCCGCGGGGCGGTTCGTTGTCGCTTGGGCCAAATAACTCTCGCCGCACGGCGCGCCTCGACGATGCCGCGCGCTTCGAGACCACTCAATGGTTTCCTCCTCCGAATAGCGCCCGAAACGTTCCGGACTCAATCAACGCAAATAGGCGATCTGTCGCACGAGTCAGTCCCACATACAGCAGCGATTCGAAGTTTGGCGACGTGTCTCCGTCCAAATCGGTCACTACTACCGCCGGAGCCTCCAAACCCTTGAAGGCGTGAATCGTGCAGTACTGCAGTTGACCTGGCCGGGGCCTGCTCCCATCTGTCGCGCGAAGTACTTGGCGCAACCACGGATCTGTGGTCATGTCGGCCGTCGACCCCGACCGCAGAGGGCTTAGAACCACGATCTCATTCAATTCGTAGCCCTCTGACTTGAGTTGGCGCAGCGCACCAACGAGCATCGGCGATTGGTCCTCGCCTGCACGAAAGGGTACAAATCGGGGGTCGGCACCATCGTCTTGGCGCCGAAATCTGTTGATAGCCCGGATTTAATCTGCTCAAAAGATTTACCTGGTAGCCGATGCGCGGCAGGTTCCGGCAGTTCTCCGTTAACCGGTGTGACGCCAAGTGGGTCACACGGTCCCGGAGTAGAGCCCGTCCATCGCCCGAATCGAAGATCGTCTGGCGTTCGAAGTCACCGAACAATAAAAGGCGCCCGCCCTCCAGGCCGCCGATGACCATCAGATCCAGAACATCGAGGTACTGCTCGCGGGCAATATCTTGGATCTCGTCTATCACCAGATAATCGGTTGCAAGGTCGGAGTTTTCAAGCAGCGCCTCGACGGCGAGGTCTGGGAGCTCGACCTCCCAGAATTCAGAACCCGCCTCACTCGGTGGCTGAACCCCGGCGATGCGCAGTAATTCTTGGTGGAAGGTACCGGTCCGGAGACCTGCAACTAGGCCCAGGTCGTCGATCAGCCTCCGGCCGAGGAAACGATTGAAGCACAGCAAACGGCCGCTGCGGCCCATTGCAGCTTCGCGCTGAGCTGCTTCCATTGCTAGTAGCGTTTTGCCAGTGCCGGCGGGCCCGGTGAAGACAACCGCTCGGTTTTCCGCCATGGCATCCAGCGCCTGAAACTGCTCGTCGATGAAAGATATGAGTTGCGTTTGGCGCGCTCGTCGCGAATCACCTGGCATCGCGTACATTTCGAAGCGTGGCCGCAATATCGATGCGATACGTTCGGCAGCGTCCTCATCAGGACCAACCCCGCCGTACGAGAAGTACTTCATTTTGTCATCAAGATGAGCGGTACCTTCCGCGAGCGTACGCAGGATTGCCGCACACACGTTCGTTCGCAGATCCTCCGAATCCAACACCTGCCATTCGTGCCATTCGGGGTTAGGCGGCAACATCGTTCGTGCTCGCACATGAGTGAACCAGACTGCGCTCATCGTCGGGATCGACCGAAGATCTACCCCCCTCTTCCTCAGGAACTCCCGCAGGCTATGCATTGCCTCGCTCGCCTGCTGAAATGGACCGCGGGCAACGGGTGTACTGGCCCCCAGCTTCCACCGCCCGTCGCCGAGTCGGTTGATGGTCCGATGCGACTTCACCTCGAGGACTAGGACACCGTGGTCAGGCACGACGATGACAAAGTCCGCTTCTCCCTCAACTTGGCGAACGTGGTCAGCGATCGCAAGGGAGTGGAGCACTATCCAGTGCTTGGTCTCGCTACTTGAAGCTAATGCTGAGTAAAGAGCCTTCTCTCCGGGCGGTGCGTCTTCCGGAAAGAAGGCCGGCATCATTCGAGCCATTGGCCGCTCCGATCGGTGAACAGTGAGCCGAGCTTCGCGCCTAGAGACGATCTCTTTATGAGGGGCGATAGCGAGGACCCGTGTCGCGATAATCCCGCGGAAACCTTCAATCTGCCCATCAAATTTCATGTGTCCATCCCGCTCAACCACCGACATGTCCTGCGCTGAAATGGCTGCTTCGAGCTGCTCTCGGATCTCCGCACTCGCTCGATATAGGGCCGTACGGAGCACCTTGGCTCGACCGAAGGTCGGCTGAATCGGTAGGTCGAGCCACCGGAGCAAGAGCTCAAAATCAGAGTCTTTATTGGGGCGTACGAGACATTGTTCCGTCCAAGCGCGGACCCGATCGGCGGCTTTGACGCCGCGGCTGCGGAGTTCACGAGTGACGGCCTGATAGCCCCGTTCCGAAAGTCGGCGGGAGAGATGCTGTTTCCACGCGTTCTGGCTACCTTCTACCTCTGCAGCTTGACTGCCTAGCAACTTCATTGCCGCGTGATGCAGTGCGCCACGCTCGCTTTCGCCCTGACGGAGTACCAGGAAGGTCCCTTGCTGCACGGCGATGACCGGCGTATACGTGACTCTTTCGCCGCTTGGCTGGGCGGGATCAAGCGTCCGTATTCGCTCGCCGTCGTCCAGCCATACTGCCAAATTTCCACTCAGCAGGACCTTGCGCGCCTCCACCTCATCAAAAGTGGGTTCTCTCTGAGGCGATTTCCTCTCCCCCCATATCGGCCCTGGAAGCAATTCCTCCTCATGCTCGGCGGTGATTATTGTTGCATCGACTTCCTGTAAATCTCCGGCAGTGAAAGCGCGCGCCTCTATACGTATCGCCCCGTCTGCGTAGGGCGCGATAGCCGAGCGTGGTAACGAGCGATCGCCGAACCATGCAGGCACCAGAAAGCTAACTGAATTCGTCACTGGTGCCGTAATTAAGGATGGACGGAAAAAGCGCGGTGGTCCAACGACGTATGCCTGGTCCACATACATCTCTGATCGGTCTAGCTCGCCTGAAGTAAGGACTTCTACGCCGAGCGCGCCCAGCCAGCCGAGGAGCGCCTGCCGCGCCACCGTATTCGCAGCGACAACTACACAATGCCGTTCCCCCACTTCCAAAATCGAAGAGTGCAGAACAGCGCCCAGCGGTGGGTCCGACGAAAGGACACGCGCGGCTGCTTCTTCCAACTCGGCGAGAAGACGCTCGTTTGCGACCGCGCCGTGGAGCCGTCGCACTTGATGCATTACGTTCGCCGCTCCGTCGCGGAGCGCGGCGTTGCGATCGATCGGTTGTGGTTGAGTGGCAAGCCTCCAGCGGAGCGCCTTAACCGCACCGACGAGGTCATCCCACACTCCGGGTCCGTCGTCCCTAAATGCAGCAAGCAACTCCCGCGCTAACACGTTTAGTTGCGCACCGGCCGCGTCACCAACGGCGACCACTTCCACACCGTTTCGTGTCAGTGCTGCACATGCTGCGTAGCGTCGATTGAGAGTCGCGATCCGGTTCACAGGGCCACCGTGAATGCGAGCGCTTCGACGCCTTCAGGTGGACGCCAGTGAAGGCTATCGACTAGTGAGATCGGCTCGCCGCGGGTGTTCCGCAGCTGAATCACAAGCTCTGCTGCGGTGTCGTCAAAAATTGATCGGTCGAGGATGCATACTGCGACCGGTGCCGTGATCTCTGACAGATACTTGATCGCGCCGGCCCCGTCGAGAATGACAGCGTCGATGCCAACGGGGAGGGGGATCTGCTCGGCAAACCCCGCCGATGGGTAGAGGCGGGTGAACCAGGTAGCGGCTCCCGTGCTTTTTGGCAAGAGCAGATCCGAAATCGAGTTTGGCGCCGGCGGCACCGCCCCCTCCCTTGAAAGCCAAGCGTCAACGTCTTGCTGGAGCCAGGCCTTGGTTCCGACAATCGCCAAGTTTGCGTTCGGGCAAGCGAGCCGGGCGGACCAAGTCTGGGCAAGCCGCGCTAGGTCACCGAGGCTGCCGAGAACTGGCCGTTCGCAACGATTGGGCGCGTCAAGTTCAGACAAAACAGTCACCGCCTTGATCTTGTCCACCTGCCAAACCGAGCCTGCAATCTGAACTCGCGGCGGATCTACCGCTTCGTTCAACGAAAAGTATTTGCCAGTTACTACGTAATGGTCCGTGACTACCCGCACTGGAGTGTTGCGTTCAAGTCGTCGCAGCACGTCGATTGGTGCTTCGAGTTCAGGAGGTGGGCTGTTAAGGACCCACCCGCATCCGATTAGTGCGGCGGCAAAGTCCCGACGCGGCACGGATATGGCGACTACAAGCTGCCGTCCCGAGAATTCTCGAAGGCGGCGAGCCAGGGTTGCCCCGAGCGCAACAAGCGGGCCGATCCACTGGGCCGCTTCCGCCGGCGACGCGCTGTCCTCTGCTAGCGCCAGTATTTTCGTGGCCTGGTAAGGCACCACAGGCATCGACAATCCTCTCCCCCAAATGGCCCCCAAGCGACTGCTTCGCTGCATGTGACGGTTGCTGGCGCTGCCACTCCACGAGGCCACGAGCCGACGCCAAGACGAGCTCCTCGGCGAACGCCTCGGGCAGCGACTTGGCCTGTATTGCGCCCAATCCATCTGCCAGCAGGCCGACTCTCGGCACTGTGGGACGAAGCCCATCGTGGGCCACCATAGAACGGCGTGCCGTTAACATCGATCGGTTTAGAGATTTGTCGTACGAACGTATTAAAGGGCTGGAGACTTCATCAGAAAGGATGGACGATCTTCACGTCGGGGCGACTGTTCTGCCAACCACTAGTGGATGTCATGCGCCAACCGAATTCGACCGACTTCGATCGTCATGTTGCCTTGTCAGGTAGAACTGGGTTGCGTCGGCCAACGTTTGTTCTCCCGTCATGAGCGCTCGTGAAAGCATATATCGCTCGTTCGTCGATATTCTCAACGATCGAGCGCTAGCGAATACGGTCCACCAGGGCCGCGGCGATGAGAATGTCTAACCACACCGCTGACATGACTGTGTAGTAGCCACTGCCGACCAGTGCGCCATAGACGAGGCGCACAGCCTTCGTCGGCAGAGGTGCTGCAGCAGCTACTCAGCCTGAGCATCCAGAACCGCGTTTCGGTAGTTGGCCATCGCATCTTGGAAGTCATACTGACTAGCCGACGTTTTTAAGCATTGGGGTAAAGTCCGGCGGTGTACCGCGAACAAATTAGCTTCGATCTCAGGGCTCCAGTAACTGTCAACACAGTTCGATGGCGCACCCGGAGATGAACTTGTCGAGGTAAGCGATCCTTCGATAGAAGAAATTGTCATCGGGCTCGAATATCGCCAATCGGTCCATGGGAAGTGTTGCGCCCGAGGACGGCAGAGGCAGCTTCTGCCAGGCACTTTCGGTATAGACCTTCAATGGCGGCGGAATGGAAACCGCCCGAAAGAGCTCAATGGTAGTCCGTTGCAATAACTCTTGAACTGCCGATCCCTTGCGTGTCACGATGACGGTGCGACCAGGATGGCAGCCAGACGAGATTTGGAATAAAGGAGTACAGCCACGGCTCCTCACCAGCAAGCGTTCCCCCCGGCAGGTCGCGCCAGATGTGACAGGCAGTGAAGCCTCGCCATGGCTTCCTGCCGTTGTAGGGATGATCAGCGGTTGCGGCGACGCGAGTCGACAGCGGCAGCTTCTTTATGATCGAGTTGTCGTCACGCAGGTAGGCATCACTTCGCGGTGAGCCCCATGACTCGGGGCCCTGGTCGTACCGGCAAGCACGGTCTCGCACACACCACGGTGTGATAATCGGCAATCGGCCGTATGCAGCTGCCGACCACCAAATCCCAAGGCGGACGAACAGTTCACTAACGAGGTCAATGAACTCTTCGTCATCTGTGCCCAACATGCCGTTGGCCAGGTATAGGTACAGCGCCTTGGATCTGGGCGCGGCTTCTGCGACGGCACTTGATTCGCTCAAGCGGTTGAGCTCGGCGACGAGCTCTACTGTCGCGTCAATCCCGCTCATACTCCACGGCTCGCGCGCCTAAATCGCTGCCGCCGCGCGCTCTCGTGCGACTTATCCCGGGCGACCTGCACGATCGTCAGCATAAGAGCAACAAACTTTACTCCTCTATTTTCATCATCGGTCTTGGCTCCCGCTACATTGCGGTGAGAAGGTCACCGCTACGAGCGGTCGGACAACTGACATCCGCTGCCTCGGCTCCGGTAGGCGACAGGCGGAGGCGATCGAAGGCAAGGTCAACGGTGTTGCGCAACTGGATCCCGCTGGCGGGTCCATCCTGACCGCCAAGGTGCGCATCCGGGTTGCGGGACCCGCGGCGAGGTCTCCTGATCCGGCGCCGTTCAATTTCTGGGACTAAGAATGGGCTGACCGCTCCACCGCGAGGGCATGTTCGGTCCCTGACTGCACGATCAGTCTGTGCAGGACATCTGCGTCCGCTTTCGCCTGTAGCCATTTTGCTCCCGCCGATTCCTCACAACGCTTCTACGGCATCTCGGACAAGCCCAACTGAGCGAAGCCGGAACTTATCGGTCACTTCTGCAACCTCAGCCGAAGTCCCGTCGCCCGCACCGCCCGCCGTTCGATCGCGGCCCGCACCGATGCCTCCGACCCAACCACCCGCACCTTCTTCTTCGCCCGAGTCACCGCCGTGTAGAACAACTCCCGCGTCAACAACCGCGAATCCTCGCCTGGCATAAGCACTGTCACCTCGTCGGCCTGGCTGCCTTGAGACTTGTGGATCGTCATCGCATGCATGGTCTCGACGTCGGACAGCCGGCTGGTCGCGAAGTCCAGCGGTCCGCCGGCGCCCGCGATGACGGCCCGAAGACCGTCGGCGCGGGCGACGACCACGCCGGTGTCGCCGTTGTAGACGTGCAGCCCGTGATCGTTGGCCGTCACCAGCAGCGGCCGCCCGGGATACCACTCCGACCACGGCGGCTGGCCGGTCGCTTCGGAAAGCCATTGCTCGACTTGCCGATTCCAGTGCCGCACCCCGAACGGCCCTTCTCGGTGCGCGCACAGCAGCCGGTGCTCATCGAGCGTCGCCAGCGCGACATCGTCGGCGCCGAACTGCGCCGCTTCGCGCAGCCGCAACGCATGCGGCAACAAGACCGAGCGCAAAGCATCAGACGCATCGTCGGTTTCGATGAACTCGATGTGTTCGCCGCCGGCATGCAACAGCTCCAGCGCACGATCCGCGTCACCGACCCGGATCGCCTCGGCGAGAAGGCCGATCGACTCGCCGAACCGGTGCGAGGTCTTCAGCGTCGCCACCCGCATATCGGTGCGCGCCGAAATGCCGTCGACCAAGTCGGCCAGCACGGCACCGGCTTCCACCGACGCGAGCTGGTCGGCGTCGCCGACCAGGATCAGCCGGGAATCCGGGCGCACCGCTTCCAGCAGCCGCGCCATCATCGTCAGCGACACCATCGACGTCTCGTCGACGACAATCACGTCGTGCGGCAACCGATTTCCGCGATCGTGCCGAAATCGCGACGACGTGTCCGGCCGGCTGCCCAGCAGCCGATGCAGCGTCATCGCCTGCAGCGAGCCGAGCCGCGCCCGGTCGGCCTCGCCCAACTCGGCGACCTCGTGCTGCACGGCCTCCTGCAATCGGGCCGCCGCCTTGCCGGTCGGCGCCGCCAACGCGATCCGCGGCCGAGGCGCACCGGCAAGCTGTGCCTGCTCGGCGAGCAGCGCCAGCAGTCGCGCGACCGTCGTGGTCTTACCGGTTCCGGGGCCACCGGTCAGCACCGTGACCGCTTGTGCCAGAGCGATTTCCGCGGCTTCGCGCTGCTCTTCGAAACCGGCCGGGAAAAGTCGCTCGGAGGCGGGCACATCGCCGGTCGGCTTGGACACCTGCAGCGCCAACAAGTCGTCGCAGACCTGCTTCTCCTCGCGCCAATACCGGTCGAGGTAGAGCAGTCGCTCGTCGTAGAGATGCAGAACCTGGCCAAGCAACGCACTGTCCCGTACCGCCGCGAGCCAGCCGGCAACATCGGGCCACGGCACGTCGTCGACATCAATGTCAGAAGCGATGGTCTCCAACTCGATGCACACCGATCCGCCGCGAAGCCCGCGCACCAGCAGCGCGACAGCCAAAGCCACGCGTTCGTCGGACTCTTTGCCGAGGAAGCAGATTCGGTCGGCTACGCGAATGTCCGAAACATCCAACACGCCAGCCTCGTTGAACGTCTGCAGCAAGCCACTCGCGCCGACGGCTAGCTCAACTTCCAGAAGAGTCACGCCGCCTGCCTCCCCTCGTCGAGCAGGTCCGAGAGCGCAACCACCAGGCCGGCGGGCGGCTGCCAGCTGAACACGCCGCACGGCTGCCCGTCGATCACCGGCGTATCGGCACCGCACATGCCCCGCACGAACAGGTACAGCACCCCGCCGAGGTGCAACGAAGGATCGTAGCCAGGCACCCGCCAACGCAGAAAACGATGCAGCACAACGGTGTACAACAGCGCCTGCAGCGGATAGTCGGAGTGCAGCATGGCCTCAGCCATCCGCGCGGCCCCATAGTCGGCGGCGTTGTCGCCGAGGTAGTTGGTCTTGTAATCCACCACCAGGTAGCGCTGATCGGGCAGGCGCAGCACCGCGTCGACCGAGCCGGACAGGTATCCCCGCAGCGACTGGTTGCCTAACGCTGCCGACGTCAGTCGATCGACGTAGGGCGCGAAAGGATCATCGTCCGGCAAGTAAGCGCGTAGCAGTTCGCCGACATCGGACACCGACACGTTCGGCGCGGCGCCACGCAGATCGCCGCCGGCGAGCGGGATCTCGAAGTCCAACTCCCGCAACCGGTCTGCCAGGCCGATCTGCCGCAGCGTCAAGCCGTCCGCCAGCGGGCCCAGCGATGTGTCGTTCATCGGCACCAGCGCCGCGGCCAGGTCGGCGGCCGTCACATCCACCGGATACCAGTTCAACTCCCGTCGCGCGTGAGTTTCGAGCTCCACAGCAAAGTCCGCGGCAAACGGGTCGGCTTTCTCGAGCACCGCGTGCACCAACGAACCGAACGTCGCGCCCCTCGGCAGCGCCGCCATCGGGGATACCACCAATGGTCCGGATGCGTTCTCGGTCAACGAGATATCGCCGGTCTCGTCATCCAGTTCGGTGACCTCCGGCTCGCTGGTGACCCCGACCGTCTCGGCCACCCGAATCAGACCCGAGTACGAGGTGCGCCGCCACCCGGTGTCGATGCGAGCGATGGAAGTGCCGCATCTCCAGGTCCGACGGCTCCGGCTTGACCGGCACCGGGGGAGCGGCGGCGACCACCGAAGCCTCGATCACCGGACCGCCCGCGGACTCCCACTCCCGGAACCGCGCCATCACGTCGTCGTCGGAAATCTTCGGGGGATCGCATCGGTCGGGCACCTCTGCCTCGCCAGGGCGACGGCCGCGCAACAGCCGCGACAGCCCGCCGTTGGGCTCGTCGTAGGCGGGCGCCCACCACACCACCACCTGCGACTGTGCGCGCGTCATCGCGACGTAGCTCAGCCGGCTGACGTCGCTGGCCTCCTCCCGGCGGCCCTGCTGCTTGGCGGCCGCGACACCGGGGCCGTTCTTGCCGCCGACATACAGGCAGCGCACCTCGTCGTCGTGAAACACCACCATGTCGTAGTCCTGGACATTGCGGTTGAACGCGAACGGCACGTAGACAACCGGGAATTGCAGGCCCTTGGCCGCATACACCGTCATCACCTGCACCGCGGTGGCGTCGCTGTCCAGCCGACGGTTGCGTTCTGTTGCGCCGCTGCGCTCTTCGCGTTGCTTGCGCAGCCAATCGCGCAGTCCGGGCAAGCCCAATTGCTCGTTGTGGGCGACGTCCTGCAGCAACTGGGTGACGTGCGCGAGATCGGTCATCCGTCGCTCGCCGTCCTGCCAGGACAGCACCCGCGCGCCCATTCCGCGCAACTGCGCGGCTTCGAAAACCGCGGCGACTCCGCGTTCCCTCGCATGGGCGGACCATTCGCGCAGCGTGTCGGCGATGCGGTCGGTGAGCGGGTCGCCGCCTGCCACAAGGGTTTCCGCGGTCTCGCCGAAGAACACCGTCGCCGCGGCGGCGCGCACCATCCCGGGGCGGTGCGGTTGGTCGAATGCCTCCATCAGGCAGAGCCAGTCCTCCGCGGCGTCCGAGGTGAACACGTCGGTGTTACCGGGGTAGACGACCGGAATGCCGGCGTCGCACAGCGCCTGGAAGCAGACCTCGGCATCTTTGTGCCGCTCGACGATCACCGCGATGTCGCGGGCCCGCAGCGGCTTACCGTCGAATGTCGCACCGCTGGCCAGCAGCGCGCGAATGTCGGCGGCGAGGTCGGCGCCGATGTGCTCCCGGGTCATGTCGATAGGTGGACTCTGAACGCCCTTGCGGCCAAGCGTCTCTCGCGCAACCACGCGTAATCGAAACGGATCGTTGCGCGGCGCGCCCGCGAGCCGGTGACCCTGGTGGTGCGCCTTGACGTCCTCCACGACAATGGCGGCGTCACCCAGCTGCGCGCCGCGCAGCACCACCTGCAAGCGGTCGAGCAGCGCAGAGTCACTGCGCCAGTTGGTGGCCAGTGTCTTTCGGTCGCCCGCCGTCTTCGCGGCCTCCAGATACGTCACGATGTCGCCGCCGCGAAACGCGTAGATGGCCTGCTTCGGGTCGCCGATCAGGATCACCGTCGAATGCCCGCTGAACGCGCGGTCGATCACCTCCCATTGGACTCGGTCGGTGTCCTGGAACTCGTCGACCATGACGATGGGCCAACGGTGACGCATGCGCGCCCGCGCGGGGGAGTCGTCGGTGTCCAGCGCGGCGGCCAGTCGGCTCAGCAGATCGTCGTAGCCCAGAACGCCGAGGCGGCGCTTGCGGGTGTCTAGCTCGGCCAGAACGGCTTTCGCGAAGTCGACGCGGGCAGCGGCCTCCGATCCCGGCTCCGTGTCGAGCGGCCGCAGCTCCGCGGCCGGGTTGTTGACCGCCTCGCGGGCCAGCTTCAGCGCCGGCTCGTACTGCAGCACCGGGTCGTCGCGTTCCTGGCCGAAGTGCGCCAGATACAGATCGGCGACGATCTCGGCGGTCAGGTCGTCGAGGCTTTCCAACAGCGAGACGGTGGACGAGGTGTCGCCGGCCACCCCGAGCGACTTCAGCACCAGCTGGCAGAACTGGTGGGTGGTGGCGATCGTCGCCGCGTCGAAACCCGCCAGCGCATCCCGCAACCGCTGCTTACGGGCCTCCCGCTCGTCATCGGGAGCTGCTATCAGGTACGCCACCAGCTGGTTCTCGCCGACCGTGGAAGGATCGTCGAAAGCGGCTACCGCGTCGGCGATTTGGCGACGGACCCGCTCGCGCAGCTCCTGGCTGGCCGATCGACTGAACGTGATGAGCAGCATCTGATCCAGCGTGGCCCTGCCCTCGGCGAGGTAGCGCGTCACCAGACCGGCCAACGCGAACGTCTTGCCAGTGCCCGCGCTGGCCTGCAGCACGGTGGTGGACTTTTCGGTGGGCAACACACCGAGCAGGTCGAAGGGCTCCATCACGTCGGGATCCTCTCGGCGCGCAGCATCGGCAACCAGAGCCGGCAGGCATATGCGCCGAGTCGGTTCTTCTCGCTGTCGAACTCCTCACCCGGCCGTAGCGGCGTCATCAAATCCGACAGCGGGGCGCCCTTGCCCCAGGCCCGCTCGTGTGCCGGCGACTGATCCTCCCCGGGGTATCGATTGCTCTTCCAGCGGTATCCCGCTTCGTGTTCGGGGTCGTCGCCTTCATACCGCGCGACCGCCCACGCGTACGACGTCTTGACCGGCAGCGGGAGCGGCTCCCGTCGGCCGGCGTCGTAGATCGCCACCAGCTCACGCAACACCTCGACGGCGTCACCGTCGGGCCGGCCGATTTCCTCGACCCGTGGGGTGGTGCCTCGCTTCGGCCGCCCGATGCATGCGGCCGACCAGTCCTGGCGGGAATCGCGAGCGAACAACGCCAGCAACGGAATCCACGACGCCAGCAGATGCTTGCCGTCCAACTTGGAATACGTCACCGACACCAGGCGGTGGCCGTACACCGCCGGCACGGTTCCGCTCAGGCGTCGCCCACCGCCGAGTTCGATGTCGACGTCATAAGGTTCCGCGTCCGCTGTCCGGTATTGCTTGGCTTCGATCGCCAAGAGGTCGGCTTGGTCGCGAATCTCGGTGGCCTTGCGCCAGCCCAGGTGTCCCGGCGGCAACGTGCCGCGGCGCCACTCCGCATCGCGTGCTTGCTCAGCGGTCATGCCGCGCAGAATGTCGTGGAGTATCCGGTCGCCGACCGTCCACTCCTCGAGGTTGTCGAGGTCGACGGGCATGGCGTCTTCGATGCCGTCGACGTCGCGCGGCAGGGTGAATTCCAGCGCCCGGAAGAAGCCCTTCACCGGGTCGTTGAAGAAGCCGATCAGGTCGGCCAGGATGACGTCGTCGGCGGGTGGGTGCGGCAGCGGTGTCGGAGATGAACGAGGGGCGTTCACTGCGGTCGCCGGCGCTGACTTTTGCGGCGCGCAGCGCGGTCGGGTCGAAGCTGAACGGCACATTCGGCACCAGTTCGCCGGGTATGACGTTGCGAATATCGAACGGCTGCAACGGATGTTCGACGACGATGCGCTTGCGGATCTTCTCCGGTGTGGTCGCGTCGAGGGTGTCCAGCAGTTCGTCCAGTGGCACCGCCGGCGGGCGGGGGAGACCCGAGTATTGATTGGCTCCGGTGTAGGTGATGACCAGCTTCTCGGTGGCCGCGCCGATCGCGTCGAGCAGCAATTGCCGATCCTCGGAACGGATGTCGCGCTCGCCGGTCATCGGGTCGCGCGCCAGCGCGTCGTCGCCGTCGACAACGCCGAGGCGCGGGAAGACGCCGTCGTCGAGACCGACCAGGCAGACCACCCGGTGCGGCACCGACCGCATCGGCACCATCGTGCACACGGTCAGCGTTCCGGTGCGGAAGTTGGCCCGGGTCGGGCGACCTGCCAGGTGCTGGTCGAGCAGTGCGCGGATGTCGGGGAGCCGCAGCGTCGTGTCGCCGCGAGAACCAGCCTGCTCCAACACTTCTGCGAACTCACGCTCGACCTGCCGCGTCTGCCAGGCATCGGCGTCGCTGGTCCGCGTCAACGCGCTGATTCCTTCGGCCAAACCGTTCAGCCAATCGCGCAGCGGCCGTGCGCCGGACAGTGCGTTGGCTGTCATTTCGAGCCGGCAGACGAATTCGGCGAGCTGCCCGGCCAGCTCGACTTTGTTGCTGCCGACGTCGTCGAGCGGCAGCGTGTTGTCGATCCAGGCGTGTGCGTCGTCGGACATCGCGACGCCGGCCAGGATGCGGTCGATACCGAAACGCCATGTGTTGTGGACGAAGTCGACGTGGTACGGCTTGCGATGTTCGCGGTCGAAGCCCCACCGAATGTTCGCCTGCCGCACCCATCGGGTGATCGACTCCAGGTCGTCATCGGCGAAGCCGAACCGGGCTCGCACCGGAGCGGCCTCCGCGATGTTGAGCACCTCGCTGGCCGTCACCCGACCGTCGGCCAATGCCAGCAGTTGTGCGGCCAGGGAGAGCAGCGGGTTGGTCTGAATCAGCGAACGGTCGGCGAGCTTGACCCGCAGCCGGTGAGCCGGGTGCGCGCCGTGCACCACGTCGCCGAGTCCGAAGTCGGCGACGATCAGCGGTGCATACGTCTCGATGTCCGGGCACATCACCAAGATGTCGCGCGGCTCCAAGGTCGGGTCGTCTTGCAGCAGGCCGAGCAGCACCTCACGCAGCACATCGACCTGACGGGCCGGGCCGTGACAGCTGTGCACCTGCACCGAGCGATCATCTGCGGCGAGCGTACGTCCTTGTGGCCGAACGGCATTGGCGCTGATGTCGGACTGCAGCCAACCCAGCAGGGTCTCCGAGCGGTCCTCGTTGGGCAGATATTCGTCGGTCTGCACGTCGGCCGGCAGGCTGCGTTGCAGTTCGCGGAGGTCGCGTCCGAGCGTGGCCAGCAGCGGATGGTCGACCTCGCGGTGGCTGGTGTCCTCGCGCCGAGGGATGGCCCCGTGATGGGTGGCGAGCTTCTGCCACAACGCGTCGCTGGGGTGGGGGAGCCATAGATGCAGGTCGTGGTGGGTCGACACCGCCTGCAGTAGCTCGATGTCGGTCGAGGCGAGCCGGGTGTGCCCGAACAACGACAGCCGGGCCGGCAGGTCGCTCGGTCCCTCCTGCAGCCGCGAGACGGTCTTCTGCTGGCGGATGTGCGGGGGATCCGCGTCGACGCGCTCGACGAGTGCGCGCCACAGGTCAGGTTGCCAGTGCAGATCGGGGTCGAGGCCTTCTGCGTTGCCGTCGAGCCAGTCGATGAGCAGCTGCGGCCGCTGCCGGGCGTAGGAGGCGAACAGTCCGGCCAGTCGCCGCGCGACCGAATATCTTCGGCCCCTTCGTAACTCGGCCTCATCGCCCGCATCGAAGTGGCCGAGGTGCCTGGCCAGGATGGTGCACCACGGCTGATCGAGTGACGCGTCGATGGTGTCGATCAGCGGCCACGTCAATGCATCCGGTGACCATGGATCGTCGTCGACCGTGCCGGTGATTTCGGCGATCAACGAAGCCGGGCTACGGAATGAAATTCCCGCGCATACGCCGTCGCCGTTGTCGCCGGCGCCGAGGACATGCGATAGCCGCTGGCTCAGCCACCGTTCGACGCCGCGGGCCGGCACCAGGACGAGTTCCTCGGCGAACGGGTCTGGCAGGGGATTGGCCAGCAGCGTGCCGAGCCCGCCGACCAGCAGGTCGGTGCGCTCGGCACGGTGGACGTGGAGTGCCATTGAAAGCCACCCTAGAACGGATGTCGACGGTGATGGCGGGATCGGCGATTTGTCGTACGAACGTCCTAAACGACCAATAAATCAGCTTGGCTCACTCATCCGCCAAGCGTTTGCGCTGGGTGTCGGTGAACTCGGGCATGGCTGCGGCCGGGTTAGCCATCTTGGCGTTGCGGTAGCCGCGGACGTTCTCGGACACCGTCAGCAGCGTGTCGCGGGACTTACCTCTGGCGTAGGTGACGGACTGTCCGTCTTTGACACCTAGGCCCCTGCCCACCTCGACGGCGTCCTGATCGGCGCCCATGTACATGAACTCCCACCCGTGGTCGTTAGTTTGTTGCTCCACAAGGGCTTTGATATCTGGCTGCCGCCATTCGCGGCTGGCGTTTTCCATACCGTCGGTCATGATTGCCACGACGACCGTGCCCGGCTTGTCGTCCTCGGGCAGGGCGTTGATTTCGGCGGCAGTGTCGGTGATGAGCTTGCCCATCGAGTCGTAGCAGCGCTGTGCTGCCGCGCGGCCACAACGCCAGCGGCGGGACCTGCCCGACGGCGATGCCGCGGTAGACCACCTCGTACTCGTTGTCGAACTGCGCCAGCGTCGCGGTGCACAGCCCTTCGCCTGCGCGCTGCTCGTCGACGAATGCCTCGAATCCGCCGACGACATCGGACGCGATCGATTGCATCGATCCGGACCGGTCGAGCAGGAACACCAGGTGGGTGAGTTTCGGGTTTGACATGAGTAGTCCTTTCGAGATCGCTAGGAGGGGTTGGTTTTTCGGCGTGGTTTGAACCGCATCGGCTCAGCGGGTGCTGCCGGCGGCAGCGGTTGGCGGGCGTACTTGTCTTGGCGGGCGCGTTTGACGTCTTCGGCCTTTACGCGGCCGGCCGACGTGGAATACGGGCCCAGTCTGGCCGTGTTCGCCAGCCGTGGCCCCACCGCATTTTCGGTGAGGCCGGCGTGCTTGCCGGCCGCCGCGATCGACAGTTCGTCGTCGACGACGGCATTGGCCAGTTGCTCGTCGAGTAGCTGGCCGACCTCGTTGAGGATGGACCGAAGGTGTTGCAGCACTTCGGCTGTGGACTCGGAAGATTCCGCTTGGTCAAGGAGCGAGCGGATGAGCTTGTATTGATCGGACACAGGTCACTGTACCGCATAATGTGCGGACTCCGCAATAACTGCGGATAAAGAGTCTCCCGCGATCGCTCACGCACCTTTCGGGTGCAGCCGCTGCAGCGCCGCGCGGAAGTCAGAGTTCGGACGGGCTCCCGGCAGAACCGCTGACCACGTCGCGCAACGCGGTGTCGATGTCGACGTCCCGCTTCCGGGCGCCGTAGAGCGCGGAGATGGTGGGCGTGCGGCTGTACGCCTGCACGCAGTGCAGGAACACCGTCCGGCCCTCGGCGCGCAACTGCTCCACCGCATGCACGGTGTCGAGCAGCACGAAGTCCAGATTCTCGTTTTCGCCGACGAAATCGATGAGCCGAACATCCAGATGGGTCACGCCCTCGGGCAGTTGCCCGTCTTCGACGCGACACAACGAAACAACTGCGTCGACTTCCTTGGGCAGCTTCTGCAGCGCAGCGACGCCACCGATCCACAGCCCGTCGTCGTAGGGATGCTGGACGAGTTGGCGCGACTCGGGGTATCCGCCGTAGGTGTAGTCGAACCGGTCGGGTTGACCCTTGTCGATGATCTTGTCGGCGAGCGCGATCAACCCGCGGGTGGTCAGCCCCGGCCAGCCGTGCAACATCAGCCGCCAGCGCGCGGGCACCGCGGATGCGCCGTACGCCGCACCGAGCAGGCCGCCGGCGATGGCCGCGACGGTGTCGGTGTCGTTGCCGCCGCGCACCGCCGTCTCCAGCGCAAGCCGCAGATGATCGGCGCGAAAGACCTCCGATGCCGGATCATCAACCGGCACCGGCGTATTCACGATCGCCGACCACGCCGCCCTGCAGGGCGGCGACGACCCAGCCGTTCTTGGGGGCGAACGCCGACGGCTGCGACGCCTCGGCCTCGTCCAACCGAGACGACCACAGTGCGCGACGGTCGGCGGGAATGCGGTCCAGGCCGCGGCGCACATCGATCTCGCCGGTGAGGATGGCGTGGCGGATCGCAACGCACCACAGCACGCATGCATCGCCGGCCTCGGGATCGAAGTGCGTCAATTCGCTGACGGCACGGGCCGCTTCGACAAGCGCGTCCTCGTCGTCGAGGTAGGCGAGAGCCACCGGCGCGGTCCGCATCAGCGATCCGTTGCCCGCCGTGCGTCCGCTGCTCTTGTGCAGCGCCTCGGACTCCTCGCGGACGGTACGCGCCGAGATCCCGCGGGCCTTCGCGGCAGACAGCACCGAACTGGTCTGCACACCAATGTCTTTGGCCGTCTGCGCCCAGAAACTCCATCGCTCTGCGAGGTAGTCTTGCGCCTGCTCGTCCCGCAGGTCCGCTCCGGTGGCGGCGATCTCGGCGATCGCGACTGCCATCGAGGTGTCGTCGGTCCACTCGCCGCGCTCGAACGCGCCCAGCCCGCCGCCGATCATGTCGACGGCGGCGTCGGCGGCCATCGGTGGGTCGAACTCGTACCCCGCGCCGAGAGCATCCCCGGCGGCAGTGGCGAGCAGCGCTCCGCAGGCTCGATCACGTTGTGCAGCAGTTAAAGTCATAGCCAACCTCCTTGGTTGTGGGTGATGAGTGACGGGGTTGGTGGTCATCAGACGAAACCTTGATCGACGAGGACCGAGCCGTCGGGCGTCACCAGATGGGTTTGGCCGGATCCCTCGACCAGGCCGCACCAGCTTTTGACTTCGAGCCCTCCGCGTTGCAGTTCGATGTGGAAGCCGTACTTGCCTGGTAGCGGGAACCACACCCGCTGACCGGGCAACTCGTGCAGGATCTCCACCGGCGGGTAGCGCAACACCGTGCGTAGGTCGCCATCGAAAAGCCTTCCGGCGATGCGACCATCGATGAGTTCGGCAAGTCGCTCGTCGAGTCCTTCGAGCTTTGTCGGCGACAGCCGGGAGCGCGAAGGGCTCAGCAGCCGTCGCAAGGCGGGTGAACCGTCGTGCTCGACCGCGACGTCAAAGGCGGTGCGGCCTTTCGCATCGCGAAGTGACCGCAGGGCGCCTCGGTCGAGCAGCTCGGCGGCGACCTCGACGGGGGCGCCGTGCCAGGCTGCCTGATGCAGAGCGGTGAACCATGCGGAGCCACCCGGCCGCCACTGGTTGATGACGAGCCATTTCGATTGGTTGTCGAGCACGTTCATGACCGCCGGCCAGTCGCCGGCCTTCGCGGCATCGGCGAGTTGATGACCGGCCCGCACCAAATCGTCGGCCATGACCGACGGATCCAGGACGCCCTGCCAGGGCCGGGCGCCGCCGACGATGTCGTTGTAAGACGTCATGCGGACCTCCTCCGGGTATGCCCCGCGCGGGGGTCTGTCGGATGTCCGATTGCTACTGCACTAACGCAGCTAGCTACTGTTGCATACACAGTAGCACCGCGGTCCGACATTCTGCAATAGAGCAGTGTAAGCTGCAGCTGTGCAGGACTCCTGAAAGTCGACCTCCATCGCCTGAAGACCAGGTCATCAGCACATTTGCGGACCGGGCGAAAAGTGCTCGACTGCGGGCAGGCTTGACGCAGCAGCAGCTCTCCAACCGGCTGGAAGAGGAAACTCCGGTCACGCTCGATACGTCGGCCATCACCCGGATCGAAGCTGGTCAACGGGAGCCGCGGCTCGGGGAGGCGCTCGCGATCGCCAAGGTGCTGAATTTCGGATTGAACAACCTCGTGCCGCGGGTCGATCTGGACTTCTATCTCAGCGACGTCGAGCGACTCATGAAGGAAAGCCGCGCCGCGCTGGTACGGATGGTCAAGTCGGTCGACCCGCTCATCGAGTTCGTTCAGGCAAACCCGAGCTGCCTCGGTGACGACCGGCTCGAAGATCGGCTTCGCGAGATCGCCGAGTACTTCGGGGAAGAGCTCTGCCCGTGACGAATTGACGAACATCGCGATCACGACCAATCGGACCGACGAGCGGCTCAAACGGCAACTCTTGCGGGCGGTGAGCGACGGAATTCTGGTCAAAACAGAAGATGTTCAGCCTTCCTACGAAGCGTTGGTACAAGGACGATGTCGGCGCCGGTCGCTGCGTCGGACCTCGGATGCGCCGCGCACCGGTTGGCGGCGTGGAGAGCGTCGAGTTCGTGCTGAGCAGTGGGAGAGGCATTACGGGCAGCTCCTCGAATACGTTCGCCATCACGGAAATGCTCGAGTGCCGCCATCCCATGTCAGCCAGAACGGCGACCGGCTTGGCGCCTGGGTCGTTGAGCAACGCGACGACTTCGCGCGGGGGATGCTCGATGCCGATCGCTCATCGCGGCTCGAGCGACTCCCGCGCTGGACCTGGGGTTCCAGGGGGGCGCGGTCGCGAACCTCTGGATCGGATCCCGTGTGAGCAGACTGCCCCCGCCGGGGGTGAGCTTGCCGGCTCCACTCCCCCGCCGGGGCGAGCTTCGCGGTGTCAGCTGGCGCGCGCGAAATAGTGCTCGGGCCGGATCCGGTTTTCACCTGACCAGCGGTACGCCATCAGCGTTCCCTTCTTCACTGCGCTGAAGTCCACGCAGGCGCTCAGCGAGTTCCAGTCGCGATGCTGCTGCGGCTGGCCTTGCCGCCAGTAATGGCCGTAGAACACCGGAACGTCGCCGCTGTACACATAGGACCGGTTTTCCGGCAGTGACTTCGACACTTGGCAAATCGGGATACGGCTCGCCGTCTTCGGTGGTGAAAGTGCTTGATATTTCGGCGATCTCCGTCCAGCGTTGTCGCTTCACCGTTCCACCAGCGGACCCGGGCGTTCGTTCGCACGTGGCCGTCCTTGTCCATGTAGGGCGGCTGGCCGTGATCGACCAAGCTGATCTCCGGGCCTTTGAGCAGTACTTCGATCGCCGTGTAGAGCGGGTCGCCCTTCGTGCTCGCACGCACGAGGTCGTCCTCTGAGCTGAACCGATTCGAACCCAACTCACGCGTGACGACGTCGATCGAGTCCTCGTGCCAGCACGCATGGATGACGCGAAGGTCGCCGAGGTCGAGCCACAGCGGCAACGTTTTGAACCACTCGATGTACTTGGTGCGCTCCGCACCGGCGACCTGGTCGAGGAAGCTTTGGTGCTGATTGTTGTTCTTCGTCGTTGTGCGGTCGCAGATAGTGCCCGCTGCCGGCGCGGGTGCTCGGTGGCGTAGGCGATCGCATTGAATTCGTGATTACCCATCACGATCTGGGCGCTGCCCGCGTCGACCATGGCTTTCACAGTCTCAAGGACAGCCAGCTGTTCCGGACCGCGGTCGATCAAGTCACCGACGAAGATCGCCTGTCGTTGCGGGTGTCGGTAGGCGCCGCTACGTTCGTCCGGCCGGTAGCCGAGATCGCTCAGCAGCGCTTCGAGATGGGCGGCGCATCCATGAATGTCGCCGATGATGTCGTAACCTTCCACGCCTCAATTGTCGCTGCTGGGTACGACAAGTTTGGTCGGCGATTGCGCCCAGCAAGCGGTGGCACTATGGCGAACGAACCTCAGACGGAAGGAACTCGATGGAAACCTGGGACGCGATAGCGGCTCGACGCAATGTGCGGGAGTACACCTCACAGCTGGTGTCAGAAGCTGACCTGAACCGCATCGCCGAGGCCGGCTGGCGGGCGCCGTCGGCGAAAAACCGCCAAGCCTGGGATTTCGTCATCGTCACTAACAAGGAACACCTGCAGGAGCTGTCCACGGTCTGGCGCGGCGCGGGTCATATCGCGGGGGCCGCGGCCGCGATTGCCCTCGTTATCCCGGAACCGCCGGACGAGCGGCGCAGGGTGACCGACCAGTACGACGTCGGTCAGGCCACCATGGCGATGATGATCGCCGCCACCGACCTCGGCATCGGGACTGGGCCACTCGTCGGTGGGGGAGCAGGACAAGGCCCGGGCCATTCTGGGTGTGCCCGAGGGCTACGAGGTCGCTTACTTGCTGGGTGTCGGGTATCCGGCTGACCGTCCGCTCAAGCCGATCCGCAAACCGAACCGTCGGCCGTTCGATGAGGTTGTGCACCAAGGGCATTGGTGAGCTTCGGCGTCGACTCAGTCGTAGCAGAGAGTCTCGGGGCCTTTCTCGATTCGGGGCGAGCCGCACTTTGGGCAGCGGGGTGGGGCATCGAAACTCAGCGCGCCCCCGCAATCGCAGCTGGCGGCCGTTTCGACGCCGGCGTAGTACTCCTCGGCCGAAATCGGCTCGATATCGAGATGCTCTCGGACATACCGGTGCTCGTTGGCGGAGGCAACCGTGTACGGAGTGGCGCTGCCCTTCAGGTAGCGCAGGTGCAGATCGCCGAGTTCGTCGAAGCCGACACTTTTGGCCTGTCCGCACTGAACGCAGTGCAACAGATGGAAAGTGAAACCTCCGCCATCACTGACGGTGAATTGATCTGCGCAATCTAGGCACGTAGCCGTACTACTCGATCCCATGCGCTTCAGGCCAGAAGTGGGCACCGACAGGTTATCCGCCGTAAGTGGCAGAGAGGCAGGCAAAGTGCCATCTTCGGAGGAAGCTTTCGCGGCACGTGCGAACGGCAGCGGCATGCGAATTGAACAGGTTGTCCAACATGGACATTGACGTAAGCAAAGCGCTACGCCTCGCGAGCTGGCTGCAAGGCGTCCAACAGCGGCACTGGCAACAGCCCGACGAAGCGAGCCGCTTCATCGGGCGGTTTTGGCGTTCGCCTTTCTACGGCGGCGTAGTTATTTCGCGTTCAGCTTGACCGAAGACCCGTCAGGGCGATGCTCGACCATGTCACCGTTCTCATCGAGAGCGACGGTGGTGATGCCACGCTCGGCCAGATGCTTGCCGTAGTTCGATCCCGCCAGATCATCCTGAATGGCCGCGGCGATCTCGGCGTCGCTTAGTCCCACGACATCGCCGAAAACATGAATAGCCCCCAACTGAAACCTGCACCGTAACTCTCTCCACCCCACTGAAACTCGTACTCTTCGTACGCCGGAAGGAGTGTGTCGAATAGTGACCACTTTCGACCCGCGTTGGTCGGCCCAAACTGTTCTTTAAATTCGGTAACGTCCATGCTCCAAATGGCTAGTCCGGTCGGAGAGTCGACACCCTGCGAGGAGCGGCTCGTGTGGGTATATCGAGCTGATTCAAGCCGGCCATGCTCGTCGGTGGTCGCTTTGAACGTGAATCCTGGCCATAGAACGCTCTCGTACTTCAGTGACGTTGCGTCCTCTGCAAACCCAAGCAGTTTCTTCACATTCTCGAAATAGGAGGCTTCGTCGCTAAGGCTCTCAGCGATCCGCTTATGTATGCCCTCAGCAGCTTCAACAGATAGTCCGTGCTCGGCGAGCTTGCCCTCTAGTCGAGCTTCCTTGTGTGACATTTTGATTCGAAGCTTCATTGTCATCAACAGGTGCACTTCGAAGTCCACGATCGTGACTGTGGGAACTGGATTCATCGCCTATCCATTCAGTTGCCAAGGTAGGGCAGGAATTGGTGAAGGTCGCCTCTGAATACTGTAACTGAACCGTCAGGTAGTACTTCCAGCGCGATTCCCTGCTTGATTATCACTGGCAGCACGATCTTTGTTCCGTTGGGTAAGTTGGCGATTCCTGCTGTTTCGCCGAAGGCAGTTTTTGCAGCTATGTCAGCTGCCTGCGCAGCTTGGTCTTGATCGAGGTGCAGGCCGGTTATCTTGTCTGCAATCCCGTCTGACCTAGCACCTCTCGGAAGAAGCGACGCTTCTCGACCAATTTCAGCGGCCTCGTCGGCGATGTTCGGGCTCGAAGAAGGACCCCCTCGCGGTTGGCCACCCGAACCAGGTTCTCCTTCTACCGGAATGCCGAGCTGGTCGAGTCTGGCTTTGATCGCCGCCTTTCGCTCCGAGATGGAACTCTGCGAGGCAAGGCATGCGTTGTATTGCGCGGGCGGGAGCAGGCCGACGTTCTCGACTCCGCATCGAGCGTTCCACGCATGTTGCTCGGCATTAATGGCATCCCATGCAGCGATTGCCTCTGTCTTGGTCATGTCTTCGGGCTGACCGGCAACGCAGGATCCTGTTTGAACGTGTGATTGTCGACGGCGCGGATTTGTCCGTTGGGTGAGGGCGCTGCCGGGAAAGTGTTGCCGACGCCTGCTACGGCCGCGGTAACTCTGCTCGCGACCTGTGCGTCGGCGCTGACCAGCTGTGCTGCACGCCCACCGATATTTACGGCATGGGCCTGGGCGGCAGCCTGCCGCGCGGCCATCTGTGCCGCCGACCCGCCAGCCATCCGGTCGGTGACCGAAAGGTCTTCGCCCACTTTGAATCCCGCTGATTGAGCATCTTCGACGGCATAGCGCACCTGTGATCGGGCCGCGTCCAATTCTGATGCCCCGCTGCGTGCGACGCTCGCGGCTTCCTGCAGTTGATCGACAACTCCGCTGGTGGTCATCAGGTCGGCGTGGGTGTCGGTGCGTAGCGCGTCGGCCGCCTCGCCACTCCAATCGACCCCGAGCGCGTCGCTCCACACCCCGTGGGCCACGCCATAGCTACGGTCGCCGACTGACTCCCAGTGGCTGGCAGCCTCGGTGAGGTGATCAGTGGGCCACGCCAACAGGGCCGAAAGGCCAGGAGTCCCCGTGACTGCTGCCATTGCTACATGCGGATCGTCTGCTGAAAGATTGCGGCCAGCGCCGTAGTCGAAGCAGCTTCCTGGGCGAGATAGCTGGTGGTGTCTTGGACGACGCCGGTCGCGCGATCACCCACCCGTGCAGCCAGTGAGGCGGCGAAGGCCGCAACGTCGACATGGGCGGCATCGACAGCGGCCGCGCTGGTCTGGCACGACAATCCCAGTCCAGCCGGCGCTACGACCTCGTGCAAATCGCCAACGGCCGCACTCCAGCGCGTAGCCATCGCGTGAACGCCAGCGGTATCGACGCGCAACACTTGCTCCACGGAGCGAAGTCTAGGCATCCAAGCGCGCCCGAGCCAGTCACCCTCGAGCCGCCGCATAGAGTGACTTGAAAGCAAGGATGCTTAATCGGGAGAGGGCTTGCAATGACGCACGCGATGCCGCCAGATCACAAGGGCGACTACGGAATCGACGGATCGTTCCACACGATCTCCGCCCGCGGGCAGGCGATCAGCATCGCTGTCGGATCCGCAGCCCTCGCCGCCTGGTCTGGGATCAGCATTAACCGCGGTAAACGACTAACCGCAGCGCTGACCGGCGCATCGTCCCTCGGCATCGCCGCGAGCACAGCCCTCTACATCTACGCAACTAAAGCCGGCAAGTTCGCAGGTCTGGCAGCGGATCCTCGACGAACTTGTCCTCCAGGGCGACGAAACCGTGCTCGACATGGGCTGCGGTCGAGGCGCGGTGCTGCTGGCCACGGCCAAGCGACTCCCGAACGGCAAAGCTGTCGGCGTCGACCTATGGCAGGCCGACCAAACCGACAACTCGCCATCAGCAACCCTGGCTAACGCGGAAATAGAAGGTGTCAAAGACCGCATCGAACTGCACACCGCCGACATGACCGCACTTCCGTTCGACGACAACAGCTTTGACGTCATTGTCAGCAGCCTTGCCATCCACAACATCCCCGGTCACGACGGACGGCGCCATGCACTCAACGAAGCGATACGCGTTCTCAAGCCCGGCGGTCGCCTCGCTATCGCCGATCTGTGGGAAACCAAACAGCACGCTGACCATCTACGAGCCCACGGTTGGCAGGTCGAACGCAAGAGTGTCGGATGGCGGATGTGCTTCGGCGGACCGTGGTTTTCGACGCACCTTGTCACCGCGACAAAGCCGCGATGAATCACGCGGGAACTCCTGCCTAACACTGCGTCTAACTGCGTCATTTGGTGCCCAATCGCAGGCCAAGTGGTCGCTTACTCTGATGCTCGATGGACAACCCACTGCGGCATCCTCCCGGAGTCCCGCGCGTCGAAAAGCCGCGGGCGGAAGGTCAATTCCACCTCGCCGACGGTCGCCGACTCGGCTACGCAGAATTCGGTGATCCCAACGGCCCGGTGGTGCTGTGGTTCCACGGAACCCTCGGTGCGCGGCGCCAATTCCTGGCGAAGGGACGGCGTGCCGCCGAGCAACTCGGCCTGCGAGTGATCGTCATCGAGCGACCGGGCACCGGCCTCTCCGACTCGCACCGCTACACCTCGGTGAGCGAGTGGGTTGCCGACATGGCGCAGGTGGCCGACGCGCTCGATGCCGAGAAGCTCGGCGTCGTCGGCATGTCCGGCGGCGGCCCCTACGCACTGGCCTGCGGGGCGCTGCCCCCGATGGTCGACCGGGTGGCTGCCGTCGGCGTTCTCGACGGCACCGTCCCGGCGGTCGGGCCCGAGGCCACCCGCGCCGGCGCCACCAACATCGCCCGGCGCTTCGGCCCCGTCCTCACCCAGCTGCGCCGGCCGCTGGCGGTGATCGCCACCATCCTGCTGGCGCCGCTGATTCCGTTCGCGCACTACGCCTATCGCGTGTACATGCGCATGTGGCCCGAGGTCGATCGCAAGGTTCTTGATGATCCGGAGGTCGAGGCGATTTTCGTCGACGACATGGTCAATGCCTTCCGCGGTCGCTGCCTGGCAATGGTCGACGATGCTCGGCTTCTCGGGCGCGACTGGGGCTTTCGGCTCGTCGACGTGAAGGTGCCGGTGCGGTGGTGGCACGGCGAGACCGACCACGTCGTTCCGATCGACGGCGTGCACACGGCCATCACGCGACTGCAGGACGCCGAACTCGTCGTGCGCTCCGAGAGCCACCTGGGCGGCTTCGCCATGACCGAAGACGTGCTCGCCCACATGCGCGCGCAACTCTCGGGCGGCATCTGCGGCCGGCGGTTACCTGCCTTTGTATCGGCTCGCAGGCGTATCCAGTCGCCGTCACGGTCGAGTGCGGACCGAGTATGCCGGATCCATTGGACGGAATGTTACTATCGTACCGATCTGCGTGAGCTTCGGCGCAGTTCTTGTACGGCGTGGTCACCGCAGCCGGCTTCAGCATCTGCGGTTGCCGGGCGGCCTATGCCGATCACGAGCGCATGTGATCAGCGCGCGACGACCACCTGAACCAGAGCCTGTCTGACTTGCAGATCGCCGACCCAGGTCGATTCACGGCGGCCATCGTGAACAGGCAATCGAAATGGTTCGACTGGCGATCGACGAACGTCGCCCAGGGCATCGACTTCGCCGAGCTACACCAGTACGCAGCCGATCATCCCTCCTGCGACGCGCGCTGCAGCGCGCTAACCGGGCACACCGACGCGGCTCCGATAACGTCGACGCACATGACCGGCGCCGCGACCCGAACAGCGCTTGTCGGTGTCGTTGTCCATCGCCATGACAGCGCTACCCGCAACCGTCTCCGCGTCGCCGGATGCGCACAGCGCTTATGTCGCGGTGTCGGTGGCCACGGTGTGGACCACGCCGCAGAGCCCGCGCCCAGTCGACCACCCGGCCCTGACAAATCCGGTCGATATTCGCGGTTGGCTGTCCGCCATGACGCCGGCCCAGCAGGAGGCGCTCACGTCGGACGATCTCGACCAGACGCAGGCTCTCTTCGGTGACCGCGTGATTGTGGTGCGAGAGCAGGGTGACTGGGACCAGGTACTGGTCCCCGGCCAACCCACACCGAAGGACTCCCAGGGCTATCCCGGCTGGATTCCCAAGGCCCAGTTGGCATCCGACCCGGGTTACGGTGCACCAAAGGCTTCCTTCGCGCTGGCCGATCGCGGCATCACCACCTGGCTGTACCGCGAACCCGGGCTCTCCGATCGGGACCTCGAGATCAGCACCAACACCCGGCTTCCCGTCCTGAGCCGCACCGGCAACGCCGTTCAGGTGGCCACCCCGGATCGGGGCCCGAGGTGGCTGGATGCTCGAACGGCGACGGTCTACGAAAAGCCCACGGACATACCGCATCCCAGCGGAGCCGATCTGGTCCGGTATGCCGCCGGGTTCGTGAATGTCCCCTATCTGTGGGGCGGCCGGGCCGGGTTCGGGTTGGACTGCTCCGGTTTCACCTCCACGATCTACCAGATGTACGGCATCACCCTGCCGCGCGATGCCGGACCGCAAGCCGCCGACAGCCGCGGCCGCGCGATAGACAAATCCGCGTTGCAACCCGGCGATCTGCTCTTCTACTCGCACAGCAAAGACCCCGACGCGATCTACCACGTGGCCATGTATTCCGGCGACGGCAACATGATCGAAGCGTTCGAAACCGGGACGCCGGTGCGCATCACCCCGGCTCGACTGGGCGCAGATTACTGGGGCGCGCGCCGCTACCTCGACCAACCAGGCGATGATCCTCGCCGTCGACCTCGGCAAGACGTCCTGCCGCGCCGCGGTGGCCGGCCGTAGGGCCGAGGGCCTGGCGCACCCGGGCTCGCGACGCCTGGCGGAGTGCGGGCCGCGGAGGCGGCGATCCTCGCTGTCGCAAAGGAACTCGGCCCGGTCGACGAGGTGATCGTGGGCGCCGCCGGAGCGTTCGCGGCGCCGGACGCGGCCCGCGCGTTGGGCCACGCGCTACTGGCCTCGCTGCCGGCGGAGCGCGTCGCGGTGACCAGCGACGCCGTGACCGCGCACGCGGGCGCGCTGAACGGGCAGCCGGGCGTCGTGCTGATCGTGGGCACCGGCGTCGTGGCGCTCGCCATCGACGCGGACGGCGCACTGCGGACCGTCGACGGCTGGGGCCCGTGGTTGGGCGACGAGGGCGGCGGCGCGTGGATCGGTGCCGCCGGGCTGCGCGCGGCACTGCGCGCCCACGACGGCCGCGGCCCGTCCACCGCGCTGCTCGACGCCGCGCGCGCCCGCTTCGGAGCGCCGGAGACGTGGCCCGCCCAACTCACGAGTGCCGCCACCCTCGCGTCCTTCGCGCCCGACGTCCTGGATGCGACGGACGACGCCGCGGCGCTGGCGATCGTCGACGCCGCCGCCGACGCGCTCGCCGCGACTGCCCGCGCGGCGGGAATGGCCCGGTCGCGATGGTCGGCGGACTTGCGCAGTTCCGGGGGCTAAGCGAGCAACTCGACCTCATCCCGGCCGCCGGCGACGCCTTGGACGGCGCGCTGCGGCTGGGGGCGATCCACCAGCCCCACGTGATCCACCTGCAAGCCGAAGCCGTTGCCGCACAAGGCCTCGACGCGCTCGCCACCGAGGGCGCGCGCCCAGACCTGTACGACCTCGACGCGCGGCCGATCGGAGAGGTCGTCGCGCTGCTCGTCGCCGCCGAGGGTGACGCGCACGGCGCGGTGGCAGCGGCGGTCCCACACATCGCCGCGGCGGCCGAGGCGATCGTCGAGCGTCTCGAACACGGCGGTCGCCTGATCTACGCCGGTGCCGGAACGCCCGGACGGCTCGGTGTGCTCGACGCGGCCGAGTGCGGGCCCACGTTCGGAACCGACCTTGTGCGCGGCGTGATCGCCGGCGGGCCAAGAGCTTTGACCGAGGCGATTGAGGGCGCGGAAGACGTGTACGACCCCGCCGATCTCGCCGACCTGACCGCCGCCGACGCGCTCGTCGGAATCACTGCCTCGGGCCGCACGCCGTATGTGCTCGGCGCGCTCGAGCACGCGCGGGCGGTGGGCGCGCTGACCGTGGCGATCGTCAACAACGCGGGCAGCGAAGCTTCTGCCGACCTGCTGATCGAATTGCTCACCGGCCCTGAGGTTCTCGCCGGATCCACGCGGCTGACCGCGGGCACGGCGCAGAAAGTCGTGCTCAACGCGCTCTCGACGAGCGTCATGATCGCGCTCGGCAAGGCCTACGGACCGCGGATGGTCGACGTGCGCCTGACCAACGCGAAGGTGCGCCGCCGCGCGGTGCGCATCGTCCGCGACGCGGCCGGCGTCGACGAGGAAGTGGCCGCGGCCGCGCTCACCGCCGCGGGCGGTCACGCCAAGACCGCGATCGTCGCGCTGCTCGCGGGCGTCGACTCTGCCGAGGCCGCCGTCCGGCTCGACCGGGCGCGGGGCCACGTGCGCGCCGCCCTTAGTGAGTAGGTTGATCCTCATGCAGATCCCGTTCGCCGATGAGCTCCGCAAGGGGACGACATGACCACGCCGTCGCTACCGGCTTGGTATCCGGGCCGCAGCGGCCAGCCCGGCATCGCCGTGGGATCGCCGCAGCCGCACGAAGATCCGTTCTACTCCTACACCGGCTCCACGCCACTGGACAGCATCACACCCGGAACGGTGTTGAATACCCGTCGCTTTCATTACCACCTGTTTGGCCTCCCGACGTTGCTCGAGACGACGCAACTGCTCTACCGGTCGACCAGTCAGACCGGCAAACCTACGGTCAATGTCACCTCAATCATCAAGCCTCCGTTCCAGTTGCACCCGACAAGGGTTATCTCGTATCAGTCCGCCTACGACTCACTGAACCGCAACGACGAACCGTCCTATGCGATTTGGGGTGGTCATCGGCTCGGCGGCCTCATCACCAGCGTTGAAGCCGCGGTATTCGGGCCGTTCCTCGCCGAGGGGTACACGGTTATCGTGCCCGACACCGAAGGCCAGCGGGCCGACTTCGCCGCGGGCCCCGAGTACGGAATGAATACGCTCGATTCGCTTCGCGCCGCCTTGAATTCGTCGACCATCCCGAACGACGCGAAGGTGGCGATGCTCGGATATTCCGGCGGTGCGATCGCCACCGAATGGGCCGCCGAGCTGGCGCCCACCTACGCGCCCGACGTCGACAAGCACCTGATCGGCGCCGCGATGGGTGGCGTGCTGGTCGACCCGGCGCACAACCTGCATTACGTGGAGGGATCGGGCTTCTGGGCCGGTGTCTTGGCGATGGCGCTGGTCGGCATCGCGCGCGCGTTCGAGATCGAGACCGAGCTGGCGCAATACCTGAGCCCCAACGGCACCAGGATCTTTCGTGAGATGCAGACCGCGTCGATCGTCAACGTGCTGGGTCAGTACCCCGGCCTGAAGTGGAGCGATCTGGTAAGCCCCGACTACCCGGCCCCCGAGGACTTGGCGCTCTACGTCGGCTGCGCTAACCAGCTGATCATGGGTACGGGCGGCACGCCGACGATCCCGCTGTTCATCGGTCAGGGGGCCGAGGGTGAACTCGAGGGCACCCCGGGGAACAAGGCGGGCATTGGCGCCGGCGATGGCGTGATGATCGCCGGAGATGTGCGCACCCTCGCTCGCGACTACTGCGCGAGAGGTGTCACCGTCCACTACGAGGAGTACGACGAGCTCAGCCACATCTGGAGCGTGCCCATCTGGCTGCACCACGCGACCAAGTGGACCAAAGAGCGCTTCGCCGGCGCGCCGGTCCCGCAAAACTGTTCGTCAATTCGGGAAGGCAACCCACTCACGCCGATTCCGGTTCCGCCCACATCCAAGCTCCGCCATCTGAAGCCGGCGCCGTGCGGACAACGATCACTGTGGGGATCGCGGTGCTCATGCTCGTGGCGGCGTCCTCGGCCAGGTATGTCGTGAGCCGCGAGGGAACACATTCGGCCGCAACCGAATTCGCGCCGATTTCCAAACTGATGAACGATGCGATCGCGGCTGAGAAGCTTCCGGGCGGCGTGGTGGTGATAGGACATGGCGACAAGACCGTGTTCCATCAGGCGTACGGTTCGCGCAAACTCGCCGGGGAGCAGGGGCTGGACGGATCGCCCGCACCTGCCGAGCCGATGACCGAGGACACGATCTTCGACATCGCATCGTTGACCAAGCCTCTCGCCACCGCGACCGCCGTCATGCAGCTCTACGAACAAGGCAAGGTCGCACTCGAGGAGTCCGTGCAAACCTACTTGCCCGAGTTCAACGCGGCCAACGACACTGAACGGCAACGGGTCACCGTTCGGATGTTGCTGACGCACACGTCCGGCGAACCGATAGACGTCGACCTCGCAGACCCGTGGGGTCTGGACCGAGCCGACAAGGCCGAGGGCATTCACCGCGCGCTCACCATGCCGCTGCAGTCGGCTCCCGGCGGGGTTTTCCGCTACGCCGACATCAACTACATCCTGCTGGGCGCAATGGTCGAAAAGCTCACTGGCGAAACAGAAGACGAATACGCCCGGCAGAACATCTTTGCGCCGCTGGGGATGACCGAAACCCGCTACCTACCGCCGGCCAGTCTGTTGCCACGCATCGCGCCGACGGCCATTGACGACGAGAGCAGTGCGGATCCGGGCAAGAATCCAAATTTTGGTCGTCTGCTTCGGGGCGCCGTCCACGACCCGACGGCGCGGCGCATGGGAGGAGTGGCCGGGCACGCCGGGGTGTTCTCGACGGCGCACGACGTCGGCCTCTTTGCACAGGCCCTGCTTGATCGGCTTGCCAACCGACCCAGCCGGTTTCCGCTGCGACAAGCGACTCTGGCGGTGATGACGAGTCCTCAGCAGCCCGGACATGAGCCAGGACAGGTCGAAGCAGCCAATGATGCCCTCCGGAAAGCCGCCGCGACGACGCCGAACACCACTGATCCGCTGCTCGCTCCGCACTATCCGGCAATCGAGGGGCAGGAGCTTTTTGGTTTCAGCTGGGATATCGACACGGCGTTTTCCAAGCCGCGCGGTCTGATCTTTCCCGTCGGCAGCTTCGGCGCCACTGGCTTCACCGGGACCTCGCTGTGGTTGGACCCAGGCTCAGATACCTACGTCATCCTCCTCACGAACGCGATTCATCTGCGCGGCAGTGGACCCATCTCGGCTCTGCGCGGGGACGTGGCTACTGCGGCCGCCGAGGCCCTACGACTCTGAAAGTCGCGGGAATAATCCGGACCGTAGTCCGGTTAGCCTGGGGTGTTGCACGTAAGTCCCACCCAAAGGAGACCCACCATGACCACTGCCGTTGACACCCACAAGCTCACCGCCGGGGTATGGGCGATCGACCCCGTCCACTCCTCGGTCAACTTCGCAGTCCGCCACCTGGTAGTCGGCAAGACCTACGGCCGGTTCGGCCAGTTCAGCGGCGCGATCACGATCGGCGAAGACGGCACCCCGTCCGTCCGCGCCGAGGTCGACGTCAATTCCATCGACACCGGCAACGAACAGCGTGAAGCGCACATCAAGGCCCCCGACTTCTTCGACGCCGCTCAATATCCGACCGCGACGTTCGTATCCACCGCGGTGCGCGCCGACGGCGACGACTACATCCTCGACGGCGACTTCACCCTCAAGGGCGTCACCAAGCCGGTCACCCTGAATCTGGCATTCAACGGCGTCAGCCCCGGCATGGGACACGGCGAAGTCGCCGGCTTCGACGCCTCGGTTGTGCTGAGCCGCAAAGACTTCGGCGTGGGCGGCGAAACGCTGCTCGACGGCGGCGGCGCCATCGTCGGCGACAAGGTGACGATCACGCTGGCGATCGAGGCCGTCCCACAGGGCTGACCAATTCGCTCAGAGGCGGGCAGATCGCTTACTGATTCGGCGGAGTGACGGGTGGGACTTCAGTGGAGTCCTGCCTGTCACTGCCGCGCCACTTCCGAAGGCCCTGCCGCGCAGCGAAAGCCCCCACCACAGCCGTCAGGCACCACACCCCGATCGCCGCATACGCCAACGCCGGCGACTTGTTCCCCAGCGAAGCACCCAGCGCGGTGTAGACGAACGCCCGCGGCACCGACCCGATGAACGCGCCAACAGCCATCTGCCACAACGGAACCCCGAACGCCCCGAATGCATACGACGCGAAAGCATCCGAGAGCCCGGGGATGAAGCGCTGACCGACCACCGCCCACAACCCCCGGCGCTGGATCAGCTCATCGAGGCGGTCGGCGCGCTCGGCGCCCAGCAGTGATCGCGCGCTGTCGCGGCCGGCTCGACGGCCGAGGAAGGCTGCCACGACCGCGGTGCCGACCGTCGCACCCAGCGTCACGAACACACCCAGCAGCGGGCCGAACAGCAGCCCACTGCTCGCGGCCAGGATCGGACCCGGCACGAAGATCGCACCGAGCACCGCCGACAGCACGATGTAGGTAAACGGCGCCAGCGGTCCGGTCGCTTTGACCCAGTGCCGCACGTCCTCGATGTTGATGACGTGCTTGACGGCCAACAAATAAAACATCACGACTAAAAAGGCGGCGAACACCGCAAGCCGGATGATGTGGGGCCGACGAGACGTAGAGGTCATGGTGCCGTGATTCTTCCGCATTAAAGCCTCGGTTAGGGTCAGGTCGTGGCGAGAACCGATGACGACAGCTGGGAAATCACTGAAAGTGTCGGCGCGACGGCACTGGGCGTGGCGGCCGCACGCGCTGCGGACACCGAGAGCGCCGACCCGCTGATCAACGACCCGTTCGCGCGGGTCTTCCTCGACCGCGTCGGGTCCGGCGTGTGGGATTGGTACGGCGGGCCCGAGCTGCCTGCCGAGGTCATCGAGGCCGAGCCCGACATGCCGCAGCGGATGCAAGCCTTGGTGAGCTACTTCGCCACGCGGACAAGGTTTTTCGACACCTCGTTCATCGATGCCGCCAACTCGGGCATCCGGCAGGCGATCATCTTGGCCGCCGGCCTGGACGCGAGGTCGTGGCGGCTGCCCTGGCCCGACGGCACCACGGTTTACGAGCTCGACCAGGACCGCGTGCTGGACTTCAAACGGCAGACGCTCACGAACACGGCGCCGAGCCGAAGGCCAACCGGGTCGAGGTCAAAGTCGACCTCCGGCAGGACTGGCCAACGGCATTGCAGCAAGCCGGTTTTGACGCTAAAGAACCGAGCGTCTGGTCGATCGAAGGCCTGCTGATGTATCTGCCGGCCGCGGCCCAGGACCTGCTGTTCGAGCGCATCCAGGAGCTCACCGCACCTGGCAGCCGGATCGCCGTCGAAGGTCTCGGGCCCGACTTCGCCGTCCCCGAGCTTCGCGCGCAGCGCCGCGAGCGGATGGACCGTGTCCGCGAGCTGGTGGCCAGCTCGGGCTCGTCGCTCGTGGTCCCGACGACCGACGAGCTGTGGTACTTCGAAGAGCGCGAAGACGTCGGCGACTGGCTCCGCCGCCACGGCTGGGACGTCACCGCGACACCGTCCGACGAACTGATGGCCAGCTACGGACGCCCGTCCCCGGAAGGCCTCGAAGAGGCCTCGCCGACGCACTGGTTCATCTCCGCGCAGCGGACCTAGCGCAACCGCACCAACCGCGTCGTCGAACTCTCGTCGAGCTCGACGACATCCGCACGCGACCGCAGGAAGTCGCTGAAAGACCGGAAGCCCAAGGACTTTTCGCTGAACGACGGGTCCATCCGCTTCATCTGCGCCTTGACCGCCGAATTGTGCAGCCAGTCGACGTCGTCTTTCTCCGTGCCGATCCGCAGCGCGCGGGTCAGCAATGCGGTCGCGGCGGGCTGCGGGTCCGGTGCCGGCGGCTCGTCGTCGGCGGGCTTGGTGCTGCGCGTTTTCGGCGCGGGCTCGGGCACCTCGACCCCGGGCAGCGCGTCGTAGATGACGAAGTCGTCGCACGCCGCCGCCAGCGCCTTGCTCGACGAACCCGCGACGCCGACCCCCACCACATACCGCCCCAGCCGCTTGCAGCGCTGCGCCAACGCGATGTAGTCGGAGTCGCCGGCCACGATCACCACATGGGTCAGGTCGGGCAGCCGGAACATGTCCTCGACCGCGTCGACGGCCAGCCGGATGTCGGCGCCGTTCTTGCCGTAGGCCGCCGCGGGAAACAGCTGCACTAAATCGACTGCGCGGCCGACCAATTGCTCGCGGTAGCCGACGTTGACCTCGGCTGACCAGTCGGCGTAGGCGCGGGTGAGCACCAGCGTGCCGAACGACGAGGCGAAGTCGATGATGGCGCCGACATCGACGGTGGCCCGCTCCAGCCGGTCCGCGTGCTTGTCCAGCCCCTTGGCCTTGTCCTTCTGAAACGAGCTGCGCCCATTGACCTGGTCGTAGCGCGAGATCACGATGTTGTCGAAGTCGAGGTACACCGCAACCCGGTCCGCGTCGGCATCTGTCATCAGTCCAGTCTCGACCATCGGTGGCTTGCCGAGCACCAATTGCGGATAGTGGGTCTCATGATCGAACTATTACCGGATATGCCCGAGGGAGTGACCGGTGTGCGGGTGTCGGGCCGGCTCGCCGGCGACGAGCTGCGGGAGGTCAAGCCCACCATCGAGAAGATGATGAACACCGACGAGATCAGGATCGTCGAAGTCATCGCGCCTGACTACGAGGGATTCGGGCCCGGCGGACTGTTGGAGGATCTGAAGCTGGCATTCACCACCGTCTGGCCGCATCATTCGGCCTTCAAACGCATCGCGGTGGTGTCCGACGAGCAGTGGGTCGCCCTGACCCTGCATGCGTTGGCGTGGCTGATCCCCGGCGAGCTCGCCGTCTTCAGGCTCGACGAGCTCGATAAGGCTAAGGAGTGGGCCGCCGGCTGAGCACCCACACGCCGGTAAGCAACTCCCACGCGGTGATCGAGTAGACGCTGCAGCGCTCCCACACCGCGGGCGGCGTCTCGTTCTTCAATCCGATCACGAACAATACGAAGCTGACCAGACCGAACGCGCCCAGAGCCACCGACACGACGCGATGCCATCCGCCGATCATTGACGATCCGGCAAGGATCGCCGCGTTGCCTCCCACGATCGCCAGTACCGCGCCAGTGGCATGCACCCACGCCGTGGGGGAGGGGCCGCTGTGGAATACCGCGATCAGCAGGTTTCCGGCCATGTTCGCGGCAGCAAGCCCGAGAAACAGCCGCGCCCTGCGAGTTTCGAAAGCACGAACGGCAAGCACAGCGGCAACTAAAAACAGCGCGCCCTGAATGCAGAACCCAGTGTTCATCACCCAGGCTCGCGGGGATGACGCGGGGACACCGAGATCGCTGATGAAGTTTCGCGCGTAGCTGTAGTGCGGAAAAGCCGCAGCCGCAACAGCTTCCAGGGTCAGATAGCTCAACCCCGCCGACAGCCAGGCAACGGCTGGGCCTATTCCCGGTCGTAGTGACATACCGCCTCCAGCTTGATGCCGAACGGATCGAGCCAGAACGTCGCGTAGTAGTGACCGGGATACTGCGGAAAGTGTTGCGGCGCATGGATGACGCTACCGCCTGCGGCAACCACGTGGTCGTGGACCTGATCGACGACGGACCGGCGGCGAACCATGAACGCGAGATGTTGCAGGCCGGTCTGTTCCGACGAGTACGGGCCGACGATCGCGGTCGGGTAGAAGAAGAGGAAGGTGCCCGGCTTGTTGTCGGCAGGCTTGTAGGAGAACTCGTCGTCGGTGGCGAAAAAGGCCTCGAAGCCGACCAGCGGCATCAGGGCGTCGTAGTAGCGCTTCGCCGCAGCGAGGTCGGGGACATTGATTCCGAGGTGACCGAGCATCGCTTGAGTATCGGCTAAGCGCTCAGGTGTGCGCTGTCGTCGTCTAACTCGTTGCGGCGCAGCGCCATCGGCGTCTTCGCGGGCACATCCCCGGCCTCGACCACGACCCGGGTGATCGGCGTGAGCACCTGGAACAGCGTCTCCACTTCGTCGTCACTCAGCACGTCGAGGACCGCCACAGACAGCGCGTCGGTCGTGGATTCGATGTGGTCCTTCAGTTCTTGGCCTGCCCCGGTGAGCGTCCCGTCGTCGGCCACTAGTCCGCGGGCCGCCAACTGCTGCTCGCACTGCTGCCATTCTTCGTCGTCGTAGTCGCGGGTGCGGGCGATGTAGTCGCGCCCGATCGCTCCCGACGCGGCATGCAACACATTGGATTCCCGGCCGGAGACGCCGGCCGCGCTCAACACCGCGGTGTGTGCGTCACCGCGATGCTCGCGCAGCAGCGTGGTGGCGTGCCACAGCGCGGCCAGCGGCTCGTTCGGCCAGGGCAAAGAGCGGTTCGCGGCGAACAGCGGTCGACCGCACACCGGCACGCTGCGCGCCACCTTACTTGTCAATTCCGCTGCGGCGGAGACGTTCTCGTTGTCCTCAAGACCGTAGCGTCGCAACACTGCCACCGCGGTCTCCGACCGGACGCGCAACGCCTCGTCGGGTCCGGCGATCGCCCACGCCGCCGGCAGCGCCTTCGCTACCCGCGCAGGGGCGAAGTTGTAAAAGATCGCCGTCACCACCTCTGGCGGCACCGTGCCCAGCGGCGCCGAGCGCGCGGCGAAGTAGCCCATCCAGTAGCCCTTGTAGCCCAAGCCGTCCAACGCCTCGCGCACCTCCGGCGCGAAGTAGGTCACCCCGTGAATGGGCTCGAACCGGTCCAGAAAGCGACGCGCAAGCTTTGGTTCTCTAGGCATGGTCGCAGTCAACCACCCGTGATATCGCATACGTACACGTTTCGGAAACCATGTGTGTGCCGACTCCCTGGACCTACTACCGCTTCAACATTCGCTTGAGGACCGGCAACACCAACGGGGTCGGCACAAACCGGGTGGACCCCAACGCCAACCGGACCTGTGGTCCGCCCGGGACCACTGAACCGCGACCCCGCGAGGCGGCCTTCAGCGCGTCGGCGACCACCCGCTCGGCCGAGACATGAGTGAATCCCGGCAGCTTGTCCACCAGATCTTGGGCGTCATTGGTGGCCTGGAACTCTGTCGGCACCGGACCGGGGCAGACCGCCGTGACCGTCACGCCGCTGTCGGCGACTTCGGCGTTGACCGCCTCTGACAGCCACAGCACGTACGCCTTGGACGCCGCATAGTTGGCGTTGTACGGCGCGGGCTGAAATCCCGACACCGACGACAGGTTGATGATCGCGCCGCGGCGGCGTTCGACCATGCCCGGCAGGTAGCGCAACGTCAGGTCGGCCACCGCCTCGACATCGACCCGCAGCATCTGCAGTTCCTTCTCGCGGCCTTCGCCACCGAATTTGGTGTAGATGCCCAGGCCAGCATTGTTGACCAGGATGTCGACCTGAACACCCAGCTCGTCGATGCGGGCAGCCAGCCGGTCCCGATCTTCGGGGACGGCGAGGTCGGTGCCGATCGCGACGGCGTGTTCGTCGCCGCCCAATTCCGCGCACAATGCTTGCAGCCGGTCTTCCCGGCGGGCGGTGACGATAACGCGGTGGCCGCGGGCCACGAGTTGACGGGCGAATTGTTCGCCGATGCCAGAGGATGCGCCGGTGATCACGGCGACCGAACCGGCCGAGGGCGGTGGGAGTGTCATGTGGTCCGAGCCTAGGCGTTGTCGAAGTCGCCGACAACGGCGTGCTCGCGTCGTAAAATCCGGCAGATGACGCAGGCACCGCAGGGTAAGCGGATCGTCCTGTGCTTCGACGGAACCTCGAACCAGATCGGCGCCGGCAATCTCACCAACGTCGCCAAGCTCTTCGAGATGCTCGACAAGAACGACCCGGCCAGCCAGCTCGCCTACTACGACCCCGGTGTCGGCACGCTGGCGCCGGCGCACACGTCGTGGGCCAGCACGTTGGTCCTGCTGTTCGAGCAGGCCTTCGGCATCGGCCTGAAACACAATGTGGCGCAAGGTTACCGGTACCTGATGCAGCACTGGCGGCCCGGCGATGCGGTCTACATCTTCGGCTTCAGCCGCGGCGCCTACACCGCGCGAGCCCTGGCCGGCATGCTGCTACGGCCTGGCTTGTTAAGGCCCGGCTCGGAGAACCTGCTGCCGTACGCGGTCGAGAAGTACGCCATCAACCGGTATTTCACCCAGGACGAGTACGACAACTGGGCGCAGTTCGCCCGGGCGTTCTGCTGGCGCACCGAAAACGAGCCGCTCTTCGAGACGATCAAAAAGAACAGCCCGAATCAGGTGTGGCACTACGCCATTCCGGTGGCCTACCTCGGGGTGTGGGACACCGTGAAGGCGGCCGGCTTCCTGCGCTTCGGCAACCTGCGCTGGCCATACACCCGTGCGCTGCCCAACGTGGCCCGCATCCGGCACGCCGTCTCGATCGACGAACAACGCCGCCCCTACCGCGAATACCTGGTCGAACGACACCCACTGGGACTCGAGGAGCGCTGGTTCGCCGGCGTCCACGCCGACGTCGGCGGAACATTCCCCGACCACCGGTTGGCCACCATCGCGCTGAAATGGGTCACCGACGGCGTCGTCAAAGAGCTGGCTATCGACGCGGAGTCCTATCAGCAACAGTGCACGGTGACAGCGGATTTCGCCGACGCACCGATTCACGGCAACGGAAAGCTCTGGTATCTGGTCGGGCGCCGGAAGCGCCCGATGGGTGCCGACGCGCTGGTTCACCCCAGCGTTCTGGTGCGTCGCCGCGACAACCCGAACTATCTGCCGAACCTGACCGCCGAGCAGCAACAGCGCAGCGCCGACCCGACGGACTGGACCAACCCCGCGTTGTAGAGGAGCAGGAGTCATGGCACTGGATTCGCTGACCGAGCTGGACAAGTATAAAGCCGCGCCGTTTCCACCCGGCTATCCCGACACCACCCGAACGTTCTACAGCCCGGTCGACAAGGTGCACGAGGCGCTCAAGGACCTGCTCACCTCCGCCAACAAAAGCATCGTGGTGGCGATGTACGGATTCGACGATCCCGAGCTGAATACCGTTCTTCAGTCGTCGCTGAAGAACCCCGAGATGTATGTGCAGATGAGCCTCGACTCGACGCAGGCGAAGGGGAAAGCCGAGCAGCCTCTGCTGGATCCCTGGCTCAACCAGAAGATCGGCAACAGCATTGCGATCGGCCACAGCGAGAAGTCGGCGATCATGCACCTGAAGATGGTCATCATTGACGGCGTCGACGTCATCACCGGATCGACCAACTGGTCCACCGGCGGAGAAACCAAGCAGGACAATCAACTTACCGTGATCCGCGACCCGTACGTGTGCGCCGAGGCGCGCTCCCGCCTGGACATCATCCACGACAGCATGCTCAAGCAGATGGCCGCCAAGCTGATCAAGCCGGGTAGCTAATCCCCACCTCGGGATGCGTAGGGCCACGGCCGGTTTCGTTCTGGGATGGAGCTGAACCGGGCCTCTTTCAGCTGGGTCTGCAGCTGCTCACGTAGTTCGTGCAGGCTCGGATCGGTCCATCTGTTGTCGGCTTCGGTCGGATCGTCGGTGAGGTCGTAAAGCTCCCACTGATCGTCGAGCGGGCTCATCCGATACGCCTCGCCGCCAAGCCCGTTCGCCGCGAGGTGACGAACCCCCGGCTCGGTCCAGGTCGCCGGATCGTCGAAGGTGCGCACCAGCTTCCACAGCGCGATCGTCGACGCGGACCACCAGGCCTTCGAAGTTGGATCCGACGTGCGCGGGCACCCGAATACGAATCAGGGCAGGCGGATTCGTCGTCTGCCGTAGCTGGCGGGCCACCGCCGAGGCACCGGTGTCTCCCTCGAGCATGTTGTCGCGGGTCATGATGTAGACGGCCCGATCGTCGTCGGCCGGCCCACCGTCGACCACCGGCATCAAGTTCTGGCCCGGCAACGGATGGACTTCGGAGAACGACTCGGCCAGGTCGTTGGCCGCCAGGTCGACGTCCACACCGGCCGCGGCCAGCAGCGTCGGCAGCAGATCGACGTGCGACGTCGGCGCCGTCACCGTCCGCGGCGCCGTGGCGTCGGGGCCGATGCGGGCGATCACGAACGGCACCCGGGTCGCCTCGTCGTACAGGTTGAACCACTTCTGGTGCAAACCACCATGTGCGCCAAGCAAATCGCCGTGATCGGAGGTGCGCACCAGAACCGCTTCGTCCGAACCGCCTTCGGTGACCGCGCGGCGCACCCGGTCGATCGGGCCGTCGACCTCGGCGTGCAGTCGGTAGTACAGGTCGCGGTAGCGCTGCGCGTTGCCCTTGTATGCCCGCTCGATCACCGGCGCCGGCCCGTAACCGGTGGCGTAGGCCTCGCGGTACGCGATCTGCGCGGCCGGCTTGGAAGCCAAGTCCTCGTCGGCGGTGGGCGCCGCGGGCACCTGCGGCGGATCCAGCGGCGACGGCTTGATCGGGCTGCGGCGCACCCAGCCCGGAAACAGCACGATGTCGTGCGGGTTGACGAAGCTCGCCACCAACAAAAAGGGGCGCACGGCGGCGGGATCGCCAGCGCGACGGCGGGTATACCGGTCGATCAGCCAGGTCACGACGCGATCGGCGACCAACGGGTCGCGGCGCAGACCGGCGTTGCCCGGTAGCGCCCCGTGCGGCTCCGGGCCCACCCATCCCGAAAAGCCAAATGGCGCAAGGGGATCGGCGTCGAGGTAACGGTGCACCGTGTCATGGTCGACGGTGCCGTCCGCATCGTTGGTCGCCAGCACCTTCCCATCGGCGTCGTGCAGGTCGGCGTGCGAGATGTGCCACTTGCCGTCGTAGTGGGTGTCGTAGCCCGCGGCGCGGAACCAGTTGCCCATGGTGGGCACCTCACCCGGGCGCAGCCAGCGCATCCGCGAGTCGTCGGGCATCTTGCCCAGGCCGTCGGTCTGGGTGACGCCGTGAAGATCGGGGTAGTGACCGGTGAATATCGTTGGGCGACTGGGAGCGCAGGCCAGCGAGCCGGTGTAGTGCCGCGCGAAGCTGACGCCGTGCTCGTCAAACCATTTGCGGCCCGGCAGAGTTCGATCGCGCCAGGCGAGCACCTCGGGTGACTCGTACGGCGGGATCGCGCGCTCCTCGTCGGTCATCAGGATGATGACGTCGGGTTGATTAGCCATGGGGCTTCTCCAATCGGCGTGCAAGACCGGCGAGCATGATGTCGGACTGTCGGCTCTGAACACGGCACAGTGCCCGCCCGGCGATTTCTCTAACTGCGCCAGAACCGATTTCGACCGTGCTGGTCAGAGTGACAATCGTGGCACCGTTCCCGGTCGGCCGCAGGCCCCAGCGGTTGTTGAACCGGCGCACCCGCTTGGGCAAACCGTCGATGTCGTAGGCGATCGCACGCAGAGGATCAAAATCGATGATTGTCTCCACCAGGGCGTTGCGGCCGATCTGCACGCGCCGCGTGGTGCCGACCGGCTCGTTGCCCTGAACAAGGATGCAGGAGTGATCGATGTTGTCCGCCCAGGAACTGATCGAGCCGAAGTCGGCGAGCACATCCCAGACGGCCTGTAGATCGGCCGCGATGGTTCGGCTGCGATCAATGTCGGCCACGGCCTCACCGTACGCGGCAAGCCGGCCGGTTGACAGACACATTTCGGTGGAAACGCGGGACCCGAGCGCCAGCGGCATTACTGTTCCTATAAAGCTGACAACGACGCTGCGGAGGGTTCATGACGACCTATAAGACTGTGCTGGTCGGCACCGATGGCTCGGAGTCGTCGCTGCGCGCGGTCGAGCGGGCCGGCAAGATCGCCGCCGATTCCGACGCGAAGCTGATCATTGCGACCGGCTACCTGCCCGAGAAGGACGACACCCGGGCGGCCGACGCCCTTGGGCAGGAGGCCTACAAGGTCACCGGCAGGGGGCCGGTGTACTCGGTGTTGCACGACGCCCACGATCGCGCTAAAGCGGCGGGAGCTACCAACATCGAGGATCGGCCGGTCAAGGGCGGTCCGGTCAGTGCATTGGTGGATCTTGCCGAGGAGACGAAGGCCGACCTTTTGGTGGTCGGCAACGTCGGACTTGACACCGGGGCCGCCATTATCGGACGGGTGTTCTCGATACCGGGAGCGGTGGCTACCCGGGCCAAGATCGACGTCTTGATCGCCCATACCGCCGGCTGAGGTCCGCTAGACGATCAGCACTCCCAGTTCATTCGGTTCGGGTGCGGACTCATTCTCGAGAATGTCGAGAGCCAGCTTCATGGCGTCATCTCCTTGGCTGATGTAGCTCGCCGCCCGCTGCATCCCTTCACCGTCGACAGTGCGGGACGCGGAAATGCAGTGGGGAAGCCCGATCGTGTAGCTGGTAATGGCTTGCTGCAGCGACTGATTCACTGCTGGTTCGGGGCTCGGCATGTGCATGCGAAGAGTCGCCACCGCGTCGGTCGCGGTCTGGCAGGCAATGCCCGTTGCGGGGATGTCGCGGCGAGACGCAGCAGCGGCGATGGTGTTCCGCGCGCTGACCACAATGTTGATGGACGGCTGAGACTCATCGAGCCAGGCGTGCATCGACGTAGATGGCGCTAACGGAGGTGAACTTTCGTCCGCTCGATCGGTCGACCAGCTGTTGCAGGCGGCCAGTAGCGCACCGAAGGCGGTCAGGGCCGCCCAGCTGATGATGGTAATCCGTTGCTCACGTTGATATCTGCTGCCAATGGGAGAACGAGACGCGGCCATGACGATCCTCCTGGATTCGCGATGAGGTGGCGCGTCGTCACTGAGCAGCCGAATAAGTTAGGTGCGGGTACCCACACGCGGCGGCGGGTAATCCTGGCCGGCCGGGCGAGTGGTTGGGTGGACGTCATGAAGATCATCGCTTTCGAGGAGCACTACACACTGCCGGGCATCGCCGACGCGAACCCCAACAGCCCTCGCAAGCTGCTCGATGAGAGCAAGGGCGGCCGGGGATGGCCGCCACCTGGCATCGAAGACCTGGGGGAAGGTCGGATCGCGGCGATGGACGCCGCCGGCATCGAGGTGCAGATCCTCTCCAACGTTCCCGGTGTCGAGGCCGTCGAGCTGCCGCTGGCCGTCGAACTGGCCACGCAGGCCAACGACGCCGTCGTCGACGCGGCTGCCAAGTACCCCGGCCGGTTCCTCGGCTTCGCCACACTGCCGATGCGCGACCCGCAGGCCGCCGTCGCCGAACTCGAACGCACCGTGCGCGACCACGGCTTCGTCGGCGCTTTGATCAACGGTCACGTGAACGGGCGCTTTCTCGACGACCAGTTCTTCTGGCCGGTGTTCGAAGCCGCCGAAGCATTGGGTGTGCCGATCTATCTGCATCCCACCGTGCCGCCGCAGCCGGTGATCGAGGCCTACTACCAAGGCTTTGCGCCGGCCGTGTCGGGCCGGCTTGCCCTTGCGGGCCTCGGGTGGCACCTCGACACCGGAATCCATTGCATCCGGCTGATTCTGGGTGGCGTCTTCGACCGGTTTCCCGCGCTGCAGGTAATCGTCGGGCACCATTTCGAGGCATTGAGTTGGATGGCCTGGCGTACCGACTATTCCTTCCCGACTCAGGAGAGCGGCCTCAAGCGGACCGTCAAGGAATACCTGCGGGAGAACTTCTACGGCGGCATCCTGGCGGGCGAGTTCGCCGGGCAGGAACCCGGCGCGACCGACCCCAGTTGGAGCTTGTCGCTGAACGCGTATCAGGCCATGGTCAACGTGATCGGCATCGACCGGATCGTGTTCACCGCCGACTATCCGTTCGCGAACATGGAAGCCGGACGGCGTTTCCTGGAGCAGATGCCCATTCCGCCGGTAGACCGGGACAAGATCGCCCACGGTAACGCCGAGCGGCTGCTCGGCCTCGCATAAATGTTCTGCACAGCAGCGACTTTCGATCGGCCTGACCCGGAGACTACTTTCGACGGAAGCACGGCGTGTGTCATACCTCAGCCCATGGGTATCCACGGGTATGCAACCAATTACCGAAAAATTCATTGCGGCATTGGCTGAGCTGCACCGCAACCGTGAGACCGAGCGACTCGTCGACCTGTTCGCCGAGAACGCGACGCTCAGCAAAGTGGGCATGCCACACCAGGAGCAGGGAAAGCAGGGTGCTCGCGAGTTCTGGCAGCGTTACCGCGACGTCTTCGACGCCATCGATGCCAACTTTCTGCACGTCACGAGCGACGATCAAGTCGCCTTTCTGGAGTGGACATCCGAAGGCACGCTGCGCGAAGGGAGCGACTTCCGCTATCAGGGCGTAAGCGTGCTGGAAGCCGACGGCGACCTGATCGGCTCATTCAGGACGTACTACGACACCGCGGCATTTTTAGGTCAGTAACTGAATGTTTCAGATACTGGGTATATGTGTACCCGTACAGGATCGAGCCGGTGTCGAAAAGTGTTGCGCCGGAGCACCAATGTTTGGAAGGGATGTTTCATGTCGAATCGCAATACCGTCATCCGGTCGTTGCATGACCTCGGCGCCGCGGCGTGGTTTGGTGGCGCTCTGATGGGTGCGGTCGGTGTCAACGGTGCTGCGGCTTCCGTCCGTGACTCGCGGGATCGCGCCCGGGTGGCCGCCGTCGGCTGGGCGAAGTGGAGTCCGGTCAATGCCGCTGCGATCGCCGCGCACCTGGTTGGCGGCGCATCGATCCTCTACTCCAATCGCCGACGTGCCAGGCACCAGTCCGGCGTCACGGCGAACACGGTCACCAAGATCCTCGCTACCGGCGCCGCACTGGGCGCCACCGCATACAGCGGGGCACTCGGTGCCAAGACCGCGCAGGGCGACGGCCGCGCCGCGCACGGGGCAACCGAGCCGTCGTCGGAAACACCTGACGACGTCGCCAGCGCGCAGCGTCAACTGCGCTATCTCCAGTGGGTGCTTCCTGTGCTGACCGGCACCGTCGTCGTTCTCGGTGCGCAACAAGGTGAGCAGCAACGTCCCCGCGAGATTCTGACCGGATTCGGCAACAAGCTGGCCGGGCGCGCGCGCAGTAAGGCGCCTTCCCTGTCCGCCGCATAATCATTGCCGTTGCAGCAGAGCCTCTGCGAATGAGGCTCTGCTGCAGCGTCTTGCGAAAATTGAACCAAGAATCACGCCGGGTCGCTATCTTCTGACCATGACGGTCGATAGCGCTCGTACGGGCACCCTGACCCGCGGTCAAACCGTGTTCATGGTTGCCGCGCTGGTGTTGTCGGTTGTCTCGTTCATGCTCAACGCAACGATGCTGTCGCCGGCGATCCGCGACATCAATACCCACCTGGGGCCCAACGCATTTGGGCCGATCTCCAGTTATTTCTATCTTGCGGGCGCGATCGGCAATGTGGTGCTGATCCGCTGGAGCGATTACATCGGCCGCAAGCGGGTCTTGATCGGCGTGCTGGTACTGCTGTGCGTCGGGACGCTGTTGTGCGTCGTCGCGACCTCACTCCCGGTGATGGTCGCGGGCCGCGTCATGCAAGGTGCCTCCAACGTCACCTTCGGCCTGTCGTACCTGATCATGCGGGAACGCCTCACCGCGGCGGTGTTTGGCATCTGCTGCGGCGTGCTGTCGGCGGTCAACGGCGGAGTGGCCGGGACCGACGCACTGCTCGCCGGTTATCTCGTCGACCACTTCGGCTATCGCTCTATCTTCGAGCTGACCATGGTTATCGGTCTGCTCGCCGTCGTCCTCGGCTGGAAAGCGCTGCCCGCAGACGAGATTGATCGTTCCGACTCGCGTCGGATGGATTGGGTCGGGGCGGTTCTGATCGCGATAGTCGTCGCAGGCATCAACCTGTTTATCGGAAACGGTCAATACCAGGGCTGGACGTCGACTTTCGTGCTCGGCTGCCTCACCGCCGCGGTTGTCGCTTTCGTGGCTTTCATCGTCGTCGAAAACCGGGTGGCAGAGCCGCTGGTGCACATCGACCAACTGCGGTCGCGCTACGCCTGGCCGCTGATCGTGGTCACCATCCTGTGCTTTTCGTCGTTCATGGTGGTGCTCAGCTTCATCATTCCGTCTCTGGCGCAGAACCGTTCGGTCGGATTCCATGCGAACGGGATGACGACGGCGCTGCTATTCATCACTCCTTCGGCACTGGTCCAACTGATTGTGGCTCCGCTGATCGGGCGGCTTGCGGTGCGGATCGGTTTCGTGACGGTGCTGCGGGCAGGGATCGTCGCCGCGCTCGCCGTGGTTTCTCTTCTCGCGGCGTTCGGCCTCGACCGGAATATGGCCATTCTGTTGATGTTCGGCTTCGGGGCGGCGATGGGCGTCACCCTGACGCCGCTGGCCGCACTCGGTGTGGTCCAGGCGCCCGAAGACGAACCCGGTTCATTACCGGGGATCTGCAACGCGGCGTTCGGTATCGGCGGTTCGCTCGGATTCACTTGGGCTGGAGCCATTGTCGGTGGGGGAACCCGGTCGTCATATCAATCGGCGCTGTGGGTGGCGGTCGCCATCGGCGCCGTCGCGCTGCGGGACGAGCCTGATCCTGAAGCCACGACCGAGCGACGTGACGACGTGATATCGCATGTGGTTCCATTTCGAAAAAAGGTGAGGGCCCAAGACTGCGCGTAGCCGCCAGGGTTCATGCTGGTATCCATGACACGACACGAGATCACCGAACAAATCGTGGTCGCCCGGCTGGCCAAGGGATTGACCTGGCAGGAGTTGGCCGACGCGGTCGACCGCCCGGTCGTATGGACCACCGCAGCACTATTGGGCCAGCATCCGATCCCGCCTGAGATCGGCAAGGTGCTCGTCGAAAAGCTGGGGCTAGACGAGTCGGCAACAGCAGTCCTGGCTGCCGTGCCATACCGCGGCGGCCTACCGACCGCTGTGCCCACAGACCCGACGATCTACCGCTTCTACGAAGCCCTGCAGGTCTACGGGCCGGCTCTGAAAGAACTCATTCACGAGAACTTCGGCGACGGCATCATGAGCGCGATCAACTTCAGCGTCGACATCCAGAAGAAGCCGCACCCGTCCGGCGACCGAGTCGTCGTCACCTTCGACGGGAAATTCCTGCCGTACGACTGGGTTTCGGCCCAGCCGTAAGGAATCTGTCAAGAACCAAGCGCCGCGGGCCATTTGCGCCTAACTTGCACTATATGCGCGGTCCGTACTTCGAGGCGGACTGGCGACGCGAAGCACTGCGGACCAACTTGTGGGTCGTCCCCGTGCTCGCAACGGTCGCCGTGGTTTTGCTCTTCGTCGTCACATACAGTCTCGACCGCGCCGCCTACGACGGGCTGATCCAGTTCCCGCCCTGGGTGATCAGCGGCACCGCCGACGTCGCGCGCGTCCTGCTGGCCACCGTGGCGGCGGCGATCATCACCGTCGTCGGCATCGTCTTCTCGATCACCATCGTGGCGTTGACGCTGGCTTCGACGCAGTTCGGTCCGCGGATGCTGCGCAACTTCGTCCGCGACCCCGGAACCCAGCTGTCCTTGGGCACATTCGTGGCGAGCTTCTGCTACGCGATGATCTCGCTCGTCTCGGTCGGCGGCGGGCCGCACGGCGATTTCGTGCCGCATCTGTCGATCACCGTCACCCTGCTCTTCACGCTGTTCGACGTGGCGGTGCTGATCTACTTCCTCAACCACATCGCGACGATGATTCAGCTTCCGGTGGTGATCGCCAACATCGCCACGACGCTGGTCAGCGAGGTCACCGCGATGGAGAGCTCTGACGTGGGCCCCGTCGGTACGGCCCGCGGCCCGTCCCACGACGAACTGCTCCAGCGATTGGCCGAAGACGGCGCCCCGATCCGCACACCGCGCAGTGGTTACCTCCAAGTCATCCGCCATGACGTCTTGGTGAAGATCGCCGCGAAAGCCGAAGCAGTCGTTCAGTTGCCCTATCGCCCAGGACATTTCATGGTCGCCGGTCAGGTGATCGCGAGAGTGTGGCCGCCGGAAGCCGCCGAATCGGTGGCCGAGCGCCTGGCTCTGGGGCACGTCGCGGGCGCGTATCGCACACTACCGCAGGATGTTTCGTTCGGTCTCGATCAATTGGTCGAGATTGCGCTGAGGGCTTTGTCGCCTGCGGTCAACGACACCTTCACGGGCATGACCTGTGTCGACTGGATCGCCGACTGCCTGATCCGCATCGCCCCGCTCTGGCATCCGCAGCGGATCCGGCGCGACGCCGACGGCAACATTCGCGTCATCGCCTACCAGCCGGACTTCGACCGCCTGGTCGAGCGCAGCTTCGACACCATCCGTCAGGCGTCAGTCGGTATGCCCGCCCTCATGATTCGGCAGCTCGACGCGATCGCCAAGATCATCGAACAAGTCCCGGACAGAAAGCGGCGCACCGCGTTGGTCCGGCAAGCCGAGGCGATCCAACGCTCCAACCGCGCCACCGTCGCCGACCCGGCGGATCGCGACGACGTGACACAGCGCTACGAGGCGGTCATGGCGTCGATCGTCCCACCGGCTAGCGTTGGGGCGTGACCTCCGAACCCAACGGTCTGAAGGCCGACCTCGTCCTCTCAGGTGGCGGCGTCAAGGGCATCGGCCTGGCCGGCGCAGCCGTTGCGCTGCTGGAAGCGGGGTACTCGATCCAGCGGGTCTCCGGCACCTCGGCCGGCTCGGTCGTCGGCGCAATCCTGGCCGCCGGCGCCGACGAGCTGACCCCGGAGCAGGTCGAGCAGCTCACCATGACGTTGCCGTACAAGAAATTTCTCGACCCGACGCGCCTCACCGGCATCCCGCTGCTCGGTCCCGCGTGGGGTGTGCTGAGCGAAACCGGTATCTACAAAGGCGATTACGCGCACGAATGGATTCGCTCCGAACTGGCCAACCTCGGCGTGCGCACGTTCGGCGATCTGGCCATCGACGCGCCTGGTCTGCCGCCCGAACAGCGCTACCGGCTGGTGGTCACCGCGACCGACGTGACGACCGGCCAGATGGTCCGCCTGCCGTGGGACTACCGCAGGCTCTACGGGCTCGACCCTGACGAGCAACTGGTCGCCGATGCGGTGCGCACCTCGATGTCGATCCCGTTCTTCTTCCGAACCACCAAGCTGACCAGCGCCAGCGGTCTGACTTCCACGCTGGTCGACGGCGGCATGCTGTCGAACTTCCCGATCGACTCGTTCGACCGCCGCGACGGCAAGCTGCCCCGTTGGCCCACCTTCGGCGTCACGCTGCTGCCCAACCTCCCGCAGGGCAACGACAAGGTGATTCCGGTTCTGGGGCCGGTGAATTGGCTCCTCGGCGGGCCGCCGCTGATCGAAGCGCTGATCACCACGATGATCGTCGGCCGCGACCAGACGTACCTGAATCAACCCTGGGTCGACTCGCGGGCGATCCGCGTCGACTCCTCGAAGGTCGGGTTCCTCGACTTCAAGATCGGCGACAAGCAGAAGCAAGAGCTCTTCCAAAGCGGCCACAATGCGGCAGAAGAATTCTTGGAGGCCTGGAACTGGGACGAATACGTCGAGCGGTTCCGCCGGCCCGCGAGCTAGCTAGCTTAGACCTCGAATTCCTTTGCCATGTTGTCGATTCCGGCGCGAATGCCCGCAAGAGCTTCGGCCCGGGTCCGCAGCTTCGTCCCGACATGGGCGTGCTGCTTCAACGTGGCGAACTCCCGCGCGGCTTCCTCGGCGCGGCTGAGCACGATGTCGGGCAACACGATCTCGTCGACCCACCCAGAGGCGACCGCGGTTTCGCCGAAGAACGTCTTCGCCAATGTGGCCGATTGCTGATACGCCGAGCGCGTCAGTCGCAGCTTCATCACTTCCAGCGCCGAATACGGGATCGTCATACCGATCGCGACCTCGTTGGCCTGAATGTTGCAGCCGGGGGCCGCAATTCGGTGATCGCCGCTGGCAAGCAGGAATGCCCCCATTGCGATCGCGTGCCCGGTGCAGGCCATCACCACCGGCTTGGGGTAGGACAGCAGCCGGTGCGACAGCTCGAAGCCGCCTTTGAGCATGTCGACCGCGGGCTGGACGTCCCCGGACGTCAGGACCTTGAGGTCGAACCCCGCGCTGAAGACCTTGTGGTTTCCCGCGATCACGACGGCGCCGGCGTCGTCGCGGTCGGCGTGGTCGAGCGCGTCCTGCAACGCCTGCTGCATGGTCGGACCGAGAACATTGACCTTGCCGTCGTCCATCGTGATGAACGCGATGGACTCGTCGAGGCGGTAACTAACCGGGCCGTCGCTCATGGAGTCGATTGAATCAGACTGGGCAAAAGCCGGTGCCGCTAGACCCGTTCGCCGCGGTGCTTGCCGAGTTCGTCTTCGGCGTTACCCCAGCGCAGGCTGACATCGGTCGGCGGTGCTTCGATCTGCCGGGTGCGTAAACGGTCCTTGTTCTCTTCCGCGGCGCGGTTGATCCGTTCGATCTCGGCGCGGAACACGTCCACCCGAGTCTCCTTGGTCGCGTAGTGGAAGTAGGTCAGCAGGCTGCGCAGCAGCTCCAATTTCTGCTTTTCCCGCTTGGCCAGGTCGTGGTTGGTCATCAATTCGATCCGCTGCACCGGGGGCAGCGAGGCCCAGTCGAGCACCACCTTGGTCTCCAGCGCACGGCGGCGGCGTTGCCAGAATTTCCAGCCACGCGGAATCTCGACCCGGTCGTAATAGGTCACGGTGCCGGGGAAGCGTGACTCGATGCCCTCACCGAGCTCGGTGCGATCAAGCGCCGAATCCCACACCGTGCGCCATTCCTGCCCGGGGGCCAGCGTCGGCAATTGACGGGGGAGTTGCAGCTCGACGACGTCGGCATAGCCGTCGGTGGCGTTCTCGTATTCGGCGACGGTCGGTGGGTGCGGAAACGTGAACGAGACGTCGTAGGCCGAGGTTTTCCCGAAGTTGCGGACGACCAGCTCGATCACGTGCCAGTCGGCGCTGTGCGGCTCCATGAACATGCTGACGTGGGGGCGGGATTCTTCGGACGCCAGTCGACGATTGCGGCGGATTTGCGCATTGGCGTAGATGAGACCGATAGCTGCGAGCGCGAGTAAAGCCCAAACGGCCCACGCCAACCAGGTCGCGGACCCGGCGCCCGCCACGTCATGCCACCGATCGCGGAACCATTCCATCGAAGATCCCATCGCTTTCGCCTAAATCACGCGCTTGGCCGCGTGAAAATTCGCTGCAGAGCCCGTGGCCGCACGGTTATCCGCCCATCAGCGTTCGCCACTGTTCGAGATTAGCCACCCGGTAAACGTAATTTGAACGCTTGACCTCAGACAACGAGGCACTTGGTTCAGCCGAATACCAGTGTCCGGGAAATACTGTCGGATCACCCGATAGCTGTGCAAGTTTTTGCAGGCTGCGGAATATCTCGTCGGAATCCCCACCGGGGAAATCGGTGCGACCACAACCCTCCAGAAAAAGGGTGTCGCCGGCGATCAACCGGCCGTCGAGCAAGAAACATTGGCTGCCCGGCGTGTGGCCCGGGGTGTGCAGGAGTTCGATCTCGATATCGCCGATGCTGACCTTGTCGCCGTGCTCATGGGCGGTGAGATCGCTCATCGGGATTCCGGTGATCCGCGAAACAAACAGTGCCTCTTCGGAATTGACGTGAACGGGGACGCTGACCCGCTCGAGCAACTCGGCCAGCCCCTTCAACTCGAAGCCCATCATGGAGCCGCCGACGTGATCGGGATGGTGGTGGGTGACCAGCACGCCGGACAGGTGCATGCCGTCCGCCTCCAGCGTGTCGACCAGGTCGCCGGCCGCGTAGGCAGGGTCGACCACGACACAGTCGCCGGTCTGCCGGTCGCCGATCAGGTAGGCGAAGTTACGCATCTGCTCGGCGATGCCGTCGCCCAGCGCGAAATCGCGGCCGGAAAGCAGTTGGCGGAAGTACAGCCGGTCTTGCTGGTCGGTATCAGACACTCGAACAGCCTAGGCGGGCTCGCGATGCAGGGTAAACCTCACCGTTTTGGTGCGCTTGCGGCGCAGGCTGTACCCTCTTTTAGGCCCGACGCATGACCCAACCGGTCGCTACGGGTGCGGCCCCCTTAGCTCAGTCGGTAGAGCGTTTCCATGGTAAGGAAAAGGTCAACGGTTCGATTCCGTTAGGGGGCTCGGCGGACGCCAGCAGGCAGGCGGCCCAGAACGAAGGCAACGCAGCTCGAGGCGGTGTAGCTCAGTTGGTTAGAGCGAACGACTCATAATCGTTAGGTCGCCGGTTCGAGTCCGGCCATCGCTACAAGACAACAACGAAACAAGAACCGGAAAAGAGAACCGAAGTGGCCTCAAGTACTGACGTACGGCCCAAGATCACCTTGGCCTGCGAGGTGTGCAAACACCGCAACTACATCACCAAGAAGAACCGCCGCAACGACCCCGACCGGTTGGAGCTGAAGAAGTTCTGCCCCAACTGCAGCAAGCACCAGGCGCACCGCGAAACCCGCTGACAACACCCGTCAGCTATCTGCGCAGACCGACTAGGTAGATTCAAGAGCCATGTCGCTGGGCCAGAACGCTATCGGTAAGCGTTTCCGTTACCCCGACCACTACATCGTCGAGCGGGAAAAGATTCGCGAGTACGCGGTCGCTGTCAAAAACGAGGATGCGCCGTTCTTCCAGGAGAAGGCCGCCGCTGAACTAGGCTATGACGGGTTGGTGGCGCCACTGACCTTCATCTCGGTGTTCGGCTACAAGGCCGTGGCAGCTTTCTTCGTGTGGGCAAACATCGGCGTGCAGGATGCCCAGGTCGTTCAGGTCGATCAGGCGCTGAAATTTTTCGCCCCCATCAAAGTGGGGGACCGCCTGCACTGCGATGTAGAGATTGAATCGGTTCGTCGAGCCCACGGCACCAACATCGTCATGACCAAACAAACCATCACCAACGACGCAGGTGAGGTTATTCAGGAGACCTACACGACCTTGGCGGGTCGTGCAGGTGAAGACGGAGAAGAGGGTTTCCGAGATGCCACTGCGTGAGTTCGATTCGGTGAAGGTGGGCGATCAACTTCCCGAGAAGATCTACCCGCTGACCCGTCAGGATTTGGTGAATTATGCGGGTGTCTCCGGTGACCTGAACCCGATCCACTGGGACGACGAGATCGCCAAGGTGGTCGGTCTCGACACCGCGATCGCGCACGGCATGCTGACCATGGGTCTGGGCGGCGGCTTTGTCACCTCCTGGGTCGGTGACCCCGGGGCGGTCACCGAGTACAACGTGCGGTTCACCGCAGTGGTCCCAGTTCCCAACGACGGCAAGGGCGCCGAGATCGTCTTCACCGGCAGGGTCAAGTCGGCTGATCCCGAGACTAAGTCGGTGACAGATCGCGCTGACCGCGACCACCGACGGCAAGAAGATCTTCGGTCGCGCGATCGCGTCGGCCAAGTTGGCGTAGCGGTGGCGATCAACTCCGACATTCTCGGGATGGTGTGGGTCTACGAGGACCGCTACGTGGTGGGCCGAGAAAAGGTCCGCGAGTTCACCCGGGCGGTCAAGGCCAGCGACCCGGCCAGCCTGAACGAAGCGGCAGCAGCCGAACTCGGTTACGACGACCTGGTCGCGCCGCTGACGTTCGTCACCATCCTCGGGAAGATGGTGCAGGCGGACTTCATGCGCAAGGTCGATACCGGCTACGAAACGTTGCAGATGGTCCAGGTCGACCAGCGGTTCGTCTTCCACAAGCCGATCCTCGCCGGCGACGAGTTGCACGCCCGGATGGAAGTGGATTCCGTCGTCGAGCGATTCGGTGCTGACATCGTCGTCACCAGGAACACCCTGACCAATCAACACGGCGATCTCGTCATGGAGTCCTACACCACGATGATGGGCCACGAGGGAGACAACTCGATCAACCTCAGATGGGACAAGGAGACCGGTCAGGTCGTCAGGACGGCGTGATTAGTACCTGAGACTTGCTCCGTTGTACACTCGGACCTCGGGGTTTTCCCATTACCAGCGTGTTTTTCCTTCACTTGGAGCGAAGCGCGCGTTGGGGCAGGCCAATGACGATGCAGAGCGAAGCGATGCGGAGGAGTGGCCCAAATGGGCAGGGCCCCGACACGCGCAGGTTGGGCTGCCAACCGGCGAAGGGGCGTAGCTCAACTGGCAGAGCAGCGGTCTCCAAAACCGCAGGTTGCAGGTTCAAGTCCTGTCGCCCCTGCAATGCGTCCGGTGACGATGCGGGCCGTTACGGCCCGAGGAGGAACCGGACCGGCAATGCGTCCGGTGACAATGCGGGCCGTTACGGCCCGAGGAGGAACCGGACCGGCAATGCGTCCGGTGACAATGCGGGCCGTTACGGCCCGAGGAGGAACCGGACCGGCAATGGTGGACACTGGATGGTGAGCACCACGCACACGATTGAACGAAGGAGCATGCGGTGAGCGACGAACACGTCGATCCCGACGCCGCGGCAGGCGGCGAACCCGGCGACTCGCAAGGCGGCCGTACCGCCGTGGTGACCCCGCAGCGGCCCAGCGGCAAGCGGTCCCGCCAGCGGGCCGACGTAGATAGCGCCTCGGGCGCCGTCGAACTCACCGACAGCGATTCCGACGACGACGCCAAGAAAGCCAAGAAGGCGAAGAAGGCCAAGGCCTCCGACGATGCGTCGAGCAACCCGTTCGTCTTCGTCCTCACTTATCTCAAGCAGGTCGTCGCCGAGCTGCGCAAGGTCATCTGGCCCAACCGCAAGCAGATGGGCTCGTACACCTCCGTGGTGTTGGCGTTCCTGGTGTTCATGGTGACGTTGATCGGCCTGGTGGATCTGGGCTTGGCCAAGCTAGTGCTGCTGGTGTTCGGCTGAGCTTTCTCAAGGCCACCAAGAGCTGACGTATTAGGAAGGACGCATTACCCGTGACTACCTCCAACGGCGAGTCGCCCGTGGGTGAGACGGTCGACATCGAAGCCGCGCTGCACGAGGTCACCGCCGACGACACACCCGAGACGGAGACGGCTGCTGCCGAACCGGTGGTGGACGAGACCGCCGCACCCGAGGAGCCGGCCGAGGACGAGGACGTCGACCCGGCCGTTGCGCTGAAGGCCGACCTGCGCTCCAAGCCCGGCGACTGGTACGTCATTCACTCTTACGCGGGTTACGAGAACAAGGTGAAAGCCAACCTCGAGACCCGTGTGCAGAACCTGGATGTCGGCGATTACATCTTCCAGGTGGAAGTGCCCACCGAAGAGGTCACCGAGATCAAGAACGGTCAGCGCAAGCTGGTCAACCGCAAGGTGCTGCCGGGCTACATCCTGGTGCGGATGGAATTGACCGACGACTCGTGGTCGGCGGTGCGTAACACCCCGGGCGTTACCGGGTTCGTCGGCGCCACGTCGCGTCCGTCGGCGCTGCGACTCGACGACGTGGTCAAGTTCCTGCTACCGCAGGGGGCCGCCAAGAAGCCCGCCAAGGGTGCCTCGAGCACCGCGGCCGCGGCCCACGACGGCGGTCTGGAACGTGCCGTCATCGAGGTCGACTACGAGGTCGGCGAGTCGGTCACCGTCATGGACGGCCCGTTCGCCACGCTGCCGGCGACGATCAACGAGGTCAACGCCGAACAACAGAAACTCAAGGTGCTGGTGTCCATCTTCGGCCGCGAAACACCTGTCGAACTGGGCTTCACCCAGGTCTCAAAGATTTAGACCCAAAGATTTAACGGAAGGAACACCCACAGTCATGCCCCCCAAGAAGAAGAAGGCCGTCGGCCTGATCAAGCTGCAGATCAAGGCTGGCGAGGCCAACCCGGCTCCGCCGGTCGGCCCGGCGCTCGGCCAGCACGGCGTCAACATCATGGAGTTCTGCAAGGCGTACAACGCCGCGACGGACAGCCAGCGCGGCAACGTCGTCCCGGTGGAGATCACGGTGTACGAGGACCGCAGCTTCACCTTCGCGTTGAAGACGCCGCCGGCCGCCCGCCTGCTGCTCAAGGCCGCCAAGGTGGCCAAGGGCTCGGCCGAGCCGCATGTCACCAAGGTCGCCAAGGTCACCTGGGCCCAGGTCCGCGAGATCGCCGAGACGAAGAAGGCCGACCTCAACGCCAACGACATCGACGCAGCCGCCAAGATCATCGCCGGCACCGCCCGGTCGATGGGGATCACCGTCGTACTAACGACGGCAATACCCGTGGGAGGGCCAGCTTCGGCCCGCCAACCACAACCCAACACCCAGATTGGATGAACGAATGAGCAAGACCAGCAAGGCATATCGCGCCGCCGCCGAGAAGATCGACAGCGACAACCTCTACTCTCCGCTCGAGGCCACCAAGTTGGCCAAGGAGACGTCGTCGACCAAGCAGGACTCGACCGTCGAGGTCGCCATCCGGCTCGGAGTGGACCCGCGCAAGGCCGACCAGATGGTCCGTGGCACGGTCAACCTCCCGCACGGCACCGGTAAGACCGCGCGCGTCGCGGTCTTCGCCGTCGGCGAAAAGGCCGAAGAGGCAATCGCGGCCGGCGCCGACGTGGTCGGCAGCGACGACCTGATCGAGAAGATTCAGGGCGGCTTCCTCGACTTCGACGCAGCGATCGCGACCCCCGACCAGATGGCCAAGGTCGGCCGGATCGCCCGCATCCTCGGCCCGCGTGGCCTGATGCCGAACCCCAAGACCGGCACCGTCACCCCGGACATCACCAAGGCGGTCACCGAGATCAAGGGCGGAAAGATCAACTTCCGCGTCGACAAGCAGGCCAACCTGCACTTCGTGATCGGCAAGGCGTCCTTCGACTCCAAGCAGCTGGTCGAGAACTACGGCGCGGCGCTCGACGAGGTGCTGCGACACAAGCCGTCGTCGTCCAAGGGCCGCTACCTGAAGAAGATCACGGTTTCCACGACCACCGGCCCGGGCATCCCGGTCGACCCGGCGGTCACCCGCAACTTCGCCGAAGCGTAAGCGGCGTGGCGCTTGGCGCCGGCTTTACCCGCCGCACTCGATGATCCGACGTCGCAGATAGTCGCGACTCGGGTCGGAACCGTTGGACGCCAACGCCTCTCGATACCAGATGAGGGCCTCGTCTCGGCGGCCTGCCCGGCGTAGCAGGTCGGCGCGCACCGACGCGACAAGGTTGGATCGCGCCAGCCTCGGGTCGTGCGCGACCTGCTCCAGAGCCGCCAGACCGGCGTCCGGGCCGTCGCGGAAACCTACGGCCAGAGCCCGGTTCGCCCGCGCCACCGGCGAATCCGACATCGCCGCCAGCCGGTCGTATGCCGTGCAGATCGTGTGCCAGTCGGTCTGCTCCCACGACGGTGCCGTTGCATGCAGCGCGGCGATCACCGCCTGCGGTAGGTAGGGTCCGGTCGACCCGTCGGCCAGCCGAAGCCGGTCCAGGCCCCGCGTGATCCTGCCGCGGTCCCAGCGGCTACGGTTCTGCTCCTCGAGCGGCACCAACGCACCCTCGGCGTCGACCCGGGTGGATCGTCGCGAATCATGCAGCAGCACAAGCGCTGCCAGCGCGTGGGCTTCAGGTTCGCTCGGCATCAGCGTGCACAGCTCAGTTGCCAGCCGAATGCCCTCATCGCACAACTCGTCGCGGATCGCCGACGGCCCGGCCGTCGACCAATAGCCCTCGGTGAACACCGAATAGATGCAGCCGAGCACGTGCGGCGTGCGCTCGGGCAGCAACTCGGCCGGTGGCACCCGCAGCGGGATGTTCGCGTGCCGGACCTTCGCCTTGGCCCGGGTGATCCGTTGCCCGACAGCCGTTTCGGTCTGCAGCAGGGCGCGGGCGATCTCGGCGACGGTCAGCCCCGACACCAGCCGCAACGTCAGCGCCAACTGCGACAACCGGTCGAGCGCCGGGTGCGCACAGGTGAACATCATCCGCAGCTCGTCATCGCGGACCGGGTGAACGTCCACCTCGGTGCGCACCCGAATCTCATCCACGTACCCTTCCAAAGCAGCTGACTCCTTTCCTGGACGCACCGACTCGCGACGCAACCGGTCGCGGGCGCGGTTACGCGCCACAGTGAGCACCCATGCCCCGGGGTTGTCCGGCAGGCCGTCGCGCGGCCACGCCCGCAATGCCTCGGCGAAGGCTTCCTGGACGGCGTCCTCGGCGACGGTCAGATCACCCGACCATCGGGCCAGTGCGGCCACGGCCGGGCCCCACTCCCGCCGAAAGACGCCGTCCAGGTTGGCCATTCGTAGGCTAAACGGCCGACACCTTGGCCAGCTGCCGCACCTCCACGGCAGAAGCGGGAATCATCGACGCCAGCTTCACCGCCTCATCGCGGTCGGCGGCCCTCAGCAGATAGAACCCCGTCGCAATCTCGGCACTTTCCGCGAACGGACCGTCGGTGAGCAACACCTGGCCGTCCCGGACGCGTACCGTGGTCGCCGTCGCCGGCTCATGCAGAGCCGCACCTGCGACGACGTGATCGTCTGCCGCAGCAGCGAATTCACCGTGCCGCCCCGATTCGGCCTGCCACTCCGGTGTGCCCGGGGTATTGACGTTCGCGGGTGGCTCCAGCAGCAGCGCCAGCCACCCGGCGTCCGAGTGCGACCATTCGGTGTCGACGGTGTGGTAGATCGGCCGGACCTCGATCGCGCCGTAGCGAGCGGCCGGAATGCCGCGAGCCAGTTCCAGTGCATCGTCGAGGTTTTCGGCCTCGAACACGTAGTAACCACCGGCGACTTCCGCGCCCTCGGCGAACGGGCCGTCGGTGATGGTCGGCGCATCGGGACCGCCGCTGACACGAACAGCGGACGCGGCGGGCAACAGTGCGTCACCGGAGCGGATCGCCGGGCCGGCCTTGGCGTGGAAACTCTGGTAGGCCGCCATCTCGCTGGCTTGCTGGTCGGGCGTGAGGTCGCGGTCTTGGCGCATCAACAAAGCGAGGTATTGCATGTCGTCACCTTCGATAGTGAGCGGAACCCTGCGTTCCACTCTCTACCTGTACGACGAACGGCGCAGCCGCAATCCGACAGCTCGCGTGAAGAAAAGTTAGGCGGCAGCGCCCGGCTTCAGGTAGGTGACCAGGCTGACGTCGATGACCTCGTCGGTGAAGTATTTCTGGCAGCCGCGCAGGTACCGCATGTACCGGTCGTAGACCTCTTCGGACTGGATCTCGATGGCCTTGTCTTTGTTGGCCTCGAGCGCGTCGCCCCAGATCGTCAGCGTCTTGATGTAGCTCTCCCGCAACGAAAGCGGTTCGGGCACAACAAAACCCGCCTTCTCGCCGTGCTCGACCATCATGCCGGTGGACGGCAAGCGCCCGCCGGGGAAGATGTCGGTGAGGATGAACTTGATGAACCGCGCCATCTCGAAGGTGATCTTCTTGCCGCGCGCGTTCAGGTCGTACGGGTGATAGGCCACGCTGCTCTGCACCGTCATCCGCCCGTCCTCGGGCATGATGCTGAACGCGTTCTTGAAGAAGCGGTCGTAGTTGGCGAAGCCGAAGTGCTCGAACGCCTCGATCGAGACGATCCGGTCGACGGGATCGCTGTAATCTTCCCAGCCGCGCAGCAGCACCTGCCGTGTCCGATTGGTGTCGAGGCCGTCCAGCACCTGTTGGGCGCGGGCGTGCTGATTGTTGGACAGCGTCAGGCCGATCACGTTGACGTCGTATTTCTCCACCGCGCGGCGCATCGTGGTGCCCCAGCCGCAGCCGATGTCCAGCAGCGTCATGCCGGGCTTCAGGTCGAGCTTGTCGAGGTTCAGGTCGATCTTGGCGATCTGGGCTTCCTCCAGCGACTGGTCGTCGCTGGTGAAGTAGGCGCTGCTGTAGGTCCGCGTCGGGTCCTGGAACAGCCCGAAGAAGTCGTCGGACAGGTCATAGTGCGCCTGGATGTCTTCCGGGCGTGTTCGTGTCTGTATCGAACCATCTTGCTTCTCAGCCATAAGTTCGTTAACCCTTTCCTACTGCCCGGGGAATAAACGCACCCAGGTCGCGAGAGCACAGTACCCCGGCTTCACCAACCACCGCCGCAACAACATCGCTGTTCATAATGCGCGTAGAGATTACTTTTCCAGGGTGAATTGGTTGACGTCGATATAACCCACCCGGAATCCCTTCGCGCAGCCGGTCAAATAATGCATGTAGCGGTCGTACATCTCCTGCGACTGGATCTCGATGGCTTCGTCCTTGTGAGCCTCCAGCGCAGCCGACCAGCAGTCCAGCGTCCTCGCGTAATGGGGCTGCAGTGATTGCCGGCGAGTGAGCTTGAAGCCGCCCTGCGAAGAGCGGTCCCCGACCATCTCGATCGACGGCAACCGGCCGCCGGGGAAGATCTCGTCGACGATGAACTTCATGAACCGGGCCAGCTCGAACGTCAGGGGCATGCCGCGTTCGGTCATCTGCGCCGGCGTCAGGCCGGTGATCGTGTGCAGCAGCATCACGCCGTCGTCGGGAAGGGAGTTGTTGGCCATTTTGAAGAAGTCGTCGTAACGGTCGTGGCCGAAGTGCTCGAACGCGCCGATCGACACGATCCGGTCCACCGGCTCGTTGAATTCCTCCCAGCCGGCCAAGCGAACTTCCTTGGTCCGGGGGCTGTCCATGGCGTCCAGCGTCTTCTGGACGTATCCGGCCTGGTTCTTGGACAGGGTCAGGCCGATGACGTTCACGTCGTACTTCTCGACGGCGCGGCGCATCGTGCTGCCCCAGCCGCAGCCGACATCCAGCAGCGTCATGCCGGGCTTCAGGCCGAGCTTGCCCAGGGACAGGTCGACCTTGGCCTGCTGCGCCTGCTCCAGCGTGTAGTCGTCCTTCTCGAAGTACGCGCAGCTGTAAGTCTGGCTCGGGTCGAGGAACAGTCGAAAGAACTCGTCGGACAGGTCGTAGTGTGCCTGTACGTCTTCGAAATGGGGCCTGAGCTTTTCGGCCATCGCGCAACGCGCCTTTCTGGATATTTCGTGGTGTACACCCAGCCTGGGTGGAGCTGCCCGCCCCCCGGCGATCCTCGAGTCATGCTAGTCGATCGGCATGGTCAGACCGAATCCGCGAAACTGTGGGTCAGGCCTCGGTAAACGTAGTGGTCAGCTCGCCGATGACGTCATCCCACAGTTCTTCGGGCAAGTCGTGGCCCATGCCGTCGAACAACCGCAGGCGGGCGCCCGGGATCGTGCGGGCCACCACCCGGCCGCCGAATGGCCGCTGCAGCTTGTCGGCGTTGCCGTGCAGCACGACGGTCGGCGCGATGATCTGGCGGTCGTAGTGGGCCAGGCTGCCGCTGGCGATGATCGCGCTGAAGTGCCGGGCCGTTCCCCAGGGGTAATAGCACCGCTCGTAGCCCTGAATGGCTTCGTCGCGCAACCGCTGCTCGGGAGCCGGGTAGCGCGGGCTGCCGATGATCCGCCAGACCTTCACCGAGTAGTCAGCGATCACCTCGATCGGCGAATTGGGCGACGGGCCCCTGAGCACGGCGAACAGGGCCTGCGGGTGCGGCGGCGGCAGGAACGCCCGGTTGTTGCTGGAGAAGATCACCGCCAGCGAGCGGGTGCGCTGCTGGAATCGAGCCGCGAAGATCTGGGCGATCATGCCGCCCATCGATGCGCCGACGATGTGAGCGCGGTCGATCTCGAGGTGATCGAGCAGCGCGGCGGCGTCATCGGCCATGTCTTCGAGTCGGTAGTCCGCGCTGCCGGGAATGCCGAAGAAGAACTTGAGCAGGTTGGGGATCAGCGCCCCGCCGTTGCTGTGTCGCTCGGTCTTGGTGGAAAGGCCGACGTCACGGTTGTCGTACCGGATCACCCGCAGGCCCTGGGCGACCAGCTTCTCGCAGAACCCGTCGCGCCACAGCAGCAGCTGCGAGCCCAGGCCCATGATCAGCAGGACAGCCGGGTCGGTCGGTTCGCCCATGTCCTCGTAGTAGATGTCCAAATCGCCCGAACGTGCTGTACCGGTGCGGATTTGCATGCGCTAGACCTCGATATCGGATTCTTTGTGCTCGCGGGCAACCTCGACCATGAAGTTGGCGAAGTAGCCGGTGAGCTGCGGGTCGGACATCATCTGCCAGCTCGGAGCCAGCAACTTCATGTAGCGCTCCACGTAGAGGAACTGCTTGCCGATCAGCACCAGCTCACGCGGCAGCTTGACGTCATAGGCGTCGGCCAGCGTGGAGAGCTGCTTGCCGATGTCGGCGTAGGACAGGTCGCCGAGGGTTGACATGGTCAGCGGGGTAGCGAACTTCTCCAGGTCCTTCGCGGCCTCGGCTTCGGGCCGCATGGTGCCCACGGCGCCCATCAGCACGACGATCTTGCCGGCCGCGGCGTGATCCTTTTTCACCAGCAGCGCGTGCACCAGCTCGCGGAGCAGCCAGCGGGTCCGCGGATCGATGCGGCCCATGATGCCGAAGTCGAAGAACACGATCCGGCCCTTGTCGTCGACGTAGAGGTTGCCGGCATGCAGGTCGCCGTGGAACAGCCCGTGCCGCAGGCCGCCCTCGAAGAGGCTGAACAGCAGGGCCTTGACCAGCTCGGTGCCGTCGAAGCCGGCCTTGCGGATCGCGGCGACGTTGTCGATGCGGATGCCCTGCACCCGTTCCATCGTCAGCACCCGCTCGGAGGTCAGGTCCCAATACACCTGGGGGACCCGGATGTTCTTGCCGAGCGGCGACGACTGCAGGTGAGCGACCCAGGCCTCCATCGACTGCGCCTCGAGTCGGAAGCTCAGCTCCTCGGCCAGGTTGTCGGAGAAGTCGGCGACGACGTCTTGAGCGGACAGCCGGCGACCCACCTTGGCCAGCTCGACGGCTTGCGCGAAACGCTTGAGGATCTGCAGGTCGGCGGCCACCCGGCGGCGGATACCCGGCCGCTGGATCTTGACGACGACTTCCTCGCCGCTGTGCAGGGTGGCGTAGTGCACCTGGGCGATCGACGCCGAGGCGAACGGTTCCTCGTCGAAGCTGGCGAACAGGTCTGCCGGGTCGCCGCCGAGCTCCTCTTTGAAAAGCTTGTGTACCTCTTTGGTGTTCGCCGGTGGCACGCGGTCGAGCAGGCTGCGGAACTCACGGGACAGCTGCTCACCGAACGCGCCCGGGCTGGACGCGATGATCTGGCCGAACTTGACGTAGGTGGGGCCCAGGTCGGCGAAGGTCTGGGGGAGCTGCCCGGTGACCTTTTGCTGCAGCGGGCCCTTGCCGGGCAGCTTGGTCAGGATGCGGCCCAGGGTGCGGGTGAGCTGCCAACCGGTCACGCCGATGCGAGCCGCCTCGACCGGCAGCGGCACCCGGTCGAGCCTGGCAACCCCGCGGTGGTTGTTGGAACTCATAGCTGCAGTGTCTCAAATGGCCCAGGTCGGTATCGAATCACGCAGGTCAGGGGGCTGGCCGCGGGCTCGTTTGGCGCGAAAAGTTCTCGGTCAACGTCTCGACGACCGGCCGCCACACCGGTTGAGGCAGATCGTGGCCCATGCCGTCGATCACCACATACCGGGCGCCCGGGATGGCCGCGGCGACCGCCCGGCCGTGGCCGACCCGCAGCATCGGGTCGTGCGAGCCGTGCAGCACCACCGTCGGCGCGGTGATCGCTTTGCTGAAGCCCACCAGGCTGCCAGTGCCCAGTACGGCGTCGAACTGACGCAGCATGCCGGGCGGGTAGTTGGACCGCTCAGCGAGTTGCTGGACGCGCTTGCGCAGCTCGACTTCGGGCGGCAAGAAGTTGGGGCCGTTGAAGATCGCGACGTTGCGGACCTCGAAGGCCAGCTTCTCCTCGTCGGACGCGTCGTCGCCGGGCGAGGTGAAGGCCAGCCGGATCACCCGCCACGCCGGCAGCCGGGAGAACGCTCGTCCGGTGCCCGACATCACCACCCCCAGCGAGGCGACCCGGTCCGGCTCGGTGGCGGCCAGGATCTGCGCGATCATCCCGCCCATCGAGGCGCCGACGACATGCGCCCGGCCGATCACGAGGTGATCAAGCAGCGCGACGACGTCGTGCGTCATGTCGACCAGCGTGTAGGGCACCGGGCTGGTCCGGCCGAACGAGTAGCGCACGAACCGCCGAGCCACCGAGCCCCTGGCGCGCTGGCCGTGCATCTTGGCTGACAGCCCGGTGTCGCGATGGTCGAAGCGGATCACCCGGTAGCCCGCGTCGACGAGCTGGGCGCAGAAGCCGTCCGGCCACATCGGCAGCTGGGCGCCCAGACCCATGATCAACAGGACGGCCGGATCTTTCGGGTCGCCGAGGTCTTCGTAATACAGCTCGACGGCACCGTCGTCGGTGTCGCGGCGGGCCAGGCCGCTACGAGTCTGCATTTTGCTGCTCCGGCTTCTTGGCCCACGGCTGGACCCAGCCGTCGATCGACCAGCCCTCCAAACCGGCGAGCAGTTCGTACATGGTGGCGCCGTCGATGCTTTCGCGGATGATGTCGGCGTGGCCGGAGTGCCGGGTCAGCTCGTTGATCACGTGCAGGATCACCCACCGCACCGACCAGTCCTTGATGCCCTTCGGGAACCACGGGATATCCTGTGGCACCGGCACTTTCGCGTCCAGGTCGGCTGTCTCGGCCAGCTGCAACGACGTGGCGTTCTCTGCCTCGAATGCGCGCAGCAGGCCTTCCAGCGTCTCGTCGGGTCCCATCACGTGCTGGTCGCCGAAGTCCTTGGCGATCTCGTCGAACGAGCGGGGATCTTTCGGCGGCGCATCCGGTGCGGCGGCGACCCGCGACATCCAGGTGCGCTGCATACCGGTGACGTGTTTGATCAGCCCGCCGATCGACAACGCGCTGACCGTCGGCGTCTGCCGGGCCTGCTCGTCGGTCAGGCCATAGGCCACCGCGACGAATGCGCTCTGGTGGTAGGCGAGGTACTCGCGCAGCGCGCTGCGTTCGTCGGCGACGGGTGAAGCGAGAGCAGGCATGGCCGAACCTTTCCGTTGCTTACGCCGCAAGCCTGTCATCCGGTCGTAGGGTGCAGGAATGCAGGTCATTTCGGCGGAGTCGACGGAACTTTTCGTGGGCCCGGCGGATGCACCGGTGCAGCTGCTCCGGGTGACGCTGGACGGGGTCACCGAGCCGGTGCGGGTCCGCGTCGACGGCGACGGGCTCAGCGGGTCCGCGGTCGGCAGCAGCGTTATCGAGGTACCGGTGAGCGTCACCGATCCGGTTGCCGGACAGCGGCGGGCCGCGCAGGTGCACGTCGGCTCGACGTCGACGTCGTTCGACTTCGTCGTCGCCGAGCCCGGCTGGACGATGTTCATGATCAGCCACTTCCACTACGACCCGGTGTGGTGGAACACCCAGGGCGCCTACACCAGCCTCTGGACCGAGGACCCGCCCGGAAAAGCCCGTCAGACCAACGCTTTCGAGCTGGTCCACGCCCATCTGGAGATGGCCCGCCGCGAACCCGAATACAAGTTCGTGCTCGCCGAAGTGGACTATCTCAAGCCCTACTGGGACACCCACCCCGAAGATCGCGCCGACCTGCGCAAGCTGATGCGCCAAGGCCGGGTGGAGATCATGGGCGGCACCTACAACGAGCCGAACACCAATCTCACCAGCCCCGAGACGACGATCCGGAACTTTGTGCACGGCATCGGTTTTCAGCGCGACGTCCTCGGCGGCGACCCGGAAACCGCATGGCAGCTCGACGTGTTCGGCCACGATCCCCAGTTTCCCGGGATGGCCGCCGACGCCGGGCTGACCTCGAGTTCGTGGGCCCGCGGGCCGCACCACCAGTGGGGTCCGATGCACAGCGAGGGCGGCGTGTCGGGGATGCAGTTCAGCAGCGAGTTCGAGTGGATCTCGCCGTCCGGCCGCGGCCTGCTCACCCATTACATGCCGGCGCACTATTCGGCCGGTTGGTGGATGGACGAGTCGACAACGGTGACCGAAGCCGAGCAGGCCTGTGTCGAATTGTTCGCGGAATTGAAGAAGGTCGCGCTCACCCGCAACGTCTTGCTGCCGGTCGGCACCGACTACACGCCACCGAACAAGTGGGTCACCGAGATTCACCGCGACTGGGCCTCTCGGTACACCTGGCCGCGTTTCGTCTGCGCGCTACCACGTGAGTTCTTCGCCGCGGTGCGGGCCGAGTTGGACGACCGCGACGAGACGCCGTCACCGCAGACCCGGGACATGAACCCGATCTACACCGGCAAGGACGTGTCGTTCATCGACACCAAGCAGGCCAACCGCGCCGCCGAGGACGCGGTGCTCGACGCCGAGAAGTTCGCGGTGTTCGCCGGTTTGGTGGCCGGCGCCGAGTATCCGCAGGCCGCGTTGGCCAAGGCGTGGGTGCAGTTGGCGTACGGCGCCCATCACGACGCCATCACTGGCTCGGAGTCCGATCAGGTCTACCTCGACCTGCTGACCAGTTGGCGCGACGCGTGGGAGCTCGGCCGGGCGGCCCGGGACAACTCGCTGGAGCTGCTGTCCAGCGCGGTCGACGGCGAAGTCGTGGTGTGGAACACGTTGGCGCACAACCGGACCGATATCGTCACCGCCCGATTCGCCGACCCGCTCGGTGCGCACCTCCAGGTGCTGGATCACGACGGCACCGTGCTGCCCGCGGTGGTCGAGCACGGCGGCAGATCGGTCAGCTGGCTGGCCCGCGACGTGCCGTCGCTGGGCTGGCGGGCGTACACCGTGGTTGCCGGCGATGCTGACAGTGGTTGGGAGTCGTTGGCGGGCAACGAAATAGCCAACGAGCACTATCACTTGACCGTCGACCCCGCCCGCGGCGGCGGGGTGACGTCGCTGGTGCGCGACGGCAAACAGCTGATCGCCGACGGCCGGGTCGGCAACGAACTGGCCGTCTACGACGAATATCCGGCGCATCCGACCGGCGGCGAAGGGCCCTGGCATCTGCTGCCCAAGGGGCCGGTGGTCGGCTCGTCGGAAACGGCCGCGCAGGTGCAGGCCTACCGCAGCCCGCTGGGCCGGCGGCTGGTCGTCCGCGGCCGGATCGGGGACCTGCTGCGCTACACCCAGACCCTGACGCTGTGGCGCGGCGTCGACCGGGTCGACTGCGCCACCACCATCGACGACTTCATCGGGGAAGACCGACTGCTGCGGCTGCGCTGGCCGTGCCCGGTGCCAGGTGCCATGCCGGTCAGCGAAGTCGGCGACGCCGTCGTCGGTCGTGGTTTTGCCCTGCTGCACAATCCTCTACGACTCCGGCTCCGTCGATACCGCTGAGCATCCGTGGACGCTGGACAACCCGGCCTACGGCTGGTTCGGGTTGTCGTCGGCGGCGCGGGTGCGCGTCGGCGACAATCAAGTGCGTGCGGTGTCGGTGGCCGAGGTGATCGCGCCGACCGAGGCGGCGGGCGGTCGGCTGGCGCGCGACCTCATGGTCGCGCTGGTGCGGGCCGGCGTCACGGCGACCTGCAGCAGCGCCGACCGGCCGCGCTACGGGCTCCTCGGCGTCGACTCCAACCTGCCCGACACCCGGATCACGCTGGGCCAGAACGTGTTTACCAAGGCGGTATTGGCTGCCGCGGACCCGGCGTACACCCACGAGCTCGAGCGGCAGCTTGCCGAGACCGGCCGGGCCACCGTCTGGGTGCCCGCCGCCGCGCCGCTGGCGGAAAGCTGGATTCCCGATGCCGACCTGCGGGACGCGCGAGCGCTGCCGGTGCTGGTGGTCGCCGGCCGGGACGACGCGCACCTCGCCACCGCGATCGCGGCGCTGGCCGACGACCTCGCCGACGCCGAGATCGTCGTCGAGCAGCAAGCCCCGTCGGGGTTGGGGGACTTCGAATCCCGGACCGTCGCGCTGTGCAACCGCGGGGTGCCCAGCTTCGCCGTCGAGACCGACGGCACCCTGCACATGGCGCTGATGCGGTCGTGCACCGGTTGGCCGTCCGGCATCTGGATCGACGACCCGCGGCGAACCGCGCCCGACGGTTCCAACTTCCAATTGCAGCACTGGACACACGTTTTCGACTATGCGCTGGTGTCCGGCGGCGGCGACTGGCGCCACGCCGACGTTCCGGAGCGCAGCGCCGAGTTCTCTCATCCGCTGTTGCCCGTGACGTCGTCGGGTTCGCTCTCGGGGCTGGCCGCTGCCGGCTCGCTGCTGCAGGTAGAGCCGGCCGGCGCGGTGCAGCTGGGCGCCCTCAAAGCGGCCGGCAACCCGCTGGCTCGTGGCAGCGCCCAGCGCGTCGACACCGGCCACGTCGCGATCCGGTTGGTCGAAACCCGCGGCGGTGAAGCCGATGTCACCGTGCGCTCCCCGCTGGGGACGGTGTCTGATCTGCGGGCCGCCGACCTGTTGGAGCGGCCACAGGGCGGCCACCACCTCACCAACTTGCACGGCCACCAGATCGGCACCGCGCTGGCGCGACTCGACCTGCCCCGGCTGCTGGACGCCGAAAACGCTTTGCTGGCACCGGATGCGGAGATCGCGCAGCCGTTGTACGCGCGCTATTGGTTGCACAACCGTGGACCGGCGCCGCTGGGCGGCTTGCCCGCCGTCGCGCACTTAGAACCCGCACCAACTCACCGCCGCGGCGGACTCGACGTTCTCGCTGCGCCTGACGTTGGCCAGCGACAGCAGCGATGCGACGCTGGCCGGGACGGTGTCGGTGGTCTGCCCGCCCGGCTGGTCGGCGGGCCCCGCGTCGCTGCCGTTCACGTTGCCGGCCGGCGAACATCTGGAAGCCGATGTCGTGGTGACGACGCCCGCGGACGTCGAGCCCGGCGTCTACCCGGTGCGGGCACAGCTGGCGGTCACCGATGCAGGTGTCCCGGCGGCGTGGCGGCAGGTGGTCGAAGACATCGCGCTGGTTTCCGTCGGTGGTGCCGACGACGGCGGGCTGATCCATCTGGCCAACGAGCCCGCCGATGTCGTTGTGGCCGCAGGTGATTCGGCCCGGCTGACCGCGACTGTCGGCAGCGACGCGGGCGGCGACCTGAGCCTGGAGGCGCACCTGATCAGCCCCTGGGGAACGTGGGAGTGGATCGGCCCGGCGGCGCTGGGCGCGGTGTTGCCGGCCCGCGGCACCGTCGAGGTCGGCTTCGACGTGAGCCCGCCCGCCTGGGTCGAACCCGGCCAGTGGTGGGCGCTGATCCGGATCGGTTGCGCCGGAAGGCTGGTCTACTCGCCCGCGGTGAAGGTGACTGTGCAATGACGCATGCCCATCGCGCCCGATGTTGCTGTCGTAGCCGGTGTTCCGATACCGGTCGACGAAGTCGATGCGCGCGAGGCGCGACTGCGCGCGGGCCCGCTGGCCTCCGCGCTGCCGGTGGCGGGCACCAGCGAGGGTAGGCAACTGCGGCGCTGGCTGACGCAGCTGGTCGTGACCGAACGCGTGGTCGCCGTCGAGTCCGCGGCTCGCGGGGTGAGCACCGACGACGCCCCGGCCGAGGACGACCTGCTGCCCGACATCACGGCCCGGCTGGAGATCGGCAGCATCGCCGCCGCGGCGCTGGGAGACCCTCGTGCGCGGGCGTTGTTCGTCTGCGTCACCGCCGATGTCGATGTCAGCGATGACGACGTCGCTGCCTACCACGATCGAAACCCACTGCGGTTCGCCCGATCTCGACCAGAAGACCACGGCTGGCGCGCGCCGGCAACGACCGTTCCGCCGCTCGCCGAGATACGCCCGTTGATCGCCGAGCACCTGCGGGCGGCCGCCCGGCGGCGGGCCTTCCGGTTGTGGCTGGATCAGCGCCGGGCCGAACTGGTGCGGTTGTCGCCCGGCTACGAGCATCCCGGCGACCCGCGTCAACCCGACAACACCCACCGGCACTGAGCCCGATGCTGACCTTGGCTCTCGATATCGGCGGCACCAAGATCGCCGTCGGACTCGTCGACCCGGCTGGCGAGCTGGTACATAGAGCGATCGAGCCCACGCCGAAAGATCAACAAGCAGAGCATGTCTGGGGTGTGATCGACCGAATGATCGCCGACGCGGCCAAGGTCGGCCACGGCGTGATCCGGGCGGTCGGTGTCGGGTCGGCCGGCCCTGTCGATCTGGACGCCGGGACGGTCAGCCCGGTCAATATCGCTTCGTGGCAAGGGTTTCCACTCCGCGAACGGGTGGCAGCCGCGCTGCCCGGTGTGCCGGTTCAGTTGGCCGGCGACGGCGTGTGCATGGCGCTGGGCGAGCATTGGCGCGGTGCCGGCCGTGGCGCCCGCTTTGTCCTCGGCATGGTCGTCTCGACCGGGGTGGGCGGCGGACTGGTGCTGGACGGGAAGCCGTATCTCGGGCGGACCGGCAACGCCGGTCACGTCGGCCATGTCGTTGTCGAACTCGACGGGCAGCCGTGCCCGTGCGGCGGTCACGGATGCGTCGAGACCGTCGCTTCCGGACCATGGATGACGCGATGGGCGCTGGCCAACGGCTGGGCCGGGGGACCCGGGGCCGACGCCGTCGCACTGGGCAAAGCGGCCGAAGCCGGTGATCCGTTGGCGCTGAGGGCATTTCGCCGCAGCGCCACCGCACTGGCCGCGATGATCGCCTCAGTCGGTGCGGTGTGCGACCTCGACCTCGCCATCATCGGCGGGGGAGTGGCCAAGTCGGGCCCGATTCTCTTTGACCCCTTACGCGCGGCGCTGGCCGACTACGCGGGGCTGAGCTTCATCCGCGGTCTGCAGGTGGTGCCGGCGGCCCTCGGCGGCGACGCCGGCTTGATCGGCGCGGCCGCGCTGGTCTCAGCCGTCACGTGAGTCACTGAGTCCGGCACATGGTCCGGAAGCTGTGACGGCTGAGACTTGGCCGTTTTGGCTGATCGCAGCACCTCACGGTATGGTGGGCGGCGATCCACCGAAGACCGTCGGTCACCGAGCAATCGGTTGAAGGTCCGGGAGTTCCCGGGCGGCCCACGCAGGAGGACGAGGCAGACTTCCACGCCCCGACCGCATCCTGCGTCGGGGCGTTCGTCGTTCCTGGGCTGAGAACCCAAGGAGGAATGCATGGCACAGGCTGACAAGGCCACCGCCGTTGCAGACATCGCTGAGCAGTTCAAGAGCTCAACGGCGACCGTGATTACCGAGTATCGCGGTTTGACGGTCGCAAACCTGGCCGAGCTGCGCCGCTCGCTGGCTGGTTCCGCGACCTACTCGGTCGCCAAGAACACGCTGATCAAGCGGGCTGCATCGGACGCCGGCGTCGAAGGTCTCGATGAGTTGTTCGTCGGGCCGACCGCGATCGCGTTCGTCAGCGGCGAGGCTGTCGACGCTGCCAAGGCGATCAAGAAGTTCGCCAAGGACCACAAGGCGTTGGTCATCAAGGGCGGCTACATGGACGGTCGCGCGCTGACCGTCGCCGAAGTCGAGCGCATCGCCGATCTGGAATCGCGCGAGGTTCTGCTGGCCAAGCTGGCCGGAGCGATGAAGGCCAACCTGTCCCAGGCGGCCGCGCTGTTCAATGCGCCCGCCTCGCAGGTGGCCAGGCTTGTCGCGGCACTGCAAGAAAAGCGAGCTGCGGAAGAACCTGCAGCACCGGCCGAAGCGGCGGCTCCCGTCGCCGAGGCCCCCGTCGCCGAGGCCCCGGCCGCTGAAGCCGAGCCGACTGAAGCACCTGCGGAATCCCCCGCCGAAACCACCGAATAAATCCCGTAACACCCAGGAAGGACCAACACCATGTCCAAGCTCTCCACTGACGAACTGCTCGATGCCTTCAAGGAACTCACCTTGCTGGAGCTTTCGGAGTTCGTGAAGAAGTTCGAAGAGACCTTCGAGGTCACCGCGGCCGCTCCGGTCGCCGTTGCCGCCGCCGGCCCTGCCGGTGGCGCGCCCGCCGAGGCCGCCGAGGAGCAGACGGAATTCGACGTCATCCTCGAGGCCGCCGGTGAGAAGAAGATCGGCGTCATCAAGGTTGTGCGCGAGATCGTTTCGGGTCTGGGCCTGAAAGAGGCCAAGGACCTCGTCGACGGCGCGCCGAAGGCGGTTCTGGAGAAGGCGCCCAAGGAGGCTGCCGAGGAAGCCAAGAGCAAGCTCGAGGCCGCCGGCGCCACCGTCACCGTCAAGTAGTCGATTCGCGAAAACCCCCGGAGCCGAACAGGTTCCGGGGGTTTCGTGTATCTAACGCTGGACCGATGCCTGCTGCGACTTTCGCACCAACTCCGGCGAGTCACCCAGCGCGACAAGCAGATTTGTCGTCAAAGCGGCCAGCACCGGCCCGACGGCACTGCCCTGCGCGCCATAGGATCCGGCAAGCTCGAGCATGACGAAACCGTGGATCGCCGCCCAGAACTGCGCGGCAGTGGCCACCACGGACACGTCGTCCTCAGGCGAGCCGTTGATCCGCCCGGCCTGCATCGATCGGTGCACGCCCCGGACCACGTGGGCGAAGCTGGGGTAGTGGTCGTTGATCTCGGCCAGCGTCAGAGTGAGCACGTTGTGCGCCGGTGCTTTGATACCGTGCGCGCTGGTGCTGCCGAACATCAAGCGGTACAAGTGCGGACGTTCGATCGCGTAGCGCCGATAGGCGATACCGGTCGCCATCAGATCGGCAACCGGATCCGACGTGGCCGGCATCGTCATCGCCGCGTCGAACTCGCGCAGGCCCTCCTCGGCGACCGCGGCAATCAGCCCGGGCATGCCGCTGAAGTAGGTGTACACCGCCATCGTCGACGTCCCCGCGGCGCTGGCGATCTTGCGGGTCTGCAACCCGTCCGGGCCGTCCTGGTTGAGGATGTCGACAGCAACGCGCAGCAACTCATCGCGCACGTTGCGGTCAGTCCGCGGAGTCTCAGGAGCCATTTGTGAATATCTTGACATACCGCGCAATGGATCGGTATAACAGTGGAATATCAATGTTATACGAGCTAGGAGGCAGCAGTGAGCAGTGCTCGTCACCACCCCACCTGCAAACCCGTATCTCGATGATTTCCTGGCCCCGGTCAGCTCCGAGGTGACCGCGACCGATCTGGCGGTCACCGGCCACATCCCCGAATTCCTGGACGGGCGTTACTTACGCAACGGGCCCAACCCGGTCGCCGAGGTCGATCCGGCCACCTACCACTGGTTCACCGGCGACGGCATGGTGCACGGTGTATCGCTGCAAGGCGGCGAGGCCGGCTGGTACCGCAACCGCTGGGTCCGCAGCGCAGGTGTGCGCAGCGTTCTGGGGGAGCCGGCCGCAACCACCCGCAACCTGCGCGCGGGAATGCAATCGCTCGGCGCCAACACCAACGTGCTGGCTCACGCCGGCAAGACGCTGGCCCTCGTCGAAGGCGGCGTGGCCAACTACGAACTCACCGACGAACTCGACACCGTCGGGCCGTGCGATTTCGACGGCACTCTGTCCGGCGGGTATGCCGCTCATCCGCATCGCGACCCGAAGACCGGCGAACTGCACGCGGTGTCCTACTCCTTCGCGCGCGGCAAACACGTGCAGTACTCGGTGATCGACACGACGGCCACGCCCGACGCACGGTCGACATCGAGGTCTCGGGGTCGCCGATGATGCACGACTTCTCGTTGACCGACAAATATGTAGTGCTCTACGACCTGCCGGTGACACTGGACCCCATGCAGGTGTTGCCGAAGAAGATGCCCCGGTGGATGCGGCATCCGGCGCGCCTGGTGGCCGAGGCCGTCGTCGGGCAGGTTCCGGTGCCGGGGCCGATCGCGGCAATGTTCAACCGCAATGAAAAACCGGCCTACCAGCTGCCCTACGCCTGGAACCCGAAATACCCGGCACGCATCGGGGTGATGCCGCGCGAGGGGAACAACAGCGACGTGCGGTGGTTCGAGATCGAACCCTGCTACCTCTATCACCCGCTCAACGCCTACTCCGAGATGCGCGACGGCCACGAAGTGCTGGTGCTCGACGTGGTGCGCTACGAGCGGATGTTCGACCGCGACCGGCGCGGACCCGGCGGCGTCACGCCCACCCTGGACCGCTGGACGATCAACCTGGCCACCGGAGCGGTGAGCCACCGAACGCCGCGACGACCGCTCGCAGGAATTTCCCCGGATCAACGAGACGCTGCTGGGTAGCCGGCATCGCTTCGGCTACACCGTCGGCATCGACGGCGGGTTCGTGGACTCAGGCAGATCCAAAATGTCGTCGGCGCTCTACAAGCACGACTACGCGACCGGATCGAGCATGGTCGCCCCGCTCGACCCCGAGCTGCTGATCGGCGAGATGTCGTTCATCCCGCGCCCCGCCGCCGGTTCGGCTAGCTTGTCTGAGGATGACGGAATCCTGATCGGTTACGGGTACCACCGCGGACATGACGAAGGCCAACTGCTCCTGCTCGATGCGCAAACGTGCGAGTCGGTGGCGACGGTCCATTTACCGCAGCGCGTACCGATGGGATTTCACGGAAACTGGGCGCCGCAGGACTGATCAAATCTGACCTACCTGTGCGCTACAGTGACTCAAGCCACAAGCTGGGCTTGGGCTGCTATCAGCAATCAGCGGGAGGGTTTCGCGTGGGTATCGGTATCTCGGTTGAGGGACTGACTAAGTCCTTCGGTTCCCAGCGAATCTGGGAAGACGTCACGATGGAGATCCCTGAGGGCGAGGTCAGCGTTCTGCTGGGCCCGTCAGGTACGGGTAAATCCGTCTTCCTGAAGTCGCTGATCGGTCTGCTGCGTCCCGAGCGCGGCTCGATCGTCGTCGACGGCACGGACATCACCGAATGTTCGGCCAAGGAGCTCTACGACATCCGCACCCTGTTCGGCGTCATGTTCCAGGACGGCGCGCTGTTCGGGTCGATGAGCCTCTACGACAACACCGCGTTCCCGTTGCGTGAGCACACCAAGAAGAAGGAAAGCGAGATCCGTGACGTCGTCATGGAGAAGCTGGAGTTGGTGGGTCTGGGCGGGGATGAGAAGAAGTTCCCCGGTGAGATCTCCGGTGGTATGCGCAAGCGTGCCGGGCTGGCGCGCTCGCTGGTGCTCGACCCGAAGATCATTCTGTGTGACGAGCCGGACTCCGGTCTGGACCCGGTCCGTACCGCGTATTTGTGCCAGTTGCTGATCGACATCAACGCACAGATCGACTGCACGATCCTGATCGTGACGCACAACATCAACATCGCCCGCACGGTGCCCGACAACATGGGCATGCTGTTTCGCCGCAAGCTGGTCATGTTCGGCCCCCGCGAGGTGCTGCTGACCAGTGACGAGCCGGTCGTCAAACAGTTCCTCAACGGTCGCCGTATCGGCCCGATCGGTATGTCGGAGGAAAAGGACGAGGCCACCATGGCCGAGGAGCAGGCCCACATCGAGGCCGGCCACCACGACGGCGGCACAGATGAAGTCGCCGGTGTGCCCCCGCAGATCACCGCCACCCCCGGGATGCCCGAGCGCAAAGGCGGCCGGCCGCCGCCAGGCCCGGGTTCGGGAGAACCTGCACCTGCTGCCCAAGGACGCGCAAGAAGCGATCCTCGAGTCCTTCGAGAACGACAAACAGGGCAAACGACAAGCGATCCGTCCCAGGGCAACGACGACCATGCCCGGCACCGCGACGACGAGGCCGACACCGCATCGATCCCCACGCAGCGCCGCCGCTGACGGCGCGACCGCAGGGCCGTCCGGAAGGAGTTTGTCCACAAACAAGGTGCGTCACCTCTTGACGGAAACCGCCGAAGGGGTCACTCTGTTGGGCAGAATGAATGCACGGGAATTTCGAATCGCCAGCCAGCGCCGCCTTCCCGTCCAGGAAAATGAGGCCCGAGCAGGGTAGTTGAGGAATGCGCCGTCCTGCGCTATTGTTGGACGTTGCGCTGGCTGCCTCCTGCCCACCTCACACCGCCACATGACCCGTGGTCTTAGCTTGAGCTACCGCTGATACAGCGAATTAGCTCTGTGCGTGAGTTACGGACAGATCGTTTGCCAGCCGACCAAACAAAGTTACAGCGGCGAACGGCTCCGGTGGCCTCCGGATCTGCAGTCGCATGAGGTGCTGGAAGGAATGCATCTTGGCAGTCTCCCGCCAGGGCAAGAAAACCCCTCAAAGTTCCGCCTCCTCCAACAGTTCCGTACCCGGGGCTCCTGATCGCGTTTCGTTCGCCAAGCTGCGTGAACCACTTGAGGTTCCGGGCTTGCTGGACGTGCAGACCGACTCTTTCGAGTGGTTGATCGGTGCACCCCGCTGGCGCGAAATTGCCGCGGGACGTGGCGACGAGAACCCGACAGGTGGCCTCGAAGAGGTGCTGTTACGAGCTCTCGCCGATCGAGGATTTCTCGGGCTCGATGTCGCTGTCCTTCTCTGACCGACGATTCGACGAGGTCAAAGCCCCCGTCGATGAGTGCAAAGACAAGGACATGAC
>CAVVSN010000002.1:0-125432 GCA_963750885.1 uncultured Actinomycetota bacterium
GCACGCCGCCTAGCTCACGCCAGCAGGTTGCGTACGACGCCGTCGGCCAGCAGCCTTCCCCGGTCGGTGAGCACAAAGCGCTCACCTTCGAGTAGCAGAAGGCCGTCCTCGATCGCGACGTCGGCGCGCTCTCGTTCGGCCCCGTCCAGCATGTCGGCTCGCAGACCTTGACGCAGCCGGATCCTCAGCAGCACGTCCTCGGTGTGGCGGGTGGCGGCGTCCAGCTGCTCGAAGCCGGCGACCGGCAACGTCGCATCGCCCAGAACCTGGGCATAAGCATTGGGGTGCTTGACATTCCACCAGCGGGTCTGGCCGACGAAGCTGTGCGCACCCGGGCCGGCGCCCCACCACTGACCGCCGTCCCAGTAGCCCAGATTGTGTCGGCACTCCCCGCCGGGGCGACTCCAGTTCGACACCTCATACCAGTCGAGACCGGCCTGCGACAGTTGCTCATCCAGCAGCTCGTAGCGGCGGGCGAGCACGTCATCGTCCGGGGCGGCCAGCTCGCCGCTGCGGACTCGGCGCGCAAGCGCAGTACCGTCCTCCACGACGAGCGCGTAGGCGGATATGTGGTCGACGCCGGTCTCGATCGCGGTCTCGACCGACCACAGCAGATCGTCGTCGGACTCCCCGGGCGTGCCGTAGATGAGGTCGAGGCTGACGTGTTCGAATCCTTCGGCAAGTGCCTCGCGGGCCGCCGCCGCCGAGCGGTTCGGCGTGTGGATCCGGTCGAGAACACCCAGCACATGCGGCGCCACCGACTGCATGCCCAGGGACACCCTGGTGCAGCCGGCCGCGCGGGCGGCGGCAAAAAAGTCCGGCCACGCCGACTCCGGGTTGGCCTCGGTCGTCACCTCTACGTCAGCGGCAAAGTCGAAGTTGTCCCGCACCGACTTCACCGCTTGGGCCAGACGCTCGCCGCCGAGCAGCGAGGGCGTCCCGCCACCGATGAAAACCGTCTGCACGGTCGGTCCGCCCAGCTTGGCGGCGGCCAACTCGAGCTCCGCGGCCAGGTTATGCAGCCATGCGTCGGGGTTGACACCACCCAGCTCTGCCGGCGTGTAGGTGTTGAAGTCGCAGTAGCCGCAGCGGATGAAGCAGAACGGCACGTGTACATAGATGCCGAATGGCCCACCTGGGCTGAGCTGCAGATCGGGAAGGCCGACCGGCGCGGAGGATGCCGTCACAGCGTCTCAATATTCCGCAGGACGTCCCGAACCTCCACCCGGGGCGACCCACCCCGCCTCTCGGCCACCCAGGCGAGTTTCGCTCACCGTGAGCGTAACTTCACCCTGGTAGCGGAGGTAGGCGGTATCCGTGGCACAATGGGAGGCGTGACCGTTGCCCACCACAGCCAGATTCGCATCCCGTTGGTGGCGCGCCGTCATATTGACTTCAAGCGCGTGTGCAGCTGTCGCTGTCCGGCTTGACTTCGTAGACCCGCCTACCTGCACCTTCAGCTGGCTTCCGGATCTGCGCCGCCGGTACAGCCCCCGGTTGTTTGCGCGCCCCTCGCCGGCTACTCCAATTAAGGAGATTGCCGAATGACGACCCCCCGCCCCAGTAAGAGCCAAGGCCAATGGGCGCTCGGTGATCGCGAGCCGCTCAACCCCAACGAGCAGTTCAAGAAGGACGACGACGCGCTCAACGTCCGCGACCGGATCCTCAACCAGTACTCCAAGACCGGTTTCGACAGCATCGACAAGAACGACCTGCGTGGGCGGATGCGCTGGGCTGGGCTCTACACCCAGCGTGAACAGGGATACGACGGCAGCTTCACCGGCGACGAGAACATCGACCTGCTCGAAGCCAAGTACTTCATGCTGCGGGTGCGCTGCGATGGCGGAGCCATCTCGACCGCGGCACTGCGAACGCTCGGAGAGATTTCCACCGAGTTCGCGCGCGACACCGCCGACATCTCCGACCGGGAGAACGTTCAGTACCACTGGATCCAAATCGAGGACGTTCCGCAGATCTGGGAGCGCCTGGCCGCAGTCGGCCTGCAAACCACTGAGGCCTGCGGTGATTGCCCGCGTGTTGTGCTGGGCTCTCCGCTGGCCGGCCGCTCCGTCGACGAGGTGCTCGATCCCACTCCAGCGGTCGACGAGATCGTCCGCCGCTATATCGGCAACCCGGAGTTTTCGAACCTGCCGCGCAAGTTCAAGACCGCGATCTCGGGTCTGCAGGACGTCGCGCACGAGATCAACGACATCGCGTTCGTCGGCGTCAATCACCCCGAACACGGTCCCGGACTGGACCTTTGGGTCGGCGGCGGGCTGTCTACGAATCCGATGCTGGCGCAACGGGTTGGCGCATGGGTGCCACTGGACGAGGTCCCCGATGTCTGGGAGGCGGTCACCTCGCTCTTCCGCGACTACGGCTACCGGCGACTGCGGGCCAAGGCCCGGCTGAAGTTCCTGGTCAAAGACTGGGGCATCGAGAAGTTCCGCGAAGTGCTCGAAACCGAGTACCTCGAGCGCAAACTCATCGACGGCCCCGCGCCTGAGCCGCTCGCCCGCCCGATCGACCACGTCGGCGTGCAGCGACTGAAGAACGGGCTCAACGCGGTTGGTGTCGCGCCGATCGCCGGTCGGGTAACCGGCACAATCCTGGCCGCTGTCGCCGACCTGGCCGAGCAGGCGGGATCGCAAAAGGTCAGCTTCACCCCGTACCAGAAGCTGATCATCCTCGACGTCGCCGACGACAAACTCGACGACTTGGTCGCTGGTCTCGACGCGCTGGGGCTGCCGTCGCAGCCATCGCACTGGCGCCGAAACCTGATGGCGTGCACCGGAATCGAATTCTGCAAATTGTCGTTCGCCGAGACCCGGGTGCGTTCGCAGTCGCTGGTGCCCGAGCTGGAGCGCCGGCTCGAAGACCTCAACACGCGACTGGACGTGCCGGTCACCGTCAACATCAACGGCTGCCCCAACTCGTGTGCGCGCATTCAGATTGCCGACATCGGCTTCAAGGGCCAGATGGTCGACGACGGCGATGGGAATTCAGTCGAGGGATTTCAGGTTCACCTAGGGGGCAGCCTGGGCCTCGACAGCGGTTTCGGGCGGAAATTGCGCCAGCACAAGGTCACCAGCGACGAGCTCGGCGACTACATCGATCGCGTGGTGCGCAACTTCGTCAAGCAGCGCGAAGGAGACGAGCGATTCGCGAACTGGGCGCTGCGCGCCGAGGAGGCCGATCTGCGATGACCGTACCGGCGACGATGCAGAGCACAGCGATGCGAGAGGAGCCGTGCAGATGAGCACAGCGGAAGTAGAAGGCTTGACCGAAGCCGACCTACGCAAACTGGCCGACAAGGGCGCCGCCGAGTTGGAGGGCGCCAGCGCCACCGACCTGTTGCGCTGGACTGACGAGAACTTCGGCGGCGTCGGTGGACCCCGGTCATCGGCGACCTGCAACTACGTGGTGGCCTCCAACATGCAGGATGCCGTGCTGGTTGATCTGGCGGCCAAGGTCCGCCCCGGTGTGCCGGTCCTGTTCTTGGACACCGGATATCACTTCGTGGAGACCGTCGGCACGCGCGACGCGGTCGAGGCGGTGTACGACATCAGGGTGCTCAATGTCACGCCCGAGCACAGCGTCACGGAGCAGGACGAGTTGTATGGCAAAGACCTGTTTGCCCGTAAACCCACCGAGTGCTGCCGGATGCGGAAGGTCGCCCCGTTGGGCAAGGCACTGCGCGGCTACTCAGCTTGGGTGACGGGTCTGCGGCGGGTCGAATCGCCCACCCGCGCCAACGCACCGCTGGTCAGCTTCGACGAGGCTTTCGGCCTGGTGAAGATCAACCCGTTGGCCACCTGGTCCGACGACGAGATGCAGACCTACATCGACGAAAACGACGTCTTGGTCAATCCGCTTGTCTACGAAGGATATCCGTCGATCGGCTGCGCGCCGTGCACGGCCAAGCCCGTCGAGGGCGCCGACCCACGCAGCGGTCGCTGGCAGGGCCTGTCGAAAACGGAATGCGGACTACACGCATCGTGACCAATCTTGTGTTGACCGCGCATGGCAGCGCAGATCCACGATCGGCCGCCAATGCCCGGGCCGTCGCCAATCGGATTCGCTTCATGCGGCCGGGCCTGCATGTGCGTGTCGCATTCTGCGACCTGAATACGCCACGCCTGGTTGATGTCCTCGCCCCGGACTCGGTGGTCGCACCGTTTCTGCTGGCCGACGCCTACCACGCGCAAATCGACATTCCGCATCAGATCGCGGGCTGCGGTCTGCCTGTCCGACAGGCCGCGGTTCTCGGCGAGGACGACCGGCTGGTCGAGGTACTGCACGAGCGGCTGGGTGAGTTGGGCGTCAAAAAGATCGACCCGGAGCTCGGCGTAGCGGTCGTCGCGATCGGCTCGACGCATGCCGCGGCCAACGCCCGCACCGCGCAGGTCGCGGACAAGCTCGTGGCAGGAACTCAGTGGATTGGCACGGCAACGGCGTTCGCCACCGGCGGAGGGCCGTCCCCGGCCGAGGCTGCGAGTCAATTACGCCGCCTTGGGGCCCGCCGCGTCGTTATCGCGCCGTGGTTTCTAGCCCACGGCCGACTGACCGATCGAGTCGCGAAATTTGCTGCAGCGGAGAGTATTCCGATGTCTGCGCCGCTCGGTGGCCATCGACTGGTAGCCGAGACGGTGCTAGATCGCTTCGACGCGGCGATAGCCCAGCGCGTCGCCGCCTAGCCAGATAGCGCGCCGAGCGGTGGTTGCGATTACATTGATGGAGCCTTAACGGAAGGTTACGGTAGCCATCACCATGACATCGCCATCACCAGTATCCGGATCCGGCCACCACTGATCGACCTGTCAGCAGATGGGCGATCGCTACCTTCCTGCTGGGTTTGGTGAGCCTTATTCCGCTGAGCCTGCTCTCCGGGATTGTCGCGCTGATCAAGACCAGAGGCGGCAAGGAGCCCGGACGCGGCCTCGCCGTCGCCGGAATTGTGATCTGCGTGCTATGGGCGGCGGTCTGGGCCTACAGCTTGTGGCCGAAATACGCTTTGATCACCGGCGTCCCTGCAATCCGATCGCGTCGGCACGTGCTTCCGCGGGGACGTCAATTCGCCGGTCAGTTGCGACCAACCACATTCGGACGAGCTATTCGCAATGCTGTCGCTCTCACGCTTCCCGGACAGCGACCCCGAGCAGCGGCAGATCGAAGATCGATGCAAGGCCGAGCTTTCGAAGTATTCGACCAGCGCCGACCGCGACCCAAGCATTCGGGTGGACGCGTGGTCGCCGGGCGCCGAATGGAAACAGCTCGACACCCATGCGGCCGGTTGCGTCGCGCATTCCAGCGCCGATCGAGTTCACTCGATCAAGGTCGGACCAGCCTTCAGCTGGAATTCACCCTAAGCGCGTCGGCATCAGCGTTGTTGTGCGCCAATGGTTTCCCGGGGAGCGTCGGTACCCGGGTGGCACGCACATAGACGGTGTCGCCCCGCTTGAGTCCGAGAGCTTCGGCGTCACCGCGGGTGATCTGGGCAATGAACGGTCCCCCGGTGGCGGCATTGGTCAGTTCGACCCGCACCTCGAAGCCCAGTACGACCACGCGGTCGATGGTCGCGCGAACCACGCCGGTGGCCGCGGCGGCGGCGTCGCCGGCCGCGATCGCCATATCGGGATTGCGTCCCACCCGGATGTCGTGCGGGCGAACAAGTGTCCCGTTCAGCGACGAAACCGCGCCCAGAAACGACATCACAAATGAGTTGGCCGGGGTGTCGTAGACCTCGCTCGGCGATCCGACCTGTTCGATGCGTCCGTCCTTGAGGACGGCAATCCGGTCCGCCACGTCCAGCGCCTCAGCCTGGTCGTGGGTCACCAGCACGGTGGTGACGTGCACCTCGTCATGCAGACGGCGCAACCAGGCCCGCAGATCGTCGCGGACTTTCGCGTCGAGGGCGCCGAAGGGTTCGTCGAGCAGCAGCACCTGTGGGTCGACCGCGAGCGCGCGCGCCAGTGCCATGCGCTGGCGCTGACCGCCGGAAAGCTGACTGGGGTAACGGGTCTGGAATCCGCTGAGGCCCACCACCTCGAGCAGATGGTCGACCTTTTCGGCGATCTCAGCTTTCGGCTTCCGCCTGATCTTCAGGCCGAAGCCCACGTTGTCGCGAACGGTCAGGTGCTTGAAGGCCGCGTAGTGCTGGAACACGAATCCAATTCCACGCCGTTGCGGCGCGATGGTGGTGACATCCCGGCCACCGATCGTGATCGTCCCCGAGTCCGGTTGGTCGAGTCCGGCGATGGCGCGCAGCAGGGTCGACTTACCCGACCCACTGGGCCCAAGCAGTGCCGTCAAAGATCCTGTGGGCACGTCAAAGTCGACGTTGTCCAGCGCGGCGAAGTCGCCGTAACGCTTGTTGGCGCCCCGCACTGTGATTGCGTTGTCGGTCACGCCACTCCTCCCTGTCATACCTGCTTGGCTGCCCGGTTGCGGCGAGCATCGAGAATCACCTGAACGATCAGAACCAGCACGGACACCGACATGAGCAGCGTCGAAAGTGCGTACGCGCCATACTCGGCACCCCGGTTGTAGCGGTCGGATACCAGCAGCGTCAGCGTCTGCGATTGCCCCGGCAGGTTGGACGACACCATAATGACCGCGCCGTATTCACCCAGCGTGCGCGCGATGGTCAGCACAACCCCGTAGGTCAACCCCCAGCGAATCGACGGCAGCGTGATCCGCCAAAACGTCTGCCACCAATTCGAACCCAGCGTCGCCGCCGCCTGCTCCTGATCGGTGCCCAACTCGTGCAGCACCGGCTCGACCTCGCGGACGATGAAGGGCAGCGTCGCGAAAATGCTGGCGAGCACGATGCCGGGCAAGCCGAAGATGATCTTGAAGCCGAAGTCTTTCTCGACGAAGCCGAGCAGGCCCGCCGAACCCCACAACACAATCAACGCCACGCCAACCACCACCGGCGACACCGCGAACGGCAGGTCGATGATCGCCTGCAGCACGCCCTTGCCGCGGAACCGGTTGCGCGCGAGCATCAATGCTGTCGGAATCCCGAAGACGATGTTGAGCGGCACCACGATCGCCACCACCAGCACCGACAAGTTCAGCGCGGAAATCGCCGCCGGCGTGCTGATCCAGTCGAAGAACTGGCCGACACCGGGCGCGAACGTCCGCCACAAAATCAGTCCCACCGGGACGACGAGCAGCACCGACACGTATGCCAGGGCCAGGAAACGAAGTAGATAGCGGACTTTGGGCGAGAGGGTCATTAAGCCAACTCCTCACGCTTGGCCGCGCGTGATCCGACCGTGCGCAGCACGAAGAGCACTAAGAACGAGATTGCGAGCAGCACAATCGATATCGCGGCGGCGCCGGTGCGGTCGTCATTCTCGATCAGGGTACGGATCCACTGGGAGGACACTTCGGTCTTACCGGGCACCGCGCCGCCGATCAGCACCACGGAGCCGAATTCGCCGATGGCCCGGGCGAACGTCAACCCGGCACCGGTCAACAGAACCGGGGTCAATGAGGGCAATACGACGGTGGTGAAGATCGTCGCGTTGTTGGCGCCCAGCGACGCGGCGGCTTCTTCGGTCTCGTGATCGATCTCGAGCAGCACCGGCTGCACTGCCCGCACCACGAACGGCAGCGTGACGAATGCCAACGCCACTCCCACACCCAACCCGGTGTGCTGCAGGTGCAGGCCGACCGGACTGTGGTTTCCGTAGAGGGCCAACATCACCAGGCTCGCCACAATCGTGGGCAAGGCGAATGGCAGGTCGATGAGGACGTCGACCACCCGCTTGCCCGGGAAGTCGTCACGCACCAAGACCCACGCGATCAGAAGTCCGAAAAACATGTTGAGCACGGTGACGCCCGCGGAGATCGTCAACGTCACCCGGAACGACTCCAACGCCGCATTCGAGCTGACCGCGAGCCAGAAAGCCTGCCAGCCTCCGCCCACCGATTGCCACATGATGGCGGCCAGCGGCAGCAACACGATGACCGAGAGCCAGACGACGGAGACGCCTACCCGCAGCGATGTGCCGTTGTTGTTCAGCTTGTTGCGGCCCAGCGGTTTACCGCCGCCGGTGCGGCCTGCTACCTCGCGCGTGATCGCCGTCGTCATCCGGTGGCCTGCGTGTAGATCTTGGTGATGCTGCCCGATTTCTTGTCGAACAGCTCCTTGTCCACCGACGGCCAGCCACCGAGATCGGCCAGGGTCCAGAGCTTTTCCGGTGCCGGGAACTGGTCGCGAACCTGGGCCGCGATCGCGGGGTTGACCGGACGGAATCCAGCCGCCGCCCAGACCTTTTGGGCCTCCGCGGTGTACTGGAAGTTCTTGAACGCGACCGCGGCGTTCAGGTGCGGGCTGGTGGTCACCACGGCCACCGGGTTCTCGATCTTGATGGTCTGCGGCGGGTTGACATGAGTGATCGGCTTTCCTAGTCGCTCGGTGGCGATCGCCTCGTTTTCGTAACTGATCAGCACGTCGCCGCTGCCCTGAACGAACACGTCGGTGGCTTCGCGTCCCGATCCTGGGCGCAGTTTGACGTGCTGGCCGACCAACTTGTCGATGTAGTCGAGGCCTGCCTTCGAGTCGTGGCCACCACCGCTCTTGACCACGTACGGCGCGAGCAGGTTCCACTTCGCCGAACCCGAACTCAACGGGCTGGGCGTGATGACCTCTACATCAGGGCGCAGCAAGTCGTCCCAGTCCTTGATGTTCTTGGGATTGCCCGGTCGCACCACCAGGGTCACGACCGATCCGAACGGGATGCCCTTGGTGGCGTCCTTGTCCCAGTCTTTGGAGACCTTGCCCGCCTTGACCAGCCGGGTGATGTCGGGCTCGACCGAGAAGTTGACGATGTCGGCGGGCTTGCCGTCGACGACACCACGGGACTGGTCACCCGAAGCGCCGTAGGAGGCGATCACCTGGATGCCCTTGCCTTCCGGCGAGGCGTTGAACGCCGGGATCACCTTGCTCCAGCCGGGCTCAGGTACCGAGTAGGCCACCAGCGTGATGCTCGTGTTCGCACCGGCCGGGCCACCACCCCCGACGACATCGCTGGCGCCCCCGTGGCACGCGGCGATCATGCCCGCGGCGAGGGTCAGCGCGACAGCGTGCCGCCACCTCGCGGGATTTTTGTTGTCGTCGAACAATGGTCGACCTTTCGGAATTGAACGTGACGTCTGACAGATCCCGTTGCGAAGGAAAGCGAGTTTCGGCGCGTGGGCAGAAGGTCAGCGAAACAACAATGCACGTCAGCGACGGCGCAATTGCCCACGGCAATGAGCGCCAAGACATGGCACTCGGTATTGCCGGACGCTGCGTGCATGGCCGAAAGCGTAACAGAATCGATCCGGCCCGCAGCAGCAGCCGATGCAGGTCAGCGGGTCAAGAACCAGGCGACGATGACCAGGACAACCAGCGCGATCAGCATCAGCGTGACCCGCGATCGCGGCATGCCGGTGTTTCGGCTCATCCGGCCTCTTCGTCGCTGTGCCGGAGGCGGCGCATCACCTGGATACCGCGGCCCAGCGCCCCGTCCAGTGCTGCCGCGATCACGTAGGCCAACGCCAGCACGACCGGCATCACCACGATCGTCTGGAAGACGAACCCCAGGCCAGACAGCCACAGCTCGACGCCGTCCCACCAGCTGAGGATCGCGTTCATCGCGCTCACCCTACTAAGCTGATCCGCGCACGTCTCGTGGCAACAGGAATCCGGTGCAAGCCCGGGGCGGTTCCGCCACTGTGAGGGCCTCGGTGTCCAGCCGACGGCCTGAGCCAGACACTGGTCGCGAGGCACTCCACTGGACGGGGCGAGAACCCCGAGGAGGACCTGAGTGAATACCGTCGACACACCGCATCGTGTCCACCGCATCGCCTTGCTGTCCACGTCGGATACCGACCTGCTGTCGGCGCGCGCGTCGCTCGCGGCGTACCGGCTTGGGCAACCCGGCGCGCCAACCCATCGAGGACGTTCTCGGCGACGCCGAAGTAGTGGTGCTGCGGGTGCTCGGCTCCTCGGCGGAGGTCGCCGCGGAACTCGCCACGCTGCGGGCGACCGGTCTGCCGCTGATCGTGCTCGGCGGCGAACGCGCGCCGAGCGCCGAACTGATGGAGTGTTCGACGGTCCCGATCGGGCTTGCCGCGCAAGCACACTCGTACCTCGCCGAAGGCGGGCCGGCCAATCTCGCGCAGCTGCATGCTTTTTTGTGCGACACCGTGCTGCTCACCGGTCACGGATTCGACGAGCCGGTGGTGATTCCCGAGTGGGGATTCGCCGAGCGGCCCAGCGGCGCGGGCACCGACAACCACGCTCGGATCGGCGTGCTGTACTACCGGGCCCACGAGGTCAGCGGCAACTCCGGTTTCGCGCATGCGCTTGCCGACGCGATCGATGCCACCGGCAGCGCGGTCGGCGTCCCGATCTTCGCGTCCTCGCTGCGCAGCGCGCCCGACGAACTGTTCGGCGCGCTGGGCGCGTCTGGATGCCGTCGTGGTCAGCATGCTGGCGGCCGGCGGGTCGAAGGCGGCCTCGGCCGGTGCGGGCGAAGACGACTCGTCGTGGGACATCGAACGCATCGCCGCAATGAACATCCCTGTGCTGCAGGGGCTTTGCCTGACATCATCGCGCGAGGAATGGGAGTCGAACGGCGACGGCGTCACCCCGCTCGACTCGGCGACGCAGATCGCGATCCCCGAGTTCGACGGACGCATCATCACCGCGCCGTATTCCTTCAAGGAAGTCGACAGCGACGGACTCCCCCACTACGTCGCCGACGCGGAGCGCTGCGCGCGGGTCGCCGCCATCGCGGTCAACCACGCGCTGCTGCGTCGGGTACCCAACGCCGATAAAAAGCTGGCGCTGGTGCTCTCGGCCTATCCCACCAAGCATTCTCGCGTCGGCAACGCCGTCGGCCTCGACACCCCGGCGTCCGCGGTGCGGCTGCTGCGGCGTCTTGCTCAGGACGGCTACGACGTCGGCGACGGATTCGGCGTGCTCGGCATCGAAGACGAGACCCAGGCCGGCGACCGGTTGATGCACACGCTGATCGACGCGGGCGGCCAGGACGAGCAGTGGCTCACCAGCGAGCAGGTCGCCGGTGCGCAGGTGAAGGTCACCCCGGCGCAGTACGACCGAGTGGACCGCCGCCCTTCCCGCTGAACTGCGCGATGCGATGGCACAGGCGTGGGGCCCGGCGCCGGGACGGCTGTTCGTCAACGACGACGGCGATCTCGTGATCGCCGCTTTGCGGGCGGGCAACGTCGTGCTGATGATCCAGCCGCCGCGCGGATTCGGTGAGAACCCGGTGGCGATCTACCACGACCCGGACCTGCCGGCCAGCCATCACTACCTGGCGGCGTACCGGTGGCTGGAGCACGGTTTCGGCGCCCACGCGGTGGTGCATCTCGGCAAGCACGGCTCGATGGAATGGCTGCCGGGCAAGAACGCCGCGCTGTCTGCGGCGTGTGCCACCGACGCCGTGCTGGGGAACCTGCCGCTGATCTACCCGTTCCTGGTCAACGATCCCGGCGAGGGCGCGCAGGCGAAGCGGCGTGCGCACGCCACCATCATCGACCATCTGATCCCGCCGATGGCTCGCGCCGAAAGCTACGGCGACATCGCCCGACTCGAGCAGCTACTCGACGAGTACGGAAACATCGCGGCGATGGATCCGGCCAAGCTGCCGGCCATCCGCGGCGAGATCTGGAACCTGATGCGCGCCGCGGAGATGCATCGCGATCTCGGGCTCGACGACCGGCCCGACGACGAAGAGTTCGACGACTTCTTGCTGCACGTCGACGGCTGGCTGTGCGAGATCAAGGACGCCCAGATCCGCGACGGGCTGCATGTGCTGGGCGAAGCGCCGACGGGAGCGGCGCGGGTCAACCTGGTGCTGGCGATCCTGCGCGCCGCCCAGGTGTGGGGCGGCCAGGACCACGCCGTCCCGGGATTGCGCACCGCGCTGGGTTTGAAGGAGGGCGCCGAGCTCACAGCCGTGGACGACATCGAGAACCAGGCGCGCGCACTGGTCGAGGCGATGGAAGCCGGCGGATGGGATGCCGGCGGCGGTCGACGCCCTGCACGACGCGCCGGATGTGCAGGCGTCGCTGCGGTTCGCGGCAACCGAAGTGGTACCGCGTTTGTCCGGCACCGCGGGTGAGATCGACGCGGTGATGCGTGCTCTGGATGGCGGTTTCGTGCGGCCCGGCCCGTCCGGTTCGCCGCTGCGGGGTCTGGTCAACGTGCTGCCCACCGGGCGCAACTTCTACACCGTCGACCCGCGCGCGGTGCCGTCGCGACTGGCCTGGCAGACCGGGCAGGCGATGGCGGAGTCGCTGCTGCAGCGCTACCTCGACGACACCAGCACCTACCCCGAGTCGGTCGGATTGTCGGTGTGGGGCACCAGCGCGATGCGCACGTCCGGCGACGACATCGCGGAAGTGCTGGCGCTGTTGGGCGTTCGGCCGGACTGGGACGAGGCGTCACGGCGGGTCAGCCGGTTGGAGGTGATCCCGCTCGAGGAACTCGGGCGGCCGCGCATCGACGTGACCATCCGCATCTCCGGGTTCTTCCGCGACGCCTTCCCGCACGTCGTGATGATGCTCGACGACGCGGTGCGCATGGTGGCGCTGCTCGACGAGCCGGACGAGGACAACTACGTGGCCGCGCACGCGCGCGCCGACCTCGCCGACCACGGTGACGAACGGCGAGCCACCACAAGGGTTTTCGGATCCAAACCGGGATCCTACGGCGCGGGCATCCTGCAGGTCGTCGAAGCGGGCACCTGGCGCGACGACAAGGACCTGGCCGAGGTCTACACCGCCTGGGGCGGGTTCGCCTACGGGCGCGGACTGGACGGCGTCGCAGCAGCAGACGACATGCGCACCAACTACAAGCGAATCAAGGTGGCGGCCAAGAACATCGACACCCGCGAACACGACATCGCCGACAGCGACGACTACTTCCAGTATCACGGCGGCATGATCGCGACGGTGCGGGCGTTGACCGGATCCGATCCCAAGGCGTACGTGGGCGACTCGACCACACCCGACGCGGTGCGTACCCGAACGCTGGCCGAGGAGACCGCACGGGTGTTCCGCGCCCGGGTGGTCAACCCGCGCTGGATCTCGGCGATGCGCAGGCACGGGTACAAAGGCGCCTTCGAACTCGCCGCCACCGTCGACTACCTCTTCGGCTTCGACGCGACCGCGGGCGTCGTGCACGACTGGATGTACGAAAAGCTGGCCGAGTCTTACGTTCTCGACCCGCAGACCCGGGAGTTTCTCAACCAGTCGAACCCGTGGGCGTTGCACGGCATGGTCGAGCGTCTGCAGGAGGCCGCGGACCGCGGCCTGTGGGCCGACCCGTCGCCGGAGACATTGGCCGCGCTGCGGCAGGCCTACCTGGAGGTGGAAGGCGACATCGAGGGCCGCGCCGGTGCCTGATCCGGTCCGGGTCCGCATCCTGGGGGTCGGCATGGGCCCGCAGCACGTCACCCCGGAAGTCGCCGAGGCGCTGCGGTCGGTCGATTACGTGCTGGCCGCCGACAAGGGTTCTGACGGCGACGACGACGGACTGCTGGCGCTGCGGCGCGCGATTGTCGAGGCGCACACCGACGGCTCGGTGGACATCGTCGCGGTGCGTGATCCGGAGCGGGACCGCGCCGCGGATCTCGGCTGCCGCCGGCTACCAGCGCGCGGTGGCCGACTGGCACGACGCCCGGGCCGCCGCCTACGCCGACGTGCTGAGGAGCGCGGCGGCAGCGCGGCGTTCCTGGTGTTGGGTGACCCCTCGCTGTACGACTCGACCATCCGCGTGGTCGAGAAGATTCGAGAAGCTCGGTGTGCCGGTCGAATTCGACGTGTTGCCGGGAATCAGTGCTCCACAACTGCTCGCCGCGCGACACCGCATCGTGTTGCACGAGGTCGGCCGCTCGGTGCACATCACCACCGGTCGCATGCTGCAGGACGCCGTCGCCGCCGGGCAGGACAACATCGTCGCCATGCTCAACCCGCCGCCGGACCGGCTCGACCTCACCGGCCTGGACGACTGGTCGGTGTGGTGGGCCGCCAATCTCGGCGCTGCCGGCGAGCGGCTGATCTCTGGACGACTCGGCGACGTGGTCCGGGCAGATCGCCGACGCCCGCGAGCACGCCCGCGCCGACACCGGCTGGGTGATGGACATCTACCTGCTGCGGCGGCGCTGATGCGGGTGCTGCTGCTGGGCGGGACATCGGAAGCCCGCGCGCTCGCCGCGCGACTGGTCGCCGACGGCATCGACGTGACGAGCTCGCTGGCCGGCCGGGTCGCCCGGCCGCGAATGCCCGAGGGATCGGTGCGCATCGGCGGGTTCGGCGGTGTCGACGGGTTGCGAAAGGCGTTGGCCGACTTCGACACCGTGGTCGACGCCACTCATCCCTTCTCGGCGACGATCTCGGCCAACGCCGTGCGCGCCTGCGCCGACGAGGCGGTTCCGCTGCTGCGGGTGCAACGTCCCGGCTGGGCCGACCGGGCCACGCCGTCCTGGCACTGGGTGAGCTCGCACAGCGAGGCCGCCGATGAGGCGCGACGGCTGGGCACCCGGCCGCTGTTGACCGTCGGCCGCCAGCAGCTGGCGGCATTCGTCGGGGCGCTTGGTGAGCACGCGGTGCTGGCGCGCGTCGTCGACGACCCGGACTTCGCGTTGCCTCCGGCGTGGCAGCTGATCCACGATCGCGGGCCCTACACACTGCCCGGCGAATTGGCCCTGCTGCGCGAGCATCGAGCGGATGTGTTGGTCACCAAGGACTCCGGTGGTGAGTACACCTGGCCGAAGATGAAGGCCGCCGACGAGTTGGGCATCCCGGTCGTCATCGTGCGCCGGCCGGCCGTGCCGTCGGGCGTGGCGTGGTGTCCGAATCGACGATGCCGGCGAATGGTCGAGCGCGCAACACAACTCGCTGTGGCGCAGACCGTTCCGCTAGGCCGCTCACTGGGAGATCCTGGGGCGGGCTACCACCTGTTGGGTTCTACTACGTTGTGCGCCTTGGGGCCGCCCACGGAGTGCCGGCGCCAGAGCACTGACTCCACGACGGCTGCACTGACGGTGTCGGTGTCGACGGTCAGCGGACGTTCCGCTGACCGGCGTCCCCAGATGGTGAGGTACGGTTGGCGGTGTCGGTGGTGACGACCGCGTCGCCAGCAGCGGGGCCATTCTCGACGACCTCGAAGCGCGCGCCCGCGGGGCTATGTTCGTAGACGATGTCGGCGGCATTCGGGCTGCGAAGCACGATCCGCAATACCCGGTGACACCAGCGAGCTTGGCGCGCCATTCAGGGGCCTCGTCAGCCTGGCATGGAGTCGAGCACATCGACTGCATGGCGGCTCAAGTCAGCCTGGGTCAACAGTGGTTCGGAGAGATCATGATCGCCGACGATGTCCCACGAGATGGAACGCATCTCGGTGCGCATGGGGGTCGAGAACTGGGCGAGGGTAAGAGTGGTCCCGGTGAACACGAAGGTGGGATCGTCAGGAGCAGCGAGCGCCGCAACGCTGCGACATTGGTCGCCTGAGGCGGCAACTGCACGAACGAGCCGACATCGCCAGCGCAATGAATGCCACTTCGCGCTTATCGAATCCATGGTGGGTCGCTGCCGATGATGATTGACCTTCAATTCGAGCAGGTCCGCGACCTCCTTCGTACCCCCTGCGAAGTGCGCCAGGATGTTGCGGACAGTCCAATCCGCGCTGGCCGTCGGCGCGTTCGGCGCAACCCCGGTGAGGGTGGCCATCAGTGCCTCGGCTTCCAGCGACGGCGTTCCTTCAGATAACGTCATTATTCTTGTACCTCCGAATAGTTAGTAGCGCCTGCGCATCCGCGACGCCCGCTGACCGAGCTGTGGCCGCCAATATGTAGACGCGGACGCTGCTAGAAACGTGAGATGGCCTTTCGGCAGGGCTTACGGTGGCCAGCGCAATTGAAGCTGGTTTCAGCTGCCGACGGTCGGCGGTATCAGAGGCTGAGTAACACGCGCGACCGTCCGCGCGCTTCACCGCGATCTCCAAGTCGCCGCCGGTTGCCTCAACATATTTGCGGAGGGCACCGACCCGGGTGGTGCCGATCACCGTGCTCCATCTCGCGGTCGAAGCCCGTCCGTGTTCGGGTGCTCCGATCCTTCGACATGTGGTTGCCGATGCCTCAGCTTCATCGAAGGCGAAGGGCATTCGGGCTCGAGGATCTGTCAGCCACCGTCGCAGACCGTGAGGCCGCGATCTCAACTTGCCTGCCCGTGGACGGCGTGCGCGAATCGTTGCGCCAGAGCGGGATGGCCGGCCCAGTGCGTGTGCAGGTAGGCGGCGTGCAGCGTCGGCGTGGCGAAGCCTTCGGGGCCCGCGGGTAGCTGCCACGCCGGATGGCCGTCCAGGTCGACAGCAGTGGTTGTCGTGCGGTGGAATTCGTGCCCGGTGACCTGCTCGCCCTCTTCGGCGAGCACGGAATCCGCCGGGCTGGTGGCGGTTCGGTAGCCGAGAGTGAGCCGCGGTGTCATCGCCGCATCGGCGGGCACCGCACCGACCATCGGTGTGCCGTCGAGCGACCGGCACAGGTAGAGCAGCCCGGCGCACTCCGCGACCGTCGGGACACCAGCGGCGATTGCGGACCGTAATTCGGCTATCAGGCAACGGTTCTCGGCGAGCTCGGCGGCGTGCACCTCGGGGAAACCGCCACCGAGATAGATGCCGGCGGTGCCCGCAGGCAGGGCCGGGTCGAGCAGCGGGTCGAATTCGACCACGTCGCATCCGGCGGCGCGCAGCAGTTCCTCAGTTTCGGCGTAGCGGAAGGTGAACGCCCGCCCACCCGCCATCGCGACGACGGGCCGGGCCGGTGTGGGCGGTGCGATGTCCTGCGCCGGATCCCACGGCGTCTCGTGTACCGCCTCGGCGCCACGAGCGATGTGCAGGACCGCGTCGATATCGACATGCGCGGCAATCACTTCCGCCATCCGCTCGAGCGTCTGCGCGGACTCGGCGCGCTCGGCGGCGGGCACCAGACCCAGGTGACGTGACGGCGTCTCGATGCCGTCGTCGCGGGGAAGGACTCCGAGTACCGGAATGCCGGTCGGGCCCAGTGCGTCTCGAACCTCGTCGGCGTGCCGCGCGCTGCCCGCCTTGTTGAGGATCACGCCCGCGATGCGGATGTCGGCGTCGAACGCCGCCAATCCGGCGATCACCGCCGCATGCGTTCGCGATGCGTGCGAAATGTCGACGACCAGCAGCACCGGCGACGCCGTCAGCGCGGCGACATGGGCGGTCGATGCTTCCCCGGCGGTACCCAGCCGGCCGTCGAAAAGGCCCATCACACCTTCGATCACCGCGACGTCGGCAGATCGTGCGCCGTGTAGCAGCAGCGGGACGACGCGGTGTTCGCCGACCAGGAACGGATCCAGATTGCGGCCCGGCCGACCGGTGGCCAGGGCGTGATAGCCGGGGTCGATGAAGTCGGGCCCCACCTTGTGGCCGGATACCGACAAGCCACGCCCGGCCAGGGCGGCCATCAATCCAGTTGCGACAGTGGTCTTTCCGTGGCCGGATGCCGGCGCGGCGACGACGATGCGGGGAAGCTCGGTGGCTACCACTCGATGCCTCGCTGGCCTTTCTGGCCGGCGTCCATCGGGTGCTTCACGTTGGTCATCTCGGTGACCAGGTCGGCGATGTCGATCAGCCGCGGATCAGCTTTGCGGCCGGTGATGACGACGTGCTGATGGCCCGGCCTGCCGGCGAGGGTTTCGACGACATCGTCGATGTCGACCCAGCCCCAGCCGATCGGGTAGGTGAATTCGTCGAGCACGTAGAGGTCGTGGGTCTCGGCAGCGAGGCGCCGTTTGATCTCGGCCCAACCCGCAGCGGCTTCCTGCGCGTGGTCGACGTCGCTGCCGGCCTTGCGGCTCCACGACCAGCCCGATCCCATCTTGTGCCATTCGACGGGACCGCCTTCACCGGTCTCGGTGTGCAACGCGCCCAGTCGCTCGAGCACGGTCTGCTCGCCGATCCGCCACTTGGCCGACTTGACGAACTGGAATACCCCGATCCGGAATCCCTGGTTCCACCCGCGCAGCGCCAATCCGAAGGCGGCGGTCGACTTACCCTTTCCGTCGCCGGTATGCACCATCAGCAGCGGCCGGTTGCGGCGCTGGCGCGTCGTGAGCTGGTCATCGGGTACGACGGACACCTGACCCTGCGGCATCAGGCCGCTCCCGGAGTTGTTGCGCCGCGGACGATGTCGGCCAGCGCCTGAGCGTTCACGTGCGCAAGCGGCACATGCTCGGCGTGGAGATGCTCAGCCAGGTTCGCGGCCAAACCCATTCGCATCCGGCCGTTTTCGCAGTCGACGACGATGCTGGCGATACCTTCGTTCACCAGATAAGCCGCGGCCTGCTGGGCCCGGCCGACAGCATCGGGGCCCGCGGTCGCGCGACCGTCGGTGACGACGACGAGCAGCGGCCGCCGACTCGGGTCGCGCAGCCGTTCGCGCCGCACCACCTCGGCCGCCTTCATCAGCCCCTCGGCGAGCGGTGTCCGCCCACCGGCGGGCAGGTCATCGAGTCGCTTGGCCGCGATGTCGATCGAACCGGTTGGGGGAAGGGCGATCTCCGCCGTCCGATCGCGGAAGGTGACGACGCCGACCCGGTCGCGTCGCCGGTAGGCATCGAGCAACAGCGACAGGATGGCCGTCTTGACCTGATGCATCCGTTCCCGCGCCGCCATGGACCCGGAGGTGTCGACGACGAACACCACCAGGTTGGCTTCGCGTCCTTCGCGGACGGCCCGGCGCAGATCGGTGGGCCGCAGCAGCAGTCGACCGCTGTTGCGGCCGCGAGCGGCCTGATGCGGCGCGGCGGCCCGCACGGTCTCGACGAGATGGATACCCGCGTCGGACAGCGGGGTGGCCCCGGTACGCCGACCCGTCGTCGTGCGGGCGCGGCTACGACGGCCGGCGTGCCCGTCCCCTACCCCGCGGACCGTGAAAAGCTTTGTCCGGTAGGGCTCACCGGCGCCGACCGGCGGTGTGGACGTCGGATTCTGCTGGCCGCCGGAACCTGGCGGGACGACGTCCGGGGTGTCGTCGGCGTCGTGTCCGCCGCCGGGGCCGTCAGGATCGGGATCAGGTCGGGATCGGTGTCGGGGTCGGGTCCCTGATCCGTCTCGGGCGGCAACAGCTCGTCGAGTTCGTTGTCGTCGAGCCCGGGCGCGTCGAAAGGGTTGCGCCGACGGCGATGTGGCAGTGCAAGTTTGGCGGCCGCCCGCAGGTCGTCGATGTTCGGGTGTTCGCGGTCGTGCCAGGCGGCGTGGGCGGCGGCGGCCCGCGCCATGACGATGTCGGCTCGCATGCCGTCGACACCGGCCGCCGAGCAGACTTCGGCGATCCTGAGCAGTGCCGCATCGGTGAGCTGGATGCGGGCCAGGATCGACTGGGCGTGCTGGATCCGATCGCGAAGGCGCTCTTCGGCATTCGCGTAACGGGCGCGGAAGGCCTGCGGGTCGGCGTCGAACTGCAGTCGCCGACGCACGACCTCGGCGCGCTGCGCCGGATCCCGCGGCGCGGCAACCTCGACGGCGAGACCGAAGCGGTCGAGTAGCTGCGGACGCAGCTCGCCCTCTTCGGGATTCATCGTGCCGACCAGCACGAACCTCGCCGCGTGGGTGACCGATATGCCGTCGCGTTCCACGGTGACAGTTCCCATGGCGGCCGCATCGAGGAGCAGATCGACCAGGTGGTCGTGCAGAAGGTTGACTTCGTCGACGTAGAGGATTCCGCGGTGCGCCTTGGCCAGCAGGCCCGGCTCGAAGTGCACCGCGCCGTCGGCCAGCGCCTGTTTGAGGTCGATGGATCCTGCGACGCGATCCTCGGTGGCTCCGACGGGAAGCTCCACCAGGCTCACCGGCCGGGTCTGCACCGGCGAGTCCGGCCCGAAGGCTCCGTCGGGTGAGACCGGGTCGTGCTCGGCCGGGTCGGTGGAGAAGCGGTCACCGGCGAAGACGTCGATGGGCGGCAGGATCTGGGTGAGCGCGCGCACCAGGGTGGATTTTGCGGTGCCCTTCTCGCCGCGCACGAGCACGCCCCCGATGCCGGGGTCGATGACGCTGAGAACAAGCGCCAAGGCCATGTCGTCGAGCCCACCGGGCGCGTCGGGATCGCCGCCGAGGACGGCGGGAAACGGGTACAGCTGACCGGTCGAGGTCACAGTGAGGCTCCGCTCGTGGTTGCCAACTCTGGCACGCGAGGCCGGTATTCGGACTGACCGTTCGTGCGCCCGTTGACCGGGCGGCGCGACGGATCACCGTAGCGGGCCTGTGCCGGAGTCTCACCGGCTTCCCTCGTTGCCCCAGCGAACCGATTACGCCTGTTCGCGGGGTGCCTCGCGGCCCTTACGCTAGCATCGCCGCAGTGTCGTCCTCTGACCTGCGGGTAACTGTCGTCGGCGTCGGCGCCGATGGCTGGGACGGGCTGACGCGCGCCGCGCGGGCCATCATCGGTTCGGCGGAGGTCGTGCTGGGCGGTCCGCGCCAGCTGGAGCTGGTGCCCGTCGCGGATGGCCAGGTCCACCAACCGTGGCCATCTCCGTTGAGTGCGGCGTTGCCGGAACTGTTGACCCAATTCGCGGGTCGGCACGTGGTCGCGCTGGCCTCCGGCGACCCGATGCTGAGCGGAATCGGAACCACGCTGGTCGACATCCTGGGCGCCGACCGGGTCACGGTTATCCCCCATCTGTCCTCTGTGACAATCGCGCGGGCACGGCTCGGCTGGTCCGCGGAATCCACGGCGGTTGTCAGCGTTGTGGGTCGCGATGTGCACGCGGCGCTGCGGGAGCTGGCCCCCGGGCGCCGAGTCCTGGTGCTGTCCTCCGACGAGAAAACGCCTGCAGCCCTTGCTGATCTGCTTATCGCGCGCGGATACGGGTCGAGTCGCTTTGTGGTGCTGGGTGGCATCGGCGGCGACCGCGAGACGGTCGACGACACCACAGCCGAAGAATTCTCGGGGACATCGCCGCGGCTGAATATCGTTGCGCTGCAATTGAACGGACCACTGCTCGCCGGGTGGGCGACCGGCCTGCCCGATGAAGCCTTCGAGCACGACGGTCAACTCACCAAGCGGGATCTGCGCGCCGCCGCGCTGGCCAGGCTGCTGCCCGTGCCGGGCCAACTGTTGTGGGACATCGGCGCCGGCGCGGGGTCGGTGGGCATCGAGTGGATGCGCGCGCACTCCTTGTGTCGAGCCGTCGCGGTGGAAGCTGACCCCGCTCGCGCTGAACGAATCGGGCGTAATGCGCGGTCGCTGGGTGTGCCGGCGCTCCACGTCGTCTGCGCGACGGCTCCGGAAGCCCTGAGCGACTTGGCCACTCCCGATGCGGTTTTCGTCGGCGGCGGCGCGAGTCGGCCCGGGGTTGTGCAACGATGCCTCGACGGGCTGCGCGGCGGCGGCCGAATCGTCGTACACGGGGTGACCGTGGAGACCGAGGCGGTGCTCGCCGCGGCCTACGCCGAGCACGGCGGCGAACTCACCCGCATGCATGTCGAGCATGCTGCGCCGGTCGGGTCGTTCACCGGATGGACTCCGGCGCGCGCGGTGACCCAGTGGGCATTCACCAAGCCGCCCGGCTGACCTCACCGGCTGGCCGATCGGTCGCGCTGTGGGTCGTAGAGATGGCTCTCACCGGCCCGCGGATCCGCGCGCTCACCGAGCGCTTCGCCCACCAGAATCACTGCGGCTTGGCGTAACCCAGCCGCCTCGACCTGATCGGCGATGTCGGCGACGGTCCCGCGAAGAACAAGCTCCTCGGGCTGAGAAGCCCGGTACACCACGACAACCGGGCAATCCTGGCCGTGTGTCGGTGCGAGCTCGTCCATCAGGACACGGATGGCGGTAATTGCCAAGTGCAGCACCAGGGTTGCGCGGGTGGCCGCAAACGCCGCCAACGACTCGGTATCGGGCATCGCGGTGGAACGCGCCTGGGTCCGCGTCAACACCACGGATTGTGCGACCAGCGGGACGGTGAGTTCGCGACCGACTCGCGCTGCCGCGGCAGCGTAGGACGGCACACCCGGCGTGATCTGCCAGGGCACGCCGGCGGCGTCGAGTCGTCGAGTCTGCTCGGATACGGCGCTGTAGAGCGAGGGGTCGCCCGAGACCAGACGTACGACCCGTCGGCCGGCGCTGTGCGCCTCGACGATGTGAGCGACTATCTCGTCGAGATCCAGACTCTGCGTGTCGATCAATTCGGCTGTCGCAGAGCAGCTTTCCAGCACGTCCGCATCGAGATAACTTCCGGGATACAGGACGGCGTCGGCCGCTTCGAGCAGTCGGACGGCCCGCACGGTCAACAGATCGGCGGCGCCCGGTCCGGCGCCGACGAACTGTACCGGGCCGGCGTTCATCGCACCCACCGCGGCGTCCACACCCGGCCAGACGCAGTCGCGCGGGTGCTCGATGCTCCCACCAGAACAAGGCTTTTCATGTCGATGGTGTCGGTGTCGAGGCTGCCGAGCGTCGTCACGGTCAGCGATTCCTCGGCTCGCCCGACGTCACGTCCGATGACGACCACGGTCTCGGGGCGACGGTGTTCGAGCAGGATCTCGCGGGCCAGCTTGATCTGGTCCGGCCGGGCTCGCGAGGCCGGGTTGTAAATCGCCAGAATGAGATCGGCGTCGGCAATTGAACGCAGTCTCTTCTCGATCACCGACCACGGCTTGAGCCGGTCCGACAGGCTGATCACCGCGAAGTCCGCGCCCAGGGGCGCTCCGGCCAGTGCGGCGACGGCGTGGACGGCCGACACGGCGGGCAGCACCCGGATCGGAACCTCGGCGAATTTCTCGTCCTCGGCGGCCTCGAACACCGCCGAGGCCATCCCGAACACCCCCGCGTCGCCGCCGGAGACGACGGCTACGGACTCGCCGTTCAGCGCGAGCTCCAGCGCGAACCGGGCCCGGTCGACTTCGACGGTGTTGCCGGACGCGTGCCGCTGCAGGCCTTCTCGCTGTGGCACCCGCGCCACATACGGTCCGTAGCCGACCACATGCTGCACTTCGGCCAGCGCGGTCGCCGCCTCCGGCGTCAGCCAGCCGTCCGGTCCGGGCCCCAACCCGACGACGAGCAGTTCGGCGACACCTGTCCCGGTAGAAACTGTTGCAGGACTGGGCTCTTCGACCATGACGCGGGAACGGGGACCGTTGATCGAATCGCCGTTGACCACGATCAGCGACAGATACGGCACCGTTGACTCGTCGACATCAGCCACCGGCATCCAGCGCTGCTGGGGGTGACTGGCCCGCTCGACGTACATCGCGTGATCGAGCCGTCCGGCAGCGGCGAGCGCGCGACGCACGGCCGGAAACGTTCGGCCGAGCTTCATGATGATCGCGCCGTCGGTGTCCGCCAAGCGCCGGGCGAGTTCGGCTTCCGGCAGGGTTCCGGGCAGCACGGTCAACACGTCGGTCTGGCGGACCAGCGGGGAGGCGACGGCCGCCGTCGCGGCCGCGAACGCCGGTATGCCGGGGATGACCTCGGTGGCGAAGCGGGCACTGAGCCGATCGTGCATGTACATGAAGGAGCCGTAGAACAGCGGATCCCCTTCGGCGAGCAGGGAAACGGTGCGTCCGGCTTCCAGATGCGATCCGAGCCTGCCCGCCGATTCCTCGTAGAATTCGGCGAGTGCTCCGGCGTATCCGCCGGGATGGTCTGTCGTCCCGGTGGTGAGTGGGTAGCGCAGCTCCTCCTCGATGGCATCCGCCGGAATCAGTTCTGCCGCGATGGTTCGCGCGTAGGACTGTTTGTTGACGCCCGCGTGGTAGGCGATCACATCGGATTCGCCGATGACCCGTGCCGCTTTGAGCGTGATCAGCTCGGGATCCCCTGGGCCCAAGCCGATTCCGTAGAATCGACCGGCCGTCACTCTGCCTCCGAGGCCAACGCGTTGATGGCTGAGGACGTGATGGCCGACCCGCCGCGCCGACCCCGCACCGTCACGAACGGGATGTCGATGCCGTGGTCGCGGGACAACGAGGCGAGAGCCTCTTTGGATTCCGCGGCACCGATGAATCCCACCGGGCAGCCCACGATGGCGGCGGGTCGAGGCGCCCCGTCGATCAGCATTTCCAACAGGTGAAACAGCGCGGTTGGGGCGTTGCCGATGGCGACGACCGCGCCGTCCAGCAAGGGCTGCCACAACGAGACCGCGGCTGCGGTACGGGTGGTGTTCCACTGCTTCGCCAACTCCGGCACACCTGGGTCGTTCAGAAAGCAGTGCACCTCGTTGGCGGCCGGAAGTCGCCCAGCGGTGATGCCGGTGGCGACCATGCGTGCATCGCACAGGATCGGCGCGCCGGATTGCAGCGCGGAACGCGCGGCAGACGCCAGCGCGGGGTGAATAACCAAGTCGTCGACCAGGTTTGGCTGCCCAGTACCGTGGATCATCCGGACGGCCAGTTTCTCGGCGTCCGCCGGGACTCCGGACAGGTCGGCTTCGCGGCGGATGGTGGCGAACGAATCCGCGTAGATAGCGGGTCCGTCGGCGATGTAGTCGTAGCGCCGGGTCGGCCGGCGGGCATCACTCGTCTGGGTCACTCGGATACCTCCGGGGCGTTCGGGACGAGAACGCCGCGCCAGGGCGTCACGACGACATATGTTGCATCAGTTGCTTGTTCGAGTATCGAATCAACGAGTTCGGGAGTCAGGGCACCGTCCTCGGTCGCCAAGTGGCTGCCGCCGGGCACCGGGCCGTACGGCAGCGGTGCGGCCGGAGCAGGGATCCGCGGGTCGGCGTCCACAGGTGGTCGCAGTGGCCGAGTTAGCTCGTGGATGTGCCACGGCGCATCGATGCCGGTTCCCCGGGCGTCGAGGAATCGCGACGCCAGATCGGCCAGTCGGTCGGCGACTTCGTCCAGCGGAGCGACCGCGTCCCAGTGACCACCGACGCGCAACTGCGCCACGTCATCGCCGAGCGCCACGCAACCGAGGTCGGTGCCGCGCTTGCCGGCTCCGGTGAGCCGGTCGAGCAGGTCGCCGCGGCCGTCGTCGAGTGTGAACAGGAAGCGCCCCGGCAACCGGCCGAGGTCGGGATCTGCGCACAGCAGCGCGTCGAGGCGGTCGATTACCGGGCGCAGATCGGCGCGGCCGCCGGCCAGGCCGGTCTGTGGTGAGGCGAGCACATTGCGTACGAGTTCGTGTGTGCGCGTAGGGATCAAACCGGTGGACTCGAGTGCCGCCGCGGCGGCCGCAGTCAGCTGCGGTCCGTCACCCGGCAGCCCGCGCAGTTGCAGATTCGCGCGCCGGGTCAGGTAGATCCGACCGTCGGCGTGATGCCGGCTGACCTCGGACAGTCGTCGCAGCGCCGCCGTGGACATCCACCCACCGATCAGCCGGATGCGGACCAGCATCCCGTCGTCGGCCTGCCACGGTCGCCACACACCGGGGCACATGTCGGCCCGTGTGCGGGTGTCCGGGGTCATCAGCGATTACGGGGTCAGCTGAGGTGGCTGACCTTCTCCATCATTGCTCGGGCGACTTCGACGGCGCTGCCGTCCGGGTCCGCCGATCCCGGATCGGTTGGCTGCCGGTCACCGAAGAAGACGATCTCTACCTCGACAATGCAGTTCATCCGGACACCGATGGCACGAGCCTGGGGTGTGGGCTGCAGGGCCGGCATGTTGGGCAGGGTCGCGGTCGCGGTATTAGTCACTGCGACAACGGAATCCAAGGACTGGACTTCGCCGATCTCGGTCGTCGTGCTGATCGGGCCGGTCTCTTCGGTGATCGTCTGACCCTTGCACCGCTGCCACTGGTCGGGGAACTCCGCGAACAACGCCTGCGCCTGCTCCGCCGAAGGCAACGAGACGACGCCCTCCATCACACTGATCACCTGCGCCGGGTCGCCGTCGTTCCACCACGACACCGATGCCACGTTCTGCACGTCGGCGGAGCCGTAGACGCTCTTCTGCAGCATCGCCGTCACACGAAGGCAATCGGCCGACTCCGCGGGGACATCCCGCTCGTCGAGCCGGTCGGGTCCACCGAATTTCGCGGGTTGACGCGCGACCAACGGCTGGCCAAGCATCCGTGACAACACCTTGCCGTCGAGCAACACATGTTCGACGGTGCGGCCGGACAGGGGTCGCGGCTTCAGGTTCGGCGCCGGCTTCACCGTGCCGGCGACGACCGAACCACAGCCCGCCGCGAGCGCGGCAACTACCGCGCACGCCATTGCCACTGCGAGCCCGCGCATGGCTACTTCTTGTTGCCTTTGTCTGACGCGGCATCCGTGGACAGCGCGGCGACGAACGCTTCCTGCGGCACCTCGACCCGGCCGATGGTCTTCATCCGCTTCTTGCCTTCCTTCTGCTTTTCCAGCAGTTTGCGCTTACGGGTGATGTCACCGCCGTAGCACTTGGACAAGACGTCTTTGCGGATCGCGCGAATGTTCTCGCGCGCAATGATTCTGGATCCGACGGCGGCTTGAATCGGCACCTCGAACTGCTGACGCGGAATGAGCTCTTTGAGCCGGACTGTCATCTTGTTGCCGTAGGCCGCTGCGCCATCTTTGTGCACGATCGCACTGAACGCGTCGACGGCCTCACCCTGCAACAGAATGTCGACCTTGACCAGTTCAGCCTCCTGCTCGCCGGCTTCTTCGTAGTCGAGGCTCGCATAGCCGCGGGTGCGCGACTTCAACGAGTCGAAGAAGTCGAAGATGATCTCGCCCAACGGCATCGTGTAGCGCAGCTCGACGCGTTCGGGCGACAGGTAGTCCATGCCGCCGAGTTCGCCGCGGCGGGACTGGCAGAGCTCCATGATCGAGCCGATGAATTCGCTGGGTGTGATGATCGTGGTTTTGACGACGGGCTCGTAGACGGCGCGAACCTTGCCTTCGGGCCAGTCCGACGGGTTGGTGACAACGAGTTCGGAATTATCTTCCTTGACAACGCGATACACGACGTTCGGCGACGTCGAGATCAGGTCGAGGTCGAATTCGCGCTCCAGGCGCTCGCGGGTGATCTCCATGTGCAGCAGGCCGAGGAAGCCGCAGCGGAAGCCGAAGCCGAGCGCCACCGACGTCTCCGGCTCCCACGTCAGGGCCGCGTCGTTGAGTTGCAGCCGCTCCAACGCGTCACGCAGGTCGGGGTAGTCCGAGCCGTCGACAGGATAGAGACCCGAGTAGACCATCGGCTTCGGCTCGCGGTACCCGACCAATGCCTCAGTTGCGCCGTGCCGTGCGCTGGTGACGGTGTCGCCGACCTTGGATTGGCGGACGTCTTTGACGCCGGTGATGAGGTAGCCCACCTCGCCGACGCCGAGGCCGACAGACGCCTTTGGGTCGGGAGAGACGATGCCCACTTCCAGTAGCTCGTGGGTGGAGCCGGTCGACATCATCGTGACCTTCTCGCGCGGCGTGATCTTGCCGTCCACGACGCGCACGTACGTCACCACACCGCGGTAGATGTCGTAGACGGAATCGAAAATCATTGCCCGCGTGGGGGCGTTGGCGTCACCGGTGGGCGCCGGGACCTCCTGCACCACGTGGTCGAGCAGTTCGGTGACGCCCTCCCCCGTCTTACCCGAAACGCGCAGGACATCGCCGGGCTCGCAGCCGATGATGTGGGCGATCTCGCCGGCGTAGCGGTCGGGGTCGGCGGCCGGCAGGTCGATCTTGTTGAGCACCGGAATGATGTGCAGGCCGCGGTCCAGCGCGAGATACAGGTTGGCCAGCGTCTGCGCCTCGATGCCCTGAGCGGCATCGACCAGCAGCACCGCGCCTTCGCAGGCTTCCAGCGCTCGGGACACCTCGTAGGTGAAGTCGACGTGGCCGGGGGTGTCGATCAGATGCAGGACGAATTCATTTCCGGCGTCGGGGCCACCGGTGACCTTCCACGGCAGCCGCACGTTCTGGGCTTTGATGGTGATGCCGCGCTCGCGCTCGATGTCCATCCGGTCGAGGTACTGGGCGCGCATGTCCCGGTCCGCCACGACGCCGGTGAGCTGCAGCATCCGGTCGGCCAGCGTGGACTTGCCGTGGTCGATATGGGCGATGATGCAGAAGTTCCGAATCTGCGCCGGCGCGAGTGAAGGTCTGGTCGGCGAAACTGCTGATGGGAATCTCCTGGTGAAGCCGGGGTTAGGCGCTACCAGCGTATCTAGGTAGAGGTGCTGCAGCACAATCGCCGGACTGGTGGGCCAAAACGAAACCCCCGGAGTTGCCCCCGGGGGTTCGTTGTAAAGCTGAGGCTATCCCGCCGCGATGGTGGTGAAGTACGCGACGACGTCGCTCACGCCCGTGTTGAAGAACTCAGCGAAGAGGGCTGCATCGGTGAGCGATCCATCATCGAGCGCAGCATCTGCCACCGAGAGCAGGTCGGTGGGTGAAATCACGGCGTCGGTGGTAAATGCCAAGGACGCCAGCGTGTTGTAGGCGTCGTCGAACTCGACCAGCGCGCCGTTGAACAGGTCGTAGGCCCCCGGTTCCGGGTCGAGAGTCAGGACGCTGGCCCAGGGCCCGTACAGCTCGTAGTCGAGGGTCGTGAACGGGGCTGTGATCTGGCGCGTCCGCTGGCAGGATTGTGTCCAGCGTGCCAGCGCTCGAGATGACGTCGCCGGAGACGCCCGCGAGGGAGGCTTGGCTCTCAAAGAGCGAGTTCAGCGACGAAATCTCGCTGTCGACCGTCGTGGTCAGGTTGTCCGCCGCGGCGAGCGGCGCAAACGCTAGTGCCGCGCCGGCCACGAAGCTGCCGACCACAGCGATTATGCGAGTGTTCATAGTCTGCCTTTCACGATGTCCCCCGCCGAAGGGGCAATGCACACGTCGAAGTTCGTCAGCGTCGCTGCTGGTGAAACCTGAGCGTAGCTACGTAATCAGCTGAGTGAATGTTAAGTGTGTGCCGAACACGTTAAATCTCGCGACGGGTGGCCGGCCAAAACGAAACCCCCGGAGTTGCCTCCGGGGGTTCGTTTATGGAACTGACTATTACATTCCGGCCAGCGAACCGAAGTCGAAGTAACCAGCCAGGTCGCTGACTCCGAGCTGCAGGAACTCGCTGATTGCTGACGTCGCGCCTCCTGCCAGGAAGTCGGCGTGGGTTCCGAAGATGTCGCCAGGATCGAACGTGCTGGTGGGATCCAGCAGTGAGAACAGGCCGACGTTGTAGGCGTTGGCAAACTCGGTCAGTGCTCCGTTGAACACGTCGTAGGAACCCGGGTCGGTCGAGATGTTGTCCGGGTTCAATCCGAACACCAGGGTGTTGAAGATGTCATTCGTGTCTCCCGGCGCAATGGTGTCGAAGGGGAACGCGCCGCTGCCGGGAATCACGTCGGCGGACACTCCGGCGGCAGAAGCATCCAAGCCGAAGAGGCTGTTCAGACCCGTAATCTCACTGGTGAAGGTGGAGCTGAGATCCACTGCCGCAGCGTCGGCCGCCCCGGGCACCGCGTCCGTCGTCGGGATCAACAAGAACGACAAGTCTGATCCGAAATAGCTGGAAAGATCGTTGACGCCGAAGTTGTAGAGGTAGTCGAAGGCGTCAGTGACGCTCGCCAAGCCTTGCGCGTGGTCGATCGAGCTAGCCGATCCAATGAAGTCGGCGTCGTTGGGGTCGATGACGCCGTTGTTCAGCGACCCGTAGAGCAGCACGTTGTAGGCGTCGTCGAACTTACCGAGCGCACCGTTGAACAGATCGTAGGAACCCGGGTCCGAGGAAGCCTGGTTGATCGGGTCGACCCCGTAGAGGAAATAGTCGAAGGCAGTGGCGGTGCCGGAGTTGGGCGCGTCAGCCAGCGGGACAACGTCGAATCCGGCGGCGCTCAGAGTGATGTCGGCAGCGGGCACACCCGTGAGCGTTGCTCCGAACTCGAACAACGAGTTCAGCGACGCAATCTCACTGCTGACAGTGCTGGTGATCTCGACGGGGTCCGCCTGAGCGAACGGCGCTAAGGCCACAGCGGCTCCGGTTGCGAGGGCCGCGGCCGACGCGATCTTGCGAATATCCATGGTTGCTGCCTTTCAAAGATTCCGCCGACGGTCAGGCGTACCGCCGGAGGTCCCCCAACACAGGCTGACGATCACCTGACCCCGCTGCTGGAAACCTGAGAGAAAGGTAACAATCTCCCGTGACTTCCGGAAGAGGTTTTCGAATATATATTCAGATTTGAGTATAATTTATCAATAGAATGAGATTCATCGATGGATTATTAGAGCGGGATTTATGCGCCGGTGAGCGGCTCCCGACGCCGCATAGGGATCCTGGGCAAAACGAAACCCCCGGAGTTGCCTCCGGGGGTTCGTTGTAGAGCGTGGATCAGACCGGTCAGAAGTAGCCGGCCAGGTCGCTGCAGGCCGAGCGTGAGGTATTCGCCCACAGACGCGGCGACGGTGGCCAACTCGGCGTGGGTTCCGAAGATGTCCGCGGCCGGAAGCAGGGCACCACTGTTCAGCAGCGAGTACAGTCCTCGACGTTGAAGGCGTTGTAGAACTCAGTCAGCGCACCGTTCATCACGTCGTAGGAACCCGGGTCAGCCCGAGACTTGCGCCGGGACGGCCCGGTCACCAGGTCGTTGAAGGTGGTGTTCAGGTCGCCGGTCGGGATGGTGTCGAAGCCCACGTTGGTGCCGAGCAGCCGTGTGCGGCACGATGTCGCCGAAATACACCGGCGAGCTTGCCGTCGAGCTCGAAGAGGTTGTTGAGCTGGACGATCTCGTTGGCTTCGAGTCGGAAGGATGTCACTGGGCGCGGTCGCGTCTGGCCGGCGCGAAGATCGCGTCGTATCCCTTCAGGTCGCCTTAGCCGAAGTTGAAGAGGTACTTTCCGCGGCCGTCGGGGTGCCCAGGGTCAGCGCATGGTTGATCGCGTTGTTTTCGATGTAGTCGCCGGTGTTGGTGTCCAAGCGCGCCGTTGTTCTCCGACGCGTACAGCGCGACGTTGTAGGCGTTGTAGAACTGGGACCAGCGCGCCGTTGAACTCGCTGTAGGGCCCGGTGTCCGACGAGATTCCCGCCAAGATCGGGTTGGCCCCATACAGGTCGGTCTCGAGCGGAGTGACCTGGCCGTAATTGGCGGTGCTGGCAATCAAGTGCGGGGCGTCTTGGCCAGAGTCGCCGGAGGTGAAGGTGTCGAATACGCCGGCGCCACCCTTGGTGATGTCGGCGGTGTCACCCGCGAAAAGCGCGTAGAGTTCGAAGAGCGAGTTCTCCGCCGAGATCTCGCTGTCGAGAGCGCAGTGACAAGGGTGGGGTCGGCGCGCAGCTGCGAGCGGTGCGAACGCCAGTGCCGCTCCGGTCGCGAAGGTTGCCGCCGCCGCGATCTTACGAATGTTCATTCCATGCCTTTCAAAGATGTCCGCCGACGGTTCGGGCGTACCGCCGGAGGTCCCCCAAGCTGCCCCTGGTGAATACCTGAGAAGAACTTAACAACTTCCCGTGTTGAATGAAAGAGAATCACCGGAGAAATCTTAGATTGCGTCAAGTGTGCCGTCGGAGCGACCTTTGTGTTAGCGATGACTCCCGCAGGTGGGCGAGCGCTGTGCATGCAGGGTTCGAATAACACGACGAGCCGGCGGGAAGTGCAGGATGCCCGCAAAAACGAAAACCCCCGGAGTCGCCTCCGGGGGTTTCGTGTTGTGGAGCGAAGGGCTACAGCGAGCCGAACAGCGAGAACAGCTCGGTGACGGCTGCCGGCGTGGTGTCGAAGGCTGACAGATTCGCCTGGAAGAAGCCCGACAAGTCACCAATGGCGTCGTTGTAGAACAGTCGAGACCACCTCGGCGCGGTGGTGTCAGCACCGGATCGGCCGCCCGAAGAAATCGGCCGAGTTCGGGTCTAGTGCGCCGCCGTTCAGCAACGCGTACAGCAGCGACGTTGTAGGCCTCGTCGAACCGGATCTCCGCGCCGTTGAACACGTCGTACGCACCCGGGTCAGCCGACGAACCGGCTTTCGCGTTCACCCCGACAACTCGTAGTCGAAGAATCGATCCAGTGCCCGTGTGGGGTGCGTCCGCCAGCGAGATGGTGTCGAACGGGCCGGCATTTTTCATGACGTCGCCATAGTCACCCGCGAGCAGTGCGTCGAGTCTCGAAGAGCGAATTCAACGATGTGATCTCACTGCTCACCGTGGTGGTGATGGGAGTACGGCGGCAGATTCCGCGGCCGCAGTCGCGGCCGCCGGGGTGGCCGAGGTACCGAACGGCGTGATGATGTCGTAGAGGTTGCGTACCGCCGGTGGCCGAAGCGTCGCCGTGGGCGTACAGCACCTCGGCGATATCGCTGCTACCGCCTGGAGCCCGCGCCGCCAGCTGTCGGCGGAGTCCGCCGCGCCCGACATTGCCGTAGGGGTCCGTTGACGTAGGCAATGTTGTTGTCGCCGGCCAAGTGGTGGTGTTTTCACCTCCGGCGGATGCGGTGCTGTTGTCGGGGCCGTAGACGTAGGCGTAGTTGCCGTTGCCGTCGGTCCGCCGAGACACCGTCGCCGCTGTGGGTGTAGTTGGCGTCGGCGATCGCTGTGGTTGTTGTTGCCGAAGCCCGCGAAATGAACCTTCGTTGATGCCGTTCTCGTTGCCGGACTCACTGGCGAAGTTGTTGTTGCCGGCGACGGCGGCGGGGCCGTCGCCTTGGCCGAGGATGTTGCCCGAGAGTGTAGGCGGTGTCGCCGTTGCCGGCGACATCGCTGGCTCCGATCAGTTGGCCGTCGCCGGCGAAGGCGCCGGAGTTGCCGCCGTTGGCGGATCGGTGCTCGGTACCGGTGTTGCCGAAGAGGAGGCGGAGTCGTGGCTTGACCGCGGTGCCACTGTCGAGCGCCGCCGCAATCAGACTGCCTCCGCCAGCGTAGGCGCCGTCGGGCGCGCCGATCCACCGTGTGGTGTTGTTGCCGATGTCTTCGGCGGTGTCGTAGTCGAAACCGGTGGCTCCGTAGCAGAGGAGCCGGCCTTAGCGAGAGCGTTGGTGCCTGACTGGCAAGGGCGTAGTCGCCGGTCCCGCCCGTCGGCGACTGGCGTCGGGCGTCGGCGCCGTAGGCGATCGCGAGGCCAAAGTTCCCGTCACCGGCGGCGCCGGTGGCTAGCGACTGCGGTGCCCATTCCGTCGAAGATGGTGCATGCCGTCGAACGAAATGTCGAAGTTGATGGGTGTCGCGGCTCCGGTGAATGGCACTGGCGAGCAGGCGTCGACCAACGAAGCCCGTCGCTAGAGGTGTCGGCGGCCGCGAGTGGTGCGAAAGCGAGTGCCGCTCCGCAGGCGAAGCTCGCGGCTGCGGCGAGTTTGCGAATGTACATGAGTGTTGCCTTTCAAAAGATGTCCACCGACGATTCGGGCGTACCGCCGGAGGTCCCCCCAGCACCCTCGGCTTAAAGCCTTGACCCCGCTGCCGGAAACCTGAGAGAAAGATAACAACTGCATGTGTGACGCAAAAGACATTCGACAACAAATTTCTAGAAATCAACCGTTCGTACTAATGAGCCTCACAAGAACGCCCTGTGAGTCGCATACGCAGCCGGTATGTGTCGCAGCAAGTTGTCGTGAGTGAAGGATGGGCACCCGCCTCATGGTTCCAGCGCGCGCCTCTATGGAGTTCTCAGCTGAGAAACGAAGAGCAGCTCCGATGGGACTGACTGAGAGTTCGGTAAGCCACGCGCCGCTGCTTCATCGACCCACCGCCGTGCTGGCGCGAGGTTGCGGTGGAACCGAAGCCCCCGGCAGAGGTACTCCGGAGGCTTCGGTTCCAAGCGCGGGCTAGTAGACCACCACTGTTCCGATGTCGAAATACAGCAGCAGCTCGTGCCAACCTTCCGTGAGGAACGTGCTGACAGCTCCCGACACGGTGTCGGTGCTCAACGCATTGGTGATGTCACTCGACGATCCGAGCATGTCGCCGTAGTCGGGGTCGAGGGCGCCGCCGTTCAGCAGCGAGTACAACTCGACGTTGAACGCGTCGTCGAAGTTGGTCAATGAGCCGTTGAAGAGGTCGTAGGACGTGGGGTCCAGGTCTTGAATCACCGGATCCGATCCGGAGAGGAGATGGTAAAGGCTGGTCAAATCCGCTGTTGATGCGTCGCCCACCAAGACGAAGTCGTAAACGCCGGCGGTGTTGACATCGGTTAGGGGGATGCCAGAGAGAACGGCTTCGGTGTCGAAGAGAGAGTTCAACGACGAAAGCTCTGCTTCGACGACGGGCGAAATATCGGTGTCCGCAGCAGCGAGCGGCGCGAACGCCACCGCTGCGCCGACTGTGAAGCCACCGACGACGGCGATTTTGCGGATTTTCATGGCTATGCCCTTCGGTAGTCGGCTCAGAGTCCGGCGAGCAGGTCGCCGGTGACCGGGATAGAGAACAGGATCTCGCCACCCGAGCCCAGGAAGTTGATCGCGTCGACGGGCGTGGCTGCGTCAGGCAGATCCAGGTACTGAATGCCGAACTCGATTCCGGACAGGTCGGTCAACGGTGACCCGGTCGGGTCGAAAACGAATGCGTCGTTGATGTTCTGCGTTGCGTCGGACGCACCCGTTGCGTAGAAGGGCGTGTCTTCATAGAAGTTGACGAGCCCCGAGGTCGTGAAGATTTAACTGAACGTGGACCCCTCCGCGGTGCCGTCGACCGAGCCGCCCTCGATGCCGGCGACACCCCCATCGGGGTCCGTGGATGGTTTCTGCGATGAACGTCGGGTTGATGCCGTTGAACCCATACGCGTCCACTTGCAGAGGCTCCGGGGTGAAGGGGGCGGTGGTGTTGACGCTGACGCCAAGCGAGTCGGTGTAGCTCCCGTTGTATTGCTCTGCCAGCGCGGTGAACAGTGGCGCTACACCCAGTGACTCCGGATTGATCGGTTCGCCGGTCAGCGAGGGAAGGTCAGGGAGGTCGACGGTGTCGGCGTTGGCCGCCGGACTGGTAGCCGCCAAAGCGAATACGCCGGCGGCAGCGACGCCGGCCAGGGTCAGGCCCGCCTTGATGCTGCGGGTGACGGACCTCGGGTGCTCGAGGTCGTGGACGGTGATCAGGCGGTCTGGCTGCTGGGTGGTCACGATGGTGCTCCGTTCGGGACAGTGACGGATGTGTGAGCGATAAGCATTTGATGTGCGGATGCTTAGGCAATCCTGAGGGATTCCTGGGGGGTTAATCAATAAGGGTTTTCCCTACACTTTTGGCCTCGGGGCGTGAGCCGCGTCGCACAGTGGGTCCGTCCTAAACTGCGAAGATGGCGTCAGGGTGGAGGACGTTCCAACGGCTAGCCGAGAATCTGGTGTTCGGTGAGGCACCCAAGCTGATTCGGCAGCTGCAGCAGTCCCCGACTGTCCAGCGCAGCATCAAGATCGGCCTGGACGTGCTCGCCGGAACAGTTGCGGAGTCACCGGCAGAGATCACCGCAGGCCGGCCCGTCACCAAGAACAGTGCGCCCACCGCCCATCGGGCCCGCAAGCTCGTGTACTCCCCCGACCTTGATGGTCGCGCGGATCCCGGCGAGGTCGTGTGGACCTGGGTGACCTACGAGGAAGACCCGACCCGGGGCAAAGATCGCCCGGTGCTGGTGGTCGGCCGCGACCACGCCACCCTGCTCGGCTTGATGCTGTCGAGCCAGGAACGCCATGCCGCCGACCGATCCTGGGTGAGCATCGGCAGCGGCAGCTGGGACGGCGAGGGCCGGCCGAGCTGGGTCCGCCTGGACCGCGTGCTCGACGTTCCCGAAGAGGGCATCCGACGCGAAGGCGCGATCCTGGAGCGCACAATTTTCGACGTCGTGGCGGCGAGGTTGCGCCGCGACTACTCCTGGAGCTGAGCGCCCCGCCGTCGTCAGATGCGCAGTAGCGCTTCGACGTTGGTGTGCGCAATGGCATGCATCTGGTGATCGGAAAGACCTGAGCCGGTGAGGAATTCGGTCACGTTGTCGCGCTTTACGTACGGAAAGTCTTCGGAGTAGATGATCCGTTGGGCACCCAGTTCGGCAACGACGTGGTCGAGTTGGTGCCGGTTGAACATCCCGGACGGGGTCACCCAGATCTGTTCGCGGTAGTAGTCGCTGATGTTGCGCTCGCGGCTGGGACGGACCAGCGCGAACGTCTCGTCGAGCCGTTCGAGCCAGAACGCCATCACCTCGCCCCAGTGCCCGCTCAACAATTTCAGGCCCGGGCGCCGGTCCAGGGCCCCGGAGAGGATCAGCCGGATGACGTGAACACCGGCCTCGGCATGCCAGCCGAATGCGGGTCCGCTGAACATCACGCCGATCGCGGCGGACCAGTCGCCGAGGTAATAGGGCCGCGACACCTGTGGATGCGGTAGCCCTGGGTGCACGTAAATCGGCAAGTCGACTGCCTCGGCCGCCTCGAGGATAGGATCGAACCGCGCATCGTCGAGAAAAAGCCCTTCAAAGGTTCCGGCGATCAGCGCACCCACGAAGCCGAGATCGCCGACGCAGCGCCGCAATTCTTCGGCTGCCGAAGCGGGCTCGTAAAGCGGAAGGGTGGCGAAACCGCGGAATCGTTCGGGATGCTCCGAAATCTGTTGCGCGAGATCGTTGTTGACCCGCCGACATAAGCTCCACCGATTCCGGCGCGGCCAAGGTACTCGGGCTGCCGTTGCCGTGCGAGACGACCTGGACGTCGACACCCACCGCGTCCATGTGCGCCAGCCGGTTCCCGCCGAGCCGGGTTGCGGCGTCGCGGTCGTCGTTGAAGATCGAACCGAATTCGGCGAGCTCGTCGAGCGGTAGACCGCTAGGCGGCCCGCCCAGCTGCAATACCTCTTCGCTGACCTCAGGATGCTCGAAATGCTCTTCGACGGTGATGATGCGCATCACGTCGCTGTTCCCCGTCGAGTGGCCGGTTAAAGCGCGATGTCGGGATCAGCCCTGGTTGATGTAGGACTGCAGCTGTTCATGCTCGCTCTCGAGCTCCTGCATCCGCGTCTTCACGACGTCACCGATACTCACGATGCCGATCAGCTTGCCGTCCTCGAGCACCGGTACGTGCCGGACCCGGTTCTCGGTCATCAGCAGCGTGAGGCTGTCCACCGTGTCTTCCTTGGTACAGGTCGACACCACCGACGTCATGATCTTCTCGACCGACCGCGACAGCACCGACGCCCCATGAGTGTTCAGCTGTCGCACCACATCACGCTCGGAGACGATGCCTTTGACGCCGTCAGACCCGGCCACCACCATGGCGCCGATGTTGTGGTCGGCGAGCCCGGCGACCAGCTCGGCAACCGTCGCGTCGGGCTTGATCGTCACCACCGCGCCGCCTTTGCCGCGCAACACATCTGCTATCCGCATGGAGCCTCCCGTCGACTGTGATCAGGTTCACATCCAGGCTACGGCGATATCGGCGGGTGCGTAAGAAGCTGATCAAAGTCGGCGAAACTGCCAGGTCAGGCTGGTGCTGCCAGGTCAGCCCGGCGTGTCGGCAGCCGTGCGCCGACCACCAGCAGTCGCGCCAGAGTGCCGAGGGCCGCGCCCGGACTAGGCCAATCGGGTGATTTCGACGACCACATCGAGATCGGTGGCGCCTTGCCCGTGGTAGATGCCCTTGAGCGGAGAGACGTCGGAGTAGTCACGGCCCACCCCGACGGTGATGTACTGCTCGTTGATTTCGGTGTCGTTGGTGGGATCGTGATCCCACCAACTTCCGGTCCAGGCCTGGATCCAGGCATGGCTCTGCCCGTCGACGGTCTCCCCGACCGCCGCGTCAACGTCGGGATGGTGGTAGCCAGACACGTAGCGCGCGGGAATTCCCATGCCGCGCAACACCATCAGCGACAAGTGGACGAAGTCCTGACAGACACCCTTGCCTTCACGTAAGGCGTCCGAACCTGAGGTGTGCACGCCGGTGCTGCCCTTGACGTAATCCAGTTCGCTGCGCACCCAGTCGGCGGCCGCGATCACAGCGTCGGCGGGCTCGTGCTCTTTGGCGATCCGCTTGCCCACTGCCGCAACACGTTTGCTCGCCGGCGCGTAATCGGTCGGGCCGAGCAACTCGTCGTACCGGTCGATCACGGCCTCATGCTTGAGGTCGGACCAGGACAGCTTCTCGGTCACGGGGTCGGGCTTCTCGGTCTCGACTATCGACGCGGATGTCACGGTCAACTCCGTATGCGGCGCGTGCAGGTCGAACGCCGTCACCGCGGTACCCCAGTAGTCGACGTACCGGTATGACCTTGTGGCAGGCACGGTTTCGACGCGGTTGAGGACGACATTTTGCCGCGAGTCTGATCGCGGCGTGAGCCGGGCTTCGTTGTAGGAGGCCGTGGCCGGCGACGGGTAGGCGTAGCCGGTCGCGTGAAGAACGCGGTTCCGCCACATCAGTTCTTCTCCTGTCCCGCCAGCATCGGATCACGATAGCCGGCGTCCGACCAGGCAACCCACGGCACGGCGTGAAAGTACTGCGAAGCCAGGGCCTCTCCGACGTCGAAACACGACTTCTGCAAGCCGGCCAGGCGCATCTCCAGGGATTCGAGCAGAACCCCCGGCCGGACGAATTCCAGCTCGCTGCGCGCCCGTCCCAGCAGGCGCTGAGCCTCGGATGTGGCGCCGACGCGACTACCTCGACTGTGTAGCAGTTCGTCGAGGCTGTGCTCTGCCAACTTCAGCGAGTAGAAGATCGACCGCGGGAAGAGTCGGTCCAAGAGGATGAACTCGACAACCCGATTCGCGTCCAGCACACCACGATACGTACGTAGGTAGGTGTCGTGCGCGCCGGCGGAGCGCAGCACGGTCACCCACGCCGGGGACACCGCACTGTCGCCGACTCGCGACAGCAGCATGCGCACAGTCATGTCCACCCGTTCGATCGCGCGACCCAGCACCATGAAGCGGTAACCGTCGTCGCGGGACAGAGTCGAGTCGGCAAGCCCGGCGAACATCGCGGCGCGACCCTCGATGAACGATAGAAACTCGTGCGGCCCAAGTCGTTTGGCCGCCCGCTCACGTTCTCCCAGCGCATTGAAGGTGGTGTTGAGGCATTCCCAGGTCTCGGTGGATGTCACCTCTCGGGCAGAGCGGGCGTTCTCCCGTGCGGCCGTGATGGCGTCGACGATGGAGGAGCCGTCACCCGGGGCGTTGTGACTGAACGCCACCAGGTCGGTCAACGACCAGACGTCCAGTTCGGTGTCGGGGGGATCGATTCCCAACACCTGCAACAACACTCGAGAGGTGTGGTCGGGGTCGACGCTGGAATCCTCCAGCAGTTGGTGGACCGTGACGTCGAGGATGCGCGCCGTGTCGTCGGCGCGCTCGACGTAGCGACCGATCCAGTACAGCGCCTCTGCATTTCGTGCGAGCATCAGCGAATCACCACCTGCTGTTGTAGCTGCTGCTGTTGACCGGGCTGTTGTTCCCTGGCCGGTTCGGACTTCGGCTGCCGCTGCTGCTGGAACTGCTTTTGCTTCTGCGACTTTTCGCCATCCGCTTCGCCGTTCGACGACGTGGCCGCTTTAGGCAGCTTCTTCACCACCTCGGCGGCACCCAGCTCACGGTCGGCGCCCGACGTACGCGACGCCAACACCCAGGTGTCCTTGGACCCGCCACCCTGGCTCGAGTTGACCACTCGCGACCCTTCGACCAGCGCCACCCGGGTCAGCCCACCCGGCAACACGAACACGTCGTCGCCGTCGTTGACCGCGAACGGCCGCAGGTCGACGTAGCGGGGCGTGAGCACGTCGCCGACCTGCGTCGGAACGGTCGACAGCTGCATCATCGGCTGGGCGATCCAGCCCCGTGGGTCGTCGCGGATGCTCTTGCTGATCGCGTTCAGCTCTTTGGTGGACGCTTCCGGCCCGAAGACGATCCCGTAGCCACCCGAGCCCTCGACGGGTTTGATCACCAGCTCATCGACCCGGTCGAGCACCTCTTCGCGCTCGTCGTCGAGCCAGCAGCGGAAGGTGTCCACGTTGGCCAGCAGCGGCTTCTCCCCCAGGTAGTACTCGATGATGGTCGGCATATAGGTGTAGACGAGTTTGTCGTCGCCCACCCCGTTGCCGATCGCGCTGGAGATCACCACGTTGCCCGCGCGGGCCGCGTTGAGCAGGCCCGCGACGCCGAGCACCGAATCGGGCCGGAAGTGCATCGGGTCCAGGTAGATGTCGTCGATGCGCCGGTAGATGACGTCGACCTGCACCTCACCCTCGGTGGTGCGCATGTAGACCTGGTTGTCGCGGCAGAACAGGTCGCGGCCTTCGACGAGCTCGACGCCCATCTGACGGGCCAGCAGCGAGTGCTCGAAATACGCCGAGTTGTAGACGCCAGGGGTCAGGACGACCACGGTCGGATCGGCCTCGTTGGTGGCCGCGGACTTACGCAGCGCCCGCAGCAGGTGCGACGAGTAGTCGTCGACGGCGCGCACCCGGTGGCTGGCGAACAGGTTCGGGAAGACCCGCGCCATCGTGCGCCGGTTCTCCATCACATAGGACACCCCCGACGGTGATCGCAGGTTGTCCTCGAGCACCCGCCAGGTGCCCTTTTCGTCCTTGATCATGTCGATGCCCGCGACGTGGATGCGCACGCCGTTGGGCGGGACGATCCCGACAGCCTGGCGGTGGAAGTGCTCGCAGGAAGTGATCAGCCGGCGCGGGATCACGCCGTCGCGCAGGATCTCCTGGTCGCCGTAGATGTCGTCGAGGTACGCCTCAAGGGCTTTGACGCGCTGGGTGATTCCGCGCTCCAGCCGCGTCCATTCGGCGGCCGAGATGACGCGCGGGACCTGGTCCAGCGGAAACGGCCGTTCCTGGCCGGACAGCGAGAACGTGATGCCCTGGTCGACGAACGCCCGGGCTAGCGCCTCGGCGCGGTCGTCGAGGTCGGAAGCATCCGACGGCGCCAATTCTTTGTAGATGCCCTTGTACGGTCCGCGGACGTTGCCCTGCGCGTCGAACATCTCGTCGAACGCTTCCAAGTAGCACCCGGTGGCCGTGTTATAGCCGTCGAAGATGGGCTCATAGGGCGGCGGCACCTGCGGCTTGCTCCGCTGTTGACGTTTGGTTTCTCCAGGTAAAGTTCGAAGGGCCACTGTGCCATGCTGCATCAAATCGTCCTGCTCCGCAGGTCCGGGGTCTTCGCTTTGGTCGAAGGCATCGGGGACTGATACCCTGGGCAAGTCGTCGCTTAAGCGTTGAATCGCTAGAGCAAACCGTGACACCACAAGCCATTCAGATTTACGAAGGAATTACGCGTGGCCAACATCAAGTCGCAGCAAAAGCGCAACCGCACCAACGAGCGCGCCCGACTGCGCAACAAGTCGGTGAAGTCGTCGCTTCGCACGGCTGTCCGCCACTTCCGTGAAGCCGCCGAGGCCGGCGAAAGGACAAGGCCGCCGAACTGCTGGTTTCCACCAGCCGCGCAGCTGGACAAGGCCGCCAGCAAGGGTGTCATCCACAAGAACCAGGCTGCGAACAAGAAGTCCGCGCTCGCCCACGCGCTGCACAAGCTCAGCAGCTAGTCAGCGACGAGCTCCGCGACCTTTCGCACCGCCGCTTCCAAGGCATAGTTCGGGTCCGCCGCGGCCCCTTTCACGTCGGCGTTCAATGTCGCCACCAGCCGCATCGCGGTAGCCACCGCGTCGCGCGACCAGCGCCGGGCCTGCTTCTGCGCCTTCTGCACCCGCCAGGGCGGCATCCCCAATTCTGAAGCCAGCCGGTACGGGTCACCCGACAGCGACCCGACTCTCCCGATGCTGTGCACGGCCTCGGCCAGCGCGTCGGCCAACACCACATGCGGCTCGCCGCGCAGCATGGCCCAGCGCAGCGCCTCGATCGCGCCCTCGACGTCACCGACGACGGCCTTGTCGGCGATGTCGAACCCTTTCACCTCAGCCTTGCCGTGGTGATAACGCCGCACCGCCGCGACGTCGACCTGCCCACCGGTATCGGCGACCAATTGCGAACAAGCCGAAGCTAATTCGCGCACATCAGAGCCGACCGCATCGAGCAGCACGCTGAGCGTGTCGTCGTCGACTTTGACCTTCAGTGCGCGAAATTCCTTGCGCACGAAGTCGAACCGCTCGCCGGCCTTAGTGATCCGCTTGCAGGGATGCACCTGCGCGCCCAGCGCTTCCAGCTGATTGGCCAGGGCTTTGGCCCGCCCGCCCCCGGAGTGCACGACGACCAGTGCCATGCCGGCCGGCACATCTGCGGCGGCTTTGGCGATCAACTCGGCGGCTTCTTTGCCGGCCTCACCGGCAGATTCCAGGACGACGACGCGCTCGTCGGCGAACAGCGACGGGCTCAGTAGTTCGGCCAGTTCATAGACGCCGACATCGCCGGCCCGTACCCAGTCGACCGGAACGTCGTCATTGCCGGCCGCTCTGGCGTGCCGACCGCAGCACGTCCGCGACGGCGCGCTCGACCAGCAGTGCTTCATCTCCCAGTACGAGATGCACTGCCGAATCCTGCTGGCTCACTGGTTGATCGTGTCATGTTCGGCCGACAGGTCCACCGGCCCCCGCCAGCACGCCCGGACAGCGACCAGGACAGCAGCGCGCACGCTGCCACCGCCATGCCCGCGCGGAACCATCGCCACCGCCACAGCAGCACCGCCAGCAATCCCCCGGCGGCGACGACCACCACACCGGAAAGCCCCGAGGGCACCGGCACGCTAGCGCCGGGCACGCTCGCCGCCCAATGCGCGATCCGCAACAGCCACCACAGTTCCGGGCCGGTGAATCGGATCAGCAGCTGCGCGCCGGCCGGCCAGAGCAGGCATAAAGCTGCCGCCGCGCTGCCCAGCACGGTGATCGGAGCGATCAACGCCGCCACCGCCAGGTTGGCCGCCGCGGACACCAGGCTGAGCCGGCCGGAAATCCCGGCGATCAGTGGCGCCGTCACCAACTGCGCCGCGCACGCCACACAGACGGCGTCCGCGAGTGACTTGGGCCAGCCCGCAGCCACCAGACGCCGCGACCAGATCGGCGCGATGATCACCAGCGCCGCCGTCGCCACTACCGACAACGCCAGCCCGACGTCCACCGCCAATTGCGGAGCGATGACCATCAACAGCAGCACGGTGGCCGCCAGCGCCGGAATCGCCTGCCGGCGCCGCGACGACAGCACGCCCACCAACGCGATCGCGCCCATCACCGCCGCGCGCAGCACGCTGGCCGAGGGTTGCACCACGACGACGAAGAGTGCCAGCGCGATGCCGGCCAGCCCGACCGCTGCCCGCGGGCCGATCAGCCGTGCCGAGAACAGCACCGCCCCGCAGACGATCGTGACGTTGGCCCCCGACACCGCGGTCAGGTGCGTCAAACCCGCCGTGCGGAATTCCTGGCCGGCGACCGGGGTGACGGCCGACATGTCACCGAGCACCAGCGCCGGCAGCATCGCCGCCTGGTCGGCGGGCAGCACCCGACCGGCCGCGTCGGCGAACCCGGCCCGAACCGCATACGCGGCGCGGTTGAGCGGCCCGGCGCGGCCCGGCGTCGGCGCACCGATCGCGGTGATGACGGCCACGCTCAGATCTCGACGCGTGGGCGCGGTGATCCGCGCGCGGAAGCGCATCGGCTGACCGACCATCACCGCGCCGAAGTCGCGCGCCTGCGCGAAAACCACTGCGCGGCCGTATGTCTCGTCGCGTCCGAGCTGCCGCAGACTGGCGCGGAACAACAGCCGGCCGTGACCGACCGATACCGCGCTCTCGGTCGGCGTGACGGCCGACCTCCACGGTGGTACCGAACGCCGCGGTAATCGGGTGGTGCGCGACTGCGTTGGCGCGCAACGCGATTGCGAATCCGAAGCCCCCACCGACAATGCCCGCGGCGATCAAGCCGACGCCGATCGCCCGGATCCGGGGACGCCGGGGCCCGAAGCGCCACAGCAGCGCGCCGGAGCGCACTGGCGACCAGACAGACAGACCCGACGACCGTGCCGATCGGCCAGACGATTCCGGCGGCGGTCACGATCCAACTCGTCAGCGCCGCCGGCACCAGGCGTGCATCCAACCGCGCTGCAGCTGGATCGGTGGTGGATGGTTGCTGCGTCACCGGCCTCAGACACGGACCAGCGGGCGCAGCTTCTCCAGTCGCCCGGGCCCGATGCCGTCGACCTCGCCCAGTTGGTCGACGCTGGTGAACTTGCCGTTGGCCTGCCGCCAGGCCACGATCGCCGCGGCCATCACCGGGCCCACGCCGGGCAGGGTGTCCAACTGCTGCACGGTCGCGGTGTTCAGGTTGATCATCTGCGCCGGCCCGCCCTTGGCCGGGCGGGATGCCGAACTGGTCGGAACCGGGGCGGTCGATCCGGGGCTCACCGAACTCCCCAACACCGCGGGCTGGCCTTTGACCGGCGCCAGCCCGACCACGATCTGCTCGCCGTCGTCCACCTGGCGGGCCATGTTGAGCCCGATGGTGTCCGCGCCGTCCGTCGTGCCCCCGGCCGCTTTCAGCGCGTCGGCAATTCGCGACCCGGGCGCCAGCGTGACAAGCCCCGGCGTGTGCACCAGGCCCACGACGCTGACCACCACCGGCTGGTTCGGATGCGCGGCAGGGCTCGGAGTGCGGCTCGCGGTGGCCGCCATGTCGACGGGCGGCAGCTTCGCCGATGCCACCGGCGCGGGCTGTTCGCGCATCAGCGTGAAGATGGTGACCAGCACGGCGATCGCCGCGACCGCCGCCAACGCGATAGCCCCGGCGCGGCCGGGGTCGGCGCGTACCTTGGCCAGCCAGCCGTCGTCCGGCGCCGAACCGTCCGGAAGCCAACGCGGCAGAAGCGAGTTCGGGTCGGTATCGGCATCGTCGCTGTCGTCGGCATCGTGGTCGGATTGTCCGACCGCGCCCGGCTGGGCACCGAGTCGCCGGCGCAATCGCTCGGCGGGCAGTTCTGTTCGCATGTGCCGACCGTAGGGATGCCCACTGCCGCGGCGGGGCTGTCGCGGTGCCCGCCACGTGCCCGCTGTGGATCGGCCGGCGACTGTGCATGAACGATTCAGCGCCGAGCCGCCTGACTGGTTGGTTGGGCAGCCGGATAACGTGCAATACAGGACCGTCTGATCCAGCTAGAGGAGACTGCCGTGCAACTGGCGCTCACGAAGGACGAAGCAGCCTTCCGCGACGAGCTACGCGAGATTTATACGACGAAGATCCCCGCGGAAATCCGCGAGCGGACCCGCTCGGGCGAAGGCCTCGACCGCGACGACATCGCGACCAGCCACAAGATCCTCCACGAGCACGGCCTCGCGGTACCCCAGCTGGCCCGTCGAATGGGGCGGCAAGGACTGGACGCCGGCCCAGCACCAGATCTGGCTCGACGAGATGCAGCTGGCGTCGGTGCCCGAGCCGCTGAACTTCAACGCCAAGATGGTCGGCCCGGTCATCGCCGAGTTCGGGTCGCAGGAGATCAAGCAACGCTTCCTGCCGCCCACGGCTGCCCTGGACATCTGGTGGTGCCAAGGCTTCTCCGAGCCCGAAGCCGGTTCGGACTTGGCCTCGCTGCGCACCACCGCGCTGCGCGACGGCGACAGCTACGTCGTCAACGGGCAGAAGACCTGGACCACGCTCGGCCAGTACGCCGACTGGATCTTCTGCCTGGTGCGCACCGACCCGCAGGCGCCCAAGAAGCAGGCCGGTATCTCGTTCCTGCTCATCGACCTGGACACCCCCGGCATCACGATGCGCCCGATCAAGTTGATCGACGGCAGCGTCGAGGTCAACGAAGTTTTCTTCGAGGACGTCCGGGTGCCCGCCGATCAGCTTGTCGGAGAAGAGAATCAGGGCTGGAGTTACGCAAAGTTCCTGCTGGGCAACGAGCGGACCGGCATCGCCCAGGTGGGCCGCACCAAGGTCAAGCTCGCTGACGTGAAAAAGCATGCCGCCGAAAGCGGTCTGCTCGACGATCCGCTGTTCGCCGCCCGGGTCGCCGAGGCCGAAAACGACTTGCTGGCACTGGAACTCACCCAGATGCGGGTCACGTCCGGATCGACGGGCGGCAAGCCCAACCCGGCGTCCTCAGTGCTCAAGCTGCGCGGCAGCCAGTTGCAGCAGATCGCCACCGAATTGCTCGTCGAAGTCGCCGGCCCGGATGCGCTGCCATTCGAAGCCGGCGGCGAGATCGCTTCCCCGTCGTGGGCACAGGGCAGCGCGCCGCACTACCTGAACTACCGCAAGACCTCGATTTACGGCGGCAGTAACGAAGTGCAGCGCACCATCATCGCGTCGACCATTCTCGGCTTGTAAGACAGGAACTGACATGGACTTTCAACTGAGTGAAGAACAGACGCTGCTGCGCGACACGACCCGCGACCTGCTGTCGCGGAGCTACGACGCCGAAAGCCGCATCAAGGCCGTCGACTCCGAGTTGGGCTGGAGCCGGGAGGTCTGGACGCAACTGGCCGAAACCGGGATTCTCGGACTTGGGATTCGACCCCGAGGAGTCCGGCCAGATCGAAGTGATCACCGTGCTCACCGAAGTCGGTCGCCGGCTGGCACCCGAACCCGTCGTGCACGCCGCGCTCGGGCCCGGCGCGATCATCGCCGAGGTCGGCAGCGACGCCCAGAAAGAACTTCTCGGCGAGGTCGCCGAAGGTCAGCGCCTGCTGGCGTTCGCACACTCTGGAGCCCGGTTCGCGCGGGACGTCCAACGACAAGGTAGCGACAACCGCTGTGCAGCAAGGCGATTCGTGGGTACTGACCGGCCACAAGAACCCGGTGCTGGCCGGCGACTCGGCCGACACCCTGGTGGTCAGCGCGAAGCTGCCCGACGGCGGGGTCGGCTTGTTCCTGGTCGACGGAGAGGCGGTCAGCCGCCACCCGTACCGCACATTCGACGGTCAGCGCGGCGCGCAGATCGACCTGGACAACGCCCCCGGCGAGCCCCTCGGCGACGCGGTGGACGCATCGACCGCGATCAGCAACGGCATCGTCCGGATCCAGTCCGCACTGGCCGCCGAGGCGGTTGGCGCGATGGAAGAAGCCCTACGCCTGACCACCGATTACCTCAAGCAGCGCAAGCAGTTCGGCGTCACCCTGAACACCTTCCAGACGCTGACGCAACGTTCGGCCGACATGTACGTATCGCTGGAGTTGGCCCGCAGCATGAACCTCTACGCCGGACTCTCGGTTGCCGACGGCAACTACGACCCGGTCATCGCGGCGCGCGCCAAGCTGCAGATCGGCCGGTCGGGCCGCCACATCAGCCAAGAGGCCATCCAGCTGCACGGCGGCATCGGAATGACCAATGAGTACCCCGTCGGCCACTACGCGGCGCGGCTGACCGCGATCGACCACACCCTTGGCTCCGCCCAAGACCAGCTGCACGTGTTGATCGATCAGGTCAAGGACTACGAAGTAGTCACACTCTAAAAGCCTCGCCTGCAACGAGATCGACGCTCAGGTCGATGACGTGGTCGCCATCTCCGCTTGCGCCTCACCGGAATCCGACACCACACTCGCTTCCGCTGGGACATCCACTGGCGCCGGTTCGCCGTCCGCATCCGGCATCTGGGCCGCGAGATACTCGCCAAGGCCACCGATCGTCGGGTAGTCGAACACAGCGGTGGCGTTGATGGTGAACTTGCCACCGAACTGGCTGTGCAACCGGTTGCGGAGTTCGACCGCCATCAGCGAGTCGGTGCCCAGGTCCAGGAACCGGCTGGTCGGGGCCGGCGGTTGGGCGAGCCGCAGGAAGCCCTGCACCTCGCGCTGCAGGAACTCGGTGATGAACGTGGCGCGCTCCGACACCGGGAGTTCCTGCAGTTTCTTGAGCAACTCGCTGTCGACGACCTCGGCCATCTCGCTCGGCAACACCAGATCCAGGATCGGTGGCCGCGAGCTGCCCATGACTTTCGCCGCCCGCGCCCAGTTGGCCTTGAGCACCGTCGCCTGCCCGGTGCCGTTGGCGACCACCTCGGCCAGGGCACCCAGCGCGCCCGCCGCATCGAGCGGAAGCAGACCCTGCGCACTGATGTTGGAGCTGGCGGCCTCCGAGGAGGCCATACCTGCCCCGCCCCACGGACCGAAGTTGATCCCTGTCGCGGGCAGCCCGTGCGCCTTGCGGTCCGCGATCAGTCCGTCGAGCAGCGCGTTGGCCGTCGAGTAGTTGGCCTGTCCGGGCGGGCCGAGCAAGCTCGACACCGACGAGGACACGATGAAGAAGTCGAGCTTGTCATCCCTCGTCAGCCTGTCCAGGTAGAACGCACCGAACGCTTTGGGCGCCAACGTCGTCCGGAACCGGTTCAGATCCTGCTGGTTGAGCAGCGCGTCGTCGAGGACACCGGCTAGATGCGCGACACCGGCGAGCGGAGGAAGCTCACCGCGGATGCGCTCCAACAGCTTCTCGACATCCGACTCCTCGCCCACATCGGCGGAGAAGGTGTGGACGCGGGTCTTGTAGCGATCGGTGATCTCCTCGATCGCCTTCTGCGCCTCCGCATCCGGCTCACGCCGGCTGGTCAGCACGATGTCACCGGCCCCACGCTGCGCCAGGTATGACGCCAGGCTCAGACCGATGGCACCCAGACCGCCGGTGATCAGATAGGTCCGATCCGGCCGCGGTGCAAGCGGATTCGGCATCTGGCAGACGATCTTGCCGATGTGCCGGGCCTGCTGCATCCGGCGGAACGCCGATCCTGGCCTCCGTCAGCGGGTAGACCTCGGCGGGCAATGGCGTCCACTCCCCCTTGGCCAGCCCGTCCGACACCTCAGTGAGCAAGTCGCGAATGCGGTCGGGTTCGGTGAACATCACCGTGTCCAACGCGACGATCTCGTACGCGATGTCGGGTCGGGCCTCGGCCATCTGCTCCGGCGTCCAGATATCGCGCTTGGCGATCTCGGCGAAGCGGCCGTTCTTGGCGGTGGCCCGGACCGTCGCCTCGACGAACCCCTCACTGGTCAGGCTGTTGAGCACCACGTCCACGCCGGCACCGTCGGTGTCCGCGAGGATCTGGTCGGCGAAATCGGTTGTCCGCGAGTCGTACACATGCTTCACACCGAGCTTGCGCAGCGTCGCCCGCTTGAAGGTGCTCGCCGTCGCATACACCTCTGCACCCTGGTGTTGCGCCATCTGGATGGCGGCCAAGCCGACACCACCGCTGGCGGCGTGGATGAGCACCTTGTCGCCTGGATTCAGCTTCGCCCAGTCGAACGACAGCCGAACCGTCAGCGCTGCGGCCGGGATGGTCGCTGCCTCGACCGCGCTAACCCCGTCCGGGATCGGTGCCAGGAATTGGGCCGGCACGTTGAACCGGCTGGCGAACGCGCCCTGCATGGAGCCGTAGACCCGCTGACCGATCTCCAGTCCGGTCACGCCCTCGCCCAATTGGGTGACCGTGCCGGCGAAGTCGCCACCGACCGGTCCCGGGTCGCCCGGGTAGAGGCCCAACACGTTGAGCACGTCGCGGAAGTTCAGACCCGCGGCCTCGACCCGCACCTGCACATAGCCCTCGTCCGGCGGCAGCACTTCCTTCTCGGTCAGACGCAGATTGTCGATCGCGCCTCGCTCCGTGGGAAGCAGAGCGTAATCGTCGGCGCGCGGGACGTTGAGATGACCGCTACGCGACCACTGCAGCAACCGGGACGCCAACGCTTTGCCTTGGCGCAGAGCAATTTCCGGCTCGTCAACTGGCGCACTGAGCAGACCGGTCAGTAGCCGGACGGCCTCTGGTGACCCGTCGACATCCACCAGCTTGCTGCGCAGACCGGGCTCCTCGTTTCCGATGGTGCGCCCGAGTCCCCACAGCGCGGCCTGCACCGCGTCGACCGGCTCACCGGACTCGGTCGCCACCGCTCGTTCGGTGACGACCCACAGCCCACCGGGCAGCTTCACCGAGTTGTCGGCCTGCGCGGCGTGCACCGCGCTCAGCAGATTCTCGACCTCGACCTCGAGCCGGCTGATCTGCGTGGGTGTCGACTCTTCCGGCTTACGGCCAGAGCTGCGCCAGACTATGCCGGCGTACGGCATACCCTTCTCGTGCGCCTGGGCCAGCACCTGACCCAACAGCTCGGAGTCGGAAGCCCGATCGAACGGGATGCAGCCCGGCAGCACAGCCGCCAGCTCGCTGAACCCGGCGACCAGCCATGTGCCACTGGGCTTTCCGGCTTCCTCGGCCGGTGCAAGCGGCACCTCGTGCCAACCGAGGGTGTACAGCAGCCGGGTCGCGTCACCGACGAGCCCACGCAGCAACGCCTCTCGCGGCGCCCGCTTGACGGTGAACCCTTTGATCCCACCCAGAATGCGGCCGTCTCGATCGATGTAGTCGAGGTCGAAGACCTGGGTCTCGCTGTCGAGTTCATTGGTGTGCCATTTCGCCCTGCAGTAGAACCGGCGAGGCATCTTCTCCCGCAACGTGACCCGTTCGTAGCGCAACGGCAGGAACAAGCCGTTGACGCCCTGTTCGGCTGCGCGCAATGCCGGGAACGCGGGGAAGGCGACGCCCGTGCACAGGTCCATCAGGACCGGGTGCATCGGCTCGGTGCCGAGATTCTCGGACAGTTCTTCGCCGACCGAGATGTCGCCGATCGCCTCGCCCTCACCCAGCCACAGCGACTTCAGCGACCCAGACCAGTTCGGCCCCCACGACAATTCCATGTCGTCGAAGGTCTCGAACAGCTCTGCCGGACGCATGCGCTCCATCCGCTCGATCGCCGCGTCAACCGGCTCGACGGGCTCGGCTACCGGCTCGTCTTGTTCGGCGCCGGGGACGGCCGTCCCGTCGGCATTCAACGACCAGTCGGAGTCTTTAACACCGAACGGGCGGCTGTGCACCTGGAATTTCCAGCCGTCGCCTGTCGTCGAGCGGATGCAGCGTCAGCTGCACCTCACGAGAAGCCTTCTCCGGCAGAATGATCGGCTCGTAGAAGAAGACCTCTTTGACATGTGCCGGCGTACCGACAGCGGCCAGCGCCATCGCGGCATACGTGGCGCCGGGCACGACAACCGTGCCGTAGATGACGTGGTCGGACAGCCACGGCTGCGACCTGACCGACAGCCTGCTGGTGTAGACGGAGTCGCCGGAAGCGAGATCCTTTCCGCTGCCGAGAAGGCCGGACATCGCCGGCCCGTCGACGGTGATCGCCGAGCTCTTCGGCCAGAAACGACGGCGCTGGAACGGATAGGTCGGCAGTTCCAGCCGGCGGCCCTGCTGCTGGTGCAGCGCGGCGAACGTGGGCCGATGTCCGCTGACGTAAGCGTTGGCCAACGCCTCGGCGATCTGGCCGCGGTCAGCGACACCCTTACGCAGCGACACGATCGCCCGCGGCGCGGCCAGATGCTCCGGCCACACCTGAACCGCGGCCCCGATCAGCACCGGCTGCGGGCCGATCTCCATGAGCACCGAGCAGCCCAGCGCCGCAACGGTGCGGACGCTTTCGGCGAACTGCACCGGCTGACGCGAATGCCGTCGCCAGTACTGGGCGTCCAGCGGGGTTTCCGTGGTCAGGATGGAACCGGTGCGGTTGCAGACCAGCGGCAACGTCGGCACGGCGAACTCGAAATGGCTTGCAAACGACTCGAACTCATCGAGCACCGGCTCCAGCAGCTCGGAGTGGAACGCGTGGCTGGTCTCCAGCCACGTGCAGCGCACCCCGTCCTCGCTGAACTTGGCGACGACCTGTTCGAGGTCTTCACCCGGGCCCGAAAGCACGGTGTTGGGGCCGTTGTACGCCCCGACCGACACCTTCGGGAATTCGCCGGCAACCTGCTCGACGAGCTTGGGGTCGGCGAATACCGCCACCATCCGGCCGCCTGTGGGCAGGCTGCCGAACAGCCGCCCGCGCTCGGCCATCAGCCGGGCGCCGTCCTCGAGGCTGAACACCCCGGCGACGCAGGCCGCCGCGTACTGGCCCACGCTGTGTCCAAGGACCACGTCGGGCTCGATGCCCCATGACTGCCACAACCGGGCCAGACCCATTTCGATGGCGAACAGCGCCGGCTGCGCAAAGGACGTGTGCTTCAGCGTTTCTCCGGCCTTGCCACCGGTCTCGCGGTCGGTGGCGAAGATCACTTCCAGCAGCGGCTGCGGCAAGATCTCGCTCACCGCATCGGCGCAGCGTTTCACCGTCTCCGCGAAAACCGGCTCAGCGGCGAACAATTCGCGTGCCATACCGGGGTACTGGCTGCCCTGACCGGTGAACAGCCACGCCGTCGTCGGCCGGTCGGTGCACTCGCCACGGACAACACCGGGACGCTGCTGACCCGCGGCCAGGTCGGCCAGACCCGCGCTCGCGCTCTGCACGGAATCCACCACGAGTGCGGCGCGATGCTCGAAGTGCGAGCGACCCACTCCGGCCGTGCGGCTCACCTCGGCGATGTCGGCGTCCGGGTGGTCGGTCAACCAGGTCCCGTAGCGCTGCGCGAGTTCCACCAGCGCCTCCGGGGAACGCGCCGACAGCGGCAACACGCTGACCGACTTGCCGCCGCTCGCGTTGCCACGGCGTCGTCGGCCGGCTGCTCGTCGATAATCACCGGCTGTGCCACCGGAGCTTCCTCGATCAGCACGTGCGCGTTGGTGCCGGTGAACCCGAACGAGCTCACCCCGGCCCGACGCGGACGGCCGTTGGGCTCCCACGGCGTCGACTTGTCGACGACCTTCACCGGCAGTGTGCCCCAAGGGATGTGCGGTGACGGGTTGTCGAAGTGCAGGCTCTGCGGCAGCTCCCGGTTCTGCAGGGACAGCACGACCTTGATCAGACCCGCGGCTCCCGATGCCGATTCGGTGTGACCGATGTTGGTCTTGACCGATCCCATCAGCAGCGGCCGGTTGGCGTCGCGGCCACCACCGTAAGCAGCACCGGCGGCCTGCACCTCGATCGGGTCGCCAAGCGGAGTGCCCGTCCCGTGCGCCTCGAGGTAGTCGACGTCTCCGCCGACCAGGCCGGCCCGAGCCAGTGCGGTGGAGATAAGCCGTTGCTGCGCACCACCATTGGGCACAGTCAGGCCGCTGGATGCGCCGTCCTGGTTGACGGCGGTACCCGGGATCACCGCGGCAATCCGGTCGCCATCGCGCTGCGGCGTCGCTGAGCCGCTTGAGCACCAGGATCCCGCAGCCTTCACTGCGGACATAGCCGTCGGCCGACGCGTCGAAGGTCTTGCACTGCCCGACCGGCGACAGCATCCGGGCGCGTGAGGCAGCGACGACCGTCACCGGGCTCAGCAGGACGTTCACACCGCCGGCCACTGCGAGATCGCAGTCACCGGAGTGCAATGCCTGGACGGCCTGGTGCACGGCCACCAGCGACGAGCTGCAGGCGGTGTCGACCGCAACGGCCGGTCCTTCGAATCCGAGCGCGAAGGCAACCCGACCGGAGATCGCGTTCAGCGCGTTACCGGTGATGAAATACGGCTCGATCTTGTCGATCGACTCGGCGGACAGCAGATGGGCGTACTCGTTGGCGGCCACGCCGGCGAAGATGCCGGTTCGGCTGCCGCGCAGCGACGCCGGCGATAAGCCGGCCCGCTCCAGGCCTTCCCAGACTGTTTCGAGCATCAGCCGCTGCTGCGGCTCGATCCAGACCGCCTCGCGCGGAGAGATGCCGAAGAACTCGGGATCGAATCCGTCGATCCCTTCGAGGAATCCACCGAAGCGGGTGTAGGTCTTGCCCGCAACGTCGGGGTCCGGGTCGTAGAACTCGTCGATGTCGAAGCGGTCTTCGGGGACTTCCCGGATCGCGTTGACACCGCCGGACAACAGATCCCAGAACGCTTCCGGGTTGGGGGCGCCGGGGAAGCGGCAGGACACGGCGATGATCGCGATCGCCTCGTCCGAGCGGGTCGTCACCGCTGTCGCCAGAGGCGGCTCCGGACTTCGATGCCTGTTCGCTCAGTGCGAGCACGTCGCTGAGTAGGTAGTCCACCGTGTCAGACAGCCGCGGGTGGTCCATCGCCAGCGTCGCCGGGATCTCCTTGCCCACGCCTTGCTCGATGCGCCGCCGCAGTTCGACGGCCATCAGCGAGTCCATGCCGAGGTCGAAGAATCCGGCGTCTTCGCGGATTTCGGACGGATCGACCCGGGTCACGTCGGCCACCGCGTCGCGCAGGAAGTCGGACATGAGTTTGCGGCGCTGCTGCACCGGCGCGTTGGTGAGCCGCTCGACCAGTTCGGTCTTACCGGAAGCGGTAGTCACCGGCACCGTGCTGGGCACCTCGCGCTCCAACTCGGCCAGGAATGCCCGCGGACCCGCTTGCTGATACAGCGGAAGGAATTTCGCCCAATCGATCCGGGCCACCACACCTTGTGCTGCGCCCTGCTCGGCAGAGACGGCGATCAACTCGGCCAGACCCGCCAGCGCATCGGCCGGTGACAACGTCTTGATGCCGCGCTTGCTCAGCTTGGCGCGGGACTCCTCATCGGCCATCCCCGCCGACCACGGACCGAAGTTCGCGCTGACGCCGGCGACACCCTGCTCGCGCAGGCGCCAGGTCAGCCCATCCAGGAAGGCGTTCGCCGCGCCGTAGGCGGTCTGACCGTATCCGCCCCAGACCGAGGCGATCGAGGAGGTGGTGAGGAAGAAGTCCAGCTTCAGATCCGCAGCCGCCTCGCTCAAATGCCAGGCACCCCAGACCTTTCCGGCGAAGACCCGATCGACTTCGGCGTCGTCGAGGTCGCTCAGCGGCGTGGTGCTGATTTCGCCTGCGGCATGCACGATGCCGGCCAGCGGCGGTAGGTCGGATTTGACGCCCGCCAGCAGTCGCGAGACGTCGTCCGCGTCGGCGACATCGGCCGTGACGACCCGGATGTCGCTGCCGTGCTGCTCGCTCAACGCGTCGATGCGCTGCTGCGCGGCCTCGCTCGGGTCGCGTCGGCTGGTCAGCACCAGCTGCTTGGCACCGTTGGCGGCCAGGTATCCGGCGATCTCCAATCCGATCGAGCCGAGTCCACCGGTCACCAGATACGTTGCGTCATCGCGCAATGCGAGCGGCTTGGTGCTCGCCTGCCCGGCGCGCCGAACCAGCCGTGGCACGTAGACGGCTTGATCACGCACGGCGAACTGGTCCTCACGGCGCGGCTCGGCGGCGACCTGGTTGATCAGCTGCGACCACTCGTCGGCGGTGCCTTCGGCCAGATCGGCCAGGCCACCCCACAATTGCGGCAGCTCCAGCGAGGCGGCACGCCCGAATCCCCACAGCGCAGTCTGCTCGGGTGACACCGTGTCGGTGTCGGTAACTCGTTGCGCACCACGGGTTATCACCCAGATCGGCGCCCGCAGTTCGGCGGCGGCCGCGGCGCGGAAGAGCCGCCGGGTTCCGCCCAGCACCTGCTGTTGCACCCGCAACAGCGACCGTGCGACGGCACGGTGTCGCCCTCCAGCGCTGCGACGTGCACGATACGCAGCGTCGGCGACTCGCCGGCCGCGGCGCGCAACGCGGCCGTCGAGCTCCTGCTCGTCGGCGTCCGAAACCGGCAACCCGAGGATCCGGTGCTGCTGGCCCAGCGCAGCCAGCGCCTCGATCAACGGCTGGACCGCTTCGCCGTTCTCGCCGATCAGCAGCCAGGTGGCCGGCTCACCGAGGTCGGCGGGAGCCGCCGCATTGATCTTGTCCCAACGGAACTCGTAGCGCGCATCGGAGATCGACTTGGTCTTGCGCTGCGCGTTGTGTTGCGCCGCAACCTTTGTCAGCACACTCAGGGTCTGCGGGTCATCGCCGGCGCCGCCGAGCAGCGCGGCCAGTTCTTCGAACTTGCCGTCTTCGAGAAGCCGAACGGTGTCGCTGGTCGCTGTGACGTGGGATTGCTGCGTCGGCAATTCGCGGTTTTCCCGGAACCAGTACTGGCGGTGCTGGAACGGATAGGTCGGCAGGTCGAGCTTGCGCGCGGGCCCTTGCTGCACAGCGCCGAAGTCGGGCAGATGTCCCAATGCGTAGGCGTCGGCCAGGGCTTCGGTGATCTGGCGGTGGTCGGCGGTGTTCTTACGCAGTGACGCGATGGCCCGCGGCGTGGTGGCCGGGTCCGGCCATGCCCGCAGCGCCGCAGCGGTGAGAACCGGTTGCGGGCCGATTTCGAGCAGCACCTTGCAACCCAGTTCGGACAGCGTCTGCACGCTCTTGGCGAATTCGACCGGCTGGCGCGCGTGGCGACGCCAGTAGTTGCCGTCCAGCTTCTGGCTTCGGCCGATCACGGCGCCGGTGCGGTTGTCGACCAGAATCCGTTGCGGCGAAGCATATTTGAAGCTGTCCGCATACGTTCTCGAACTCGTCGAGGATCGGGTCCAGCAGCGCAGAGTGGAACGCGTGGCTGGTTTCCAGCCAGTCGCACCGCACGCCGTCGGCCGTCAGCTTGGCCACTGCCTTGTCCAAGTCACCTGCAGGCCCGGACAATACGGTGTTCGCCCCGTTGTAGGCGGCGACGGACAGGCTCGGGAACTGGTCGGTCAGGCTCTCCACGCGCTCCGCGGCGGCGAACACCGCGACCATCCGGCCACCCGCGGGCAGGCTGCCGAAGAGACGGCCGCGCTCGGCCATCAGCTTCGCGCCGTCCTCCAGGCTGAACACGCCGGCGACGCAGGCCGCCGAATACTGACCGACGCTGTGACCCAGCACCACGGCGGGCTCGAAGCCCCACGACTGCCAGAGCCGCGCCAGACCCAGCTCCACCGCGAACAAAGCGGGCTGGGCATAGGCGGTCTGCCGCAGCGTCTCTTCGGCTTCCGGGCCGTCGACATCGAAAATCACATCAAGCAATGGCTTTTCGAGAACATCGGCGATCGCAGCGCGCAGCGGTCCACGGTCTCGGCGAACACCGGTTCGGTGTCGTACAGCTCGCGTGCCATGCCGGGGTACTGGCTGCCCTGACCGGTGAACAACCATGCCGTCTTCGGCGGGGTATCGGAAACCCCGCGCACCAGACCGGGTGCCGGGCGATCGTCGGCGAGCGCACCCAGCAGTTCGCTGGCAGATTCCTTGGAGTTGACCACCAAAGCGGCCCGGTGCTCGAAATGTGCCCGGCTCACCCCGGTGGTCAGGCACACGTCGGCCAGCGTGGCCTCCGGGTGCGCACTCAGCCAATCGCGGTACTGCTCGGCGACCTGAACCAGTGCGTCGGGTGTGCGCGCCGAGACCGGCAGGACGCCAAACCGCTTGTCCGACGGACGGGTCGGCAGGCGCCGCGGCCTGGCGCCGCTTTGACGGGTGCCTCTTCCAGGATGACGTGCGCGTTGGTACCGGCGAACCCGAACGAGCTGATGCCGGCGATACGCGGCTCACCGTTGCGCTCCCACGGCGTGGCTTCCTTGACCACCCGCAGCGCAAGCCGGTCCCACGGAATGTGCGGAGACGGGTTCTCGAAGTGCAAATGCGCCGGCAGCAACTCGTTCTCGAGCGACAGGATGACCTTGATGACGCCCGCGATGCCCGCGGCGGCCTCCAGGTGTCCGATGTTCGTCTTCGCCGAGCCGATCAGCAGTGGGTCGCCGTCCTTGCGTCCCTCGCCGAGGACCGCACCGGCGGCCTGCGCCTCGATCGGGTCGCCCAGCGAGGTCCCGGTGCCGTGTGCCTCCAGATAGTCGACGTCGGCGGGAACCAGGCCGGAACGCTTCAGTGCGTCGGCGATAACCCGTTGTTGCGCAACACCATTCGGTACGGTCAGGCCACCCGACGCACCGTCCTGGTTGATCGCGCTGCCGCGGATGACGGCCCGGATGTTGTCGCCGTCATTGATCGCGTCTTCGAGTCGCTTGATGACGATAACGCCGCAACCCTCGCCGCGCACGTAACCGTCCGCGGCCGCGTCGAACGTCTTGCATCGACCATCGGGCGCGAGCATGTGCGCACTGGAGAAGGTGATCATCGTCGCCGGCGTGAGCAGCACGTTCGCACCACCGGCCAGGGCCAGGTCGCACTCCCCGAGGCGCAGGGCCTGGCAGGCCTGGTGGATGGCAACCAACGACGAGCTGCACGCCGTGTCGACGGCGACCGCCGGGCCCTGCAGCCCCAATCGGAAGCTGATCCGGCCTGCGGCCGCGGCGTTTGACGTCCCGATCGCCATGTAGGCCTCGATCTCAGGGAACGTCAGCTCACCGGAGGCCATACCCAGGTAGTCGTGGGTGGCCAGACCGACGAACACACCGGTGTTCGTGTTCGCCAAAGACGTTGGCGCAGTGCCGGAATGCTCCACCGCCCGCCACGCCGTCTCCAACAGAAGCCGGTGCTGCGGGTCCAGCATCCTGACCTCGCGCGTCGACATACCGAAGAACGGCGCGTCGAAACCGGTCACGTCGTCGACGAAACCTGCCCGACGTGTCGCGACCTTGCCCGGCGCGTCCGGGTCGGGGTCGAAGAACTCGTCGACATCCCACCGGTCCGCCGGTACTTCCGAGATGGCGTCCCGGCCCTCTCGCAGCACATCCCAGTACTCATCGGCGTTCGCGGCCCCGGGAAAACGCGCCGCGTAACCGACGATCGCAAAACTGGGTGTTGACTGCTGCTGGCCATCGACGGATGCCATGCGTTGTCCTCTCGGCTTGGGGACTGTGGAAGATTCGGTCGCCGCGTACGGCCCGGATGGGCAACAGAATTGCTGGCGCACCCGCGGATTGCAAGTGCCGCTCCGGCGGCGATGCCGGACTTCGCGCACCGTACCCCAGGGTATGGCCAAGGTCACCCTCTGCCACGCCGGGTGGTTCCCTGTCAATAGGCGTACAGGTTGGCACTATTTATGCTGTCAGGTGGCCCGTACAGGCCGCTGACGCTGCGCGACACTGACAGCCCAGAGGGCTATCTTGGTGTCGCCGCAAGCAGCGCGGCCGGCCCGGAGCCGTTCAACCGAGGAGGACACCGATTTGCGCATCGGGCAGATTACGGTCGGCTCACTAAACGAGTGGACGTTGACCCCGGGCACCGTCACCTCGTGGCACCCGACTGCCGTGGCCGCGGACAAAGCACGCCAGGCTCCGGTGAGCTCGGTACCGGTCAGCTACATGCAGAGCCAGCACCTACGTAACTATTACGAGCGGGACGCGGCCGGACTGAATTTTTCCCGGCAGATCATCGCCAGCTGCGACGCGAAGGGCGAGTGCGACATCGCGTCCATGGACGCCGCACTGAACACCTATCTACGTCGACACGACACCTTCCGCAGCTGGTTCGAGCGCACCGACGACGGCGGATTCATCAGGCACACGATCACCGATCCGGCCGAGATCGAATTCGAACCGGTCAACCAGGGCCACATGACCGTGGAGGAGATTCACGAGCACACCACCGCGATACCCAGTCCTTTGGAGTGGGGCTGCTTCACCTTCGGGGTCGTGCAACGCGAGGGGCAGTTCACGTTCTTTGTCGCGATGGACCACGTACACGGCGACGCGACGCTGATCGGCACCACGATGATCGAAGCCAATGGCATGTATGCCGCGTTGACCAGCGGCGGCGAGGCGTTGGAGCTCCCCGATGCCGGCAGCTTCGACGACTTCTGCGTTCGCGAACGCGAGTCCACCGCGGCGTTGACTGTGGATTCCCCGGGCGTACAGGCATGGATCGACTTCGCCGAGAACAACGACGGCGGCTTCCCCGAGTTCCCCCTTCCGCTGGGCGACCCGGACAAGACATTCAGCAGCGAAATGTCCTCCGAACTGCTGATGGACCCGGCGCAAGCCGAGCGGTTCGAAGCAGCGTGCGGGACGGCGGGCTCGCGCTTCGTCGGGGGCATCTATGCGTGCCTGGCCCTGGTCGAGCACGAATTCACCGGTGCCCTGACCTACTACGGGCTCACGCCTCGGGACTCCCGCACCGGCGCGGACAACTTCATGACCCAGGGCTGGTTCACCGGCCTGATCCCGATCACCGTGCCTATCGCCGCGACCTCGTTCAACGAGGCGGCGTACGCGGCCCAGACGTCCTTCGACTCGGGCCTGGACATGGCACGGGTGCCGTATTACCGAGTCCTGGAGTTGGCGCCCTGGTTGAAGTGGCCGCAACCGAACTTTCCGGTGTCGAACTTTCTGCACGGCGGGGCCGCTCCGCTCAACGCCATCCTCGCCGCGGGCGACCTGGGCCTGGCGGACAACATCGGCATCTACCCCGATGGGCGATTCTCCTACCAGCTGACGATCTACATCTTCCGGTACAAAGAGGGCACCGTGATGGCGATCATGCATCCGGACAACCCCATCGCCCAGAAGTCGGCGACCCGCTATATGGAGGCAATGCGGTCCGTGTGCGTGCGGGTCGCGGACAGCGGCCACTGGGGACGCGTCGCCTGACGTGGCCGGTTCGATGGCTGGGGCCAGCGTGAAATGCCCAACTGGGGGGAAGCTACATGCGACGGCTAGCTGATTTCGTGGTGCGATGGCCCTGGGTTGTGATCGGGGTATGGGTCGCAATCGCCGTGGCGCTGCCCCTGTCGTTCCCTTCGCTCAATGAGATGTCCGAAAAGCATCCGCTCTCGATCCTGCCGAGCGATGCGCCGTCGAACGTCACCGCGCGAAAGATGACCGAGGCGTTCCACGAATCGGGCTCCGAAGACCTCCTCCTGGTCGTCCTGACCGACGACAAGGGACTCACCCCTGCCGACGAGGCCACCTACCGCGCCCTGGTCGACACCTTGCGCAAAGACACCGGCAATGTCGTGATGCTGCAGGACTTCATCAGCACCCCTCCGCTGAAGTCGATCGTGACCAGCAAAGACAACAAGGCCTGGGTGCTGCCCGTCGGCGTGGCGGGCGAGTTGGGCACGCCACGGTCCTACGAGGCGTTCACGAAGATCACCGACGTGGTCGAGCACACCGTCGCGGGCAGCTCGTTGACGGCCAACCTCACCGGCCCCGCGGGAACGGTCGCCGACCTCACCGTCGCAGGTCAGCGTGACCGAATGCCGATCGAGCTGGCCATCGGTGTGCTCGTACTCATCGTTTTGCTGATCGTCTATCGCAGCGTGATCACCATGCTGTTGCCGCTGATCTCGATCGGGTTGTCACTGGTCATTGCGCAGTCGGTGGTGGCCGCCTACTCCTTCCTGACCGGCTCCGGCGTCTCGAACCAGTCCATCGTCTTTCTGAGCGCGATCATGGCCGGCGCAGGGACTGACTACGCCGTCTTCCTGATCAGCCGCTATCACGACTATCTGCGCTTGGGCGAGGACCACGAGACGGCGCTCAAGAAGGCGTTGTTCTCGATCGGCAAAGTGATCGCCGCGTCTGCCAGCACCGTCGGCATCACCTTCCTGGTCATCAGCTTCGCCCGCATGGGCATCTTCCAGACGGTCGGTATCGCTTCGGCGATCGGTATCGGCGTGGCATTCCTGGCCGCGATGACCTTATTGCCCGCCATCATCGCGCTCGCCGGTCGACGCGGGTGGGTCAAGCCGCGACGTGAGCTGACCGCGCGGTTCTGGCGGCGCTCGGGTATCCGCATCGTGCGCCGGCCACGGCTCCACCTGGTCGCCAGCCTGCTGGTGCTGGCTCTCCTGGCCAGCTGCGCTGGGCTGGTCCGCTACAACTACGACGACCGCAAAGCACTGAGCGCTTCTACCCCGAGTTCGCTCGGCTACACCGCACTGGATCACCACTTCCCGGTGAACCAGTCGATTCCGGAGTACCTGTTCATCCAGTCGCCGCGCGACCTGCGTAATCCACAGGCCCTCGCGGACTTGGAGCAGATGGCGGACCGGGTGAGCCAACTGCCGAACGTCGCGGCAATCAGCGGCATCACTCGTCCCACCGGGAACGTGCCGGAGCAATTCAGAGCCACCTACCAGGCGGGCGCGATCGGCACTTTCCTGGCTGGCGGATCCACCCTGATCAACGACCACACCAACGATCTCAACCAGCTGTCGGAGGGGTCAGTGTCACTGGCCGACAAACTCGACGAGGTCCGCGGCCAGGTCGCCGAGCTGGCGTCCAGCGTCCAGGAGCTGGAGAGCACCTTCGGCTCGACGAAAGACCAGTACAGCGGCGAGACGCTGGTCCACGAAGTTGACCTCGCGGCGCAGCTCATCGACCACGTGAACGTGATCGGCAACGACATGGGCTGGAACTACACCGGGGCCAAAAACCTGTTCGGGTGGATCCTCCCGGTGGTGAAGGCGCTGGAGGGCAACCCCACCTGCGATCTCGACGAGTCCTGCAGCAACACGCGTGGGGCGTTCGAACAGCTCCTCGGCGGCCGCGACCAAGGAGAGCTCGACGCGATCAACGACCTGGCCCGCCAGATGCAGGACTACCCGGACAAAAAGCAGCTCAAGGCGTCGACCGACAAGATGCGGGCGTCGATCAAGAAGCTGACCGGCGTGCTGCAGTCGCTGGGAATGGACCAGCCTGGCGGCCTTGCGGGCAATCTCGATCAGCTGCAGGGTGGCGCCAACCAGTTCGCCGGTGGCAGCCGCCAGATCGCCGACGCGGTCAACCTGCTGGTCGACCAGGTCAAGCAGTTGGGTGCCGGGCTCAGCGAGTCGGCGACGTTCCTGCTGTCGCTGAAGAAAGACGCGGCGCAACCGTCGATGGGCGGATTCAACATCCCGGCGCAACTGCTTCACCTGCAGGAGTTCCAGGACGCCGCCAAGGTGTTCATCTCCGCCGACGGCCATTCGGTGCGGTACTTGGTGCAAACCAAGCTCAATCCGTTCAGCACCGAGGCCATGGATCAGGTGACTTCGATACTGGCGACCGCGAAGGGCGCGCAACCGAACACCGCGCTGTCGGACGCCAAAATCTCGATGGCGGGCTACACCGTCGGCCTCAAGGACACCCGCGACTACTACCAGCACGACATCCGGTTCATCATCGCGACGACCCTGCTGGTCGTGCTGCTGACGCTGATCGTGCTGCTGCGCGCGATTGTCGCGCCGCTGTATCTGGTCGCGTCCGTCGTCATTTCGTACTTGTCCGCGGTGGGCATCGGTGCGGTGTTCTTCCAATTCATCCTTGGCCAGCAACTGCACTGGAGCGTGCCCCCATTGGCCTTCGTGGTGCTGGTCGCGGTCGGAGCCGACTACAACATGTTGCTGGTCTCGCGGATGCGCGATGAGTCCCCGCACAGCGCGCGCTACGGCATCATCCGCACGCTGAGTTCGACTGGCGGCGTGATCACGGCGGCGGGCCTCATCTTCGCCGCCTCGATGGCCGGCTTGCTGTTCTCCAGCATCGGCACAGTGGTCCAGGGCGGTGTCGTGATCGGTGTCGGCATATTGCTCGACACATTCTTGGTCCGCACGATCACGGTTCCCGCCATCGCGGCGTTGATGGGTCAGGCCAACTGGTGGCCGTCGCGGCCGAACCAACGGAGGCCGTCAACCGGCCTTAGCCAGGCACAAACGAGTTAGCGCGCACCCGTCATGTATGTGAAACTACGACACGTGCCCACGTGGTCAGGGGTAGGGATGAAGAAACTTCTCGCAGGAGTATCAGCGCTGGTAACCGTCGGCGCCACAGGATGTTTCGGCGTCGGAACTGCTGCGGCCGACGGCCCGGAAATCAGCGGACCCCCGTCACCTGGAGCGCCCGGCGACCAGACCGCCTACGCCCTCGGCGGCGCGCACGTGCTGGGTGTCCCGTACGACAACTACATCCGCATGGAGGGCGCGGAGTGGTTCCCCGGCCAACAGCGGCAAATCGTCCGCTACCCTGCCGGCCAGGTCCAGGGCCACGTGCTCGCGCGACTGTTTCCGGGCCTCCGTGGCGAAATCAACGACATCGACAAGCAGTTCCCGGGCGTTGGCCTGGACGGCGACAGCGTCGGCCAATCGGTCGACGTCGGTGTCGACAACCTCGACGGGGCAATCCGCACCACCGGTCGGCCCGGTACGGCCATCGGCCTGTCCGAGGGCGGATTCGTGGTCGACGGTGAGCAATCACGGCTGGCTTCGGCACCGGACGCTCCCCCGCCGAACGCGCTGAACTTCGCCACCTTCGGCGACCCCATCGGCAGGCACGCCTTCGGGCAGAGCTTCCTCCGGGCGACTTTCCCGGTGGGCAGCGTCGTTCCGGCACTCGACTACACCATGCCTCCGGAATACGTGAGCCAATACGACACCAACCGGTTCGTAGCGGCCTACGACTCGATCGCGGACTTCCCGGACCGCCCGGACAACATGTTCGCTTTCGCCAACACCCTGCTGGGCCTGGCCACTGGTCACACGGCGGTGGCATTCACCAACGCGAGCATGGTGCCGGCGGGGAACATCCGGACGACCATCAACTCCCGAGGCGCCAGAGACACCACGATCATGGTCCCGGAGCAGCACCTTCCGCTGGTCATGCCGTTGAAATACATTGGCATCCCGGAAGACACGCTCAACAAGCTCGACGCCATCCTGATTCCGCGGGTGAATGCGGGTTACATTAGGAACGACGATCCGGCGACGGCGCCGGTTCAGGTGGATCCGGCGCATGGTTTCGACCCGGCAGTGGTCACCGCTCCGACGAATCAAGCCACGTTCGGCGGCGGTGCCGATCCGTTGTCACAGGCCATAAGCGGTGCCTTGTCGGTGCTGTCGCACGGCGCAAGCGAATCGGGAAGCTGACCCTCGAGTCCGAGCCCTCAAATCGACTACCAGTACGGACGACATATGTCTCAATCGACGATCCTCTCCATGCTTCACGGGCGAGCCAGCATGCGACCCAATGACGTCGCTTTCACATTCACCGACTACGAAAAGGACTATGCGGGCGTTCCCGAGAGCCTGACCTGGGCGCAGCTGTCGCTGCAGACGATGAATGTGGCGCGAGAGCTCCGCGCGCACGGGTCGGTCGGAGATCGCGCAGTCATCCTGGCCCCGCAGGGCCTCGACTACATTCGGGCATTCTTGGGAGCCATGCAGGCGGGGTTCATCGCCGTCCCGCTTCCGCTGCCCCACCGCGGCTCGAGCCACGACCGCGTCGGCGCGGTCTTCGCCGACACCTCCCCCTCGGTGGTTCTCACGACATCGTCGACGGCTGAAGACGTCGGCGATTACGTCGACCAGTCGCGCATGGACACCGCGCCGAAGATCGTTGCGATCGACACGTTGAACCTGGATGCCCAAGGCGGGCCGAGCCTTCCGCAAATCGACGCGCCGAACATCGCTTATCTGCAGTACAGCTCCGGCTCGACGCGGGTGCCCACCGGCGTGATGATGTCGCACCGCAATGTCACGGTGAATTTCGAGCAGCTCATGGCCAGCTTTTTCGCGAACTCCAAGATCCCGCGGAGTTCCACGCTCGTGTCGTGGTTGCCCTTCTACCACGACATGGGTTTGGTGCTGGGCGTCTGCGCACCGATCCTGGGCGGCTACCACGCACAGCTGAGCAGCCCGGTCGCGTTTCTGGAACGGCCGGCGCGGTGGGTGCGAGCGCTGGCTGAGAATCCCCACGCCTGGTCGTCGGCGCCCAACTTCGCTTTCGACTTGGCCGCCCGCAAAACGACCGATGCCGACCTCGCCGGGCTCGACCTCGGCGGTGTGCTGGGCATCATCAGCGGCGCCGAGCGGGTGGAGCCGACAACCCTGCACCGCTTCGTCGATCGGTTCTCGCACTTCAACTTCAAAGACCACATGATGCGTCCGTCCTACGGCTTGGCCGAGGCAACCGTCTTCGTCACGACGGGCACCTGGAGTGAGTCCGAGCCCGCGGTGCACTTCGATGTCGGCGAGCTCGGCGTCGGCCGTGTCGAACGGTGCGCGCCCGGAGGCGGGTCCGAACTGGTCAGCTACCAGGTCCCGCGATCGCCCTTGCTGCGGATCGTCGACTGCGAGACGAATCGTGAGTGCCCGCCGGACCTGGTCGGCGAGATCTGGGTGCACGGCGAGAACGTCGCCGAGGGCTACTGGCACAAACCGCCGGAAGATCAGGCCTGCTTCGGCGCCACGCTTACCGACCCGTCGCCCGGCACCCCGGACGGCCCGTGGTTGCGCACCGGCGACCAGGGCTTCATCTACAAGGGCAAGCTGTTCATCGTCGGCCGTATCAAGGATCTGCTGATCATCCGCGGGCGCAACCACTACCCGGAGGACATCGAGGCGACGGTCCAACAGATCGCCCAGGGGCGGGTCGCGGCGATATCGGTTCCGGTGGACAGCACCGAACAACTGGTCACCGTCATCGAGGTGAAGAAGAAGCGCGGCGAGGCCAACGAGGATCTGCGGCACCGGCTCAGCGACGTTCGAAGCCACGTCACGTCGGCGATCTCCAATGCGCACGGTTTGAACGTCGGGGACGTCGTCATGGTCCCGGCCGGCTCGATTCCGATCACCACGAGCGGCAAGATCCGCCGCGCGGCGTGCGTCGAGCAGTACCGTCAGGACCAATTCGCGCGTCTGGACGCCTAGCCCCGTCGAGGGTCGCAGCACCAGAATTCACTCATGCTGGCAACTGTCCTGATAATGGCGCTTGCCGTCAGTATCGAGCCGTTTCGAATCGGCATGACAGTGCTCATGCTGAATAGGCCGAGACCCGCGCGCCAGTTATTCGCCTTCTTATGCGGTGGTTTCGCCATGGGAACGACGGTGGGCCTGATTGTCATCTTCGTGTTCCGACGCATCCTGTTAAGGACTTCCTTCGTCACCGTCCCCCGGGTTCAACTCCTGGTTGGGCTGCTGGTGTTGGTCATCGCCGCCGCCATTGCTATCGACCTCTTCGGAAAGCTCGGTCCACGACCCGCGAAATTGGCGAGGCCGGCCACCGAGCTACTGAAGGGCGATTCGCTCTCGGTCGCCGGGATCGCCGGCCTCAGCATCGCCCTGCCGTCGGTCGACTATCTGGCCGCGCTGGCCGTCATCCTGGCCTCCGGGGCTGCGGCACTGACCCAGGTGGCCGTGCTGATCGCGTTCAACGTGGTGGCTTTCGCCCTCGTCGAGATTCCGCTGCTCGCCTATCTCGTAGCGCCCAAGCCGACCGCGAGGGCGGTGGCTGCGCTGCACGAGTGGATCCGATCGCGGCGGCGCCGGGATGTCGCGATCGCGCTGGCCGTCATCGGCTGTGCGTTCATCGCCGCCGGCCTGTCCGGGCTCTGAGCCGTGTTCAAGCGCGAATGTTGCTCAACGCAAGCATATTTCAGCCCTCGTTGACTTCGAACTTGTCTGCGATCTCCTGCCAGGCGCGAGCGTTCTTTCGCGCGATCTCGGCAAAGGTGCCCGAACAGTGAGTCGGAACCGCCTCGGCGAACTCGTTGCAGGCACTGATCGCCACCACGACCGTGGACAGCAGGCGCAGCAGCGCCCGTCCTCGCTCGGACGACCGGACCGACGGATCGTTCCTCAGTCGCTGGAGCAGATCACGACCACGCCCCTCCGGTACCACCCGCGTGCCCGTGCGTGGTACCTCGCGCGCATCGGTGACCGCCGCCAACGCGGATTCGACCGACTTCTTGGCCAGATTGTCGGGCAGCGGGCTCTCACCCTTGTCGACGCGCTGGCGCACATCGCGCGCGGTAGTGACCGAGACGCCGGCTTTCCGCGCGATCTCACGCAACGATGCGCGAGGGTTCAGCGAAAGAAACTCAGCGGCGCGGCGCCGGCCGATGGCGGGGCTGACTGGCCGCACCTTTCCGTCCCGCCCGAGGCGGGGGTTCAACTGGGCAATGTCCTCGGTTGTACACACGCGCAATTTGCCGACGGTTTTGTTCGATACGCCTGCGATCAACGCAATCGACCGATCCGACCAATGCGGGTAAGATTTGAGGACTCTTTGGGCGGCGGCCTTTCGTTCAGAAAGCGTCAGCGGTAGACCGTGTGTGACATTCAAATGCACGGCGAGAGCAAAAGCTTCTGCGTCATTTCCCTCGAAAAGTCTCGCGGCGATCGTGCTGTGGCCGCGTAATTCGGTTGCGCGGAGTCGATGCACTCCATCGATGACCCGCATCGAGGCTCGGTGAATCACGATCGGCGGCAAAGGCAACGGTGATTGCGCCAAAACCTGGACGTGGCTCTCGTTGGCTTTGTTCTTCCGAGGGGTGTACGAGTTGCGAATCGCGGCCACCGGAATGTGCTCGACCGGTAGCAGGGTCCCCCGCCGCACCCACTCCTCGACCGCACACGCTGACAACGGATCCAAGTGGCCGTAGCCGGGCAGTGAAGCGGGAGCCATCTCGGCCTCGCCGATGACCCGTGCGCTGCTTTCATGTAATTGCGACATCGTAGGGAAGCCCCGAGCTATCTTCTCGGACGTCTTTCACCACAAGTTTGCTGCGTGCCCATGCGATCAGACCCCTTTCGGCGGCTCAAAACAACTTACGCGGGCGTAGGTTACTTTAGAGTAAGGTCAGCCGAGGCAGCTTGTCAATTTGCTGAGCCAAATTCAGTGAACAATCGCTCACCGTCGGTCGCGGCGCCAAAGCCGCGCGTCCATCGGTTGCGGCAGAGGCGATTTGGGCCGGATTCAACGCTTGTTCAATGCATAAAACCACGTCCAAGCGACATTGACAGGTGTCGAATACTCGTTGCTCGCTCCGGGTCGGGCATCACCGACGCGTCACGCGCCGCGGGTTCGGCCGGCGGTCGCCGACGGTAGACGGCCGGGAAATTATCAGGCACGGCAAAATTAACTCTGCGTAAGAGCTGCCCGGCTCCGGCCGCCGTCGGCGGGTTGAACATAATGAGTTCAATCACACCGGCAAAGGAGCCCCAGATGAGCGCGACAACAGCAGGCCATCCGTTTCGCGTCATCCAATGGACCACCGGCAATATCGGGCGGCGGTCGCTGCACGCCATCATCGGCAGGCCGGACATGGAATTGGTCGGCGTCTACGCGCACGGTCAGGACAAGGTCGGGGTGGATGCCGCGGAGCTCTCCGGCTGGCCTGAACCGACCGGGGTCACGGCGACCAACGACATCGATGCGCTACTGGCACTCAAGCCTGATGCGTGTTGCTACAACCCGCTCTGGCCCAGCATCGACGAGTTGGTCCGGCTGCTCGAGTCGGGCGTCAACGTGTGCACCAGTGCAGCCTGGATCACCGGCGGCAAGCAGACGCCGCAGGACCGGCAGCGGATCCTCGATGCGTGCGAGCGGGGCACCTCGACCATCTTCGGCAGCGGTGCACATCCGGGGATGACGAACCTGGTCGCGATGGCGCTCAGCGGGTCTTGCGAACGCGTCGACGAGATCCGCATTACCGAATCGGTGGACTGCTCCACCTATGAGTCGGCGGAGACCCAGACCGCCATGGGATTTTCGCAAGACCCCGAGACACCCGGACTGGCCGAGAACGTACGGCGCGAGAGCGAAGTCTTCGCCGAGTCGGCTGCGATGATGGCCGACGCGATCGGGGCGCGGCTGGACAAGATGACCTTCGACGTCACATTCACCGCGGCTACCGGCGACTCCGACTTGGGCTTCATGCAGATTCCGGCCGGCACCGTCGGCAGCGTCCTCGGCTACCACCGCGGCTGGGTGGGCGATCGCAATGTGGTCAGCGTCGGATTCAACTGGACGATGGGCACCCATGTCACGCCGCCCAAGCCGCTCGAGCACGGCCACGTCATCCAGGTGTTCGGCGTGCCCAACATGCGGACAGTGGTGCACTGCCTGCCGCCGCAGGGCTGGACCGAGCCGGGATTCATGGGCTTGGGCATGATCTACACCGCGATGCCGGTGACCAATGCGGTGCCGGCCGTGGTCGCGGCCAAGCCGGGAATCGTCACGCTGGCCGACCTGCCGCCGGTTACCGGACGCGCCGCGCGTTAACGCCATTGGCCCTCCGGCTACGACGCGGCGGGCCCGTGGGATGTCGCCAGGGTCTTTCCTACATGTGGAGTTGGTCGATGCGGCGGCCCAGTTCGGCGCGCGAATGGATGTCGAGCTTGCGGTATATCCGGGTGAGGTTGACTTCGACGGTCTTGACGCTGACGAACAATGCGGCCGCCACGTCGCGGTTGGTCATTCCTGAGGCCGCGAGCTCGGCGACCCGGCGCTCGGCGGCCGTCAGATAGCCGGCGCGAGACGGTTGAGTTTTGGCGCGCGCCAGCAAGGCCTCGACCCGCTGCGCCCACAGCGGGGTGTCGAGGCGCTCAAAGGTGGCCAGCGCCTCGCGCAGCGTCGTCGCGGCCGCTTCGCGGCGACGCTGGCGGCGCTGCAGTTGACCGAGCAGCAACTGAGTGCGTGCTCGCTCGAACGGCATCGGCAGCCGGTCGTGCTGTGCCATCGCCTGGTGCGCAGAGTCAACTGCGGCATCGAGGTCGCCAGCGGCCGCCAGCAGCAGGCTGCGGCAGCGTGAACCGACCGCCAACATCCAGGGGCGGTCGAGCCGCTTCCCGTTGCGCTGCAACATATTGACCAGCGACTCGGCCTCGGCGATCCGACCTAGTTGAACGAAAGCCTCGACCGCGTCGGGCACAAAGGAGGCATTGACGATTTCGGTGCAACCCGGCGCCGCCTCGATCGCCGCCACCAGCGGCTCCAATGTGGTAATCGCGGCTTCATAATTGCGCAGCGAGACCTCGAGGAAACCCAGAGACACTCAGAGTCCACCCCATCAGCGTGTGTGCGCCGCTGCGATGCCCGGCTGTCAGCGCCTCACCGATGTCCCGCCGCGCATCGGCTTCGCGGCCGCCGTAGGCCGCGACCATGCCTCGCAGGGTCAGCCCGATGAACGCGGGGAAGTCGCCGCCGAGCTGCAGGGCCCGTTCCATGGTGTCATCGGCAACCAGCGTGGCTTCAGTCGAATCACCGCGCCAAATCGCTTGCAGCACCGTGTGAAAGCCGATGAAGATCAGTTCGCTCTCGCCACCGCGTTCCGCGCACTCGCGGTGAATGGACAGCATCTGTTGGTGGGCGCGCTCAAGCTTTCCAGTCCAGCCCAGCAGCAATGCGTTCTGCACGTGTACACGAAGCTCCAGGGGGGCGTCGGCGTCGCGGGCTTCAGTCGCGATCGTTTGCCCCATCACCGTCTCGTCAAACCCGTCGCCCCGCATGAATCTGAGCATGGCCCGCATACCCTGCGCCAGACTGACCAGATGCAGACTGTCAAGCTTGACAGCTTCGGACACCGCCTCATCAGCGGTGCGCACCGCGGCAGGCAACTCGCCCGCGTTGAGTAGAGCGTATGAAAGGGTGACCAGCATCTTCACCCGCAGCGCGGAGTTGCTGGCCGCCTCTTCGAGTGCCTGCTTGAGCAGATCTGCCGCCTCGGCGAAACCGTCATCGTAGATACGGACGAGCGCAAGCGCATTGAAAGCTCCGGCGCGAGATCCGCCGGCCGGCATGTGTGCGACTGTTTCCTCGAGCAGTGAGCGGGCCCGCCCCGGGTCGCCCGCGTCGAAATGGTATGCGGCTGTTTGAATGCGGCGTTCCGCTGTGTCACCGCCAAGGCGCATGGCCAGTTCGAGCAGTTCAGCTGCCGCCGCTGGTGCGCCACGGGTGCGTGCCGATTCGGCGGCAGTGTCGAGCGCTTGCAGCGTCATCTGATCGCCCTGGGTGGCGCTCAACGCCAGGTGTCTGGCACGCAGCTCGGGTTGGTCGACGACCTGGGCAAGCCGACGGTGCATCTTGCGGCGCTGTGCAGGTTTTGCGGTGTCGTAGACCCCTCGCGCTAACAATGGGTGGGTGAACTCCAGCCGGTTGCCTGCGATCTCGATGATTCCCTCGGCCTCGGCCTGCTCGAGTAGCTCGATGAGATGATCCGAGCCAATGTCCGTGGCGCGAACGATCTCTTCGGTCGTGGCTGACGTCAGACAAGCTAACGCCAGCAATATGTTTCGGACGACGCTGTCAAGCTCTGCCCAGCCGCGACTGCACCACGTCGGAAAGCGTTGCAGGAAGGGATACTTCGCCGACCGGCGAGCGGCTGTCAACCGCCCGCGCCAATTCCATCGCATAAAACGGGTTACCGCGAGACACCTCGAGAGATTCGCACGATGGTCGGGCGGGCAAACGACCGCCCGAGGCGTTGGGAGACCATCGCGCGCAACGCACCAAGGCTCAACGGTCCCAGATGAATTCGCTCGACGGCGTCGGGCTGGGGAAAATTGAAACCAAGACGACCACGTCGTGTCAGTCTTGGCTTCGGTGCGGAAAGTGCCGAGTACGCCCACCCCGGCCCGAGCCGTCGCGCAGCGAATGCCACTACATGCCTGCTGGAGAAATCGAGCCACTGCAGATCGTCGATCGCGATCAGGACCGGCGAGGTCTCGCGAAGCATTTCGACGATGGTCAGAAACGCCGCCGATACCGCGCGTTGATCCGTCGCGGCGCCATCCTCGCTGCTGCGCAAGAGGATTCGGTCCACTGCCACTCTCTGTGGTGGTGGCAACACCGCTAATGTGGTTGCCCCGACCCCGCGAAGTAGATCGGCCAACGACGCGTATGCCAAGCCCGATTCCACTGCGGCCGTGCGCGTTGACAGCACTTGAAAAGCGCGATCACGGGCCTGGTCCAAGGCTGCTAGCCACAGTGTGGTTTTGCCGATTCCCGGCTCGCCCTCCACCACCAAGGCCGCCGGCACACGGCATGCCGATTCAAGGAAATCGGCGATTAACTTAGTTTCGACCGGACGATTTGCCAGACCCGGCGACAATCGGTGATCGTCAGCCATCCCCGGGCAGGCACCAGTCTGTGACCCATCGACATCGCCACATTCGCGCACTCCACATCGAATTCCACTAGATGAAGATCCTAGCCGGAAAGAGCAAATCATTCTCGGCGGCTCGAAGTCATGCGCGCAAATGGCGACGAATCAGTCCCAATGGCGTGTTCCCGTGAGAGTGCACCAGATCTGTATCCGTGTTGCTGGTCCACCGTTGTGAGAGTCGAGGGCCGAGTGATTCTCGGGAGGTCTGCTTTTCCAGGATGATCGTGGCCCGCACCTTCTCCACGACCGCGGACACCGCACTGGTCAACAACGCGGTCAACATATCCGTCGTGAACAGAAGTCGCAGTGGCGCAACGATTCTGCACGCTGACGACGGTACTCAATTCACGTCGTGAAGCTTCGGGGAGAACATGCGTCGATGGGACCTGCTCAGCTGGTTCGGCACCATCGGCGACTGCTTCGATAGCGCCGCCATGGAGTCTTTCCGGGCCTGGATGCAGGGCCGAGTTGCTCAACACCCGCAAATGGGCCACCACCATCGAACTGGCCCGTGGCCATGGCCGATTACATCGACAACTTCTACAAGGCTGAAAGCGCAGACACATTATGGGCAACATCAGCCCCACAGAGTCGAAACGCTCTGGACGTCCACCTATTCGATCCCTCAATGCGCATAACTACGGCTTTAATGAGGGGGACAAATCAGGTGGGCTAGCGCCGTCAGATCTCAATCGGTCAGAACTCTGGTCTGTTGGTCTGGACCTCAAGCGTGCCGGACCATCCACTCATCGCGCCGGTGTTGCAGCCGCCAAACTCCATCCATCTGCACTGCGACCGTGTGGCTTCCCGGACGGTGCTGAACCTTGAAGAATTGCGCGGGCGCTCCTTGTAGCACCTGGGTATGTCCCGCCTCGTTGTTGTCGACGAATACGCGCACCATACCCGGAGCACATGCGTTGGGGTCCGCCGTGAACCTGACGTAGTACGGGGTGGAACTGTCTCCCACGGAAATCCCTGGACGCGGTGCGCAGTTCTGGCTGTAGGGCTGCGGGCAATCCACCGCGAGGTGTTGGGTGTAAGTCTGCGCCGACGCTGGACCAGCCAACGCCAGCGCGGCGAGCACGGCCGCTACGGCCAGCGTTGTCGTTGCCGCGATTGTTTTCGGTGTTCTCGCAGGATGGCTCATGTCCACGTCCTTCCAAATGCGGCTTGGGTGCGAAACCCAATTTGACGGAACGTTGTGCCCGCAACGGTCCCTGGTCGATAGAGATATCGCAGGTTGCGACATCGAAATCGGACAGTAACGCGCACGCCGCCCCCGACGCATCAGAGTTTTCCCTACATTTATGGACGCGATCGACGCGCGCGGACCGGATTTACCGCCTGCAGGACGGGTCTTCACGAACTGCGACGGCTGTGGTCGTGTCCACTGACCTGCCGTCACGGTGTCAAGGCATGTCACCGGTGCCTGCGTGTTGCCGCCCAGTTGTGACACTGTCATGCCGAGAGGCAGCCAAGTTGCGCCGGGTGAGCCAAAGTGTAGGGAAATCCGTAATTGGTCCGACCCTCCTTGCGGCCATACGCTCGGCACATTGAGAGGTGTGGTTCAGCGCCCGTTCGGCAGTGGGAATGCGCACCCATTCTAGGAGGCAATGTAATGAGAAAACGATTGTCGAGATTGTTCGCGATGTCGGTCGCCGCGGTCTGTCTTTCGGGTATGCCAATGCAACGCCGCCAATGGCGCCGACCGCTAACGCCGACACGTTTGCCGAATGGCTACACAGTGACCTGTGTACCCAACGGTCAGGACGCCATATGCAATGTCTCGGGCTGCCCCCGCGTATACGAAGACGAGGCCGGCGACGTGATCCATCTCGGGAAGATCCAGCCCCAACGACAAGCAAACCGGGCAGGATAAGGGTTGCAACAGCACCACGACCTTTCGTCTCTACGGGCCATTGACCGGGCCGGTGACCATGCCGATCCAGGGCTGCCGTAAGCACAAGGCCGGCTCCGATGATTGCGGCCCCTGGTCGAACTTCACTTACACCCCGCCCAAGCAAGCGGCGCCGGCGCCACCGCAACCGGGGTTGCCCGTGAAGTGTCCCGCAGGATCGCCGGTTGCGTCAGTTCCGAACGGCCAGCAGTGCCCGGCAGCGCCGGCTCCGGCAGCGCCGGTGAAATGCGCGGCCGGCTCGGTGACCGATACCGTTCCAGCCGGCCAGCCGTGCGCCGCGCCGACGAACGCCGTGGCCATCAACATCACGCGGAACGGATTCAACGCGCACGCAGCGGTCACCAACAATTCAAGTCTGCCCGCGAAATGCAGCTACACCGCCACCAAAACCGGCGGACTCGGACCACAAGCGGTCGATAAAAGCATCGACGTCGGCCCGAAGAGCACCAGTACGATCACCGACATGCTGTGGCCTCCTCTTGGCACCAGCTACAACGCGGTGGTGAAGTGCACGGTCACCTACAACGGCGAGCGGACCTCCATCGGTCAGGCCAGCCAGCCCGTGAGCGGCTGACCGCGGGTTGCACACGACAGCTGCAGATGACCGTTTCGCAGCAGCGAGCGGGGTGGATCTGCGCCGTGACCTAGAAGTCACCCCTCAGTGCCCTTGGCCGCTCGGCCCTGGGCAACCGCACTTGGGGGCAGGTGTGGTGCTCACCGGCGGCAATTCGAACGGGGTTGTGCTCTAGAACGGTTGCGCAGCTTGAGTACTCACCCGCATGCCGTGACCGGTGCGGTCATTGGTGGAAACAAAGGTGTCCTCGGTCGCTGCGACGGACCAGCCTTGCGCCTCATATGCCCCGGGTTGTAGCTCAGTCTTACCGGCAAGCGCTCCCAGATCAGCATCGACGAACTGAAATTTGCCGTCCGCGCTGACGCTCACGGTATGGAACGGTTGACCATTGCCGCGAGACTGCCATTTCTTCGAGGAGGTTTCGCAGGCGACCAGTTCGACGCTGATTGAACAACCGATTACCTGCGATACCAGAGTGATACGCGCATACCCGTGGTCGTTAGAAATCAAGGGGGTGGGCGGTGCCGGAGGTGTCGGGGTCGAGATCAGCTGATAAACCCGCGGCACCGGATTCCCGGAGGACATTGTGGCGGCAGCAGCTGCCGTGGCCACAGCAACAACGACGATCAGCGGCATGCCCGTTATTCGGCTATGCCTGTCGTCGGCTCTGAAGTAACACCGACCGTGGGTCACGGTTGCCGGCTCAGGTAGCTTCATCGACTAGCAGGGTGGCCGCTTCGGGTGGCACAGAGTGTCCTGTGCCGACTCCGGCTTTTGAGGCAACTGCTGCTGGCCGTTCGGCAACTGCTGCTGCTGGCCGTTCGGCAACTGCTGCTGGCCATTCGGCAACTGCTGCTGGCCGTTCGGCAACTGCTGCTGGCCGTTCGGCAACTGCTGCTGCTGGCCGTTCGGCGAACTGCTGCTGGCCGTTCGGGAACTGCTGCTGGCCATTCGGGAACTGCTGCTGGCCATTCGGGGAACTGCTGCTGGCCATTCGGGAACTGCTGCTGGCCATTCGGCAGCTGCTGCTGGCCATTCGGGAACTGCGGACCGTTGGGCAGCTGCTGCTGTTGCGGCGCAGGCGCCTGCTGAACAACGGCGGGCGGCGCGACCGCCGGCCCGGAGTCGTCATCGGGCGCCGGGACCGGCGCGGCGGGTGCGGGTTCGGGTGCGGGTGCTTGAATCGGCACTGCGGGAGAATCCTGCGGTGCCACGGGCGACACGTTGCCGTTCTGCTGTGGAGCTGGTGGTGCCACCGAGGGATGAGCCGGCGCTGGGCTCTCGTGGCTGGACCCGGTCAACGTGTAGGCAAGCCCGCCGCCGGCAACGAGGACCGCAACTGCAGCAGCGGCCAACACATACGTCGGTGCCGACCGCAACCAGGATAAGCGCTGAGGCGCATCCGTATTCGAGTTCTGAACCGAGCCGGGGTCCGGGTCATGCTGCCGCGGGTACGGTTGATCTTCGCCCTGGTGATAGTCGCCAGAATCCTGGTAATACCCTCGTTCGCGCAGACCTTCGCGGTCATCTTGGGACCACGCCATCGGACTGGCTTGCGTCGGCACATTCGATGCATCGTGGGCGATTCGCGACGTTGGCGTGGCGGTACGAGGGCTTCGCTGATAAATGCGCTGCGTGCCGGCATCTTCATTGCCGCTCCCGCCGGATGTCGGCCTGGCAGGGCGGTTCGTGGGGCGATCGGTCATCGTTTTTCCCTTCAGATAACGCCGACCCGGTTGAACCTGCTTGGTGGAGCCCTTGGTCTATGCGTCGGGTTGGAGTGGCCGGTCGATGTTTTTGCCAATATGAAGTCGGGCGCCGAGCGCTAAGCGTTCGACCGTTGCTGCCATGGTCTCGTGCGTGACCAGCCGGCGGCTCGAAAAGCTTCCGCTGACCTGTGCCAGTCGATGCTACGGGGCAAAATCGGGCGCCGAATCAGGGGTTTCCCTATGCCGTGGCTCAGGTCGCGGTTGGCGACGGCGCAGGTGAGCCGCGAGGCTGGCATTCCGGCGCGTCGACACAGCAGTGCCACCACGTCTGGGGAGTCGGCAACGAATATCCCGAAAACCACTTCGTCGGTGGGGACCGCCAGCGTCAGTACGCATTGCACCGATGAGCCCTCGACGCGCACCAACCGTGACGAGCGCTCGACTTCGGCGACAATCCCGCTGAGCTGGTCTTCGTCGAGTCCGGGTCGGTACCACTCGACGACGTAACACGTAAGCGGCTGTGCAGCGATGCCCATCCGCTCGACGCTAGAGACCGGCGGCCAAAATCGAATCAGAGTATTCCCTACATGTGCGAACGTCTTGACTATCTACTGCGGTACCTGCGGCCGGATCTTTCGTGCGAGGTCGACGGCAGCCGAATTGGCCTGGTCCCCTAAGAGTCTGAGCACGGCGACTTGAACAGTGTTCGATCGATTACCGGCGGCGAACTCGACCATGCCGCCGCCCATGAACCGCATCCCATCGGGTCCGGGGGTGGCCTGAACCGGCAAGCCCGGCTCCAGCGGGGGCAGGGTGTTGTTAGGCGCCGTACCGGGATTGCTGATTTCAACGCTCACTGACTCTTCGGTAGACGCGTTATCCCAGCTGCAGCCACCCATTTGAGGATCTTTGCCACTTGGCTTGCCTGGCACCGCCGTCCCTAATAGCGCCGAAATGTCCTGCGGCGAGAGCATCGAACACACATCGAGCGGTTTCGCCGCGTGACCTGCGTCGGAGCCGGACGAACCCGGCGCAGGTCCACCGGAGGTTGTGCTCGGGCCGCTGTGAGATTGACAGCCCGCCGCTACACAGCTCAGCGCGACGGTGGCAACACCCAGCCTGAAGATGCTGGCAAGCGTGGTTCTGTCGACGCGACGCTGGCGGGCATTGATCTCTTGCATTGCAATGCGGCGTGAACTCACCACCGGCTCCTTCCTTCGTAGTTTCGCGCGACCGCCTGGCACGTTACTGTCAATCCACGGCCAGCGAATCAGGGATATCCCTGTGTTTTCCAACCAGCTGCGGTCCACTCCGTCTCGCACAGCGGCGAAAATTGCTTGGTTCTGGGTGGGTCGCTATACCGCGCGCCCAGATGGAGTGAACGCCGCCGAGTTGTCCTGATGGCCGGAGCCGACCGGAAATCATCGTCTGCCTCATCACCGGTCGGCCGGAGCAGTTCGCCGTCGGCTCCGTCGTAGCGAGGGGACCTAGCAGAACGCCGACGTGCTCTATCGTCTAGCATCGTTAGCCGAGCAAAGGTTCTGTTCGGCATCGGCAAATCGATGACCGGCTGAGGCCGGCTCTTTCGGCGAAGCTCCCCGGACGCCACCTTCTCGAACGCGGAATAAATCCGTAGTCGAACGCGTTCGCGGACAACATCGCGGATGCGCGGCGGAAGGAAACCAGTGAAGTCGATATCGATCGAGCGGTGTGCTCAAACGTGCCTGGATACCGCTGTTGCTCGTGGCCGTGCTGTCGGTCTCCACGCTCGCCGTGACGCGGTTGCACAGGCAGTTCGCCTCGCAGGACCTCAACGCCAACGCCGGTGCGGGCATCGAAATCGTGCAGTTCAACCCGAAGATCATGATGTACGAGGTTACGGCGCGCCCGGAGCACCGCCCACATCAGCTACTGCGACGCCGACGCGAACATGCACCTGATCAACGACGCGGCGCTGCCGTGGTCGTTCACGGTGTCGACGACGCTGCCCACCGTGAGCGCCAACCTCATGGCGCAGACCGACGGCGGATAATCGGTTGCCGCGTCACCGTCAACGGGGAGTTGCGCGAGCACCAGAGTTCCGACGGGATCAACGCCCAGACCTTCTGCCTGGTGAAGTCCGCATGAGCAACCACGAGACCGCGACAACCGCCGAGACCGCAGCCGAGCGCCCGCACCACCGTTCCTCCCACACCTGATCCGCATCCTCGCGATCCCGATCATCATCGTCTGGGTCGCGTTGACCGTCATCGTCAACGTCGCGGTCCCGACGCTGGAAGTCGTCGGCGAGGTGCACTCGGCGCCGATGGCTCCCCAGGACGCACCGTCGATGACGGCGATGATGCGGATGGGACGCAACTTCCAGGAGTTCAACTCCAACAGCACGGTGATGGTCGTGGTCGAGGGCCAGCAGCCCCTCGGCGACGCCGCACACCACTACTACGACGACATCGTCCGCAAGCTGCGCAAGGACCCCGAGCACATCCAGCACATCCAGGACTTCTGGGGCGACACGTTGACCGCGGCGGGCGCGCAGAGCGCCGACGCCAAGGGCGCCTACGTGCAGGCCAACATCGCCGGTAACCAGGGCACGACGCAGGCCAACGACTGCGTCGACGCCGTCCGCAAGGTCATCGACGAAGACAAGGCGCCGCCCGGGGTGAAGGCCTACGTCACCGGGCCCGCGGCACTCTCCGACGACCTGCACGTCATCGGCAACGCCAGCCTGGCGAAGATCACGCTGTTCACCCTCGTCGCGATCGCGATCATGCTGCTGCTGGTCTACCGCTCGATCGTCACCACGCTGATCCAGCTCTTCATGACGTTCGTCTCGCTGGCCTGTGCCCGCGGCATCGTCGCAGTTCTCGGATACAACAACGCATTCGGGCTCACCACCTTCGCCGGGAACATCCTGACGATGCTGGCGATCGCCGCCGGCACCGACTACGGCATCTTCATCGTCGGCCGCTATCAGGAGGCGCGCCGCAAGGGCGAAGACCGAGAAGCCGCGTACTACACGACATTCAAGTCCGTCGCCCCCGTCATGGTGGGATCCGGCCTGACGATCGCCGGTGCGACGTACTGCCTGAGCTTCTGCCGACTGCCGTAGTTCTCCACCATGGGCGCGCCCGTCGCGATCGGCATGATCGTGGTGGTGATCGCCGGTCTGACGCTGGGGCCCGCGGTGGTGTTCCTCGGCAGTCAAGTTCGGCCTGTTCGAGAAGAACGGCCAGGCCCGCGGCAAGCTGTGGCGACGGGTTGGCACTGCCGTCGTCCGTTGGCCCGCACCGATTTTCGCGGTGAGCACCGCCGTGGTTCTGGTCGGCATGGTCGCGATGCCCGGATTCAAGACGAGCTACAACGACCGGCACTACTTGCCCGAGACGGCGCCGTCCAACGTCGGGTACGCCGCCGCCGACCGGCACTTCTCCGAGGCGCGGATGAACCCGGACCTGCTGATGATCGAGGCCGACCACGACATGCGCAATACCGCCGACATGCTGGTGCTGGACAAGGTCGCCAAGAACGAGATCCGCACCGTCGGCATCGCGATGATCCAGGACATCACCCGGCCGTTGGGAATTCCCATCCAGCACAGCTCAATTCCGTTCCAGAACAGCATCCAGAGCCAGACGACCATGCAGAACATGAAGTTCCTGAAAGACAGAATGGCCGACATGCTGAAGATGGCCGACGAGATGCAGATCATGATCGACGTGACGACCCGGCAGGCGAAGGTCACCCACGACCTGGCCACCGCCGCCCTCGACAGCGCGAAAACCACGCAGGAAACCTCGGAGATCACCGACACGCTGCGCGACCACATCGCCGACTTCGAAGACTTCTACCGGCCGATTCGTAGCTACTTCTACTGGGAGAAGCACTGCTACGACATCCCGGTCTGCATCTCGTTCCGGTCGTTGTTCGACTCGATCGACGGCTTCGACCAACTCGCCGAGAAGTTCCACGAGCTCTCCGGCGACATCAGCCGCACCGCGGCCGGCCTCCCACGAGCTGGAGCAGCTGATCCCGATCATGCTCGAGACGATGAAGACGACGCATGGTCTGACGCTGACCATGTACCAGACCTTCAAAGCGATGATCGACCAGATGGAGGCGATGAGTAACACCTCCATCGTGATGGGGCAGAGCTTCGACAAGTCGCAGAACGACGACTTCTTCTACCTGCCGCCCGAGGCGTTCTCCAACCCGGAGTTCATTCGCGGTGTGAAGATGTTCTTCTCCCCCGACGGAAAGTCGGTGCGGTTCTTCATCACTCACCAGAGCGACCCGATGACGCCCGAGGGCATCGACCGGGTCGGCGCGGAGCGCACCGCCGCCCAGGAAGGGCTCAAGCAGTCGTCGCTGTCGGACGCCAAGGTCTATCTCGGCGGCACCGCCGCGACGTTCCGGGACATGGCCGACGGTGAGAAGTACGACCTGATGATCGCGGTGGTGTCGGCGTTGACGCTGATCTTCATGATCATGCTGCTGCTCACCCGAAGCGTGGTGGCCGCACTGGTGATCGTCGGGACGGCGAGCAGTTCGATCGCCGCGTCGTTCGGGTTGTCGGTGCTGATCTGGCAGGACCTGTTCGGGCATTCACATCCACTGGATCGTGATGGCGCTGTCGGTCATCATCCTGTTGGCCGTCGGCTCGGACTACAACCTGCTGCTGGTGTCGCGATTCAAGGAGGAGATACACGCGGGCCTCAAGACCGGATACATCCGGTCGATGGCCGGCACCGGCGCGGTGGTGACGTCGGCCGGCCTGGTGTTCGCCTTCACGATGGCGGCCATGCTGGGCAGCGAGCTGACCGTGCTGGGTCAGTTCGGCTCGACGGTCTGCATCGGTCTGCTGCTCGACACCCTGGTCGTGCGAACGCTGTTCATGCCATCGCTGGCGACGCTGCTCGGCCGCTGGTTCTGGTGGCCGCAGGTGGTCCACCCCCGCGGCGACCACGCCAAGCCGAAGCCGCCGCCGGCCGTCACCGACGACGCCAACACCGCGCCGCTGGCCGTGCAGAAGTCGTGACGTGCTAGTCGTTCAGTTCCACGCAGACGCCGAGCGCGCCTGCGCCGACGTGTAGGGCCAGCACCGGGCCCAGCCCGGTGACAATCGCCGGTTCGCAACCGGGCAACCGCTCGGCCAACGCGGCGCCAGGTTCTGCGCGCCGTCGGGGTTGGCGACATGATGCACCGCGATCGAGGCGGGCCGTTCTCCGACAATCTCACATACCCGGTCGATCATCGTCGCGACAGCTTTGTTGGCCGTCCGAACTCGTTGCGCGAGAACCAGTTTGCCATCGTCGATACGCAGCAGCGGCTTCAGTGACAGCTTGGTGCCCAGCCAGGCTCCCGCGCCGCCGATGCGTCCGCTACGCCGCAGATTGTCCAGCTGATGCACGACGATGAACCCGTAGTTGCGCTCTGTCGCGGCGGCGGCGGCGGCGGCGACGGCGTCCAGGTCGGCGCCATCGGCGGCGGCCCGCGCCGCCGCCATCGCGATGAAGCCGGTGTTCATCCCGGTGAACTTCGAGTCGAGAACTGTTATTTCCGAACCGATCTCGGCAGCAACGGATTCGGCGGCGTTCAGCGTTCCCGACAGCGCCTTGGACAGGTGCACAGCCACCACACCGTCGCCGCCGCTGTCGGCCAACGCCTGCCGATAGACCGCGGCCAACTCGGTGGGTGTCGCGGCAGCCGTCGTGGCGTGACCGTGCTCGTGGATATCGTCCGGAATCTCGTCCACGCCGTCGCGCAGATCGGTGTCGTCGAGCAGGATGTGCAGCGGGACTTGGCGGATCCCCCATTGCCGGCGCAACTCGTCGGGAAGGCGTGCCGACGAATCGGTGACGACGACAACGGGCATGAACTCAGCCGTGCGGTTTCGTCGTGCGCCACGCCGGCCTCCGCGAGCGCCTTCAACATCAACTCCGCGACTGCCCGGTGCGCTTCGAAATTCCAGTGAATGCCATCGGGATTGCCGCGACCATTCATCACCTCGTCGGCGACGGCGGCCTTCAGATCGACCAGCGCGACATCGTGCTCGTTGGCCCACTGGGTGATCGCCGCGACGGTGCCGGCCCGCCCATGATGGGCCACTCCGTAGGCCTCGGCGATGTGCACCGACGGCAGAGATGCCACCATCGGTATACCCGGCCGGTTGAAATCGATTGCGCCACGGGTTTCTTCGAGGTATTCGGCGCTGAGGTGTGGCGGAAGCGCGGACCTTGCCACCGGCGACAGCCGTGGCTGTAGCCAGCCGTGCCCGTTTCGAACCCATCGGCGCAGCCACGGTGGGCGTACGTAGCGGATGAGTTCCCGCAGCGCGGTGGGCACCGGCGAAGGCAGCGAATCCATCCCGCTTGTCGCGAACACCACCGCCCCGGCACGGGGCAGGGCTGCCCAGGCTCGTGGATCCTGGGTGGCCGCCCACCAGACATCCCGGCATGTCCACCCGATGCGTCCGATCAGCTCCAAGTCCCAATCAAGTTGTTTAGCAACAATATTGGGCCAAATACGCGGATCGTCGGACGGTAGCCCGCCGGTCGGTCCGTAGTAGGCCAGCGAGTCGGCGAAGACCAGCAGGATCGGGCGAGGCTCAGAGGACATCGCCCGCAACCTGTGCCGATGCGTTCCACACGTCGAGCCGCCACCGGATGGCGTCGAACGCGTCGGCGACCGCGCCGGGGGCCCCAGCCCCGGCGACCGGGTGCCCGGACAGCTGCGTCCAACTGGCATTGCCCATGCCGCCCAACGCCGGCCAGTTGTCGACCGGTAGCCGCAGCAGTGCCGCGGTCAGCGCGGCGATCAGACCGCCGTGGGCGACCAGCACCACCGGCCGTGCCGGGTCGACGTCGGCGCCCCACTCGGGCTCACCGGCGACCAGCTCGGCGACCAGCGGCACGCTGCGTGCGGCCACGTCGACACGGTTCTCCCCGCCGTGCGGCGCCCAGCTGGCGTCGTCGCGCCACGCCAGCCTGGCACCTGGCGCTATCGCGTCGATCTCGGTGTGGGTCATACCTTGCCAATCGCCGAGGTGCGTCTCGCGCAGCCGGTCGTCGGCCCGCACCGGCAGACAGGTGCGCTCCTGCAACGCGACGGCCGTCTCGTAGGCACGGCGCAAATCCGAGGACACGATGAGCAGCGGCTGGTGCTTGGCGAGCGCCTCGGCCGCGGCCACCGCCTGCGCCCGGCCGAGCTCTGTCAGTTCGGTGTCGAGCTGGCCCTGCATCCGGCTGCCGAAATTGAACGCGGTCTGGCCATGCCGCAGCATCACCAGCCGACGGACCGTCATGACAGATCCACCGCTAATACGGGACAGTCGCGCCAGAGCCGATCGAGGGCGTAGAAGTCGCGCTCGTCCTGATGCTGGATGTGCACCACGATGTCGACGTAGTCCAACAGGGTCCAGCGGCCCTCGCGGGTGCCCTCGCGGCGGGCGGGCTTGTGTCCGGCCTCGCGCATTTTCTCTTCGACCGCGTCGACGATGGCGTTGACCTGTCGTTCGTTGGACGCCGATGCGATCACGAAGCAGTCGGTGATCACCAGCTGGTCGGATACGTCGATGACGACGACGTCGTCGGCGAGCTTGTCCGCCGCCGCGCGCGCGGCAACTCCTGCCATGTCGATCGCTTCGGCTGCGGCGGTCACGTCTGCTCCCCGGGTTTGCGGTAAAGGTCTCGTTTGGAGACGTACTGCACTACGCCGTCGGGCATCAGGTACCACAGCGGGCGGCCTTGCGCGGCGCGTAGCCGGCAGTCGGTGGAAGATATTGCCAGAGCCGGGATTTCGACGAGGGACAGCGCGTCCGGCGGCAGTCCGTCGAGGACGCCGGCAAGATGCTCGCTGCCGAGCTCATAGCCGGGCCGGCTGACGCCGACGAACCGTGCCGCCGCGAACAGCTCGTCGAGGTCCTGCCAGGACAGGATGGACGCCAGCGCGTCGGCGCCGGTGATGAAGTACAGATCGGAGTCGGCGTTGAGCGCCTGTAGATCCCGCAAGGTGTCCTTGGTGTAGGTAGGGCCGTCGCGGTCGATGTCGACGCGGCTGACCGAGAAGCGCGGGTTGGCCGCGGTAGCGACCACCGTCATCAGGTAGCGGTCTTCGCCAGTGCTGACCTCGCGCCCCTTGAGCCAGGGCTGCCCGGTCGGCACGAACACCACCTCGTCGAGCTCGAACCGGTCAGCGACCTCGCTGGCAGCGACCAGGTGCCCGTTGTGGATGGGATCGAACGTCCCGCCCATGACTCCCAGCCTCCGCTTTTGCACGGTTTGCCAGCTTACTTGAGCGCGGCAGGGCCAGGCTCCAATGTCACACAGGCCACACCAGCACCCGGGCCAGCCAGAGGCGGGCAATGCACGCCCGCCGGACTAAGGATTGGCGTTAGACATGCTCAGAAGTAGGCGGGGTTGAAAAGGTCTTCGACGGTTTGAAATAAGGCGGTGATCGCGCCGCTGTCCGCAACACCATGGGAAAACGCGCCCAGCAGCGCTGCCCCGTCGTTGATGACGGAGCCTGCGTCTGCTCCATCCGGAATGGTGATGGTGGTGGTCAAGCCGGTGGTCGTGGCGACGCCGCTGGCGATCTCCTCCGGCGTCAAGCCCAGGTACTCCACGTGGGTCGTGAAGAAGTGGTAGAGACCGTTCCCGAAGGCTTCCAGAGGGCTGCCGCCACCGGCGAGGACAGCGTTCCAATCCTGTTGCCAGTCGGCGACCCCGTCGGTGTCGATCGTGTAGATGGTCGTCGGGTACAGGTCATCCGGTGTGTAACCGGCAAGCAGGCCGCCAGGGGCGAATTGGTCTTCGTTGATGCCGGTGAGCAGGTTATCGGTCAGAGTCGTGCCGCTTGTGCCGCCGCCGAACAACTGGATCAGGTCCGCATAGATGTTGGTGGCTATCCCGTTGGCGTCGCTGGGGTCGCCGATGAACACGAAATGCAGATCTTCCTGCGGAATGCCATCTGCCGTAAGCATTTTCTCGGCCGCCGAAGCCGCGATCGCGCTCTGCGAGTAGGCGAAGACCGTCAGCGGATCGGAAGGACTCATCAGACCCGCGTGATATTCGGCTTCGATCGCGTACACGAGGTTGGTCTCGTCTTGAAGGCTGCTCGGACCGAACTCGAACACCTCCGGCGTCGTCAACACCTGCAACGCACCGTCACACGGCAAATTTCCGGCCATGTCGCAGATTGACGCGCCATCGGCGAACCCCAACGGCTGCAGATACAGCTGGTCGGCGGCCTCCACATAGGCCGTCGACGGTGTCGGTTCGGCAGTGCCGCCGAGGAAGATCGCATTGGTGCTGCCCAATAATGTGTCGGTCGCATCGACGTCGGCGTGGGCCGACACGGATAGGACGATCGACAGCGCGGTCGCCCCGACAATCGGCGCGATCACGCGAAGACTCTTCAGCACGGCGAACCCACTCACTCTGACGCTTATCTGATGGCGAGCTAAGAATAGCCTCAGATTGTCCTGTGCAAGTTGTCCTGTGCAATTGAGGAATTTTTGCGGCTGTGCGGCCTCAGACCGGCAGCAGTTGGTCGATCACCGAAGCCAGCTGCTTGGCGGAGCGGCATTCATGCATGGTGATGACCTGTTGGTAGCGGGGCACCGCCGAGTCGCCGCTGCCCCAGAGGTGCTTGGGTTCCGGGTTGAGCCAGTGCGCGTGCCGGCTGGCGGTCACCATGTGCGACAGCACATCGGTGGCCGGATCGCGGTAGTTGGTGCGCGCATCGCCGAGCACCAACAACGAGCTCCGCGGCGACAGCACGTTCGGGTGGTCCTGGATGAACGAGACGAAGGCGTTGCCGTAGTCGCTGTGGCCGTCGCGGGTGTAGACGCCGGCCTCGCGGGTGATCCGCTGGATCGCGACGGCGAGGTCGGCGTCCGGGCCGAACATGTGCGTGACCTCGTCGCTGGTGTCGATGAACGCGAATACCCGGACCCGGGAGAATTGCTGGCGCAGGGCGTGCACGAGCAGCAGAGTGAAGTGGCTGAACCCGGCGACCGAGCCGGACACATCGCACAACACCACCAGCTCCGGGCGGGCCGGACGGGGCTTACGCAACACCAGGTCGATCGGCACACCGCCGGTGGACATCGATTTACGCAACGTCTTGCGCAGGTCGATCGCGCCTGCCCGGGACCGGCGCCGGCGTGCGGCCAGCCGAGTCGCGAGCGTGCGGGCCAGCGGTTGCACGACGCGTCGCATGGACCGCAGCTGCTCGCCGGAGGCGCGCAGGAATTCGACGTTTTCGGATAGCTGTGGGATGCCGTACATCTGGACGTGGTCGCGGCCGAGTTGCTCGGCGGTGCGCCGTTTGGTCTCAGCGTCGACCATTTTCCTCAGCTGCGTGATCCGCTGTGCGGCAAGTGCTTTGGCGATCTGCTCCTGGGTCGGAGTGGGCTCCTCGCCGTAGGGGGCGAGCAGTCCGGCCAGCAGCTTGCCCTCCAACTCGTCGAGTGCCATCGACTTGAGCGCCTGATACGACGAGTACGACGGGCCGCGGCTGGAGTTGTATTTGCCGTAGGCGTCCACGATCTGGGCGATCATCGCGACCAGCCGATCATCCATGTCGGCGAGTTCGGGGTTGTCGGTCAGCAGGTCCAGCAACATCTGCCGCATCGCCTCGACGTCATCGGGCGGCAACTGCATCTCGGGGTCGATCGAGTCTTCCTCGGTGACCGCCGCCCGGGTGCCCAGTGCGGCCGGCCACCACAGATCGAACATCGCGTCGTAGGTCTCGCGGTGCTCGGGCCGTCGCAACACCGCACACGCCAGTCCTTCGCGCAGGATCTCGCGGTCACCGAGGCCGAGGACTTCCATCACCCGGCCGGCATCGACAGTCTCCGACGGGCCTACCGAGATGCCTTGTCCGCGTAGCGCTTCGACGAACCCGACCAGATGGCCCGGCAGGCCATGCGGGGCCAGCGGCTGGCTTGGACGAACTCGACGGACGGCCATCAGCGACGCCTCAGTTCAGCCGCAGTTCGGAGGTAGCGCGCTTTTGGTCGGACTGGTGCTTGAGCACGACACCCATCGTCGCGGCGATCGTCGCGTCGTCGATGGTGTCCAGGCCCAGGGCCAGTACGGTGCGGCCCCAGTCGATGGTCTCGGCCACCGATGGCACCTTCTTGAGTTGCATGCCGCGCAGCACACCGATGATGCGCACCAGTTCTTCGGCGATGTGTGCCGGTAGTTCCGGAACGCGGGACAACAGGATTCGGCGTTCCAGCTCGGCAGTGGGAAAGTCGATGTGCAGGAACAGGCAGCGGCGCTTGAGTGCCTCGGACAGCTCACGGGTGGCGTTGGAGGTCAACACGACCAACGGCTTCCGCTCGGCGGTGATGGTGCCCAACTCGGGGATCGTCACGGCGAAGTCGGACAGCACCTCGAGCAGCAGACCCTCGATTTCGATGTCTGCCTTATCGGTTTCGTCGATCAGCAGGACGGTGGGGTCGGTGCGCCGGATCGCGGTCAGCAGCGGCCGCGACAGCAGGAATTCTTCGGTGAAGACGTCGGTCTTGGTCTGGTCCCAGTTGTCAGACCCGGATTGAATACGCAGGATCTGCTTGGCGTGGTTCCATTCGTAGAGCGCGCGGGCCTCGTCGACGCCCTCGTAGCACTGCAGGCGGACCAGTTCAGAACCGGTGGCTTGCGCGATGGCGCGGGCGAGTTCGGTCTTGCCGACTCCGGCCGGGCCTTCCACCAACAGCGGCTTGCCGAGCCGGTCAGCGAGGAAAACGGCTGTCGCAGTGGCGGTATCAGGCAGGTAGCCGGTTTCGGCCAGTCGCCGACCGACGTCGTCGATGTCGGCGAACAGCGGCGCGGGTCGCGCGGGCACACTCACGTGGTTTTCTCCTCAGTTGTCTCAGACCGGGCGGGTCTGGCCGTCGCCCCAGCCGATCCACTTGGTCGAGGTCAGTTCGGCAAGCCCCATCGGGCCACGGGCATGTAATTTCTGGGTGGAGATGCCGATCTCGGCGCCGAACCCGAACTGCTCACCGTCGGTGAAACTCGTCGAGGCGTTCACCATCACGGCTGCTGCATCCACGCCCTCGGTAAAGCGTTGCGCCGCAGCCATGTTCGACGTGACGATGGCTTCGGTGTGCCCGGTGCCGTACTCGTTGATGTGAGCGATCGCCGCGTCGACGCCGTCGACGACCTCGATCGCGATCTCCAACTCCAGGTATTCGCGTCGCAGATGGTCATCGTCGGGGTCGAGATGAACGGTCACACCGGCGTCTTGCAGGGCGTTGATCAATCGCGGCAAGGCCTGGTCGGCGATCGCCCGGTCGACCAGGAGCGTCTCAGCCGCGTTGCACACGCTGGGGCGACGCGTCTTGGAGTTCAACAGGATTCGTTCGGCCATGTCGAGATCGGTGGCGTCGTGGATATAGACGTGGCAGTTGCCCACACCGGTCTCGATGGTCGGCACCTGCGAGTCGCGGACCACCGCCTCGATCAGGCCGGCTCCCCCGCGCGGGATCACCACGTCGACCAGGCCGCGGGCCTGGATCAGATGCGTGACCGACGAGCGGTCGGCCGAAGGGAGCAGTTGTGCGGCGTCGACGGGCAGGTCCTCGCCGCGCAGCGCTTCGCGCAACACCGCAACCAGCGCCTCGTTCGAGCGCATCGCGGATGCGCTGCCGCGCAGCAGCGCGGCGTTACCGGACTTCAGCGTCAGACCAAACGCGTCGACCGTGACGTTGGGCCGGCCTTCGTAGACGATCCCCACGACACCGAGCGGGACACGTTGCTGACGTAAGGCCAGACCGTTGGACAGGGTGTAGCCGCGGAGTACCTCGCCGACCGGGTCGGGCAGACCGGCGACCTGATGCAGCCCCGCGGCGATACCCTCGACGCGCTTGGCGTCCAGTGCCAGCCGGTCGATCATGGCGGCGGGCGTGTCAGCGGCCCGGGCCGAGCGCAGGTCGTCGGCGTTGGCCGCCAGAATCCGGTCGGTATTGGTCACCAGCGCATCGGCGGCGACGCGCAGCGCTTGATCCTTGGCAACGGTCGGCAGGGAGGCCAGAATCCGGGCGGCCACCCGAGCCCGGCGTGCCGCATCGTGCACCTGCTGGCGCACATCCACCGCCGAGAAGGCATGCACACTCATTGACCCAGGGTAGCGGGCAATCTAGCGCCGCGTAGCGACGGCCCCAATCGCCGATGTCTCCTTGCGGCGGTCTTCGATGATCCGGCCCAATTCCTGCAGCAGTAAGGGTGTCCGAAGCACAAGGTCTTCGATGTGTTCGCGATCGATCTCGAGTGCCGTCACTTCTTCCAGTGCGTGGGCGCCGTGCAGACTGGGCTGCCGGGTCAGCGTGCTCAATCCGAGAAACGAGCCTTCCTCCAACAGGCTCAGCAGAATTACCGAACCGTCGTCGGCGGTGATGGTCCGCCGGATGCTGCCCTTGATCAAAAAGGTCATGGCAGTGGGCACTTCGCCGGGGTACTGCACGATTTCGTCGGTGCCGTACCGAACTATCTTCGCGTGCGCACTCAGGGTTTGCTGATCGGCGAGGCTCAGGCGCAGTGCGGGCGCCACCACGTCGCGCATCGCCGTCTGTACCCGCGCCGGCGTGGCATAGTCGTCGGTCGCTCCGTCGAGGTGCAGTCCCTCGCGTCGGGCCGCGTACCAAATCCACCGTAGGAAGGTCGCTTTCGCGGCGCCGTCGTCGGCGGGCGACTTCAGCGCGATGCTGACCTGATACTCGCCGGAACCGCCGGCAGAAGACGTTGGTGTGACGTCGGCCTTGCGTTGCGGCAGCGCGCTGGCGATTCGAATCAGGAGAAGACGCACGCGCTCGGGTGGGTCCTCGACCGAGAACGTGGTGCTGATCGACAGCTTGTGCGCGCCGGGTGGTCGGCTGAGGTTGGTGAACGACGTAGCGGCCAGCACCGAGTTCGGGGTGATCTGCAGACCGTGACCGGTCTGGATGTGGATGGCGCGCCAGTTCGCCTCCACGATGCGTCCGCGTGCGGCCGGCGTGTCCAGCCAGTCCCCGATCCGGAACGGCTGCTCGAACAGCATGAACAGGCCCGACACAATCTGACCCACGGAGTTCTGCAGCATCAGGCCGATGACCACCGAGGTCACGCCGAGCGCGGTGAACAGACCACCGACGCGCACACCCCAGACGTAGGAGAAGATCAGCGCGAGGCCGGCCGCAATCAGCAAAAACCTTGTGACGTCCCGGAATATCGTCGGCACCCGCTGGCGCCACGAGCCCTGTGGCGCTCCCTCGAATACCGTGGCGTTGAGTCCCGACAACAGCAGGAGCAGCACCACGAAACCGAATACCGTTGCCAGCACCCGCACCGATTCGAAGTGGGCGGGCACCCTCGCCACCTTGACCAACAGCACCAGCAGCGCCGCCAGTGGCACCAGGTAGTTGCGCAACAGATTGACCGGCCCGGCCAGGGTGCTCCGCCGGCGCGCCAGGAACTGCTGCCACTCGGTGAGGCTGATCAGTAACAGGGGCAGACCGATGGCCAGCCCGATCGCCCAGTAAGCCCACAGCGCGTCGATGTTCATTTGCGCTCCGTCAATCGCCAGATCGCCTGCTCCACGCCATCGACCGTGACGGTTCCCGCGTTGGCGAATTGGCGGATATCGCGCATCACCTCGTACACGTCCGAGGTGACGAATATCCCGGATTCCGTTGCGCCGCTGCGCATCTGATGCGCCAGATTCACCGCGGTCCCCCACATGTCGTAGATGACGCTGGATCTGCCGACCAGCCCGCTGATCACGTTGCCGGTGTTGACGCCGGCCCGGATGCTGAGCTGGTAGCCCTTGCCGGAATTGAAGCGCTCCATGATCCGCTGCATCTCCACGGCGAAGTCGATCGTCCGGGGCACGCTGTCCAGCCGGGGCATGTTCAGGCCGCAACTCGCCAAATAACCGTTGTGAACCGTGCGAATCGTTTCGACGCCAAAGGTTTCGGCCGCCGAATCGAGTTCGCGCATCAGCTCGTCGATGATTCCGACCAGTTCGTCACCGGACAGCGAGTTGGAGATCTTGTCGAGTCCGATGATGTCGGCGAAGATGACCGTCACATCCTGGTGCTCCTGCGCGATGGTCTGCTCGCCATCGCGGTAGCGCTGCACGACCGCTTCGGGCATCAGCGACAGCATCAGGCGGTCGTTTTCCTTGCGCTGTTCGTTGAGCAGCCCTTCCTTGATCTCCAGATTTCGGCTCATCTCGTTGAAAGCCGCTGTGAGATCACCGATCTCGTCGTGTGAGGTGACCGGTATCGTGACCTCGTAATTTCCGGCGCTGATCTCCTCGGCGCCGGCCCGGAGTCGCCGGATGGGGCCGACGAACCTTCGAGCAATCAGCATCGCGAGCACACACAGCACGAATACCATCGCCGCGGCCGTCACGACCAGCGTGCGAGTGAAAGCAACTATGCGCGAGTACGCCTCTTCGCTGTCCCGGGTAGCCAGGATCGACCAGCGCAGATCGGAGTTCGGGATGGCCACCGGGGCGTAGGCCGCGAGTTCCTTGTCGCCCAGATAGCCGCTGTCCATGACGGTTCCACTCTGCCCGCGCTGCGCCGCGCGGAACGCTTCGGTTTCTACGGGTTGCACCAATGTGGTGCCATGCCAGCGCACTGCCTTGGCGACAATGTCCGGTGGTGTGCCCGCCGCGACCGCGTCGCGTTGATACTTCGCCGGGTCCTGCAGGAACAGCCTCGAGTCAGAGCGCATCAGGCCGTCCGGCCCGGCCAGATACGTCTCAGCCGTCGCTCCCATCCCGGCAGCTTTCCAGTGCTGGTCGGCGGTCATGATCCGGTTGACCTTCGAGATCGGCAGCGGCAGCGCCATTACGCCAGTCGTCTTGCCCGCCGCACCGATCGGGGACACCAGCCAGGCAATGGGCACTCCGGCCGCAGCCTGGAACGGCTGGAAATCGGTGATCCAGACGAAGTCGACCGAATCAGCGGCCATTGCCTTTTCGTATGCGCCACGCAAGTTCGATGCGCGATACGGGCCGTTGAGGATGTTGGTGCCCAGAGCGGGACCTTTGTTGACGCTGTAGACCACATTGCCGCGGGTATCGAGCAGCATCGCATCGCGGTATTCGAATCGGGTCGCAATCTCGCGGAAGTACTGATTGAAACGCACATTCGCCGACGACCATGCGCTGCCGTCGCCGGCGTCCTCGGGCGGAGCAGAGGCGCTTGCTTTCGGAACCGTGTAGTGCAGTTGCAGGTATCGCTGCGCGTTGTTGTTGGGCAGTACCGCGGCCAGGTCCAGCTTCTGCCCCGTGGCCTGCTGGATCGGTGTTACCAGCTTGTCGACGTAGAACCTTTCCAACGCTTGTTGTTGCCCGGGATCGGCCGGGGCGTCGGCTAATTGGTCGAATCCCGCCGCGAAGGCTTGTACCGCTTCGTCCGCGGTGAATCCGCGGCTGTAAATCGCCAGCGAATTCGACAGGTCGGCGAACAACATTTCAATGGCGCGCTTCTGCCCTTCACGCAATTGGGTCATGCGTTCGGAGGCGATGGGCATCAGCGTGCGCCGGCCGGATACGTAACCAACGACGCCGATGACCGCTAGCGACGCCAGGCTCGAGACCAGCAGCATCACCATGATCTTGGATTGGATGCTCAATCCGGCCAGTTGCCGTGGGTGACGGCGCCAACCAAGTGTCGCCGGGACCGTTTGCTCGAGCGGTACCGGATCAGCTGAGCCCTGCGGCGTCAATCAGCATCCTTTCGCAGCCGGGCCAAAAGGCCCAGATCACGCAGCAGAATATCGCCTACCGGAGGGTGAAAACGGATTTGCCGAAAACCGTTATCAACACGACGTTTGTGTATCCGGGCGCTCCTTCATAATGTCGGCGGAATGACGCGGGTTTGTGTGGTGGGCAGCGCGAATATCGACATCGGGCTCGATGTCGACATACTGCCCCGTCCGGGCGAGACGGCATTAGCGGTCTCGATGCGCTCGACACCCGGCGGCAAGGGCGCAAATCAGGCGGTTGCAGCGGCGCGCGCGGGCGCAGACGTGCAATTCGTCGGCGCCGTCGGCGAGGACGCCGCCGCTGCCCAGTTGCGCGAGCACCTCGAGGCAAACCGCGTCGGCACCGACGGCCTGGTCACCGTCGCCGGGCGCAGCGGTAACGCGGTCGTCATCGTCGACTCCAGGGGCGAGAACATCATCGTCGTCGCGCCGGAGGCCAACGGTCAGTTGACTCTGGACGAGGCGGCACTGCGCAGCCTCGTGGCAAACTGCGATGTGTTGTTGCTGCAGTTGGAGATTCCCGTCGCCACGGCAACGGCGGCTGCCCGCGCGGCTCATTCGGCCGGGTTGACCGTCATCCTCAACGCCTCACCGTCGGGCAGCGACGAGGCGGAACTTGCTGAGCTGGCAAAGTTTGTCGATGTCCTGGTCGTCAATGAAACCGAAGCGGCTCAATGGGTTTGGCCGGTCCCGCATCGGGTGACCACCCTCGGCGCCCGCGGCGCCAGTTATACCGGCGACGGTTCGGAGTTCACCGTGCCCACCCCTGATGTGGATCCAATCGACACCTCCGGCGCCGGCGATGTGTTCGCCGGCGTCCTGGCGGCCGGTTGGTGCGGCGATCGCGACCGCGCACTGCGTCGGGCCTGTGCCGCCGGGGCTCTCGCAACCTTGGTTTCCGGTGCCGGCGACTGCGCCCCGGATGCCGACGCGATCGACGACGCTATGCTGCCGAGCTGACGACCATGTCGCCGTCCGTTGCCGCCGCCACCGCGCTGGCGTTGCTCGCGATATTCGGTGTGCTCGGACCGATATCACGAGCATTGCCGAACTCCTTCTGTGACTACGCATGACCGAAGCTCAGTGGCGAGCGGCTGCGTTACCTTCATCACGTCCAAGGGACGGAGCACATGCTTTATTCCTCACTGGAGAAAAGTGAGTCAGACCTGTGCTCCGATGAGACACCGGGCTTACTTTGAGGCTGAAATGGCATCGAATATTCATCAGGACAACACTGCACCGAGGTCGGCGACGAGCGCGTGGTACTCGTCGTCCGCGAGCGGCGTCGCGCCCACATCGGTCAAGACGATAACCACCGCGTCCAATCCGGGCAGCACCGTCAGGTAGTTTCCGCCGAAGCCGATCGATGAATATCCGCCGTCCGCAATTCCGTTGTGGCTCAACTCATCAGAAGGTCCCGCCACCCACCAGCAATAGCCGTACATGCCCAGCAGCCCCGGCGGATGGTTGGTACGTGAGGTAGCCCGGGTGCTGCGCGCAATCCACTCCTGCGAGAGCAACTGTTGGCCATTCCAAGCACCGTTGTCGAGATAGAACTGTCCGAGTCTGCCGGTATCGCGCGCCGAAAGATGAAACTTGTAGTTCGGGTAGCGGGTGGTACCGCCGAGAATGTCGGCCCGGTACCGGTACGAGCCGTGTCGATAGCTGTCCCAATCGGTCATGCCCAAAGGGCCGGCCAGCTCGTGTTCGAATGCGACGAACACACTGCGGCCAACGATGCGTTCGTAAATATGTCCCAGGACGTTGAAATCCCAGTTGTTGTAACACCAGAATGCGCCGGGCCGGTGCGACCCTCTCGGCGGCCGTCCGAGCGCACCTCCGTCCGCGACGGGCAGGTGTACGCCGGAGCGGGCGGTGAGGAGATCTTCGATCGTCGCCGATCTCTCCTCCTCGCTCAGAGTGGGCGTGTCGTCGATGTCCAACTCGCACAGCGTCGCATCGAGATCGATCTCGCCCCGATCGTGGGCCAGGCCGACGAGCGCACTGAGGATCGACTTACGCATGGAATGAACATCGATTGGACGAGACACATCGCCCACCTCGACGATGGTCCGTCCCGCGTGACGAATCTGCGCGGCGCTGACGTGCCAGCGCTGCAGCCGCTGAGCGATATCGGTTAGCGATGTCATCGAGAACGCTGGTCTGCCGACCCACGACGCACATCGTGGGCGATCGCGAGTCCGTCGCCAGAGCTCAGTCCCTCAGCGCTCTCTCGCATCAGAACTCGACTCCGGCTGGGTGACAGCAGAATCGATACATAGTGATGCGGCGCACCCGCCACGAAGGCCAGCCGGTTCACCCGGAGCAACGCTGACCCGATCGGCACATCGAGCAGATCCGCGTTGCGTGGACCGGCAATCTCAGCGGAGATCTCGTGCTGCATCCGATCAACGACAACACCTGCACCAGAAAGCAACTCGTAGAGCGGTGTGGACTTCAAGGCCGAGGCGCTCAACGCATCGGACAGGTCAGCCGGCAGCCAGGCTTCGGTGATCATCAACGACTCGCGAGTTCTGCGCTCGCGCCGGACTCGCAGGATGTGCAGCATTCCGTCCGCGCGTCCGAGCGCGTCGCCAATCCACGAAGGGGGTGTCCGGATGTCGTGCTCGACCACGTCGACCGACGTCTGGAATTGCGTCTGGCGCAGATTGTCCATATACGAGCCGGACAGCGGCGCCTCATCTGACCGATCGAGTTGCCGGACGAAAGATCCCACGCCTTGCCGACGCTCGATGTAACCCTGCTCGGCCAGATCGGCCAGCGCTCGTCGCACGGTGATGCGGGATACCCCGAACTGATCGCACAGCGACTGTTCGGTGGGCAGCGCGTCGCCGGGAGCGATGGCGCCGCGGGCGATCTCGTCATGCAGCACCAGGAAGAGCTGACGGTGCAGCGGCACCCCGGCGCCGGCAGTCACCCCGCCGCTGGCCTCTTGCATAAACACCAATGCTGTCACACCGCCCTTGCCGTCGAAGCCATAAGTTGTTATAACTCTATAACAACTTGACAACCGTGGAACCCCATCGACCACAGGACTGATAATGACCGCGACCGCTGTTCACCGGCACCCCGCCACCGACCCCGACGGGCCGACCGGACGACTGGCAACGTGGGTCGCCGGCGTGACGCTCGACGACATCCCCCGGGACGTCGTCGAACGCGCCAAGCATCTCCTGCTGGATGGTTTGGGCTGCGGCCTGATCGGAGCGCAACTCCCCTGGTCGCGGGTGGCCACCAACGGCGTCCTCGACCTCGAGAACAACGGCGACACGGCGATCATCGGCACCGGCAAGTCGACCAGTGGACCTGCCGCGGCCGTCCTGAACGGTACCTTCATCCAGGGCTTCGAGCTCGATGATTTTCACCCGATCGCGCCCGTGCACAGCTGCTCGCTGGTCATTCCGGCGCTGCTGTCGACGGCGACCGCGCAGTCACACACGACCACCGGCGCCGACTTCCTGCTCGCGGCGATCATCGGTTTCGAGGTCGGGCCGCGAGTCGGCTACACCCTGCATGGGGCGCAGATGCTCGACCGCGGCTGGCACTCGGGCCCGGTGTTCGGCACCCACTCGGCGGCAATGGCTTCCGGCAAACTGCGCGGTCTGTCCCCCGCCCAGTTGGAGGATGCCCTCGGCCTGGCCGGGACCCAGTCGGCGGGGTTGATGGCCGCCCAGTACGAAGCGATGAGCAAGCGCATGCACCACGGGTTCGCCGCCCGCAACGGTTTTTACGCGGCCGGCCTGGCGGCGGCCAACTACACCGGCATCAAGCGGGTGTTCGAGCGTGAATACGGCGGGTTCCTCAGCGTTTTCGGCGAAGGCCACGAACCTGATGCATCCCTGCTTACCGACCAGCTGGGTGAGCGGTGGGAGACGTCGATCATCATGGTCAAGTCCTACGCGGTGATGGGCGGTCTGCACGGAGCCGTCGACGCGGCTCGCCAACTCCGCGAATCGGTTGCCGCCAAGGATATTTCGAAGATCGACATCACCGTCGGCGAAACCGTCTACAAGCACGGCTGGTGGGCTCCCGAGCGACCACTCACCGCCATCGGCGCCCAGATGAATATCGGTTACGCGGCGGCGGCGGCGCTGCTCGACGGCAACGCGTTGCCCGAGCAGTTCACCGCGGCACGCCTGGACGCCGACGACATCTGGTCGCTGATCGACGTCACCAACGTTCACCTGGACGAGTCGCTGACCGATGCCCCACTGGCAGAGCGGTTCCGCACCGACCTCGCCGTCACAACCCGCGACGGCGCCGTTCACCAGGTTCGCGTCGTCGCGCCGCACGGTGCGCCGTGGGATCCCGTCACCAACGCCGAGATCGTCGCCAAATTCCACGCCCTGGCCGACCGCGTCACCGACCGTGAACGCGCAACCGCCATCGAACAGGCGGTGGTCGGTCTGGAAAACCTCGACGATGTCGGCAACCTGATCGATCTACTGGCCCCGCCGGTCGCCGGCGCACTCGACTGAAAGGACACCCCATGCCCACCACGAAGGCCCGAGAGAACCTGAGGGCGTTGCTCGACCGCGGCGAACTCGTCGTTGCACCAGGCGTTTTCGATGGCATCACCGCCCACCTGGTGAAGCGCACCGGTCAACCGGCGGCGTACATGACCGGCGCGGGCGTGGCCGCGTCCGGCTTCGGCCTGCCGGACATCGGACTGGTCACCGCAACCGAGATGGCCGAGCGTGCCCGGATGCTGGTCGGTGTACTCGGCGACATCCCGCTGATCGCCGACGCGGACACCGGCTACGGCATGGCAATGAACGTCGTGCGCACGGTCCAGCTTTACGAGCAGGCCGGCGTCGCGGCAATTCAATTGGAAGATCAGGTCTTCCCGAAACGCTGCGGCCATCTGACGGACAAACGCGTCGTCGACGCCGCGGAGTTCGAACAGACGCTGGCCGCCGCGCTCGACGCGCGCACCGACGACAATCTGCTCGTCGTCGCGCGGACGGACGCGCGGGCGCCACTGGGCTTGGACGCCGCGATCGAGCGGGCGAACCTGTACGGCCAAGCCGGTGCGGACGTAATTTTCGTCGAGGCTCCGCAGAGCGTCGAGGAGATCGAGCGCATTGCCCGTGAGGTCGAGACACCCCTGCTGATCAACCTCGTGTTGGGCGGCATGACGCCGCTGGAATCAGCAACGCGACTGCAGGAACTCGGCTTTGCCATTGCGATTCATCCGAGCAACCCGCTTGGCCGCGCGGTGCTCGGAATGCTCGAAGGACTCTGCGAACTCAACGGCGGCAACGTCGCCGACCACTTGCCCAGTCGGCCTGCCGAATTCTTCAACTTGGTCGGCATGGCGGAGTGGCTGGACCTGGACACCAAATACGCACGTCTGGAGGAAGTCCGATGAGCATGACCATCATCGAGAAGATCTTCGCCCGCAAAGCCGGACTTGATCAAGTGGCGGCGGGCGACACTGTCGTCGTCGACGTCGACATGACCGTGCTGATCGACCTGCAGTTCGCCACCATGTGGATGGAACCGCTCCGTATTCACGACCCGGACAAGCTGGCGATCGTGATGGACCATGCGGTCCCGGCGCCCACCATCAAAGACGCCGCCGGCGGACCACTCGCCCGAAAGTTCGCCGCCACCTTCGGCATCGAGCGGTTCTATGACGTGGGCCGACACGGCATCTGCCATCAGGTCATCGCGGAGAATGGACTGGCCCGCCCCGGAGAAGTCCTGGCCTGCACCGACTCGCACACCTGCGCGGCCGGCGCGTACAACACCGCCGCCCGCGGACTCGGTCCTGCGGAGGTGTTTTCGATCATGTGCACCGGCAGCACCTGGTTCCAGGTGGCGCCGACCATCCGCTATCAATTCGACGGCATCAAACCCGGCACTGTCAGCGGCAAGGACATCTTTTTGCACATCGCCAACGAATACGGCGACGCGCCCAACCTCAACCTCGAATTCGGCGGTCCGGGCCTGGCCAGCATCCCGATGCACGACCGGCGCACCATCGCTACGCAGGGCGCCGAGGTGTCGGCCGACTTCAGCACGTTCGAGCCCGACGACGTCCTGACGTCATACCTGCAGGACCGCGGTGTCACCGGATATCACGCTGCGGCAGCGGATTCCGATGCGGTCTACCAAGACGTGCGGCGGGTAGACCTGGCAACGCTGGAACCCTACGTCGCCCGACCGGGCACGGTGAGCCGCAACGGGCTACCGGTGTCGCAGATTGAACGGCAGAAAATCGACCAGGCCTTCATCGGGTCGTGCGCCAACGGTCAACTCGAGGATCTTGAAATAGCGGCGAAGATACTGCGCGGCAACACCGTTGCCCCAGGCGTCCGCTTGCTCGTCACGCCGGCATCGCAAGCCGTCTATCGCGACGCGATGCGATTGGGTTATCTGCAGGACATCGCCGACGCGGGTGCGGTGATCACCAACTCCACCTGCGGCGCATGCTTCGGCTATCACATGGGCGTCGTCGGACCCGGGGAAGTGTGTCTGACGTCGAGCACCCGTAATTTCACCGGCCGGATGGGCAGCACCGAGGCCCGGATCTTCATGGCGTCACCGGCGACCGTCGCCGCCTCGGCGCTCACCGGCTACATCACCGACGCGAGGAGCGTGACCGCATGACGATGTCCATCACCGGCAAGGTGTGGGTGTTCGGCGACGACCTCAACACCGATGCCATGTACCCGGCATTCGCGATGAAGATGGACCCGCCGGAGGCGGCCAAACACGTCTTCTACGAAGTGCGCCCCGGCTGGACCGACGAGGTATCACCCGGAGATATCGTGTTGGCGGGCAGGAACTTCGGAGTAGGATCGTCGCGTCCGGTCGCCGCCTTGTTCTCCGAACTGGGGCTCGCCGGACTGGTCGCGGAGGAGTTCAACTCGTTGTTCTTCCGCAACGCCGTGAACGCGGGCCTTCCCGCGATGACCCTGCCGGAAGCAACCACCATCTTCAGTGAGGGCGACACCGGGACGTTCGATTTGGCCTCAGGCGAGTGGCGCAATGACACCACCGGCGCGTCGGGGTCGGTGCCCAAGCTGCCCGACCTGATCCTCGACATCATCTCCAGTGGCGGCGTGCTGCCGAGGCTGGCGGCGCAGGGTTATCTGCCAGCCGAACTGGGCCAGGTGTTGCGATCCAGCACAGTGGCGATCCGCGGCGCGGGTAGCGGCGCATGATCGGCAAGCTGCTGCGCAATGTTCGCGCCGGTGAGCACCGAAGTCCCTTTGCCGGTTCGGATTTCACTGCTCCCCACGACATGACCGTTACGAGTGCGGAATTCGAGGATCGCGGCCCGATGCCGACCACGAGCGCCGGCAAGGGAGTCGGTGAGGACAGGTCACCGCAGCTGAGCTGGACTGGCGTACCGCCGCAGACTCGGCAGCTCGTGCTGATCATCGACGACGTCGACGTTCCGTTGCCGCGGCCACTGCTGCACACCGTCGCGGTGATCTCGCCCGGCGTGCGCAACGTCGACGCCGGGCAACTCAAGCCCGGCACCGACGGATTACGTTTCATCCCGGGTACTTTGGGCCACCACGGCTATGCGGGCCCGCGCCCGATTCCCGGCCACGGTTCGCACCACTATCGGTTTCTGGTTTTCGCCCTCGATGAGCCCGTCGCGGAAAGTGTGACGAAAGCCAACACGCTGATGAAGCAGATGGCCGGGCACGTGCTGGCCCGTGGATTGCTGACCGGGACGTTCGAACGGTGAGGCGGCCGGCTGTTAAACGCTCTCCTGCACACGCAGCGAAGTAAAGTCGAGTATTGATGACACCTCCGAGCCCGGATCGGCCATCGCGGGAATCTGCTGACCCGGATCACCGCGACGATTCGCGCCGCCCGGATGCGGCAGACGAGGCGGTCTACGGGTTTCCCGCACCAGTGTGGCGGGCATTGGAACGCCGGCGCCCGCCCGGGATGGGATTGCTGCAGCGGTGGCGGAGCCCGTTGCGCGGGCCCTGGTTGACGTCAGTGTTCGGTTCAGTGCTGCTGGTAGCGCTGCCGGTGGTGATTCTGACCGGATTGCTGTCCTACATCGCTTACGGCCCGCAATTCGGTCAGGCTATCCCTGCCAACGTCGGATGGCTCAAACTACCCACCTTCAACTGGCCGAGTCGACCCTCGTGGCTGTACCGCCTCACCCAGGGCCTGCACGTGGGGTTGGGTCTGATCATCATCCCGGTGGTGTTGGCCAAACTCTGGTCAGTCATTCCCCGGCTGTTTATCTGGCCGCCGCTGCGGTCGATCGCGCAGCTTGTGGAACGGCTGTCGTTGCTGATGCTGGTCGGCGGCATCCTCTTCGAGCTCGCCACCGGGGTGCTCAATATCCAGTACGACTACATCTTCGGGTTCAGCTTCTACACCGCGCATTACTTCGGGGCGTGGGTGTTCATCGCAGGTTTTGTCATTCATGTGCTGATCAAGTTGCCGAAGATGATCAGCGGCCTTCATTCGTTGTCGATTCGCACGGTGTTGCGCACGTCGCGCGCCGACACCCGTCCTGAGCCGCCGGACGTCGACGGGCTGGTCGCCGCCGATCCGGCCCCGCCGACGATGAGCCGCCGGGGCGCACTGGCGCTGGTCGGGAGCGGCGCAGTCTTCGTTGCTGTGCTCAGCGCCGGCCAGACGCTCGGCGGCTTCACCCGCCGCGCTGCGCTGTTGTTGCCGCGTGGACGTACTCGCGGCGAAGGCCCGAACGATTTCGAGATCAACAGGACCGCTGCGGCCGCCAGAATCTCACCGGCAGAGACCGGAGCCGACTGGCGGCTCACCGTGACCCGGCAGGGTCAAGCGGGGAAGCTGCTCCTGGACCGCGCCTCCCTCGAAGCGATGCCGCAGCACACCGCGGAGTTGCCGATCGCCTGCGTCGAAGGGTGGTCGACCACCCAAACTTGGAGCGGGGTTCGCCTATGCGACCTGGCCGCCCTCGCCGGAATGTCTACCCCCGCCCGGGCCACCGTGCGCTCGCTGGAGCGGTTTGGCGGGTTCAATCATGCGGTCCTGCAGGCCAACCAGGTGGGCAATCCTGATGCGCTGCTGGCCCTTCGGGTCAACGGCGTCGACCTGTCCATGGATCACGGCTATCCCGCTCGCATCATCGTGCCCGCACTGCCGGGTGTGCACAACACCAAGTGGGTGCGCTCGATCGAATTCGGGCAGCCCTGACATGCGCACACGATTCACCCGCTTCACCGCCTTCTACGGCAGTCATCCGCTGCATCTGCTGGGCACGATCGCCGCGTTTGCTCTGGCGGGGTATGTCGTGATTCTCGTTGGCCCGCAAGCCCTCTGGAATCCCAAAGTGTGGTGGCAGTCGATCGCGGTCTGGTTTCTGGCCGCGATCATCGCTCACGACTTGATCCTGTTTCCGCTCTATGCCCTCGCGGACCGCTCTGTCGCGACAGCCCTTGCAGCCGTTCGGGGTCGACGGAAAGGACCCTCGCCGCGGGTGTCGCCACTGAATTACCTCCGCGTTCCGACTCTGGCGACGGGGTTGTCGCTGCTGCTGTTCTTCCCTGGAATCATCCAGCAGGGACACTCCAGCTATGCCGCGTCGACCGGGCAGGACCAACAACCGTTCCTTGGGCGCTGGCTGCTGCTCGTCGCCGCGCTCTACGGCGTCAGCGCACTGGCCTACGCTGCCCGACTCGCTGTTGCCGGGCGCCGCGCGGAAGCCGAACCGGCCGCGAGCTAGCTGCGGCTAGAGTGCTCGCATGGTCAGCTCGGCGACACCTCAAACCGAGTCGCGCGAGAGGTCGTTTCGCTTCGACCGGGCGGAATTAGCCGGGGCGGTGGGCGATCTCGGGGTGCTGGTGCCGATCGCGGTGGCGCTGATTGTGAAGAACGGCCTCACGCCGACGGCGGTGATACTGCCGGCCGGGCTGTTATACGTGGTGGCCGGCCTGGTCTATCGGCTTCCGGTGCCGGTGCAGCCTTTGAAGGCCTTCGGAGCAATCGCGATCGCGCGCGGTTTTGGATCCGACGACATCGCCGCGGGCGCCCTTCTGATGGGCTTGATCTTTGTGGTGCTCGGCGCGTCGGGCCTGTTGGACCGGGTCGCGAAAGTGTTTCCGCTTCCGATCATTCGGGGCGTTCAATTATCGGTCGGGTTGCTGTTCTGCCAGTTGGCATGGCGACTCGTAACCGCTACACCGAAGTCGTTCACCGACCACCGGCATTCGATCTGGTGGCTAGCCGGCGCCACCGCGGTCGTCGTCGCTGCGGCACTGCTGCTCCGGCGTCGCCAGATCACGCTGATCTTCGTTGCGCTGGCCGGGGTGGCGATGGTGCGGACGTTCCATGGCACAGTCAGCTTCGGACCGTCGGCGCTGCACATCCCGCACCTCAGCACGACCGCGTTCGCCGCCGCGGCAGTCGCCTTGGTGCTACCACAATTCCCGTTGTCCTTTGCCAACTCGTGTTTGGCCACCGCCGACGCGGCCCGTACGTATTTCGGTAACGCCGCCGACCGGGTGCTCCCGGGGCGCCTGGCGATCACCCTCGGTCTCGCCAATTTGTTCGCCGGCGGGATCAGCGGGATGCCGGTATGCCACGGCGCCGGCGGAATGACAGCCCATCGCAGCTTCGGTGCCCGCAGCGGCGGCGCGCCCATCATGCTGGGCAGCCTGCTGATCGCGCTCGCGCTCGCGCTGGGGGCTACTCTGACCGCTGCGTTGGCCGGGTTTCCGGTACCGATTCTCGCGGGTCTGCTGTCGGTCGCCGGCCTGCTGCACATCGCACTGCTCAAAGACCTGCGGCATCCCGCGCACTGGGCAATGGCGCTTGCGGTCGGAATCACCGGCTTTCTCAGCAACCTCGCCATCGCGCTCGTCGGGGGGCTGTTGATCTGGTGGCTTGTCCACTCGTTTCGAGAATTTCGGCGTTCTCGCAACGACGACCAGCATCCGGAACCGGCCTAACGGGTCAGGTCGTGTGGTCTTTGCCCGCCAGTTGGTCCAGCGCGTGGTCCAGCACGCCGGCGAGCACCTCAAGGCCGTCGCGTACCCCGCCCGGCGAGCCCGGCAGGTTGACCACCAATGTGCGGCCGGCGACGCCACAGACGCCGCGCGACAACACCGACGTCGGCAGCATCGGTAGACCGGACCGCCGGATTGCGTCGGCTAGCCCGGGAATCTCGTAATCGAGCAACGCCGCGGTCTGGGCGGGAGTGTCGTCGCTGGGCGAGATGCCGGTGCCCCCGGAGGTGATCACCACGTCGACACCGTCGGCGAAGGCGCCCCGCAACGAGTCGCCCACCGGGTCGCCGTCGGGCACTAGTGTCGTCTGAACCGACGAGAACTGATGTTGTGCAAGCCATTCGGCGATCAGCGGTCCGCAGCGATCCTCGTAGACGCCAGACGATGCGCGACTGGACGCCACAATGACGCGCGCTGACCTGCCGGCCATCACCTCGCCCAGGATCCGCTGCGACCGCCGTCTTTGCGCAGCACCCGGATATCATCGATCCGCGCAGCCGGGTCCACCGCTTTGATCATGTCGTAGAGGGTCAGTGCCGCCACGCTCACCGCGGTCAGCGCCTCCATCTCCACGCCGGTGCGGTCAGTACTGCGCACCGTCGCGGTGATGTCGACATCCGTTTCGCCGACGGTGAAATCGACGTCGACACCGGTGAGCGCCAGTTGATGGCATAGCGGGATCAGATCGCTCGTGCGCTTAGCTGCCAGAATGGCCGCCACCCGGGCGGTGGCCAGGGCATCGCCTTTGGCCAACTCGCCGGCCGAGATCAACGTCACCACTTCCCCGGTCGTGCGCAGCGAACCTGCGGCGACGGCGGTGCGGCCGGTGACCGCCTTCTCGGTGACGTCGACCATATGCGCTGCGCCTCGCTCGTCAATGTGCGAAAGCGGGCCGGACCCAAGATCGCGTGCCACCCAGTCATCCTACGGAGAAGAGCCGAGGTCCCAGATCTGTACCTGGGATCCGGCCCGGATCTCTGCGAGGTCCGCGGGGATGTCCAGTAAGCAATTCGCCGACGCCAGCCACCGCAAGTGATGCGAGCCCGGCGGTCCGTGGGCGACGACGGTGCCGGTGTCGGCGTCGAATACCCCGCGGCGAAACTGGCGCTTGCCGACCGGCGAAGTCACGGTCTCGATGAGGACAGCCGACCGTCGGCCCCGGCGCGGAGCCGGCAGTCCCATGGCCACCCGCAGCGCCGGACGGACGAACACCTCGAACGACACCAGCGCGCTGACCGGGTTACCGGGCACCGTGACGATCGGGGTACCGGCCACCCGGCCCGCCCCCTGTGGCATGCCGGGCTGCATCGCCACTTTGACAAACTCCACCCCGCGATCACCGGCTCGGCCGAACGCGTCCTTCACGACCTCGTAGGCGCCTGCGCTGACACCGCCGCTGGTGATGATGAGGTCCGACTCGGCGGCGTAGCGGTCGAGCAATGCGAAGAACTGCGCGACGTCGTCGCTGGCGGTCACGGTGGCGGCCACGTCGGCGCCGGCGCCCGGACGGCCGCGGCCAGAGCGATCGAATTCGACTCGTAGATCTGGCCTGGCCGTAGCGGCTTGCCCGGCGACACGAGCTCGGATCCGGTGGATATCACCAGCACCCGCTGGCGCGGGATCACCGCCAGCTCGTACAGCCCCAGCGCCGCGGCCAGCCCGACGACCGCCGGAGTGACCACCTGCCCGGCCCGCAACACCGTGGTGCCCTCGGCGACGTCCTCGCCGCGGCGGCGGATGTAGCTGCCCGCACTGCCGGGCGCGTTGATCGTCACGATGTCGGTCCGGCCATCGGTAGCCTCAACGGGCACCACCCCGGTCGCTCCGTCCGGCATCGGCGCGCCCGTCATGATGCGGTGAACCGTCCCGCGCTCGAGCGCGGGGACGTCGTTGCGGCCAGCTGGAATATCTTCGGCCACCGGTAGTTTCACCGGATACTCGGCCGTTGCCGAGGCCACCTCGTCGGCGCGCACTGCGTAGCCGTCCATGGCGGAGTTGTCGAACGGTGGCAGCGACAACGTCGCGGTCACGTCGTCGGACAGCACCAGGCCGTCGGCGGCGGCAAGTTCTGCGGTGGTGGCGGTCCGGGCAGTAATCAGCTCGGCGACCACGCGCTGATGCTCCTCGACCGATCGCATGACGTCAGATGCACCTTCTGGAATATGCACAATGGCTACCAAGCAAGGAGTTATTGCCGTCGACCGGACCCACAAGGTCTAAGTATGGAGTTCGTAGCTATGACGCTGGTAGTGCGTGCCGTACTGACCGAGCAGCCCATTCTGCTGGCCGAACACGAGGAACTCGTGAACCATCAGGCAGCTGGAGCTGTGGTGGGGTTTGTCGGCATGATTCGCGACCATGACGGCGGGCGTCCGGTGGTGACGCTCGAATATTCCGCGCACCCGTCCGCCGCGCAGGTCATGGCCGAGGTGGTCGCCGAGGTTGCCGAGCGGTCGTGTGGGGTGCGTGCTGTTGCGGCAAGCCACCGGGTCGGCGTGCTGGAGATCGGCGAGGCCGCTTTTGTCGCGGCGGTCGCCGCCGATCACCGGCAGGCGGCTTTCGAGACATGCGCAGAGTTGGTGGACGCCATCAAGGAGCGGTTACCGGTGTGGAAGCGCCAATTCTTCGTCGACGGAACCGACGAATGGGTGGGCTCGCCCTAGATCGTGGCCGGTTATCCCCCGGCAAACGGCGGCAGCACATCGATCGTGGCACCCGCGCGCAGCGGCTGAGCATGGTCCCGCACAGCGATGCTGTCGCACAGAAACGAGCAGCGCGTCAGCACGCGGGCCAATCTCTCGCTGCGACGGCTGAGGGTGTCGACAAGCTGACCGACGGTAGTACCGGCGTGCACGATCAACTGCTCGGAATCGGACCCGGCAGCGGCGCGGGCAGCGGCGAAATACCGGACGGAAACCCGGATCTGGCGGCTTGTCCGCCCCGTCACCTCAACCGCCGATCGCGCTCATCGGCCGCGGCGGTTGCACGAACTCGGGGTCGTTGATGCCGTGACCCGATGGTTTGCCCCACATCGCCGCGCGCCAGGCCGCTTCGATCGCGCTATCGTCAGCTCCCCCGCGCAGCAAGCCGCGCATATCGGTTTCCTCGACACTGAACAGACAACTGCGGAGCTGACCGTCAGCGGTCAACCGGGTGCGGTCGCAGCTCGAGCAGAAGGGGCTCGACACTGAGGCGATGAACCCGATCGTTCCGTTCCGGCGGGTCGTAGGATCGGTAATCCGCCACAACTCTGCCGGCGCCGAACCGCGGCGCTTCGGATCGGGTTCCACAATGAAGTGGTGGCGCCGCAGTTCTGCCAGCACTTGGACGGCGGTGATCGTCGCGTCACGGCTCCACTGATGGCCGGCGTCCAGCGGCATCTGCTCGATGATCCGTAGCTGGTAATCGTGGTCAAGACAGAAGCGCGTCAGTGATATCAAGTCGTCGAGCCCAGTCCGAGCGTCGAGCACGGCGTTCACCTTCACTGGCCGCAGCCCGGCCGCATACGCGGCGGCCAAACCGGCCAGCACCTCATCGAGCCTTTCGCGACGGGTGATCGCCGCGAAATGTTCGCGATCGATGCTATCCAGCGACACACTCACGCGGTCCAAACCGGCTCGCGCCAATGCCGCTGCCCGCTCGGCGAGCCGAACGCCGTTGGTGGTGAGTGCGATTTCCGGTCGCGGCCTTGATCCCGCAGCGGCGGCGATGATCTCCTCAAGGTGCTTGGCCAGCAACGGCTCTCCACCGGTGAGTCGCACTTTGGTAATGCCGAGACGGGTAACACCGATTCGCAACAGCCGGATGAGCTCGTCGGGTCGGAGCAACTGCGCGGCGGGCAACCATGGCACGCCCTCGGCTGGCATGCAGTAGGTGCACCGAAGATTGCAGCGGTCGGTCAACGACACCCGCAGATCCGTCGCGACACGTCCGTAGGTGTCGATCAGGGGGCCGGCGGCCGGGGCCGGCGTGGCGGTGTCGCCCGGTCGAGCCGGCACCACGGGAACACCGAGCGGCGTGCTCATCATGGCGCGCACGTCGCACGCTCAATTCCCCTCGAAGTCAATGGATTTGACCCATTGGTGTTGTGCACACCGTTGATCGCGGGGACGATGATGCGCGCCGGGTAGCCGTGATCGAGAGACAGGTCGGCGCCATTGACCCGCAGCGCCAGCAATGCGTCCGGATCGCTGATCTGGTGGTGTTCCAGCGTTGCGTGGTTGAATTTTCCCTTGCGTCCCAACGACGCGACGGCCGCGGTGCGCGGCACCGGCACTCCGGCCAACTCGGCTAGATCGGATAGCCGAACTCCGCTCCAGGCTTGGACGGTAGACCAGCCCTGGACGCAGGCGATCGGCAACCGGGCGCTGTGTTGGGGCATCGCGCTCAGCATGGCCCGATCGAGCACCACAGGCACCGGACCCCCGCGCAGTGTCAGGCGCCAGCTGGCACCGGTGGCGTAGCTGGATCGAGCGCGACTCCTTCGGCCGTCTTGTTGATCCTGAAATCGTTGGGGCCTTTACCCGTCGTGTCACCGGTGGGGAGCATCAGCGGCAGATGGCGGGCAATTCCGCCAATTGTCTGTCCGACAGTGACCAGGGCGGTCAGCAGCGCGCCGCCGCCAACCAGCGCGAGCGCGCCGCGGCGGCTCACGGTCGCAGGTGCCGGGTCACCGGCGACCAACCCATGCGAGCCCGCCGGCTCGGGCTTGGTGTCAGCGGTGTTTGTACGTAACACCTCTCGCAGCGAGCGGGACCGCAGACCCCTCCACCATGCGGGGGATCTTGAGCGCTGATGTGGATGACGAAGCCGGCGATGAACACCCACGCGCCGAAATAATGGGCCGCAAAGAAACTGAAGCCGTAGAGGTAGTCGTACTGGATGTAGAGCACACCGGTGGCGATCTCGAACAGGACCCCGCCGACCAGCATCGCTATCGAAAGCCTTTCCAAAACCTGGGCGATCGATCGGGCGGGTGGCCAAACGAACAGCTTCGGGATCACCGACCACAGCTTGGCCAGCACCACCGGGATCAAAACCAGGCCCAGTCCGACGTGTAAGCCCTGACTGAGTCGATACAGCCACACCGGCCGAGTCGGCCAATCAAAAGTGGGTAACTTGAGCCATCCCACATCGGCCGGCACCGACGTACCGAATTGAGGCGCGTACACGATGTACGACACCAAGCCGGTGAGGATGACCACAGGCAACGCGACCAGCAGAACCGAGCCGAACACCGACGTCAGCCACAGCCCGCGCAGCGGGCTACGCCACCGATTCAACCGATCCACCCCGGGCGGGCGATACCGATCCAGCGCACGCCACAGCGGTGCGGGAAAGCCGTAACCTCCCGAATCCGTCGGCAATTCCGACTCTGTCTTACGTTCCCCGGGCAGGTCAGGGTCGTTCATGGCGCCGTCCGCGGGCCTACGCGGGATTCATCACTGCCGATCCTGTGCAATATCGAACCCCCCGCTCGTGCAAATATCACGACAGTACTGACCGCCGGAGTATCCCTATATCATTCGGAACAAACCGGCCGCAGGACAGACTGCATTCGTCCGGGCGGATCTAGTCCTCGGGGATCTCGCGTTCGATCGCGTCGAGCCAGGCGCGCGCCGACATGTCCGACGGGGCACGCCAGTCCCCGCGCGGCGAGAGCGCCCCACCGTGGGACACCTTGGGCCCGTTGGGCATCGCCGACCGCTTGAACTGACTGAACGAATAGAACCGCTGCACGAAGACTTGCAGCCAGTGCCGAATCTCTTTGAGCGTGTAGGCCGGCCGCTTGTTCTCGGGAAAGCCCGGCGGCCAGTTGCCGTTCTCCGCGTCGCTCCACGCGTGCCAGGCCAGAAACGCGATCTTGGCCGGCCGGAATCCGTAGCGCAGGACCTGGTACAGCGAGAAGTCCTGCAGGGCATACGGTCCGATTTTGGCTTCGCTGCTCTGCAGCTCTTCGTCTTCGCCGGCGGGCACGAGTTCGGGGGTGATCTCGGTGTCGAGCACCGATCGCAGCACCTCCCCTACCTCGGACGGGAACTGGTCGGATGAGATCACCCAGCGGATCAAATGCTGAATCAAGAGTCTTGGGCACACCGGCGTTGACGTTGTAATGCGACATCTGGTCGCCGACACCGTAGGTCGACCAACCCAATCCCAGCTCGGACAGGTCGCCGGTGCCCAGCACGATGCCACCGCGCTGATTGGCCAGCCGGAACAGATAATCGGTGCGCAGGCCGGCCTGGACGTTCTCGAACGTGACGTCGTAGACCTTCTCGCCGCGTGAGAACGGGTGGTCCATCTCCTTGAGCATCAGCGATCGCGGTCTCGGTGATGTCGATCTCGGCGAAGGTGACACCGAGCGCGCGGCACAGTTCGACCGCGTTGCGTTTGGTGTGCTCGCCGGTCGCGAAGCCGGGCAGGGTGAAGGCCAGGATGTCGCTGCGCGGCCGCTCTTCTCGGTCCATCGCCCGCGCGGCGACGATCAGCGCATGCGTCGAGTCGAGCCCGCCGGAGATCCCGATGACGACCTTCGGAAAGTCCAAGGCGCGCAACCGCTGTTCGAGCCCGGCGACCTGAATGCTGTACGCCTCGTAGCAGTCCTGCTGCAGCCGATTGCATCGGCCGGCACGAACGGGAACCGCTCGACGCTCGCGGAGCAGCCCGATGTCACCGGCCGGCGGGTCCAGCTCGAAATTCGATCCGCCGGAACGAATCCGCCGACGTCGCGGTGGTGACGCCGGTTGTCGTCGAAAGTGCCCATCCGCAACCGCTCGGAGCGCAGCAACTCGAGGTCGATGTCGGCGACGCTGCGTCGCTCGCCTTTGGGGAAGCGCTCCGACTCCGCAAGCAGGCGACCGTTCTCCCAGATCATGGTCTGGCCGTCCCAGGCCAGGTCGGTGGTCGACTCTCCTTCTCCGGCAGCGGCATACACATAGGCGGCCAGGCAGCGCTGCGACGCCGACCGGGCAAGCAGCGAGCGGTCGTCGGCGCGACCGATGGTGATCGGGCTGCCGGACAGGTTGGCCAGCACCGTCGCACCCGCCAGCGCCGCTTCGGCACTGGGCGGAATCGGGACGAACATGTCCTCACAGATCTCGACGTGCAGCACGAAGCCGGGCACGTCGGATGCCGTCGAACAACAGGTCCGGGCCGAACGGCGCCTCGATCCCGGCGACCCGGATGGTGCCGCGCTCGTCGTCACCTGGCGCGATCTGACGGCGCTCGTAGAACTCGCGGTAGGTGGGCAGATACGACTTGGGCGCGACACCCAGGACAGCGCCGCGGTGGATGACCACGGCGGTGTTGTAGATGCGATGCCGGTAGCGCAGCGGGGCGCCGACCACCAGCATCGGCAGCAGGTCGGCCGACGCGGCGACGACGTCGCGCACGGCGTCCTCGACCGCGTCCAGCAACACGTCCTGCAGCAGGATGTCCTCGATGGAGTAGCCGGACAGCGTCAACTCCGGGAAAACGGCCAGCGCCACACCCTCGTCGTGGCACTGCCGGGCCAGCCGCAGCACCGAGGCGGCGTTGGCCGCGGGGTCGCCGATCGCGGCGTGATGGGTGCACGCGGCGACCCGGGCAAACCCCTGGCTGTAGATGTTGTAGAAGTCCATCGTCCCTCTATTGTCGCCTTAGCAACCCCGGCTGGCAAATATCGGGCTCTAGCCGCCAGGTGCCGGTCGCGGCATACGGTAGCGACGATCCCGCATCCGAAAAACGGTGTTGCCGCCGCGCCTAGGGCCAGGGTTGCTGATGTGCCCCACGGTCGGCAGCGCCGAGTTGTTGGCCGACGATGGTGTTTCTGCCCATGAAGGCAGCGCCTTGAACCCCACTTCGGTCGCCGCCACCGGCTCCGTCGCGGAAGGTGCTGCGGCTGCCCAATTCGGCGGCGCAGACAAGCCACCGATCGGTACGGCCCGCCCGGCTCCGGCCAACACCGTCCCCGAAAATCCTTGTGGTGTGAAATTTTGTGCGGCCGAAGCGGCGTTCCGATCGGAGCCATCATCTCGGGGAAGATTTTCGCCTGGGTGCTGGACTGCGCGAGACCCTGAATAAATTGGCCCATCTGAAAGGTCGCGTACGTGAGCTGATAAGTCGGAGTCAGCGGTCCGGCAAGGGTGTTGAAGTCGCTGAACGCCGTGACAATCGACGACGCCGGGGTGTCGGCGGCAGAGACAGTGGTCGCGCCACCGGAGGCCAGAGTCTGCAACTGCTGCGGCAGCGCCGACATCAGCTGCGACACGGCGGACTGCGACACCGCCGCGCCCCGCGCGGATGGCCCGGCGGACGTGGTGGTCGGTGGTGGCTGGCCGAACTGGTCGAGGTTCGCCGCCGACGAGGCCGATCCGGCGTAGGCATACATGGCCGCGGCGTCCTGTGCCCACATCTCGGCGTACGACGCTTCGGTCACGGCGATCGCCGGCGTGTTCTGCCCGAAAAAATTGGTCGCCACCAACAAGGCCGATTGGGCGCGGTTGGCGGCCACCACGACCGGCGGCACGGTGGCGGCGAATGCGGTCTCGTAGGCGGCCGCCGCGGACCGGGCCTGGTTCGCGGCCTGCTCCGCCTGCTGCCCGGTCGTCGTTACCCACGCCACGTACGGCGCGCTGGCGGCGGCCATCGCGGCTGATGACGCGCCCGACCAACTCTCGTCGTGAAGCTCGGAGATCAGCGCCGAATAGCGGGCCGCGAACATCTCGAGCTGTGCGGTCAGCCCGTCCCAGCCCGCGGCTGCGGCCATCATCGGCCCCGACCCCGGCCCGGTATACATCCTGGCCGAGTTGATCTCGGGCGGTAGCGCCCCGAAATCAAGCATCAGCTCCCCTTCGCCGGCATCGATAAGTGTTGGCCGACAGGCCAATACGACGTTCCACTGTCTCGCGCGCGGGTCGGCTATCCGCCGATGAACGGGCGGGGCATCTTGAAGCGATCCGCCGGTACCCGCAGGATGTTGCTGACGGTCGGTCGCGACCACATGCCCGGCTGCTGCGTCATGCCCACCATCGGCGCGCCCGACATGCCGCCCGTCGACGCCGGTACGGCTCCCAGGTCTGCCTCGGACATCCATTGCGGATCTTCGACCGCGCTGGCGATCGGGGTGGCCGCCGCCCAGGATTGTGGGGCGGACAGGCCGCCGATCGGTTCGGCCCGTCCCATCCCGGCGAGCACCGGCCGCTCAACGGCCCCGGGTACCCACGACTGGGTCGCGGACTTGGCGGCGCCGCCCGCGGCCTTACCGGCCGCTCTCTCGGCGTCTTCCGCTGCGATCTTGGGCAGATCCTGCGCTTGCAGACCGGTCCGGTATGCCTGGGTGAGAAAGCTTCCGCCGCTGGTCGCCGTGCGACTGAAGGCCGCCCCGAGGCTCGTCGGACCCGTGAGTGTGTTGAAGTTGCTGAACGCGGTCAACAGCGACGACGACGGATCGGTGGCAGCCGTCGACGATCCACTGGTCGCGAGATTTTGCAGTTGCTTCGGAACGGCCGCCAAAAGCTGAGACAACGCCGACTGGGCGGTTGTCGAGCCGGAGCTACCGGTAGCTTGGCTCACCGCTGCCGATTGGGCGGATTGCCCCGTGGCCGTTGTGGTTTCGGGCGGTTCGGTGAACGGTGTCAATGCGGTCGCGGTCGAGGACGCCGACGCGTAGCTGTACATCGCCTGCGCATCCTGGGCCCACATGTCGGCGTAGGCCGCCTCTGCCGCTGCGATCTGAGCGGTGTACTGGCCGAAGAGGTTGGCCGTGACCAGCGCCGCATACTGGGCACGGTTAGCGGTGACCAGCGCCGGCGGCACCGTCGCGGTCAATGCCGCCTCGTAAGCCGCGGCGGCCGCTCGCGCCTGGTCGGCCGTCTCCTCGGCCCGGGCGGCTGCTGTCGCGATCCAATTTACGTACGGCGCGGCCGCATCACCCATGGCCGACGACGCGTAGCCCGACCACGCTTCGCCTTGTAACCCCGAAATCTCCGCGGCGTAACCGCGAGCGATCGATTCCAGTTGGCCGGCCATCGCCTGCCAGGCCGACGCGGCGGCCATGATCGGGCCTGACCCAGGCCCCGCGTACAGCCTGCCCGAGTTGACCTCGGGTGACAGTGCACCGAAATCGAGCACCGCGCTGCTCCTCTCTCTTGGCCGCAGCCCGAAATGAACTGCCGATGGCCGGCCGGATAAAACCCGGTTAAGGACAACATATGCAAAGTGGATAAATACTGAATAAGGGCGAGTGAAAGCCAGGGGCCGACCCGCGCATCGACGGGACACCATTGGGTATCCCTGCCGGATGAGTAACACCGCACTCCTGGTCGTGGACATGATGAACAGCTACCAGCATCCCGACGCAGAGCATCTGATTCCCAATGTCGAGAAAATCATCGATCCCGTGAGCCGAGTTGGTGAAACGCGCCCGCGACGCCGACGACGTCGACGTGGTTTACGTCAACGACAACCACGGTGATTTCACCGCCGACTTCTCCGACATCGTCCGCTCGGCGTGCCATGGCGAGCGGCCCGATCTGGTGGACCCGATCGTGCCGACCCAGCACTGCCGTGCACTGACCAAGGTCCGGCACAGCGCGTTCTACGCGTCACCGGTGGCTTATCTGCTGCGCCGTCTCGGCACCGAGCGCTTGATCCTCGCGGGGCAAGTCACCGAACAGTGCATTCTTTACACCGCGCTGGACGCATACGTCCGCCACTTCCCCGTCGTTGTCCCCACCGACGCGGTCGCCGGGATCGACGCCGAGCTCGGCGATGCGGCGCTGACCATGATGAAGCGCAACATGGGCGCCGAGCTGACAACCGCATCGGAGTGTCTCGGATAAATCCGTACCCTCGAAGTGGTGACGGCTGTGCGCGCGGAAGCTCCGGAGTTGGTCGCTTCGCTGACCGGTCGCCGGGTCACCGTGCTGACCGGAGCGGGCATGTCGACTGACTCCGGCATTCCCGACTACCGCGGACCCGATTCACCGCCGGCCAACCCGATGACGATTCGGCAGTTCACCTCCGACCCGGTGTTCCGCCAGCGGTACTGGGCCCGCAATCACGTGGGGTGGCGACACATGGACGACACGCGGCCCAACGCCGGGCACCGCGCGCTGGCCACACTCGAGCACCTCGGCGTCGTCAGCGGCGTCATCACGCAGAACGTCGATCTGCTGCACACCAAGGCCGGCAGCAGCAACGTGATCAACCTGCACGGCACCTACGCGCAGGTGGTCTGCCTTGGTTGCGGGTGGACGATCAGTCGCGCGGCACTGGCCGAGAAGCTGGACGCGCTGAACCCGGGCTTCACCGAACGCGTCGAGGCCGTCGGCGGGTTGGCGGTGGCACCGGACGCTGACGCCGTCGTCACCGACACCGCATCGTTTCGCTACCTCGATTGCCCCTCGTGCGGCGGCATGCTCAAGCCCGACATCGTGTATTTCGGCGAGAGTGTCCCCAAACACATTGTGCAACAGTCATTCTCGATGGTCGAAGATGCTGATGCGCTGTTGGTCGCCGGCTCGTCGTTGACGGTGTTCTCCGGTTACCGCTTCGTGCGTCACGCCGCAGCCCTGGGCATGCCGGTCGCCATCGTCAACCGCGGCCCAACCCGCGGCGACGAGTTGGCCGGCGTCAAGGTCGACGGCGGCTGCTCGGAGCTGCTGACGCTGCTGGCCGAGGAACTCTCGCCCGCGACCGTGAACTAGAACGTGCAGGGCATGCTGCGGATGCCGTGAATGAAGTTCCCGGCCACAAACGCCGGGTCGCCGGCCTGGATGTCCGGCAGCTGATGCAGCAGCTCACCGAAGATCGCCCGCAGCTGCGCTCTGGCCAGGTTCGCACCCAGGCAGAAGTGCACGCCGCCGCCACCGAAGCCGACGTGCGGGTTGGGGCTGCGGCCCAGGTCGAGGCGCTCTGGGTGCTCGAACACATCGGTGTCGAAGTTGCCCGAGGAGTAGAACATCACGACCTTCTCCCCCGCAGCGATGGCTTGGCCGCCGATCTCGACATCCTTTGCGGCCGTGCGGCGGAACGTCATCACCGGCGACGCCCAGCGGATGAACTCCTCGACCGCGCCGCCGATGCGGTTGTCGAAATCCTCCAGCAGCCAGGCCCTCTGGTCGGGATAGTCGGTGAGGGCCTTCAGTGCGTGACTGGTGGTCTGGCGAGTGGTGTCATTGCCTGCAACTGTGAGTAACACGAAAAACGCGGCGACGTCGGCGTCGGCCAATTTGTCGCCGTCCACCTCGGCGGTCACCAGGCTGGTGAACAAATCGTCACCGGGGTGCTCGCGGCGCTCCGCGGCCAGCGCCCCGGCCACCTGATGCACGTAGGTCTGCGCCTCGAACAACACCTCGAGCGGGTGGCGACCATTGAGGTACTCCGGGTCCCCTGAAGAGACCATGGCGTCGGCAGCTTCCGCGAGCTTTTGGCGCTCGGACTCGGGGATGCCCACCATGTCCGACAGGGTGCGGATGGGCAGCTCCTTGGCGCAAAGGTCGACGAAGTCGGTGCCGCTGCCTGCGGCTTTGAGTTCCTCGACGATGGTCTTGGCGTTCGCCTTGATCGAATCTTCGATGCGCCGGACCTGCCGCGGGGTGAACGCGGCGCTGACGAGTTTGCGCAGGAAGGTGTGCCGCGGCGGGTCCATGGCCAAGAAGGATTGGGACGCTTCGAGGAGCTCCTCCGGAAAATTCTCGAACATGACGCCCTTGCCCGACAGGAACGACTCGTTGTCACGGCTGATCGCGACGATGTCGTCGCGGCGGGTGACCGCCCAGTAGCCGGGGTCATTGGGGTCAGGCAGCATGGGGTCTTCCACCGGCGGATGCCAACTGACCGGGCGAGCAGCCCGTAACTCCGCGAATGCCTTTTCCCGCTCCTGAGCGTTGGTCGACCAAAAGGCACGTGATGACAGGTCGATGGGGTCGTAGGCGCGAGGGGCGGCGGTCGTCGCTGTCATCGAAGAATCCTCCAACGGATATGACGCGGGTCACAAACTCAGAACACGGATGACCATAAAACTAGACAGTATGTCTAGTCAAGGTGTCATAATGTCGACCATGCCGTCAGTCACCCGAAAGCCGCAAGCGAAGCGGCAGGAGCGACGCGAGCAGATCGAGCGGCGGCTACTCGACGCCACTGAGCGGCTGATGCGCGACGGCGCGAGCTTCACCGAACTCAGCGTCGACCGCCTCGCCACCGAGGCCGGGATGTCGCGGGCCAACTTCTACATCTACTTCGAGGACAAGGGCGACCTGCTGCGACGGCTGGCCGGCCAAGTTTTCGGCGATCTCGCCGACAGCGCGGAACTGTGGTGGGGAGTTGCGTGGCGACACGATCCCGACGACGTCCGGGCCGCCATGGCCGGCATCATCGCCAGCTACCGGCGGCATCAGCCCGTGCTGGTCGCGCTCAACGAGATGGCCGGGTATGACCTATTGGTCGCGGCGACCTATCGCGAGCTGCTCACCGGAATCTCCAGCCGCCTGACGCAGAGTCATCGAGGATGGCCAAGCCGACGGGTCGATCCGTCGAGAACTACCCGCTGCCACCACGGCCAGCGCGCTCAGCTGGATGGTCGAGCGGGCCTGTCAGCAGAATCTGCCCGGCAGGCCACCGGAGTACGATGCCGAGCTGGCGACAACGCTGACCGAAATATCTTGGGGCGCACTGTATCTCGTGCCGATACCAAAAGCTTAGACGGCAACCAGGTCGTCGGCGTGAACTGCGGGCCGGCGCAACTCCGCCGGCAGATCCGAAGTCGAGCGGCCGATCATGGAGGCCAGCTCGGCGGCGTCGTAGGCAACCACTCCGCGAGCCACCAGGACCGCGTCGGGTCCGTTGAGATCGACGACGTCGCCGCCGTGAAAGCGACCGTCCAGCGCGGTGATTCCCGCAGGCAGCAGCGAACGACGTTGGCCCAGTACAGCACTCACCGCGCCGTGGTCCAAAGTCAGCACGCCGGCGGCCTCGGCGGCGTATCGCACCCAGAACCGGCGCGCCGACATACGGTTAGGCCGAGGGGCGAATACCGTGCCTACCGAGGCATCCGCCAGCGCCGCTTCGGCATTGGCGGCGGCGGCCAACAGCACCGGAACGCCCGCGTCGGCGGCAAGCAGCGCCGACGACAGCTTGGAGGCCATGCCACCGGTGCCCAAGTGACTGCCCTGCCCCGCGATCACGCCGTCCAGTTCGTCGGGACCGGAAACCTCTGCGATGAAACGTGCTTCGTCAGATTTGCGTGGGTCGGAGTCATAGAGGCCGTCGATGTCGCTGAGCAGGATCAACGCGTCGGCGCCGACCAGGTGCGCCACCAGCGCGGAGAGCCGGTCGTTGTCGCCGAAGCGGATCTCGTTGGTGGCCACCGTGTCGTTCTCGTTGACGATCGCCACCGCGTGTAGTGCCCGCAGTCGGTCGAGTGTGCGCTGAGCGTTGTTGTGCTGCACCCGCATCGACACGTCGTGCGCGGTCAGCAGTACCTGCCCGACACTGCGCTGGTAGCGGGCGAACGCGCTGCTCCAGGCGTTGACCAAGGCCACCTGGCCGACGCTGGCCGCGGCCTGCTTGGTGGCCAGGTCGGTGGGCCGCTTGCTCAGCCCCAGCGGCTCGATGCCCGCGGCGATGGCACCGGAGGACACGATGATGACGTCGGAACCCGCCTTCATCCGCGCCTCGATGGCATCGACGAGCCCAGCCAGCCGGCTGGCATCGAACATGCCGGTCGAGGTGGTCAGTGCGGTGGTGCCGACCTTGACGACGACGCTGCGCGCGGTTCGAACAGCTTCGCGCGCAACACTATTCATTGTCAGTGGCGTCAATGGCGCGGCGTTGCTTGCGTGCGGCCTTACGTTCGTCCGCGCCGATCCGGTCGTTGTTTTCCAGACGCAGATCGGCACCGCGCCTCGTCATCAAGGCGTCGATGCCGGACGGTGTCTGCGGCTCCCAGTCGAAGGTGACGTCGCCGATGGTGACCGCACACCCCGGCCGTGCCCCCAGTCGCACCAGTTGGTCCTCGACGCCCAGCCGGGCCAGCCGATCGGCGAGATAGCCGACTGCTTCGTCGTTGTCGAAGCTGGTCTGGGCGATCCAGCGCTCGGGCCGGCGGCCGCGGACCACGAATCCACCCTGCCCGTCGGATTTAACGGTGAAACCGGATTCGTCGACGGGTACCGGGCGGAGCACCGGCCGTCGCGGCACCAGCACCGGCTGGGCAGCGTGATACTCCTTGACCATGTCGGCCAGCCCGAAGATCAGCGGCTGCAGTCCTTCTCGGGCAACCGTCGACACCGTGAACACCGGCCAGCCACGTTCGGCGATCTCGTCGTGGACGAACTCGGCCATCTCGCGGGCTTCCGGCACGTCGATCTTGTTGAGCACTACCGCGCGTGGGCGGTCCACCAGATCGCCCAGCGTTGTATCCCCTTGCAGGGTAGGCGTGTAGGCGGCCAGCTCGGCTTCCAGCGCGTCGATGTCGGAGATCGGGTCGCGGCCCGGTTCCCCAGTCGCGCAATCCACCACGTGTACCAGAACCGCACACCGCTCGATGTGGCGCAGGAAATCCAGACCCAGACCGCGGCCTTGCGACGCACCCGGGATCAGGCCTGGCACATCGGCGACCGTGAACGTCCGGTCTCCTGCCGAAACCACCCCGAGGTTGGGGGCCAGCGTGGTGAACGGATAGTCGGCGATCTTCGGCTTGGCCGCCGAAATAGTCGACACCAGTGAGGATTTACCGGCCGACGGGAAACCGATCAGCCCGATGTCGGCGACCGTCTTGAGTTCCAGGGTGAAGTCGCGGGTTTCGCCTTTTTCTCCCAGCAATGCGAACCCGGGCGCCTTGCGGGCGCGCGACGCCAGCGCGGCGTTACCCAACCCGCCGCGACCGCCGGCGGCGGCTTCGAAGCGGCTGCCTGCGCCGACCAGGTCGGCAAGTATGCGGCCATCCTCGTCGACCACCATGGTGCCGTCGGGCACCTTGATCTCCAGATCGGGAGCGGCAGCGCCGGCGCGGTTTCCGCCCATGCCCTGCTTGCCCGACGCGGCAACCACGTGCGGGTGGAAGTGAAAGTCGAGCAGGGTGTGCACCTGCGGGTCGACGACCAGCACGATGCTGCCGCCGTGGCCACCATTGCCACCGTCAGGACCGCCGAGTGGCTTGAATTTCTCGCGGTGGACAGAGGCGCAGCCGTTACCACCGGAGCCGGCGCGTGCGTGGATAACGACGCGATCGACAAACCGAGGAGCCATCGGAATTCCTCTAACTCGTCGAGTGCGAGGCTAGTGCGGCCTCACACTCGACGAGTGGTCACTTGCTCGCAGGAAGGTTGGCCGCGGCCGAGACGATATTGACCGTCTTGCGGCCACGCTTGACGCCGAACAAAACGGCGCCCGCCGCCTTGGCGAACAGCGTGTCGTCGCCACCACGGCCGACGTTGACGCCGGGATGAAAGTGCGTGCCGCGCTGGCGGACGATGATCTCGCCGGCCTTGACGACCTGGCCGCCGAATCGCTTCACACCCAGTCGCTGCGAGTTTGAATCGCGACCGTTACGTGAACTGGAAGCGCCCTTTTTGTGTGCCATGTCTGTCGCCTCCTACTTGATTCCGGTGACCTTCAGGACCGTCAGCTGCTGACGGTGACCCTGACGCTTGTGGTAGCCGGTCTTGTTCTTGAACTTGTGGATGCGGATCTTGGGGCCCTTGGTGTGCTCGAGCACCTCGCCGGTGACGGCGACCTTGGCCAGTGCGGCGGCCTCGGAGGTGACGGTGGCGCCGTCGACGACCAGGGCGACCGGAAGCGACACCTTGGCGCCCGGCTCGGTGTCGAGCTTCTCGACCTTGACGACGTCACCAACGGCAACTTTGTACTGCTTACCGCCGGTCTTGACGATTGCGTAGGTCGCCATGGTTACGTCTACCTCTTCTTTTCGAATCTTCAGATCTTGCTGGTGCTTACGGGCGTCGCGCAGCCACTGGCTGCGTGGGCTGGTTGGGGGTGTCGGCCAGCTACTGGTCCACTGGCAGGCCAGCGGCCTGGCGACAACTGGTCAAGGGTACGTGACCAGCGGCTACAGGGTCAAACCGGCCATGTAGTCCGCGCATCAGTCCTCGTGGGCGGGTGGACCGGCGGGCCGGGCCGCGGCCCGACGCCGTCGGGGTCGCCCGTCGGAGGCGGAAGCGGCGCCGACGTGCGACTCCTGCAGCCCGATCGGAGTCCTCGTCGTCGTCGTCGCTGTCCTCGAAGTCGTCGTATCGTCGTCGTCATCCTCGTCGTCTTCGTCGTCGAGGTCGTCCTCGTCATCGAGGTCCTCATCATCGTCGTCGAGATCGACCTGTTCGGTGTCGTCGTCGTCCGATTCGTCGGCGGTGTCGTCGTCATCCGAGTCGTCTTCGTCGTCGAAGTCGTCATCCTCGAGGTCATCTTCGGCCGTCTCCTTCGCAGCCTGCTTCTGCAGCTGCTCGTCGGCTTCGGCGTCGCCCTCGTGCTGATCGGCGCGCATTTGCCGGTGTCGTCGTCGGTGTCGTCGCCAGGTGCCAACTCGTCGGCCTCGTCCTCACCACCGTTGGCTGCGGCCATCGCTTTGAACATCGGATGCTCGCCGGGCGCATGCGCCGGCACGCTGGCGACAGCGGGCTCTTCGGCCTTGCCCTTCTTGGACCGCCGACCACGCCTGACCGCCGGACTCGGTTTTGCGGCCGATCGGTCGGGGTCGAGTCGACGGGGTCGGCGTGCAGCATGATGCCGCGGCCGCTGCAGTGCGGACACGTCGTGGAGAAGGCTTCGATCAGCCCGGTTCCCAGCTTCTTGCGGGTGAGCTGCACCAGACCCAGCGAGGTCACTTCGGACACCTGGTGACGGGTGCGGTCGCGGGCCAGCGCCTCGGTCAGCCGTCGCAACACCAAATCGCGGTTGGACTCGAGGACCATGTCGATGAAGTCGATGACGATCATGCCGCCGATGTCACGCAGCCGCAGCTGGCGCACGGTCTCCTCGGCCGCCTCGAGGTTGTTCTTGGTGACGGTCTGCTCGAGGTTGCCGCCCGAGCCGGTGAACTTGCCGGTGTTGACGTCGACGATGGTCATCGCCTCGGTCCGGTCGATGACCAAGGTGCCACCCGACGGCAGCCAGACCTTGCGGTCCATCGCCTTGGCCAGTTGCTCGTCGATGCGGTGCACCGCGAAGACATCGGGGCCTTCTTCAGCGGCCGGCGCGTATTGGTTCAGCTTCGAGACAAGTTCGGGCGCAACTGAACTCACGTATTCGTTGATAGTGGTCCAGGCGTCCTCGCCGGACACGATCAGCTGCTTGAAATCCTCGTTGAACAGGTCGCGGATGACCTTGACCAGGACGTCGGGCTCTTCGTAGAGCGCGACGGCGGCACCGGCCGCTTTTTTCTTGGTCTCCTCGGCCAGCTCGGCGATCTCGGTCCACCGCTGCTGCAGCCGGTTGACGTCTCCGCGGATGTCGTCTTCTTTCACGCCTTCCGAAGCGGTGCGGATGATCACGCCGGCGTCGGACGGCACGACCTCGCGAAGAATCTCCTTGAGCCGTTGGCGTTCGGTGTCGGGAAGTTTGCGGCTGATGCCGGTCGACGAAGCGCCAGGCACGTACACCAGGTAGCGGCCGGCCAGCGACACCTGCGTGGTCAGTCGGGCGCCCTTGTGACCGACCGGATCCTTGCTGACCTGCACGACGACGTAGTCACCGGGCCGAGCGCCTGCTCGATCTTGCGGTTGGAACCGCCCAGGCCGGCGGCCTCCCAGTTCACCTCGCCGGCGTAGAGCACGCCGTTGCGGCCGCGGCCGATGTCGACGAACGCCGCCTCCATCGACGGCAGCACGTTCTGCACGATGCCCAGGTAGATGTTGCCGACAAGGGAGGCCGACGCCGCGCTGGTGACAAAGTGCTCCACGACGATGCCGTCCTCGAGCACGGCGATCTGGGTGTAGCGGCTGCCCTGGTGCGGCGGTTCGGTGCGGACCTTGTCGCGGACCACCATCACCCGGTCGACCGCCTCGCGGCGGGCCAGGAATTCAGCTTCGGTCAGGACCGGCGGGCGCCGGCGTCCGGCGTCACGGCCGTCGCGACGGCGCTGCCGTTTGGCCTCGAGCCGGGTCGAGCCGTCGATGCCCTGGATCTCGTTGTTGCTGGAGTCGGGTTTGTTCTTGGCCCGGGGTGCCCGCTCGTGCACCACGGTGTTCGGCGGGTCGTCCGGTGACGAGTTGTCGTCGGAGTCATCAGCCGGAACCGGACTTGCGGCGGCGACGTCGACGGCGACGCTTGGTGGCGCCATCGCCGGAACCGTTGTCGTCGTCGGAGCCATCGGAGTCGTCCGTGTCGTCCGCGGAGTCGTCGCTGTCGTCGGCGGAGTCATCGTCGTCACCCGAGTTGTCTGACTTGCCGCCGTCGCCCGAGCCGTTCTCGGAGCCGTTCTGCTCGCCACGGCCACGGCCCCGCCCGCGACGTCCACGGCGACGACGCCGATTGGCCGGGCGGTCGGACTGGTCGTCGTCCCCGTCGCCGTCGCCATCGCCTTCGCCTTCGCCTTCGAAGTCGTCGTCATCGTCATCGTCGGACTCGGCGACGTCGGGCTCGGCATCTTCCGATGTCGTCGGGCTTCTCCGGGGACCTCGACCCGCTTGACAGGCTGGGGTGCCACGAACAGCGGCATGTATTCGGGACGCTCGGCCGGCGCGGTCTCCAGCATCAGCCGCGACTCGGGTTCCTCGGCCTCGCTGGCGGCACCCGCCTCGGCCGCGGCGACCGACGCGCTGACAGCCGCCGGCGCGCTGGCGAGCAGGTCGCGCACGCGAACCGCGTCGACGCGTTCCACCGTCGAGTGAGCGCTGCGGATCCGACCGTCGAGCTCGGTCAGCGCGTCGAGCACCTGCCTGCTGGTAGTTCCCAGCGCCCGCGCCAGGGAATGAACCCTTAGCCGCTCTGGCAGGTCTTCAAGCTGCGACGACTCTTCCGGAACTTCTGAGAATGGGCCACCGTCTGTCACGTATTCTCCTCAAGCCCTCGGGCGCGTCCTTTCGACGCGGCCACGCGAGGGCTTCGCTATGTACCCGGGTCACTTTCTCCCGGGCTTGTGATGGTCTTGCCCCGAGCAGTTCGGGTCGAACACACTCGGTGCCGGTCTGAATGATGGCTGGACAGCCGCGCCGCGAGTCGCGGTGGTCGCGCTTGTCAAAGTCTTCATTCGGGCGCCTGTCGACGTTCCTAAGCCGGTCCGGCAACGTTCACCCGACTACCAGTGTCCCATACCGGGGTACCGGGTCGGACCAAGTGCGGCCGACCCGTTATCAAGCCTTGCTGAACCAGAGCGCGATCTCGCGCTCCGCGGACTCCGGCGAATCGGAGCCGTGCACCAGGTTGAACTGCGTTTCGAGGCCGAAATCACCGCGGATGGTGCCGGGCAGCGCCTTCTCCACCGGGTCGGTCCCACCCGCGAGTTGCCGGATGGCGGCGATCGCCCGCGGGCCTTCGATAATCGCCGCCACCAGCGGTGATGACGTGATGAACTCGACCAGCGAGCCGAAGAACGGTTTGCCGTCGTGCTCGGCGTAGTGGCTGCGGGCCAGCTTCTCGCTGACGGTCCGCAATTCCAGTTCCGCGATGGTCAGGCCCTTGCGCTCGACGCGGCCGAGGATCTCGCCCACCAGGCGACGCTCGACACCATCGGGCTTGATCAACAGCAGGGTCCGCTCAGTCATGGCGCACCGCTCGTCACGGCGCACAGCGTACCTGGATCAGTCGGGCGGGCCGTCCTGACCGGGGAGCAACCCGAGCCGCTCCCGCCGCAGGACCTCCGAACGCACGTAGACGATCAGTGCCCACACCGCGGCGAAGATCAGGCCGATGACGCCGACACCCGGATAGACGGCGAATCCGGCGACCGGGACCAGCTGCACGCCGAGGTCCGCCCAAATGGCCCACGACCGGCCCTGCAGCCCGGAGAGAACGATCAGGATCGCCGTCAAGCCGAGCAGATACGTCAGAGCGACCGCGTTCAGCCCGCCGCCGATCGTCGCGACCACCGGCAGCGCCAGCAGCACCACGATCGCCTCCAGGATCAGGGTGCCGGCCGTGACACCGCGAAAGCTCTTCCACGGGTCGGGTTTTGGAGCGTCG
>CAVVSN010000003.1:0-199703 GCA_963750885.1 uncultured Actinomycetota bacterium
GTGCAAAAGCGGCATGGCGTGGGCGACGGCGAGCGCCGTCTCCGTGCTTCGGTTCCAGGCAATGACGATGTTGTCGCCGAGCTCGCGGGGGGGCGTGGGCGGCGCGATGAGGCAAGGCCTGCCGCTCTCGAAGAGCACGGCCTCGAGCGTCGATGAGCGCGGCCCCGAGGGGTCGTAACCCGGCCGCCCGAGAATTGTGATGTCGAACACGCGCGCGTGGCTCGCAACGAAGATATCGCCAGGATCGGCTTCGGTGAGCCAGCTGAAGGAGACGGGCGCAACGCCCGCGCCCGAAGGCGCTTCCTGGCGCATGAAGCGGTCGAAGGCTTTGCGCGCCTCGCCGGCGAGCTCCTCCGAGGGACGGCCTTCCGTCACCCAGAGCGGCGTCATGTCGCCGAAGCCGTAGACCTCATACATCGGGAAAAAGGCGAAGCCCTGGATGTGTCCACCGAAGCGGCCTGCCAAGAGATGGGCGCAGGCGAGAACCGATTGGGTGTAATCATTTTGTTCGAGCGGAACGAGAATTGCCCTCATGCTCATTGCACCCCTCCAAAGCCTTCCGCCAAGGCATTTGCCTTAAATAACGGAAATTTCTTTCATTTCCCAGGTTGGGCGCCTGTTTCGACCCCCACACCGACGCATCCGCTTCGCTAATTTGTAGCCCAAGGAGGCGCTGGCACAAAGGGTTTCGATCACCGCGAGGCGAAGGCTCTCGGCGCGCAGCCATCCAGGGAATTGGGGACTGCGAAAACAGGATGGCGTGATTTGCCGCTCCGCCCTGATGCGCTCGCCGTCCCGGTCTTTATTTCCCGCGGCGGCCGACGAGCGTGAGATTGGCGACGCCTATCGCGAGGTTGAGGCCGGTTTGCGCGCCGACCGAAAGAGGTTGAAGGCTGAAAGCGCGATTGAAGCCGCCGACCAGCAAGTTGGCGCTCGCGCCGACGCCCGCGGTCGCCTGGCCGGACGCGCCCACATAATTGCCTTCGAGGGCCCAGGGGCCGAAATCAGTGCTCGGAGCGAAGACCTGCCAGACGATCACGCCTTGGGTCGTGGCACCGATATCGATGCCGAATTTGCTGATCGTGCCGTAATATCCCTCGATGCGGTTATTGAGGCCTTCATAGGTGCAGTTGAGCCGCTGTTGCGAAGTGACGATCAACCCGATCCCGCCGGAAGTGTCGCAGCTCAAGGTGCCGACCTGCGTTTGCGCGCTGGCCGGAGACGCCGAAAAAAGCGCAGCGGCGAGAGCCACCGTTCCGAAAAAACGCCTGATCGATGCGGTCATGGTCAGTTCTCCGGTTGATGATCCAAGCTGAGGGAATATCGGCGCTCGTCGCCGAAGAAAAGCTGTGCCCAGTGTCGTCACATCTTTCCTAGCACGGGCTTTTCATCCCGCGCCCTTTAAGATCGGGAATAAATGCGGCCGAATTCCCTTCGAAATTCTCGCCGTGCTCCCGGGAAGTCATGCTCCACTCGATGTGCGTCGGGGCTGGGGCGGGCGGCCTTCCGCGTCCGAAGCTGTCCTCAAAGGCCGAGGCAGCGCAAATCGAGCGTTGCGCGGGTGCATTGTTTCAGCTTCGCGCTCAAACAAAAGGGCGGCTCCTGAAGCGCCGCCCCTGCCGTTGAGCCAAGGCCAACAGGCGAAATCAAGTTCCCGTCGAGCCGTTCCCCTGCTGGCGGCGCGCTTGCATGAAGCGATCGAATTCCTCACGGTCGCGGGCGCGCCGCAATTCGCGAAGGAAATCAGCAAAAGCGCGCTCTTCCTCGGCAAGCTTGCGCCGCTCGGCTTCGAGGCGCTCGAGCGTCGAGCGCTTATATTCCTCGAAAGCCTCGTTGGAATTGCGCGTGCCTGACCAAGCCTGCCATGCGGACGAAGTCGAGCTGCCCCAGAAATTGCGCGCCCAGGATGAGCCGCCTGCCCAGGAGCCACTTTGCCAATCAGCGCCCGCGAAACGCGGAAACTGACCGCCGCAGAGCTTGAAAACCAGAATGGCGAGGCCGATTGGCCAGAAGAACACGAAACCAAGGATCATCGCCACGAGCTCGGCTGGCTGAAAGCCGCGAAAACCCCGATCCGTGGCGGAAGAGCAGTTGACCATCGCAATCTCCTCTCGGATGACAGTCCGGGGTCTCGCCCCGACATCGGGTCCTATCCATCGGAAAAGACCCGACCACGACCTCACTCTTGGATCGATCGTGAGAAGGATCAACCTTCCTGATCGATCGCGCTTTCATCTGGGGTGGCGGCTGGGTTCTTTTCAAGTGGCGGCCCGGCCGCCGCCATGGCAGGATGAAATCCCGCCGGGAGCCTCCCGCCCCCTGATCTCGATCTCAATTGCGAGCCTTGCCTTCATGTCGCTCCATGACTTGTCCGCCGTCGACCTCCTTGCGGCGTATCGCGCAAAGACGCTTTCTCCCGTCGAGGTAGTGCGGGCCATTCTCGATCACATCGGGGCTTGGGAGCCGCATCTTAAGGCGACCTATCGTCTCGATCCGGAAGGCGCGCTGGCGGCCGCGAGCCGATCCGAAGCGCGCTGGCGCCATGGCGAGACGAATGGCGCGCTCGACGGTGTGCCCATCACGATCAAGGACAATATCGCGACAAAAGGCGTGCCGGTGCCGCTCGGCACCGCGGCTTCCGACCTCACGCCGGCACCAACCGATGCGCCACCCGCCGCAAGGGTGCGCGAGCATGGCGCCGTGCTCCTCGGCAAGACGACAATGCCCGATTACGGCATGCTCTCATCGGGGCTGTCGAGCTTCCATCCCTTGACGCGTAACCCTTGGAACCTCGCGAAAAACCCGGGCGGATCCTCGTCGGGCGCGGGAGCCGGGGCCGCCGCCGGCTACGGACCCTTGCATCTCGGCACCGACATCGGCGGCTCGGTGCGCCTTCCCGCGACCTGGTGCGGCATCTTCACCTTGAAGCCGAGCCTCGGCCTCGTTCCGATCGATCCGCCCTATATCGGGCGGGTCGCCGGGCCGATGACGCGGACGGTCGCCGACGCCGCGCTTTTGATGAGCGTCATCTCCAAGCCCGATGAGCGCGACCATATGAGCCTGCCGTACCGGAAACTGGCTTTCGACGCGCCGGCTCGTGCGCCGAAAGGGCTTCGCATCGGTTTGCTGCTCGAGGCGGGCTGCGGCTTGGCGGTCGAGCCGCAAGTGCGCGAGGCGGTCGAAGCGGCGGCGCAGGTTTTCGCGGAGAACGGCGCCACGGTCGAGCCGATGCGGCCCTTCTTCACGCGCGAGATGCTCGACGGCCTCGATCACTTCTGGCGCATGCGCGCTTATCTCGACATCTCCGCCTTGCCCGAGGCCCGGCGCGCCAAGGCCCTGCCCTTCATCATCGATTGGGCGATGTCGGCGAAGCCCTTCACCGGCCAGAAGACCTTTAAGGATTTCAGCCAAGTCATGGCGACGCGCCAGGCGACCGTTACGGCCTGCCAGCCCTATGATTATGTGCTTTCACCGGTCGCGCCCGTCGCGGCTTTCGCGGCGGAGCTGCCTTGCCCCACGAATGACCCTGCCCGCCCGCTCGACCACATCGCCTTCACGGTGCCCTACAACATGTCGGAACAGCCGGCCGCCTCGATCAACTGCGGCTACACCGAAGACGGCTTGCCGATCGGCCTGCAAATCGCGGGGAAACGCTTCGACGATGTCGGCGTGCTGCGGATCGCCCGCTGGTATGAGGAAGCGCGCGGGCCGCAAAAGCCCTGGCCGAAGCCGCCGGCAACTTGAGGCCGCGCAACGCGTCGTCAGCAACCGGCGAAATTCCTACACGTCGAAGAACACGGTTTCCCGCGGGCCGCCGAGGCGCAGCGTGAAATTCCAGCGCCCCTTTTCTTTCGGATCGGGCTTCGCCATGATCGTTTTGCGCCTATCCTTCTCCTCGATGAGGGCAAGGACCGGGTCTTGCTCATTTCCCGGCTCGCCCTCGAAATAGAGCCTCGTCACGAGGCGCTTCAGCACGCCGCGCGCGAAGACCGAGATCTCGATATGCGGCGCCTGCCAAGCATTGCCGAGGCCGCGAACCGGACCGGGCTTGACGGTCTTCACGGTGAAGAAGCCTTCGGTATCGGCCGTCACGCGCCCGAAGCCCTGGAAGGAGGGATCGATCTCGCCTGATTGCGCATCCTCGGGATGGTTGTATTTGCCGGCGGCATTTGCCTGCCAGAGCTCGATCATCGCGTCGTCGATAGGCTTTTCCTCGGCGTCGAGCACGCGCCCGATGATCGTGATAGGCTCGCCCTTGGTCTCGGGCCTTGCCATCGCGCCCCCATCCTTCCACGGCAGAACCGCGTGAAAGAACGGGCCGACCGTCGCCCAGCCGCTCTCAATGGGCATGGTCATCGGCCTCCGAAGGCGTGGCGTCGCGGCCGCGCAGCACGATGTCGAAACGATAGCCGAGCCCGAAACCCGGCACCGTGAGCTCGTAATCGAATTTGGCGAGCAATTGCTCGCGGCCGGCCGCGCTCGGCACGCTCATGAAGATCGGATCGTAGCGCAGCATCGGATCGTCCTGGAAATACATCTGGCAGATGAGCCGCGTCACGAAGCTCGGGCCGAACACGGAAAAATGAATATGCGCCGGGCGCCAGGCATTCGGATGATTGCCCCAAGGATAATATCCGGGCTTGATGGTGATGAAGCGGTAGCGGCCCTCTTCATCCGTCACGGTGCGCCCGCCGCCGGTGAAATTCGGGTCGAGCGGAGCGTCGCGCAAATCCCGAGGATGAAAATAGCGGCCGGCGGAATTCGCCTGCCAGATCTCGACGAGCGTGCCGGCGACCGGACGCCCGTTCTCGTCGATCACGCGGCCCGCGACGATCATGCGATCCCCGATCGGGCGCTCCTTGTGCTGGGACGTGAGATCCGCGTCATTCGGTTGCACCCGGTCATGGCCGAAGATCGGCCCTGTCACCTCCGAAAGCGTGTGCGGCAGCGCGATGAGCGGTTTTCGCGGCGAACGCAACACGGTGCTGCGATAATCCGGCCAAAGGGCCGGCGGCTGCGTTCCCGGCGTCTCGCGACGATAGGGGATCGGGTCCATGAGGCTTCTCCTTCGGGTCCGGTTCCGACGAATGCGCCAGTTGTCGGATGACCTTCCCGCCACGCTGTCGCAAGAGCCGACGGATGTGCCGGCGTATCCATGTCCGCCGGTACCGATCGGCCGGGTCGCTCATATACCGGCCCAAGCTCGCGTGCCAAAGCCCTAAGCGTCGAAGCTTCGAGCACACTCGCTGACATTTGCGCGGTGCCACGCTAAGCGATTGGGAGCGGCCTCCTGAAACGCGAAAAGCGGTTTTTTAAGAAAGCTGCCACACAATCAAGGAGTTGAGGCCCCGATGGCTGATCGAGTTGCTACCGTCGCATGCTCGATGGGGGGGTTACGAACCCCATGATCAAGCACGAACACCGGCCTTCCCGAGTTCGCTTTCCGAGACGATCCCTGTTGTCCTTTTCCGCAACGCTTTCCTCCGCGACGCCGGCTTCGCCAAGCCTGGCCCTGAATTTCGCGCAACCGAAATGAGGACCGTCATCTTCATCGCGACCGAGGATTGGTTCTTCGCATCGCATTTTCTGCCGATGCTGCGGGCCGCGCGCGAGGCCGGCTTTCAGCCTGCCGTCATCTGCCGCGTGCGCGCGCATCGCGACGCGATCGAGGCCGAAGGCGCGCGCGTCATCGCGTTCGAGACGGATCGCGGGCGGCGCGAACTCGGCCAGGCTTTCGCGACGATCAAGGGGCTTGCGCGCATCTTGCGCGCGGAGCGCCCGGCCATCGTGCATCTGATCGCGCTCTGGCCGATCGTGCTCGGCGGCATCGCGGCACGGCTCGCAGGCGTGAGGCGCCGCGTTTACGCCGTGACGGGCCTCGGCTTCCTCGGCGCCTCGAATTCGCCCGCCACGCGTGCAATGCGCCTCGCGGCGCGCCTTGTCCTGCGGGGGCCGCTCGACGGACGGCAGGCGCGCTTTCTCCTCGAAAATCCGGATGACGCGCGGCTTCTCGGCTTCGAGCCGGAAAAGGATGAGCGCGTCGTGATCGTCGGGGGGGCCGGGGTCGACCCGGATCATTACGCGCCAAGCCCGATGCCACCCCTGCCGCCTCTCAAGATCGCGATCGTGGCGCGCATGCTCTGGTCGAAGGGCATCGACCTTGCGGTCGAGGCGGTGCGGCGCGCGCGTGCCGAGGGCGCGCCCGTCGTGCTCTCGCTTTACGGCGAGCCTGACGCGACCAATCCGAAAGCCTTCTCGCGCGAGACGCTCGAGAGCTGGAGCCGAGAGCCCGGCATCACCTGGCATGGCCGCACGGACGATGCCGCCGCGGTGTGGCGCGCGCATCATGTCTGCTGCCTCGCTTCGCGCGGCGGCGAGGGCTTGCCGCGTACTTTGCTCGAAGGCGCAAGCTGCGGCCGAGCGATCCTCACGAGCGATGTTCCGGGCTGCCGCGCGCTGGTGCGCGACGGCACCGAGGGAATATTGGTGCCGCCGGACGATGCCGAGGCGCTTGCTCGCGCCATGGTGGCCTTGGCGCAGGATGCCGAACGCGTCCAAAGCCTCGGCGAGGCCGCACGTCGCCGCGTGCTCGCGGGGTTCACCGAGCGCCATGTGATCGACAAGGTGTCGGCCCTTTATCGCGAAATCTGCGCGGCTTGAGGGCGCGCGGTGGAAAAGGGAAATGCGAAACAACAAATTTGGCACGGAGGCCGTCAAGATGTAGAAGGCTCTTGGCGAACCCTGCTCACGGCCGGCGAATTCCAGCAGATCCGCGACGGAACCGATCCTCTTCGAATTGAAAGGCTTGGAAGAATGGTGAAGGGTAAAGCGCCTCAAACGCGCGGCATGTTTCACTTCGTCATGATCAAGCCGACCCATTACGACGACGACGGCTATCCGATCCAATGGTTCCGCTCGGCCATGCCCTCCAACACGCTCGCCTGCCTGAACGGCCTGGCCGAGGACGCCAGCCGGCGGAAGGTCTTGGGCCCGGCGTCGAGATCCGTCTGCACACCTACGACGAGACCAACCGCCGGGTGCGGCCCGAGCCGGATCATCCGCATGATCCGCCAGGAAGGCGGCCGGGCCCTCATCGGCCTCGTCGGGGTTCAGTCGAACCAGTTTCCCCGCGCGGTCGATCTCGCGCGCCAGTTCCTCGGCGGCCGGGCTGCCGGTCTGCATCGGCGGCTTCCACGTCTCGGGCTGCCTCGCCATGCTGCCGGAAATGCCGGCGGAGATGCGCGAGGCGCAGGCGCTCGGCATCTCGATCTTCGCCGGCGAAGCCGAGGAGCGGCCGGCTCGATGAGGTGCTGCGCGACGCCTGGGACGGCGCGCTCAAGCCGATCTACAACTTCATGGACGACCTGCCGTCGCTCGAGGGCGAGCCGGCGCCGATCCTGCCGCGCAAGCATGTGCAGCGCACCTCGGGCTCGCTATCGAGCATCGATCTCGGCCGCGGCTGCCCGTACCAGTGCTCGTTCTGCACCATCATCAACGTGCAGGGGCGCAAGAGCCGCTTCCGCACGCCCGACGACCTCGAGAAGATCATCCGCGAGAATTACGCGCAGGGCATCGAGCGCTTCTTCATCACCGACGACAATTTCGCCCGCAACCGCGATTGGGAGGCGCTGTTCGACCGGCTGATCGAGCTCCGCGAGAAGGAAGGCTCGAAGTCGGCTTCACCATCCAGGTCGACACGCTCTGCCACAAGATCCCGAACTTCATCGAGAAGGCGCAGCAGGCCGGCGTGCGCCGCGTGTTCATCGGCCTCGAGAACATCAATCCCGAAAATCTGATCGCCGCCAAGAAGCGCCAGAACAAGATCACCGAATATCGCGTGATGCTGCAGAAGTGGCGCGACCACGGCGCCATCACCTATGCCGGCTACATCCTCGGCTTCCCGGCCGACACCAAGGAATCGATCCTTCGCGACATCGAGATCATCAAGCGCGAGCTGCCGCTCGACATCCTCGAGTTCTTCTTCCTCACGCCGCTGCCCGGCTCGGAGGACCACAAGGTGCTGCTGGCGAAGGGCGTCTGGATGGACCGCGACATCAACAAATACGACCTCAACCACCGCGTCGTCGCATCATTCCAAGATGTCGGACGCGGAGTGGGAGGACGCCTATCAAGCCGCCTGGGACGCCTTCTACACGCCCGAGCACATCCGCACGATCTTGCGGCGCAGCGCCGCGAGCCCGAACGGCCGGCCGAAGCCGACGCTGAGCACGATCCTGTGGTTCCAGCTGATGATCGCACTACGAGGGCGTGCACCCGCTCGAAGGCGGCGCCTTCCGGCTCAAATACCGTCGCGACCGCCGGCGCGGCATGCAAGCTGGAAAACCCGCTCGTCTTCTATCCGCGCTACTGTCGGCGAGATCGCTCGTCAAGGCTGTGGCGCTATTGGCGCTATCTACCGCAAGCGCAGGCCATCCTCAACGAGGTGCTGACCGCGCCCGACCGCTAGACCTACACGGACCTCGCCATCGAAAAGCCGGATGCGCACGAGTTCGAGGACCTCGAGCTTTATCGCGAGACGCGCGGCGGCGGGGATGCCGTGCGACGCAAGCAGCGCGAGGACACCATCCGTCAATCAGGCCCCGCGCCGACGCCGCAACGTCCCGAACGGCAAGTCGCGGGAGCTTAAGTCGGTTGATTTCGGCGTTACTCGCCTCGGGCGCAGGCCGTGTGCATGGATGCGTGAGCTCCCGCCAAAACGCGTGAATACAGACAGGGACAGGGATCCTGGAGATGGAGATGGCCTTGCGAAAAACCGACAGCTCAAAGCGTAGCCGCTCCCCTGAACTGGAGAAGCTTAAGGCCGACATCGATGCGGGGTTGGCAGACGTGGCGGCCGGCAGCTTCGAGGTTTTTGATAGGACCAAAATTGTCGAACAGGGGAGACAGCTATTGTCAACCGGTTCAGCTCCTTAGATATATCCTACGCCGCGCTATAAGCCTCTCGCACGCGATCGATCGCGGCGAGCTTCGTTTCGAAAGCGCTCCAATCGTCACGCTCCGCGATTGCGGCCCAGAGCGCCTCGATATCATCATAGAGCAGCGTGACCGGCCGTTCGCCGGAGAAATAAGCCTCCGCCGCGGGCGAGGACGGAGCCGGCTCATATTCGGCGAGCGCGCGCTCGAAGCTTTCGAACGCTTCGCCTCGGTAGAGAGCTCCAGCCGGCCCCGCGAGCGCCTTCTCCTTTCGCGCCAAGCCGCCGCGCCAATCGAACATCACTTGCTCGAACGGCGCACTCGCGGCTTTGAGAAACAGGAAGAGCTTGTCGGCAAGCGTGCCGTCCTCGCTCTCCGAGCGTGGTTTCAGGCCAAGCCGCCATGTCGCTGAGGCGCCGAGCTGATCGGTGAACGCGTCATCGAAGCGTGAGAGCGCCTCCTTCAGCTTCTCGACCGGCGCGACGAGGCTCAAGGTCTCGGCGAGCCGGTAAAGGTTCCACAACACCGCGTTCGGCTGGCGGCCATAGGCGTAAAGCCCGGTCTCGTCGAAATAGGCGGCAGTGAAGCCCGGATCGTAATTCGGCAGGAAACGGTAAGGGCCGTAATCGAAGCTCTCGCCGGTGATCACGATGTTGTCGGTGTTGAGCACGCCGTGCACGAAGCCCGCGACCATCCATTGGGCGCAGAGCCGCCCGACATTCTCGCAGACCTCGCCGAGGAAGGCGGCGGCCTCCTCGCCCGTCGTCGGCCGCGCCGCTTGCGGCAGATAATGGCGCACGCTGTGCGAAAGAAGCCTTTCGATGCGCATGGCGTCGCCGAAGGCGGCGAAGCGCTGGAAGGTGCCGATGCGGATGTGGGAATGGGAAAGCCTCGTCAGCACGCAGGAGCGCGTCGGCGATGGCTCATCGCCGCGCACGAGGGGCTCGCCGGTCTCGAAGAGGGCGAAGCTTTTCGAGGTGTAGACGCCGAGCGCCTCGAGCATGCGCGTCGCCAGCACCTCGCGCACGCCCCCTTTGAGGGTAAGGCGCCCATCGCCGGTGCGCGACCACGGCGTGCGGCCCGAACCCTTGGTGGCGAGATCGAGAAGCCGATCCTTCTCGTCATAGGCTTGCGCGAAGAGAAAGCCGCGCCCGTCGCCGATCTCGGGATTGTAAACCTGGAACTGATGGCCGTGGTAGCGAAGCGCCAGAGGATGAGGGTAATTCTCGGGCAAGGGAAGGAAGCGTGCGAAATGCTTCTCCCAGCCCGCGTCGTCGAGATCTTGAAGCCCGATGCGCGCCGCCCAACCCCGATCGCGATAGCGCAGAACCCGCATCGGAAAATCGGCCGGCTCCACCGGATCGTAGAAGCCCTCACCGAGATCGGCATGGGCTGTGGAGGGGCGATAAGAGGCGTTGCGCATGGGTCAGCATGTAGCGCGTTGCAACGCGCTTGTCCGCTGGCGCGACGTGAGCGGCTTCGACAGCGCGCGCTTTCGCTACGAAGGCAGCCGGTTACGGCTCGTCAGCTCCAACTCGACCTTCGAAGAGCCGCTGGATCTCGTCCGCACCCATCGTATCGAAATCGTCAGGTATTTTCATCTGCCCCGCCATGAACCCCAAGCGTTTGGCTTGGCGAAATTGACGAAGCATGCGCGCAATCACCCGCGTTAGGAGCTTGCCGGGATTAGTCACGGGCGATACTTCTACATCAGGATCGTGGTGACGTAGAAGAAGGCCAGGAACACGATTTCGAGACCCCAAACGACGCCGGAGATCTCGCGGGCACGGCCGTTGAAGACGAGGATCAGGATCAGGCTCAAGGTGCCGAGCGCCATGCCGTTGATGAGATTGTTGGTGAGCACCGTCACGAGGAGGGTGAGCACGATCGGGATGGCGTTCGAAAGATCGGTGAGGTCGACGCGCGCCAAGCCTTGCATCATGAGCACGCCGACGAGCACGAGCGCGGGCGCCGTCGCCTGGGGCGGCACGATCACGAAGACGGGCCAGAAGAACAGCGCCAGCACGAAAAACCCGGCGACGACGAGCGAGGTCAGGCCGGTGCGGCCGCCCGCCTGCACGCCGGTGATCGATTCGATATAGGCGGTGACGACCGAGGTGCCGAGAATCGGGCCGACGATGCTCGATGTGGCATCGGTGGCGAAAGCGGCCGTGGCGCTCGGGATGGAGCCGTCGGGCTTGCGCAGATTCGCCGCGCCGGTGACGCCGATCAGCGTGCCGAGCGTCGAGAAGAACTCGGCGCAGATGAAATAGAACAAGAGCGGCAGCGCGATGATGAAGTTCGAGAACAGCCATTTGAAATCGAGCTGCGCGAAGGTGCTCGCCGGCCATTTCGGCCAGGCGACGAGGGAAGCGGGCGCCATCGTCACCATCTTGCCCCCGCTCGCGGGAACGAAGAAACCGACGAGCGTGATCACGGCGATCGCGATGATCAAGGCGCCAGGCACCTTGCGCACCACGAGGATCGGCGCGAGCAGGATGCCGATCATGGTGAGCAGGACGGGCGGGTTCTTGAGTGAACCCAGCGCGACATAGGTCGAGGAATTGGCGACGATGAAGCCCGCGCCGCGCAAGCCGATGAAAACGATCAGCGTGCCGACCGCCGCCTGGATGCCGACCTTCAAGGCTTCGGGCACATCCTTCGCCACCTTCTCGCGAAGCTTCGAGAGCGAGAGGATGAGGAAGACGACGCCCGTGAAGGCGACCATGGCGAGCGCGCCTTGCCAGGGCGCGCCCATCTGCTTCACGATCACATAGGTGAAGATGACATTCGAGCCCATCGCGGGAGCGACGGCGAGCGGCAAATTCGCCGTGAGCCCCATCATGACCGAGCCGAAGATCGCGGCGAGCGCGGTCGCGATCACGAGGTCGCCGCGGTCCATCCCGGCATTCGACATGATCGCCGGGTTCACCGCGACGATATAGACCATCGCCGCGAAGGTCGTGGCGCCGGCGATCGCCTCTTGCGGAACCGAGGTCGAGCGCTCGGAAAGGCGGAAGGTTTTATCGAGAAAGCCCGCCGGCGCTCGAGCCTCAATCGCGGCCTCTTCGTTCATGATGTCCCCTTCCCACGATGAAAGCGTCAAGCGAGCTCGCGACTTTAGCATTTGGCTCCCGCAAACGTCATGCGGGCCTTATCGCGCCTTCACCAGACCACCTCATGCGTCTCTCCCGTCTGCACATTGACGAAGCCTTGCGGCACCTCCTCGCTCGGCGCGACGAGCACCCAGGTCCAAGGCGCGCAAGTGAGCGTCGCGAACATCAGCCGCTCGGGAAAGCCCGGATACCAGCGCGGCCGGAAGGTCGGCTCATACATCCAATCGACCTTGCGGGCTTCGGCGTAGAGATGCTGCATCTCGGCGTCGAGCTCCTCGGCGGGGCGGCAGGTCATGAGCCCGCCGATCTCGAAGCGCACCGTGGCGACGAGCTCGCCTTCGCGCACCAGCGCCCAGCCGCCCTGGATTTCGACGAGCGCATTCACCGCTTGCGCCATGGCGGCGTCGGAGGAGCCCACGACCCAGATGTTGTGCTGGTCATGGGCGACCGAGCAGGCGAGCGCCGTATCCGGCGTGCGCGGCCCGCAACCGCGCCAGAACATCTTCGAGATGTTCGCCTCGCCCGAGTAGCGGTCGACGATCGCGAATTTGGTGATGTTCTCGGCGAAGTCCCGCTCGACCTCTCCGTTCCGCACCGGCAGGTCGAGCGTGTAGAATTCCGGATGCCAATGAAACGGGCGGATCACGGCTGCCTTCATGGTCGCGCGTCCGGGCTTTGCGGCGAGCCCGAAATCCTGCGCCGTCACCTTGCGGCGAATGTTGATGGTGTTCGTCGCCCAGGCCGGCCAATCGATGCGCGGCACCTCGCCCGTATAGCGCTTGCCCTCCGAGACCTGCGCGCCGTCGGCCCAGACCTTCTCGATCTTCAATGACGGAAGCTCGGAGAGCAGCACGACATCCGCGAAGCGGCCGGGCGACAAGCTTCCGACATAGGGCGTGAGCCGCATGTGCCGCGCCGGATTGATCGTGGCGCATTGGATGGCGATCTCGGGCGAAAGCCCGCTCTCGATCGCGAGGCGCGCGTTGTGGTCGCTCGCGCCGAGCTCGAGCGTGTGCGAGGCGCTGCGGTCATCGGTGGTGAAGCCGATCTGCGACCAGTCGGCGAGGCCCTTGTCGAGGAGAAAGCGGATGATCTGCGGCATGGCGTAGATACGCAGCTCCACGAAGAGACCGCGCATCAGCTTGTCCCAAGTCTCCTCAGGCGTTTGCACCTCGTGATCGGAGGCGAGCCCTGCCGCCGCGAAGGCATTGATCGATGAAAGATCGCGCAAGCCCGAGCCATGCCCCTCGACAACGCCGCGCGCCGCGAAGGTCGCCTCGATCATGCCCCAGAGCCGCTCGTAGGAGGGGTTCTCAGGGTTCCACACGGCCGGCCAATCCATCACCTCGTCGAGGCCGGCGACCATCAGGCTTTCCGCCATGAATTTTTGTTGCTCGTCATGGCCGAAATAGCCGCCGCCTCGCTCGTAAGCGGTGGGCGGCACGGCCGAGCCCGGCAGCGGAAATATCTTCAGTGGCGAGCCGCGCCGGCGCGCCTCGAGCCAGAATTCGAGATTATGCGGGCCGTCGACATTGGAGAATTCATGGCTCGCCTCGCAGGTCCAGGTATTGCCGCGCGGCAAGACGAGCGCCGCCTCCCATTCGGGGGTGAGATGCGAGCTCTCGATGTGCTTGTGCACCTCGCCGAAGCCCGGGACCGACATGAGGCCGGGCTCGTGGAAGCGCTCCTTGACCTCGCCTTGATAAGCGCCAGCCGGGCCGACGAAGGCGATGCGGCGCCCCTTGACGATGATCTCCCAATCCTCGTTCCATGACCGCGTGTGCACGTCGAAGAAGCGCCCGACCCGCAACGCCTTGTCGGCGGGACGCTTGCCGAGCGCGGTGAGCACCAGGTCCTGGCGGATGCGGACCTCATTCTTGGCGTCGATCAGAGCATCGTTCTTCACCGGCTCATCCTAGCGCAGGCACACGAACGGAGAAAGCAAGGATGTCAACGCTCGCGGCGGCCGACGTTCTCACCAATGAACACGCATCGATCAACGTAAAGCCCCGGCAAGAGCGGGTGATCTGCTTGAGGATTACGGCTCTCCTGACGAAGGCGTTATAAGCCGAGCTAAGCTAAGTCCTGCGTTCATCAGTCGACCCGAGCCGCAAGCCGTGTGGCACGACCGCATTTTTGACCATGCACAAAGCGCGCAAGCAATCTCGATGCAATATTGTGAAGAGAAGGAGCGCACTGCCCCGCCGACTGCCCCCGGGCTCTCGGGTCTAAATTAAGTCGAGTGGATAAATTAGATTTTCGATTGACGGCGACTTAGCTTCGATTATAATTCGAGTAGTGGTCAACTAATTGGGGGCTAAAAACTATGAATTCATGGATGGGCCTTGTTGCCGCAATAGGAACCGGCGCCATGACGGCTTGCGCGACTGTGCAGCCGCTCCCGGATGAAGAGGATTTACCTGTCGAAAAGATCGTGGATGACGCGGTGTGTCAGACCAGGCAAGCATTTCTGAACATCGCGAACGAGATTGCTACGGGGAGGCAATCTGATCCGACGATGAAGCCCATAAAGCCGAATACACCATTTGATCCCACGAAGTGGGCAATGAGTATCCAACTTCAGCCAAAAAATACGCTTCAATTTGACGTCGGGGTCGGTCAGTCCTTCAAATCGGACAATAATCCGAAGAAGCACTTGTTCCTGGTTACCGAATCGTTGGCAGCGGCCGCTGGCCTGCCCGCCGCCAATTTTGATGCGACCGGCTCCACGCAAGGCCTTGTCGTTTATTTTCTACATTCGCATGTTTTCTTCAATCCAAGATTTAGATCGGAGTTTCAGGATATATGCAGGGGTTCACCGGCAACTTACCAATATGACGTCACAAAGAATCTGAAAATAGAAGATTGGATAAGACGATTTCTATCCCCCTTGAATGGCGACATAATGGAGCTAGGGAGCGCAAAAACAGGAGATAATAGTTTTCAATACGTCGCAGAACTTACTGTTTTTTATGGCGCGGATGTTGGAACAACGTACACGGTGGCGTCGACGAAATGGACGGCCAGCGCATCATTGGGTGCAAAAAGAACCCAGAATATGATCCTGACCCTTAGCTTCACGAAAGACGGGGGCGAAACCGTGATTGAGAATCGTATGGCTAAAAAAGCAGTGTCCCAGACGGCGGCCGAGACGCTGAAGAGCTTCAATTTTTCGGCGTTGCTACAGCGCGCCCTTTCAGCCGCGCCACCGTGATTCGATCTGGAGACCCGGAAAGGTCCGAGTAACGCGGACGTGGGGCCGACGTCTCACGAAGGCTCGCCGATCCCTGAGACCTTGACCAACACGTCCCGCAATTGCGGTGTTGAGCCGAGTATCGGATTCCCCTCCAACAGGCCCTTCCCAGCTAGGAAATCGCTCACATAGCCGCCGGCCTCGCGCACCAGAACGAGCCCGGCGAGCACGTCCCAGGCATTGATGTGGTTTTCGAGATAGCCGTCGATGCGGCCTGCCGCCACATAGGCCATGCCGAGCGCGCCCGAGGCCGAGCGGATCATGCCGGCCCCGCTCCCCACCGTCACCTTTTCGACGAGCTCGAGGAAGGCAGGCATTCCGCTGCGGTTGTTCCAGCCGATCTCGAGCGTCGAGGAGCGGATATCGGCCAGTCCGGACACCTTGATCGGCTCTCCGTTCATCGTGGCGCCGTCGCCGTCGAGCGCTGCGAACATCTCGTCGCGCATCGGATCATAGATCACGCCGATGAGCGGCTTGCCTTTCCGCAGATACGCGAGCGAGATGCAGAAATGCGCGATGCCTCTCGCGAAATTCGCCGTGCCATCGATCGGATCGATGACCCAAACGCTCCCCGATGCTTTCCGCTCGCCTTCTTCGCCGATGAAGGTGTCTTCGGGGAAGAGCGCGTGAAGGCGCGAGACGACGAGCGCCTCGACCTCGCCATCGACTTCCGTGAGATAATCCTGATGCCCCTTGAAGGAGAGCTTGAACGAGGATTTGTCCTCGAAACGGCGGCGGATGAGCTTGCCGGCCTCGCGCGCGACCGCTTGCGCGCAGGTGAAACGGGGATCTGAAGGCATGGGCTGCTCGTGATGCGAGGAAAAATTGGGACGCGGCGAGACGCCGCGAGACGAGAGCTTAGCCGATTCGGGATGGCGGTGAATGAACTTTTAAGCGTGCAGACGGCCTAAGTCCCGGATGGCAGCGCAGACGTCTGGCCATAGGCGCAGGCGCTTCCGCCTCGTCATGCGCGCACTCGGTGCGCGTATCCACGCCTTCCGTTTCCGAATGGAGCCAAGGCGTAGATGACCGGGCCGACGCCCGGTCATGACGAGGTGAAAACGCTGCCTACTCCGTCAAGCGCGCGTAAGCGGCGGCGAGCGACAGAATGATCGCGCCGTAGAGGATTTGCTTCACCGGTTCGGGAACATCGAGCAGCGTGAGAATGCTCGTGAGCACCGTGAGAATGAGCGCGCCGACGATCGTGCCGGAATATCCGCCCCGTCCGCCGAAGATGGAGGTTCCTCCGATGATCACGCAAGCCACGGAGGGAAGGAGATAGACATCCGCGAGGCTGAGATCCGCCGCGTTGGTTCCGCCGACCAGCGACGAGGCCTGCGATGGCCGCGAGAAGGGCGCAAAGCACATAATCGACGAAGAGGACCCGCCACACCCTGATGCCGGCGAGGTGGCAGGCCTCGCGGTTGTCGCCGACGGCGTAAAGCAGCCGCCCGAAACCCGTTCGCTGCAAGGCAAAAAGCATCAGGGCCGCGATCACGGCCCAGAGAAAAAGGTCGACCGGCACCAGCCCGAGGATTTTTCCGGCGCCAAGGGTCTGGATGATGGCGGGGACATGCGGCTGGCTCGCGAGCATGTATTGGCTGTAGACCGTCATCGCGCCGCCGACCATGAGGCCGGTCCCGAGCGTCATCACGAGAGGCTGCACGCGCAACACCGCCACACCCAAGCCGTTGACGATGCCGACGATGAGGCCGAGCGAGAGCGCGAGAGCGAGCGCGACCCCGTCCCCCGAAACCGCATTGGTGGCGAGAATATAGGCGGAGCCGGTGGCGACGCTCGCGACCGAAAGATCGATGCCGCCCGTGAGCATCACCAGCGTCTGGCCGGCGCCCAGGATGGCGAGCGGGGCGGCGAACAGCAGGGCGTTCGAGATCCAAAGCGGCGTGACGGTGCCCGGGCGCGCGATCTCGATGCCGAGAATGAACAAGGCGAGGAGAAGGATGAGGGCGAGGATGGTGTGGCCGCGCAAAAGCGCCAGAGCCCGGCTCACGAGCGCCCCTGCAGGAAGGCCGCGAAACCGCCGATCATGACGACCAGCACGATGAGCGTTCCCTGAATCACCTGCCCGTAATTCGGGTCGATGTTGAGGAAGATCAGATCCATCGGGAGCAAGGTGAGGAGGAGCGCCGCGAGAACCGGCCCCAGCACGCCGCCGCGCCCACCATTGAGGCTCACGCCCCCGATCACGACGGCGGCGACGCTGCTCAAGGTGTAATAGGCGCCGGCAAGCGGGGCGCCGATCCCCGTGGTCATGGTGAGCGCGAGGCCACCAACGGCGCAGAAGATGCCGCCGAAGCCCATAAGCGAGAATGCGCGCCAGGCGCGGGTCGACTCCGCTGCGAAAAGCGGCCACCGGATCGCTGCCGGTCGCGTAAAGCAAAAGGCCAAGGCGGCTTGCGCGAACAGGCAACCAGATCACGGTTACCGCCACGATCAGCAAGATCAGGGCATTCGGGAGGAAAGGCGAGAGATCGGCCCCAGCGCCGATGTTCAGAAAGTCGCCGGGCGCGCCGCCGCCGGGCCTTTCGAGGATGAGGAGCGCGACGCCGCCCCAGATAAAGCCCGTCGTCAAGGTGACCACGATGTCCGGGATGCGCGAAAGCACTATGAGAACCCCGTTGATCGCCCCTTGCACGGCGCCGAGCCCCAGGATGAGCACGGCCAGCAAGAGCGATTGGCGAAACGAAGCATGCTCCATGAGGCTTGCCGAGAGCACATTCGACACGGCGATCATCGAGCCGACGGAAAGATCGATGCCGCCGCTGATCACCACGATCGCCTGGGCGGTGGCGGCCATCGCGAGCGGCAAGGCGCCGAGCGCGAGGGATTGCACATCGAAGGCACCGAAATTGCGGTGGATAGCGAGCGTCGCGAGAATCGAGGCGAGGAACAGGAGAGGCATGCCCGCGACTCTCACATAGCGCGAGAGCGAGCGAGAAAGGTCCGTGCCGCGAAGGGCGAGCGCTGCTCGCATCAGGCGGGCTCCTGCGCGCGCTCGAGCGCGGTGAGGCCATGCGCGGCGCGCAAGAGGCGCGCTTCATCGGCCTCGCTCGCTTGCATCTCGCCGGAGATGCGGCCCGCGAAGAGCACGATGGCTCGATCGCAGGCGAGGCGGATCTCGGGCAGCTCGGAGGTGAACAAGAGGACCGACGCACCTTGCGCCGCGACCTCGCGCAGGAGGGCGTAGATCTGCCGCTTCGTGCCGATGTCGATGCCGCGCGTCGGATCGAAGCAAAGAAGCGTGCGGAATCCGGCCGCGAGCCAGCGCGCGATGACGACCTTTTGCTGATTGCCGCCACTGAGCCGCCTCACTTCCGAGGAAGCACGCGGTCGATTTGCAGGCGCTCGACGGCGCTGTCGACGCGCTTTCGCTCCGCGCGCATGGCGATCGGGCCCCAGGCGCCGAACCTGCCAAACGAGGCGAGCGCGACATTCTCGCGGATCGAGCGCTGCGGCAGCAAGGCATGCAGGCGGTTCGCCGGCACCAGAACGAGCCCGGCGCGGATGGCGTCAGCCGGATGGCGAAGCTCGAGCGCTCGGCCATTGGCGCGGATCTCGCCGGCGGTCGCGCGGCGAACGCCGGCGATGCAATCGAAGAGCTCCTGCTGGCCTTGCCCTTCGAGCGCCGCCACCCCGAGAATCTCGCCGCGCTCAAGCGAAAGGACACGCGCTGAGAGCGCATGGCCGTAGGCGAGGTCGCGCACCTCGAGCGCGGGCGCGTCTTGGCGGAGACCTTCGTGCCGAGGGCGCGGCGGCGCCTCAGCCGCGGCCTTGGCCACCTCCGCGCCGAGCATCATCATGACGATTCTCTCTTCGGCATCGCGCGATTTTTGGGCATCACACGTTTTTTGGGCATCACGCGTCGACGCCCACCGTGACCCCGTCGCGCAAAATGGTGGCGCGATCGGCGAGCGCCGCGACCTCCGCCATCCGGTGCGAAATGAAGATGACGCTATGGCCGCGCTGGCGCCAATCGCGCACCACGGCGAAGACGCGCTCCGAAAGATCGGCCGGCAGCGCGGCGGTGATCTCGTCGAGGATGAGAATGCGCGGTTTCGCGGCAAGCGCGCGCGAAAGATCGATGAGGCGCAGATGCGGATAATCGATCTCGCGCGCCCGCCGCGAGAGATCGAGCCGCTCGATCCCGAGTTCGCGCATCGCGCCCCTCACAGCTTCGAGCGGGACCCGAGCGAGGCGCATGTTTTGGGCGATGGTCAAATCCGGGACGAGCGCAGGGTCCTGGTAGACCGAGACAATGCCGGCGCGACGCGCCTCGGCCGGCGAGCGAAAGACCGTGACATGTCCGCCAACCGCGATTTCGCCGGCATCCGCCGGGTACTCGCCCGTGATCACCTTGACGAGCGTGCTCTTCCCCGCCCCGTTCGCGCCCATCAAGGCGTGGATTTCACCGGCGCTCAGCTCGAGTTCCGCCGCGCGCAGCGCGACGACGGATCCGAAACGCTTGGCGACGCCGGTGACGCGCAAGAGAAGCTTGGCGTCCGAGCTCACCGGCCGCCTCCAGGGGTCGATTTCGACACGCGATGGAGGCCATCGGCCGAAATCGATCCTGCCCCGGACATAATGCCGTGCACGAAGCTTAGGTTCACGGACCTTTGCAGGCGAGGATCTGGTCCATGTTGTATTGCGTGTAGGGCTTCACATCGATCGCCACGCTGTAGAAGGGGTCGAGCTTCGGATTATAGGCGGCCTTGAGCTTGGGAAGCCCCGCATCGCCATTGTCCCACACGACCGGCGTGATCTTGACGAGATGGGGATGCTCCTTCTTCTGCAGCACGTCGAGCGCAAGCCCAAGGCCCGCGCCGCCGACCGCTGGCGGGTTGCTCACCGCGGCGCCGGAGAGACCCTGGCTCTTCAGGTCGATGAGCTGGCCGATAAAGCCGTTATTGTCGGCGCCCACCACGGGCACGAAGGGTTTCTGCGCCGTCTTGTAGGCATCGACCACGGTCGAATCGATCCCCGAGGTCCAAATGCCGTCGATCGGCTTGCCCGAGGCGAGGAGATCCTTCGTCACTTGCGAGGTCTTGTTCAGCGCCCAGCCTGAAAAGACGGAAGAGACCACGTTGATGTTGGGATAATCCTTCAGCACCTCGGTGAAGCCCTGATGCCGGTCGGCATCCGCCGGCACGCCATCGATGCCGCGCATCTCCACCACATTGCCCTTGCCGCCCAGTTTGTCGAACAACCATTTCGCGCCGACCTTGGCGTAACCGACCTGATCATTGGTGAGCACGTAAGCTTCGGGGGCCGAGACCGCCTGGTCGACGGCGACCACGATGATGCCCTTGTCGGCTGCTTGCTTGATCACCGGGTTCAGCGCATCGCGATCGGATGGGTTGATGATGATGGCGTTGGCGCCGGCCGAGATCAGGTTGCGGATATCGGCGATCTGTTCCGAAGGGCCGCCATTGCGGTTCGCGACGATCACCTTCGAAACGAGGCCCGAAGCTTCCGCCTCGGCCTTGATCGAGCAGATCATCTCCTCGCGCCAGCCATTGCCGATGAGCGTGTTGGAGACGCCCACCACATATTTATCGGCCGCCATGGCTCCGCTCGCTGTCACAAGCATCGAGAGCGAAACGCCGGCCAGGATTGCAGCTCGCTTCATCAGGTCCTCCCATTACATGCGCGGCCGCGGACCCATGCCGAGCGGATGGCGCATTACGAACTTATGTTAGGGATAGCCGCGCGGAAGTCCATGCGCCGTTGTTGCGTGAAGAGGCGACGGCCGCCTCGATGAAGGCGATGCCGCGCGCGCCGTCGAGCACGTCGGGGAGAGCGGCGCGGGCGGCGGGATCGGGCGAACGGCCGGCACGGCGCGCCGCGATCACCTCGGCCGCATCGCGGTAAAGGTTGGCAAAGGCTTCGACATAGCCTTCCGGATGGCCTCCCGGCATCCGCGAGCCTCGCTTCGCCTCCGCCGAATTTCCGGGACCGCCGCGCTGCAGGAGGCGCGTCGCTTCGCCATGAGGCGTGAACCGCAAGAGCTCCGGCGCTTCGCCCGACCATTCGATGCCGGCGCGCGTACCGAAGATCTTCAGGCTCAGATTGTTGAGATTGCCGACCGCGACCTGGCTCGCGACGAGCACGCCGCGCGCCCCGCCGTCAAAGCGCAAGAGCACATGGGCGTTGTCGTCGAGCCGTCTGCCCGGGACGAAGGTCGAAAGATCGGCCGCGACTTCCGCAAGCTCGAGCCCGCTCACGAAGAGCGCGAGATTATGGGCGTGGACGCCGATATCGGCGAGGCAGGCCGAGGCTCCGGAGCGCGCCGGATCCGTGCGCCATTCGGCCTGTTTCTGGCCCGCAGCATCGATCGGCTCGGTCAGCCAATCCTGGATATAGGTCGCGTGGACGAGGCGGATGCCGCCCACTTCGCCCGCACCGATCATTTCGCGGGCCTGGCGCACCATGGGGTAGCCCGTATTGTTCAAGGTTACCGCGAAGACGAGCTGTTTTGCCTGCGTGAGGGCGACGAGCTCGTTTGCTTCCGCCATCGACATCGCCAAGGGCTTGTCGCAAATGACGTCGATGCCGGCCTCGAGGAACGCCCTGGCGACCGGGTGATGAAGGTGGTTGGGCGTGACGATGATGACGGCTTCGATGCCGTCCGGACGCGCCGCTTCGCGCGCCGCCATCTCGCGATAATCGACATAGGCACGATCGGGGGCGAGCCCAAGATCGGCGGCCGAGAGGCGCGCGTTTTCAGCATCGGACGAAAGAGCGCCCGCCTTGAGCTCGACGAGATCGTCGAGCCGCGTCGCCATCCGGTGCACGGCTCCGATGAAGGCGTTGCGGCCGCCGCCCACCATGCCGACGCGCAAGCGCCCCGCGCCCGTTCGAGCATCGCTTGTCGCATGCACCATGCGTCAGGGCCCGATGCCGAGAAGCTTCATGTTCGTTGCCCGATCGGCGCCGGTTGCGGCGAAATCATCGAAGGCCCGGTCGGTCACCTCGATGATGTGGTCGGCGATGAATTGCGCACCCTTTTTCGCCGCGACCTCCGGATGCTGCAGGCAGTCCTCCCATTCGTAGACGGCCCAGCCGGCGAAATCATAGGCCGCGAGCTTGGAAAAGATGGCCTTGAAATTCACCTGGCCGTCGCCGAGTGAACGGTCGCGCCCGGCGCGTTCGAGCCAGCCCTTGTAGCCGCCATAAACGCCTTGCTTAGCGGTCGGGTTGAACTCGGCGTCCTTGACGTGGAACATCTTGATGCGGTCGCGATACGCATCGATGAAGCCGAGATAATCCATCCCCTGCTTGATGTAGTGGCTCGCATCGTAATTGATGTTGCAGCGCTTATGGCCACCCACCGCCTCGAGGAACATGTCGAAACTGTCCCCGTCGAACACGTCCTCGCTCGGGTGAATCTCATAGCAAATATCGATGCCGTTCTCGTCGTAAAGATCGAGGATGGGCCGCCAGCGCCTCGCCTGCTCGGCGAAGCACTCCTCGATGAGGCCGGCCGGCCGTTGCGGATAGGGGTAGAAGAAGGGCCAGGCGAGCGAGCCCGTGAAGGTGACATGCTCCGTGAGGCCGAAGCGGCGTGACACCTTTGCGGCCTTGCGCACCTCGCCGGCGGCCCAATGACGGCGCTTCTCGGGATTGCCGCGCAGCGCCGCCGGACATTGGCCGTCGAACAAGGCATCATAGGCCGGATGGACCGAGACCATCTGGCCCTGGAAATGCGTCGAGAGCTCGCTGATCGCGATGCCGATATCGGCGAGCTTGCCCTTGATCTCGTCGCAATAGGTCTCGCTCTCGAAGGCCTTGTCGAGATCGAAGAAACGGCGGTCCCAGGTCGGAATTTGGATGGCCTTGTAGCCGTAACCCTTGGCCCAGCGCGCGATGCCTTCGAGCGTGTTGTGGGGCGGCGTATCTTTCGCGAATTGCGCAAGAAAAAGCCCTGGGCCTTTGAGGGTCCGCATGACGCTTCCTTCCCGTGGAATGGGTCTCGTCATCCGGGCATTCGCCCGGCCAAGTGCGAAAGGCGATTTTTAAGGAATGATCGCAGGCCGTCGGGTTTTGTCAATTCGGAGGGCGCGGTCACGCCGCGCTCTTCTGGGCATTTTCGACGAGCGCGATGTCCCCCGAGTTGAGCTCAGCGCAGGCGCCAGCCCTTTCACTTCTTCAGCGGGGCCTGTGCTTGCCAAGCCACGGGGTTTTCGTGTTATTGGCCACGGCTCTCCAAGGCGAAGCTTGAGGGCGTGGTCGTGCTACGAACGAAGCTTCAAGCCTTGGGATCGCGGGTGTAGCTCAATGGTAGAGCAACAGCCTTCCAAGCTGATGACGAGGGTTCGATTCCCTTCACCCGCTCCATCGTTCAGCGGATGCGTGAGAGGTGAGTAGTGAAAAGTGAAAAGCGAAAAGTGAGAAAGAACTTCCTCACTCCTCACTCTTCACCCCTCACCCCGGCCGCTTCAGCATGAAAGCCTGCCTCGTGCATTCGGCGACGAGTGTGCCGTCCTGCTTGTAGGCGCGGTGGTGGAACTCGACGATGCCGGCCGAGGGGCGGGATTTCGAGACCCGCTTCGCCAGCACCGTCGTCTCGCCACGCACCGTGTCGCCCTCGAACAAAGGCGCGGGAAAGCGCACATCCGTCATGCCAAGATTGGCGATGGTCGTGCCGACCGTGAGGTCGTTCACGGAAATGCCGATCATCAAGCCGAGCGTGAAGAGCGAGTTCATGAGGGGGCGGCCCCATTCGGTCTCGGTGGCGCAGAAATGCGCATCGATATGGAGCGGCTGCGGATTCAGCGTCATGTTCGAGAAGAGCATGTTGTCCATCTGCGTGACGGTGCGCGTCAGGCGATGGGAATAGACCGCGCCCTCGACGAAATCGTCGAAATAAAGCCCGCCTCGCGGATGCCGCTCGGCCGTCGCGGGACTGTTTTCCTTCGTTTGTGCCATGGCGGGGTCACTCCTTCTCGCGATCGAAATTGTCACGGCCCCAGTACGGAATCAATTCCGCGCGCCGAGGAGCGCTATGCCGATTAAGGATTGATTTACCATAAAACGCCATGCTCTCGGGCAGAAAACGGCTCATCGCAGTTGCGCCGAAAAGCTTGAGCTCAAAAGAGGCCTCTTTGCGCCGCATGATCATTCCCTGGGGCCAGATCTCGACGCTTTCGCCAGCCCCTCGGGGGGAAGACGAGACGGGAAAGCCTTCCCTCCTCGCCCTTTTGCCGGCAACCATCGGCCGAAGCCGAAAGGCGCCTGCCGCGGGGGCGAGCGCGGTGGGCGATCGTCGGGGCGACAGCCTTCGAAGCTCGCAGCGCGCCGGAGGCGAAACCTCGTGATCGTGCGCCGCTTCCTCGCCTGGTCGCGCATCGCGCCGGCCTGCGCGCGCGCCGATGCCACGAGCGCGCTCGCGCGCGCCTTCCTGTTCACGCCGATGGACGCCGAGCAGCGCTACGAAGCCGAGATCGCGCTCACCGTCACGCTCGACGATCCGTCGCCTGGCGTGCATCGCGCGCTCGCGGAGGCGATCGCGGGCGCCGTCGAGGCGCCGCGTCACCTCATCACCGGGCTCGTGGCGCTTGGCGGCGAAGCGGCCGCCATCGTGCTCGAGCGCAGCCAGCTCCTTTCGCGCGCCGAACTCGTCGACGCGGCAGCGCTCGGGTCGGAGAAGGCGCAAATCGCCATTGCGCGGCGCGTAGCCCTGCCCACGCCCGTCGCGGCGGCGCTCGTCGAGATCGGCTCGCTCGGCGCCTGCATCGCGCTCATCCGCAATGCCTCGGCGCTCGTGACCGAAGACGAATGGCTGCGCATGCTGGAGCGCTTCGGCACCGATGCGCGGCTGCGCGAAGCCCTGCTCACGCGTGCCGATCTTTCGGCGCGCGTGCGCGTGCGGATGATGGGGATCGTGGGCGGCGTGCTGAAGCATCTCGTCGTGGAGCGCGCCTGGGTCAGCCGCGAGCGCGCCGAGGTGATGCTTCGCGATGCGGGGCAGCAAGGCGCGCTGGCGCTCGCCTGCGACAAGCGCCTCGACCTGAGAGAAACCGTCGCTTGCCTCAAGCAAGGGGAGCGCTTGACGCCGGCCTTCATCGTGCACGCCTTGCTCGGCGGCCATCTGGAGCTTGTGACCGCCTGCCTCGCTGACCTCACCGACACCCCACCCGCCAAGGTCACGGGCTTTCTCGGCGACAAGCGCCAGGCGCCGCTCCTCGCGCTTCTCAAGCGCGCCGGCATTCCTTCTTGGCTTGCGCCCGTCTTTCCGATCGCGCTCGCGGAAATGAAAGCAGCCAAAACGCTCGCTGCCGGGGCGACGGCGGCGACGCCCTTGCGCCTCGCGCTCACCCACATTCTGGCGCGTCTCGAAGCGGAAGGGCGCGAGGAGACGCGCCGCCTCATCGCTTATTTGCGCTCGCTCGAGGCGAAAGCCGCCCGCGAGGAAGCGCGAAGCATCGCCGAGGCCATGATCACGCTCGACGAGGCCGAGATGGCGGTGAAACCTCCCTTGCCCCGGCTCGCGGCGAATTGCGCATCGGGCAATACCTCAGCCGGCGAGGTGGAGCTCGAGGCGGTCGCGGTCGCCGCCTGACCGGCGCCCGCAACCGGCCGCGGCCGCGATCCTCGCGTAAGCGTGACGGGCGGCACGGCCGCCACATTCCTCGAGCTATTGCCCGAATTGCTCGCGGATGATGCGTTCGTCGAGGCTGTGATCGGGGTCGTGCAGCATCACGAGATCGATCGAGCGATCCATCTCGATCAGCACCTTTTGTGCGTCTCGAATCTCGATGTGATCGGCGACCGCGGCGACCGGCCGCTTCTCGGCCTCGAGCACCTCGATCACGAATTTCGCGCGATCGGGCAGAAGCGCGCCGCGCCAGCGCCTCGGCCTGAAGGGCGAAATCGGCGTCAGCGCGAGGAGAGGCGCCGCGAGCGGAATGATGGGCCCGTTGCAGGAGAGGTTGTAGGCCGTGGAGCCCGCCGGCGTCGAGACCAGAACGCCATCGGCGATGAGCTCGTCGAGGCGTACCTTGCCGTCGACGCTGATGCGCAGCCGCGCCGCCTGATAAGTCTCACGCGTCACGAAGACCTCGTTGATCGCATGCGCCCTTCGCGTCCCGGCCGGCGTCTCCACCGTCATCAGCAAGGGATGGACGACGCTGCGCTGCGCCGCCGCGAGCCGCTCGACAAGCATGGGCTCGCGATAATCGTTCATCAAAAACCCGACCGAGCCGCGATGCATGCCGTAAACGGGCTTCGCCGTGCCCCTGAGGCGCTCCAGGGTCTGCAACATGAGCCCATCGCCGCCTAATGCCACGACAACGTCGGCGCTCTCGACGGCATGATCGCCGTAAAGCCCAGCGAGCTTGTCCCTCGCCGAACGTGCCGCCTCCGTCTCGGCCGCCACGAAGGCAATCCTCGGCGCGCCGGGCAAGACCGCATCGTCGCGCGTCGAAGGGGAGGCGACCGGTGTTGCCGCGATATTCATCACCATCGGTCCTCTTGCAGCGAGCCCTTCGAGCCGCCGCCCGTTTCCTCATAGCCACTTCGCCGGCGATTGACCATCCGCCGGGGTTAGTTCCGCGCGATGTCGACAGGCGCGCATCTTGCCGTTACGAGAGGCGCCAGCGCCGCCGAAAGGCGCGGGTTTTGCGGATCGGCCCCATGAATTTGACGACGAGCCGGGAGATCGAGCTTTTGACCGATGTGCCGCCCGCGCCGGGCGAGCTCATCGAGGTCGCGAGCAACCTCTATTGGGCGCGGTTGCCGCTCCCGATCCGCCTGAACCATGTGAACCTCTGGTTCATGCGCGAGGACGAAGGCAAGGGGCAAGGCGAAGGCTGGCTCGTCGTCGACGCGGGGCTCGACGCGCCGGCTTGCCGGGACGCGTGGGAAAAATTGATCGGCGGGCCCTTGAGAGGGCTGCCGGTGCGCCGCCTCGTCCTCACCCATGGCCATCCCGATCATGTGGGGCTCGCGGGCTGGCTTTCCGAGCGTTTCGATTCCACGCTGCACGCGACGCGAACCGAATGGCTCTTCGCCCATTGGCGCCGCGAGCGGCAAGGCCGCGCCTTCGGCAGGCCGATGCAGCGCTTCCTCATGTCGCATGGCCTGAGCGCCGAGATGGTCAAGCGCTTCGCCGCGCAGGATGCGGCGATCGAGCGCGGCGAATTCCCGGTGCCGGAACAGCATGTCCGCCTGCGGCACGGCGAGAGCCACGAATTCGGCGGGCACGAATTTCGGGTGATCGTCGCGAGCGGCCACGCCGATGAGCACGCCTCGTTCTTCCGCCCGCAAGGCAAGGTGCTCATCGCCGGCGATCAGATCCTGCAGCGCATCACGCCGGTGATCGGGGTGTTCGGCCATGAGCCGGAGGGCGACCCGTTGAGCGACTATCTTGGCTCGCTTCCCCGGTTCGACGCCTTGCCGCGGGACACGCTGGTGCTGCCATCGCATGGCCTTCCCTTCCACGGGCTCAATGCGCGCATCGAGCAATTGCGCGCCCATCACGAGGCGCGCTTGGCCGAGCTCCTCTCTCACATGCGCGAGCCGCAAAGCGCCTTCGCGCTCGCGTGCCTCATTTTCGAAAGGGCGATGCAGGAAGATCAGGGGCGCTTCGCACTGGCCGAGACGCTCGCGCATCTGCATTACGGCGAAACGCTCGGCATCGTGCGGCGCTTCGTGCAAAAGGACGGCGCGGTGAGATTCGCGCGGGTGTAGACGAAGGTTTGGCTCTTTCGTTCCGGCGCGTGAGGGTTCCGTCGGCGCGCAATTGCTCATTGTTTTTTGTTCTCGTCGCCGGTCGGCGCCTATTTATGTCAGTAACGGAGCCGTCGACGAGGCGCGCTTGCTTTTGCGGCATCGGGATTGCCGAAAAACGGTGCGGCGCCATATTCCGAGCACGCGCATCAGCGCTCGAATTCGAATGAAACAGCGCTCAGGCAATGTTGGCGGCGCCGATCTGCACAAGCGCAGCCAAGCTCAAAGAACATCCGCGCCGTGGTTCGGTGGTCAGGCGGTTTTAGCCGGTCAGCCGCCTACAAAGGAGTAGTGCGTTGACCACCGAGTTCGTCCGCCACGATCTGGCGAAAAACCCAACCGGCACAAGCGAACCCGAGCGCGTACGGGTGATCCGCGAAGGCGTCGGGTCGTACCTGCCGGACATCGATCCCGAGGAAACCGCCGAGTGGCTGGAATCCTTCGACGAGCTTTTGGCGCGTCAAGGTCCGGCCCGGGCGCGCTACCTGATGCTGCGGTTGCTGGAGCGGGCCGGTGAACAACGGGTGGCGCTGCCTGCGCTCACCTCCACCGATTACGTCAACACGATCCCGACCGAGATGGAGCCGTGGTTCCCGGGCGACGAGGACGTCGAGCGTCGCTATCGGGCCTGGATCAGGTGGAACGCCGCGATCATGGTGCACCGGGCACAACGCCCGGGAGTCGGTGTGGGCGGCCATATTTCAACGTATGCGTCCTCGGCGGCGCTTTACGAGGTCGGGTTCAACCACTTTTTCCGCGGCAAATCGCATCCCGGCGGCGGGGACCAGGTGTTTATTCAGGGCCACGCCTCCCCCGGTATCTATGCCCGGGCATTCCTCGAGGGCCGGCTGAGCACCGACCAACTCGACGGCTTCCGTCAAGAGCACAGCCATCCCGGCGGGGGGCTGCCGTCCTATCCGCACCCGCGGCTGATGCCCAGCTTCTGGGAGTTCCCGACGGTCTCGATGGGCCTGGGCCCGATGAATGCCATCTATCAGGCCCGGTTCAACCACTACCTGCACGACCGCGGCCTCAAGGACACCTCGGATCAGCACGTGTGGGCGTTTCTGGGCGACGGCGAGATGGACGAGCCGGAGAGCCGCGGCCTGGCCCACGTGGCCGCTCTGGAAGGCCTGGACAACCTGACGTTCGTGGTCAACTGCAACCTGCAGCGTCTGGACGGCCCGGTACGCGGCAACGGCAAGATCATCCAGGAGCTGGAATCCTTCTTCCGCGGCGCCGGCTGGAACGTCATCAAGGTGGTGTGGGGCCGCGAGTGGGACACGTTGCTGCACGCTGATCGCGACGGCGCCCTGGTGAATCTGATGAACACCACGCCCGACGGCGACTATCAGACCTACAAGGCCAACGACGGGGCCTACGTTCGCGACCACTTCTTCGGCCGCGACCCGCGCACCAAGGCGTTGGTCGAGCCGATGACCGACGCCGAGATCTGGAACCTCAAGCGCGGCGGCCACGACTACCGCAAGGTCTATGCCGCCTACCGCGCCGCCGTCGACCACCACGGTCAGCCGACGGTGATCTTGGCCAAGACCATCAAGGGCTATTCACTCGGTGCGCACTTCCAGGGCCGCAACGCCACCCACCAGATGAAAAAGCTTGCGCTGCAAGACCTCAAGGACTTCCGCGACGCCATCAGGATCCCGATCAGCGACGAACAGCTCGACAACGATCCTTATCTGCCGCCGTACTACCACCCCGGCGCGGAGGCCCCGGAGATCCGCTATCTGCTCGAGCGGCGCCACGCACTGGGCGGCTTCGTCCCCGAGCGGCGCACCAAGACGAAGACGCTGCGGCTGCCGGGGCGCGACATCTACGCACCCCTGAAGAAAGGGTCCGGAAACCAGGAGGTCGCCACCACCATGGCGACGGTCCGAACCTTCAAAGAACTTTTGCGGGACAAAGAGATTGGTAGTCGGATAGTCCCGATCATCCCGGACGAGGCGCGCACGTTCGGAATGGACTCGTGGTTTCCGTCGCTGAAGATCTACAACCGCAACGGCCAGCTCTACACCGCCGTCGACGCCGAACTCATGCTGGCCTACAAGGAAAGTCAGACCGGCCAGATCCTGCACGAGGGCATCAACGAAGCCGGATCAGTCGCCTCGTTCACCGCCGTCGGCACGTCGTATTCGACTCACAACGAGCCGATGATCCCGATCTACATCTTCTATTCGATGTTCGGTTTCCAGCGGACCGGCGACGGGCTGTGGGCCGCCGCCGACCAGATGGCCCGCGGCTTTCTGCTCGGGGCCACCGCCGGGCGCACCACGCTGACCGGCGAAGGCCTCCAGCACGCCGACGGACAGTCGCTGCTGCTGGCCGCCACCAATCCAGCGGTGCTCTCCTATGACCCCGCGTTCGCCTTCGAGATCGCGCACATCATCGAAGCCGGGCTGGCCCGCATGTACGGAGAGAACGCCGAAAACGTCTTCTACTACCTGACCATCTACAACGAGCCCTACGTACAGCCACCCGAGCCGGAGAACTTCGACCCCGAAGGCATGCTGCGCGGCATCTACCGCTTCCAGCCGGCCCCCGAACACCGCACCAGCACCGCCAACATCCTGGCCTCCGGGGTGGCGATGCCCGCGGCGCTGCGGGCCGCCGAGATGTTGGCTGCCGACTGGGACGTCGCGGCCCATGTGTGGTCGGTGACGAGCTGGAGCGAACTCAACCGTGACGGCGTTGCGATCCAGAAGCAGCGGCTACGCCATCCCGACCAGCCCGCGGACCAGCCCTACGTCACACAGGCGTTGTCCACCTCGACCGGCCCGTTCATCGCCGTATCGGACTGGATGCGGGCCGTGCCCGAGCAGATCCGGCCGTGGGTGCCAGGCACCTACGTCACCCTGGGCACCGACGGGTTCGGCTTCTCCGACACCCGCCCAGCCGCCCGCCGATACTTCAACACCGACGCCGAATCCCAGGTCGTGGCGGTATTGGAGACGCTCGCCCGCGACGGCGAGATCGATCCATCGGTGCCGGTCGCAGCCGCGCGGCAGTACCGCATCGACGACGTGAAAGCCGCCCCCGCGCAGACCTCCGACCCCGGCCCGGGGGCCTGAGGCGCGGGATCGGGGCGGCGCGTATAGCAGAACCATCCATAAAAGCGGCGTAGCTTTTAGGGATGCCCGACAAGCAGTTCCCGACTCCCCGCACGACGCTGGACCTGCTGGACAGCGTTCCCGACTCGCTGCTGCGCAGTTTGAAGCAATACTCCGGGCGGCTGTCGACCGAGGCGGTCAACGCCATGCAGGAGAGGTTGCCGTTCTTCGCCGAGCTGGAAGCCTCCCAGCGCGCCAGCCTGGCGCTGGTCGTGCAGACCGCGGTCGTCAACTTCGTGGAGTGGATGGCCGACCCCGGCAGCAACATCAACTACACCGCACGCGCCTTCGAACTGATGCCGCAGGATCTGACCCGGCAGATCGCACTGCGGCATTCGGTCGACATGCTGCGGGTCACGATGGAGTTCTTCGAAGAAGTGGTTCCGCTGGTGGCCCGTTCGGAAGAGCAGTTGACCGCGATGACGGTCGGGATCCTCAAATACAGCCGCGACCTTGCGTTCAGCGCGGCCACCGCTTACGCCGACGCCGCCGAGGCGCGCGGGAACTGGGATAGCCGGATGGAGGCCAGCGTGGTCGACGCCGTGGTGCGCGGCGACACCGGCCCGGAGTTGCTGTCCCGCGCCGCCGCGCTGAACTGGGACACCACCGCCCCGGCCACGGTGGTGGTGGGAACGCCGCCGCCCGGCCGGGAAACCCAGGCCAGCCAGGATCTTCGGGACATCGCGGCCCGGCACGGCCGCGCCGCACTCACCGACGTGCACGGCACATACCTGGTGGCCATCGTGTCCGGACAATTGACCCAGACCGAGAAGGTCTATGGCGCCCTGCTGGAAGCCTTCTCCGACGGACCCGTGGTGATCGGCCCGACCGCGCCGATGCTGACGGCGGCCTACCACAGCGCTAGCGAGGCCATCTCCGGCATGAACGCCGTGACCGGTTGGCGGGGTGCGCCGCGGCCCGTCCTGGCACGCGAACTCCTACCTGAACGGGCTCTGATGGGCGACGCGTCGGCCATCGCGGCGTTGCACACCGATGTGATGCGGCCGCTCGCCGACGCCGGTCCCACCCTCACCGAGACGCTGGACGCCTATCTCGACTGCGGCGGGGCGATCGAGTCGTGTGCCCGCAAATTGTTTGTTCATCCAAATACGGTGCGCTATCGACTACGGCGGATCGCCGACTTCACCGGCCGCGATCCGACCCTTCCACGCGACGCTTACGTCCTACGGGTGGCAGCAACCGTCGGCCACCTCACCTACCAGGCTCAGCAGTACAGCGCTGCGAGCAAGATCGTGACACCCGTCACGCCATCGAGGGAAAAGACCCTGATCGCGCCGCCGGACACCGCCGAAGCCGGGTAACAGATCGCGGCGCGATATCGAACACGTCGCATCGCGTGCTGTTTTGTGGAGTTTCCACAAAAACATAAGACAAGGTTCATAATCTGTTACACCGCACAAAGACGTCTTCACAGTGTTCCCTTAATAACGTGATTGCATTGCTGGCGCCCGGACAAGGGTCGCAGACCGAGGGGATGCTGTCGCCGTGGCTGGAACTGCCCGGCGCCGCAGACCGTCTGTCGTCGTGGTCGGCAGCCAGCGGGCTGGACCTCGCCCGGCTGGGCACCACCGCCTCGACCGAGGAAATCACCAACACCGCGATCGCCCAGCCGTTGATCGTCGCCGCCACGCTGCTCGCGTACCAGGAGTTGACGACACGCGGCCTGCTCGCCGATGAAGAACGCGTCGTTGCCGGCCACTCGGTCGGTGAAATCGCCGCCTACGCGATCGCCGGGGTGCTCTCCGCCGACGACGCCGTCGCACTGGCCGCCACCCGCGGTGCGGAGATGGCCAAAGCCTGCGCCAACGAGCCGACCGGAATGTCGGCGGTTCTCGGCGGCGATGAGGCCGAGGTGCTGGCGCGGCTCGAACAACTCGACCTGGTCGCGGCCAACCGCAATGCGGCCGGTCAGATCGTCGCCGCGGGCCGACTGAGCGCGCTGGACAAGCTCGCCGAAGACCCGCCGGAGAAGGCCCGGGTGCGCGCGTTGGGCGTCGCCGGCGCCTTCCACACCGAGTTCATGGCCTCGGCCCTGGATGGCTACGCCGCGGCGGCGCAGAATCTCGCGACCTCCGAGCCGACCGCCGCTCTGCTGTCGAACCGCGACGGCCAACCGGTGAACTCGGCCGCCGACGCGATGGAAAAGCTTGTCGCACAACTGACCCGGCCAGTGCGCTGGGATCTGTGCTCCGAGACGCTGCGTCAGCGCAGTGTGACGGCGATTGTCGAGTTCCCACCGGCGGGCGCTCTATCCGGCATCGCCAAGCGTGAACTCCGCGGGACACCGACGCGTGCCGTCAAGACCCCCGCAGACCTGGACGGTTTGGGAGAGCTCTAACCCCCAAATAAGTTGGCCCCCAGGCCATATCAACAAGCCCGTCCGCTATTACAACCGCATAGATCACGTCAATAAGCAGTACTCAACACATTACGAAGGGAAACACAACGTGTCCGTCAGCCAGCAGGAAATCATCGCCGGTATCGCCGAGATCATCGAAGAGGTCACCGGTATCGAGCCCTCGGAGATCACCCCGGAGAAGTCGTTCGTCGACGACCTGGACATCGACTCGCTGTCGATGGTGGAGATCGCCGTGCAGACCGAAGACAAGTACGGCGTGAAGATCCCGGACGAAGACCTCGCGGGTCTGCGCACCGTCGGTGACGTCGTCAACTACATCCAGAAGCTCGAGGAAGAGAACCCCGAGGCTGCTCAGGCACTGCGCGCCAAGTTCGACACTGACGCCGCGGCGGTCGACCAAAAGTGACCAAACCTTCCACTGCTAACGGCGGCTACCCCAACGTTGTGGTAACCGCCGTCGAGGCGACAACCTCAATCGCGCCGGACGTCGAAGGCACGTGGAAGGGTCTGTTGGCCGGAGAAAGCGGCATCCGCGTCCTCGAAGACGAGTTCGTCACCAAGTGGGACCTGCCGGTGAAAATCGGCGGGCACCTCAAGGAATCCATTGACGTCCACATGGGCCGTCTGGATCTGCGACGTATGTCGTATGTCCAGCGGTTGGCCAAGCACCTCAGCGGTCAGCTCTGGGAGAGCGCCGGCAGCCCCGAGGTCGACCCCGACCGGTTCACGGTCGTGGTCGGCACCGGGCTGGGTGGTGCCGAGAAGATCGTCGAGAGCTACGACCTGATGAACGAGGGTGGGCCTCGCAAGGTGTCCCCGCTCGCCGTGCAGATGATCATGCCCAACGGGGCTGCGGCCGTCGTCGGCCTTCAGCTCGGCGCCCGCGCCGGGGTGATGACCCCGGTGTCGGCATGTTCGTCGGGTTCGGAAGCCATTGCGCACGCATGGCGGCAAATTGTCATGGGCGACGCGGACTTTGCGGTCTGCGGCGGTGTCGAGGGCAACATCGAGGCGCTGCCGATCGCGGCTTTCTCGATGATGCGGGCGATGTCGACCCGTAACGACCACCCCGAAGGGGCTTCGCGGCCGTTCGACAAGAACCGCGACGGCTTCGTGTTCGGCGAGGCCGGTGCGTTGATGATCATCGAAACCGAGGAGCACGCCAAGGCCCGTGGCGCCAAGCCGTTGGCCCGGCTGATGGGTGCCGGTATCACCTCGGATGCGTTCCACATGGTGGCTCCGGCCGCCGACGGTGTGCGCGCCGGACGGGCGATGTCCCGCTCGCTGGAGTTGGCGGGCTTGTCTCCCAAGGACGTTGACCACGTCAACGCGCACGCGACTGCCACACCGATCGGCGACACCGCCGAGGCCAACGCCATTCGGGTCGCCGGTGTCGAGCATGCCGCGGTCTACGCACCCAAGGGCGCGCTGGGTCACTCCATCGGCTCGGTGGGTGCGCTGGAGTCGATCCTGACGGTGCTTGCGCTGCGAGATGGCGTGATCCCACCGACACTTAACTACGAAACGCCTGATCCCGAAATCAACCTCGATGTTGTTGCGGGCGAGCCACGTTACGGCGACTACCAATACGCCATCAACAACTCGTTCGGCTTCGGTGGACACAACGTCGCGTTGGCATTCGGGCGGTACTGAGCACGATGTCCGGCGACGATGCCGGGCAAGCACTTAATCAAGGAAGGAAGCGTACGTAGTTCGCCATGACAACATCGTCAAGTTTGACTACTGGGAATGGTTTTCCCGATGTGGTCGTCACCGGATTCGCCATGACGACTGCGCTCGCATCCGACGCCGAGACCACCTGGAAAATGCTGCTGGACGGGCAGAGTGGGATTCGTCTGCTCGACGACCCGTTCGTTGAGGATTTCGACCTGCCGGTCCGCATCGGTGGACACCTCGTCGAGGAATTCGAAAGCCAACTCACGCGGATCGAAAACCGTCGGCTGGGCTACCTGCAGAGGATGGCCACCGTACTCAACCGGCGGGTGTGGGAACACGCTGGTTCGCCCGAGGTGGATACGAACCGGTTGATGGTGTCCATCGGGACGGGGATGGGCTCCAGCGAGGAGCTGGTTCTCGGGTACGACAAGATGCGCGAACACGGCATGAGAGGCGTCAACCCGCTAGGCGTGCAGATGTACATGCCCAACGGCGCATCCGCGGCAGTGGGTCTGGAACGCCATGCCAAAGCCGGAGTGATGACCCCGGTGTCGGCCTGTGCGTCCGGGTCGGAGGGCATCGCGCGTGCCTGGCAGCAGATCGTGCTCGGCGAGGCCGACATCGCGGTCTGCGGCGGCGTCGAGACCAAGATCGAGGCGGTGCCGATCGCGTCGTTCGCCGCGATGCGCATCGTGTTGTCGAAGAACAACGACGACCCGGCCGGCGCCTGCCGTCCGTTCGACAAAGACCGCAACGGGTTCGTCTTCGGCGAGGCCGGCGCGTTGATGGTGATCGAGACCGAAGAGCACGCCAAAGCGCGCGGAGCCAACATTCTGGCCAGGATCATGGGGGCGAGCGTCACCTCCGACGGCTTCCACATGGTGGCTCCTGACCCCAACGGCGAACGCGCCGGGCATGCGATCACGCGGGCAGTCCGGCTCGCCGGCCTCGCACCTGGCGACATCGACCATGTCAACGCCCACGCCACCGGCACTTCGGTCGGCGACCTGGCTGAGAGCAAGGCCATCAACCGGGCACTGGGTGCACATGGCGGCAACGCCGCGGTGTACGCACCTAAGTCGGCACTCGGCCACTCCGTCGGGGCGGTCGGCGCCGTCGAATCGATCCTGACCGTGATGGCGCTGCGCGAGCAGGTTGTTCCGCCCACCCTGAACCTGGTGAACCTCGATCCGGAGGTCGACCTGGACGTGGTGGCGGGCAAGCCGCGAGAAGGCAACTACCAGTACGCGATCAACAATTCGTTCGGATTCGGCGGACACAACGTGGCGTTGGCTTTTGGCCGTTACTGACCCCGGATCCGCGAACGGCAACGAGACGAGGAGACCCGCGATGACGACTCTGGCCCCTGAGGCAATCGACGAATCGCTCGACCCGCGCGATCCGCTGTTACGACTGAGCAGGTTTTTCGACAACGGCAGCATCGAACTGCTGCACGAGCGTGACCGCTCGGGCGTTCTCGCCGCAAGCGGAACCGTAAATGGCCTGCGCACCATCGCATTTGCCACCGACGGCACCGTGATGGGCGGTGCCATGGGGCTCGAGGGCTGCAACCACATCGTCAACGCCTACGACACCGCGATCGAGGAGCAGAGCCCGATCATCGGCATCTGGCACTCCGGTGGAGCGCGGCTGGCCGAGGGCGTCAAAGCCCTGCACGCCGTCGGATTGGTCTTCGAGGCGATGATCCGGGCGTCCGGTTACATCCCGCAGATCTCCATCGTGGTCGGTTTCGCCGCAGGTGGCGCCGCCTACGGGCCGGCACTGACCGACGTCGTGATCATGGCGCCGGAGGGCCGGGTGTTCGTCACCGGGCCGGACGTCGTCCGCAGCGTGACCGGTGAAGACGTCGACATGGCCTCCCTCGGGGGCCCGGACACCCACCACAAAAAGTCCGGCGTGTGCCACATCGTGGCCGACGACGAAGACGATGCCTACGAGCGGGGTCGCCGACTGGTCGGATTGTTCTGCCAGCAGGGGCATTTCGACCGCGGCAAAGCCGAAGCGCACGAGACCGACCTGCATGCGCTGCTGCCTGAGTCACCGCGACGTGCCTACGACGTGCACCCGCTGGTCAATGCATTGCTCGACTCGCCTGTCGACGGCACGCCGGGCTTTGATGAGTTCCAGGCCAAGTGGGCACCCTCGATGGTGGTCGGCCTGGGCCGGTTGTCGGGACGCTCGGTGGGCGTGCTGGCCAACAACCCGTTGCGGCTGGGCGGCTGCCTGAACTCCGAAAGCGCCGAGAAGGCAGCACGTTTCGTGCGGCTGTGCGACGCGTTCGGCATCCCGCTGGTCGTCATCGTCGACGTGCCCGGCTACCTGCCGGGCGTGGACCAGGAATGGGGCGGCGTGGTGCGCCGCGGGGCCAAGCTACTGCATGCGTTCGGTGAGGCCACCGTCCCGCGAGTCACGCTGGTCACCCGAAAGATCTACGGTGGGGCCTACATCGCGATGAACTCGCGTTCGTTGGGTGCCACGAAGGTGTTTGCCTGGCCCGACGCTGAGGTCGCCGTGATGGGCGCCAAGGCAGCTGTCGGTATTTTGCACAAGAAGAAGCTGGCCGCCGCTGAGGATCACGAGCGTGAAGCGCTGCACGAGGAGCTTGCCGCCGAGCACGAGCGGATCGCCGGCGGAGTGGACAACGCCATCGAGATCGGCGTCGTCGACGAGAAGATCGATCCAGCCCACACCCGCAGCCGGATCACCGAAGCGCTGGCCGAAGCTCCGGCCCGGCGCGGACGGCACAAGAACATTCCGCTGTAACGCCTGACGCGTGAAGTAGCCGCCTACTCAGCGCGTCCTGAACGGCTTGGCCGCGGTGACGACGTGGGTGCGGATGAGCGGCAGGCCCCACCAAGCGCGCCAGCCGAGGCTTCGCCGCTCGATTCCTGTCATGCCACATTGCCCAAGCCACGCGGCATATCGACCGGTGAAACCGATGTCGGCGATCACCACGCGGCCGCCCGGTCGGAGCACCCGCACAGCCTCGACAATCGCAGACCGGCGCGCTTCATTGCCGGGAAGATTGTGGATGGCAAGGCTACTCACGATGAGATCGACTGACTCTCCCGGCAATTGCAGGTCGGTCATATCTCGGGTGTGCAGTTCGACCCGGTCGGCAACCCCCTCGGCGTCGGCATTCGACAGCGTCGACTGCATGCAGTTGCCAGTCTGGTCGGCACGCCAGATGTCCACTCCCACAGCATGTCCGCGCGGCACCAGCTTCGCGGCCGCCAGCAACACGGCCCCGCGTCCGCAGCCGAGGTCGAGCACCCGCTCGTCCCCGCGCAGGCTCAGCCCGGTCAGTAGCTGTGCCCACACTTCGAACTTTCCCCGCCGGCTGAACCGCCGGACGCTGAAACCGGCGACAATCAACGCAACCGCGACCACGGCAGCGGCGACTCCGGCCAGCAGCTGCCCAGAGGACAGCCACAATCCGGCGAAAGCCGTTGCCGCAAGGCATAACAGCAGATAGCAGGAGAAAAGCACCGGCGCAGGAATCAACGAGAAGTCGCCGTCGACCCCGTAGTCCCCACGCGGGTGGGCGAGGTCGGTCGCAATGTCACTCATCATCATCGCCTCCATAGGTAGCTGCCCGGTAGCACCGGGCAAGTCGCTCGAGGATCGGGACCGCTTTTTCCGCAGCACGCTTCACGGTGGCTTTACTCGGCGGCGCGGCCGGCTCGAAAGCTCGTCGAATCGTCTCCGCAAGCTGGTCGGCCTTGTGCTCCACTGTCAGGCCGAGTGTCGGCGACAGAAACGGTTCCGCTGCAAAGAATCCGAACACGATGGTGGGCAGTGCGTAGTCGAGATCGCTCAGCCGCAGATCGGACCTCAACATCGACTCCGCTGCGAGCACCGCGAGGTAGTCGCGGACGGCACCGAGCTTGCTTTCTTCCAACTGCTGATGATGTGGGGCGGCCAGAAAGCTTCCGAGCGTGTCGGCGTCGCGCGTGTAGAGCGCGCGAAGCACGGGCCGCTGCATTGCCTCGACGAACAACCGCCGGTGGTAGCGGTGCAGCGCCGCCTCGGCGGGGTCAGCACGGACCGCGTCCACGATCGCGTCGGCCATCGCCGCGGCCTCGCGGGCGCTCACTGCGTGAAAGATGTCTTCACGAGATCGCCAGTGCAGATAGATCGTGCCCTTACCGACGCCGGCCCGTCGGGACAATTCGTCGATGGTCACCCGCCGATAGCCCCACGACAGCAACAACTCTCGGGCGACGTCAAGGATGCGATCCGCCCGGACTCGTCGATCGACGCCGGAACGCTCCGGCATCAGCGACCCTCCGATACAACACACCAGCAACCGTATGACCTAAATTACGAATTTGGTCAATGGTCATCTTCGACTGCTCGTCAGGCCGAGGATCTGACCAGCATCTGACTGAGACAATTCTCAGGCGAAGGCGGCGAGGGCGCCGGTGCGCCAGGCGACAAAGCCGTCAGGACGCACAAGTAGCGCTTCATCAGGTGACAAACCCGTCAAATGCACCCATCGACCGTCGATGTCACGTATTCGCCATCGGAGCTGATGCGTGCACACGGATCGGGACATGCAACGTGGCGGATACGCATCGGCGCGGTTGCCAGGCCGTGCGGACGATCCGGTGAAAAGCGTGAAGCCGGGTCCGACCAGGTCGAGCGTCGAGACGCGGCGACCCGCGCGTTGCACCCAGGCATGAGGCACCGGGTACCGGGCTGGCTCGCAACTCCTCCACCAGTGACACAGCACCGGTATTCGCCGGTGCGGCTGATCGGAAACGACTGCCGCTGAGCGGTATTGGTAGCCGACAGCAGGGAGAACATCGACGCCTCCTCGTCCGGCGGCAATCCGGACCCTCGTCCTGGAGTCGGAGCAAGCCGACCGTCGGCCCGGTGAGCGACTGACGAGCGGCGAACCGACCGACCGGATGCCGCTCGGCGTGGTAGCTGGCAGCAACGCCGCATCGGCCGTTCCACCAGAACGGCGGCCAGCTTCCAGGCCAGATTGTGTGCGCTCTGGATGGCGGTGTTGGCTCCCCCGGCTTTGAACGGCGGCATGGTATGCGCTAGTCGCCGACGAGAAAGACTCGCCCGCTTTGGAATTGGTCGGCTACCTGTTCGTATGGTTGCCATGCCGCGGTCTCGATGATCTCGAGATCGATCTGCTCGCCGACGGCGTTGGTGAGCAGATCGCTGCAGTACTGCGGGGTGAATTGCGCGGCGGTCTCCCCTTTGCCGGGAAGTACGTGGTGATGAACATGCCGAGGTCGTCCTTGGCCGACCAGAAAAATGCCGTCCACGTCGGGATTTTTGACCTGAACGCCATCGCCTTCGCTCAGATGCGGGACGAACCTCCGCCAGGGGGCACGGAAATAGATGAACACGACGAAGATCGGTAACGCCCCGTACCCGACGTTGTGATATCGAGCGATTCCCGGATCTTGCTGTGCACACCGTCCGCGGCGACAGAAAGTCTGCCCGAACATCTGTTCCTCGCCGGACTCCAGATCACGCAGCACCGCAGTGACGCACGCGTCGTCCTGTTCGAACGAACGCAACTCCGTTCCGTAGCGCACTTCGCTGCACGCCGCCGGGTTTCGGCGAGCAGGATCGGCTCGAGGCTGCTCTGCGGGCAGTACTGCACGGCGGGCTCGGGGCTCAGCTGATCCAGGCCGGCGAAAAGCGCATTGATGTCGATGGCCAGGTTTTCTTCCGCACTGTTCAGCGTCGGCTTGACCACCATGTCGGAAACTCGATCGGCGACGGCGTGGACCTGATCGCCCAGGCCCAGACCGCGCAGGATCTCCAGGCTGCGGAAGCTGAGGTTTCGGGCTTTCGGGTAGATGAAGACCTCGCGCCGCTTTTCCACCAGCAGTGAGCGGACCCGTGCTCGGCAGCAAGGTCGAGGTGGCAAGCCCGGCGACTCCCGCGCCGACGATGAGAACCGGAACGTGGACGGCGCTCGATTGCCTTCCTCCTTTCGACGGAACTGACTAGTTCCGCCTTGAGCCAGACTGGCACTTCGGAAGGAACGCGCAACTGTTAGGATCTCCGACGCCCGGCCAGCGGCAGGATCACGCCTTCCAGCACGCGCCGGACGTAGACGCGGTCGATCGGCCGTCCCGTCATGAGCCGCAGGACGTTGAGACCCAGGGCCACGTCGGGGATCAGACTCAGATCACGGCCGGCGGATATCTCGCCGCGAGCCACCGCATGGTCCAGCACCGCCCGGACCACCTGCCGCGGAGTAGACAACACAAGGTCATCCAAGGCCGCTGCCAAGACCGGATTGTGCATCGCGGCGGTCGCCACCCCGACAATGACCTGAATTGTGCTGACATCAGCGTCATTCAGGTCAGGAACAGCTGCAATCAGCGCATCGATGTCGCCACGAAGGCTGCCGGTGTTCGGCGGCTCGACGGGTCCGAGTCGCCGTCTCCAGTGGGCGATCGCGTCGGCCACCACGACAGCCTTCGACGGCCAGCGACGATATATCGCGGCCTTCCCGACGCCGGCGCGGGACGCGATGTCATCCATGCTCAACCGGTCGAAACCTTGTTCGGCCACACCGGCCAGCGCGGCGTCGAGGATGGTCGCATCCAGCGACCGATCGAGGCGTCCCGGGCTGCGCGCCGGACGCGGGGTGCTCGCCGCCTGCTCCATGGTCATCCTTAGCCGATACGGAATAGTTCCGCTTATGGTATCGCGCTCGCCTCAGCCGAACTGCGACAGAAACTCTTCGGCCGTGCCGGTGGCCCGTTCGCGATCGGCGGCCACCAAGCCGATCCGGGTGCGCCGGTCGACGATGTCGTCGACGGTCAGCGCGCCCTCGTGGGTGATGGCGTACTCGAATTCCGCGCGTGTGACGTCGATGCCGTCGGCCACCGCATCGGCGGGACGATCGCAGGTGGCCTCGGCGAAGACGTTCGCCGCCTCGGCGCCGTACCGCAACACCAGCGACTCAGGCAGTCCGGCCATCGGCGCAGTCGTCGACCCCGGGTTGCTCGGCGCGCCCACCAACGGCAGGTTTCGCGTCTGGCACGCATCGGCGTCGAGGTTGCGCAATTCGATTGCGCGGTCGAGGACATCCTCGGCCATGTGCCGGTATTCGGTGAGCTTGCCGCCGATCACGCTGATCAAACCGGACGCCGACTCGACAACGGCGTGGTCTCGCGATATGTCGGCGGTGTGGCCGGCGCCGGTGTCGATCAGCGGCCGCAGCCCCGCATATGAGCCGATGATGTCGTCGTGGTCCAGTGTGATACCCAGCGCGGTGTTGACCACGTCCAGCAGGAAGGTGATCTCTCCCGAGGTCGGTTGTGGCACATCGGGAATGGGTCCGGGCGATTCTTCGTCGGTCAGGCCCAAGTAGATCCGCCCGAGTTGTTCGGGCATGGCGAAGACGAATCGGTTGAGCTCGCCGGGGATTGGAATGGTCAGCGCCGCTGTCGGATTCCCGAACGTCTTGGCGTCGAACACCAGGTGCGTGCCGCGGCTGGGACGCAGCTTCAGCGACGGGTCGATCTCCCCCGCCCACACTCCGGTGGCATTGATCACTGCTCGCGCGGATATGTCGAACGATTCGCCACTGCGCTGGTCGGTTAGCGTCACCGAGGCGCCGGTGGCCTGGGATGCGGCGGTGTAGGTCAAGATTCGAGCGCCGCGCTGCGCCGCGGTCCGAGCGACTGCGGCGACCAGGCGGGCGTCGTCGATCAGCTGTCCGTCGTAGGCCAGCAGGCCGCCGTCAAGACCGTCGCGCCGAACGGCCGGGGCCAGGTCGATCGCGCGTTGTGCCGAAATGCGTTGCGAGCCAGGCAAAACAGATCCTGGTGTACCCGCGGTCTTGCGCAGCACGTCGCCGGCCAGAAACCCCGCGCGGACCAATGCCCGGTTCGTCCGGCTCATCGACGGCAGCAGCGGAACCAACTGCGGCATCGCCCGAGCCAGATGAGGGGCATTGCGGGTCATCAGGATTCCGCGTTCGACCGCGCTGCGCCGGGCTATTCCCACGTTGCCTGTCGCCAGATAGCGAAGCCCGCCGTGAACCAGCTTGGAACTCCATCGACTGGTCCCGAAGGCGAGGTCATGTTTCTCCACCAGCGTCACTCGCAGGCCCCGCGATGCCGCGTCCAGCGCGATGCCCACGCCGGTGATGCCGCCGCCGATCACGACGACGTCGGTCGGCGCGCCGTCGGCCAGTGCGGTGAGGTCGGCGGTGCGGCGTGCGGCGTTGAGCGCGGTCGACGTCACGACAGGTATCCGTTCAGCGAGTAGGCCAGCTCGGTGGCCAGGGCATCGGCGTCGAGAATCGGCCGGACGATCTGGGCCGACTGAATCGTCGACTGGGTGATCAGCAGCACCATCGCGGCCAGTTGACGAGGATCGCCGGCGCGAACGCTGCCGGCGCGTTGGGCCGCCGACAAGTCCTTGGCCAGCGCGTCGATCAGCATCTGCTGGCTGCTGCCCAGCCGCTGCGCGATGTAGACCAACGCCAACTCCGAGCCCAGCACCGCCATCACCAAGTCGTCACCCCGCAGCCGCTCGGCTACCGCGACCACCCGCTCGACCAGGGCAGCCCGATCGCTTCCGCGCACCGGCACCTCGGCCAGTGCCTCGGTGATGTGACTGGTCAGCAGCGCCGCCAGCACCGAGCGGGTGTCCGGCCAGCGCCGATACACGGTCGGTCGGCTCACGCCCGCACGCCGTGCGATCTCCGCCAGCGTCACGCGATCGACGCCGAAATCGACCACGCAGCTCGCGGCCGCCGCCAGAATGCGATCCTGCACCGGAGCGTTACTGATTGACAGCATGTGTAATACTGTAACGCATGTCTGTCGACTTGCTACCCCCGATGAAGTGGAATGCCTGGGGCGATCCCCATCACGCCAAGCCGCTCTCAGACGGCGTCCGTTCCCTGTTGACCCAGGCGCTGGGCATCACGGGCTCACCCGAAACCGAACTCGACGCCGATCAGGTGCGGCTGCGTCCGTCGGAGTTGGCGACGGACCACCGCGAGGCGCTGGCGGCGATCGTGGGGCCGGATTATTTCCGTGTCGAGGACCGAGATCGCCTGCTGCGCGCCGGCGGCAAGTCCACGCTGGACCTGTTGCGCCGCAAGGACTCCGGACATCAAGATGCTCCCGACGCGGTTCTGCTGCCTGGCTCCGACGGCGAGGTGACCGAGATCTTGCGGTACTGCTCGCAGCACGGCATCGCCGTCGTCCCTTTCGGCGGCGGCACCAGTGTGGTCGGCGGGCTCGATCCGATCCGTGGCGAATTCGCTGCGGCGGTGTCCCTGGATCTACGACGCTTCGACCAACTGTTGGATTTCGATGAGGTGTCCGGCGAGGCGGAATTCGGTGCTGGCGTAACCGGACCACAGGCCGAAGAACTGCTTGGCGCGCAAGGGTTTTCACTGGGCCATTTCCCGCAGAGTTTCGAATTCGCCAGCCTCGGCGGTTTCGCCGCGACCCGCTCGTCGGGCCAGGACTCGGCGGGTTACGGGCGGTTCGACGACATGATTCGCGGGCTGCGGGTCATCACGCCCGCCGGGGTGCTGGATCTCGGCCGGGCGCCGCAGTCGGCGGCCGGTCCGGATCTGCGGCAACTGGTCATCGGCTCAGAGGGCGTGTTCGGCGTCATCACCCGCGTGCGGGTGGCGGTCCACCCGGCGCCACAGGCCACCCGTTACGAAGCGTGGTCATTCCCCGACTTCGCCGCCGGCGCTGCGGCGTTGCGCACTGTCACCCAGACCGCCGCCGGGCCGACCGTGATCCGACTTTCGGACGAGGCCGAGACCGGGGTCAACCTGGCTACCACCGAATCCATCGGCGACAGCCAGATCACCGGGGGCTGTCTGGCGATCACGGTGTTCGAAGGTACGCAGGCACACGCGGAGAGCAGGCACGCCGAAACCCGGGCGCTGATGATTGCGCAGGGCGGCACATCACTGGGTGAAGACCCCGCCCGAGCCTGGGAGCGCGGACGATTCGGCGCGCCGTACCTGCGCGACGCGCTGCTGGCCAACGGCGCGCTCTGCGAGACTCTCGAGACGGCCACCGACTGGTCGAACATCCCCGTGCTGAAAGCCGCCGTCACTGAAGCGCTGACAACTGCGCTGGCCGAATCCGGCACGCCGGCTTTGGTGCTGTGCCACATTTCGCATGTGTACGCCACCGGCGCCTGCTTGTACTTCACCGTCGTCGCGGGGCAGCGCGGCAACCCGATCGAGCAGTGGCGCGCCGCCAAAACCGCCGCGAGCGATGCGATTGTGGCGGCCGGCGCGACGATCACCCACCACCACGCCGTCGGCGCCGATCACCGTCCCTGGATGAGCGACGAGGTCGGAGACCTGGGTGTCCAGGTGTTGCGCGCGGTCAAGGCGACACTGGACCCCGCGGGAATTCTCAACCCAGGCAAGCTGATCCCGTGAGCACGCGCCAGATTGGCCGAGTGACCGTATTGGCCAATCCGGCCTCAGGACATGGCAACGCCCCGCACGCCGCCGGAAAAGCCATCGCGCGCCTGCAGCAGCGCGGGGTAGACGTGGTGGCCATCGTCGGCAGCGACGCCGACCACGCGCGCCGCCTGCTGCACACAGCAGTCGACAACGGGACCGACGCACTGGTCGTCGTCGGCGGCGACGGGGTGATCGCCGATGCGCTGCAAGCGCTCGCGGGCACCGACATTCCGCTGGGCATCGTCCCCGCCGGCACCGGCAACGACCATGCGCGCGAATTCGGTTTGCCGACAAAAGATCCGGTGGCCGCCGCCGACATCGTCGCAGACGGTTGGGCCGAAACCGTAGACCTGGGACGCATTCGGGATCGCAGCGGCGCCACCAAGTGGTTCGGCACGGTAGCAGCCGCAGGATTCGATTCACTGGTCACCGACCGGGCCAACCGGATGCGGTGGCCGCGCGGCCGGATGCGCTACAACCTCGCGATGCTCGCCGAACTCTCCCAGCTGCGGCTGCTGCCCTTCCGGCTGGTGCTCGACGGCCGCGACGAGATCGTCACCGACCTCACGTTCGCGGCTTTCGGTAACACCCGCAGCTACGGCGGCGGAATGCTGGTGTGCCCCAACGCCGATCCGACCGACGGCCAACTCGACATCACCATGGTGAACTCGGCGTCACGGACTCGGCTGATCCGGCTCTTCCCGACGGTCTACAAGGGCACTCACATCGATCTCGACGAGGTCACCACGGCCCGGGTGACAACTGTCGACGTCGAATCACCGGGCATCAACGCGTATGCCGACGGCGATTTCGCGTGCGCGCTGCCCGCTCAGATTTCCGCGGTGCCGGGCGCGCTGCACATCCTGCGGCGGCCGGCGCAAGTAACGGCCTAGCCGACCCCGCGGTTGAGCCAGGAAACTTCGGCGCCGTCGCCACCGTCTCGGTAGGCCTCGAGCGCATCATCCCAGGCGGTGCCGAGCGCCGAATCCAGCTCGGCGGCCAGCGCGTCGGCGCCGGCGGCCATCATCGTGCGCAACCGCATCTCGCCGATCATCACGTCGCCGTTGGCGCTCATCGCCCCGTTCCACAGGCCCAACTGCGGCGTGTGGCAGAACCGGTGCCCGTCGACGCCGGCACTGGGGTCCTCGGTGACCTCGAACCGCAACACCGTCCAAGACCGCAGGGCGTTGGCCAACCGGGCGCCGGTGCCCACCGGGCCGACCCAGTTGATGACGGCGCGCAGCTGTCCCGGCATTGCCGGTTGCGGCGTCCATTTGAGGTTGGCTTTGGATGCCAGAGTCGACGACAACGCCCACTCGACATGCGGGCATACCGCAGCGGGCGAGGCGTGCACATAGACCACACCTGTCGTTACGTCAGCGAACTGGTTCGACGCACGCATCTTGTTGCTCCTTCGGCTCCACGAGGGACGTCTTCCCCAACGACCTGGTGTTTCCGACGAGCAGATGTAACGATTTATGTGCCTTGCGTGTCTATTGTGCCTTGTGAGGCCTATGTTGCGCTAGTCCGAGTTATAGGTGCTCAGCACACTGTCAGAAATGGCCGGCCACAGCGGTACCGCCCAGTCGCCGAAATCGCGGTCGGTGAGCACCACCAGCGCCAGCTTCGCGACCGGGTCTGCCCAGATCAGCGTGCCTGACTGACCGAAATGGCCATAGCTGCCCGGCGAGTTGTTCCGGCCCGTCCAGTGCGGTGTCTTCGAGTCCCGGATCTCGAATCCCAGTCCCCAATCGTTGGGTCGCTGGACCCCGTAGCCAGGTAAAACACCGTCGAGGCCGGGGAATTGCACGCTGGTCGCCTCGGCGTGCATCTCCGGCGACACCGTCGCGGGCGAGAGCAGATCGATTGCGAACGCCGCGAGATCCGCGACCGTCGACGTCGCCCCGTATCCGGCGGTCTGAGCGCCGCCGTCGAGACGGGTGGCGGTCATACCGAGCGGCTCCAACACCGCCTCGGCGAGGTAGCGACCGAACTCGATGCCGGAAGCTTCCTGCACGGTTTCGGCCAGCACCGCAAAGCCGTAGTTCGAATACATTCGGCGGGTGCCCGGCCGGGCCAGGGTCTGGCCGTTGAGCATCGCCAGCCCCGATGCATGGGCTAGCAGGTGGCGCACCGTCGATCCGGGCGGGCCGGCCGCGGTGTCCAGCTCCACAGCGCCTTCTTCGATGGCAACCTGCGCGGCCCGCGCCACCAGAGGCTTGGTCACCGACGCCAGCGCGAATTGCCGTCCGATGTCGCCGTGCGTGGCCAGCGCACCCTTGGGCCCGACCACCGCGGCGGCCGCGTTCGGCACCGGCCAATCGTCGATAACTTCGAGGGCAGGCATCGTGGAGGACACTACCGACGACGATGCAGAGCGCGGAGCGCGATGAGGTGGGGGTCCCCCCAGCCGCAAAGCGGCGAGGGGGCGAGTCGGGCAATCGGGCAGGCCCGACCAAGCGCTAGGTTGAAGCGCATGAGCCAGACAGTGCGCGGGGTGATCTCGCGGAAAAAGGGTGAACCCGTCGAAGTGGTCGACATCGTGATTCCCGACCCCGGACCGGGCGAGGTCGTCGTCGACATCACCGCCTGCGGCGTCTGCCACACCGACCTGACCTATCGCGACGGCGGCATCAACGACGAGTTCCCCTTCTTACTGGGCCACGAGGCCGCGGGCACGGTCGAGGCGGTCGGCGACGGCGTAACCGCGGTCGAGCCAGGCGATTTCGTCGTGCTCAACTGGCGCGCGGTCTGCGGCCAGTGCCGGGCCTGCAAGCGCGGACGTCCGCATCTGTGCTTCGACACCTTCAACGCCGAGCAGAAGATGACGCTCACCGACGGCACCGAACTCACCCCGGCGCTGGGCATCGGCGCGTTCGCGGACAAGACACTGGTGGCCGCCGGACAGGCCACCTTGGTCAACCCCGAAGCCGACCCGGCGGTCGCCGGTCTGCTGGGCTGCGGGGTGATGGCTGGTCTGGGCGCAGCGATCAACACCGGCGCAATCACCCGCGACGACACCGTCGCGGTCATCGGCTGCGGCGGCGTCGGCGACGCGGCGATCGCCGGCGCTGCGCTCGTCGGGGCCAGGCGGATCATCGCGATCGACACCGACAACACCAAATTGGAATGGGCCCGCGGTTTTGGCGCCACCCACACGGTCAACAGTGCCGAGCTTGCCCCCGAAGACCTCGTCAAGACCGTTCAAGACCTCACCGACGGCTTCGGCGCCAACGTCGTCATCGACGCGGTGGGACGGCCGGAAACCTGGAAGCAGGCTTTCTACGCCCGCGACCTAGCCGGAACCGTTGTGCTCGTGGGCGTTCCGACACCCGACATGCAACTCGAGATGCCGCTGATCGACTTTTTCTCCCACGGCGGCTCGCTGAAGTCGTCGTGGTACGGCGACTGCCTACCCGAACGCGACTTCCCCACCCTGATCGACCTCTACCTACAGGGCAGGCTGCCGCTGGAGAAGTTCGTCTCCGAACGCATCGGGCTCGACGACGTCGAAGAGGCATTCCAGAAAATGCACGACGGCACGGTGTTGCGCTCGGTGGTGATGCTCTGATGCCGAACATCGAGCGCATCGTCACGTCCGGCACCTTCGAGCTCGACGGCGGCAGCTGGGACGTCGACAACAACATCTGGCTGGTCGGCGACGACTCCGACGTGGTGGTCTTCGACGCCGCACACAGCGCGGAGCCGATCGTCGCCGCGGTCCGCGGACGCAATGTGGTGGCGGTGGTCTGCACGCACGGCCACAACGACCACGTGACCGTCGCGCCCGAACTCGGCGAGGCGCTCGACGCGCCAGTGCTGTTGCATCCCGCCGATGATGTGTTGTGGCGAATGACGCATCCGGACAAGAGCTTTCGCGCGGTGTCCGACGACGAGACGCTCAGCGTGGCCGGCCTGGAGTTGCATGCTCTGCACACTCCGGGGCACTCCCCCGGGTCGGTCTGCTGGTACGCCCCGGAACTCGGCGCCGTGTTCAGTGGCGACACCCTGTTCTCCGGCGGGCCCGGCGCAACCGGACGATCGTTCTCCGACTTCCCGACGATCCTGGAGTCGATTTCGGGCCGGCTCGGCAGCCTTCCCGGCGATACCGTCGTCTACACCGGGCACGGCGACACCACCAACATCGGCGACGAGATCGTGCACTACGACGAGTGGGTGGCCCGGGGGCACTAGGAAGCCGCTAGCCTCCGTCGAGCACCTTGCGCTTTTCGGCCTGGAATTCCTTCTCCGTCAGCGCCCCGGAATCCCGCAATGCGGCAAGCGTTTTCAGCTGCTGGATCTTCACGCCCTCGTCGGAGGGCATTTCGATCGACCCCTCGGTGTACGTCGGCGGTGCGCTCACCCGCCACGTTGGCGACTCCGTACGTTTGAGTCGGGACATCCACACCGACGACGTGATCATGCCGACCAGGCCGATGAAGAACACACCGGCCAGGACACCCGACCAGGCGCCCTTCGAGTCGCTGTCATGACCGAAAGCCATACGGGGACTGATGAATCCGTTGGTCTCCCCACTGGTCGTGATGATGTAGTCACCCTCGACGGTGATCTCAACCGTCCAGACCCGGCGGTGGATGTCGTTGTTGACCGAGGTCGAGCCGCCGATGTCTTCGGTGACCTTCGGCTCGGCGACACCCGCAGGCGGGTCGATATCCAGCACAAGGTGTGGCACCGGCAGCCCGCCGCCGGAGGAATTGCCGACAGTCACCGTGTGAAAGCTGACGGTAACCCGGCCCGCGGGCAGATGCAGCTTGCCGCTGCCCGGGACCGGCACTTCACCGTAGGCATCGTATTTGTCCAGCACGAATGCGCCGAGGAACAGGGTGGCGATGAAGCCGATGACCGACCCGACCATCAGCACGATGGCGGTGGTCCGCGCGACTGTCGCGACCCGTCTGCCGCTCACTCACGCAGTCTGGCAGAGAGCCGCGCCGTTTGGACCTCGCATCATCGGGTAGCCCTCGCAAAGCGCCAAGAAGTGGTCGCAATGAGGACGGAGAGTCATGAGCGGGGAAGAAGCGAAAGAAACCGGCGAGAAAGAACAGACCGCTGAAGACCAACAGACCGGCGACAACGAGACGCCTGAGCTCAGCGACGAAGGCAAAGAGCAAGTCGAGCAAATGCAGGCGGCTTACGACGACGACCGGCAAACGGCGGTGCTGCCCGGCACCGACGGGACGATTACCGGGGTAGCGGTCAACGAGTGGCTAGATGACGACGGCAACCCGAAGTTCGGCAAGGACGAGCAGGACAACAAGGGCGAAGAGCAGGACAAGCCGCACGACGAGGACAAGCAGCCGCAAGACGCGAGCTAGCGACCTCCCTGCCCCGGATCGAAGAACCGATCGCCTGGGCGTCTGGGGAAGCGGCCGATCCGGCCGCTCCGGTTCCGTCGTCGTAGGCGCCGTGGTGGTGGTCGTCGGAGCCTGGGTTGTAGTGGTCACCGTGGTAGGCGTCTCGCTGGGACGGCGACGGCGACGGCGCCGGTGTACTGGTGTCGGGCGCGGACGACGACGGCGGATTAGAGCTCGATTCCTGGCTCGCCGTGGACGCCGATGACGGTGCGACCGTTGCGCTCACACTGGGTGACGGCGAATTCGGGGCGTTGCCGGACGTGTGTCGCAGCGTGATCAGCACGCCGGCGCCGATGGCCAACACCGCGAGCGCGGTGCCCACTGCCACCACCAAAGGACGGCGGTACCACGGCTCGGCAGACGCACCGATCAGATCGGGTTCGGCAGTGAGTTCCACATCTGCGCGTGGGCGGGGCGAGGCCAGCCCGCTGGGTGGCACCTCATACTGACCGTCGTACTCACCGTCGTACTCGCCGGCCCGGATCGGCATGATGCCGGAATCGTCGTCGGCCTCCGACCAGGCCAGCGCCGGCGTGCCTGCGGGTTCCGCCGGTATCTCGGAGATGCTCGTCGCGTCGCTCACCGATCCCAGCGCGGTAGGCGCCAGCGCTGTCGAGGCATCGCCCGGCCCACGCGCTGCCCGTAGCGCCGCACCCACCGCCGCGGTCAGATGTGGCCGCGGCGCGGAGATGACGAGGGCGCCCGACTGCTCCGAGAGGGTTCTGGTCACGAACGGGATGCTGGCGCCACCACCCACCGACGCGACCGCGGCCAGGTCCTCCAAGCGGAGTCCGTTGGCCTGCAACACATCGTGGAAGAAGCCGATGAAGCTATCCAACGGCTGCCGGATCGCGTCCTCGAGGTCGTCACGGGTCAGCTGGATCTCACCGCGATAGCCGGGCACATCGGCGGTCAGCGCGGTCGTATTCGCCGACGACAGTTGCTCTTTGGCGTAGCGGCAAGCCGTCCGCAACTGCTTCAGCGAACCGATCGCCGACGTGGCCGACGTGTCGAACGAGCCACCCGTCGACAGGTCGTTGATCACATGCGTCAGTAGCGCCTGGTCGAGGCGGTCACCGGAGAACTCGGTGTGCCGAACTGCGGGGGTAACCGGCTGATAGCCGTTCGCTGCGTCTGCCAGGCTGAGCGTCGTTCCGGAGCCACCGAAGTCGCAGACCGCGACGATTCCGCTGTTGGGTATACCGGGATTGGCGTCTAGTGCGAACAGTGCGGCCGCCGAGTCCGGCAGCAGAACCAGCCGACCGCGCGACCATTCCGACACCCGGCTCAACGCCACCCGCATCGAGTTGACTGCGGCCGGGTCCCAATGTGCCGGATGGGTGACGGCGACCGCGTCGGGGAGCGCGCGTCCGTCGGTGGCGGCGTATGCCAGCGCCCGCAGCGCATCGGCGATCAGGGTCTCGCTGCGGTGCGTTGTGTTGTCGGCGGCCGCAATGCCGGCCGGATCACCGACGTGGTCGACGAAGTCGGTGATCACCAATCCCGGCTCGTTGAGCTTGGGATTCTCTGACGGCACGCCCACCTCGGGTGGGCGTTGCCGATACAGCGTCAGCACCGGCTTGCGGGTTACCGCCCGGTCGGCGGTTACCGCTGCCAGGTTGGTGGCCCCCACCGAAAGGCCTAACGCCGAGCGTTCTCCGTCAGCCATGTCGTCTCATTGTGCGCATCGGGCACCAATTTATCGGCTATCCCGGCTTGGCCTGGTAACAACCGCCGTCTAGCGAATCGTGCCGACCCCTGCGATCAGCGGAAGATCCAGCGCCGTGACCCAGCCCGGCGGGAGATCGTTGACCGCAGGGACCGCGTTCAGGGCCCGCAATCCGGTGGCCAGGCAACCCGCCGCAGCCGCGTCTCGCCCGGATCCGTCCGTGAACCGGAATGCGGTCTCCTGCGAGATGCTCGGCGTGCCTTCGATATCGACGCGATAGACGTCGTCCTTGGTGCCGGCCGGCCAGTCCGGCGCCGCGTCCAACCCGATGCGGTTGACATGTTCGAGCTGAATCCGGGTCTGGCCCTGGTAGACCCCGTTGATGGTGAAGCGCACCGCGGCGACGTGGCCGGCGGGGATGACACCCTTGGCCGTCTTACGTTCGTCTGGGGTCACCCACTTGTCCCACGTCGTGGTGATCTCGTCGAGCATGATGCCGGCGGCGTGGGCGATCATCGGGACCGTGCCGCCCCACGCGAAGATCAGCACGTCACGGTTCTCCAGCATCGGCCGGAATTCGGGCTCGCGCCCGATGCCCATCTCGACTTCGTAGTCGCCCTCGTAGTTGGTGTAGTCCAGTAGCTCAGAGGCCCGGACCGTGCGGACCTCCGAACACAGGCCCATCAGCGTCATCGGGAACAGGTCGTTGGCGAAGCCCGGGTCGATGCCGGTGGTGAAGCACGACGACTCACCGAGTTCGCACGCCTCGGTGATCGGCTGGATCCACTGCGGCGGGTTCAGATGCATCGTCGGCCACACCCACGGCGTCATCGCCGTCGAGCACACGTCGATGCCGGCCCGCAGGAACCGCGTCATCAGCGCGATGTTGGCGTCCGCGTGCGCAGCGGTCGGGCCGTAGTGCACCAGCGCGTCGGGTTTCAGGGCGATCAGCGCGTCGACGTCGTCGGTGGCGGTCACGCCGATCGGGCCCGAGAGACCGCAGATGTCGCCGACGTCATGGCCGACTTTCTCCGGGTTGCTGACACCGACTCCGACGAGTTCGAACTCGGGATGTTTGACGATCTCCGCGATCACCATCTTGCCGACGAAGCCGGTACCCCACACCACAACCCGTTTAGCCATGCGCCACCTTCTGAATCGACGAACCCCGATTCACCCTAGGCGCGGCGTGCGGTCGGCCTTTGTCCGAAACCGGAAAGTCATCCGCTCGATCAGTCGATCGCGCAATGCGAAGGTGTGCCACAGCACCGCGGAAATGTGCGCGGCAATCACGGCCATCAGCGTGTAGGCAATCACCGAATGAGCTTGTCGCAGAATCCAATACAGCTGCAGATCGAACGGTGCGATCCGCGGTAGCCGCAGCGCGTCGAATACCACTACCGGTCCCCCGGCTGCCGAGACCATCGCCCAGCCGACCAGCGGCTGCAGCAGCAGCAGCGCGTACAACAGCTTTTCGGAATACCCCACGAGCCTGCCTTCCAGCGCGCCGATCGTCGGCGGCCAGGCCGGCGGGTGGTGGGTTATCCGATTCGCCACCCGCATCACCATGACCAGCAGGATGAGTGCTCCCAGCGTCTTGTGCACCATAACCAGCACGCCGTGCCGGCCGACCGAGTTGACCATGACGAAGCCGACGAACAGCGCGGTGAACACCAGAGCAGCTGTCAGCCAGTGCAGGATTCTGCTCACCTTGGTGAACTTTTTGACCTCTGGTGAATCGATCACAGCGTGTTCTCCCCTGCGCGTCGGCGGTAGGACGCGGCGTAGACGGCCGACCGCGCGCTCAGTAGCGGATCGTCGGACGCCTCGATGCCCGGCGGCAGCACCAGCGGATCGAAGTTGATGTCGCGGGCACTGCCTTTGGCTTCGGGTGCAACGGCGTCGAGGGTGAGCACTCCCGCGTCGATGGTCCGGCGATCGCCGGGCCACGACAGGGTCGCGTCATGGGTCGGATCGTCCGGCGTCCCGACCGTCAGCGACAGACGCCAGCGCAGCGGGCCGGCCTTTAGTTGCCGCACGAGCGGATCGAACAGCGCGTCGGGCCCCGAGGTGGGCGCAAGCGCCTGCTGAAGCGGGGTCAGCTTCCACCGCACCGGGGTCCGCGCCCCGGATTGGCTGACGAAGTAGAAGGCGCTCAATCCGCGAAAGACGCTGTCGGCGAATCCGGGTGTCGGCGGGTGTTGTTTGAGGACGGTCATGGCGCGCGCTGCGGGCGGATGGTCGGCGTAGAACCGGGTCATCGCCGCCGGATCGGGCTTGCCGGTACCCGCGACGATGGCCGTCGCGACCAGCCGGTCATACATGCTCTGCGGCGAATCATCCGGAAACACAGGAAGGTTCAGCATTGCCGTCCGCCACTGTTGGCCACCCGGAAACCCGAACGCCAAGCCGAGCCCACGACCCGCCGCGGGAGCGTCGGCGGTATGCGGGTTGCCGCCGGCCGCCGAGAATCGGCCGACCACCGGGGTGCGTCCCAGCGCGAACACTGCCGCCCTCGACAACTCGGCACCATGGCCGTTGCTGTCGAACCAGCCGGTGACCGAAACGCCTTTGGCGTGGTTGGTGCGATATCCCGGATGCCGACCGAAGGCGTTGTTGAAGACGTCGAGGAAGGCCCGCGGCGTCAACCGCGAAGGCCCTATCCAGTTGTTCGCGGCCAGCGAACGCGACGACGTCGACCGCCAGGAAGGCGCCGACCGCCGCGGCGCCGCGCAGCACGTCACGGCGCGCGGGACGCCAGCGTCCCGGCGGTCCGGTTGGTTCGCTCATCGATGTGCTCCTCGCCGCGGAGTACGTCTCTTGTGACGATCATTGTTGGGCATCGGTTCAACGGCGGCACATCGGAACTCGGCATTTGGACAAAGACCCCGAAAACCGGCCCATACAGCTGACGCGAGTGACACGATCCCGAGAGACACGAACCCGCGGGAGATGATCATGACCAGCAAAGCGATCCTTATTGCGGCCCTGACCGCATTCGCCGCCACGGTGGGCCCAGGCGGAACGGCGCAGGCGGACCCGCCCACCCAGGTGACCTATGAGTTGAGTGGCAGCGCGCCGGTCGCCGACTACGTCTCCTATCAGGCGGAGAGCGGCCAGACGCAGCAGGCGCGTGTGCCGTTGCCATGGAAGACGCAGTTCACCGTCGTCGGCAGCAGGGTTTTCGTGATCAGCGCCCAGGGCCCCGGGTCGATCACCTGCACGATCCTGGTCGACGGCAAAGTGGTCAATCAGGCGACCGCAAACGGGGCGCCTGCCCGCACCGTCTGCTCGACCTGAGGCCGGCGCAGGTAACCCGAGATGGGCATTGCGACGCGGACCAACGGCACGGCGCCGCCCGAGATCGCGCTCGCCGAGATCAACCTCGGCGAGTGGAACTTCTGGGCACTCGACGACGATCAGCGCGACGGTGCCTTCACCACACTTCGACGCGAAGCGCCCATTTCGTTCTGGCCGGAGCCCGTTCAAGAAGGCTTCCAAAAGGGCGGCGGGCATTGGGCGCTGACCGGACTAGACGATGTGTTCTTCGCCAGCCGCCACCCTGAGATCTTCAGCTCGAGCCCCAACATCACCATCAACGACCAGACGCCGGAAGTGTCCGAGTATTTCGGCTCGATGATCGTCCTCGACGACCCGCGCCATCAGCGGCTGCGATCGATCGTCAGCAGAGCCTTCACTCCAAAAGTGGTGGCGCGCATCGAGACATCGGTCCGCGAGCGGGCGCGTCGGCTGGTCGCCGACATGATCGCCAATCATCCCGACGGCAACGGGGAGGCCGTCACCGAGCTGGCCGGGCCCCTGCCATTGCAGGTCATCTGCGACATGATGGGCATCCCCGAGGAAGACCATCAGAAGATCTTCCACTGGACCAATGTGATCCTCGGCTTCGGCGACCCCGATCTGACGACCGAGTTCGACGAATTCCTGCACGTCTCGATGGACATCGGCGCCTATGCCACCGCGCTGGCCGAGGATCGTCGTGTCAATCACCACGACGATCTGACCACCAGCCTGGTGGAGGCCGAGGTAGACGGCGAGCAACTCACCTCGGCCGAGGTGGCGTCGTTCTTCATCCTGTTGGCGGTGGCCGGTAACGAGACCACCCGCAACGCCATCAGCCACGGACTGGTCGCCCTGACCCGCTATCCCGAGCAGCGGCAGACGTGGTGGTCCGACTTCGACGCCTTGTCGCATTCGGCCGTCGAGGAGGTCGTGCGATGGGCCTCGCCAGTGATCTATATGCGGCGCACGCTCACTTGCGACTTCGAGATGCACGGCACCTCGATGGCCGCCGGCGACAAGGCCACGTTGTGGTACTGCTCGGCCAACCGCGACGAGTCGAAGTTCGCCGACCCGTGGAAGTTCGACGTGACCCGCGACCCGAATCCGCATGTCGGCTTCGGCGGCGGCGGCGCGCACTTCTGTCTGGGCGCCAACTTGGCCCGTCGCGAGATCAGGGTGATGTTCGAGGAGCTGCACCGCGAAATACCGGACGTGTTCGCGACGGACGAGCCCTCGCGGTTGCTGTCGCCGTTCATCCACGGCATCAAAACTCTGCCGATCTCTTGGACCCCGCCTCGCTGATTCAGGACGCCAGCTCGTGCGCTACTAGTACGAATCCGGTTGTCGCGCTGCCGATGACTTGGGCACATACCATGTGCTGATGTTCGGGCTGGTCGTCATCGTTGTGCTGTTCGCCATCGTGATCGTGGGGACGGTGCTGGGTCGGCGTTACCGCGTGGGCCCGCCGGTGTTGTTGATCGGCCTCGGCGCGCTGCTGGGTTTGATCCCGCAGTTCGGCCACGTCCGGCTCGACGGCGAAATCGTGCTGCTGCTGTTCCTGCCGGCGATCCTGTACTGGGAAAGCCTGAACACCAGCATCCGCGAGATCCGCGCCAACATGCGCGTGATCGTTTTGCTCAGCGTCGGCTTGGTGATCGCCAGTGCGGTCGCGGTGTCCTGGACCGCGCGGGCCTTCGGCATGGAATCGCACGCCGCGTCGGTGCTCGGCGCCGTGCTCTCCCCCACGGACGCCGCCGCCGTCGCCGGTCTGGCCAAACGGCTGCCGCGCCGCACGCTGACCGTGCTCAAGGCGGAGAGCATCATCAACGACGGCACGGCACTCGTGCTGTTCGGCGTCGCGGTCTCGGTGGCCATGGGTGGCGCGCCCGTCGGTCCGATCGACTTGACCGTCCGGTTCGTCGTCTCCTACCTCGGCGGCATCGCCGCCGGTCTGCTGATCGGCGGCGTGGTGACCCTCGCCCGAACGCGGCTCGACGCACCCCAGGAGGAGGCCGCGCTCAGTCTGCTCACGCCGTTCGCCGCATTCCTGCTCGCCTACGCTTTCGGCTGCAGCGGCGTCGTCGCCGTCCTGGTGTCGCGCATTGATGCTCGCCTACGCCTCGCCACGGGTGATCCGGGCGCGGTCCCGCCTGGTGACGTTCGCGTTCTGGGACATCGCGACGTTCCTGATCAACGGCGCGCTGTGGGTGTTCGTCGGCGTGCAGCTGCCCAGCGCGATCCGGGGGGCCGGCCGGATCGACCACGGCATCCACCACGCCATCGCGCTGGCGGTCGCCGTCACCTTTGTCGTCGTCGGAACCCGGCTGGTGTGGGGTGAAGCCACCACCTGGTTGGTCCGCGCCGTGGACCGGCGCGAGGCGCAGCGTGAGCGCCGGGTCGACTGGCGCCAGCGCTTGGTGTCCGGGTGGGCCGGATTCCGCGGGGCCGTGTCGCTTGCCGCGGCGTTGGCGGTCCCACTGACCACCCACAGCGGCAAGCCCTTCCCCGATCGCAACCTGATCATCTTCGTGGTGTCGTTCGTAATCCTCACCACGGTGATCGTGCAGGGCAGCACCCTGCCCAGCCTCGTCCGGTGGGCGAAGATCCCCGAGGACGAGGCCCATGCCGACGAATTGCGGCTGGCCCGTTGTGCGGGCGCCCAGGCCGCGCTCGACGCGCTGCCGTTGGTCGCCGCCGAACTCGGAATCAGTGACGCGCTTCAGGACCGGATGAACGCCGAATACCAAAAGCACGCGGCATTAGTCAGAGCCAGCGACGACGGCTCGACCCGCGACGAGGCCGAGGCAAAGAGTGACCTCATTCGACAAGTGCGTCTCGGCGTACTCGAGCACAAACGCCAGGCTATTACCGAGCTGCGCGACCAACGCCGCATCGACGACATCGTCCTGCTCGAATTGCAGGCCTCGATGGATCTCGAAGAAGCACGGTTACTGGGACCGTCCGGGCCCGACTAGCCACATCCCTTAACGCGAAACAACTTTCGCGACGATCTGGTTGGCGATGTCGACGGCGGAACTCCCCGGGTTCGGGCTGCAGGTGTTGACGTCGACGACGACGTTGTTCTTCACCGCCAGCGCCCGGCCGCAGGCCCACCCGCCGGTTTTAGCTTCTTCCTGCGTCGAAAGCGCGCTCAGCACGTCGTTGTCGTCCGATATCTCCCCCACGTCCCATTTCGTCCGGGACTGCGTGTGGGTGTAATGGTGGCAGGCCGGCCAGCGCAAGGCCGAGGCGACGAAGAAGACGTGGGCCTGCTTGACCGTCGGAAACAGCACCACCGCCTGCTCGGCGTAGTGATCGAAGCTGTCGCCGTCGTTGAGTTCCTGATCGCGCATGCCGGTGAAGCCGCTGTTGGCGTACGCCTGCGCCTGCGCCGAACCGTCGATGGCCAGGCATTCGGCGGGCCGCATCGCGGCGCTGTCGTCGGACATCGCGTCGTGTCTCCTGATCACCGCCATGCCGGTCGCACCCATCAGCGGATTGACCTGGGCGGGGGTCAGCAGCAACGGTTCGAGTTCACGCTCGACCACTGGGCGCGGGATCAGCGAGGTGACGGTCGTCGTCGCCGTGTGATTCGCCTGATTGCTGCCGCCGCAGGCGACGACGAACATCCCAACACCGGCCACGACAAGCGCGGTGGCGAACTGGCGCATCTCCTTGTCCCGTCCCGTCGTCGTCCCGACCTGCTCGCGGTGGCACCCCTCGGCGTTGCCGGCCGGAACCCGCACGACCAACCTTACCGTGAGTTACCGCGGATAACCCGGAGCAGCCGCCGGTGTCCGCCAGCTGGGCGATCGCGGAATACGCTTGTCGCGCCGCCCACATCGGTCCCCGATCTTCGGTGTTCACGGCTTGTTCAGCCGATCGTCAGTGTTAGATCGTTGACCGCACACGAGCGCCGGATGAGCTGGGGAGTATGCGTGTCGTTCAGGTCGCCAACTTCTATGGGCCTCGCTCCGGCGGCCTTCGCACGGCTGTAGATCGACTGGGCGCGGAGTACTGCGCCGCGGGCCACGAGGTGATGTTGATCGTTCCTGGGCGCCATGCCGAGCACGCCCGCCTGCCCACCGGCGTCGAGCGAATCACTGTTCCCGCCAGGCTGATTCCGTTCACCGGCGGATACCGCGCTGTGCTACCCAGGCCGGTGCGGACGCTACTGGAAGGTTTGCGGCCGGACACTTTGGAGGTATCCGACCGGCTCACGCTGCGATCGCTGGGCCGCTGGGGTCGAGACCACCGCGCGACGACCGTGATGATCTCCCATGAGCGCCTCGATCGCCTTGCCGGCCAAGTACTTCCGCGCCGCGCCGCGCGCCGGTTTGCCGACTTCGCCAATCGGCGCACGGCAGCCGACTACGACACGGTGGTCTGCACGACCGGGTTTGCGCGCGAGGAGTTCGATCGCATCGGCGCGACAAACACCGTCACCATTCCACTGGGCGTGGACCTGGAGACCTTTCATCCGTCGCGTCGCTCGGCGTTGGTGCGTCAGCGCTGGGCAACCCCTGGCGAGATCCTGCTGGTGCACTGCGGGCGGCTGTCGGTGGAAAAGCGAGCCGACCGCAGCATCGACGCCGTTGCCGCACTGCGTGACGCCGGGGTGGCGGTCCGCCTGGTCGTGGTAGGTGACGGACCATTGCGGGCCAGACTGCAGCGGCAGGCCGCGCGGCTACCGATCGACTTCACCGGGTTCATTTCCGATCGGCACAGTGTCGCCGAGTTGCTGGCGTCAGCCGATGTCGCGCTTGCGCCCGGGCCCCACGAAACCTTCGGGCTGGCCGCATTGGAGGCGCTGGCCTGCGGGACGCCGGTCGTGGTGTCGCGCACGTCGGCGCTGGGCGAGATCATCACCGCCGAAAGCGGTGCGCTGGCCGACAACAATCCGGCCGCTATCGCCGAGGCCGTCGCCGCGGTGGTCAGCCGCCCCGAAGCGCATCGCCGCCGGTGCGCGCGACGACGCGCCGAGATGTTCACCTGGCGACGCGCCGCGGTCGAGATGCTGAGCACACTCGGGGCCGCCACGCTGGACGACGACCCCGGCGACTCTCAACACACCGCTTAGCTGTCCGTCAGGAGTTGGCCGGACCTACCTGGCCGGTCAACGGGTTGACCTGCACGGTCATCGGCCCGCCGGGTGCCTGCTTTCCCTGTGCCGCCGCGCGCTGCTGCGCGGCCTGGGCGAGCGCGTTGACCACCGGGTTGTTCTTCGCCATCTCACGGCGGTCCTCTTCGGACAGCTCGTAGAAGGACCACAGTCCCCACGCCGCGGGACGGACGTAGATCGTCACCTTCTGATGCCGACGCTTGTTCGCCGTCAGCACCGCGGGAACGGCGACGACCCGGTCGAGGGTCGCCGAACTGACCAACTCCTGCGCGATCTTGTCCACGTCCACCCCGTCTTGGAGTTCGTAGACCATCGACTGGTGGGGCGTGTGATGTGGGCCCTGTAGGGCCATGAACCACGCCATCCGCGTCTCCTTCGCTCGTGATTGTCAGCGCAACTGTAAAGGACGAGCGATGGCGGCAGTGCCGATTCGTTTTGCGGCTTGGGCTAATTCGTGTCAGGAAAGGCAACCTGGGCCGCGGGCGCACCTCTGGCAACCACCACCGGCATGGAGGTCGAGGCATTGGTCTGCAGGATCGTCTGCACCACATCGATGAGATCTTCGACAGGCATCAGCTTGCCGGGCATGCAGCCGCCGGACACCCACAGCGGGTAGGCCTTCATCGCGAGGTCCATGTCCCAGCCGGCGTTCATCCCGGTTGCCGCGTCACCTTCGCCGCCCGCGCACTCGCCGACGATGAGAGAAGTGAAACCGACGTCCGGGTGCTCGGCCCGCCAGGCTTCCACGAGTCTTTCCAGCGCCGCCTTGCTGACGCCGTATGCGCCGAGGCCGGGCCACGGCGGCCCAAAGCTGCCGGCATCCGAGGAGAGGTAGACCGCCTTGCCGGCAGATGCCGTCAGATGCGGGATCGCCGCCGCGGTCGCCAGCGATGCGCCGATGACATTGGTGTCGAAGATGCGTCGCCAGGTATCGGCACCGGTGTCGACCATCCGGACCAGTGGGCTGATGGCGGGCGTGTAGATGAGGTTGTCGATGCCGCCCATCGACTCGGCCGCCCGGTCGAACGCCGACGCGGCACGACTGTTCATCGACGACATCGCATTCGATGGCGATCGCACCCGCGCCGGCCTCCTCGGCCGCCGCCTCGATGCGCGCGCGACGCCGCGCCAGCAACGCGATCTGTCCGCCGCGTTGAGCAAGACCGATACCGATACAACGCCCGAGCCCGCTTGACGCCCCGACGACCACCGTCCGTGACATTTTTGCCCTCTCTTGTAACGTCCCCGCTGCAGGCACAGCGTATCGGGCGTCGCTTTCGCGTTCCACACTCACTTCGATTTCCGGGTGGCCGGATGGGAAGTACGAATAGTTGGCTATCCGCCGTTGTGTGAGTTTAGACACGTTTTACGCGGGCTAATCGTTACCCAACTACGAGGATTCGGTACGCCCTGCGTACCTCGATGGCGGGAGCGTAATGGCAATGAGCATCACCTCTTTCTCGGTCGCTGAGATCGCCCACGACGAGCGCGACTACGACAACTGGCTCGCCACACTGACGCAGGCGTCGGAGCGGCTCGATGTCCTGCAGACGGTGGTCAACGAATTGCGCCAATTGTGCGAACGCGATGAGGTGGTCCAGAGCCGCAAGGTCATCGAGGTACTCGAGAAGCACCGCGCGATCGGCTAGCCACCACATCCTGGCGGTCAGTACCGTGAGCTGAATGAAGTATCTAGATGTCGCAGGCGTAGGCAGCGTCAGTCAGATCGGTCTGGGCACCTGGCAGTTCGGATCCCGCGAGTGGGGCTACGGGGACAGCTACGCCTCCGGGCCGGCCGGCGACATCGTCCGCCGCGCCCGCGAGCTGGGCGTCACCTTTTTCGATACCGCCGAGGTGTACGGGCTGGGCAAGAGCGAACGAATCCTCGGCGACGCGCTCGGCGACGAGCGTGACCAGGTTGCGGTGGCCAGCAAGATCTTTCCGGTCGCACCGTTTCCCGCCGTGGTGAAGCAACGCGAACGAGCCAGCGCCCGGCGGTTGCAGTTGAAGCGCATCCCGCTCTACCAAATCCACCAGCCCAACCCGGTGGTCCCCGACTCGGTGATCATGCCGGGCATCCGCGATCTGCTCGACAGCGGCGAGATCGGCGCGGCCGGTGTCTCGAACTATTCGCTGTCGCGGTGGAAGCTGGCCGATGCCGCGCTCGGCCGGCCGGTGATCAGCAACCAGGTGCATTTCTCGCTGGCCCACCCGCAAGCACTCAAGGGTTTGGTGCCCTTCGCCGAGCAGGAGAACCGTGTGGTGATCGCCTACAGTCCGCTGGCGCAGGGGCTGTTGGGCGGCAAGTACGGCGTGGACAACCGGCCCGGCGGCGTCCGCGCAGTCAACTCGTTGTTCGGTACCGAGAACCTACGCCGCATCGAGCCCTTGTTGCAGACGCTGCGCGACGTCGCCAAAGACGTGGGCGCCAAGCCCGCGCAGGTAGCGCTGGCCTGGCTGATCCACCTGCCCGGAGTGGTCGCGATTCCAGGTGCCTCCAGCGTCGAGCAACTCGAATTCAACGTTGCCGCAGCCGATATCGAGCTGAGCGCGGACTCCCACGCGGCGTTGACCGATGCGGCCCGTAACTTCCGGCCGGTGTCCACCAAACGCTTCCTCGTCGACTCGCTTCGCGAGCGGCTCCACCTGCGCTAGCTCAAACTCACCAGGTGGTCGATCGAATCGATGGGAAGTTCACCGTCGACGTAGGCGGTGACCATCATGTTGTTCAAGTTGATCGAGCCTTTGTGGTTGTCCAGGAAGGCAGTGTCCGCGGCGTCGCGTCCGGTGGCGATGCGCACCATTGACTGCCGCGGAGCCAGGCAGGTCGCATCGACGACTCGCCATTCACCTTCGACGAGCGCCTCGGCAACCGCGTGAAAGTCCATCGGTTCGCATCCGGGTGCATAGACCGCCACAAGCCGAGCGGGCACATTCACCGCACGCAACAAGGCAATCACCAGGTGGGCGTAGTCGCGGCACACTCCGGCTCCCGCGAGCAAGGTGTCAGCGGCGCCATCGATCGGGTCACTGGAGCCCGGCACATAATCCAGCCGCGCACCGACCCAGGCGGCAACTTTCTCGAGCAGCGTCGCCGAGTCGGTGTACTGCCCGAACTCGGTGGCCGCGAACCCGAAGAACTTGTCCGCCTCGGCGTAACGGCTCGGCCGTAGATAGGTGATCACGTCGATATCGCGGACCGGCGCGGGATCGGCTTCACCGAGCACCGTCGCCTGATACGACAGGCTCACCGCACCCTCCCCGACGTCGATCGAATGAATCCGGGTGTCGTGCGGTCCGATGATTTCGCGAGGCTGAAGTGGCTTGCCGTCCAACGTGATTGCCAGCGACTCGCGAATCTCGAGCCCCGGGAGGCGGGCGACCGCAATCTGGAATTCCAGGGTGCTGGCAGCCGTGACCTGGACGTCGATCTGCGCGGCCACTTCCCGGTTGGCGACCGTGGTCGCTACCGGCTCGCTACCGTCCTTGTGGTCCCGCCATGAGGGCGCGCTCATATGGCCCTTTCGTTGTCGCAACAAATTGCACGCCGAGACAGTGGGCTGCCGTCGACCGATGTCCACGAATTTCTTCGCAATACGCCATCGGCTGCGGACTCAACCAGGGCACAGACTTCCAGGCCACAGTACAGCGCGGCCAGACCCTTGCCTCAGAGGATGTAGAGCATCTCCTGGTAGGTGGGCAGCGGCCACAGGTCGTCCGCGACAACGCCTTCCAGCGTGTCGGCCGCGGCGCGCACTGCCGCCATCGCCGGCAGCAGTTCGTCCTGGGCATGCGTTGCCTCAGCGAGCGCCGTGTCCCCCGCGTGATGGGACAGCGCCTTCTTCAGCGTCGCGATCGCCGAGGTGAGCTCGGAAACCGGGACCGAAACCGTTTCCAGCGCTTCCGTACTCGCCTCCACGCCGGCGGCCTTCAAGGTCGCGACGTTCTGCGCCAGTTCGGTCTGATAGCGGACCGCGGCCGGCAGAATGACCGTCGCGGCGGTCTCCAGCGTCTGCTTCGCCTCGACCGCGATGACCAGCGCGTACTGCTCCAACTGGACCTCGTAGCGGCTATGCAGCTCGCGCTCGCTGAACACCGAGTACTTCTCGAAGAGCTCGACCGCTTCTGGCGTGATCAACTGCCCAACCGAATCCAACGTGTTCTTGAGGTTCAGCAGGCCGCGCTCCTTGGCTTCGATCTGCCACTTCTCCGAGTAGCCGTCACCGTTGTAGACGACGTCACCGTGTTCGGTGATGACCTCGGTGAGCAGTGTCTGCACGGCGTGGTCGAAGTCCTCGCCGTCGCCGACAGCCTTCTCCAAATTGGTGGCCAGGTAGTCCAGCGAATCCGCCATGATCGTGTTGATGATGACCAACGGCACGGCAATCGTCTGCATAGAGCCGGGCGCGCGGAACTCGAACCGGTTGCCGGTGAACGCGAACGGGCTGGTGCGGTTACGGTCACCTGGGTCGGTCGGCAGTTCCGGCAGCGTGTCGACACCGATGATCATGGTGCCCTTACCCTTTGACGACGTGGCCGCCCCCTTGGCGATCTGCTCGAACACGTCGGCGAGCTGCTCGCCGAGGAAGATCGAGATGATCGCCGGCGGCGCCTCGTTGGCGCCCAGGCGGTGGTCGTTGGTGGCCGAGGCCACCGACACCCGAAGCAGCCCGGAGTACTTGTGCACAGCCCGGATCACCGCGGCACAGATCACCAGGAACTGAGCATTCTCGTGCGGGGTATCGCCCGGAACCAGCAGGGAGCCCAGCTCGTTGTTGCCCAACGAGTAGTTGACGTGCTTGCCCGAGCCGTTGACGCCGGCGAACGGCTTCTCGTGGAACAGGCACTCCATGCCGTGCTTCTTGGCGATTGACTTGAAGATCGTCATCGTCAGCTGCTGGTGGTCGGAGGCGATGTTGGCCCGCTCGAACATCGGTGCCAGCTCGAACTGGCCGGGGGCCACCTCGTTGTGCCGGGTCTTGGCAGGGATACCGAGTTTGAACAGCTCGCGCTCGGTGTCCATCATGAAGCCGAGCACACGCTCCGGGATAGCACCGAAGTAGTGGTCGTCAAACTCCTGGCCTTTGGGCGGCTTCGCGCCGAACAATGTGCGACCGGTGTTGATCAGGTCCGGCCGCGCCAGGAAGAAGTGCCGATCGACCAGGAAGTACTCCTGCTCCGGGCCGCAGAACGACACGACGTGATTGAGATCCTTGTGGCCGAACAGCTTCAGGACGCGCTCGGCGTGCACGCCCATGGCCTGCTGGCTGCGCAGAAGCGGCGTCTTGTAGTCCAGTGCCTCACCGGTCATCGAGACGAAGACCGTCGGGATGCACAAGGTGTTGCCGTTCGGGTTCTCCAGGATGTAAGCCGGGCTGGTGGCGTCCCAGCCGGTGTAGCCGCGCGCCTCGAAGGTGCTGCGCAGGCCGCCCGACGGGAAGCTGGAGGCATCGGGTTCGCCCTGGATCAGCGTCTTTCCGGCGAACGATGCGAACGTGGTCCCGTCGCCGACCGGGTCCAGGAAGCTGTCGTGCTTTTCGGCGGTCAGGCCCGTCATCGGGTAGAACACGTGGGCGTAGTGGGTGGCACCCTTCTCCACAGCCCAGTCCTTCATGGCCAACGCGACAGCGTCGGCGACTTCGAGATCAAGCTTGATGCCTTTTTCGATAGTCGCGTTGGAGGGACTTGAACACTGCCTTGGGCAGTCGGGCCTGCATCTCGGCCTTGTTGAAGACGTTGGAGCCGAAGACCTCGCCTACCGCTTCGTCTTGATCAAAACTGATGGTTGGAGGGACGTACGCCTCGACGTTGTTGATTGCCTGAAGACGTGTTGAATTTCCGCTCAATTGAGTCCCTATCGCCGCGATGCATTGCATCAGATTTGCCGGTTGTTGCTCGGCTGACATTAAGGACGACTGATGGCGGGAATGTTACGCAGCTGTCAAGCTCTGATGGCGCGGACGTTTGCCTCGTCAACATTGCGTTGCGCGGGGCCTACCGCGTGAAGCGGCCGGCAAAACCGCGCAGCGGCAGGTCGGCGCTGGTCATCAACCCAGGTGGCGCTGCCACGACGCCCGCGATAGCGGCCAGCGCCGGCATTCCTGTGACCGTCATCCCGATGGACGCGAAGTTCGCTGGATTGGACAGGTCGACGCCGGGCTTGGGGAAGATCATGTGTTTGTTGTAAACACACGGGTCACCCATGATCTGGGTGATGTAGCAGCCTTTGATGTGCCAGCTCGGGTCAGTGTGCGGAGTCATCTGCCACTCCAGATGCGTCTCGACGCGCGCGACGCCGTCGACCATGCCCTGGTATTTGATGTAGTTGCCGCCCAACGATCCCTTCGGCAACGTGTACCAGCCCAGATCCACGTCCTTGGTGCAGGCGCCCAGCTCGTAGCTGAATTTCACCTCGTCCAAAGTCAGATCGAAACAGTCGGCCATCATCAGCACGCTGTCGGCGAACACCCGGGTGTATTTCTCGAGCTTTCCCGGGATTTCGGGATCGTCGACGGGTAGGCCGTAGCCGACCTCGATCCAGGTGTCTTTCGAGTGGTGACACGAGACGTCGACCGACTCGATGGTGGTGATGTTCTCGATCTCGGCGACGTCGGCCGAACACACCACGCCCAAAATCTGATTGAGCCCCGGGTTCATGCCGGTGCCGTAGAAGGTGGCGCCGCCCTTCTCGCACGCCTCCTGCAGGACCTGGCTTACCGGCTTGCCGGAGGGGTGCGGATGGTTGGTGTCGCGGTGCCACCCGGTGATCCAGTCGGCGGTGGTGACGATATTGATGCCTGCCTCAAGCACTTTGACGTAGAGGTCCTCGTCGGGGAACACGCCGTGAAAGGTCACCACGTCTGGTTTGGCGGCGATGATCTCCTCGATACTGCCGCTGGCCTTGACCCCGTTCGCCGCGATACCGACCAGCTCGCCGGTGTCCTTGCCGACCTTGTCCGGTGAATAGCAGTGCACGCCAATCAATTCCAGGTCCGGGCGCAACGCGATGCGTCTGATCATCTCCGAACCGACGTTGCCGGTGGCCACTTGGAACACGCGCAGCGGTGCATTCATTCGCTTCAGCCTTTCTGGGATGCTGCGTACACTTCGGCGGCACTGCCACCGATGCCGTCGGGGTAGAACTGCTTGGCCCACGTCCGGATTGCGGTGAAACCCTCGTGTTCGGCGGTCGCCAACGCTGGCGGATCTGAATAGCGTTGATGCCGCCAGATTTCGACGTCCTGCTCGAACTGGCGGATCACCTCCAGCCCGAATTCGCGTGCCTTGGTTTCGGCCCGCTCGGAATCCTTGCCCGGGGTGCGGCCGATGTGAACCATGAAGCGGACGTCGGAGGTGGACTCGTCGACGGGGGTGATCGCCGAGATGGTGCGGTTGTCGATCATTCCCCAGCTTTTGGTCACCGCGACGCCCAGTCCGCCGTTGATGGCTTCGACGCGGCTGTCGATGTCTTCGATCTTCTGGTTGTCGTCGCCTTCGAATGTGATGGTGAAGTCGACGAAGGAGACCGGTTCGGCGAAGTCGTGGCGGGTGAAGATCGGCACGATCGGAGTGTTGTGCACGTATTTGAAATGTGCGAAGTCGACGCCGTTTTCGAGTACGTACTGCGGATGCAACTCCAGGCCCGGTCGATACAACCGCTGCTGTGGGTAGTAGTCGGTGGTGCTGCTGCCGTCGTGGAAGTCGGCGAAGATGTCCGGGGCCTCGAAGAACGGTGCACGGCCCTGCACGTCGTGCCAGATGTAGACCGACTCGTTCCGTTCCGCGACCGGATAGGTCTTGATGCGCCGGCCGCGATTAGGGCGATCCTGATACGGAATGCACACGTTGCGGCCCTCGTGGCTCCACTGCCATCCGTGAAACGGGCACTGCAGAACCTCACCCACGACCTTGCCGCCGAAACCGAGGTGCGCGCCGAGGTGTTCGCAGAAGGCGTTCATCACGGTGAGCTCGCCGGACTCGGCGCGCCAGGCGACCATCTCCTGGCTGAAGTAAGTCATCCTGTGCACATCGCCGACGCCGATCTCATCGGACCAGGCGATCTGAAACCAGCCCGTGGGCTTCATCGATAGTGGCGGTTTTGCCATGCACGGATGATAACGAGTTTCGACACTGATTCATAGTGGGCACTATGAAAAGTTCGTGAAGCGGCTACCATCGGTGAGCATGAGCCCCGCGGACATGCAGCAGCGGCGCAGCAACAAGCGCGGTCTGGCCACCCGCGAGGCGATGCTGGACGCGGCGGTGCGCTCACTGGCCTCCGGCGACCCGGGTTCGGTGTCGGCTAGTCGCATCGCGAAGGAGAGCGGCGCCACGTGGGGTGCGGTGCAGTATCAGTTCGGCGATGTCGACGGATTCTGGGCCGCCGTCTTGCATCGGACCGCCGAAAAGCGCGACGCAACCATGTCGGCATTCACCAGCGCCGAGCCCGACGCGCCTCTGCGAGAGCGGCTTTCGGCGATCATCGACACCTTGTATCACGGTCTGGCATCACGAGATTCACGCGCGATTGAGAATCTTCGGGCAGCGCTCCCCCGCGAGCCCGACGAATTGGAGCGACTCTTTCCACGCACTGCTGCTGAACTCTTCTCCTGGGGCAGAAGCTGGCAGGAGACCTGCCAGCACGCCTTCGCGGGCCTGGGCGTCGACCCGCAGCGAGTCCGGGAAGTGGCCGCGCTGATCCCCGGGGCGATGCGCGGCCTGGTCTCCGAGCGCCAATTGGGCTCCTATGCCGATCTCGACGAAGCTCGGCAGGGATTGACCAACGCGCTGGCAACCTATTTGGAGCAGTCGCGGCCTACGTGACCCACTCGGGCTGTTGCTCAGTGACGGCGGAGAAGTCCTTGTGCCCCAGCCCCGCCGTGCAGCCACCATCGACGACGAACTCCGAACCCGTCGAGTAACTCGACTCGTCGCTGGCCAGGTAGATCACCATGCTGGACACCTCGCGGGGCTCAGCCGCGCGACCCAGTGCAGTCTGGAAGATGTCGTCGGGCACCCAATCGGTCATCGGCGTCTTGATCAAACCCGGATGAATCGAATTGACCCGAATTCCACTGGGCCCCAACTCAAGAGCGGTTGATTTCGTCAACCCGCGCACAGCGAATTTGGAAGCCGTGTAGCCGTGGCAGGCGATGGTGCCGGCCAGTCCCTCGATGGACGAGATGTTGATGATCGACCCGCGGCCCGGCGGCTTTCATCGCCGGTACGACGGCGCGAATACCGAGGAAGACGCCGGTCAGGTTGATGTCGAGGATGCGATGCCACTCGGAGAGTTCGTAGTCCTCGATGATGCCCACGTTGATGATGCCGGCGTTGTTGACCAGGATGTCGATGCCGCCGAACTCGTCGACCGCGGTGGCGACGACACGACTGCCAGTCGTCGGGTTGAGTGACGTCGAGATGGAGATAACGCGCTTCTCCCCCAACGTCTTTGGCGACCGCTTCGCCTTCGGCATCCAGGATGTCACCAAAGACCACCTTGGCTCCCTCGGCGACGAGAGCCCGCACATGGGATGCGCCCATCCCGCGCGCCCCGCCGCTGACGACAGCGACCTTGCCCGCCAACCGACCTGTCATCGAGTCCTCCTGCTGCAATGAGGCGACGGGATGTCACCCAGCGACGCAGCCTATCGACAGGCCCGGGTCACTTAGGTCAAAACAGCACGCTGTCGGCGATCTGGAGCTGCGTCAGTAGCGCTTCGAGGCTGTTGACCATGGAGTCTTGGATGGTGAAGTACTCGGTCGCAAATGGCCCCATGCCGTCTACGTACGGGCCCAGTGGCGGTACCGATTTCTTGCGACGTCAAACCCAGGTACTCGAGGTGGTCGGAGAACAGCCCCGCGTTGTTGAGGCCGTTGTCATAGATAGACCAACCATCCCCGGAGAGCGAATACACATCGGTCGCATAGAGGCCGGTGGGGGTTACCTGCCCCAGCACCTCGTCGGCCCCGAAATCCTTGAAGAGGTCAACGATGTAGGGCTGCCACGAGGTCGGGAACTCGTCCAAGAACGTGTTCAAGAACCCGCCTTCGGCCGAAGCGCTGTCACCCACCAGGACGAAGTGCAGATCTGCGCTCGGGATGCTTGTCGGCAGATAGCTGCTGCTCGGCCATGCCGGCCACGACCGAGCTCTGCGAATAACCGAAGATGTAGAGCGGGTTGCCGTCGCCGAAAACACCGTGTCTGGTAGTCATTTTCGACCGTGGTCACCAACTGGTTCACGCCGTAGTCGACCGCGTTGTCCAACCCGCCGCCCGGCACGACCTCCGGAATGTTGAGTGTGGCTACGTTGGCGTAGTCGGGAGTGACCTCGAAGCCGGCCGCGTGAAGGTACAGATCCGCGGCGGCGTCCGCGTACGCCGGATTGTCGACCGGGATGATGACGAGCGCCTCATCGACAAGCCGGTAATCCAGATGGCGGACATTGTGTGTCGATGCGAGAAACAGCGAGCCGGCAAGAATTGACGGGGCCGCAATAAACGCGCTGACGGCGATTTTGGACATGAAAGGCTTTCCGGGCGTGTCGACGGGAGATCGCGACGTTTTACGTTGTGTGCCCCACTCAGACGCGGGGCGCTCATTTCGCCGTCGCGAAAGCGCCTCTGCCGATAAGACGCTGCCGCAAGTGACGATCCGGTTGACACGCGCCGCATTGACTTCAGTCGTGCAACGGCCCCCGTGCAGTACGGATTAGGCGCAGGAAGAGCGATCCAGCCCGCCCACGACGATTGCTGCCGGCGGCAAGCCACCGCGGACGTCAGCAGGCGTCAAGCGCGGATCGGAGCGCTATCTCCCCAACCTCAATCTTCGAGGTCAAGGGCACGGTAATCCTTTTGCGGGTCGTCGTCGACGACTTTCGACTCAATACCGCCGTTAAGTCAGAAATATCCGTCGATCGGTCGACAAAGAGAAGCTATTCGTTTTCTAGCCCGCCCGGAATTCTTCCTCAACCTTTTTCCCAATATCGGGATCGACATTGCGCCAGTATTCGAACACCCTCGACAGAACCGGCTCTTTGACGCCCTTGGATACGTGTCCAACGATGTTGTGCACAAGCCGGTCTCGCGCGTCGTCGTCAAGAACCTCACGCACCAAGGTTCCGGCTTGTCCCCAGTCGTCATCCTCCGGGCGCAGCGTGTAGGCGGCGCGGACCAGCTCGCCGTCGGCTTGCCAGCGGATCTCGGCAGCGCGCGCCGGATCCGCGTGCGGCCCACCGAAGGAGTTGGGCGCGTACACCGGATCGCTGACGTTCTTCATCCGCATCGCCCCGTCCTTCGAGTAGCTGTTGACCTCTACATGCGGCGAATTGACCGGGATCTGCTTGTAATTGGTACCCAGCCGGGCGCGGTGCGCATCGGCATAGGAGAAGCCTCGGGCAAGCAACATCTTGTCCGGGCTGAGGCCGGTGCCGGGCACGATGTTGTTCGGCTCGAACGCGGCCTGCTCGATCTCGGTGTGGTAGTCGGTGACATTGCGGTCGAGCGTCAGCTTGCCGACGTCGATCAGGGGATAGTCGCTGTGCGGCCACACTTTGGTCAGGTCGAACGGGTTGTACCGGTAGGTCTTCGCGTCTTCGAACGGCATGATCTGCATCTTCAGCGTCCAGCTCGGGAAGTTGCCGCCTTCGATCGCGTCGTAGAGGTCGCGCTGGTGGTAGTCGCCATCCTCGCCGGCCAGCTGATCGCCCTCGTCCTGCGTCAGGAAGTCGATGCCCTGATCGCTGATGAAGTGGTACTTCACCCAGAAGATCTCATCGGCGGCGTTGATCCAGCTGTAGGTGTGGCTGCTGTAGCCGTTCATCTGTCGCCAGCTCTTGGGGATTCCGCGGTCTCCCATCAGCCACGTCACCTGGTGCGCGGACTCCGGTGTCAGAGTCCAGAAGTCCCACTGCATGTTGTTGTCGCGCAGGTTGGTTGCCTGCATGCGCTTCTGCGAGCGGATGAAGTGTTGAAACTTCATCGGGTCACGGATGAAGAAGACCGGCGTGTTGTTGCCGACCATGTCGAAGTTGCCCTCGGATGTGTAGAACTTCAGCGAAAATCCGCGCGGGTCCCGCCAGGTGTCTGGGCTGCCGCGCTCGCCGGCCACGGTGGAAAACCTGATCAACGTGTCGGTTTTGGTGCCCGGCTGAAACACCGCCGCCCTGGTGAACTTGCTGACGTCGCCGGTCACCTCGAAGTGCCCGAACGCACCGCCTCCCTTGGCGTGCGGTTGGCGTTCCGGGATGCGCTCCCGGTTGAACTGCGCCATCTGCTCGATCAGGTAGTGGTCCTGCAACAGAATCGGGCCGTCGGGGCCGACCGTCAGCGACTCTTTGTCACTGGGTGCCGGGGCGCCGCCGTCAGTCGTGGTGTAGCGCTCGGTCATCAATGCCTCCTTCTCAGCAGGCGCCCCAGGGACTGACTGAGGCGCTCGGGTGTCAGGTACCCACATCGAGCGAGAAGTAGCCGTCTCGACGATCCCGGGATGTTTGTGCCGGGGATCGACACATGGACAAAGGCTGAGCGGTCAGGCGCATCACCACCGTCATGGACGATGGGATGCATGCCCGAAGGCGACACCGTCTACGCGCTTGCCCGCCGACTGGACAACGCCCTGCGAGGCCGCATCCTGACCCTGGGTGAGCTTCGGGTCCCTGCCCACGCCACCGCGGACCTCGCCGGACTGACCGTGCTCGAGCACGTCACGCACGGCAAGCATCTGCTGATTCGGTTGTCGAGCGACCTCACGTTGCACACCCATCTCTTGATGTCCGGGTCGTGGACGGTCTCGGACACCGGACGCTGGCTCCCCAAAGCCGTGATGTCCGACGTCCGGATCGTGCTGCGAACGGATGGCCCGGCGGCGTACGGGGTCAAAATTCCGGTCGTCGAGCTGCTACGAACCCGCGACGAGAACGACGTCGTCGGCCACCTGGGCCCGGACCCGCTGCGTGCGGACTGGGACATCGCCGAGGCGGCTGGCCGACTGAGCGACGGTCCCCACCGGCCACTGGTGGCAGCGCTGCTCGACCAACGGTGTGTGGCCGGGTTCGGCAATCTGTGGGCCAACGAATTGTGCTTTTTGCGCGGGCACAACCCCTGGACCCCGGTTGGGACGGTCGACGTCACGGCGCTGCTCGAGCTCGGCGCGCGGGCGCTACGTCATTCGGCTACCGTTCCCGGTGCCATGCAGGTGACGACGGGCATCCGCCGTAAGGGCGAGCAGCACTGGGTTTCCGGCCGCGCCGGCCGTCCGTGTTTGCGTTGCGGCACAACGGTACGCGTGGTGTCAGAGGTCTCCAACGATCCCGAACGACGACGCACCTGGTGGTGCCCGACCTGCCAGCCGGGTCCAGCCGGACCGCCAACTTAAGCCTCGAAAAGCCGCCAGAACGCTAGCATTTGCGCTGGAGGTGGTGCACTCCTGGCGATCAACACCTCGCGCTGAACACGACCGCGCCCACGACCGGACACATCGTCGCGGCCACTCGACACCACCTCGGTTTCACCGTAACTCCGGGCCAGCGATGGACTTTCACCCCGAGCGCCGGCTGCGCTCCAGTGCCCGGATTCGTCTGGCAAGTCGTCGACGCGGACGGAGGTTCCGGCGGGCGCGGGATCTACGACGGCTGCCAGCCGATCGGCCCGCTGACGCTGAGCCCCGGAAAGTACGACCTGCAGATCGACGCGCAGAGCGCCGACGCCGGCTATCGGTTCACCGTCCAAATGTCATGAGTGGCGCCGTCGGTCAGCCGATTTTTCGCGTCAGGAAATCGTGGATCAGCGGGAACACCTCGTCAGCCCGGTCTTCGAGCAGGAAGTGTCCGCTGTCAAAGAGGTGGAACTCGACGTCCCGGAGGTCGCGCTTGTAGGGGTGGGCACCCTCGGCAGGAAAAATGATGTCATTGGCACCCCACACGACCAGCGTCGGTGGCTGCTTCGCGCGCAACCACTCTTGCACCGCGGGATACAGCGCGGGGTTGGTGCCGTAATCGAGGAAGTAGTCGAGCTGAATCTCGTTGTTGCCCGGGCGGTCCAGCAGCGCTTGGTCGGCGACCCAGTTGTCGGGCGAAATGCGCGCGGGGTGAGCCATACCGTCGGTGTACTGAAACTTGGTCAGTTCCAAGGAGAACAGCTTGCGCAGAGCGTCACGGTTGTCCTGGCGCTGATCAGCCCAGTACCGCTTGATCGGCTCCCAGAATTCATTGTTCAGGCCCTCGTCGTACGCGTTGCCATTCTGCACGACCAAGGCGGTGATCGCGTCGGGTTGCGCGAGGGCGAGCCGCCATGCCGTGGGGGCTCCGTAGTCGAAGACGTTGACCGCGTATCGGGTAACACCGAGCTTGGTCAACAGCTTCTCGACGAGTTGAGCAGCCGCGTCGAAGGTGTAGGCGAACTCTGCGTGATCAGGCGCGGCGCTCTGCCCGAACCCGGGTAGGTCGGGCGCGATCACATGAAAATGATCGGCGAGGTAAGGGATCAGGTTCCGGAACATGTGCGAAGACGTCGGAAACCCATGCAGCAGAAGGACGACGGGAGCCTCGCTCGGCCCGGCCTCGCGGTAGAACAGCTCGAATCCGTCGAGGTCTGCGGTGTGATACCGGACGACGGGAACGGACGGCACGGTGGTCAAGGCAATTCTCCTTCTGCGGATGAACCGAACGGTGAAGCTCACCATACCTACCTCAAGGTAGGTATACAACCCTAGAGGTAGGTATGGTCGCTGGTACCATCACTGACGTGGACAGCAGGCAGAAAATCGTCGACTCCGCGAAGCGGATGTTCTGGCACCACGGCTACTCGACGACCAGCCCCCGGCAGGTGATGGCCGATTCCGGAGTCAGCCAGGGCAGCTTTTATCACCACTTCCCGACCAAACCCGAATTGGGCCGGGAGGTCGTCGAGGCGAATGGTCGCGACGTCCTGGACGCCGTGCGGGCGGCCATGGACGGACTGCCGACCGGGCGCGACCGACTGGCCGCCTTCCTGGGATGCGCGAGCGAGGCACTCGACGGCTGCCGAGTCGGCGGCTTTGCTTACGACGCAGGCATTTTGGCCGAACCGGAACTTCGGGAAAGTCTGGAATCCGTCTTCACTCAACTGGCCGACGTAGTCGAACAGGCGGTGCGGGATGGCCAGGGCGACGGCTCCTTACTGCCCGCACTGGATCCGAGGAAGACCGCTGCAGCTCTTGTCGCCGTGGTGGAAGGTGCGTTCGTCACCGCGCGTGCCACCGGACGACAAAGCTCCGCCGACGAGGCGACCGCCGGCGCGATCGCTTTGCTCTCCAGCACCTGATCACGGCCTATCGCGGACACCAGGACATCAAACTGCCAGCGCCTTGGTAGGTGTGGCGGGACCACCCGCCACGATCGCGGTGGGACACTGACGAGTATGCGCATGGCAGATGCCGACGACCTGGTCGCCGTTGACGTGTTCAACGCAGCCCGGGTAATCGGTGAGCCGGTGACCATGACGCTGGTTCGGCAGGTGGTCGATGACTTACTCACCCACCCGCGAGAGTGTGACTGCGGGCATTGCGAGGCCGCCGCGGTCGCGCGCGTCAAAGATGTCTGGGATATCGCGTTGGGTTGGCAGAAAGCGGTCGCCGGCGACGTCAGAGGCCGCGTTGCCCGCTAGCGCCGACGCCCTGTGGCCCGCCGATGTAAACAAGCTGCCATCAATGAGATGATGTGCTGCACAGGCTAATTCGTTTAGCATTGAACACTGCGCCGCAGAGCATGCATGCGCTGTGAGCGGTTGTGCTGATTTCGAACATATGTTCTAATGGTCTCGCCGCCAGCCCGATCCACTGCGGGCGATATTCAGGAGGAGAGCGCTACACCGATGACTGTGAACACTCTGACAGCAGAAGCCCGACCGCCGACTCCGACATCCGCGACGGCTGGGTTCCCGCCGTGGAGAGCACCTCGCCAGGGAACACACCGACACCCGACGCGCCCGGCGCTAAGGCTTCGGCCGACGAGACGCCGAAGAAAGCCTCAGCCAAGGAGAGCCACGGGCAAAAAAGCCAAGACTCTGGAGCTGACACTCACCGTCACCGGCACCGCCGACGGGGAATGGCGCGCCGAACTCAAGCAGGGCAGCAGCTATCTGGCGCGCAACCTCGCTGTCGCGGCCGCTGCGGTCTCCCGGGCCGCAAAGGAACTGCATGAGGACCTGTCCAACCCCATCGATGAGATCATCGAAGAGGCTCGATCCCAGCAAGCCGCCAGGGTCGCCGCCCTCGAAGCCGAATTAGACGCCGCCCGTAGAGTTCTCGCCGACCTGGACTGACCACGGCGCAATCGCCGGGGGCGTAGCGTCGGACACGGCCGAAAGAAAGGACGCGATGATCACATCAACCCTGCCCATCCGGAACGCTGTCGCACTCACCGTTGCAGGACTGATCTTCGGTGTCTTGTCAGTCTTCGGGTTCGCCGGGACGGCACACGCCCACGGGACCTGGACGCCGCCCGAACCGGCGCCCCACTCCCCGATGGTCCACACCCACCGCGGACCGTACTCCGTCCTCCGCCAAGGACCGTTCTCCGTCCTCCGCCAGGGAGGATAGTGCCCCGCTCGCGGTGACGATGTACGTCAGCGGACCGCGTCCACCGCGGCCAGGATGTCGGGCACCTCGCTGCGGGTCGTGTAGTTAGGGTGCACGTCGATCCAGCGGATCACTCCGGTTGCATCGACGACCACCGTCGTGGGCATCGGCAGCGTCAGGCCGCCGTCCGCGTTGTGCTCAGCCAGATCGGTTCCCAGCTTCTGTGCTGCTGCAGCGGATTCAGCGGTGGGCGCGGTCAGAATACCCAGTGCAGAAGCGATTTGGTTGCCGGGGTCGGACACCACGGTGTAGGTCAACTCGTTGCTTTCAACGGCGGTCAGCGACCCGTCGGGCTTCTGCGGGCTGACCGCGATCATCGCGTAGCCCCGATCCTCGAGTGCGGGCGCCAATTCGGCCTGGTAGGTGCGTAACGCGATGTTGCAGTACGGGCACCATGCCCCCCGATAGAACACCACGACTGCGGGCCGCCCCGCCCGCGCGTGCGCCAACGAAGTGGCGGCGCCGAGAACATCGAGCAGGTCGCCATCAGGCATCACTGCACCCGGTGCGCTGACGCCCGTGGGCACGCCTGCGGTGTCCAAGCTGACCTGTTCGGCGACGAAAGCACCCATTATTTCTGCCGGCATTGCGGCGGCGGGTCCCGTCACGAACGCATGCGTCTGCTCTTCAATGCTGGGTGTCTGAGTCGTCATGGGACCGCCTTCACGAGTAAATTGGATTGATCACTCCACAAAACCATTCGGTTTCTGGAATGTCAACTCCAGAATCGGTAGACTCAACGAATGGTCACCCCTAAAGGCCGAGCCACCCGGGACCGGATCGTGGCGTCCGCCGCTACCCTGATGACATCCCGCGGGGTCGCCGGCACGAGCACCGAGGATGTGCGGGCCGCGGCGGGCGTCAGCGCATCGCAGATTTACCATTACTTCGCCGACAAACGGTCCTTGACCCGCGCCGTCATCGAGTACCAGACGGACACCATTGTCGGAATTCAGGAAACCCTGCTCACGCGCCTCGAGGATATGGATGCGTTGCGCGCCTGGGCCGAACTGATCGTCGCGTTTCAGCGGGATGGCGGTTTCCGGGGTGGCTGCCCGCTGGGCACGCTGGCCAGCGAACTCGCCGAAAGCGACGTCGACGCGCGCGAAGACCTGGCAGCGGGCTACCGGCGCTGGCAAAGAGCGATCCGTACCGGCCTAGGTGCCATGGCGGACCGCGGCGAGTTCCTGCCCGGCACCGATATCGACAGCCTGGCGACAGCTCTGCTGACAGCGCTGCAGGGCGGTCTTCTCCTCACCAAGACGCTGCGCGACGCCGAACCGCTGGAAATTACGCTGAACACCATGATCGATCACATCGAATCGTTCACGACCGCAAAACCGCGACGAAGCTGAGTTCGATACTGGGGCTCTGACGTAACGACCATCTCTCGGATGCGATCAAGAGGGTCCATACTCAACGTCCGTTTATTTATTGGTCGAAATAGCCGCCGCCTCGACCCGGGCGGGCACGCCCCGCCGACCAGCGAGATGGCGGCCCGGTCAGTTCCCGATGGGCGGCCGAGGTTCGCCAGCGATCCGCGGGATCGGGCCCTCACCGGCCTCCGGCACAACGTGCGCGTCCGGGTCATCTGGCTCGACGTCGCTGGACATCGGGATCGTCGGCGGCGTGGTCGGGCTCGTCTTGCTGGTGGCGTTCGCTCATGTCTCCCAAGTTAGAGGGATGTTGTGAGCGACAAGGATGTCTGTCGAGATTTCCAGCCTCTACCTCACCCGGCGAATTATGGTCGCTGCATGAGGCGTCGGACACTGCTAACGCTCCCGGCGCTGCTGGCGGCAAGCCCGGTATTGACCAAGATGTCCCGCGCCGCCGCAGAACAAAGCCGATGGTCGCCCGATCGGGCCAACCAGTGGTATCGAGCGCAAGGTTGGCTCGTCGGCGCCAACTTCATCACCTCGAACGCCATCAACCAGCTCGAGATGTTCCAAGCCGACACCTTCGACCCCCGGCGCATCGACACCGAGCTCGGCTGGGCGCGGCTGCACGGGCTCAACGTGGTGCGGGTCTTCCTTCACGATCAGCTGTGGGCCCAAGACCGTCGGGGCTTTCAACAACGTCTTGCGCAATTTGTCGCTATTGCGGCGCGCCACCGCATTAAACCGCTATTTGTCTTGTTCGACTCATGTTGGGATCCGTTCCCCAAGTCAGGACGGCAACGCGCGCCAAAGCCTGGGGTGCACAACTCCGGTTGGGTGCAAAGCCCCGGCGCTGAACACCTCGACGACCTCGACTACCGCCGCACTCTGCTCGACTATGTCACGGGCGTGTTGACCCAATTTCGCACGGATGATCGCGTTTTGGGCTGGGACGTGTGGAACGAGCCCGACAATCCCGCCCGCGAGTATCGCAAGGTGGAGAGGAAAGACAAGCTGGACCGTGTCGCCGACCTGCTGCAGCTGGCGTTCGGATGGGCACGTTCGGTCAATCCGAGTCAACCGTTAACCAGCGGCGTGTGGGACGGCGTGTGGGGAGATCCCCTGGGGCGTAGCGAAATCGTTGACATCCAATTGAACAACTCCGACGTCGTCACCTTCCACTGCTATGACGATCCAGCACGCTTCGAGGCCCGGATCGCCGAACTCTCCCCGTTGGGGCGGCCGATCCTCTGCACCGAGTACTTGGCTCGGTCCCGGGGCAGTACGGTCGAAGGGATCCTCCCAATCGCCAAGCGGCACAACGTTGGTGCGATCAATTGGGGGCTGGTCGCCGGAAAGACGCAGACGTACTTACCGTGGGACTCCTGGGATCGCCCTTACGCGACGCCTCCGAAGCTGTGGTTTGCAGACCTGCTGCAACCCGATGGACGGCCATACCGGGAACACGAAATTCAAACGATCAGCAAGTTGACTCAGCTCTAACGCCACTCACTCTCTGATCGCAACCGTCTACAGCGGGCTTGTCGTTCAGGGCCAGCGGACGTTCTACACCGACACCCGTCACTGATCACCGCCTGAAACCTCTGATCAGCCGCGCTCGACTCCTCATCGAAGGAGTGCCACCGACCAACCGGAGACCCGTGACAAGCATCAACCGACGTCATACAAACACTTGGTGGGGCGGGCGGGGCTCGAACCCGCGACCTACGGATTATGAGTCCGCGGCTCTAACCGACTGAGCTACCGCCCCTGGATCAACGTAGAGATTAGCGTTAGGCCTCAGCTGAACACCGTCTGACCGTCGACGTCGAGCAGGTACTCCTCGGTGCCTTGCTCGACGCGCGGTGCGTCGCCGCCCAATGCCACCGCGACTTTGTTGCTGGCGTTGCGCATCACGTCGAGGGTCAGCTCGACAGCCTCGGCGTGGGAGAAGTGGGCACGCATCCCATCCACGACCCCGGCCGCGATACGACCCGGCGTCCAGATCAGCGCGTCGGCGTAGCGCAGCGCCGCCTTCTGACGATCGGTCAACTGCGCCGACTCCTCGAACCGCTCGATGTCCTCGTACAGCGTCTCGGTGCCGCCGGCGTTCAGCGCAGTGGTCTCACGCAGCGATTTGCACAGCCGGCAGTTGTGCTGTGTGGCGCCGCGCAAGCGCACCACCTCAGCCGTCAATGCATCTAGCTCACGCAGTCGGGCCACCGTCGGCAAAAAGGTGTTGAACACGAGGTCGGACGGATCGGTGGCGTGATCCCACACGACCGGCCCGACAACCCAGCCGAGGTACTGGTCCCCGACGCCGAGCGCTTCCAGTCCGGCGCGCACCCGCGGCACGAAATCGGCGATGTACATCTGCACGACGACGCCGAAGGTGGTGTCACCCAGAGCTTTCCACAGCTTCGAGCGCTGCTCACCGCTGATCGTCGAGACATCGGTACTGAACTGTTCGGCGAAATCGGCAACGACGTCATCGGAGGCAGGGTCCGCCGGAGCCGGAAGTGCGGGCAGGCCGAGGGTCTGCCCGCAGACGCGCCGAACCAGCGCGGTCAACCCACCATCGCCGGGCGACAACGCGACTAGTCGCGTCAAGTCCTCGTGCAACACCACACAGCGATTATGTCGCCCGGCTCCCCGATCACATGCGGAAGTCGCGAATCCGGTCAGGGGACAACGATGCCGAAGCTTCCCAGCGTGGTGTCCCACAGCGCCTCGAGAAGATTGACCGGATCTGCCAGAGCAAAGTAGGTCGTCGCGCTGTCCATGACACCGCCACCGTCGATCGCGGTCAGTATTTCGGATTCGGGCAAGCCTCCGAGATAGACGCCGTGTTCGAAGAATCCCAGGAAGTCCTGCCACAGAGCCCCAAGCGGGTTGGCGGCGAAATCCGCCGGTGTGGCGGTGTCGGCGAAGAAGTCGTTGGCGACGGTGAATACGTCGGTGGGGTAAAGGTCACTCGGGGTGGTGACGTCGTCCAGATTCGACCAGCCGAGGAAATGGTCGAGCGCCTGCCCGAACGGGGTGGCTCCCCAGGTGTCGAGAAGGCCGGTAGGTCCCGAAGGTGGGTTGGCTGCGGCATCGCCGATCAGGACGAAACGTAAGTCCACGAGCGGGATGTGGTCGGCGGCGAGTTCCTGTTCCGCCAGCGATGCGACGACGGCCGATTGGCTGTAGCCGAAAACCGTGAGCGGGTCGGCTGCCGAAAAGTCGCCCGCGTCGTATCCGGTTTCGATCGTGTGGACCAAGGTGCTGACACCGGCGGTAATGGACGGCCCGAAGTCCGGCGACTCTTCAGTGACCAGTGGGATGACCGTGCCGGTGTCGGAAAACCCAAGTGGCTGCAGGTATTCCATGACAGCGCCAGGGATGTATCCAGGAAAAGTGGTCGGGTCCGGGATGAAGGTCGGTCCCATCACGATTGCGTTTGTCGAACCGTCGAGGAAATCAGCGCCGCTGCCGATGTCGGCATTTGCCTCGAAGGCCGAGCACCAACTAGACGCCGCCGCGACGGCGAAGGCGATGCTCATTGCCCGCGAAAAGTAACCCTTGGACATCAGAACCCCCCGGATCGATCATGTGACCGAGGTCACGGTATCGCGAATTCGCGTCCGGTGGGCGGAAACTGATGCGGCTCAGGTCGCCTGACTCACCGACGACATGTGAAAGTCGGGAATCCGCAGCGACGGCATCGCCGCGCGGGTCACCCAGTCGCCCCACTCACGCGGCAGCGTCAGCTCGCTGACTCCAGCCTGAGTGGCCCGCCGCAACAGATCCAGTGGACTCTCGTTGAAGCGGAAATTGTTGACCGCCGCGCTGACTTCCCCGTCTTCGACGAGGTAGACGCCGTCGCGGGTCAGACCGGTCAGCAGCAGAGTGGTGGGGTCCACCTCGCGCATGTACCACAGCGTGGTCAGCAGCAAGCCCCGCTCGGTGGCCGCGATCATGTCGGCGAGTTCGGTTGTGCTACCGGTCATCAGGATGTTCTGCGCGGCGACGGCGACCGGCTCGCCGAACTCATCGGCCGCGGCCCGCGAGTAGGCCAGCGCGTTGATAACCCCGTCGCGAATCCAGTCCACCCGGCCGATATTCATCCCGTTGTCGAACACCGACAGCGTCTCCGACGAACTCGTCGCGGTCACGAACGGCGTGCAGCCCAGCCCGGCGGCCGCGGGATCGGAGTACAGCGTCAACGGCAGGTCGGTCAGCTTCTCCCCAACCCGGGTCCCGCCCGAAGGCGCCGACAATGCGCTGCGGCCCTCCTGCGCTCCGCGGCCCGTCATCGACCAGCCGAGGTAGATCATCATGTCTGCGACCGCCGAGGGCGGAAGGATCGTCTCGTAGCGTCCAGCCGGCAAATCGACGCGACGCGCGGCCCAGCCCAGTCGCATCGATAGCTCGTCGAGGAGCGAATCCGCGGACACATCAACAAAATCGGGGGTTCCGACCCCCGCCCACGCGCTGGCGCCGTCACGCTTGGCGTTGATCTCCACCGAACCAGCGGGCTGGGCGTAACGCCGCCGCAGCCCGGTCGACGTCGCCAAAAACGTTGTCTCCAGTGTGTGTTGCGCAAAGCCGTAGAGCTGATCGGCGCGGGCGAATCCGCGCGCCAGCGGTTCGGCGATGCCGGAAAACACCTCGGGCCCGGTCGACGGAATCGGGGCATCCCAGTCGTCTGGCGCGGTGTTGCCACTCAGCAGCGGCGCGGCATCGCGAGCCTCAGGCGCCGCAACGGCGGCCGACTGCGACGCGGCGACCAGTTCCTCGATCGCCGAAGGCTCCACCTCAGCCGTGGCCAGCGAGCCGATCCTGGCGGTATCACCATGCCGGACAACCGAAATCACGGTGGTCTGTCGTGCGGTTGACGCGCCGTTGGTGGTCATCGAGTTGTTCGCCCACCGCAGCGACGTTGCCGAGCGGTCAGTGACCAGCACGATGGTCTCGGCGGCGCGACCCAGTTTCGCTGCAGTTTGAAGGGCAATGTCGATGACCTGTTGCGGGCGGATCACAGGCCGCCCTCCGTACGGGTGTTGAGCACGTTGACTCCGCGAAAAAGCGCCGACGGGCAACCGTGGCTGACGGCGGCCACTTGGCCGGGTTGGGCCTTGCCGCAGTTGAACGCTCCGCCCAGTCGCCAAGTCGACGGGCCGCCGACGGCCTCCATCGAATTCCAGAAGTCGGTCGTGGTGGCCTGGTAGGCAACGTCGCGCAGTTGACCGTCCAGGCGTCCGTCTCGGATTCGGTAGAACCGCTGCCCGGTGAACTGGAAGTTGTAGCGTTGCATGTCGATTGACCACGACCGATCACCTACGATGTAGATGCCGTCGTCGACCCGGCCGATCAAGTCGTCGGTGCTCAAGCCTTCGGGACCGGGCTGCAGCGACACATTGGCCATCCGCTGGATCGGCACATGATGCGGCGAATCGGCATACGAGCAGCCGTTCGACCGCGCTTGGCCCAGTCGCGGGGCGAACGCCCGGTCGAGTTGATAGCCGACGAAGATCCCGTCGCGCACCAGGTCCCAGCTCTGGGCTGCCACCCCCTCGTCGTCGTAACCGACACTGGCCAAACCGAATTCGACGGTGCGGTCGGCGATCACGTTCATCACAGGCGAACCGTAACGCAGCGTGCCGAGTTTGTCGGGGGTAGCGAACGATGTGCCGGCATAGGCCGCTTCATAGCCAATCGCGCGGTCGTATTCGGTTGCGTGGCCGATGGATTCGTGGATGGTCAGCCACAGATTGGTCGGATCGATCACCAGATCCGTGGGCCCGGCTTTGACGCTGGGCGCCTTGATCTTTTCGGCCAGCTGCGACGGCAGCTGGGCCAGCTCGTCGGTCCAGTTCCACACCTCGTCACCGGCCAGCGCTTCCCAGCCGCGGCCCATCGGTGGCGCCAGCGTGCGCATCGAGTCGAAGCCGCTGCCGCCGCTGTCGACGGTGACCGCTTCGAATCGGGGCTGCACCCGAACCCGTTGTTGCGTGATCGACGAGCCGGCGGCATCGGCGTAGAAGGTCTGCTCTTTGACCGACATCAGGCTGGCCGAGACGTGATTGATGCCGTCGGCGGCCAACAGCCGGCCGGAATATTCGTCGAGCACGGTGATCTTATCGGCCAGCGGCACGGTGAACGGATCGATGCGGTAGCTCGACACCCAGGAGGCGTCGGGATACACCGGCTCGGATGCCAGTTCGACGCGGTCGGTATTCAGCGCAGCCAGCGTTCGGGCCACCGCCACCGCGCGACGGGCGGTCTCGGCGGCGACATCGGGTGACAGCTCGGCATGCGAGGCGAAGCCCCAGGTGCCGTCGACCACGACGCGGACGGCCAAGCCGACGTCGCGGCTGAGCACCGCGGTCTCCAGCTCTCCGTCGCGCAGTTGGACGATCTCGTTGACCAACCGGTGAATTCGCAGGTCGGCGTGGCTGGCGCCGGCCGCGGTGGCCGCGGCCAGCGCAGCGTCGGCCAGGTCGTGGCGCGGCAGGCTGACGAAGTCGGCATCGATCCCCCGGTTCGGTGTCACCCTTCTACCGTATCGACCAGCTTTAATACTTGTATGGGTGACACGTCCGGACGCCGATCGTCGGCGCTCGGATATGCCTTGCTCGCGCCGAGCCTTTTCGGGGTCGTCACGTTTCTGCTGCTGCCGATCTTGGTGGTGGTGTGGCTGAGCCTGCATCGCTGGGATCTGCTCGGGCCGATCGAGTATGTCGGAGGCCAGAATTGGCGCTCGGTACTCACCGACAAGACCTTCGGCAACTCGCTGCTGGTGACATGTGCGTTCGTGGCTATCGTGGTCCCGATTCAAACCGTTCTCGGGTTGGCCGTCGGCGCGATGCTGGCCCGCGAACTGCCCGGAAGCGGCGTGTTCCGCACGTTGTTCGTGTTGCCGTGGATCTGTGTCCCGCTGGCGATCGCCGTGTTGTGGCGCTGGATCCTGTCACCCACCGACGGGGCGATCAGCACCTTGCTGGGTCATCGCATCGAGTGGCTCACCGATCCCGGGCTGGCGCTGCCGGTGGTGTCGACGGTCGTGGTGTGGTCCAACGTCGGCTACGTCGCGCTGTTCTTTTTGGCCGGCATCCTGGCCATTCCCGCCGAGATCCACTCCGCCGCGCGAACCGACGGCGCCACGTCATGGCAGCGGTTCTGGCGCATCACGCTGCCGATGCTGCGGCCCACCATGTTCTTCGTACTCGTCACCGGAATCATCAGCACGGCACAAGTTTTCGACACTGTCTACGCGCTGACCGGCGGCGGACCGCAGGACCGCACCGACCTGGTCGCCCACCGCATTTACGCCGAAGCCTTCGGAGCGGCGTCAATCGGACGGGCCTCGGTGATGGCGGTGGTGTTGTTCGTCATCCTGGTCGGCATCACCCTTGTCCAGCATCTGTATTTCCGTCGGCGGGTCAGCTATGAACTCACCTAAAAAGCCTGCCACTGTCCTCGTTTACGTCGGCCTGCTGACCGGGGCGTTGATCACGTTGGCGCCGTTCGTGCTCGGCTTGCTGACGTCGATCACGTCGGCGCATCAGTTCGCGACCGGTGTGCCGTTGTCGATGCCGCGGCCACCGACGCTGTCGAATTACGCCGACTTGGGGGGTGCCGGGTTCGGCCGGGCCCTGGCGGTCACGACGTTGATGACGGCGGTGATCCTGCTCGGCCAGGTGAGCTCTTCGGTGTTGGCCGGCTACGCGTTCGCGCGGTTGCGGTTCCCCGGCCGTGACGCGCTGTTCTGGGTGTATCTGGCCACGCTGATGGTGCCGGGAAGCGTGACGGTGGTGCCGCTATATCTGATGATGGCGCAATTGGGTCTGCGCAACACATTCTGGGCGTTGGTGCTGCCGTTCGTCTTTGGTTCCCCGTACGCCATCTTCCTTCTCCGCCAACACTTCCGCTCGATTCCCGATGACCTGATCAATGCGGCATACCTGGACGGGGCCAATACGCTGGACGTGCTCGTCCACGTGGTGATCCCGTCCAGTCGGCCGGTGCTGGTGACGCTGATGCTGATCACCGTGGTCTCGCAGTGGCATCACTTCATGTGGCCATTGGTGATCACCAGCGGCCCGAAATGGCAGGTGCTGACGGTAGCGACGGCGGCGCTGCAGTCGCGCTACAACTCGCAGTGGACGTTGGTGATGGCCGCGACGGTGGTGGCGATCGTGCCGTTGCTCGTGCTGTTCGTGGTGTTCCAGCGGCACATCGTCCGCTCGATCGTCGTCACGGGACTCAAATGATCCGGCCGCGGTTCTCCACACTGTTCGCGCTGGGCTTCGTGCTGATCGCCGCGCTGCTGGGCTTCGCGGCGGTGGTCTTGGACGTCACAGCGCGACCGCCCACCGGCAAAACGGTCGTCACCGTCAGGCTGTGGGACGAGCAGGTCGCTGCCGCTTACCGAATGTCGTTCGCGGAGTTCGCCCGAACGCATCCCGACATCGAGGTGCACACCAACGTCGTGTCGTACTCGACCTACTTCACCACGCTGCGCACCGATGTCGCCGGCGGTAGCGCGGACGACATCTTCTGGGTCTCCAACGCTTACCTCGCCGGATACGCCGACAGTGGCCGTCTCATCGACGTCGGGAAAACGCTCGGGCCCAAAGCCGCGTCCGCGTGGGAGCCGTCGGTGGTGCAGCAGTTCACCCGCGGCGGAACGCTCTGGGGGGTACCGCAACTCACTGATGCCGGCATCGCCGTGTACTACAACGCGGACCTGCTGGCCGCTGCCGGTGTCGATGTCGCGGACCTGTCGACCCTGCGCTGGAGCCCGAACGCCGACGACACCCTACGTCCGCTGCTCAAGCGGCTCACCGTCGATGCCGATGGACACACCGCGGGCACATCGGGTTTCGACCCCGCACGGGTCCGGCAGTGGGGCTACAACGCCGCCAACGACGCGCAGGGTATCTACCTCAACTACATCGGGTCGGCGGGCGGCACTTATCAGGCCGGTGACCGGTTCGCCTTCGACAACCCGGGTGCCGTCGAGGCCTTCACCTACCTGGTCAAGCTGATCAACGACGACCACGTCGCGCCGCCCGCATCGGAGACCAACGACAACGGCGACTTCTCCCGCAACCAGTTCCTGGCCGGCAGGATGGCGCTTTTCCAGTCCGGCACCTACAACCTGGCCACCATCACCGCCCAGGCCAATTTCCGATGGGGTGTGGCGATGCTGCCCGCCGGATCCAGGGGCCGGGTCAGCGTCACCAACGGCATTGCCGCGGCGGGTAATTCGGCATCGGCGCACCCGGATGCGGTACGCCAGATATTGGCTTGGCTGGGCAGCACCGAGGGAAACCGGTACATCGGCCGCCGGGGCAGCGCTATCCCTGCCGTCACCGCGGCCCAGCAGGTGTACTTCGATTACTGGCTGACCAAGGGCGTCGACGTCAGGCCGTTCTTCACGGTCCTCAACGGTCCGCGGATCGCCGCTCCGGGCGGGGCCGGCTTCGCTGCCGGGAATCAAGTTCTCAAATCGTATTTCGATGAGATGTTCTTGGGTCGCAGCAATGTCGCAACGACGCTGCACCGCGCCGAGGACGCCGCCAACGCAGCCGCACGCCGCTAGCAGGTCAGCGCGGCACCGGCGGGACGTCGAACCAGATCGCGGCGACGCACACCACAAGAGTTATCGACATAGCCAACCAGTCAGCAGCTTTCGGCCGGGCCGGCATCGCCGAAATCATGCCGATGCCGCCCCGCGCGGTAATGGCGTCACCCATCTCGTCGGCGCGTCGCAATGTCACCGTCAGCGCCGCGGTGAGCAGGTCGACAAGCTCGGCCGCGAGCCGCCGGCGGCGCCCCCTACGGGTGGTCTCCACTCGTTTAGGCCGCAGCCTGCGCGCCGCATAGAGCACCCGGAACTCCTCGATCAGCATCGGGAATGCCCGCAGGGCCAGTGCGATGGTGACGGCCCACTCGTCGACCGGAATGCGCACCCACCGCAGCGGCCGGCCCAAAGAGGCCACCGCCGGCGCTATTTCAGCGACATTGGTGGTCCACGACACCATTGCCCCCAGCCCCAGCAGGACAATCGACAGCGCCGTGATCCGCAGGAAGTTCAGCAGCCCGCCGAGCCCGACCGATGTTCCGGCCAACTCGATCACCGGACTGCCACCGGCGAAAGTCGCCGATATGCCGCCGAGGGCCAGCAGGACCCACAGCCAGCGCGGAATGGTGGGCAGAGCGCCGCGCGGAATGTGCGCGATCCGTGCTGCCGTCAGCACAAGCCCGGCAACCAGCCCGATCGCGATCCATCCCGGGTAGAACGTCAGCAGTACCGAGATAGCGCCTACGGCAAGCAGTTTGGTACCGGCCCACAGGTCGTGCACCGCGGAGGTGCCGGGCACTGGACGGAGCAGAACCACCGAGCGCGACGGCCGGCGTTCGGATCGTCCATCAGGCGGCGCGGTAGTCACGACAACCCGCCGGCCGCGGTCGAGACCTCGTGAAGCACCCCATCGCGAAGGTCCAGGGTGCGGGGGCACAGGTCCTCCAAGCCGACGAAGTCGTGCGAGATGACCACCACGGTCAGGCCCTGCTCATGGCGTAAATCCTCGATCAAACGCACCAAACCGCTTTGTGTTTCGGCATCCAGCCCGGCCAACGGTTCGTCGAGAATCAGCGCGCGCGGGGAACGGGCCAGCAGTCCGGCCAGCACCACCCGGCGCATCTGGCCGCCGCTGAGCTGGTCGATGCGCCGCGTGGCCAACCCGCTGTCCAGTCCCACCACAGCCAGGGCGTTGTCAATGCGCTCCTGATCCTTCAGTGAAATCCCTGCTGCCGAGGCCACTTCTCGATCTACCCGGCTGCGCATCAGCTGCAGTCGGGCCGCCTGGAATGACAACGCCACCGCGCCGACCTGCTCATGCGTGGGCTGGCCGTCGAGGAGGCAGTCGCCCGTGGTCGGCACCGTCAGCCCGGCCAAAATCCATGCCAGCGTAGACTTTCCAGATCCATTACCGCCGTGGATCAACAGCCCGTCGCCCTGGTGGACAGTGAAGTTGATGTCACGCAGTGCAGCCTTGGCCCACGGTGTCCCGCTGTTGTACTCGTGGCTGACGCCGGAGACTTCGAGAATCGCCGGACCGGATTCATGTCCCAACAACGGCGTCGTTGCGGGCGCGGCCATCGTCTCGACCATGCTGGTGTTGTCCCCGGACTCGCTGAGATTGATTGTGCTGTCTGCGGATTCAGCCTCAGTGCTGTAGTGGGTGATGTGCACCAGCGCCGTACTGTGCTGCCGCTTCAGGCCGGACAGGACGCCCAGCAGACTTTCGCGGCCCTCCTGGTCGACCATGCTGGTGACCTCGTCGGCGATGATCAATGCCGGCTCGCGCGCCAGCGCGGCCGCGACCGCCAGCCGCTGTAGTTCACCGCCGGACAGGCTTCCGGTGTCGCGTTCGGCATGCGATTCCAGGCCGACTTCGCGAAGCAACTGGGGCACATCGGTCTTAGTGCCCGGCGGCAGACCCCACACCACGTCGTCGGCGACCCGGGTGCCCAGCACCTGACTTTCCGGGTGCTGCATGACCACCGCAGTGCCGCCCATCCGACCCAGCCCCACCGACCCTGGACGTTCGATGGTGCCTGACGTCGGTTCCCGTCCGGCCAACACCAGCATCAGCGTGGTCTTGCCGGAGCCGTTGGCTCCGGTGATCGCCAAGTGTTCACCGGCTTTGACCTCGAGGTCGACCGGTCGCAGCGCATCGTGGGAGGTATTCGGGTAGCGGAAGCGGACCCGATCCAACCGCACCGGGACCGGACCCACCGGCGCGCTGTCGAGCGGGGCGTCGAGCTTGTGCACGTCGGGAATGCCGCGCATCCGGTTCAGCACCCGCGACAACGCCCACCATCCGATCAGCGACACGATCGTCAGCGAGGCGACACCGTTGGCGAAGATCAGCAGCTGCCAGTAGCGCAGCGCATGGGCGATGAACCAGTGCAGCCCCTGAGCGGTCGCCTCGAAACCATTCCCGATGCGAGTGCTGAGCGGAAACGGGTGCGCGATCGCGAAACGGCCGATAGCGGACAGAACGGCAGCGATCCCGTCGATGTTGGCGCTGACGGTGTCGAAGATCAGGTTTCGCAGCCGCGAGAGCAACATCAGTGCACCGACCGCAAAAAGGTTGAACACCGCCCCGCCGATGAGCGAGACCAACAGCACCGTCCCGGTGCCGCGGCCTCGGCGTTTGATGACGCCGGTCAGGCCGCCGACATAGGCGCTGTTGCCGACCGTCATCAAGCCGCCCAGGCCTGCGATCAGGAACGCGATCAAACCGGCGCCGACCGTTCCGGCGACCAGCACCCGAAACCGATAGCGGTAAGCCAGCAACCCCATCGGGACGGTTCCCAGCAGCGACAAGGCTCCGGCGAACGGCACGACGATCGAAATGATCGCCGTCGCCGCGCACAGCGCGGCCATCACTGAAGCCTGTGCGAGCTCGCCGGGACTCAGCGAGCGGGACTCGGCAATCCCGGTCGCTGAGCGAGTCGCGTTCATTTCAACAATTCTGCCAGCACCCACGGGGTGTACCCGCGAGCAAACAATAGGGATTCGATCGAGTTAACAAGACTGAAATTGCCCGGTTCGGAGCCTAGATAGCCTAGCTATGCAACTATATACGCATGACAACATCCGCAGCCACCGAGCGACGCGCGGCCGAGGAGGCCGTCGCCGGCCTTGGCTCGGATCTGCTCGCCGTCGTCGCACGGCTCAACCGCTATGCCACGCAACGCATCCAGATGCAGTTACCGGCCGCGCAGGCCCGCCTGCTGTCGACAATCGACGCCCACGGCGAGGCACGGATCTGCGATCTGGCAGCGGTGGATCACTGCTCGCAGCCGACGATGACCACGCAGGTACGGCGGCTCGAAGACGCAGGCCTGGTCACCCGGGCCGTCGATCCGGGCGATGCACGGGCGGTACGCATCAAGATCACCGCCGAGGGGATGCACACGCTGAATCGGGTCCGCGCCGACCGCGCTCGTGCCATCGAGCCGCAACTCGGCGAGTTGGATGACGCCGACCGGCAGACTCTCGCCGAAGCCGTGACCGTGTTGCGCCGCCTGCTCGACGACTCGGCGCCGGCCCCGCGACCCTGCACACCTCGATAACCGGCTGCCCCGGCAGCGTCTAGTCGGCGCTCACGCCCTACGGTCGTTATCAGCGCGTCGTGGCGGCTGGATAATGGACTCTCGACTCGAGAAATTGGGCGGGAAAAGGGGGTGGCTGCGTTGACGGCAAGTTTCGGGCCCCCCTTGATCATCTGGCTGGGCCCGCGCAGATACGCCTTCGCCCCTGGTCGCGACGTCACCGTCGGCATCGACCCTGGCGTGGACATCCGGCTCGACGGTGTCGGCGGATCGGGCGCGCCACCCCTGGTGGTGCTGCACTTCAACGGCAATCAATGGATCGCTGTCGATCGCAGCGAAGCCGGGATCTACGTCGACGGGGTGCGAATGTCGACGGTCTTCATCCACGACGGACGGGCGATCACCCTCGGCGATCCCCAACACGGACCGCGTCTGGTGTTCCAACTCGCCGCCCCGCCCGCTGGGCCTCCACCACCGCGAGTGCCCCCGCCGATGCGTCCCCACGGGCCACCGCCGCCACTGCCGCCGATGCGTCCCCATGCACCGCCTCCGAGGCCAGTCCCGCCACCGCCACCGAGACCGGTCCCGCACTTCCAGCCGCCCGTTGCACCACCGCCACCGCCACGCCCGGTGCAGTGGGTAGCGCCGCCGCCCCGGCCGGCACCACCACCACCACCACCGTTGCCTCCGCCACCACCACCGTTGCCACCACCGCCGCCGTCGCAGGTGCAGCCGGAACCGCCGCCACCTTTCCCGCCGCCCGCGTCCAAGCCGACCATCGGGGCGCGACTCACCGGTGCGATCCAGAAGCTGACGGTGCGCCGCCCGAAACCCCAGCCGCATGAAGCGGCGCCGACCGCGCAGCTGCAGCCGCCGGCCGAGGAGCAGGCCGCGCCCCCGGCTCCCGACCCGACACCGGACCCGACGACGATCGCCGGTCCACTGGAGGCGCGTCGGGTGCGGCTCAGCGTCGACGGCGAGCAGGCACTGGCAGATCTGTCGTTCACCGCGTCGCCGGGCACGATCACCTCGGTGATCGGCCTTTCCGAAGCGAGCACATCCGCGTTGGTCGACGTGCTCGCCGGCACCAGACAACCGAGCGTCGGCGAAGTCGATTTCGACGGGCACGACGTCGCGGCCGACGATGTGCGGCCACACGTCGGAGTGGTGCCGCGTCACGACCTGCTGCGCCCGCAGTTGACCGTCGAGCAAGCGTTGCAGTTCGCCGCCGAATTGCGTTTTGCCCCAAACACTTCCGCCGAACTGCGGGGCGAGGCCGTTCGCTCGGTGCTCGACAAGCTCGAACTGACAACCCTGCGCACCGCCAAAGCGGGCACCCTGACCGCCGAGCAACGCAAGCGCGCATCGCTTGCGGTGGAACTGCTGACCGACCCGGCACTGCTCGTCTTCGAGGAGCCGACCGCCGGACTCGAACCGGAAGCGGCACAAAAGATCACCGCGACGCTGCGTCAGCTCGCCGACGACGGTCGCGTCGTTCTGGTGGCGACCACGACACCGGCCGAACTCGACGCATGCGACCAGGTGGTAATGCTCACCCCGACCGGCATCCCGGTGTTCGCCGGCGCGCCCTCGGAGATCGAGCCGCAGCTGGGCACCGCCGACTGGGCCAAGATCGTCAAGCGGGCCCGCACGGATCCCTACGGCGCACACGACGAATACCTGGCGCGCCAACAGGAGCCGCCACCACCGGAGCCGCCGGCTGTATCCGACTCCCCGACCGCCCCCGCACTGCAACGAAATGTGTTGCACCAGATCATCATTTCTGCCCGCCGGCAAGCCTGGCTGACGATCGGCGATCAGCGGTACCTCATCTTCCTGGCGATCCTGCCGATGCTGTTCGGCGCGATCTCGTTGCTGATACCCGGTGACGCCGGACTGGGTCCGGCAAGTCGCTACGGCAACAACCCCGACCAGGCCGTCACGATCCTCACCTTGCTCAACATCGGAGCCGTCGTGATGGGCACCGCACTGGGTATTCGCGACCTCTTCGGCGAGCAGCGCATCTTCCGGCGCGAACAAGCCCACGGATTGTCGGCGTCAGCGTTCCTGGCCGGCAAGGCGATCGTCTACAGCCTGATCGCTGTCGTCCAGACCGCCGTCATCACCATCGTGGCGACCGTCGGCCACCCGGCGCCCACTCACGGCGCAGTCTTACTCGGCCACAACAAGCTCGAGGCCAGCGTTGAACTGTTCATCGCGCTGGCCGTCACCGCGATCGTCTCGGCGCTGATCGCGCTGACCCTGTCGGCACTGGCGACGTATTCCGAGCAGATCCTGTTGATCGCCGTGCTGATCGTCCTGATCTCATTCGTGTTCTCCGGGGCGTTGTTCCCGATATCCGGCCGGTTCCCGCTGGAGCAGATCGCCGGACTGGTGCCGTCCCGATGGGGGTTCGCCGCCACCGCGTCTACGGTCGACGTACACGCGGTCAATCCCCTTGCTGAGGCCGATGGCTCATGGCGGCACTCATCCGGGCAGTGGCTGCTCGACATGGGCTTGCTGATCGGCTTCGGCGTCGTTGCGACCGCCGCACTGCGCTGGCGACTGCGACGGCCGTCGCGCCGGCATCAGCCGCCGCTGATCTCCGCCCACAGCGCCTTGTAACAGTGTGAAGCGGCGCTGTGCGGGGCGAACGCGGTCACCGGCGCTCGATGTTCGGCCATCTGCTCGATGATCGACAGCGCCGGAATGGCGCTGGTCAGAATTCCCGCTCGCTCGGTCGACAACTGTTGCACAAGATCGCAATGCAGCCGCTTGCGCCGGTCCACCATCGAGAAGAAGGCTTGCACTAGTGGCCGTCGGCCTTCGAAATCGCTGACGAAATCGGTCAATTGATCGAACGTCCGCACCGACAGTGTCGCCGGGATCATCGGCACCAACAGCGTGTCGGCGGCGTGCAGAACGTTCTCGGACAGCAACGAGATGCTCGGCGGGCAATCGAGAAAGACGACGTCGTACTGACTTTCCAACGACTGCAACAATTCTCGGACGCGACGCGTGGGTCGCTTCATGTCGTCGAGCTGCACGTCGAGGTTGCGATATCGAAAATCGGCGGGCACCAGGTCGAGACCGTCGAAATCGGTGGCCTTGATCGCATCGTCCAGCGATCGCGATCCCTCCACCAGTGCGCGCCCGCCGCCTTTGACCTTGGGGCGCACCCGGAACATGTAGGTCGCCGCGGCCTGTGGGTCAAGGTCCCACAGCAGCACGTTGTGCCCGTCCAGCGCCGCGAGATGGGCCAGGTTGACCGCGGCCGACGTCTTACCGACGCCGCCCTTGATGTTGTACGTCGCGTAGACCTTCATCAACGCACCAGCGCCTTGACGCGGGCGCGATTCTCGTCGGCCAGGAACGGTTGCAACCGGCCCGCCAGCGCCGCCCGTGCGTTGAGCTGGTGCGCATCGAGCTGCGCGGCCATCTCCCCCATCGCCAGCAGAGTCTTGGGGGGCGCCGCCCCCTGCTCCATCATCGCCGCGGCGAATTCGCGGACGGCTTCGCGCTGCACTTCACCGTCCTGAAAGTCGCCGAGGGTGTCCTGTAGCGACTTGAGCTCTTTGAGCAGCGCCCGGTGCGGCGTGTTGTCGCACACCGGCCGGAACACCTCAAGCAGATAGCGCAACTCCTTGCACCGCTTGCGCAGCGCGTGAACGTCGTCGCTCGGCGAATCCTCGTTGATCCGTTTGCCGCGCCGCACCGCGTTGCGGTATGCCTGCGTGATTCGCCGGCGCGCGAGCATCGCGACCGTCGGGCCGCCGTCAACGGGCGTCACCTCGACCAGCTCGGCGCTCCAGTCGCTGAGCAGATTTTGGAAACGCTTCGAGCGCAGCCCCCGCACCAGCCGTCGCCGCTCGGCGCTGCGGTGTTTGACCAGGAACGACCGGAACGGATCGAGGTCGCCGGGGTGGGCCGACGTCAGCCGGGCGGCCATCGAGTCGAGCTCGAGCAGGTAGACGTCGAGGTCGCGGACCGGGGTGGTCAGATCGCCGAGCCACTTGAAATCCGGGGCGAATCGCTCGGCCAGCTCGTCGGGCAGCACGTCGCCGACGAGCTTGAGAATCGAGCGGCTGCGACGCACCGCGACCCGCAGGTCGTGCAGGAACTCGGTGTCGATCGACGCAATGGTGCCCGGCACGTTCTCCTCGATGGCCGTCGCGAACCCGGTCAGCATCTGCGCAATAGCCACGGCCGCAGATGTTTCCGGCTGCAGCGCCACACCCGGGTGGCTCCCGTTGGCGGGGCTGCGGCCGGCATGGGTTAACGCGAGGTCGTACGGCGTCGCCGAGACCGCACTGAATCCGTCGACCCGCGCCAGCAGCCGCGCGATCCGGTCGGCCTCGGCGTCGTAGCCACGTAGCGGCTGGATTCGCAGCTGGCTGGTGCCGTCGTCGACGCTCTCGGTCCGCAGCCGGGCGACGGTCTTCTCCTCGGCATCGAGCACCCGGGCCTCCTGCGAAGCGGACCGCACGGTGACGACCGGCATCAGCGCCCGCGGCGCAATCAGTGGTGCCAGCGCGTCACGGAGCGGGCCGACCGGCAGATCGTGCGCCTGCGCAGGCCACTTCAGCCCGGCCAGCGGGGCCTGCAACCGGACGCCGTCGGGAAGTTGCATAACCAACGGCCCGCCGTCGGCGTGATGCAGCGAGATCCCGGCCGAGTGAAGGCGCCAGTCAAAGGTGTCCAGCCAGGTATGCGAGACCGTCTGCTCCGCCCCCGGCGGTCACGGTGAACGTCGGTCGCAACGCTGCCGCGACGGCCTCAGCGTCGACCGGGCCCTCCCTGCTGAACGCGCGGGAAACCCCGCTCATGGCGTACCTTTCTTCGACCGCGTGGCTACGACCGCGCGACGAACTATAAACACCGTTGGTTAACGCGGCGTCCAGTTGGAGCCCGCGCCCTCTCGGCGTCTCGATTCTGATCGGTTACCGTCGGGTATGACCACCATTGCGGAACATTTGCGCAACTCACTCGACGGACGCTGGCGCGACGTGAAGAACCAGATGCGTGCGCGGCTTTCCGAAGACGTCTTCCGTCCGCATTACACGCCGAACACGGTGATCGCTCGGACCAAGGTCGCCGAGCAGATGAGCATCATGGCCGCCGCCGGTGAGGCCGACGACGGCTTCCGCAAAGAGCACGGCGGCAACGGCAACGTGGGCGCCGCGGTAACGATGATCGAGATGCTGGCGATGTCGGATCTGTCGCTGATGGTCAAGGCGGGCGTGCAATGGGGCCTCTTCGGCGGGGCCGTCGAGAATCTGGGCACCGAGCGGCACCACGAGGCTTACGTCAAGAAGATCATCAGCCTCGAGTTGCCCGGTTGTTTCGCGATGACCGAGACCGGTCACGGCAGCGACGTCCAGGCGCTGGAGACGATCGCTACCTACGACCCGGACACCGAGGAGTTCGTGATCCACTCCTCGACACCGAACGCGCGCAAGGACTACATCGGCGGAGCCGCTGAAACCGCGATCATCGCGGCGGTTTTCGCCCAGCTCGTCACCACCGAGGACGGCGAGCCGGTCAACCACGGCGTGCACTGCTTCCTGGTGCCGATTCGCGACGACGACGGCAACGACCTGCCGGGCGTGACGACCTCGGACTGTCAGTACAAGGGTGGCCTGCCCGGCGTCGACAACGGTCGCATCCTGTTCGATCACGTTCGGGTGCCACGGGTGAACTTGCTGAACAAATACGGCGACGTGGAACCCGATGGCACCTACACCTCGCCGATCGAGAACGCTAACCGCAGGTTCTTCACCATGATCGGCACGCTGATCCGCGGACGGGTGACCGTCGGCGGCAGCGCGGGCGCCGCGGCGCCGGGTGGCCCTGGACATCGCGACCCGATATGCCTTGCAGCGCAAGCAGTTCACCGAACCTGACAATGGCGACGAAGTGGTGATCATGGACTACCTGGTGCATCAGCGCCGGCTGTTTCCGTTGATCGCCAAGTCCTACGCATTGCAGTTCGCGCAGAATGAGCTGGTTTCCAAGACCCACGACCTGCAGACCGCCGACTCCCCCGATGCCGAGGAGCAGCGCGAGTTGGAGTCGCGGGCCGCCGGGCTGAAAGCTACCAACACCTGGCACGCGTCCACCGCCATCCAGGAGGCCCGCGAAGCATGCGGCGGCGCCGGTTATTTGGCCGACAACCGACTGATCGCGCTGCGCGCCGACACCGATGTGTTCACCACGTTCGAGGGCGACAACCACGTGCTGACCCAGCTGGTCGCCAAGGAGTTGCTGACCGCCTACGCCGACGACATCAAGGGCATGAGCCCGGTGGAATGGGTGCGGTTCGCCGCGAACTTCGCCGGCGAACGGGTGCTCAAACGCACTGCGGCCGAGACGATCATCCAAACCGTCATCGACGCCCGGCAGGACAACGAAGAAGAAGGCAGCCTGTTCAACCGGGGCACTCAGGTCCAGATGTTCGAGGACCGCGAGGAATACATCATCGCCTCGGTGGCGCGCCGGCTGCAGGCCAAATCGAAAGAGATGTCGGCCTTCGACGCGTTCAACTCGGTTCAGGATCACGTCCTGCACGCTGCGCGAGCGCACATCGACCGGGTGGTCTTGGAGGCGTTCGTCGGCGGGATCGAGACGTGCGAGAACGACGAGGCGCGTGAGGTTCTCGGGCTCGTCTGCGACCTCTACGCGCTGACGGTGATCGAGGAAGACAAAGCCTGGTACGTCGAGCACCGGTTCCTGTCGACCGAGCGCGCCAAAGCCGTCACCCGTGGCATCAACGACCGCTGCCGACTGCTGCGCCCGCACGCGGAGCTAATGGTCGACGGGTTCGGCATCCCCGAATCACTGCGCTATGCCGACATGTTGCACCCGGAGAAGCTGCCCGAGGCCGGCGCCGATGAAGCCGACGAGACGGGCGCTACTGATTCGGCACTGCTGCAACCGTAACTGGTTGCCCGCTGCAAAACTCACGGCGATCTAAACATTCTCGACGATGTGCCCGCGGGGTATGCCCACGCTATGACCGCTGCCATCACCTCGAATGAACTGCGCGAACGGATCGCCTCGGAAACGCCGCTGTGGATCCTCGACGTGCGGACGCCCGCCGAGTTCGAGACCTCGCACATCGACGGCTCCCTCAACGTGCCGCTCGATGTGCTGAACGAGGACAGTCCGAAGGTCGCCGAACAACTCGATCAAAGTCGCGACATCGTGCTGGTGTGTCGCTCGGGCCAACGTGCGACGCAAGCGCGCGAGCTTCTGCAGCGCGCCGGCGTAGGCGGCGGCAGTGTTCTGGAAAACGGGATCAGCGATTGGGAAGGCCAAGGGTACGAGGTCAACCGTGGCATTCAGCGGTGGGATCTGGAGCGCCAGGTCCGCCTGGTCGCCGGATCGATCGTGCTGTCCTCGGTGCTCGGAAGTGTCGCGATCCCGCGATTGAAGTGGCTGGCTGCGGCCATTGGCGGCGGTCTGACGTACGCGGCCGTTTCCAACACATGCGCGATGGGAACGGCGCTGTCGAAGCTGCCGTACAACCGTGGTGCGTCAACGGATACCGAGACGGTGCTGTCCCGGCTCGCGTCCGGGCCGAGCGACAATCGTTGAACGCCGACAGCAACTAGTCACTCACTGCGGGGGCGGCACATACTTGCCCGCTGAATTGCGCAGCTGCCACAACTGGGCTGGGCAATAGATGTTCACCGCGTTGGAGATCAGGTAGTTCGCCGAGTATTCGTCGTTCGGCTGAACGTCGTTTTTCACATCACCGATGACCTGGCCGTAGCTGGCCCCGCCGGTGATCTTGTCGCAAATGCCGTGGGCGTAGCTGATCGCATCGGCCGTGTTGGCGAAGCTGTATTGCTTGCGGACGGTGGTGTCGTAGATGAACTCGATATCGGGCGCCGGAACGGCGTGCGCTTGTGGTGCCGGCAGAACGCCGGTCAACGACGCGGCGACGACCAGCCCGGCCAGCCATGTTCCCCGCTTCACTGGTCCGGCTGCCCGTAGACGGCGACCAGCACGCTGCGGTCGAAGCTGTTCTCCGACCACACCCCGATCTGAGTGTTGGCGCAGTTCGACATGATCGCCATGTAGTCGGGGCGGTAATACCAATTGCCCATCACATCAAGGTCATTGATGGCCAGCGAATTATTGATCGCCACCGTTTCGGCCACCGTGCCGCGATACCCGGCGTCGCGGGCCCGGCCGACCACCGACGACCCGTCGGAGCCGATGTCAGCGTCGAGGTTCCGGTTGTTGAGCACATCGACGGTTTGGCGCTGCGCGGCGGCCTCCAGCTGCGGGTTCTTCTTCAGCTTGGTGGTGCAGCCGGCCTGGAACTTGATGGTGTCGACGTTGGTCACAATGCCGTTGTTGAGCCGGTCATTATTGCCGGGCACCCCGGGCGCGGCCGACGCAACGGCGACCGGCGCAACGAGCCCGAAGGCCAACGGCATCGAGATGATCTGCGCAAGTTGGCGAATGCGCTTGTCAGTCATGGCGTCTCATCTCTCTCGAATGCCTAGCGAATGTTCGCCGCGAGATCGCCGGACATCGCGCTGAGCTGCCGTGACCAGGTCGGCCAGTCATTGCCGCCGCCGCGACCCAGGTCGAAGTGGCCGTTGGTGCCGCCGACGTCTCGAAAATGCGAGTAGAACGTCGCGTTGGTGCCCTGGGCGATGTCGGCGTTACCGGCCATCGCGCCCTGGTCGGTCGGGGCTCCGCTGCCCGGGCTGTAGACCCACAGCCGGGTGTTGTTGTCCACCAACTGTTGAACGTTCTGGTTCGGCGAGTGCCATTTCCAGCGACCCAACTGAGGCGCACCCCACATGGCACCGCTGTCAGCGCCGCCCTCCAGAAGGCAATTCCTGATCGCCCCGTCCACCGCGGTCCGCTCGGGGGCAAGATATCCCGACAGCGATCCGGCGTAACGGAACCGATCAGGGTGGAAGGTCGCCAGGGCCGCCGCGGCGTACCCGCCTTGGGATACCCCGACCACGCCGTGCCCACCCGGCGCCAGGCCCTTGTTGGCGGCCAACCAGTCCGGCAACTCCTGCGACAGGAACGTTTCCCACTGCTTGCCGCCGTCCTGCTCCCAGTTGGTGTACATGCTGTAGGCCCCGCCGGCCGGCGCTACCACCGAAATGCCTTTACCGGCAAGGGTGTTGAACCCGTTGCCCGCCGTCGCCCAGTTGCTGACAGACGGCGCGGCATTGAATCCGTCCAGCAGGTACGCCGCGTGCGGGCCGCCCGCCAGAAACGCCACCGGAATGTCGCGACCCATCGATGGCGAAGGCACCAGCAGACTTTCGAAGCCGGCCGCCTTCGTGGTGCCCGTCGACCCGGCAATCGCCGTCGCCGCACACCACCCGAGGATCAGCGCGATGGCGGACAGCCGCCGGAAACTCTTCGACACACTTTTCATCTCTGCCTGACTTCCTTACACCGGGTCGAACTGCGTGATGAGCCAGCGACCGTCGACCTTGGCGAGACTGACGCGCACACTGGACGTGCTCTGGGTGGGCGCATCGGTACCGATGGTGGTGGTCTGGTCGACGAAAACCAGTACCACAGCCTGCTTTCCGGTGGCCCACACCGAAGCAGCAGCAGGCACAGTGGCCACCGCCGAAATGTGTTGCTGCTTCGCGCCCGGCGCGACGACGTCGTTGACAAGCTGCGAGTACTGCTGACGGAAGGGCTCCGCGAGCCGGTCGGCGGCGGCCTTCAACTCCTGGTCCACCGTCTCGGGCTTGTACGACAAGATCGCGATCGTGCTGTCGCTGGCGGCTCGAATCGACTGCTCGGCGGCCGCGCGAGACTCGCGGGCCGAGCCGTCGAGCCATTTCAGATAACCGACTCCGAGAGCCAGGATCAACGCCAAGCGCGGGAAGGGCAACAACCAGTAAGCCGGCCCCAGCGAGAATCGAGCGCCTTGCTTGTCCGGCGTCGTCGTCTTCGCCGGTTTCCTCGATATCTGCGGATTCGTCGTCGGCGTCGAGCAGGTCGGCCTCGTCCGCGGCTTCCGCCGCATCGGCCAGGTCGTCGCTCTCGGCGAGGTCGTCGTCAGACGACTCGTCGGCGACCGGCTCATTGTCACCAGACATCTCGGTGTCCTCCTCCACGCTGAGGGCGGTTCGACTGCTCACGGGACGAACTCGACTTTCGACACCTTGGCACCGTCGCCGCTCTTGTCGACCGTAAGACGCATCCGCCACCTGCGCGGCTCTTGGTCAGGCGGCGCCCCGGCCATGGACGTCTTGACCGATATCGCGACAAGCACTTGTGCTTGGTCGTCCGCGTAGGAAAGCAGCCCCGCCTCGGCGATGGTGCCTTCAGTTTTCGACTGGACCTTCTTGACCACCTCGACGAACGGCTGCGACCGATTCTGGAACTCCTCATGGAAGTCGCCGGTCGCCGAGTCCAGAACCCGCTTGATGTCGGCATCGACCTCGGTGTAGTTGATCGTGGTCAGGTTGATCGCGGTCTGCCGCGCCACCTGCACGTAGAGGTTGCGCTGCGCCCGCCCCTGATCGTCTTGATGCAGGCGGAATCCCAGCCAGCCTCCTACCCCGAGCAGAGCCACGATGACGGCGACTCCGACGGCGATCGGTCTGGGAATGCGGGAGACCCAGTCCGGCACCCGCTTTTTGGTATCCGACTGCGCGGCGTCAGCGTCGATGTCCTCGGCCGTGCTTTCGACGTCCAGTTCCGCTGGGGCGGCTACGGATTCGGCATCTACGGATTTGGCTTGCGCGGCGGCACTACCATGCTCTGCCATGTCTTGCCTTTCGAATTGAACGCCAGGTCGGAATCGCTGTAATGACGGCCGTCCGGCCCGACATAGTTCCCGGTCAGGGGATCGTAGGGAATGGCGAGCACCGGTTTCGGCGGCGCGGGGGGTGGGTGCCAGTGCTCGCCCGGCGAATACGGCGGCACACCGCCTTTCGGGAACTGCGGTACACCCTGGCCGCTCAACGTCGCGTTCGGATCGCCCTTCCAGAACAGGCCGTCGTTCAGCGGGACGTATTGCTCGTCGCTTTCACACATCTCGACCGTCGGTGCGCGCTTGCCCGGCTTGGTCTCGCAAGGGACGTTACGAACGCCGCGGACATTCATGTCGGAGTCCTGCGGGATACGGCAGTACAACTCGCCGTCGGTGCGGTCGGGATAGTCCTCCCGCACCGGGATGCGCTGCTGTTGCACCGGCAGGAACCCGGCGTTGCATGGTGGCGGCGAGTTGAGGTTCAAGTTGAAGTCCAGGTAGATGCCTTTGTAGTCCATCTTGGCAACCCTGTCGGGCACGATGATCGACGACATCACCGCAGTGCCCTGCGGAAACATGACCAGCAGTTGTTCGAGGTCGTTTCGGTAGTTCACGGTGATCGTGCCCAGACTGACCAAGTTCGCCAGTAGCACCGGCAGCGTGGGAGCCAACCGATCGAACAGCGCGGTGCCTTCGTCGAGCGCCGGGCCGGCATTGTTGAGCAGGTCCGCCAATTTGCCGTCCTGTTCCTTCACCTGACTGGTGATCGCGTTCACCCGCCGCGCCCACGTCGCGATCGAATCCGCCGTTCGTACCTGCGAACTGGCCACCGGCGGGAATTCGTCGATCAGCCGGGAAAACGAATCGGAGGTCTTGCCGGCGTCGATCGCCAATGCGGTGCCACCGTCGACAAGCCGGGACAGTTCGGGTCCCAGGCCCGCGACTGCTTTGGAAGCTTCTTCGACGACGGTGTGCAGGTTGTCCTGCGGGATCGCCGCGAGTGCCTTATTGGTGGTGTCCAACAGGGATCCGATGTCGACCGGGATCTGTGTCTTGCCGACCGCGATCACATCGCCGTCGCGCAATTTCGGGCCGGTGTCCGCGACGGTGCCGGAATGCGGTGTCAACTCCAGGAATTGCTCCCCGACCGCCGAACGGCTGTGCACCGCGGCGGTCACGTCGCGGGGAATCGCGATGTCGGATTTCAGCGAGAGAACGGCCTGGACCCCGTTCCGGGTCACGTCGACTGACTTGACGCTGCCGATCTCGCTGCCGCGATAGTTCACCACCGATGTCGGGTACAACCCGCCGGACGCGGGTAGGTCGACCTTCACCGTGTATCTGCCAACCCCGAGCAGCGCAGGCACTTTGATGAAACCGAAGGCCATCACGCCGATGGAGAGCAGGGTGACCGTCGCAAGAATCGCCAGCTGGGTCCACACGCCTCGCGACAAACGCAGCTTGCTCGAAGCGGCCATCCTAGTAACCCCCCCAGTGGTAGGCCGCGATCAACGGATTGACCGCGGTGTACGGGCTGGGCATCTGTCCGATCGTTCGGCCCCACTGCATCTCGAGTTCGGTGAGGTTTCCTTCCCACCTCGACCCAGTGAAGAACCCGCTGTCCAGGCGGCTCAAGGTCAGGTCGACAACGAGCGAGATGTTGGCAAAGTCGCCCCGAAACCAGTTGGGAACCGTGCTTTTCACCCACGGCAGGGTGGTGAGGAAGTCCAGGCCCCTGGTCAGCGCGGGTCCGGCATTGGCCAGCTCGCGCAGCGCGGGCGCGAGGTTACGGAAGTTATCGACGAGCGATTTCTTGGACTGCTGGATCGTGGAGGCGGCGACCGCGCTGAACTGGCCAACCTTGTCGATCGCGTCGACCAGTGTCTTGCGCGTGTCGGACAGGACTCCGAGCGCCTGCGGGATCGTCGTGAGCGCCTTGTCGACCACTGGGTCTTTGTCCGCCACTTGGCCGACCAACGAGTTGACACTTTCGATGGCCGTGATGATGTCGTCAGTCTGCTTTTTCGTCTCGGTGACGAAGACGTCGAGTTGGGTCAACAGGCTGCGCATCTCTTTCTCCCGGCCGGTCAACGCCGTTGCGAAAGTCTTTGTCAGCTCTTGAATATGGCCCAGCCCGCCGCCGTTGAGCAGAATCGCCACCGACGCCAGGGTCTGCTCGGTGGTCGGGTAGGTCGCGGCTTTGGACAGCGGAATCACCGAGCCGTTTTTGAGCTGCCCTTGCGGCGGTTCGTCTTTCGGCGGCGCCAACTCGATGTGCATGGAGCCCAACAGGCTGGTTTGGCCCACCTTGGCGGTGCTGTTCGCCGGCAGGTGAATATCGCCGTCGATCCGCATGGTCACCAGTGCATGCCAGTCCTGGACTTCGATCTTGGTGACGTTGCCGATGTTGACATCGGCGACCCGTACGCGGGTGTTGGGCTGAATGACAACCACATCGGGCAGTTGAGCCTGAATGGTGTACGCGCCCTTGCCCTTGCCAGCGGTTCCCGGCAGCGGGAGCGAGTTGAGGCCTCGCCATCCCCCACAACTCGTCAGCAAGCACAAGCACGAGAAGGCAAGCGCCGCAGCGAGTATGCGTCTCATGGCGTCCCTCCCGGCGGCAGGGGCGCGGCCGCGGGGACCATCAGGCCCGGCAACCCCCCGTGGGGGTCGGTCGAACGAACGGCGATCGGCCCTGGCGGTACGGCCCCGCCCGGGAGTGCCTGCGCCGACACCGGTGGCGGTGCACTGTCCGCAGGGGGCGGGCCGGCCGGCGCTCCCGGCGGCGGTATGTGCGGGTTGAGCTTGTCCTCGCTGTAGGTGATCTCATTCGGACGTGCCGATGCACCCACAAACGGGTTGAGACCGATCGGCAGGAAGTTGTACTGGCGATTCTTGATGATCGGAGACAAGTATTGCTCGCACAGTCGCGCTGACTGTTTCGCCCCGACTCGGCCGTCGGACTCGATTGACCCGCATATGGATTGGACGGTGTCGGCAAAGTTCGACAGAGCCAGAATCCCGGTGACCGCGGCCTGCGCAGGTTGATAGATGTTCAGGAAGTTCTGAAACACGTTCGGCGCGACGTGCAGGGTCTGCTTGATGTCACGGCGGCTGTCGTTCAACGCCGTGGTGATTTCGTTGAGATGGTCGAAGGTCGTACCGATGGCCTCGCGGTTCTCGGCGACGAACGGACGCAGATCGTTGACGGCGCCGTCCAATCCCGCAATGGCCTGGCCCCACTCGTTCGGAGTATTGGTCATCACCGTGGTGATGGTGGCCAAGTTCTTGTTGAACGATGCCAGCAGCTCACTGCTGGAGGTCAATGCGGAAACGAACGTCTCCAGGTTGCGCAGCGTGGAGAAGATGTCGGTGCTGTGGTCGCCGAGCGCCGAAACCGCCTGCGAGAGCTTGATGACGGTGTCGCGCGCGGTGTCACCCTCGCCACGCAGGTTCGCGGCCGAGGAGTTGACGAACTGCCCCAGCGCGCTGGTCCCGCCCTCGGTCGTCGGCTGCAGCGAGTCGGTCAACTTCTCCAACTGCTTACGCAGGTCGTCCCACTCGACGGGGACCGCGGTCCGCTCCTGCGGAATGGTCGCGCCGTCAGCCAGTTTCGGACCGCCTGAGTAGACCGGGACAAGCTGGATCGCTCGCGACGAGACCAGTGACGGCGAGAGAATCGCCGCACGCACATCGGCGGGAACCGGATACTCCGACTCGACGGTGAACGTGACCTTCGCCGCGTTGGGCTGCGGCTCGATTTTCTCGATCGTCCCGACAGCGACGCCGAGAATGCGGATCTCGTCGCCGGTGTAGACCCCGTTGGTGTTCGGGAAGTAAGCGATATAGGTGTTGCGGTTCACCTGTTTCCACCACGGTGTGACCATCATGCTTATCCCGACGAGCAGGGTCAGCACCAGGGTGGTCGCCGTCGCGACCTTGGTGGCGCGCCGATGATTGTCAATCCATGACTCGCCGCCCTTGACCCGATTATCAAGTCGCGCACGAACTTTCGCGAATGCCATCAGCGACCCCCGTTCGCAGGCACTTCATTGGGCGCCGGTTGGTACACCGGCGTCTGCTTGGGCGGCGGCTGGAGATCCGCCGGCGGGCCGGGTGGCGGCCCACCTGGCGGCGGCGCCGGTGGCGGTTGCCGGTACGGGTAGCAGCCGGGAGCTCCCGGCCTGCCGGGCACACTGCACGGCTGGTCGCCGTGGTTGCCGGTGATGGCATCCGGGATCGTCCGTCGCGGCTCGCCGCCTTGTCCGGTTCGCGGGTACGGCAGCGGCAGCAGCGGCAGGCCGGGCTGGCCCGTACCCGGATCGACAAGTTGCGATGGCAGTAGCACATTGGGGTCGAGCCCCAGGTCGGAGAACGCCGCGTCGGTAAACGGCTGCGCAAATTGTCCCAGTGTCAGGTTCGGGAGCGAGGCTTTGAAGAACGGCCCCGACCCGAGCACCTCACCGAACGACATCGCGTACTTCGGAATGAGGTACAGGGTGCGCTGCAGTTCCTTTTTGCGGTCGTCCAAAACCCCGAGTACCGAGTTGAGCTTGTCCAGCGCGGGTTTGAGCTGCGTCCGGTTGTCACCGATGACGGCCGAGATCTCGCGCGTCGCGGCGCCGACGTTGGTCATCAGCGCGTCGACCGCGCTGCGTTGCGTCAAAAGCTCGGCCAGTAGGGCATTGGCGTTGATGACCAGGTTGGCGATCTGGTCGCTGCGCTTGCCCAGCACCCCCACGACCTTGTTCGCATTGGTCAGCAGGCTGCGCAGTTTCGCGTCGCGGTTGTCCAGCGTGCTGGAGAACTGCGCAACTCCCTCCAGCGCGGCCTTCAAGTCAGGTGGAGTGTCTTTGAAGGTGTTCGCCAACGTCGTCAGCGACGAAGACAGCTTTTCGGTGTCCAGAGCGCTGATGGTGCTGGTCAGGTCGCCCAAGGCATCCGGTAAGTCGTAGGGCGCGCGGGTGCGTTCGACCGGGATCGGGCCTTGCAGCGTGCCGTCTCCGCGCGGAGTGATCTCGAGCATTTTCGTGCCGAGCACCGTCTCGGTCTTGATCGACGCCTCGGTGCGGTTGCCCAGTGCCACGTCGTCGTCGACGGTGAATTTGACCAGCACTTTGGTCCCGTCCAGTTTGACGCTGGACACCCGGCCGACCGACAGTCCCGACACCCGCACGTCACTGTCCGGTTTGATTCCGCCCGCCTCGGTGAAATACGCGGAGTAGCCGGACTTTCCAGTCAAGAACGGGATTTTCTCGTACGAGAAGACAGCGGCGATTATGACGACGACAACGCCGATGCCGACCAGACCGACGGTGACCCGGTTACGGTCGGCGAGCGGCGTGATGTGACGCCGTTTCTCATTGAGAGCGTTGAAGCGTTCTTTGATCGAGGTCATTTTTTCGGCAAGCACCGCCCGGTTACCTGGCTCACCAGCTTGACGAATACGGGTTGCCCGTTTCTGCCGTTGAGCTTGAGGATGGCATCGCAGATGTAGAAGCCGAAGTAGTCGCCGTACAGACCCTGGCGCGACAGCGTTTGATAAACGTCGGGAAGTGTCCTGATCAGGTCGTCGAAGTAATTGTGATCGGACTCGATCTGCCCCGACACCCGATCCGTCTGCACTATCACGTCTTTGATCGGTTGCCGCGCCTGCGTCAACAAGTCGGCGACCGATCCGGTCGCCGCGTTGATGTAGGCCACGTCCTTGGTGATGTCGGTCTTGCGCTCGGAGAGTGCCCCGACCAGCAGCGAGAGCTTGTCCAACCCGTCGGAGAACTGCTTGTCGCGGTTGCCGAAGGTGTGCAGCACGACATTCAGATTGGTGATCACATCGCCGATCAGCTTGTCGCGGTTGGCCAGCGTCGTGGTCAGCGCGGACGTCTCGCCCAGCACCGACGAGATGGTGGCGCCCTCACCCTGGAACACCCTGAGCAGTTGGCCGGACAACGCGTTGACCTGGTCGGGATCTAAAGCACGGAACAGCGGCCGGAACCCACCGATGAGAGCGTCGACATCGAGGGCAGGCGATGTGCGGCCCAGCGGGATCGTGGCGTTCGGTGGCAATCTCCTGGGCGGACCCGCCCCCTCCTCGAGTGCGAGATACCGGTCCCCGATGAGGTTTTCGTAACGCACCGACGCTTTGGTGCCTTCGGTGAGCCTCAGCCCTTTGTCGATGGCGAACTCGACGTGGACCGTGCCGTCCTTCTCGAGCTTGAGGCTGCTGACCTTGCCCACCTCGACGCCGGCAATGCGAACGAAGTTGCCGCCTTTGAGGCCCGAGACATTCGAGAACTCCGCGCTGTAGGAAGTCCGGGAGTCAAACCGGAACTGCCCGAAAACCGTCACCAGTATGAAGACGAAAGCAAGGGACACAACGGTGAACGCCACCACACGCGCGATGGCGCCGGCGTTGGTTCTCATTGCAGCTCCTTACTTTTCGAGGGTCAGTGTGGCTTAGGGCGCCGGAGGCGGTCCCGGCGGAAGCGGCGGCGTCGCGGCTCCGGCATAGTCCGGCGCGCCGTACGGCGGTTGTCCCGGGTAGGCCGGCGGCAGGCCCGGCGCCGGACCGCCAGGGTAACGAATCAGTGGCGGCTGGGGAGTTCCCTTGGTGACCGGGAAGTAGTTGACATAGCCCGGGAAACCGATTCCGGTGTTAGGCCGAACGTCCAGTCCGGTACCGAATCCGGTGTCGGTCACCAGATACTTCACCGGGAAGTTCGCACTCGCGTCAGGCAACGAACCACAACTCGGCCGGCCGCCGGGACCACCCTTGGCCTGAACCCGCGGCAAGTTGTCCGGAAAGCGGTACGGGTCGTCGCCGAAGAGCAGCCCACCGTCGATGTTGAGGGATTTTCCGTTGCCCCCCATCGCAGCCCGACCACCATTTTCGAGGTACCACACCGCACCCTCGAAGGTGCACTTGTAGGTCGGTGAATATTTGCCCAGCAGCTCGAAGGTCGGCGCCACCAGATTGATTGCGCTGACCAGGTTCTGCTCGTTGCGGCCGATCGTATTGATCCCGGCGTTCGAGAAGCCGATAGCGTCCAACAGCAGCTCGTTGAGCGCTTTTTTGTTATTGGTGATCGTGACGCTCGTCGTCGTAAAAGAATCAAGCGTTGACAAAATATCCTGCGCCGCAACCGAATAAGCAGCAGCGGTCTTACCGAACAGCTGCCAGTCCTTGCGGATGGTCGCTTGTTTCGGGTTCACGGCGACCAGAAATTGGTTGCCTCCGCTGATCGCCTGACCGATGCGGTCACCCTTGCCGCGGAAGCCGTCGGCCAACGCCGACAACACGCCGTTCAGCTTCGCCGGGTCGATCGCGTGAACGATCGACTGCAGATTCTCGAAGACCGTGTTGACCTCGACGGTCGTGTTGCGACTGTGCAGCACCGCACCTCTGGCCAATTCACGATGACTGTCACCTGATTCGGGCACGATGAGGTCGACGTACTTGGCGCCGAAGGCGGTGCTGGACTTGATCTCTGCCTCGATGTTGCTCGGCAGGAAGCGAAACTCGTTCGGATAGATCTTGAGCTTCAGCTTCGAAAGATTCGTGCCGGCCGGATCGGCATAAGACTCGACCTTCGCCACTTCGCCGATCTGGACCCCGCGTAGCTTCACCTTCGCGTCGTCTTCCATGACCAAGCCGGCCCGGTCGGAGATCACGGTGAGCGGCACGGTGGTCTTCAGCGTTCCCTCGAACGCCATCGCGGTCAGCGTGCTGACGGTGACGACCACCAGCACGAGTACCGGTGCCCACCAAATAGGGTCAATCCCCCGGCGCCGCCGGGTCTCTTGAGCCATCCTCCTCACCCCGACAGATGGAAATTGCCGGACTGCCCGTACACGGACAGTGTGATCGTCAACAGAATGAAAACCCCCGCAGTGATCGAAGCCCGCACCGCGCGACCTACCGCCTCGCCGACTCCCGCCGGCCCCCCGGTCGCGTTGTAACCGTAGTAAGTGTGGATGGCCATCACCGCAGCTGCCATCGCCAGCGCCTCGGTGAACGACCAGAGCAGATCGGTCGGATGCAGGAACGACGAGAAATAGTGGTCGTAGACACCGCGGGACTGCCCGTAAACGATCGTCGTGCCGAACCTGGTCGCCAGAAATCCCATCAGCATCGCGGTGGTGTAGATCGGGATGACCGCGACGACTCCGGCCACGATGCGGGTGGACGCCAGGTAGGTGATCGGGCGGATGGCCATCGCCTCCAACGCGTCGATCTCCTCGTTGATGCGCATGGCCCCGAGTTGCGCGGTCGCGCCGGCGCCGATGGTGGCGGCCAGCGCCACCCCGGCGGTTGCCGGCACGATGAAGCGGACGTTGAGGAAAGCGCCCAAAAAGCCGGTGAGAGCTTCGATTCCGACGTTGGACAGTGTGTTGTAGCCCTGTACGGCGATCAGCGCGCCGGTGGTCAGCGTCAGAAATCCGACGATGACCACAGTGCCGCCGATGACGGCGAGAGCCCCGGTCCCCATCCCCAGGACGGCGATCAGCCGCAGGACTTCACCCGGATACCGCCGAACCGCATCGACGGTGGAGCCGAGCGCGTTACCGATGAAGGCCGTCTGCTCGCCCAGAGTCCGGACGGCGTCCACCACTCCATTCAGGAAATCGCGGCCCGGGATGTAGGTTTCGTCCTCGTCGGTCGAGCTCACGCCGGCCCGCTGCTGGAACCGGTCCGTCACGGTGACACCTTCACACCGAACGCGGTGGCCAGGATGTTGATCAGGAACAGAGCCATGAAGGCGAACACCACGGTCTCGTTGACCGCGTTCCCGACCCCGGTTGCACCGCCGTCGACTGATAGAGCCCTTGTAGCAAGCGATCAGACCTGCCGAAAGTCCGAACAGCAGCGCTTTGACCAGGGACACGATCACCTGCGGAAGGCCGGTCAGGATGGTCATTCCGAAGATGAACGCTCCCGGCGTGACGTGCTGGACGTACACCACGAAGAAGTAGCTGCCGGTGAGGCCGACGACCGCGACCGCCGAATACAGCAGCAGCGCAACGAATGTCGCAGCAATCACCCGGGGCACCACGAGAGCTTGGATCGGATTGATCCCGATGACCTTCATCGCGTCGATCTCTTCACGAATCGTGCGGGCGCCCAGATCCGCGCATATCGCGGTGGCGCCGGCGCCGGACACCACGATCGCGGTGACCACCGGTCCGACCTGGGTGATCGAAGCCAGCGCCGCACCGGCACCGGACAGGTCGCCGGCACCGACCTCGATCAACACGATGTTCAGCGTGAAGACGATGAGGACGGTGTAGGGAACGGACAGCACCAGGGTCGGCACAATCGACACTCTCGCGATGAACCAGATCTGATCGATCAGTTCACGCAGCGCGAAAGGCCGCCGGAAGGCGGCGGAGAACGTCTCGCCCGCCAGAACAACGAAGTCGCCTACCGCACTGGCAGGCTTCGACCACTCGACCCGCGACAGGGCCGACCCCCCCGATTTTTCAGCCACCCGGCTTACCCGATCCGCCGGCGATCATGTGACGAAGACCACGCGTCAGTTTGCTCGTGCCGCACAAGCCGGTAGCTCGGCCGAAGCGTCCGACTCGCTGGAAACTGGACGGTGATCAGGATCGATTCGCTGACGTCAACCATTGAAATTGCGGTGATTGCGGCGTTCATCGAGTTTGCTCGCTCTGCTGACTCTCGATGCGACTCATCGCGCTCCTCTGGCTTCGGGAAAGATTCGGTCACCCTACTGTCAGCGGGTGCTGGCGCGCTCAAAGCGCGACGGCGATGCCGTGGGCCAACTGCACGCATAGACCACGACGGAAACTTACGGATGTATGGAGGCGCGCGGGAGGGTTCTACTCAGCAAGAAAATATGTTGGCCAGGCTCCGTCGCAAGCGCCGAAATCGCCCGATGAGCTGCGCAAACACCCTCAACGCAACAAGCCCGGCAGACGGTTGCTTACCGCTTGCCGGGCCTGTTGGAACGACTCAGCCGACGTTTGTGCCGCCCTCGGCGATGCGCCGCACCGCCTTGAGGAACACGTCGATCTCCTCATGGGTGTTGTAGAAGGAGAACGACGGGCGCACCGTCGCCTCCAGCCCCAAGCGCCGCAGAGCGGGTTGCGCGCAGTGATGACCCGCGCGGACCGCGATGCCTTCGGAGTTCAGGGCCTTACCCACCTCGAGCGGCTCGTGACCGGCCAGCACGAACGACAGCACGCTGGCCTTCTCCTCGGCGGTACCCACTAGGCGGACGCCAGGGATGTCCGCCAACCGCGGGGTCGCGTACTTGAGCAGGGTCTGCTCGTAAGCCGCGATGCGTTCGATGCCCAACCGCTGCACGTAGCGCAGCGCCTCGGTCAGGCCTACCGCATCGGCGATGTTGCCGGTGCCGGCCTCGAACTTGAAAGGCGGACCCTGATACAGCGAACGCTCCAGGGTGACGTCGGCGATCATATGGCCGCCGCCCTGCCAGGGCGGTGTCTCGGTCAGGGCTTCATCGGTTCCGTAGAGCGCACCGATCCCGGTGGGCCCGTAGATCTTGTGGCCGGAGAACACGTAGAAATCCGCACCCAGTTCGGCGACGTTGGTCGGGATGTGCTGGATCGACTGCGCGCCGTCGATCAGCACCCGGGCGCCGTAGCGATGACCCAGCTCGACGATCTTGTCGACCGGCACCACCGTTCCAAGTGCGTTCGACACCTGGCTGGCCGCAACCAGTTTGGTTCGCGGACCCAGCAGCTGTTCGAACTCGTTCAGCAGCAGGTTGCCCGCGTCGTCGATCGGAGCCACCTTGAGGATCGCACCGGTCTTCTGCGAAATCAGCTGCCAAGGAACGATATTCGCGTGATGCTCCAGATGGGTGATGACGATCTCGTCACCCGGCTGCAGGTGTTTACCACCCCACGCGTGTGCGACCAGGTTGATCGCCTCGGTGGTGCCGCGGGTGAACACGATGTTGTCCGAGCTCGGCGCGCCGATGAATTCGGCAACGGTGTCCCGCGCCTCCTCATAGGCGTCGGTGGCCCGGGCCGCCAACTCGTGTGCGGCGCGGTGAATGTTCGAGTTCTCGTGCGAGTAGAACTTCACCAGCCGGTCGATCACCACTTGCGGCTTCTGCGTGGTGGCCGCGTTGTCGAACCAGATCAGCGGCTTTCCGTTGATGACCTCTTTGAGGATCGGGAAATCCGCCCGCACCGCGTTGACGTCGAACACCTCGTGGTCGTCGGTCAGCTGCGGCACCGGGTCGTTGGCGGTGAGGAAGTGGTAGTTGCCCTCATCACCGGCCGGCGCGTCCGGCGCGACGACCAACTTGTCCGTCCACCCCAGCTCCGGGACCGACGGCGCACCCGTCGGCCACGACGGCGCCGAACCACGAGGAGCGACCGGAACAGTCGGCACTCCTCCAGCCAGCACTCCCGGCAGCGTCGGAACGATGCCCGCCGACGGCACCGCAAATGCGCTGAGGTCGGCCGGCACGTACGGATCCAAAACGCTTCCTGACGCAGCCGCGGTTGACGGTCCTGCCGTCGTATCCGGCACGTTGCCCCGCGGGGCTACCGGGACCGCCTGTGGTGGCGGCTCCGGTCCCGGGGACGTCGGAGCGGGTGCGTAGATGTTGGAGACACCGAGCAGTGGAACCGCGACCGGGTACTGATGGGCGGATCCAAATGCCGTCTGACCTGCCGATGCGGCCGTTGTGGTGTCGGGTGCGTTACCCCGCGGGGCAACGGGTGCCGACTGCGGTGGACTGTCGAAACCGGGCCGGATGCTGGCTGCGTAGAGCTGGCTGGCCAGCGCCGAGAGTTCCGCAGAGCTAAGAGGCAGGTCGCTTTCGGCGTCTACCGCGCGGTGCTCACTTGTACTCATGGAATCGGTCCACGGCAACGCCATCGAGAACGGCGAGGGCGTCGTCGGTGAGCACGGCCAAGGAGTTGTACAGCGTCACCAGGTAGCGGGCGATCGCCGACTCGTTGATGCCGGTGAACCGCACCGACAAGCCTGGCGCTTGCTCGCCGACCAGGCCGGGCTGGAACAGCCCCACCACACCCTGTCGCTCCTCACCGGTGCGGACCAGGATGAACTTGGTCTTGGCCTTTTCCACCGGCACCTTGTCCGACGGGATGATCGGGATACCGCGCCAGGTGATGAACTGCGCGCCGAACAGGCTCACGACTGGCGGCGGAACTCCGCGACGGGTGGCCTCGCGACCGAACGCGGCGACACCGAGCGGGTGGGTCAAGAAGAAGCTTGGCGTCTTCCACACCTTGGTGATCAGCGCGTCGAGGTCGTCGGGGGTGGGCGGACCGGCCAGCGTCTGAATGGTCTGCTCGGGCGTCGCCTGGGCGAGCAGTCCGTACTCCGGGCTGTTGACCAGCTCGGACTCTTGGCGCTCTTTGATCGTCTCGATGGTCAGTCGCAACTGCTGGGCGACCTGGTCATGCGGGCTGGAGTACAGGTCGGAGACCCGGGTGTGGACGTCGAGCAGCGTGGCGATCGTCCTCAGCGTGTATTCGCGGGGGTTGGTCTCGTAGTCGACATGAGTTTCGGGAAGCGGACCTTCAGTGCCCGCACCGTCTTCGGCCTTGACCGCGACCTGCTCCGGGTTGACCACCCGGTTGACCCGGTAGATACCCGCCTCCACCGGTACCCAGCTGAGCAGGTGCAACAGCCAGCGCGGAGTAATGGTGGAAAGCTGGGGGACAGTCTTGGTGGCGTTCGCAAGCTGCCTGGCACCGAGGTCGCCAAGTGCCTGTGACTCGTTTTGAGCCGACGTCATCGTGGTCCTTCCGTCATGGTGTGCTGGTCGGAGATCGGGCCGCGGATGCTGACCGACCGGGGGCGCCGCACCGAGCCTTGCCAAGTGTAAAACTCACCGTGATTTTTACCTAGAGGCGGGTGCGCCTTTGGTACACAAACTGCTCGTCACAAAGCTTGCCCTATAGTGGCGATATGCAACACGCCGCACAGCCGCGTCTCGTTCCCTCGCGCTGCCTCGCCGTGACATGTTGTTGCTGTTGTTGTCGTTGATTTCCTGACGCCCTTCTGACGCTGTAGAAATCTTCGCGCTTCCCCGCCTCAGGGCGATTACCTCCGCATGGTCGGTGGAATCGAAATGCGCACCGCAACAAAGTCTTTCAGGAAGCTCAAGCAACAATGACTGTTCTGTTTCCCACCCACCGTACGGCGGGGCCGATCGCGACTGACAGCCGCGTGGCGATCCGCCCGGCCACCGAGCTGACGTCGATGACTCGTTACCGCGGCGGCACTTATTCGCACACGGTAGAGAAAATCGCATTCACCGATGGCAGCTGGGCACGCACGGACCTGATTCGGCTCAATCCCAACGTGCCCGCCTACTCCCTCGACTTCACCGGCGTCTCACCCCTGCACCCGACGAGCTACCAGCCCGGGACGTGGTCGGATCTGCCTCACTTGCGGGCGTCCGGCAGGGAGGCCGAGGTCGACTGGATTCTGCGACACTCCTATCCCCTGCTGCCCACCGCCGAGTTGAGCCGTCGTGTTCGCGAGGCCGGCTACCCGATCGGCACGGCCAACATCAGCGAGCACGAAGCGATCGCCGCCACTCAGGCCGCGATCTGGTTCTTGACCAACGGATTGGCCCTGGACACCCGGCCACTCAACGTGCCGGTCGCCGTGCATCGCTCCCGCGGGGCGGTCACCACCTTCGAATTCGACGGCGAGCCGCAGCTCGGCGGCTACACGGTGTGGACCGCAGCTGGCGCCGCCGTCGTCCTAACGCTACAGAAATCCGCCAATGGTGTTGTTTGGCAGGATGTTTCGGGATCGCTGCTGACAACTGGCCCCGACTCGGGTCGGTATCAGCGCACGCTCGGCGAAGGCAGCACCCTGTCGGCCAGCAGCCACGGCCGCGGCGGTCGCGGGCACCGCTATTACCGGCTGATCGCCACGTCGGAGACGGGCACGCCGAAAATCGAGCGGGTCAGCTTCTGGCTGACCGGTGCCCGGCACTACCGCAACTCCGACAAGGTTGTGCATCTGTACAACTACCTGCTCGCCGGCGCGGGCAAGGCCGCTCGCGCAGCGTCGAAAGACCCAGGTGTGCCGGCACTGGTCACCACCCATGCCGCCGCTGACTCTGATCTGGTCGGCCCCTTCCAGGTAACCGCCCCGCTGACGCTCGTCGCCTCAGACGAGCACCGTCTCGTGGATGCGGACGGATTCCCCATCGATGCGGTCGAGCCGCGGACCGATTTCTACCTGCGCCCGGCACCGGGCGCATCGACGGCGACACTGACCGCCAAAACTCCGACCGATCTGCATGCTCGGGTACTGACCGGCGTGGCATTGGACCCCACGGCACAACGGTTCACCCCCGTCGCGCTGGCCATCCCCACCGAGACAGCCATCGAGTTCGAACTAAGCTGGGGGCACGACGACCTTTGACCGCGACCGTGGGAGCGAATCGTAAATGAGCATTGCCGAAGACGTCACACAGCTGGTCGGGAACACGCCGCTGGTGCGGTTGCACCGGGTATCCGAGGGCGCCGTGGCCGATGTGATCGCCAAGCTGGAGTACTTCAACCCCGGGGGCAGCGTCAAGGACCGCATCGGCGTTGCCATGCTCGATGCCGCCGAAGAAGCGGGATTGATCAAGCCGGACACCATCATCCTCGAGCCCACAAGCGGCAATACCGGTATAGCGCTGGCGATGGTGGCGGCGGCGCGCGGCTACAAGCTCGTGCTGACCATGCCGGACACCATGAGCACCGAGCGCCGAGTGTTGTTGCGCGCGTACGGCGCCGAGCTCGTTCTGACTCCCGGGAAAGATGGCATGCCGGGCGCGATCGCCAAGGCAGAGGAACTGGCCAAAAGCGACCAGCGGTACTTCGTGCCACAGCAGTTCGAGAACCTGGCCAACCCGGCTATCCACCGCGCCACCACTGCCGAAGAAGTATGGGCTCAGACCGACGGGAAGATCGACTTCTTCGTCGCAGGTGTCGGCACCGGAGGCACGATCACCGGCGTCGCGCAGGCCCTCAAAGAACGCAAGCCCGACCTCAAGTTCATCGCCGTCGAGCCGTCCGCGTCACCGGTGCTGTCCGGCGGCCAGAAGGGGCCACACCCTATTCAGGGCATCGGCGCCGGGTTCATCCCGCCGGTGCTCGACGAGAGTTTGGTCGACGAGATCATCACTGTCGGCAACGAGCATGCGCTCAACCTGGCCCGACGCCTGGCCACTGAAGAGGGCCTGCTGGTCGGGATCTCTTCGGGTGCAGCAGTAGTCGCCGCTCTGGAGGTCGCCCGCCGCCCGGAAAACCAGGGCAAGGTCGTCGTCGTCGTCCTGCCCTCGTCCGGTGAACGGTATTTGAGCACCGTGCTGTTCTCCGACTTGGCGGACTAGCCGTGCTCGCCGCGTTCCGGGGAGACATCCAGGCGGCCAAAGACCGCGATCCCGCCGTCCCCAGCACCTTGCAAGTCGTGTTCGCCTACCCAGGCGTGCATGCCATTTGGGGTCACCGAGTCAGCCACTGGCTGTGGGGCCGCGGCGCGAAAGTGACCGCGCGCACGCTCGGTGAGATCACCCGGATCCTGACCGGGGTCGACATCCATCCCGGCGCGATCCTCGGGACCGGCGTGTTCATTGATCACGCGACCGGTGTGGTGATCGGCGAAACCGCCGAGGTGGGCGACGACGTCACGATCTATCACGGCGTCACGCTCGGCGGAACCGGGGCAGAGACCGGAAAGCGCCACCCGACAATCGGCGACCGGGTGATTATCGGCGCCGGCGCGAAAGTCCTCGGCGCGATCAAGATCGGCGACGACAGCCGGATTGGCGCCAATGCCGTTGTCGTCAAGGAAGTTCCGAACAGCGCCGTGGTCGTCGGAGTTCCCGGGCAGGCGATCAGCCACCACGGCTCGAGCGGCAGCGACGCGTCGATCCCCGACCTGGTCGGAATCAGCCTGCAGTCGCTGCTGAGCAGGGTCGCGAAACTCGAATCGCAGGGCAATTCACCGCAGACCGGTCGTGTCATCCGGCCACCGGAAGCCGGCGTGTGGCACGGCGAGGACTTCTCTATTTAGGCTGCGCCCGACTCTTCCCAGGCGCCGTAGCCGCCGAGCAGGTCGCCCACATTCTCGAATCCCGCGGCCCTGAGCACGCTCGCGGCCACCAGCGACCGGTAACCGCTGGCGCAGTACGTGACCACAGGCGCTTTGGGGTCCAGGCTTTCGAGCGAATCGGTCAGCGTCGGAAGTGGAATTTCTTGCGCCCCACGGACAACGCCGTCCTCTGTCTCCCCTGGGTTGCGCACATCGACGATCTGCAGGCCCGGTTGGTCGTTGAGCAATTCGACCAACTGCTCCGGCGTAAAGCGCGCCGCGGTCTCGACCAAGTCCGGGTGTCGGGTGAAAACGCTTGCCAGATCGTCCAATTGACCAACGACGCGGTCCAAGCCGACTCGGGCCAGACGAATCTTGGACTCCTGCGAGATACCGACATCACCGACTAGGACGATGTCGCGATCGGGTGGAAAAACCTGACCTGCGCTTTCGGCGAACCGGCCCTCCAGCCCGACGTTGACGGCACCCCGCAGGTGGCCGCGGGCGTATTCGGCCGGATCTCTGGCATCCAGCAGGATCGCCCCAACTGCCGCGTGCCTGCGCACCTCCTCGATGCTCAGCAGGGTCGGCGCGCCGTCGTCGAGCAGCGGGCGCTGTTCGCGGTTGCGCACCGAGTCGAACTCGAAATAGTGCGGTTGCGGCGACTGACCCTCGGTGATCGAGGCGACGAACTCATCGATGTCGGAAAATTGCAGCGCGTAGTTGTCGCGACGCTGGTCGCCGATCGTCGAGCTGGTCTCGCTGGACATCGACTTGCCGCATGCCGAGCCGGCGCCGTGCGCGGGGAAGACCCGGGTGGCGTCGGGCAGCTTCAGCAGTTTGTCGTGTAGCGAGTTGTAGAGCGAACGCGCCAACTCCTCCGACGAGAGGCCTTCGCCGGACAGCAGGTCCGGCCTTCCCACATCGCCGACGAACAACGTGTCACCGGTGAGCACGCCGTAGGGCACCTCGTCGTCGGGGTGCTCGTAAACCACGACCGAGATCGACTCCGGGGTGTGACCCGGTGTCGAGAGGATTTCTAACGTGACTTCGCCCAACGAGATTCGCTGGCCGTCGTGCAGAGAATCGACCGAGAATTCCAATTCGGCTTCTCCGCTGTAGCTGATCTGCGCCCCGGTGGCGGCGGCCAGCTCCAAATGCCCGGTGAGAAAGTCTGCGTGAATGTGCGTCTCGATGACCCGCTCGATCCGCAGCCCGTGTTCAGCAGCTTCGGTCAGGTACACATCGATGTCGCGCCGCGGGTCCACGACGACCGCCCGTCCGGTGCTCTCATCCCCGATCAGATAAGACCCCTGCGACAGGCAATCCAGGTAGTGCTGCGTGAAGATCATATTTCGCTCCCCAGACCGTCGAGACAACGTCATGCCACCACTGTCGCGCATCTCTGTGCGCCTCGCTGCGTCTGCCGTCAGCAGCGTCGCGCCGATTTCCGTTTCGGTCATCGCGATTTGGCGCGGCTGCCGCCGGGTATAGGCGCAGTCAACAGGTTGAAATCACGCCGAGTCTGAAAGATGCCGCTCGGCCGGTTCGCACCTTAGTCGCGCAGCGTTTCAGTTCGTTTCCGTCTCTAGCAGGGCTGGCTTCGAATTACACTCAAGGTCGGAGAAGCGAGGACTCATGTCGGTGACCAGGACAATCGGCAGTTCGGTGGTGGTCGCGACCGTCACCGGGCGCATCGCACTGGCGCCCGCCCCACGCAGGTGTCGCATCAAATACCACTGTCGATGTGGTTGATCCACCGTGGATGCAGCTACGGCTAACGGTCGAGACACACCTGCTGACGCCGCTCGGCCTGTTGTCGGGAGTGGCGTCGGGATTGACTCCGGCTTAGCCGAAGCCGTCGATCACATTTACCGGGCCGGTGTGCAGGGAGCACCATGCTGGACCCGTAATCGAGAGGGGCAGCTCCGAGAGCTGCCGATATCCAGATGGATGGGCGACCGATCTACCAACACCGATGACCGGCTGGCCGATGAACATGTGCTGGCCCAGTGCACCGCCCGGCCCACCCTTGACTTGGGCTGCGGTCCTGGCCGATTCGTCGCGGCTCTACACAACCGTGGGCATGCCGCCCTGGGAGTCGACACCTCGTGCGCTGCCGTCGAGATGACGCGAAGCCGTGGCGGAACGGCAATGCGAGCGAATCTCTTCACGCCGCTACCCGCCGAGGGCTCCTGGGATCAGGTACTGCTCGCCGACGGGAACATCGGTATTGGCGGCGATCCCGTGCGCATTCTGCGTCGAGCGGCCGGTCTGCTCGCACCTGGGGGCCTGCTGATCGCCGAACTCGAGAGTTCGGCCGCCGGAGTTCAGCACGAGACTCTCCGGTGGGAGACAAATCTGCATGTCGGTCCCTGGTTTCCCTGGTCGCGCGTCGGTGTCGATGCAGTGGGTGATCTTGCTCAGGCTGCCGGACTCGTTGTGAGCACGATCATCGATATCTACTCGCGGGCGATCGCGGTGCTGACCGTCCCCATCACCGCTGATGTATGACGTCAATCAGCGGTGTCGATAATCTGCAATACGCCGCCGGTGACACCTGCGACAAACAGTCGGCCGGTCGTTGAGTCAACTCCGAGGCTGTAGGGGTTTTGCACTGTCGAAAACCGTTGTATTTCACGCGGATTCGACGTGCTCATGTCGTAGCCGACCACTTCGTTACTCCCCGACGAGGCACACCACAACCGGTCACGGGCTGCGTCGTAGGCGATGCCGTACGGCCCCCCGGCTTGGATGATTGAACCGACTTGGCGGGGCGTCGGCGCCAGCGTGAAGACGCGCACTGCGTTGCCGCGGGTGTCGGCCGCGATCATCCGGCCGTGGCGGTCGGCGATCAGATGGGTGGGCCCTGCGCCCGCAGGCGTGGACCCGACGATGCTCAAGTTCGCAGCGTCATATGTCGTCAGGGTGTTGGCCCGCGCATCGAGCATTCCGACCGTGTTGCCGACGGCTGCCATGCCGGCCGGCTGAACGCTGTCGGTGAAAACTTTGATGACAGCGCGGCCCCGCACGACAGCCACGGTGCCGCCCAATTCATTGCTGACCAAGATGGTTCCGTTGGTGGCGGCGGCCGCATCATGTGGAGCGGTGCCGGTGACGACGGAGGGTGCGGCGAACCCTCGCGGTAAATCAACTCGTATCAGAGCATTCGCGGTTTCGACCGGCACCAGGACAGGGCCGCCGGGCTCAGCCAACTCGAGGTGGCGCACCGATCCCGGCAGCGACACCCGGCCGGTCACCGCTGCGGTGTCGGCGTTGATCAACACCAGTTGGTCGGGGTGACGTGTCGCTACCGCCACGGTGCGGCTCGCCGCGTCGACGACGACACCTTCCGGAGCGCGACCCACCGCGACGATGCGCCCGGCCACCGGGTTGGACTGCGCCGGTGCGCTTTGCGGTTCGGCCGCAGGCAAGAGCCCGCTACTCGATGGCCGCGCACCCTCAGTCGGTACCCCGGACGGCACCAAGCCCGTCGTGGTGCTGAGCGTTGAGCCGGCGGGCTGTGGGCTGTGTGCACCGCACCCGGCGAGGGTCAGCACTACACACCAGGCGACCAACACCGCGCGACGAAGTTTGTCCATCGCTGGTGCGTATACCCAATCCGCTACCAATTGGTGAAGATGAAACTGTTCAACACCACCGCACCGACGATGTTCACTGCCAACCACCAACGCTGTGACCGAACAGGCAGCAGCGCGGGCGCCGCGGTGAGCCACACCGTGAACGGCAGCCAGATGCGCTCGGTCTCGGCCTTGCTCAGTTGGCTCAGGTCGGCGGCCACAATCGCGGCAATCGCGGCGATGATCAACAGATGCAGGCCCGACCGGCGCCGAATGCAGTCCATGTCGAAGACCCGCCCGATGCCCGCGAGGCTGCCCAATCCGATGGCGCACACCACCGATCCCAGATTGGCCCACACCCAATATTGGAATGGTCGATCGCGGGCAATACCTTGCCAATATCTGTGTTGGACAAGCAGATAGCCGTCGAACCAGTAAAACCCTGCGACGGCGAACACCGCGACGACCCCGAGGGCCGCCAGTACGGCAGGTACCAGTGCGCGCACCGCTGCCCTCCAGTCGCGTGCGCAGAGCAGCACCGCTACTGCGAGAAGCGACACCAACCCCAAGCCGTAGTTGAGGAAGATCGCCCAGCCGAGCACCAGCCCGGCGGCGGCGCCCGTTCCGACGGATCGCCAGCCGCCGGAACGGGTGGCCAGTGCCAACGAAGCAATGCCCCACGCGGCAACACCGGCGTAGTACCCGTCGGCCGAAACGGCGACCCAGATGGCGGTCGGCGCCAAGGCGAGGAAAGGCGCCGCCCGTCGGGCGGTGGTCTCATCGCTGACTGCGCGGAGCGTGACGATGACGGCCGCAGCGGCGCTCGAGCCGGCGAGCAGGCAGAGCGTTCCGGCCCAGGCCCCGCCGCCAAGCCCGAGGCGATCCAGCCACACGAATGTCAGCAGGGCACCCGGCGGATGCCCTGACACGTGGGTGATCCACGAATGCGGTTGATAGTCAGGGATTCTGCTGGCGAAGGTGCGCAATGCCTGCGGAATGTCGGTGATCGTCGGTACCTGCCGCAGGTACTCGTGCTCGGCTGTCAGGCGACCGGCGAAGCCGCGCTGCCAGCCGTCGATCATGGCCAGCGAGAACGCCCACAGGGCTGACGTCAACCACGTCGCCAGCGTCAACCACCGCCACGGCAGCCGCTGTGCGACTTGCGGTCCCCACCAGACGGCGGCCAAACCGAGAACGACCGCCGCGACCGTGCCCCAGCCGCCGTGAACCTCCCACCAACCGAAAATCGGCGCTGCGCCGGCCAAACTCACGAAGCGCTTAGGGCTCACGTGGATCAACGGCGTGAAGGCCAAATTGTGGGCATGCAGGTGCGGCAGCAGGAAAGCCGCCGAAACCAGAACCACACCAAGCGATACGGCGACTGCGTCGCGGACGGTGGCTCTCACAGGCGCACGACGATCGACGACTTCAAGGCATGATCAACCCGAAATGGACGGCGCTCCGAATAACTTGCGAGTCGCGGGACAACGTCCGGGCTGCAACAGACGCGAGAGGAAATCGCCCGCATGTTGGTGTTGATGTTAATCGGCCTGGTTGCCGGAGTGATCACCAGTTTGTCCCCCTGCGTGCTGCCGGTACTGCCGGTCGTGCTGACCGCCAATGTTCCCAGTCATACCGGCGCGGACTCCACTGGTGCCGCTGTGCGCGACAACACCGGCCGCCGCAAACGCTCCTGGCGACCTTACGGGGTGGTCGCAGGCTTGATGGCGCAACGTCCAGGTAAGCCTCGACGGGCGTCCCGACTGATCGGTTGCAGTCAACGAGCCCCCACTCTTTACACGCTGCTGGAACAACCGCAGAATCAGCGCATGACGATCCGCCTGACGCCCGATCCCGGTGTGCAGGCCTACTCCTTCACCTTCGATTAACGGCGTGAAGGTTCTGCTCACCGGCGCCGCCGGTTTCATCGGCGCCCGCGTACACACCGCGCTGCAAGCGGCGGGGCATGACGTGCTCGCCGTCGACGCCATGCTGCCCGCGGCCCACGGGACCGACCCGAATGTCCCGGCCGGGTGTCAACGCGCCGACATTCGCGATGCCGATGCACTGGCCAGGCTGCTGGCCGGTGTGGATGTGGTGTGTCATCAGGCGGCAGTGGTGGGTGCCGGCGTCGACGCCCGCGATGCCCCGGAGTACGGCAGTCACAACGACTTCGGCACCACCGTGCTGCTGGCGCAGATGTTCGACGCCGGCGTGCGCCGGCTGGTGCTCGCGTCCTCGATGGTGGTGTACGGGCAGGGCCGTTACGACTGTCCCGAGCACGGATCGGTAGACCCGCTGCCTCGGCGCCGTGCGGACCTCGACGCCGGAGTCTTCGAACACCGCTGCCCGATTGGTGGCGAGGAGCTCTCGTGGCGGCTCGTGGACGAGGACGCTGCGCTGCGACCGCGCAGCCTGTACGCGGCGAGTAAGACCGCGCAGGAGCATTACGCCCTGGCGTGGTCAGAGTCGACAGGAGGCTCGGTGGTGGCTCTGCGGTATCACAATGTGTACGGGCCGGGAATGCCGCGCGACACACCGTATTCGGGCGTCGCCGCAATCTTCCGCTCGGCACTTGAACGAGGCGACCCGCCGGCAGTTTTCGAAGACGGCGGCCAGATGCGCGACTTCGTCCACGTCGACGACGTGGCGGCCGCCAACCTCGCGGCAATAACAGCGGACCGCGGCGGGTTCACCGCCGCCAATGTCTGTTCCGGGCAGCCGATTTCGATTCTGGAGGTCGCCACCGCGCTGTGCGATGCGCGACCGGACACGGTCAAACCGGTTACCACGGGTCAATACCGCAGTGGCGACGTGCGCCACATCGTCGCCGATCCGGCCCGAGCCGCAGCATTGCTGGGGTTCCGCGCGAACATCGAGCCGCGCACGGGGCTGCGCGACTTCGCGTCCGCGCCGCTGCGCGGTTAGGCGCGTAGGTGACCGAAAACCTGGTGACCGTGGTACTTCCGTGCATGAACGAAGCGGAATCGCTGCCCGCGGTGCTGAACGCCATTCCCCGGGACTACCGGGCGCTGGTGGTCGACAACAACAGCACAGACGGCACCGCAGAGGTGGCCACTCGTCACGGAGCCGAGGTTGTCGCAGAACCGACACCCGGATACGGCTCGGCGGTCCACGCCGGTGTCGTCGCGGCGACCACACCGATCGTGGCCGTCATCGACGCCGACGGCTCGCTGAACCCGGCCGATCTGCCGCGGCTGGTTGCCGAACTCGAGCGCGGTGCCGACCTGGTGGCCGGCCGACGCCGCAAGAAACCCGGCGTGCACTGGCCGTGGGTCGCACGACTGGGTACCGCAATGATGAGCTGGCGGCTACGCACCCGCCACGGCATGCCGGTGCACGACATCGCCCCGATGCGTGTGTTCCGCCGTCAGGCGCTGCTGGACCTCGGTGTCACCGACCGCAGATCCGGCTATCCGCTGGAGCTGTTGGTAAAGGCGGCTGCAGCCGGCTGGCGTGTGGTGGAATGCGACGTCGAGTACGGCTCCCGCACCGGTGGCGAATCGAAAGTAAGCGGCTCACTGCGGGGCAGCATCGTGGCGATCATCGATTTTTGGAAGGTGATTTCATGACGGTGCTCCCGGTGACGGTGCTGGTCGTGGCCAAGGCGCCGGTGCCGGGTCAAGCCAAGACCCGGTTGGCGGCCAGCGTTGGCGACCAGCTCGCCGCCGAAATCGCGGCCGCTTCACTGCTGGATACGTTGGACGCCGTAGCCGCCGCGCCGGTGGCAGAGCGGGTGGTCGCACTCATTGGTGATCTGCGTGCCGCAGCGAGCGCTGACGACATCGTCAACCGCCTGGAATCGTTCACGGTGATTACTCAACGCGGTAACGACTTCGCCGACCGGCTGGCCAATGCACACGTCGACGCCGCCAGCACCCCGGTGTTGCAAATCGGCATGGATACACCCCAGGTCACCCCCGAACTGCTCACACGCTGCGGACGCCGCCTTGACGAAGCCCCGGCCGTCCTCGGGCCCGCCCGTGATGGCGGTTGGTGGGCGCTCGGTTTACGGACGCCCGCCACAGCAGGTTGCCTGCGGACCGTCCCGATGTCCCAACCGGACACCGGGACGCTGACATTGGCGGTGTTACGCCGTCATGGACTTGACGTGGGAATTCTTGACGAACTGGCCGACGTCGACGTTGTCGAGGACATTCCCACAGTGCGCGACGCCTGCGCGCCGACCAGTCGTTTCGCCAAGGTCACTCGCGCGGCAGGACTGTAACCGAAGACCGATCCGACTGGCTCGACGAGACAATCGGGTGGACTTGGCCGACAATGATTCGATGCGACTTTTTCTCGGTCTGGTCGGTATTGCGGTAGCCGTCGGCGTGGCGGTGCCGGCGCTGGCCGACCCGCCGCCAGACCCCGTCCCGGCGGACCCCGCCGCCGATGCGCACTTCATCGACTCGCTCAGTAAGGCCGGCATGACCTTCCGCAACGGGTCAGATGCCATCACGGCCGGCAGATACGCCTGCGACATGATGAACCAGGGTGCGGCGGAGACGGATGTCGTCAGCAAGTTGAGCATGCTCAACCCCGGATTGAGCAGCGCCGGTGCGATGAAATTCGCCGCGCTAGCCTCGAGCACTTACTGCCCGGATTACCTGAGCAAGTCGAGCACGCCGACCAAAAGCAGCGGGGGCCTGGGGGGCCTGTTCGGCGGTCACTGAAAATACTTGCTCCCCCGGGTGGACTCGAACCACCAACCCTCCGGTTAACAGCCGAATGCTCTGCCAATTGAGCTACAGGGGACTGCTAGGTGTCCGCGAACACATCGGCGCGGAACGAGTGAGACTCTAGCGTACCGGCGTTCGCACGCCCAACCAGACCGACCACCCGCCGGGGGGCGGATGTTGGTCGGTATGGGGCAGGATGGATCCACACCCACCAAACCTCGAAAGGGACCGTTTTGATCCGCTACGTCGTCGTGATGGGACTGGGCTACGTGTTGGGCACAAAGGCCGGTCGACGTCGGTACGAGCAGATCGTCGGTACCTACCGCGCACTGACCGGCAGCCCCGCCGCCAAGTCGATGATCGACGCCGGCCGGCGCAAGGTCGCGAATCGGGTTTCGCCGGATGCGCGGATGGTGACGCTGACCGAGATCGACGACGCGACCAGCGTGGTCGAGCGCGAGCAGTCCCAGTCCTGACGATCGCAAGCGCGGCGGAGCCGGGCGCGGCGGGTCGTCAGATCATCTGAGGCTAAGCGGTGAGATCGTCGCCGCTGGCCTGCTCGAGCAGGCTGCGCCGGTAGGCCTCCATCGCGACCAGATCGCCGAACAGCGCGTGGTATTCGTCGCCCTGCTCCACCGGCGACATCCGCTGCAGCTTCGACTTCACCTCCGCGATCTGTCGGCCGACCCAGACCTCCTGCAGCCGGGCCAACACACCGGCGATGTAGCGCGGCAGCCTCTCGTCGTCCTCGACCCGGATGGCCTCGACGCCGAGCTCGTTGACCAGACCGGCAGCGGCGGGTGACAGCGCCTTCTGGCGTACCGAGTCGAGCCATTCGCCCCCGCCTACCCCGCTCGCGGCGCCACCGGCCGCTTCGATCGCGGTCCACACCGCGGCGTACCCGGGATGGGTGAAGCTTTCGACGGTGAGCGCGTCGAACACCGGTCCGGCCAGCGCGGGGTACTGCAGCGCCGATTTGAGCGCCTCGCGCTGCGGCCACAGCGTGGGGTCCTTGGGGTTGGGACGGGGCACGGCCGGTTTTGCGCCGGCGTCGGCCTCGGCGTTGGTGGGACGGCGGGGACTGGCTGCGACCTTGTGCCGTCGGGTTTTTCGCCTCTTCGCGCGCCCGGCTGATGACTTGTGCGACATCGGGCCAGCCGACCCAGCCTGCCAGCTGTCGCGCGTACTCGTCGCGCAGCGTCGGATCCTTGATCTGGGCGACGATCGGCACGCAACGGCGCAGCGCTGACACCCGGCCTTCGGCGTTGTCCAAGTCGATGTCACTCAACGTGGTGCGAATCGCGAACTCGAACAACGGAGTTCGTCGCGCCACCAGATCCCGCAGCGCACCGTCGCCGGACGCCAGGCGGAGGTCGCACGGATCCATCCCGTCGGCCGCGACCGCGACGAACGACTGACCGGCCAGTTGCTGCTCGCCGGAGAACGCCTTGAGTGCGGCCGCCCGGCCCGCTTCGTCGCCGTCGAACACGTAGATGAGCTCACCGCGAAAGAAGTTGTCGTCCATCATGAGTCGGCGCAGCATCGACAGGTGCTCTTCGCCGAATGCGGTACCACAGGATGCCACCGCGGTGGTGACCCCGGCCAGATGCATCGCCATCACGTCGGTGTAGCCCTCGACGACGACGGCCTGGTGCCCCTTGGCGATGTCGCGCTTGGCCAGGTCGATACCGAACAGCACCGACGACTTCTTGTACAGCAACGTCTCCGGCGTGTTGACGTACTTGGCTTCCATCGGGTCGTCGTCGAACAGCCGTCGCGCGCCGAACCCGATCACCTCTCCGGACGACGACCGGATCGGCCACAGCAGCCGGCGGTGGAACCGGTCCATCGGACCGCGGCGGCCCTCGCGCGACAGGCCCGCCGCTTCGAGCTCCTTGAATTCAAAACCCTTGCGCAGCAGATGCTTTGTCAGGGTGTCCCAGCCCGACGGCGCGAAGCCGCAGCCGAAGCGACGGGCGGTGTCGGCGTCGAAATTGCGCTCGGTCAGGTACGTGCGGGCCAGCTGCGCCTCCGGCGATTCCAGCGCCGCCGCATAGAACGTCTGCGCCTCGGCGTTGGCGGCGGTCAGCCGGCTGCGACTTCCCCGATCGCGCTGCACGTTGGCGGTCGTGGCGCCGGTGTAGCTGATGGTGTGCCCGATCCGGTCGGCCAGCAGCTCGACGGCCTCGACAAAGCTGACGTGTTCGATCTTCTGGAGGAAGGCATACACGTCGCCGCCCTCGCCGCAGCCGAAGCAGTGGAAGTGGCCGTGGTTGGGCCGCACGTGGAACGACGGCGACTTCTCGTCGTGGAACGGGCAGAGGCCCTTCATCGAATCCGCGCCGGCCCTGCGCAGTTGGACGTAGTCGCCGACGACTTCCTCGATAGCGACTCGTTCGCGGATGGCGGCGATATCGCGATCAGAGATGCGGCCGGCCATCGGCCCAGTGTAAGACCGCCTGACGACGATGCCGGTCACTTGGTGACCGGAGGAGGAATCAGGCCATCAGGCACCGCGCCTCGACAGTGCTGCGGGATTAGCCGGTGCCGATGACGCCGCAGGCGAATCGCTTCTCGGCATCGGGGCTGCCCTCGGCGCCGTGCAGCAGGATCGCCGTCTTGCTGCCGGCCAGCAGATCGTCTCTGGTGAAAGCGTCGGTGGTGGTCACCAGATAGGCCGCGCCGTCCTGGCGCACTTCCAGCGAGGTCAGGTCGCCGCTCATCGGCTCACCGGTGTGCCCGGGCGCCTGGAAGTGCATGCCGGCCGACAGGAAGTCGCCGGTCTTGCCACCCATCATCGGGTCGACCGAGTTCGGCTCGCACTTGCCGACGCCGTGGATGTGCATGTGGTGGAATCCCGGGGCCAGGATGTGGTCCGCGGTCGTCTTGACGGTGACGGTGGCGAAGCCGTTGGCGAATTCGAAGGTGGCGGTGGCCACCGACCGGCCGTCGGCGGTGTGCAGCTGCGCGCTGAGGGTCTGGGCGCCCGGCGCCGGCGCGCTCGACGAGGTCGCGGTGGAGGCTCCTGATGCGGGCTACAGCGCCGCAAGTGACGGCGACGGACACGTGCGGCGGCGACGAGCGACAGAGGACTTGGCCATGGCCACGACCCTAGTCGGCGGCTCACGCCTGGGCGGCCGCGATGCGTTCGAGGCGTCCCTCGGTGTAGGAGGCGATCTGGTCGACGATCACGCGTAGCCGCCCACCGTCGTCGGCGGCGGCGTTGAAGGCCGGGACGAAGATCGGGTCGAGGGTGTTGGGCGCTCCGGCCAGCAGCCCGCGGGCCACCCGATGGATGCAATCCCGTTGCCGGGCCTGGATTTCCTGGTGTCGCGGGTCGGACATGATGAACTGCAACGCCAGCGTTTTCAGCAGGGCGACCTCGGCGCGCACCACCTCGGGCACGGACAGCGCGGCCTGGTAGCGGGCCAGCGGCCCGGGACCGGCGTCCGCGCGGGTGGCGGCGATCGCCGCCGAGGCGAACCGGCCGACCAGCTCGCTGGTCATCCGCTTGAGCGAGACCGCGGCCGACAGGGTCGCGTCGTACTTGCCGACGGCGGCGACCGCGGGGAGCCCCGCCAGCCGATGCGCCGCGGCGGTCAGGTCGTCGGCGCGAATTCCGGCGAAGTCGCGCTCGCCGAGTTTGGCCAGCGCGGCGGCTTCGTCATCGTCGGCGAGCACGCGAAGGTCGATTCGCCCGGAGACGATGCCGTCCTCGACGTCGTGCACCGAATAGGCGACGTCGTCAGCCCAGTCCATCACCTGAGCCTCCAGGCAGGGCCGATCCGCGGGCGCGCGGTCGCGCATCCACTCGGCCGCCCCGTGGTCGATGTCGTAGAAACCGAACTTGCGCCGATGCTGATCCCGCGGCCACGGATACTTGGTGACCGCGTCCAACGCCGCCCGCGTCAAGTTGAGACCAACGCTATGTCCTTGTTGGTCAAGGACTTTGGGCTCCAGACTGGTCAGGATCCGGAAGTTCTGCGCGTTCCCCTCGAAGCCACCGTGCGCGGCCGCGAACTCGTCGAGGGCCTGCTCGCCGTTGTGCCCGTAGGGCGGGTGCCCGATGTCGTGGGCCAGCCCGGCCATGTCGACGAGGTCGGGATCGCATCCCAATCCGATCGCCATCCCCCGCCCGATCTGGGCGACCTCCAGCGAATGGGTCAGTCGCGTCCGGGGGGTGTCCCCTTCTCGCGGTCCGACGACCTGCGTCTTGTCCGCGAGCCGGCGCAGCGCGGCGCTGTGCAGAACCCGCGCGCGGTCCCGGGCGAAATCGGTGCGGAGCTGACCTTCGGTGCCCGGCAAGCCCGCGGTCTTCGGCGCCTCGGGCACTACCCGCTGGCGGTCGAAATCGTCGTAGGGGTCTTGCTGCATCATCGACGCACAGTCTGCCAGTCAGATCGATTGCTCTGGGACCCGCTTCGTCGCGGGGCTAGATTGTCGAGCATGAGCACCCTCCGCCGCTCGGTCGCCGTGTTCATGGCGATGCTGATTACCGCGCTCGTCGTCGCGCCGTCGGCCACCGCCCAGCCGCCGTTTCGGCTGTCCGGCTACATCACCGACAACGTCGGCGCCTTGAGCGCCGCCGGCCGCTCAGCAGTTCAGTCGGCCAGCGGCAAGCTGTACTCCGACCGCCGCATCCAGCTGTGGGTGGTGTTCGTCGACAACTTCTCCGGACAACCGGCCGTCGAGCTGGGCGGACAGCACGCGGGCCGCCAGCGATCTCGGCGACTTCGACGCGGTGCTGGCCGTGGCGACCGTCGACCACTCCTACGCGTTCCGGATTCCGAACCGGGTGAAGACGATCAGCGCCGGTCAGGTCGACGATCTGCGGCGCAACCAGATAGAGCCTGCGCTGCGCCGCGGCGACTGGAGCGGCGCAGCGGTCGCGGCGGCCAACGGCCTGGACCGCGGCCCGCAGTCGGCGAGCTCGGCGCCGCTGCTGATCGGGCTGGGCGTGATCATCGTCGCGGTGGTGGCGCTGTACGTGTTCACCCGTTGGCGGCGCCGTCGACGGCGGGCCGCCGAGTTGGCCGCGGCCAAACGGGTCGACGCCACCGACCCCGATGCGTTGGCGCAGCCTGTCGCTGGGCGCCCTCGACGATCTGTCGCGGTGGAAAGTCGTCGACGTCGACAACGCCGTGCGCACCAGCGCCAACGAGCTCGCGCTGACGATCGAGGAGTTCGGCGAGCAGCGGACCCAGCCGTTCACCGCGAGCGGTCGACGCCGCCAAATCCGCTCTGGCCCAGGCATTCACCGTGCGTCAACAACTCGACGACGCGATCCCCGAGACCCGGCACAGCGCCGGCGCGAGCTGCTGACCGAGGTGATCGTCGCCGCGGCGCGCGCCGACCGCGAGCTGGAGTCGCAGCGGGAGGACTTCGAGGAGATGCGCGACCTGGTGGTCAACGCGCCGTCGCGCCTGGACGCGCTGACCCAGCAGGTCGTCGACCTGACCGCGCGCATCGAACCGGCAGAACAGCGAATGACCGAGCTGCACAACGAATTCGACTCTTCCGCGCTGGCCTCGGTGGCCACCAACGTCACGACCGCCAAGGACCGGCTGGCGTTCGCCGAGCAGAATCTCGGCCAGGCCCGCGAGAAGGCGTCCAAGCCGGTCAGCGGCGAACAGAGCGCCCTCGTCGACGCCGTGCATGCCGCGGAATCGTCACTGGGACAAGCCCGTTCGTTACTCGACGCGGTCGACAGCGCCGCCGGCGACATCCGGCACGCGGTCGCGACACTGCCGTCGCTGATCGCCGACATCCAGTCCGGAATCGAGCACGCCGACACCGCACTGCAGAGCGCGCAGAAAACCAAGGCACCCCATCTGCGCGATCTGGCCGGCGCCCGGGATGCGGCGGCCAGGGCTCTCGATGCGGCACACACCGGCGGCTCCGCGGACCCACTCGCTTCGTTCACCGCGCTGACCAAGGCCGGCGCCGAACTGAATCGGCTGCTGGCCGCGGTCATCGAGGAGCAGGCGGCCGCCGAAAGACTCACCCGGACGCTGGAACAAGCGCTGTCCACCGCACAGTCGCGGGTGCACGCCGTGTCGGACTACATCGACAACCGGCGGGGCAGCGTCGGGCCCGAGGCGCGAACCCGGTTGTCCGAGGCGAGCCCGACAGATCGACGCCGCGCAGGACGCGAAGTCGACCGACCTCAACGACGCGATCACCTACGCCAACAACGCCGCGTCGCTGGCCGCGCAGGCCCAGTCGCTGGCCGAGTCCGACGTGCAGTCCGCGCAGATGGCGTACACGTCGCGCTACGGCGGTGGCGACCACACCGGCGCCGTGATGGGCGGCATCATCATCGGCGACATGCTCGGCGACGCGATGCGCGGCGGATTCGGTGGCGGCTGGGGTGGCGGTGGCGGCGGCTGGGGCCCGACGTCGTTCGGCGGTTCGGGTTCCTCCGACGGCGGCTTCATGGGTGGCGGCGGCCGCTTCTGAGCAGGACGTCCTGCCGGAAATGGTGGACGCGGCAGCTCACCACGCCCTAGTGAGCCGCCGCGTCGACGTCCCCATCATATTGATCGGGTGACCAATAGGGGAAGAGATTCGCGAAAAATTTCTTCAGCAGCCCCGCAGGCGCGAACCCAGGTAGTCGACCACCCCGTCGATCGCCACCCGTTCCTGCGTCATGGCGTCGCGTTCGCGGATCGTGACCGCGTGGTCGTCGAGTGAGTCGAAGTCCAGCGTCACGCAGTAGGGCGTGCCGATCTCGTCCTGGCGCCGGTAACGGCGGCCGATCGCGCCGGCGTCGTCGAACTCGACGTTCCAGTACTTGCGCAGCTCGGCGGCCAGATCGCGGGCTTTGGGGCTCAGGTCGGCGTGCCGGGACAGCGGCAGCACCGCGGCCTTCACCGGCGCCAACCGCGGATCGAGGCGCAACACGGTCCGCTTGTCCACGCCGCCTTTGGCATTGGGCGCTTCGTCCTCGTGGTACGCGTCGATCAGGAACGCCATGAACGACCGGGTCAGGCCAGCCGCCGGCTCGATCACGTACGGCGTGTAGCGGGTGTCGTTGGCCTGGTCGTAGTACGACAGGTCGACACCGGAATGCTTTGCGTGCGTGGACAAGTCGAAGTCGGTGCGGTTGGCCACACCCTCGAGCTCACCCCACGGGTTGCCGGAGAAGCCGAACTTGTACTCGATGTCGACGGTGCGGTCTGAATAATGCGACAGCTTCTCTGCGGCGTGCTCGTAGAGCCGGAGGTTCTCCGGGTTGATGCCGAGGTCGACGTACCACTGGTGGCGGGTGTCGATCCAGTACTGGTGCCATTCCGCGGCGGTCGACGGCTCGACGAAGAACTCCATCTCCATCTGCTCGAACTCGCGGGTGCGGAAGATGAAGTTGCCCGGCGTGATCTCGTTGCGGAAGCTCTTGCCGATCTGGCCGATGCCGAACGGCGGCTTGCGGCGCGACGTCGTCACCACGTTGGCGAAGTTCACGAAGATGCCCTGCGCGGTCTCGGGCCGCAGATAGTGCAGGCCCTCCTCGGTCTCGATCGGGCCGAGGTAGGTCTTGAGCATCATGTTGAATTCGCGCGGCTCGGTCCACTGGCCCTTGGTGCCGCAGTCGGGGCAGACGATCTCGCTCATCGGCACTGAGATCCGGGTCCCCACCCTTCTTGAGGGCGTAGGCCTCCTGCATGTGGTCTTGCCGGTGCCGCTTGTGGCAGTTCAGACATTCGACGAGTGGGTCGTTGAAGACCTCGACGTGGCCGGAGGCCACCCATACCTCGCGCGGCAAGATGATCGAGGAGTCCAGGCCGACGACGTCGTCGCGACCGGTCACGACCGAGCGCCACCACTGCCGCTTGATGTTCTCCTTGAGTTCCACGCCCAGCGGCCCGTAGTCCCACGCCGATTTGGTCCCGCCGTAGATCTCGCCGGCGGGATAGACCAGGCCACGCCGTTTGGCGAGGTTGACGATGGTGTCGATGACGGACGCCACGAGGTGAGGACTCCTGTTGTTGTGAAACGCGGACGATCCGTCATCGTAGCGATCCGCCCGGCGCTCTTTGACATGCGTGGTTGTGCATGTGACAGTGGAGGCAGCATGTCTCTCTCATCCTCCACCGCAGCCGACGGCGATGAACTGGTCGGCGAGCACCGGCACAGCGACTCCGCGGAACTGCCGTCGCCGCCGCCGCGGGAGATCCTCGATGCCGCCGGCGAGCTGCTGCGCGCGCTGGCCGCGCCGGTGCGGATCGCCATCGTGCTGCAGCTGCACGTGTCCCAGCGCTGCGTGCATGAGCTGGTCGACGCGCTCGGCGTGCCGCAGCCGCTGGTCAGCCAGCACCTGAAGATCCTCAAGGCCGCGGGCGTGGTCACCGGGGAGCGATCCGGCCGCGAAGTGCTCTACCGGCTGGTCGATCACCACCTGGCGCACATCGTGGTCGATGCCGTCGCGCACGCCGGGGAGGACAAGCATGACCACCCCGACCGGCGTCCGCGCCACGCGGCAGCGGGCGGCGATCGCGGAATTGCTCGACACGCTCGACGATTTCCGCTCGGCCCAGGAGCTGCACGACGAACTGCGCCGCCGCGGCGAGAACATCGGTCTGACCACCGTCTACCGGACGCTGCAGTCGATGGCCGGCGCCGGCCTACTCGACACGCTGCGCAATGACACCGGGGAATCGGTCTACCGCCGCTGCTCGGAACACCATCACCACCACCTGGTCTGCCGCAGTTGCGGGTCGACCGTCGAGGTGGGCGATCGCGAGGTCGAAGCGTGGGCGGCCGAAGTGGCCACCAAACACGGGTACTCCGACGTCAGTCACACCATCGAGATCTACGGCACCTGCTCGGACTGCCGCTAAGTCGTTACCGCACGGCGGATTTCGGCGCCTTTGTCGAGCACCATCAGGATCAGCGTGCGCAGCGCTTCGTCGTTGAGGCCGTTGCCGGGAAAGTTGTAGCGCAACACCACGTCTGCGGCCTTGCCTGCCTTCTCGGTCAGCGTCACCGATCCCAACAGGGTGGTGCGCGACTGCCCGGCGACACTGTCGCGAATCTTCTTGTTCAGCGCCAGATCCCACGCCACCATCTGGGTCAGCGATACCAGGTCGAGGTCTTCGTTGATGGGCACCACCCGCAACGAGGCGATCGTGCCACCGTGATGCACGGTCAGCGCGCCGTCCGATTCGGCATCGACGGGCAGCACCTCGGAGAGCACGGCCAGCAACCGCTCCTGCAACGACGGCATCACGCCGTCCCGAACCGTCGATGCCGCAACGCGTACTCCTCGCAGGCCGCCCACAGGTCGCGGCGGTCGTAGTCGGGCCAGAGCGTGTCCTGAAAGATGTACTCGGCGTAGGCCGCCTGCCAGAGCATGAAGTTACTGGTCCGCTGCTCCCCCGAGGTACGCAGCAGCAGATCCACATCGGGAATGTCCGGGCGGTGCAGATGCCGCGCGATCGTCGCCTCGTTGACCCGTTCGGGGTTGAGCTTGCCGGCCGCCGCCTCACGCGCGATATCCCTTGCCGCTTCGGCGATTTCGGTGCGGCCACCGTAGTTGACGCAGTAGTTGACCGTGATCACGTCGTTGTTCAGGGTCAACTCCTCGGCGATCGCCAACTCGTTGATGACGCTGCGCCACAGGCGTGGCCGCGAACCCACCCAACGGATCTTCACGCCCATCTCGTTGAGGTTCACCCGGCGGCGTCGCACCACGTCGCGGTTGAACCCCATCAGGAAACGGACTTCGTCGGCGGAACGCTTCCAGTTCTCGGTGGAGAACGCGTAGAGGCTGAGCCACTTGATGCCGATTTCGATTGCGCCACAGACGATGTCGATGACGACTGCCTCGCCCATCTTGTGGCCTTCAACCCGCGGCAGGCCGCGCTGGGTGGCCCAGCGGCCGTTGCCGTCCATCACGATCGCCACGTGATTGGGCAGCTGCTCGGTCGGAATCGACGGGGCGACCGCCTTGGAGATGTGCTGCGGCGGCCGGCGGGGGCCGCCGTCCGGCGAGGGCGGCAACGGCGGGAAAATCCACCGGCCACGTCGACGTATCGGGGAAGACCGGATAGTCGATCGGGCGCCGGGGCGAGCTGCGGGAAGTCGGACTTCCGCTTGCGCTCAGCCCTCCGCTCTGAGCGGCTCACCCGGCTCGTCTCCATGCGCCACATCCTGCCTGACCAGAGCTACCCGACGGTCGAGGAGGCTCTGATCGAGCACGTCGACCCGTCGCATCCGCTCGACCAACGGCAATGTGCGCAACTGCCGCTCCAGATGCCATTGCAGGTGAGCGGCCACCAATCCGCTGACGTGGCTACGGGCTGACTGCGGCGTGCCCTCCGCCGCCTCCCAATCGCCGTCGCGCAGCGCTGCCATCAGATCCAGCACACCCAGCGGCGGTGTCGTCGCACCGGCGGGGCGGCAGAAGCTGCACACGCTGCCGCCCGCGGCGACGTGAAACGCCCGGTGTGGGCCCGGCGTGGCGCAGCGCGCGCACTCGGTCAGCGCCGGGGCCCACCCGGCGATGCCCATGGCCCGCAGTAGATAGGCATCCAGCACCAGCTCGCGGGGCCGGCTGCCGTCGGCGACCGCCCGCAGCGCACTGACCGTGAGGCGGTGCAGTTCCGGCGCCGGTGCCCGCTCCTCGCCGGCGAGACGCTCGGCGGTTTCCAGCATCGCGCACGCACTGGTGTAGCGGCCGTAGTCGCTGACGATGTCGGTGGCGAACGCGTCAAGCGAAACGACCTGCGTGACGATGTCGAGATTGCGGCCAGGGTGAAGCTGGACGTCGATATGCGCGAACGGTTCCAGTCGCGCACCGAATTTGCTGCGGGTGCGGCGCACACCCTTGGCCACCGCGCGAACCAGCCCATTGTCGCGGGTGAGCAGGGTGACGATCCGGTCGGCTTCGCCGAGCTTGTGCTGGCGCAGCACCACCGCTCGATCCCGATACAGCCGCATGGGACCAGTTTGGCACCAGGTTGCGACGGCGCCCCGCGCACGCGCCGATAATGTCGGTACCGATGAGTAACTCCACCGATCGCCGTTTCCCGACGCTGACCGACCTGCTCTACCAATTGGCCAGCGGCGAGGTGACCTCTGTCGAACTGGTCCGCCGCTCGCTGCACGCCATCGAACTGAGCCAGCCGACGCTGAACGCGTTCCGCGTGGTGCTCACCGCGTCGGCGCTGGCCGACGCCGCCGAGGCCGACCGGCGCCGCGCCGACGGCGACCAGGCGCCGCTGCTCGGTGTGCCGATCGCGGTCAAGGACGACACCGACATAGCGGGCGTCGCCACCTTCTTCGGCACCTCCGGCTATGTCCAGCCGGCCACCCAGGACGCCGAGGTGGTGCGCCGCCTCAAGGCCGCCGGTGCGGTGATCGTCGGCAAGACCAACACCTGCGAGCTGGGCCAGTGGCCGTTCACGAGCGGGCCCGCATTCGGCCACACCCGCAACCCGTGGTCGCGCCGGCACACACCGGGCGGATCCTCGGGCGGTAGCGCGGCCGCGGTGGCCGCCGGCCTGGTGACCGCGGCGATCGGCTCCGACGGGGCGGGCAGCGTCCGCATCCCGGCGGCCTGGACCCATTTGGTCGGCATCAAGCCTCAGCGTGGCCGCATCTCGACCTGGCCGCTGCGCGAGGCGTTCAACGGGATCACGGTCAACGGCGTGCTGGCGCGCACCGTCGCCGACGCGGCGCTGGTGCTCGATGCGGCCTCCGGCAACGTCGACGGCGACCTGCACAAGCCGCGGCCGGTGACGGTGTCCGATCACGTCGGTATCGCGCCCGGCTCCCTGCGCATCGCGCTGTCGACCCGGTTCCCCTTCACCGCTTTTCCGGCTCGACTGGATCCGGAGATCGAGGCGGCGCTGGAATCGGTGGGCGATCAGCTTCGGCTGTTGGGGCACAGCGTGGTCGAGGGCAATCCCGATTACGGGTTGCGGCTGTCCTGGAACTTTCTGTCGCGGTCCACATCCGGGCTGCTGGACTGGGCCGAGCGATTGGGTGACGGTGTCGAGTTCGACCGCCGGACGCTGGCCAATATGCGGATGGGCCGGTTGCTCTCGCAGCAGATCCTGCGCGCCGCCCGGGCGAGCGAAGCCGCCAACCAACGGCGGGTCGGCTCGATCTTCCGCATCGTCGACGTGGTGGTGGCGCCGACGACGGCGCTGCCGCCCCCGCTGGCCGAAGCCTTCGACGGGCTCAGCGGTCTGGGCACCGACCGCGAGATGATCGCCGCCTGCCCGGTGACCTGGCCGTGGAATGTGTTGGGGTGGCCGTCGATCAACGTTCCGGCCGGCTTCACCTCCGAAGGCTTACCGATCGGCGTGCAACTGATGGGACCGGCCAACAGCGAGCCGCTGCTGGTGTCGTTGGCTGCCGAACTCGAGGCAGTGGGCGGCTGGGCGGCCAAGCAGCCGGCAGTCTGGTGGAACGCCGAGACCGAGGCTGTGCGTTAGCCGATCAAAAGCCAAGTCGGCCAAGCTGTTTGGGGTCACGCTGCCAGTTCTTGGCCACCTTGACCCGCAGGTCGAGGTACACCTTGGTACCGAGCAGCTTCTCGATCTGACCGCGCGCGGCGGTGCCCACTTCGCGCAGCCTCTCCCCGCCCTTGCCGATCACGATGCCCTTCTGGCTGTCCCGCTCGACGAAGAGAATCGCGTGCACGTCGATCAGGTCGTCGCGCCCCTCGCGGGGGTTCACCTCGTCGATCAGCACCGCCAGCGAATGCGGCAGCTCGTCGCGCGCGCCTTCCAGGGCGGCTTCCCGAATGAACTCGGCCATCAGAGTTTCTTCGGGTTCATCGGTGAGCTCGCCGTCCGGGTAGTACGCCGGCCCGGGTGGCAGCCCGGCGGCCAGCACATCGATCAGCACGTCGACCTGCTCACCGCTGACCGCCGAGACCGGGACGACCTCCGCGGAGTCGCCGACCAGTTCGCTCACCGCGACGAGTTGGGCGGCCAGCTTGTCTTTCGGCGTCTTGTCGATCTTGGTGACGACGGCGATCAATTGTGTTCTGGGCGCGGTGGATCGGATCTGCTCGACGATCCACCGGTCCCCCGGTCCGATCGCCTCGTCGGCCGGAATGCACAAGCCGATGGCGTCGACTTCGCTGTAGGTGTCGCGGACCAGGTCGTTGAGCCGCTTACCCAGCAGGGTGCGCGGCCGATGCAGCCCCGGGGTGTCGACCAGGATGATCTGGAAGTCGTCGCGATGCACGATGCCCCGGATGGTGTGCCGGGTGGTCTGCGGGCGGTTCGACGTGATCGCCACTTTCGAGCCGACCAGCGCATTGGTCAGGGTCGACTTGCCGGTGTTCGGTCGTCCGACGAAACAGACGAAGCCGGAACGGAATTCAGTCATCGCGCGCCGTTGCCCGCGCGCTGGTGTTCTTCGGGTTCGCGGGACTCGACGCGGCTGAGCAGTACGGTGCCGATCCGCACCCGGCCGCGGTGGTCGGGCCCGCCCTCGGCATGCAACCGCAGACCGTGTGACTCCACCTCGGAGCCGGGCAACGGCACCCGGCCCAACTCCAACGCCAGCAAGCCACCTACCGTGTCCACGTCGAGATCCTCCTCGAATTCCACGCCGTACAGCTCGCCGACATCTTCGATCGGCAGCCGCGCCGACACCCGGAACCGGTTGTCGCCCAAATCTTCCACCGGTGCAACTTCGGCGGCGTCGTACTCGTCGGCGATTTCCCCGACGATCTCCTCCAGCACATCCTCGATGGTCACCAGGCCCGCGATCGCACCGTACTCGTCGACCAGCAGCGTCATGTGGTTGCGGTCGCGTTGCATCTCGCGCAGCAACTGATCGAGCGGCTTGGAGTCCGGGACGAACACCGCCGGCCGCATCACCTCCGTCACCGCGGTCTCGCGACCGCTCGCCGACGAGTAATACGCCTGTTGCACACAATCTTTCAGGTACACCACGCCGACGATGTCGTCGACGTTCTCGCCGATGACCGGAATGCGGGAGTGCCCACTGCGCACGGCCACCGATGTCGCCTCGGCGGCGGACTTGTCGTTTTCGATCCAGATCATCTCGGTGCGGGGCACCATCACCTCGCGGGCCGGTGTGTCGCCGAGTTCGAACACCGACTCGATCATCCGCCGCTCGTCGGCGGCGACCACGCCGCGCTGCTGCGCCAGGTCGACGACTTCGCGCAACTCGATCTCGGAGGCGAACGGGCCATTGCGGAAGCCGCGACCGGGCGTCAGCATGTTTCCGAGCACCACCAGCAGCGCGGCTGATCGGGGTCAGCAGTACCGAAATCGCTTGCAGCGGAAGCGCCGACACCAGCGCGATGGAATAGGCATTCTGACGGCCGAGCGTCCTCGGGACCGACACCGATGACGACGAAGCTGATCACCACCATGACGGCCGCGGCGATGAACAGGCCCCAGTCGCGGCTCACCTGCCGATAGCAGAACTGGGCCAGCAGGACCGTCGCGCTGATCTCACAGACGATCCGCAGCAGCACCACCAGGTTGATGTAGCGGGGGCGATCGGTCATCACCTTGGCCAGGCGCACCGCACCCGGCCGCTCATCGCGAACCATTTCCTGCACCCGCGCGATCGAGGCCGTGCTGACCGCCGCATCGATGGCCGCGAACACGCTACCCAGAGAGATCAGCAGGATCGCGCCGAGCAGCGAAGCGGAGCTGTTCAATTCTCGAAATACCTTGATTTGTCCAGCAACAGCTGGTCTCGCTCATGCTGACGCAGCTTGCGGTAGAACTCGACCTGATCGGCGACCCACTCCTCGAGCAGGCGGCGCTGCAGGCCGAACATCTCTTTTTCTTCGTCCGGCTCGCCGTGGTCGTAGCCGAGCAGATGCAGGACGCCGTGAATGGTCAACAGCGCCAACTCATGTCCCAGTGAGTGACCGGCAGCCGCGGCCTGCTCGGCGGCGAACTCGGGGCACAGCACGATGTCGCCGAGCATGGCCGGTCCCGGCTCCGGCGCGTCGGGGCGCCCGCCCGGCTCGAGTTCGTCCATCGGGAAGCTCATCACGTCGGTCGGCCCGGGCAGGTCCATCCAGCGCATGTGCAGGTCGGCCATCGCCGCGGTGTCCAACAGCACCATCGACAACTCAGCGGCCGGGTTGACGTCCATCTGGGTGATGACAAACTTTGCGACGCTGATCAATTCGGATTCGGAAACGTCGATTCCGGATTCGTTGGCGACCTCGATCGTCATGGCGTCACCGGCGACCGGGAGCGCGTCGCGCAGCGCGATTCAACGTCAGGCCGGGCTGTTGTTCGTGTCGTGCGTAGGCATCCACGATCTCGGAAACCAGCCGGTGGCGCACCACGTCGGCGCTGGTGAGCTCCGAGACATGGATGTCGTCGATCCCGTCGAGAATATCGACCGCCGCACGCAAGCCCGATCGGTGGTTACCGGGCAGATCGACCTGCGTAACATCGCCAGTGACAACGACTTTCGAGCCGAAGCCCAGGCGCGTGAGGAACATCTTCATCTGTTCGGCGGTGGTGTTCTGCGCCTCGTCGAGGATGATGAACGCGTCATTGAGCGTGCGGCCGCGCATATATGCCAGCGGTGCAACCTCGATCACTCCCGCCGTCATCAGCTTCGGGATCAGCTCGGGATCCATCATGTCGTGCAGAGCGTCGTAGAGCGGACGCAGGTATGGGTCGATCTTCTCGCTCAGCGTTCCGGGCAGAAAGCCAAGCCGCTCACCGGCTTCCACCGCCGGCCGGGTCAAGATGATGCGGGTGACCTGCTTGGTCTGCAGCGCGTTGACCGCCTTGGCCATGGCGAGGTAGGTCTTGCCGGTGCCGGCCGGGCCGATCCCGAACACGATGGTGTGGTTGTCGATCGCATCGACGTAGCGCTTCTGGTTGAGAGTTTTGGGCCGAATCGTCTTGCCGCGACGCGACAAGATGTCCAGCGTCAGCACCTCGGCGGGTGACTCGTTTCCGGTGCCGACCAGCATCGCCACGCTGTGGCGCACCCCTTCCGGGGTCAGCGGCTGGCCACTGTCGACGATCGCGACCAGTTCGGAGAGGGCCCGTTCGGCAAGCGCGACGTCGGCGGGCTCACCGGTCAGCGTCACCATGTTGCCGCGAACATGCAGATCTGCGGCCAGCAGGCGCTCGAGTGCGCGCAGATTTTCGTCGGCGGAGCCGAGCAGGCCCATGACGAGGTCGGGCGGAACGTCGATGCTGCTGCGAACCGAAGATGCGGACGGACCAGCAGTGTTGGTTTCGCGGGGCGTCACGGTGGGTTCTAATGCCTGCTTTCTGTGGTCTGTCCAGCGGGTTAGCGTCTCGAGTCTACCGCCGGTCGCTGGGCCGGCCCAAGGGTCAACCGCTGGTTGACCGGGACTGCACCCCGGCCAGCAGCATGTCCAGACCTCGTTCGAAATCCGCCTCGGCGCTGGACTGCTGGCTGGTGACAGCCAGCGCGGCGAGCTGAGGGTGTTCGACGCCCGCCAGCCGACCTATCTGCGATGCCACCGCCACCTGCTCGGAATCCCGATCGGGCCCGGCCAGTGGGCCCGCCAATTCCGCCTGTGCGCTGCCCATCAACAGACCGAGCACTGCCCGGAACGCAGCCAGCAGATCAGCGTCTTCAAGGCCGGCGCGGGCCAGTGCCTCCACGAGCCGTTCCGCGGGGCCGTAACTCGAGGACGACGCGGTGCGACGGGTCAGTACCAGCGGAATGACGTTGGGGTGACGACGGACAGTCTGCCAGATCGCCACTGCGACGGCTCGCACGTCCTGCCGCCAATCATTACATGGGCGCAGGCAATTTCACGCTGCCGATGACGGCTTCGGCAACCAAGGCTTCGAGATGGTTGCGATCTTTCACGTAGTTGTAGACCGTCATCGGCCCGGTCTCCAGTGCGGCGGCCAACGTCCGCATGCTCAGACCGCCGAGACCGTCGCGATCGACGATCTCCAACGCCCGCGCGGCGACCTCGGCAACGCTGAATCGCGCCTTCACGTCATCCGCTCCCTCGCGCCGCAACCGCTTGACACGTACAGCGTACGTCATATAGTTCACGTACATCGTACGTAGAAAGGAGCTGGTGGACGATGCGATCAACCAGCACAACTGCGATGTCTTTCCTATCTGCCGGCCAGCGCTGCGCGGCTTGGCTGACCCTGCCGGAGGGACCCGGCCCGCATCCGGTGACCGTGTTCGCGCATGGATTCGGCGCCAACCACACCATGGCGCTGCGCCGGTATGAGCAGCACTTCGCTGCGTCCGGCATCGGGACGTTCGCCTTCGACTACCGGCATCTCGGCGACTCGGCGGGCTTGCCGCGGCAACGGCTGAGCCTGCGCCGGCACCGCCAGGACCTGCACGCCGCGATCGATGCCGTTCGCACGATGCCGGGCGCGGATGGCAGCCGGGTTGCGTTGTGGGGAACCAGCCTCGGAGCACTGCATGCGTTGCGGGTTGCCGCCAGTCGGGCCGACATCGCCGCGGTCGTGGTTCAGTGTCCGATCGTCTCCGGCCCGGCCACCCTGCACCGCATCGGGCCGGGTGCAGCGTTACGGCTGACGCCCGCGATCATCAGCGACATCTTGCGCGCTGCCGTCGGCCGCGAGCGCCGATACATCCCGATCGTGGGACCGCCGGGAGCTCTCGCTGCCGTGACCGTGCCCGGCGCCGAGGAGGGCTGGCAGTCCACCGTCGACCCAGGCGGCGGATTCGACAATCGGGTCGCGGCGGCGAACGTCATCGGCATCGCGGTGACAAGCGCCAAACGCGTAGCGCGCCGCATCTCCGCGCCGCTGCTGGTGTGCGTGTCACAACGCGAAACGTTGATGGACTCCCGTCACGCCGAAGACGTCGCGCGCCGGGCACCGTTCGGCGAAATGCGCCGCTACGACGGCGACCACTTCGAGGTGTACCACCGCCCGCTGCTCGACCAGCTGTTGACCGACCAGACCGCATTTCTGCAACGGCATCTTCATGTCGTCTGATCGTGAACTGTTGCGGACCAACGATCTTCGATTCCTCGCCATAGCCCGCAGCCTCTCTGATCGAGACTGGTCACAGCCCAGCCTGTGCGCCGAATGGACCAACCACGACGTGCTGGCCCACCTCGTAGTGGGCTGCCAGGTACCGCCGAGAACACTCGTCCTCGAGATGCTCAGGCATCGCGGATCGTTCGACCGCTGCAACACCGGACTTGCCCGGAGCCTGGCGGCAGGACGGACACCGGCAGAATTGGTCGACGACTTCGCGGCATTGGTCCACCGGCCGCGCGGGTTGGGTCGGATCTTTCCGCGACGACTCCTGTTGGGCGACCACGTGATTCACGAACTCGACATTGTGTTGCCATTGGGCTTGGCGCCGACAGTCGAGCCGAGCGTCCTGGCCGCCGTGCTGCAAACCCAAGTGCGCGTGCCCAACCCATTTGTTCCCGCCGCGGCGCGGGCCCGCGGGCTGCACTTGCGTGCGACGGACACCGACTGGACTCACGGCGCAGGGGCACATTCAGTGTCTGGCACGTCCGCATTTCTGGCGTCAGCGCTGGCGGGACGCTCGTGGGCGCTCGACGAGCTCACCGGTGACGGCGTCGCACTCCTGCGCGCTCGCGGGTGAAACTAACCGCCGCCAGGATGGTCCCAGCGCGGTGTCAGCGCGCCCAACGCACCCAGCGCAACGGCGGCCGCGGTCGAGGTGCGCAGCACGGTCGGGCCGAGCCGCACGGCGTGCGCTCCGGCATCGACGATCGCGGCCAGTTCGTCAGCAGCGATGCCCCCTTCGGGGCCCACCACCAGCATCAGCGACGCGGCCTGCGCCAAATGCAGATCCGTCAACGGGCCGTCGGCCGCTTCGTGCAGCGCCAGGACGACGCCTCCCGACGATGTCACTTCGCCGATCCGTATGACCAGCGCCGCGGTCGACAGCACGCCATCCACCAACGGAATGTAGGCGCGTCGGGACTGCTGGGCCGCCGCGCGGGCGACTGCGCGCCACCGCCGCAGACCCTTCTCGGCGCGGGCACCGTCCCAGCGGGCCACGCAGCGCGCGGCCTGCCAGGCCACCAGCGCGTCGGCGCCGGCCTCGGTGGCCAGCTCGATCGCCAGCTCGGAGCGCTCGGATTTGGGCAGCGCCTGGACCACGGTCACCGGCGGCGTGGCGGGCGCGACGTGGCGGCGCTCCACCACCCGGGCCCGTAGCCCGTCGCGCGCGGTCTCTTCGACGACACAGCGGGCCACACTGCCGGCGCCGTCGCCGAGAATCAGCTCTTCGCCCACCCGGATGCGCCGCACGGTGGCGGCGTGGAAACCTTCATCACCGTCGAGGACGGCCAGCTCACCGTTGCCGGGCAGCGCGTCGATGTAGAACAGGCCGGGCAATTAGCGCCCGGTGAAGGTTTCGCGCAGGCGGCTGAACAGCCCGCCATTGTGGCTGCCGGCCGTGTGCGTCGACTTGACCTCGGTGACGTCTCGGTCGCGGCGGCTCTTGAATTCGCGCAGCAGCTCGGCGTCCTGATGGTCGAGACGATCGGGCACCACTACCTCGACGTGCACGTGTAGGTCGCCGCGCACGCCGGAACGCAGGTGCGGCATCCCGTGCCCGCGACGGGTCGTCACCGAACCAGGCTGGGTGCCCGCCGGGAAGGTGATCTCGGTCAGGCCGTCGATGATCGCGTCGACGGTCACCGTCGCGCCGAGGGCCGCGTCGACCATCGGCACCGAGATCGTGCAGTGCAGATCGTCGCCGTCGCGCACGAAGACGTCGTGGGGCTGCTCGTGGATCTCGACGTACAGGTCGCCGGCCGGTCCCCCGCCGGGCCCCACTTCACCCTGGGCCGCGAGCCGGACGCGCATTCCGTCGCCGACGCCGGCGGGAATCTTCACGGCGATGTCGCGACGTGCCTGAACCCGGCCGTCGCCGCCACATTGGTGGCAGGGGTCGGGGATGACCTCGCCGACGCCGCGGCAGGTGGGGCACGGTCGCGCGGTCAGCACCTGGCCGAGCAGCGACCGCTGCACGGTCTGCACCTCGCCGCGACCGCCGCAGGTGTCGCAGGACACCGGTGTCGAGTTGGCGTTGGTACCGCGGCCCTGGCAGCGGTCACACAGCACCGCGGTATCGACGGTGACCTGCTTGCTGACGCCGGTCGCGCATTCGGTCAGATCCAGTCGCATCCGCAGCAGCGAGTCCGAACCCGGCCGGACCCGTCCGACCGGCCCCCGCGACGTAGAACCGCCGCCGAAGAACGCTTCGAAGACGTCGCCCAGGCCGCCGAACCCACCAAAGCCGCCGCCACCGCCCGCGGCCGCGTTCTCCAGCGGGTCGCCGCCCAGGTCGACGATGCGCCGCTTTTCAGGGTCGGACAGCACCTCGTAGGCGACGCTGATCTCCTTGAACTTCGCCTGTGCGACCTCGTCGGGGTTGACGTCGGGGTGCAGCTCGCGCGCGAGCTTGCGATACGCGCGCTTGAGCTCGATATCGCTCGCGTTCTTGCCCACGCCGAGCAAACCGTAGTAGTCGCGTGCCACGCTTGACCTTCCTGAACTTTCCTGGGCTCTGCGGCCCAGATCCGCCGTATGGTGAACGGCCGTCTATGAATTGTGCCTGGAATGCGGCGCTCAACGTGTACCCAGCACTTCGCCGATGTAGAGAGCAACCGCAGCGACGCTGGCGATAGTTCCCGGATAGTCCATTCGGGTAGGCCCGAGCACACCCATGCCGCCCCAGACGGTATCGAGGGTGCCATAGGTGGTCGACACGACCGACGTACCCATCATCTGCTCGGCCTCGGTCTCGTGTCCGATGCGGACCGTGACCTTGCCGGCTTCCTGCTGAGCGGCCAGCAACTTCAGCACAACGACCTGTTCTTCGAGCGCCTCCAGGATGGAGCGCAGCGAACCGCCGAAGTCGGCGGTGTTGCGGGTCAGGTTTGCGGTGCCGCCCAGCAGCAGCCGCTCCTCGGTGTGCTCGACCAACGACTCGAGCAGCACCGTGGCAGAGCGGCCGACCGCGTCGCTGAGGCTCTTCGACTGGCCGCTGCGACTGTGCAGTTGAGCGGCCAGGTCGGCGACCGCGATGGATGCCGCCGCGAGCTTCTTGCCGTCCAGCGCCTGCCCGAGCATGTCCCGCAGCTGCGAGAGCTGGTGGTCGTCGATGACGTCGCCGAGTTCGACGACTCGCTGGTCAACCCGACCGGTATCGGTGATCACCACCATCAGCAGCTTGGCCGGGGTGAGCGCGATGACTTCGAGGTGCCGCACCGTCGACGTCGACAGCGTCGGGTATTGCACGACGGCTACCTGCCGGGTCAGCTGGGCCAGCAGCCGCACCGCGCGGCGCAGGACGTCGTCGAGGTCGACGCCGGACTCCAGGAAGCTCTGGATGGCGCGTCGCTCGGCCCCCGACAGCGGTTTGACGTCGTCGAGCCGGTCGACGAACTCGCGGTAGCCCTTTTCGGTCGGTACCCGACCGGAGCTGGTGTGCGGCTGGGTGATGTAGCCCTCGGCCTCGAGCACGGCCATGTCGTTGCGGACCGTCGCCGACGAGACGCCGAGGTTGTGCCGGTCTACCAGCGATTTCGAGCCGATCGGCTCCTGGGTCGAGACGAAGTCGGCGACGATCGCGCGCAGCACCTCAAAGCGGCGATCATCTGCAGTTCCCATCCGGATCGACCCTCCTCACCCGACCACTTTACGGGGATCACCAGCGACTACCGTCTCGTCACCGCGCTAACCTTGGCCTTTGTGTCCAGGTCGGGGGAAACGAGCCGCGGATGATCTTCAAAGGTGTGCGGGACGGCAAGCCCTACCCGGAGCATGGCCTGTCCTACCGGGACTGGTCGCGGATTCCGCCGCGCCAGATCCGGCTCGACGAACTGGTCACCACCACGACAGTGCTGGCGCTGGATCGCCTGCTGTCCGAGGACTCCACCTTCTACGGCGATCTCTTCCCGCACGCCGTGAAGTGGAAGGGCGTCTGCTACCTCGAAGACGGCGTGCACCACGCGGTGCGCTCGGCGCTGCGAAATCGCACCGTGCTGCACGCGCGGTTGCTCGACCTCGACGCGGTCACCCAGCACGCTGAGTGACCGCGTCTAGCCGTCAGTTGATGGCCGAGGCCGCCTGCACCAGTGCGAGTGCGGCGTCGTGCTGCAGCACCCAGTTGCCGCCCTGATCGACGAACGCCAGTTTCTTCTCGACCGGCCCGGCGAACTTCGGGCCCGTGATGGTGACGTCGGCGCTGGCCCCGTTGCCCGGAATCGGCTCGATGTTCGTGAAGGCGAACTGCTCCGGGAAGTTGCCGTGCTCATAAGCCCTGCGCAGCAGATGGTCGGCGTCGTGGCCCTCTGGTGAGGTGATGCCATTTGCTACGAGATTGTTCTTGTCTTTCCAATTCACCCCGGGGTTGGTGACCTGGTTGGCAAGGTCGGTCAATTGTTCCGGGCTCGGCAGCGGCGGCTGGCCCGGCGCGGGTGGCGGCGGGTCGAGCGGCGCGCTGAGCACGACGGGCACTACCTGCGGTGCGGGTGCGCCGCTGGAAGCCAGTGAGGTCGCGCCGGCCGCAGCGGCGCCAATAGCGGCCACGGCGGCTACGCCGGTGGCGAACTTATTCAAGGTCATCGTTGTCCCTTCGATTTGGATATCGCTGTCATTGTGCTGGTCATCGCACTGTCTGCGGCGACCCGGGTGCTGGCGTGTCGGATTGCCTGATGTCTTCCATCTAAAACCGACGCAGCTAGCTGACGTGGATTCGCCATTCGGCGGCGTCACGCTGCCGGTGCCAGAAGTCATCGAAACGCCCACCCGCAGTGAGCAAGTCGTCGACCGTGCCGTCTTCGACGATTTTGCCCGCATCGAGGAACAGCACCCGGTCGGCATGGCGGATACTGGCCAATCGGTGAGCAACGATCACCTTGGTGCGTGATTGCGGATCCGCGGTGAGCGCGTCGACCACGGCGGCCTCGTTCTCGGTGTCCAGCGCGCTGGTGGCCTCGTCGACGAGCAGTATCGGCGCCGGTTTGAGCAGGGCGCGGGCGATGCTGACCCGCTGTCGTTCACCACCGGACAGCGCCGAGCCGGCTTCGCCGACCACCGTGTCTGCCCCCGCGGCCAGTCTGCCGGTGAGTTCGTCCACCCGGGCCAGCGCAGCGGCGCGGCTGAACTGGGCCTCGGCGGCGGTGGGGTCTCCGGCCGAGATGTTCTCGCGGATGGTCCCGTGAAACAGGTAGGGGTGTTGGAAGACCACGCTGGTCGCCGCGCGGCGGGCTTCGGCGTCGAGCGTCGCGACATCGACACCGTCGATCAGGATGCGGCCGTGGCCGGGCTGGTAGAGGCCGGCGATCAGCGCCAGAATCGTGCTCTTGCCCGAACCGGACGGCCCGACGATCGCCGTGGTGCCGCCCGGTCGAAGCGTGAAGCTGACGCCGTCCAGCACCGGCGCGCTTGCGCCGTCGTAGCCGAACGTGACGTCGTCGAACTCGATGAGCGGCGCATCAGGAGAGCTACGACGGCTTTCGGTCCCGGCGGTCATGACCGGGGCGCTGAGCACCGCGCGGATCCGGTCCAGAGTCGCGCGGGTGCTCTCCAGCGCCGGACCCAGCTCGCTGATCGAGGTGAACGGCTCCAGGTAGCGGGCGATCACGACGATCAGCGCGACCGCTTCCGGCACGCTCAGTGTGTGAGCGAGGGTCAAAGCGGTTGTCGCACCGGCGAACAGGATCAGCGCGAGCTGGCTGGCCAGGCTGAACAGCAGCTGGCCGGGAACCTGCATGGTCAGCAATCGCATCGTCGCGCCGTGCTGGGCGGCCAGCGCGTCGCCGACCATGCTTCGGGCCGGCTCGACACGCCGCGCGGCGCGCAACGCCTGCTGGGTGCGGGCGAATTCGATGATCCGTTCGGTCAACGACGTATTCGCCTCAGCGGCAGCATGATCGGCACGACGGGCTAGCCGGGCCGAAGCCCACAATGCTCCGAGGAGCAGTGGCACACCACCCATGGCGGCGGCACCGAGTTGCCAGGACACCGGCAGCAGAGCCACCGCGATCGCGGCCGGCAGCAGCACGGCGGTGACCAACGGAGTGAGCAGGTTCACCGCGAGCCCGACCAATTCCGGTCCGGTCGCGGCGATCGCCTGCCGTGCCGTCGCGGTGTTGTCGGCGCTGAACCACTCCAGCCGCACATCCGGTAACTGATCCGCCACATCGTGCTGGGTGTGGTCGAGTACCGCGAAGCCGAGATCGAAACCGATTCGCGCAGTGGCGGTGTCGATCACCCAGCCGGCCGCCGTCGTGAACGGTGAGCCAGCCCAGCCAGCCCAACGCCTGGTGCGGCGTATTGCTGAACAACGCGCCGACCAACGGGACCAGCAGGACGGTGCCGACCGCCCGCACGATCACCGAGATCAACGCGAGCACGGTGTAAAGCAGAACCCTGCCGCGACGCTCGGCCGGGACCAGGCCGATCCAGGTGCGGATCATCGCGTGGCCTCCTGCGCAGTCGTGGCGGTAACCGGGTCGCGACGGCCGCTGTCCCACAGTCGGCGATAGCGTCCGTCAGCGGCCAGCAATTCGTCGTGGGTGCCTTGTTCGGCGATGCGACCGTGGTCGAGCACGACGATCTGATCGGCGCCGACGATGGTGTGCAGCCGATGGGCGATCACCAGTACCGTGCGGTCCCGGGTCAACCGGTTGAGTGCTTGCTGCACAAGGTATTCCGATTCAGGATCGGCGAAGGCGGTGGCCTCGTCCAGGATCAGGACACCGGTGTCGGCGAGAATCGCGCGGGCGATCGTCAACCGTTGACGTTCCCCGCCGGACAGGCCGCTGGCAGCACCGAGCATGGTGTCGTAGCCGGCGGGCAGCCGGATGATCCGCTCATGAATCTGAGCCTCCCGTGCCGCGGCCTCGATCTGAGCGGGCGTGGCATCGGGGACGGCCAGCGCGATGTTCTCGGCGACGGTGCCGTGAACGAGCTGAGTTTCCTGCAGGACGAATCCGACGCGGGTGTAGAGCCCGTCGGCGGTCAACGACCGGATGTCTTGTCCGTCAACGGTGATCGCGCCCTGCTGCACGTCGTAGAAGCGGGCCAGCAGCGCGGCCAGCGTCGACTTGCCCGACCCGGACGGGCCGACCAGCGCGGTGACGGTGCCGGGCCGCAGCGTCAGTGACACGTCGTGGACGACCGGGACACCGGTGCGGTAGCCGAAGGTCACCCGGTCGAACACCACGGTGGCCGACGTGTCGCCGGATGCTTCGCGCGGCTGATCGCGGACCGAGAGTTCCGGCTCGTCGAGGGTGACCTGCAGGCGCCGCGCGGCGAGCAACCCGGCGCGGATGCCGCCGAGGCCATAGGCGATGTTGAGCAGCCGGGCGCCGAACGTGGTGCCCAGCAACAAGAACGGCAGCAGGTCGACCGGTTTCATCTGGCCGCCGACCACCAGCAGGGTGCCGGTCCCGGCGATCAGCCACAGGAATGTGGTGGGGCGGGTGACCAGATCCATCAGGGTCTTCTTGCCGGCCAGCGGGCGCTGCCAGTCGGTGAGGAAGCCCACGTATTCGTCCAGGCGGCGGCGGAAACTCGATGCGGCGGCACCGCCGAAGACGCGGATCACCGGTTGGCCCTCGAGGTAGGCGCCGGCCTCACTGCTCATCCGTTCGGCCCAGCGTTGCGACTGCGGGATGCGCGGGCCGGACTGGATCGTCATCGACGACGTCAGCACCAGATAGACCAGCACCGGGATGAACAGGACCAAAGCCACCCGCCAGTCCACGACGAACAGGTAGACCAGCACCGCCAGCGGCGCGATCACCGCGGCGACCGCGTCGGGAATGGCGTGGGTGACCAGGTAGTGCAGTGACAGTGTGTCGTCGGCGACCAGTTGTTTGATCGACCCAGAACCACGAGCGGTGAACCACCCCAACGGCAATCGCGACAGCTTGCTCAGCAGCCGCGAACGCAGGTCGCTGGCGAACCGGGCATCCACGACATGCAGCCACAGCGTCAGCGCGGCACCCAGCAGGGTGCCGAACCCGAGCAGCACCACCGCCGCGAAACCGATCTCGCGCAGTCGCGAAGGCTCGGCGCCCGACACCAGAAGTCTGGCCAGTTCGACCAACAGCAGGAACGGCGCCAGCTGGACCAGCGTGATGATCGCTTGCAGTACTCCGGATGCGATCAACGCCGAGCGCAGCGGCGCCAGCAACCGGCCGGCGGCCTGGGCACGCCAGCTCCCCTTGGCTGCCGGCTGTTCATCCTGGACGACAACGGCTTCCGGCTCCGCGGTGACCGGATCAGCACTGAGTGCGACGGTGTCGACCGTCGTCTCTTTGTCGCCGCGGCGGATACCCATTTCGCGCCCGGCACTCCAATAGGCCTGCGCGTGGATTTCGGACTTGGGGAAGCCGAAGTCGTCGCGCAGCCGGGTCCGAACGTGCTTGAGCGTGGTGGCTTCCGGTGTAGCCCAGGCATACCAGTCCGACCAGTCCCGGGTCTCGATAGCCGCCGCGAGTGACTTCTCGTCGCGTCGACTGACCCAGTGCAGCCGCAACCGCGGATGCTCGGCGACCGGGATCTGCCGGTCGTTGTCATCGTGCTGTTCGAGATACACCTCGATCGGCACGTCGTGCGGGACGATCCCGATGATGCCGTTGATCCCTGGGATCGACGCGGAGTCACCGATCAACAGGTAGCCGGCCGGTGGCTCGTCAGGTGTGTCGAAACGCGACGAACCCATCAGCGACATCACCGCGATGGTCGCGCCGGGCTCCACGGTGCGGGCCCACAACGACGCCGGGCCGGCCGGATCGTGCAGCACCACATCGACAGCGAAACGACCGGCGGGCACGTCAGCTTCGGAGATGGTGTACGCGCGTTGGAATTCGGTGGTCGACCCCTCATGGTCGGGGAACCAGAACCGTAGCCAGGCAGCGGGTTCGGCTTGGGCGTCTTGGAACAGAGTGGGCGATTCCATCCGGATCCGCACGAAATGGGGTGCGATACTGACGGTTTCGAGGACGGTCGCGGTGTGGTCGCGGGCGCCGAAGCCCCGCAACATCGCACCCTGGAAACCGCGGGCCATCAGCGGTCCATCGACTCGCGGAGACTCCGCGGCCGCATGTCGGTCCAGTTCTGCTCGACATAGGCCAGGCATTCCCCGCGACCGGCCTCGCCGAAGATCTTGCGCCAGCCCGCCGGGACGTCGGTGAACGTCGGCCACAGGCTGTGCTGATCTTCGTCGTTGACGAGAACGACGAACATACCGTTGTCGTCATCGAAGGGATTGGTGCTCATCATCTCTCCTGGTCGATGCTCTGATGTTCGGGGACGGGGAATTGCGGCCCAGATCGGCGCCCAGCACCCGGTCGGACAGCAGCCCCAGGCAACTGAGGTTGGGGAAGCCGGGTCCCTGGTTGAGCCCGGCGAGGTTGGGCAGGAACAACTTCGGCGCGACGTCGATGACAGCGAGGTCGTGCCCGATGGCTTCCTGGACGCGATCCCCGTTCAGCGGGCCGCCAAGGCCCAGCTCCAGCAGGTCGAGCGCGTCCTGGCTGAACAGCGAGGTGAACCACAGCGGGTCGGCGCCCGAACCGTCGATTACCAGGTCGAAACCGTGTACGGTCTCCAGGTTTTCACTGCCCCGGTTGGTGGACAGCGTCAGCCGGATCTGCTCATCACGACCCACCGCGTGGGCCACCCGGCCGCGCAGGTGACGGATGCGGTCGTCGGCCAGCAACGCGTCCTGAACGTTGGACGAGAACACCCCGCGGTCGGTGCGGGCGATCGCGTCGCGCCGCTCGTCCACGGTCAGCGCCGTCCAGTCGCTGGGGTCGGAGAACAGCGCGTTCTCGAAGAAGCTCTCGCCGCGGGTGAACAGGGTCACCTGCGGCGAGATGACCGTGATGGTGGAAACGCGATGACGGAAAAGTTCGTTGAGCATCGCCGCGGCGGTCTCGCCACCGCCGATCACCGCCACCCGCTCTGCGCTGATCCGGTCCTGCTGGCCGGCACGATGCCAGAACTGAGCTATGGACAGCACCCGCGGATTGCCCGGCAGTAATGATCGCTCGGCTTGTCCGGGACCGGTGATCATCAGACCGTCTGCGTGCACGCACGTTTCGTCGGTATGCAACGCCCACTGCTCACCGTCCACCGCGAGGCGCTCGACCTCGCCGTAGACCACTGTCATGCCGATCTCGTCGGCCACCCAGCGCAGATATTGACTCCACCGCCGATGAGTCGGCGCCGGTCGGCCGCGGTCGATCCACTGCGCGAACTGACTGGTGGCGATCAGGTACGACTGCCAGCTGTGCTGGGTCATGCGTTCGTCGAGTTCGCCGTTTCGGCGCGGCACCAGTGACGAGCGGTACGGGAAGCCGACGTCCTTTTCCGGGCTGGTACCCAGCCGTTGCGCGCCGTCGGTCCAGCCACCGCTGGCCTGCCAGTTGGCCCCAACTCCGGTCCGCTCGATGGCCACCACGTTCGGCGCCTCGACGCCCATCTCGTTCAGCACGTGCGCCTTGGCGGCAACCGCCACTGCTTTCACGCCGGCACCCAGCACCGCAAGCGTGGTCATGGCAACACCTCCGCGAGCGCCTGCGTCCAAAGTTCCTGCAATGCAGCGATGTCCGATTCACTGAGTATGTCGGGCAGCGCTCGCCACTGTGTCACCAATACCTGGTGCTCGCCACTGCCGAGCACGGTGGCCACCAGGCTCAGCTCGTAGCGCACGGCCAGTCCGGGCTCCGGCAGCGGCGAAACACCGGTCAGCAGACCACGATCCAGCCACAGTCCGCTGGTTCTACCGACGTCGGCGCGACCGAGATAGTTCAGCAGCAACTGGGGTTCGCCGAAGGTGGCGATTCGGCTTGCGGTGTCGCCGCGCAGATAGCGCAGCAGCCCGTAGTCGACACCGTCGCCGGGAATCGACATCAGCAGTTCCCGCACCTGACGCGGATCGTCGGTGTCGACACGCAGCGGGTAGATCGCGCTCAGCAGTCCCACCGTCTCAGAGGTGTCGACCGCGTCGTCGAACAGCGCGTCGGCACGGCCGTGGGTTTCCAGCGCGAGCAGCGGCGCCGGCGTCGGCTGACCGCGGCGTTGGCGCCACGTGGTGACCATCCGCGACGCGGCGGCGATCAGAACGTCGAACACCGGCAGGCCGGACTTCAGCAGCCGCGCAGTGGTGTCCACGTCGAGCATTGCCGTTTGGACGAGCAGTCCGGCGGCGACGTCGCTGTCCGGCGCCAGCCGTCGTCGGCCGAGCTGGGGATCCTCACCGGCGAGCTGCGCGGTCCAATAAGGTTCGCTGTCAAGCGATTCCGCCCGCGCGGTCATCGTGTCGACCCAGCGCCGATAGCTGGTGCGCTCACGGATTGGCGCCGGAGTGTTGCCGGCCATCAGCGCGTGCAGGGTGGCGTCGAGTTCGCCGAGCACCACTTGCCACGATACCGGGTCAAGGGCCAGCACATGGGCGGCCAGCACCAGCACGCTCTGGCCGGCAGGGGGCCGCAGCCACGTCGCCGCCACGAGCTTTCCGCGTTCGGGGTCGATGCTGTCGATCGCGCGCCCGGTCTCGGCGGCGACGGCCGCCTGGAGCTCACCGGAAACCGTGATCTCGGTGAGGAAATCGCGCGGCTGATCGGGATGCAGCGTCATGCTGGCGCGGTCCAATCGACTGCGCAGTACTTCGTGGCCGTCGACGATGGCCGACAGGGCCGCTTTCAGCTGTTCACCGGTGACACCGTCAGGCAGCCGGATCGCTTCGGCCTGCGAGAGCCTCCGCGGCTCGCCGAATTCGTAGAGCCAGTGCGCATTGGCCAGCAGCGGTATCGGCCCGTTGCCACCCTGCGCCTCCGCCGGCGGCTGGGCGGCCTCCTCGGCGGCTTCGGTGGCTTCGGTGTCAATGGCGGCGGCGAGTTCACGCACGCTGCTGCATTCGAGAATGAGCCTGGCGCGCAGCGCGATCCCGCGCCGGCGGGCCGCCTGCACCACCGACAGGGCCACGATGCTGTCGAGCCCCAGCTCCAGAAAATCGGCGTTCGGGTCGATGCGGGCGACGTGCAGGATCTCGGTGAGCACTTCGATGAGCGCGGATTCGGTCGCGGTGTCCGGCTCGGTTCCGGCGGACCCTGCCGACGCTGCCGGATCGATTGCCGCCAAGGCTATTTCGTCCAGTTTACCGTTGGAGGTCAGCGGGATGTCGTCGACGATCACGATGCGTTGCGGAACCATGTAGCGCGGCAGCCGGCCAACCAGCATGCGGCGCAGCTCGTTCACCGTCAGTGGCCGGCCCGTCGAATCCCCCACCGCCACATAGGCGACCAGCCGCGGAACGCCCTGCCGTTCGTGCACCACGACGCTGGCATGCCGCACGCCCGGATGCGATTCGAGCACCACCGCGATCTCGGCCGGCTCCACCCGATGGCCGCGAATCTTCACCTGCGCATCGGCCCGGCCCACGTACTGCAGCGAACCGCCGGGTTGGCGACGCACCAGATCGCCGGTGCGATACATCCGTTCGCCGCGGACGTTGGGGTCCGCGATGAATCGCTGCACAGTTTCTGGTGCGCGGTTCAGGTAGCCGCGGGCCAACTGCGCGCCGCCAAGGTACAGCTCCCCCGCGACGCCGTCGGGCACCGGGCGCAGCGCGGAGTCCAGCACGTAGCCGCGGGTGTGACTGGTCGGGCGCCCGATCGAGGGCTCGTCGTGCTGGTCGATGGCGGCCACCACCGCCTCGACTGTGGTCTCGGTGGGGCCGTAGCAGTTGAAGGCGGTCATGCCGGTGCGGGCGCACTCGGTTCGGATGAATGCCCAGGAGCTGCCACCCAGCGCTTCGCCACCGAGGGCGAGCACGGCCAGCGGCACCCGCGTCAGCAAACCTGCCGACCTCAATTGAGCAAACATCGACGGGGTGGTGTCGATCATGTCGACGCCGTGCTCGGCGATGGCGGCGACCAGTGCCTCGGCGTCGGTCTGGGTGTGTTCGTCGACGATGTGCACGACGTGGCCGTCGAGCAACGCCACCAGCGGCTGCCACGCTGCGTCGAACGCGAACGACCAGGCGTGCGCGATGCGCAGCGGACGGCCCAACCGGGCCGCCGCCGGTCGCAGCACATGGTCGAGATGATCGTCGGCGTAGGCGCCGACCGCGGCGTGAGTTCCGATGACGCCCTTGGGTTCCCCGGTTGTTCCGGAGGTGAACACCACGTAGGCAGCGCGGCGGGGATCGACCTCGCCGGGCTGGAAATCGCCGCCGCCGTCGGCCGCGAAGTCGTCATCGATGACGATGGTGGCGCCGCTCTGCCGCAGAATCGAATTCACCCGTTCCGCGGGCATCCCCGGCTCCAACGGCACGTAGGTCGCGCCGGCCTTCAGCACCGCCAGAATCGCCACGACGTACTGCGGTCCGCGGGAAAGCTGGATGGCCACTGGAGTTTCGGCACCCACGCCGCGTGCTAGCAGCGTGCCGGCTAGCCGGTCGGCGGCATCATCGAGCTCGCGGTAGCTCAGCACGCCACCCGCCCACGTCACCGCCGGGCTGTCCGGTGTGCGCGCGGCGACCGCGGCGAACCGGGCGTGAATGCTCTGCGCCGTCGCGGGTTTCGGCGAGCCGACGCCCAGCGGCGCCGCTTCGTCGGCGAGCAGCACGCTGACATCACGCAGCGGATGGTCCCACTGCTGCAGCAGTTGATCGGCGGTGGCCAGCAGCCGCTGGCCGAGCGCGGCCGCGGTGGTGTTTCCGATCGCGCCGTCGATGACTTCGACCATCAGGACCAGTCCCTCGTCGGCCATATGCGCGGCAAGCACGATCGGGAAATGGGTGAGGCTTTCTACCGCGGCGGGGCGGAAGGTGACCCCGGTGCCGGCCAACTGGTCGCCCCCGGACATGCCGCCGGTCGGGAAGTTCTCGTAGACCAGCAGGGTGTCGTACATTTCGCCGACGCCACCCATCGCGCGCAGCTGCGCGTGCCCGAGGTAGCTGTGTTCGCGCAGGATCGCCGAATCACGTTGTACGGCAAGGCACTGCTGGCCGACCGGAGCGGAGGCGTCGAGGCGCACCCGCAGCGGGACGGTGTTGATGAACAGGCCGACCATGGTCTCGACACCGGCCAGTTCCGCGGGCCGGCCGGACACGGTGACACCGAACACGACATCGTCGCGGTCGGTCAGGCGCGACACGATGGTCGCCCACGCCATCTGCAGCAGCGTGTTGAGCGTGATGCCCCGTGAGCGGGCGCCCTTGACCAGTCGTTCGGTGGCCTCGGTATCCAGTTGCAACTCGGTGCTCTGCGGCAGACGCGTCGACGTGCGGGCGGCGTCCTCGCCGCCGAATGCGGCCGCCAGCAGCGTGGGGCCGGTCAGGCCGGCAAGGTGCTCACGCCAGACCCGTTGACTGGCTTCCTGATCGCGGCCGGCAAGCCAGCCGATGTAATCCCGGTACGGACGCGGCGCGACCGGCAGCGCGCCGAGCTCGCCGCCGGCGCGGTAGAGGATCATCATCTCGGCGACGAACACCGGCAGCGACCAGCCGTCGATCACGATGTGGTGGGCGGTGATCACCAAACGCCAGCGCGCATCCGGTAATTCGATCAGCAGGAAGCGAAGCGCCGGTAGCCGCTCGAGATCGAACGGCCGTCGCCGCTCGTCGAGTTCGATCGCTTCGATGTCCGCTTCGGCCGCGGCGACATCGCGCCACGGCAGATCGACTCGCGACGGCACGATCTGCACCGGGCGGGCGATCCCCCGACTGAAGAAGCTCGCCCGCAGATTCGGATGCCGGACCAACATCTTCGCCGCGCAATCGCGAAGCAACGCGACATCGAGTGAGCCGAAGATGTCGGCGGCCATGCCGATCACGTACGGGTCGTCGGCGGGCTGGCCTTCGGCGAACTCCGCCAGTGCGGTCAGCGAATAGAGGCCCTCCTGAAGAGGACTCAGCGCCATCACGTCCTCGATGTCGGGCGTGGCTGCGCCTCTTCGGCCTCGGTGGCCTCGACTCCAGTGGCTGTCATGACGTTCCGTCCCGCGACTTCGACCACAGCTGCGTCACCGCGGCCAAGTCGGTCGCCGACAAGCCCGATGTCGTCATCGGCTCGAACCGGGTTTCGGGCACGTCGTCGGGTGAAGCGGAGTCACCGGTCACCCCGAGCGCATCCACCGCGGCGGCCAGCTTCGCAGGCGTCGGGTTCTCGAACACCATCCGCGGGTTGACGGACAGTCCGACCGCCCTTGCCCGCGAGGCCAATTGGACCGACAGGATGCTGTCCCCGCCGAGCGCGAAGAAGTCGTCGAACCGCCCGACCTCCGAGGTGGAGAGCAAGTCGGCGAATACCGCGGCCAGCGCATGTTCGGTGTCGGTCCGCGTCGGCTCGGTGTGTCCGCTGGTGCTGACCGCAGGGCGCGGCAACCCCGGGCGGTTCAGCTTCCCCGACTCCGTCTTGGGCAGCGCGTCGAGCACCGTCAGCGACGACGGCACCATGTATCCGGGCAGGGTGGTGCTGATCGCGGCGCGCACCGCGGCCGCGAACGCCGCCTTGTCGGCATCATCGGCGATGAGCTGTTGCGGCACAACGTAACCGGCCAGGCTGGTCCCGTCGTGCACCTCCCAGGTCCGTGCGGCGGCGGCCGCGACACCGTCGGCGGCCGCCAGCGCGGCCTCGACCTCGGCGAGCTCGACGCGGAATCCGCGCACCTGCACCTGATGGTCGGCGCGGCCGGCGAATTCCAGTCGCCCGTCCTCGGTCCACCGGGCCAGATCGCCGCTGCGGTACAACCGGCTACCGGGTTCGGCCGCAAAGGGGTTGGCGATAAAACGTACCGCGGTCAGCGCGGACCGCTTCCAGTAGCCGCGGGCCAATTGGTCACCGGCGTAGTACAACTCGCCCACCACGCCGACCGGCACCGGCCGCAGGCCGTCGTCCAGCAGATAGGCCTGCGCCCCGGCCACCGGTGAGCCGACCAGCGGGCTCGGCGGGCTCAGCCGGCCGCGGGACACCGCGCCGGATGTCTCGGTGGAGCCGATGTTGTTCAGCAGCTCCGGGCCATGCTCGCCGGCGTCGGCGCATGCGGCCGTCAACCGCTGCAGCAGCGAATTGCTCACCGGCTCTCCGCCGCACACCAGCCGCGCCAACGAGCGCACCGCGTCGGGCGCACTGTCCACCAGCGCGGACACCAGGCTGGGCACCGCGGTGATCTGGGCGACGGACTCCCGTTTCATCAGCGCGCCAAGCGCTTCGGCGTCGCGGTGCTCGGCGTCGTCGGCCAGGATCATGGTGGCACCCGCCGCCAGACCGGCCAGCAGTTCCATGCCGCCTTCGAGGAACGTCATCGACGCTTGCGACAGCCGGATGTCGTCGGCTCGCGGCGGATAATGCCGTAGCTGCCAATCCAGCCGGGCCGCCATCGCGCGCTGAGTACCGACCGCGCCCTTGGGTTTTCCGGTCGATCCGGAGGTGAACACCAGATACATCGGGTCGTCGGGATGCGGCAGGCTCAGTGGCGTTGCGCGCGCGTTCCGACCCCTCGATCGCGGCCCGCACCTCGGCGTCATCGAGCAGGACGACGGCGGCCTCGGATTCGGCGGGCATGGTGTCGAGCGCTTCGACGGTCGCAATGACGACCGGAGGCCGCACGTCGTCGAGCATGAACTGCTTGCGCGCCAACGGATAACCGGGATCGATCGGGAAATAGGCCGCGCCGGCTTTGACGATGGCCACCAGCGCCACCACCATGTCGATGCCCCGCCGTGTCGACAGCCCGACGAAGGACCCCGGCCGCACACCACGATCGGCGAGCAGGGCCGCCAAATTGTCCGAACGTCTGATGCAGCGCAACGTAATCCAGGTCTTCGCCGGCGCAGCGCACCGCAACCCGCCCGGCCTCGCACTGACGGCTCGCTTCCAGCAGTTCCGGAACGGTACGCGGCCGGTCAGCCGGCGACTGAGCGCCGCGGCTCCACTGGGTCAGGATGCGTTGCTGTTCCTGCGCGTCGGCCAGCACCACATCCCGCAAACTCTGGTCGATGTCGTCGGCAAACTCGGTGACGACACGGGTCAGCCAGCCGGCCAACCGCTCGATGGTGTTCCGTCGATACAGCTCGGTGCGGAAGATCAGGTTGCCGTTATAGTCCGGAGTCGTCGGATCCGTCGGTGCCGAAGAAGTTGACGCTCAGGTCGGCGTGGGCCATGTCGAAGACGGGATCCAGCGACGTGCACACCGTGTCCTGCGCGTCGCTGCCGTGCGGCGCCGATTCGACGACACGGGTGGCCGGAAGGTGGTCGCGGACATGGACGATGACCTGGAACAGCGGGTTACGCGACAGCGATCGCACCGGGCTGACACTGTCGACCACCCGGTCGAACGGCAGGTCCTGATGGGCGTAGGCGGCCAACGCGGTCTCGCGCGCCCGGGTCAGCACGTCGCGCAGCGTGGGGTTGCCCGCCTAAGTCGTTGCGCAGCACCAGAATGTTGACGAAGAAGCCGATCAGCTGATCCAGCTCGGCTTCGCTGCGCCCGGCGACCGGTGTGCCGAGCGGGATGTCGACGCCGCTTCCCGCCTTGTGCAGCACCACGGCGACGGCAGCTTGCAGCGCCATGAACTCGGTGACGCCCAATTCACGGCATCGCTCGGCAAGCTTGGCCCGGGTGGCCGCGTCGATGCTGAAGGTCACCGATTCACCGTCGCCGCTGGGCAGCGGCGGGCGCGGGAAGTCGGGTCGCAGGCCGCTGTCCTCCGGAAGTCCGGCCAGCTGGCTGGTCCAGTAGTCGCGTTGCTCGGCGGCGACCGCGGATTCCTGGCCGCCCGGCTCGCCCAGGAAATCACGTTGCCAGGCAGCGTAATCGGCGTACTGGACGCGCAGCGGCGCCCACGACGGAGCTTCGCCGTCGCGGCGGGCCCGGTAGGCGGTCATCACGTCGGCGAACAGCACGCCGGCCGACCAGTGGTCGGAGGCGATGTGGTGGACGACCAGCGACAGCACGTGCTCGCCGGTGTCGCCGGTGTCGAGCACCGCGACCCGGATCGGCCATTCGCGATCCAGTTCGAAGCAGTGCCGGCGCTCGGCCTCGAGTTGTTCCTGCAGCCACTGTTCGCCGTCGCCGGTGGCGCGACGCACCGTCAGCTCGGCGACCGGGCCGACAACCTGGTACGGAACTCCGTCGTCGTCGACGTAGGTGGTGCGCAGGATTTCGTGGCGCGCGACGACGTCGCCGACCGCCGCGATCAGCGCGTCGATGTCCCACGGCCCGGTCAGCCTGGCGGCGAACGGGATGTTGTTCACCGGGCTCGGCCCGTCCACGCGGAAGGCGAACCAGCTCCGAAGTTGCGACGCCGACAGCGGCAGCGGCTCGTCGTGGGTGGTCGCGACGAGCTTGGGCCGCGCCTGGCCGCGCGTACCGGAACGCAGGTCGTCGACCCGCTCCGCCAACGATCCCACCGTGCCGAGCTCGAAGACATCGCGGATGCCCAACTCGACGCCGCATTCCGAGCGGATGGCGGTGACCAGCTTGGTGGCCACCAACGAGTGACCGCCGAGGTCGAAGAACGAGTCGTCGACTCCGACTCGGTCATGACCCAGCAGCTCGGAAAACAGTGCGGCGATTCGGCGTTCGGTGACGGTGGACGGGTCGCGGTATTGCGCCTTGGCCATGATCTCCGGCTCCGGCAGCGCCGCGCGGTCGATCTTGCCGTGCGCCGTGATCGGGATTTCGTCGATCACCACGTAGGCGGCCGGGGTCATGTATTCCGGCAGCGCCGCGGCAACTCGCGCGCGAATCCGCTCGAGGTCGACGGTGTCGCGGCCGGCGCCGTCGACCGGGGTCACGTAGCCCACCAGGCTCTTACCCAGCCCCGGGAGGTCGCTGGCCACCACGACGGCCTGGCCGACGCTCGGGTCGACCGAGATCGCCGCGCCGACTTCGCCCAGCTCGATGCGGAATCCGCGGATCTTCACCTGTTCGTCGGCGCGGCCGACGAACTCGATGTCGCCGTCGGCGTTGCGGCGGGCCAAGTCCCCGGAACGGTAGAGCCGGGCACCCGGCGTGAACGGGTCGGCGACGAAGCGTTCAGCGGTCAGACCGGGCCGCCGATGGTAGCCGCGCGCCACATGCGTTCCGCCGATGTAGATTTCGCCGATCACACCGACCGGGACCGGCTGCAGAGCGTCGTCGAGCAGGTGTATCTGAGTGTTGATCTTGGGCCGGCCGATCGGCACCACGCGGGTGCCCTGGGCGCCCTCGACCGGGTAGCTGGTGGCGTTGACGATGGTCTCGGTGGGTCCGTAGAAGTTGTAGAGCAGCGCGTCGAAGGTGGCGTGAAACTTGTCGGCGATCTCGCCGGGCAACGGCTCGCCGCCGATCGGCACCCGGCGCAGGGTGCGCCACTGGTTGACGCCCGGCAGTGACAGGAACAGCCCGAGCAGGGACGGGACGAAGTGCATCGAGGTGATGCCTTCGCGACGCAGCAGCTCGGTCAGGTATCCGATGTCGCGCAGACCGTCCGGGCGCGGAATCACCAGTCGTGCACCACAGATCAGCGTTCCGAAGATCTCGCCGATCGACACGTCGAAGCTCGGTGAGGCCACTTGAAGCAGGCGGTCGGTCTCGTCGACGCGATATTCGTCGCCGAACCAGACGAAGTACTCGGCGATCGGCGCGTGCGGCACCGGCACACCTTTGGGCAGACCGGTCGAACCCGAGGTGTAGATCAGGTACGCGGTGTTCTCCGGCCCCAGCGGCCGGAGCAGTTCGGTCGGCTCGGCGGCCGGGTAGTCCTCCAGGCCGGTGACCGGTTCGCGCAGAACGAGTTTCGCTTGGGCGTCGTCGAGGATGAACGCCAGCCGGTCGTCCGGGTAGGTGGGGTCGACGGGCAGGTAGACGCCGCCGGCCTTGAGGATTCCCAGCGCGGTGATGACCAGTTCGGGCGACTTGTCGAGCAGCACCGCCACCCGGTCTTCGGTGCCGACGCCTTGCTCGATCAGCCAGTGCGCCAACCGGTTTGCCTCGTCGTCGATCTCGCGGTAGCTGTACTGCCGACCTTCGTAGACGACGGCGACCGCGTCCGGGGTCACGGCGGCGCGCCGCGCAACCAGGGCCGGCAGCGTGCTGGCCGGGTTGCTGAAGTCTTCACCGGCCGAGACGTCACGTAGCCACTCGGCGTCCGCGTCGCTCATCAGTCCGCACGCGGACAGCGTGGTGTCCGGGTTCGCGAGCGCATGATCCAACAGGACGCCGTAGTGCCGCAGCAGTTGGTCCACCAGTGGGCGGTCGAGAACTTCGACCAGGTATTCGGCTTCGACCTCCGCACCGCGGCCCGCGCCGTCCAGCTCGATCATCAAGCCGAGCGGCAACTGACTGAAATGGCCGCGCAATTCGGCGCGCTCGCACCGCACCCCGGGCGGGCTGAAGCCGCCGCCGTCGGCCTCGCGTAATCCGAAGCTGACCCGCGTCATTCGCTCGGCCCCGTGCCTGCGGTCGGGGTTGGAGGCGCGCACCAGCCATTCCAGGTCGACGCGCGAGTGCGCCAGCGCGCCGACTGCGCTGTCCCTGGTCTGCGCGAGCAGCTCCCGGAACGTCAGCTGCGGCTCGGGGCGCATCCGCATCACCAGGGTGTTGCCGAAGTAGCCGATCGCGTTCTCGGTCCCGGCACCGCGATTGAGCACCGGGGTGGCGACGAGGAAGTCGGACGCGTGGGTGTAGCGATGAACCAGCGCGCCGAACGCCGCCATCAACACCATGTACGGGGTGGCGCCGGTCTCCCGGGCGAGCGCGGCGGCGCGGTCGACGGTCTCCGCCGACAGCCGCGCGGTGGCCCGCTGGGCGCGCCAGGTGCTGGGGACCACCGAGCCGTTCGGGCCGGGAAGTTCAAGCGGCTCAGGCAGATCCGTCATCAGCGAACGCCAATACGCCAGATCTTCGTCGCTGCTGCGGACCGGGTCACCCGCGACAGAAGTCACCGGTCCGGCCGCGGTGGCCGCACCGTCGGTGTAGGCGCGCACGAGGTCGGTGAAGAACGGCGCCCAGGAACCGTCGTCCCAGGCGATGTGGTGCGCGGTGAACAGCAGCATCAGCTCGTCGGCGCCGACTCTTGCGGCCTCGATCCGCAGCGGCGAGTCCTGGGTCAGGTCGAACGGCTGCCGAAACTGCCGTTGCGCCAACACTTCCAGCCTGAGCCGGCGGGCCTGCTCGGCAAGGCCGGACAGGTCGTGCTCGGCCCAGCCCGGCCGCAGATCGTCATGGATCACCGGATACGGATCGCCGGCGCTGTCGGTCTGATACGTCGTGCGCAGCACCGGGTGGCGCAGCGCTACGGCGTCGACCGCCCGGTGCAACCGTTCGACGTCGACGTCGCCGGTGACACGGTAGGAGACGCAGATGTTGAGCAGCGCGCCATCCGGGTCGACAGACTGCACGAACCACATCCGGCGCTGACCATCGGACATCACCGGTCGCTGCTCGTCGTCCTCGGCGGCGTTCGCCGCCGGCGGTCGGGCCAGGCCACGCTCGGCGATCTTGCGGCGCAACAATTCCAGGCGCTGCGCGTCCAGCGTGTCCAAGCCGGTGGTGTCAGTCACGCGTGGATTCCAACCTTCCCCATGTCCTGGCCGTTGGCTCGAGCCCGCGCCCAGGACGTCGATCAGTTCGTTGACGGTGATTCCGCCGAGCATCCGCGCCACCGGAGCCGAGTGGCCCACGGTCCGGCGCAGTCGCCGGCGCAGGTCGAGTGCCAGCAGTGAGTCCAACCCGAGGTCGATCAGCGACGCGGTCGCGTCGATCGACACCGCATCGCCCAAGTGCAGGGTTGCCGCCAACTCGGCGTGGACGACGTCGACGAGCGGTCGTGTGTCGGCATCGTGGTGCGGCGCGGCGTCGTCGCTGTCGGCGGGCAGACGAAACGGCATCGGGATCCCCTGGCTTTCGAAGAACACCCGGAGCCGGTCGAAGTCGGCGTCGAAGATCAGCGGGTCGTCGGCGAACCGGCCGAGGCTGGCGGTCACCGCCGATTCGGGCCGCATCGCGAGCAAGCCCTGAGCGCTCGGTCCGGGCGATCTCCGCCGCCGCGACCACTCCGGCGTCCTGCCAGAGTCCCCACCGAATCGCCGTGCAGTCCAACCCCGTTGCGCGCAGCTGCGCGGCCAGCACGTCGAGGATCCGGTTCGACGCCGCATAGGCGGCGTGGCCGTGGCCACCCCAGACGCCGAACACCGACGAGCACGCCAGGATCCGGCATTCCGGCTGCAGCGGCCACACGTCGGCCATCGCGGCCAGGCCCGACACTTTCGCGGCGCACACCGCGGCCACGTCCGCACCGGTCAGCTCGGCGCGCCGGGATGCCGCGGCGATTCCGGCGGTGTGAATCAGCAATGACGCACCGGCGCCGCCATATTCGGCTGCGACGGCCGCGACCGCGGCCCGGTCGGTGATGTCGCAGTGCGGGGCGTGGACGTCGACGTGATGCCGTCCGATCAACCTGGTTGAGGACATCGGGCTCGACACCGTTGCGGCTCAACAGGATTACCCTGCGGGCGCCGCGTTCGATGCAGTACTTCGCGTATCGCAGGCCGATGGCTCCGCTTCCGCCGGTGATCACCACGTTCTCCAACGCGGCCGCGTCGAGCGGCCGCGTGGTCGTCGGCTCGCGGTGCTCGCGCAGGGTCCGGGCGTAGCGGCGCGGTCCGGTGTTGCCGCCGTCGGCGCGCAGCGCCAGCACGCCGGCGTCGCCGAGCAGCACGTCGAGCGCGGCGGCCGCGGTCTGCTCGTCGATCTCGCCCACCGGCAGGTCGAGGCTGCCGAACGTCTGGTCACCGAATTCGAAGCCGACGCTGCGGTGCATGGCGGCCAGCGCCGCCTGGGCGGGCCGGGTGGCCGGATCGCCGGGCAGGACTCGTTCGCCGCCGGCGGTGAGCAGCCACACGGCGCGGCATCGTGGGCCGATGATCGCGTCGTAGTCCGGCAGTCCCACGTCGTGCGCGGCCGGCGATCTGCGCCACCGCTTCCGTCGGGTCGAGCTGGTCGAGCGCAGGCGCCACCACCGCAACGATTTCCGCTTCGTGTGGCGGCACTACGTCGTATCCGCGGTGGGTTGACGCGGCGGCGTTCAGCAGCTGCGTCAGCGTGGTGTCGCCGACGATCGCGATGCCGCACCGGCGTCGCCGCGGCCGGCGTCGGCACGTCCGTGGGCTGCCAGTCCTCGACGGCGATGGTCAGGGAATCGTTCGCTTCGGCGAACGTGGTGGTCACAGGTTCCGGCGCGGCCCAGAGGTGCACCGCCCGCATCGGGGCATTCGGGAACCCGCGCAGCGGCGGCCGGAGCTCCCCGGGTAGCGCATCGGCCCACGGGTAGTGCGGGTCGGCGATCGCGGCGGCCGCGATGTTGGCCGACAGCACATCGGTGATCGACCCGTCGCGGTGGCCCGAGCCGAGGATCACCGCCGAGTCGTCGCCGATCAGTTCGTTGAGCGGGTACAGCAGCGACGGATGCGCCGACATTTCGATGAAGGCGTCCGCTCCGCACTTTTGGGCGGCGACCACGGCGCGATCAAATCGCACTGTGCTGCAGAGACTTTCATACCAATACCGCGAGAAGTCCACGTCGCTGCCGACCTCTGCGCCGACGGCCGAGCCGATGAACGCCATCGGCCCGTCGCGAAAGGCCGACCGGGGCTGCAGCGCGACCAGTTCGGCTCCCAGCGGCCGCAGCGCGCTGGTGTGGCCCGGATAGTCCACGATGAGTTGCTGGGCGAACACGCCGCGTGCCTGAGCCAGCTCGGCTACCGCGAGCACCGCGTCGCGGTCACCCGACACCACGGTGGCCGACGGCCCGTTGACCGCGGAAATCTCCAGCCAGCCCGGTGTTTCGGCGATCAGCGCCTGCGCCTCGTCGAGGCTGAGACCAAGCACCACCATCGCGTAGTGGCCGGTCAATCGATCGACCACGGTGGCGCGCGCGCCGACCAGAGCGGCGGCGTCGGCCAGCGAAATCTTCTCCGCCACATAGGCCGCCGCGACCTCGCCGAGGCTGTGTCCGACCGTGATCGCCGGTAGCACACCGCAGAACTTCCACTGCGACGCCAGGCTGACCGCATGGATGAACTGCGCACCCTGGATCTCGGTCCGCGACCAGTCCTGTTCCTGGTCACCCTGCAGATACGGCAGCGGTGACGGGAAGCCGGCCGCGACGAACGCTGCCGCGCAGCGGTCGGCCTCGGCACGATAGGCGGCCAGTCGCCGGTAGGCGTCTGACCCCATGGACTGCCACTGGTTGCCCTGGCCGGGAAACACGAACGCAACCGACGGCGCAACACTTTTCGACGACCGGGATATCAGCGGATGCTCTTCGTCGTGGGCCAGCGCCGACAAAGCGGCCACCAGTTCGGCGCGGTCCGCGGCCCGGACCACGGCGCGGTGCCGCCGTACCCGCCGAAGACGGAGCAACGTCGATGCGACCTCGACTGTCGGATCATGATCCGCGCCGAGTCGGTTGACGTAATCGAGAATCGCCCAGGCGTCCTGGCCGATCAGCTGTTCGTCATGCGCCGACAGCAATACCGGTACGCGGCCGTCGGGCAAGGGTTGCGCCAGCATCACGCGACCTCGGGCAGTGAGACGATGACGTGAGCGTTGGTGCCGGCGATCCCGAACGCCGACGTCGCCGCGACCCGATGGCCATCGACGGCGGGCCACGGCGTCAGCGTAGTTGCGAGCCGCAAACCTTGTTTGGCCCAATCGATCTCGGGGCTCGGCTCGGCGGCGTGCAGCGTCGGCGGTATCGCGCCGTGTTCGGCGGACACCAGAATCTTGGCCAGCCCCAGGGCGCCGCTGGCGGCCAGCGCGTGACCCAGATTGGACTTCACCGAACCCAGCAGGGCTCCGCTTTCGGGTTCGGTGTCGCCGTAAGTCTGCGCCAGCGACTGCAATTCGGTGCGGTCACCCAGCCGGGTGCCGGTCCCGTGTCCCTCGACCATGCCGACCTCGTCGGGACGGATGCCGGCCTCGGCGATGGCGCGGCGGAACAGACTGACCTGCGCCGCGCCACTGGGGGCGCTGAGGCCCGCGCTGCGACCGTCGTGGTTGATGGCGCTACCGAGGATCTCGGCAAGGATCTGCCGGCCGTCGCGCAGTGCCGCCGACTTTCGTTGCAGCACAAAGACTGCTGCTCCTTCTGCCCAGACGGTCCCGCTGGCCTGCGCGCTGTAGGCCCGGCAGTGGCCGTCGTCGGACAGCGCGTGTTGTTTGGAGAACTCGACGAAGAAGCCGGGCGAGCCCAGCACGTTGACCCCGCCGGCCAACGCCAGGTCGCAGTCGCCGTTCTGCAGTGCGCGGACCGCCGCATGAAACGCCACCAGCGCCGACGCGCAGGACGAGTCGATCGTCACGGCCGGACCGGTCGATCCGAGCGTGTAAGCGATCCGGCCGGATATCACGCTCAAGGCCGTGCCGGCGAGCAGATGGCCACTGTATTCCGAGAATTCGGCCATCTGTGGTCCGTAGCCGGTGGCGGATGCACCGAGATAGCAGCCCATGTCATGGCCGGCCATGTCGTCGGGATTGATGCCGCTGTTCTCCAGAGCCCGCCACGACACCCGCAGAGCAACGCGTTGCTGCGGGTCCATCGCGACCGCTTCGCGCGGCGAGATGCCGAAGAATTCCGGGTCGAACATCGTTGCACCGCTGAGGAACCCGCCGCGGTCGTGGATCTCCTTGAAGCCGCTGCGCCGGGAGCCGGCGAACAGCTCGCGGACCGACCAGCCGCGGTCGACGGGGAATGGCGTCAACGCCTCACGACCCTGGGCCAGCAATTCCCAATATGCGGCGGCGGTGTCGATTCCACCGGGCGCCTCCAGCGCCATGCCGACCACCACGACCGGATCGGAGGCGGCCGCGAACCTGTCCTCAGCCACCGGCATTCACCCGCGCGGCGACGTCGTCGATGTGGTCGTCGAGGTAGAAATGTCCGCCGTCGTACCAGTCCAGCTCGAATGCTCCCGCGGTGTGACTTTCCCACCGTTGCAGTTCGGCGGCGTCGACGCGGAGATCGCCGTGGGCTCCCAACACCGAGATGTCCGCGGCAATTTGAACATCGGGGCTGCAGGTGTAGCGGTTGATCGCCGCATAGTCGGCCCGCATCGCGGTGATCAGCAGTTCGGCGAATTCCGGGTCGGCGAGCAGTTCGGCATCGGTCCCGCCGAAGTCGGTCATGTCCACGAGCAGGTCGTCGTGGCTGGTCGGCAGGTCCGGCTTGGCCTCGACGGCGCACGGGGCGGGAGCCGCCGAGGCCCACAGCCGCTCTACTGCGGCGCCGCGGGATTCCGCGATCCTGGCAAATTCGAAAGCGACGACAGCGCCCATGCTGTGACCGAAGAGCCGCAACGGCGCCACCTGACGCCAGGGACCGGCGACGAACAAACTGCGCGCGAGATCTTGGACGTTGCGGGCGGCGGGCTCGTTGAGCCGCTCGGCACGCTGCGGATACTGAACGATGTAGACGTCACCACCGCCGGCGGCCAGCGCGGTCGCCAACTTGCGGTAGCCGGTTGCCGCGCCGCCGGCATGCGGGAACACCACGGTGGCGCCTCGCGCTCCCTCGCCTCGGCCGGGGATTCGCTTGATCCAGGGCGGGAATTCTTTCTTCTGCACCGAGGTCAGGTTGTCGAAAATCATTGCACTGCTTCATTTCCGGCGATCGCCGCCACGACATGTCCGGCGTCCATGCCGATGACTTCCAGGTAAAGCTCGGCGACCTGCTCCAGCCGGCCAGGGTCGGATTCGCGGTGGCTGAGCAAGCCGGCCAACGCGGAGACGGTTCGGGTGGCGAAGATGTCGGCGACGATGGCATCCGGGGTGTCCAGCCAGGCCCGGATGCGTGCGACGGCTTGTGTCGCCAGCACCGAGTCGCCGCCCAGAGCGAAGAAGTCGTCGTCGACACCGACCGAGTCGACACCAAGCACATCGCCGACGATCGCCGCGATCGCGGATTCGACCGGTGTCGACGGCGCGCGGTGTTCGGGTGCCGTTGAATCGGCCACCGCGGCAGTCAATTGCCCGGTGACGACGCGTCGGTCGATTTTGCCGGCGAGCGTGTACGGCACGTGATCGACGAAGGACACGTGCTGCGGAATCATGTGTGCGGGAAGGAGATCAGCCATCGCCGCGCGCACCGTATCGGCGGTGAGCTGTGGATCGTCGGCGTGAATGGCTGCAGCCAACACCTCACTGCCGCCCGTCGCGGTGACCACGGCTGCGACTGCGGTCGCCACGCCCGGTATCCGACGCAGCGCCACCTCGACCTCGCCGATTTCGACGCGGTAGCCGCTGATCTTGACCCGGTGGTCGGCACGTCCGACGAATTCCAGGACACCGTCCGGCCAGTATCTGGCCAGATCGCCGGTGCGGTACCAGGTCCGGCCGTCATGCTCGACGAAACGCTCGGCGGTGAGGTCCGGGCGTCCGCGGTAACCCCGCGCGATGCCACGTCCGGAGATCCACAGTTCGCCGGCGACCCAGTCGGGGCAGTCACCGCCCCGGTCGTTCACCACCCGGCAGACGTTGTTGCTCAGCGGAAGTGCCGAACGGCAATGCGGTCAAATCGGGCGAGAGTTCGTCAAGATCGCCGACCTCGAAAATGGTGTTGTGTGTTGCGGTTTCGGTCGCACCACCCAGTCCGGCGAAGCGCAGCGCGGGCGCATCGGCGCGCAGGCGGCGGACCACCTCGGGTCGCACCCAGTCGCCGCCGGTCGGCACCACCCGCACCGACGACAGCCGTCCCGCACCGACCTCGGTCAGCATCTCCAGCCAACCGGGCATGAAGTGCAGCACCGTGACGTCGTGGGTGTCGATGAGCCGGGCCCACGCGTCGGGATCGCGCCGCTGCGCTTCGTCGACCACCACGATCGAGCCACCGGTCCGCAAGGTGACGAAGATGTCCATCACCGAGATGTCGCCCTCGAGCGTGGACAGGGCGAGGCAGCGGTCCGAGGGCCCGATGTCGAAATGCTCCGCGATGAATTCCACGGTGTTCATCGATGCCGTCGTGGGTGACTTCGACGCCCTTGGGCTCACCGGTCGAGCCCGAGGTGAACAACACGTAGGCAAGCGCGGCGGGATCGGTTGCCGCGGGCTGGAACTCCGGATCGGCGGGCGCGTTGTCCAGCAGGTCGGCGATGGTCAGCGCGGGCACCGGCAACGCGAGTGGCTGACCGCCACACACCAGGGCCAGCTTGACCTGACCGGCATGCAGAATGCGCTCGGCGCGCTCGCGCGGCTGGTCGACACTGATCGGCAGGTAGACCCCACCTGCCGCGAGGATTCCCAGCAGGGCGGGCACCTGCTCGGCGGTTTTGGGCCCTACCACCGCGACCGTGTCGCCGTCGCTGATCCCGTTGTCGCGCAACGCTGCAGCCAATGCCAGCGCCTGGCGCCGCAGCTGACCGTAGGTCAGATCACCGGAGCTCGACAGCACGGCCGGCGCGTCCGGCCGGCTTTGGGCACACCGAAAGAAACCGTCGTGCAGCGCTTCTCCGCTGGGCGCGGCGCTCCGGCCGTTGACCGCGTCGCGCACCGCGCGCTGGTCCGGCGGTAGACGCCGGCGGGTCAGGCTGAGTCCACGCGTCGCTTGCGGAGGCCAGCCGTCGCAGTTCGTCGACATGATGGGCGAACATCGCGTCGATCACGCCGGCTGGGAAAACGTCTTCGCGGACATCCCAATTCACCATGACGCCGCCGTCGAATTCGGTGACCTGGGCGTCGAGCGAGACCTGCGGCCCTTGCGAGATGATCCAACTGGGCGTGCCGAAAGCCTCGGTGACATCGCTGCCGAACAACTCGCCGAGTCCGAGAGCACTGGTGAACACGACCGGGGCCAGCACCGGCGTACCGCGGTGGCGGGCCAGATCTCGCAGTACCGAAAGGCCCGGGTAAGCGCGCGTGCGCGGCGGCGGTCCGCATGGCGTCTTGTACGGCGTGTGCCCGCGATGCCGCGTCGGTCGTGCCGGTCAGGTCGATGTCGAGCAGCAGCGACGAGGTGAAATCGCCGACCAGACTGTCCACATCGGGGTGCAGCGCCTCACGACCGAACAGCGGCACGTTCAGCAGGAAACGCGAGGTGCTCGACCAGTTCGCCAAGGTGTGCGAGAAGGCCGCGGCGAACATCATCGCGGGTGTCACCCCGTAGGAGCGCGCGTGGGCGAACAGCGCATCCCGGGTCTCTGGGTCCAACCACTGCCAGCGCCGAGTGCTGTTACGCGACAATGTCTTTCGATTTGCCGACGGCAGCGCGGGCGGGTCCGGGAGTTCGGGGATGCCGGCGCGACCACCAGTCCCGGTCGGCGTCGTGAGCCGGCCGCGGCTCAGCTTCCCTGCGCACGATCTCGTTGCGGTACTCCTGATAGCTGAAGTCCAATTCCGGCAATTGCCGACCCTGGTACAACTTCGCCAGGTCGGTCATCAGGGTGCGGTAGCTCATCGCGTCGGCTGCCTGCATGTCCAGATCGACGTGCAGGCGCGACTTTTCCCCGGGCAGCAACGAGAGGGTCAGCTCGAATACCTGTCCGTCGAGTTGCTGGTGCGACTTGGCTTCCCGAAGGCCGAGGAGCCGTTCACCGGCGGCGTCTTCAGCGAGGTCGCGAAAGTCGTGGACGGTGACCGGAAAGCCGACCCGCGCCTGAATCCGCATCGATCTGCTGGGTGCCGTCAGAGAGAAACCGCACCCGCAGCATCGGATGCCGCAATGCCAGCGAGGTCGCCGCCTGCGCCAAGCGTTCGGGATCGATTGCGCCGCCGTCGAATTCGACGTACAAGTGGCCGGCCACGCCGCCCAGCGGTTGACTGTCGTGGCGCCCCACCCACATGGCGTGCTGCATAGGGGCAAGCGGAAAAGCGCCTTCGGCAGCGGGGGCCGTCGGCGCCGCGGAGATGTCGGGTTCGAAAGCGTCCGTGCCGCACCAGTCGCGACCACGCCTCGATGGTGGGGTCGGCGGACAGCGCGGCGAAGTCGACGTCGATTCCGCGACGCCGCCACTTGCCGGCGAGCGACATCATCCGAATCGAGTCGAGACCCTGGCCGATCAGGTTGCCGGCGGGGTCGACAGTGTCGGCGCTGACGCCGAGCAATTCGGCAACCTCAGCGCGCACGTCATTTGGGCTACCAGCAATGGAAGCCCCGACCCCGCCAGTCAATTCTCGACCCTCCTACTGGTTAGTTGAGGCTAGCCTAAATTGCTGGCACTTTAATAGTCGGGGTACCTGCGACGCTACCGCCCTCAGGTCGCACTAAGAATCTCGCATATGCGGAGCGTGTCGTACGAACGGCGTACCCCGCAACCGCTACCGATCACCGCCCTGAACCGGCCCCGAACAGCGATTATGCGGCGCCCGCCGAGGGGTGATTTGCGGAGCTAAGTGAGGTTAGGCAAGCCTATTGTGTCTTAGCCGGTTCTCAGGTAGCGTCCCTCGCGCCTCGTACAGGCAGTTGGTCCCGTTGACGGTTACTTAAGGAGATGCCGTGCATCTAGCTCTTCCCTCCAGCTCGAAGGCGGCTCACGCCAGCCGGCTCATGATCGCCGGCTTCGCGGTCGCCGGCGCTGGTCTGTTCGCGATGAACGCGCCGGCCGCTACCGGTCCGCTGGTCCAGCACCGCGACGTGAAGCTGGCCTCCGGCGAGGTCGACTGGACGACGTTCCTCACCAACGTGAACGACAACTTGGCGACGCCTGCAAACCGAAGGCGCCACGTCGAGCACCGAACTGTCGACGGCGCTCGGAAACGTCTCCGACGACTTCAACACTCAGATCAGCACCGCGCTGACCGGCTTCGACACCGGGATCAACAACGCACTGTTCGGCGGCTGGTACGGCGGCGACGACGGCTACGTCTTCGGGCTGTTCGGCGGCGAGCCGGTCCTCGGCGGACCCGATGCCATCCCACCCACTGGCAGCCTGCATGGCGACGCTCTCGGCGATTTTGCGAATATCTCGACGAACCCGAACGGCGGCGAGCAGCTATTCAGCGACTTCAACAATTTCACGCTGGAGCTGCTGGACCACACGGCTCAAGCCACTGCTGGCTCCGCTCCTCGACGAGACCACCAAGGGCGTGACGACTCTGTCGATTCCCGTCGAGCTGTCGCAGATCCAGACCAACCTGCTCGAACAGTTCGGCACCTACAACGAGCTGAAGGATCTAGCTCAGACCGTGCTGTCCCCCGAGATCAGCGGCTTCTTTGCGCTGACCAGCGACCTGGACAGCATCAGCGCCGCGTCCGCTGCCGGCGACAGCGCCACGGCCATGACCGACCTGAACAACCTGGGGTCTGATGTGCTCAACGCAGTTGTCAACGGTTACGACGCCGGCGTCAACCCTGTTGACGGTGCTGAAAACCTGTTCCCGGGCCTGATCAGCGCGGGTAGCTTCCTCGACGAGCTGTACACGACCTTCACCCAGCAGTTCATCACGTCGCTGGGCACGTTGGGCGCCGACTCCGCGTCGTCGGTTGCGGCGGAATCCGTGGGATCCGTGGCCCCCGATTTCCTCACCGGGCTGCTTAGCTTCTAAGCAACGAACGCGCTGGGCGGGATGGACGTTCGTCGTCCATCCCGCCCTTTGCGTCTTGCAGAATCGAACTGGAGGCAAACAATGTCGTCTTCCGTCATGGAAGGCTTTGTGCCGTTTCCGCCGGACCGCGCTGCGAGACTACCGGGCCGCCGGTTACTGGAGCGGCCGGACCGTCGACTCGATGCTGACCGACGCGGCACGTCGCTGGCCGGACTCAGCTCGCGGTGGTCGATGCCGACGGACCCGGGCGGCTGACCTTCGCGCAGTTGGACGAACGCGCCGACCGTGCCGCCGCGGGCCTCGCTGAACTGGGCATCGCTGTCGGCGATCGGGTGCTGCTGCAGCTGCCGAACAGCTGCGAGTTCGCGGTGGCGTTGTTCGCGCTCCTGCGGGCCGGCGCGATCCCGGTGATGTGCCTGACCGGCCACCGCGCGGCCGAGCTGGGACATTTCGCCGCTGTCAGCGAGGCGACGGCGCTGCTGATCCCGGACAGCGCAAGCGGTTTCGACTACCGCCCGATGGCGCAGGAACTCTCTCGCGACCATCCCAGACTGCGCCACGTCATCGTCGACGGCGACCCGGAGTCATTCGTCTCGTGGTCGCACGTCTGCGCCAGCGACGCCGAAACGCCACAACACCAACCAGATCCGGAATCCCCCGCGTTGCTGCTGGTGTCCGGTGGCACCACCGGCACACCGAAGCTGATCCCCCGCACCCATAACGACTACGTGTACAACGCCACCGCCAGCGCAGAGCTCTGCGGGCTCACCCCCGACGACGTCTACATGGCGGCTTTGCCTGCCGCGCACAACTTTCCGCTGGCCTGCCCCGGTCTTCTCGGCGCCATCACAGCCGGCGCGCCCACGGTCTTTCTCGCCAACCCGAGCCCGGAGTCGGCGTTCGGCGCCATCGCGCGCCACGGTGTCACCGTCACCGCGCTGGTGCCGGCGTTGGCCAACTTGTGGGCGCAGGCCACCGAATGGGAACCGGAGGCGCCAACCTCGTTGCGGCTGTTGCAGGTTGGCGGCGCCAAGCTGGAAGCCGGCGATGCTCGACGGGTCCGCGAGACGCTGACCCCGGGCCTGCAGCAGGTGTTCGGCATGGCCGAAGGACTGCTGAATTACACCCGGCCGGGCGACTCCCCGGACGTTGTCGACCACACCCAGGGTCGGCCGCTGTGCGTCGATGACGAACTACGCATCGTCGACGACGCCGGCCAACCCGTTCCGGCCGGCACCGAAGGCGAGCTGCTGGTCAGGGGTCCGTACACCTTCAACGGCTATTTCCGCGCCGACGAAGCCAATGCGCTCTCCTTCGACCCGAAGGGTTTCTACCGCAGCGGCGATCTCGTCCGTCAGGACGCGGACGGAAACTTAGAGGTCACCGGCCGGGTGAAAGACGTCATCCATCGTGGCGGCGAGACCATTCCCGCCGCCGACCTCGAAGAGCACCTGCGTACCCACCCCGCGATCTCGTCAGCGGCGGCAGTGGCGCTGCCGGATCCATATCTGGGCGAAAAGATCTGCGCGGCAGTTGTTTTCGCCGGTAATCCGCTGACGCTGGCGGAGCTGCACAGCTACCTCGACCAGCGTGGGGTGTCCCGGCACGCCCGGCCCGATGTGCTGAGCCCGATGACCTCGTTGCCGACCACGCCCGTCGGCAAGATCGACAAGAAGGCAATCGCCCGGCAATTACAGTCTTAAGATTCGCCCCCGAATTCACCGAGTACGGACAGAGATCCTTTACCTTTCGTCATTACTGTCAACACCATGCAGGCAAACGATGACAACAATTCGCTCGCGGTCAACGGCCGTCTCGAGGCGAAGCGGTCAGTCATGTCGATCGCCTTTTCGCTGCTTGCCACGGGTGCAACGTTCCTCGGAGCGGGTGCGGCGATGGCCTCTCCGTCCAGCATGATTCCCGGAGACGCCCTGCTCGCGTGGCACGTCAAGTAATTTCGCAGTAGCCTCCCAAAGCTGCGACTCGCGACCCGGGTCTCTGGCGAATGGCTTCAATTCACGCTCTTCATTTTTGACGACGAATGCGCCGCCGCTCAGGTGCGCCCACCGGTCGTCGAGGACGATCGATGCAAGCGCCGAACCGGATCGGTTCGATGACGAGACGCCGGGAATGCGTTCGATCACGCGACCGATCTTCTGCAAACCAGGGCCGTGTCCCGTGCTCAGGCCGGTGCCAGGCATGAACCCAGGTTCGAAAACCGAGATATTGACGCCCGCAGGCGAACGGCGCTGCAATTCGTGTGCGTAGTAGAGGATCGCAAGTTTCGAGTTGGAGTAGGCGACTCCGGAGCTTTCCGGCGTCGCCGCAAAATGCGGCGAAAGACGTTCAGGCCGCCGGTGGGCCCGGTGATCAATACGGTTCCGGTAGCGATTGCGTTCATAAGCTGAGCCTCGACCTGTTTGGGCTAGTCAGGCAGTCGTCGGGTTGTCGTAGGACTGCCAGGGCCAGGACAAATGCACCTACGCAATCATGGTCGAGTAGCCGCGATCAGAACACGGCCAGACACACCGCGACGAAGTGGCACGTCGCTGCCAGTGCAGTGCATGCATGAAAGACCTCGTGATAACCGAATGTCGTTGGCCACGGGTCCGGCCTGCGGAATCCGTAAGCAACTGCGCCCAGACTGTAGAGGACGCCGCCGACCGCGAGCAGCACTGTCGCTGCAACGCCGGCGTTGTGCAGGATTAGTCCGGTGTACCAAACCCCCACCCAGCCCAGTAACAAGTAGAGGGTCACGCTCAGCCAGCGAGGGGCGTCGGGCCAAAACAGCATCAGCGCAACGCCAACTAGCGCCGCGCCCCAGACAATAGCCAGCACCACATGACCGGTTGGGCGAGGCATGTCCAGCCGTGCGAACGGTGTGTAGGTACCAGCGATGAAGACGTAAATCATCGAGTGATCGAGACGTCGCATCCAAGCCCTAACCACGTCCGAGTCCCACTCGACGCGGTGGTAGGTGGCGCTGACGGCGAACATGGCGACAATCGCCAGGGTGTACGCCAGCGTGGCGTGTCCCGCGAGCCGCGAGGCGACAGCCCACGACACGGCCACCAATGCCGAACCGGCCACGAAAGCCGCTGCAGCGCAATACACGTGGATCCACCCGCGCAGCCGAGGTTTCGTCGACACCATGGGTAACTGACTTGCACTGAGCTGATGACTCACTGTTCCTCACCCCTATGATCGATAATGGACAACGGTTCGTGCGGTAGAGATCCGAAGTTCCGCGAAATAAGCCCAGTCGGCACCAAAAATATTGCGAGCAAGGGAAATAACGCGCACAGTACCCACGCCAGCTGATATCGAGACGCCGCGATCAGGACGCCGAACAATGGTATTGCGGCCGCCGCCGCCAATCGCTGCGCGGTGTTTTGCAGACCCAACGCGCGTCCGCTCCAGGTAGGCCCGGCGAATTCGGCGATAGCGGTTGCTTCCAACCCGTTGTCCAGCATCGCAATGACCGACACAGCCACCATCAAGAAAACTGCATCGACTGATCCGCTCTGATCCGTAAACGCAAGGGCGAATAGCATTGCCGCGGCGGCCATGGCGATGACGCGAACAGGTTGCATCCGTGAGCCGATCAGATCTGACCAGCGCCCCACGACCATTCGCCCCAGGGCGCCGAACAGTTGCGAAAAAATCACTGCGGCGCCGGCGCTGGCGATTGACCATCCGTGACCGCGCACCAACCAAACCAGCATGAATGTCGCCGTGACGGCCTGAGGCATCATCAGCAGCGCCGCCACCGCGTGGATTCTCACCAACGTGGTGCTGTCGCGGTACGGGTTAGCCGATGCCGGTCTGAGAGCGGCGTTCTTCGGGATGCGCGGCGGGTCGATGATTCCCATCGCGCTGCCGACCGCGGCCACCGTGCACGCCACCGCGATCAACAACAAGCCTGACGACGGACTGGTATCGGACAACGCGGGTATCAGTAACGCGCCCAGAGCAATTCCGAGCGGCTGGGCGGTCTGACGGATCCCCATCGCCAAGCCTCGCCGATCCTTGGCAAACCACCCGGATACCAGACTGCCACCTGCGGTGTTCGCGCTGGCGGCGGCCATCCCGCCGGCAAACAACAGAGCCCCGAGGGCGAGCGGCGAATGAGCCCAGGCAGCGCAGCACGCGGCGAACGCGGTAAGAGCCGAGCCCACGGTCATCACTAGACGCTCCCCCAGCCGGTCAGTGAGGTACCCCCACATGATCAGGGTGACAACCATGCCCCAGCTCGGCATCGAAGCCAGCAATGCGGCTTCGGCCAGCGATATTCGGTACGCGGAAGCGAGGGAAGGAATCAGAAATGCGACGCCATTGATGAACAGAAACGAGCTCGCCGTTACCCCGACCGAGACAAGAGTCACCGACCAACGATTCGAAGCCGCTGCGGGCCGCGCGTCTATCGCCCTCGGGGCAGTCATCCGCGATCTCCGCCTGCGCGGCCACCGATCGCGCTCCAGCCGCCGGCGTCTGATGTCTCCTGAGCATCGACTTCCGCATCGATCGTCGGCGTCCACCTCGGCGATCCGGTGATCTCGAGGTAATCGGGATTCGACTGGTAGAAGGAGCTTATGACCAGCGCCTGACAATCATCGGGACCCTCTTGATGGCCCCTGTGAAGAAATGTTCCCGAGACGCGGTGATCAAAATGTGCTGGCGCTAAATACAATCCAGTGCCTTGCATCCAACCCGCCGAGGAGTCTTCGACTACGACGGGGAGAGAGCCCGGAAGATCTTTGAGGATCAGGAGCAGTTGGTCAACATTCATCGACAAACACCAATCATCAGGCGTTGCAGTCACATCCGCTGGCCGCGGCTAACAAGGTGGAACAGGTCGTCGTCAACATGGGAGCGCCAGAGTAGGAGCGAACCGCTGAGAAGCCGCTGAGAGCGATAGCGGCGCACAATCTTCCCTTTATCGCTGCCATGCCCGCATCACCAGAGGCGCTGGATGAGTGACTCGTAGGCTGCGTGCCCGCGGGCGAACGTCGCTGCATCACCACCTTGATCCGGGTGATGACGGGACGCGTAAGCGCGCCAACTGCGACGCAGCTCTGCCAGCGTGACCGGCTCGGTCAACCCCAGGATGATCCAAGGATCTGTCGGGGGCTCCGGCAACGCTTTCAGAGATCCCGCACCCGCTGTTGGACCCGCCTTCTTTTTGGCCCGTGCCTTCTTACCCGCGGCTTTCTTCGCGGGGGCCTTTTTCGGCGTAGCCTTCTTGGCCGGCGCCTTCTTCGCGGGCGCTTTCTTGGCCGGCGCCTTCTTCGGCGCAGCCTTCTTCGCGGGCGCTTTCTTCGGCGCAGCCTTCTTGGCCGGCGCTTTCTTCGGCGCGGCGCTTTCTTGGCCGGCGCTTTCTTCGGCGCAGCCTTCTTGGCCGGCGCTTTCTTAGCGGGCGATGAGTCGTGCCGCCGCACTAGGTCACTCATCTGGCGACATCTTCGGCGACGCTAGGCAGACAGTTGCAAATTCGTGACGACATGGGGTCGCCACAGTACGAGCGGACCGCTGAGAACCCGCTGAGAGCTGGTAGACCTGCCGTTCTCAGCCGATTCTCAGTGCTACCCGATCAGACTGGGTAGATGTCTGCTCCGCGGTCGTGTCGGCAAAGCGTGCTAGCGCACCGGTGGCGGCTGCAGAAGCTCGGAATCGCAGCCCGCTCAGCGACGGTGTCGGCGGCCGCCGTGTTGATCGCTTTCGCTCTGGCCGGGGCCATCTTGGACGTCGCGCTTTACCGCTACCTGTTGGCCGGTGTCGACGATGCCACCGCGGGCAGAGTTCGCAGCATTGCCGTCGCGTTGAACACGACGCCACCCGACGGTCTCGACAACGCCCTCCTGACCACTACTCAACGTGTTGTCGCCATCCAATTGATCGGGCCAAAAGGAGACGTCGTCAAACGGGCCGGCTCCGCCCCCGCCAGCCCACTGGTACCGGTGACCCGCTTCGACGACCAACTACTGCGAGGTTTGTCCGACGACGAGGTGGCCAACGACGATATGCGAGTAAGCGGCCAGCGAGTCAACACGCCGCACGGCGCGTACACGATCATCGTCGGTGGGGGCAGTGAAGCGGTAGAAGCGACCGCGCGGACCGTCGTACTGCTATTAGCCTGCGGCGCACCGATTATCGTCGGTGTTGCTGCAGCGGCGACGTATCGGCTCGTTCGCCGGTCATTGCAGTCGGTAGATGCGATTCGCAGCAGGGTCGCCGAAATCTCGGCCTCAGACTTGGCTGAGCGGGTGCCCGTACCCGCCAGCAGCGACGAGATTTCCGCGCTCGCTGTCACCATGAACGAGATGCTGACACGACTCGAAGCGAGTCATCGTGCCCAACAACGCTTCGTCGGCGATGCTTCTCACGAACTGCGCAGCCCGCTGACCACGATCATCTCCGGATTGGAAGCAGCCGAGGACCACCCTGAGCTTCTCGACACGGGCCTGGCCAGCACCACCCTGCTACCGGAGGCGCACCGCATGCGAATACTGATCGATGACCTGCTTCTGCTGGCGCGAGCCGATGAACAGCGCTTGGTTACGCGCACGAAGGAAGTGTCCGTCAGCGACGTAGCCGAGGCCGAGGTGAATCGAGCACGGCAGAATGCCAGTTGCGCAATACATTCCGCGATCACCCCGGTGCGGATAGTAGGCGACTCGACGGCGATCTCACGGGTGATACGCAACTTGCTGGACAACGCCATCCGGCACGCCACATCACGGGTCGAGGTCTGCGTCGGCCATCTGGATCGCGACGCGATCATCGCCATCAGTGACGACGGCCCGGGTATCGCGCCCAAAGATCGGACGCGGGTGTTCGAGCGCTTCGTGCGACTGGACTCCGATCGGTCCCGCAGCAGCGGAGGGGCCGGCCTCGGACTGGCGATCGTCGCCGAAGTGGTTGCCGCGCACGGCGGCACCGTCACGGTCGGAGGCCGAGTCGGCCGGGGAACCACGATTCAAGTATCGCTGCCTCAGCACACCAATCGATAACCGACCCCCCGCACTGTCTCGATCGTGTTGGTGCCAAACGGCACATCGATTTTTCGTCGCAGGTAGCCCACGTACACCTCGACGACGTTGTCAGGTCCCTGATAATGCTCATCCCACACGTTGCGCAGTATCTCCGCCTTGGTGATGACGGCGTCTTTCTTCCGCATGAGGAAGGCCAGCAACCCGAACTCGCGCGGCGTCAGTGTGATCGGGGATTCGCCGCGCTGCACGCTGCGTCGAGTGGGATCCAACGACAAAGTGCCCGCCGTCAGAATTACCGGCCGCTCGGGAGCTCCGCGTCGCGCCAGCGCGCGCAACCGTGCGACGAGCACCCTGAAGGAGAATGGTTTCGTCAGATAATCATCGGCCCCGAGATCGAACGCATCGGTTTCTTCGTACTCGCCGTCCTTGGCGGTCAACATGAGCACCGGGGTCCAAGTCCGCGCGGCCCGCATACGACGCAACACCTCGTAACCGCTCAGGCCCGGCAACATGATGTCGAGGATGACCGCATCGAAGCTGTTCTCCGTTGCCTCGCGGAGCCCATCCGTGCCCGTGCCGACGGCTACAACGACAAAGCCCTCGGCCTCTAGGCCCGCCGACAGAGTTGCCGACAACCGCTCTTCATCCTCGACCAGCAGGATCCTCATGCCCGCACGGTACTTCTTCAGGTAAACCGGCGGGCACTCAGTCGCTTACAGACCCGCGGCCAGACTCCATAGCGCTTCGCGCTCGGCAGAGTCGGTGCGCTCCAGCGGACTGAGCGTCAACTCGGTAGCACCCGCGTCCAGGTAGGAATGTAGTTGTTGCACAACGGTTTTCTCCGAGCCGATCGCGGCCAGGTCGATGACACTGTCAACGCCCTCTCGAGCGATGACCTTGCGGTACGAGGGGATGGCCTCGTAAAAGCTCAGCTGTTGCGCAGCGGCCGCGCGGGCGTTTTCGACGTCAGCGGACAACTGGACCGGCACGGCGACGATGACACGCGGCGCCGGGCGGCCCGCATCGGCCGCGGCTTTGGCTATCGTCGGCACGATGAATTCGCCGATGGTTCGCGGGCCCGCCAGATAGGGAATCGTCCCGTCCGCGAGTTCACCGGTGACCTGCAACGCCTTCGGGCCCATCGCCGCCACGTAGACCGGAATTGGAATGCCGCCGGCGACCTGCACCGGCCAGGTCGGGCTGGCACTGATCTCGCTGCCGTTGAAGTCGACGCTGCCGGTGTCGAAGACCGAGCGCAGGATCGTCAGATGCTCACGGAGTCGCGTGATGACGTTGGTCCAGTCGCTACCGAATGCGGGGCGTTCGATCAAGCGAGCGCCCAGACCGAGCCCGAGGCTGAAGTTGCCGTGTGTGGCGGCCTGGGCGGTCTGCGCCAGTTGAGCGACGATCAGCGGGTGTCGCGGGTTGATGGGCACCACTGACGTGCCGACCCCTAGTCCCGGTACGGCCGCGCCGAGCAGCGCAGCCAGAGAGATGGCGTCGTAATTCAGCTGTTGAGCGAGCCACACCTTCTGTACGCCGAGCTCGTGAGCCCGTTTACCTTGCGCGATCACATCGTCGACCAGATTGACTGCACCAGGACGTGGGATAAGCAGGACTCCGGCAGGCATGGTGCTGCCAACGCCCTCGAACCGTCAGCTATTCCTAACGATCGGAGGGCACCTCAGCGAAGCCCGGTTCCCCGCCATCGGCCACGGAATTGAACCGGATCCGCGTCTCGAGCCTCTCGTTGATATTGCGAACAGCCTGCTCGGGAAGCGCGGAGACGTCGAAGTTCTCTTGTATGCGGGACGGCGTTACGGATGCCGTCAACACCGCCGTGCCGCGCTGGATGCCCCACGCGAGAAGTACTTGCGCGGGCGTCTTTCCCACCTGGTCCGCGATTGAGACGATGAGTTCGTCGTCGAGCAGCCGCGGCTCCAGTGCGTGGCCAAGCGATGCGAACGCCAGCAGGATGATTCCGTGCGCTGTGCACAGCTCGTGCAACTCCCACTGCGGGTGATAAGGGTGTGACTCGACCTCGATCACCGCCGGCACAATCCTTGCAGTGTCGACGACCTCGCGGGCCCGGTCCGCGTCGATGTCCGACAGACCAATTGCGCGGGAAAGACCTTCATCCACAAGGCCTTCCATGGCCGACCACGTCTCCTCTAACGTGATGCCTTCGTCGTAGATGACAGCTCCGTCCGGGTGACGCGGGTCCTGGTCATCCCCCGGCTGGAAAGCGAACGGCGTATGCACCAGGTACAGATCGACGTGGTCGAGCCCGAGCCGGTCCAGACTCTTGTGCAGAGCCGATGCGACCCGTTCAGGTCGATGGTTGTTGTTCCACACCTTCGTGGTGACGAACAGATCCTCTCGCCGAACAACTCTGTCGGCCAACAACTCTTGGATCGCCGCTCCCACCTCGGCTTCGTTGCGGTATCGCTCGGCCGCATCGAGGTGGCGGAAGCCCACTTCGACCGCGGTCTTGACCGCGCTACGGGTCTTGGTGTTGTCAGACAGCGATGTTCCAAATCCGAGTGCCGGGATTTCTCCGCTTCCGTTGTTCAACGGGAACCGGCGCTGGCTCAGATCGTCGTTCGGTGCCATGGCTTTTCGGCCTCCTGGTTCGAGCCAACCCCGCTGGAACAATACGCCCGCGACCGGCCTCGGTAAAGAGAACGGCCTGGTGGTTGGTCGACTAGGTGCGATTGGCGCGCAGTCGCTGCACCTGCCCGTGGGTGTCGATCGGACTCTGCAGCGCCAGCCCACCGTCGGCCAAGACGGTTTGCCCTGTGACCCAGCTCATCTCGAGTACCGCGACGATCGCCTCGGCCACGTCGTCGGCCTCGCCTACCCGACCCAAGGCGGTTCGATCACTCAGACCGTCCAGCCAACCTGGAAGCTGCTCGGCCCCGGCGAGCATCGGGGTTCGGGTGACTCCCGGCCCTACGGCGTTGACCCGGATGGCGTGCGGCCCCCATTCGCTTGCCGCTACCCGAACCAGCATGTCGACCCCGGCTTTGGAGACGCAGTAGGCACCCATGTCGCGGTCGGCGACTGTGCCGCTGATGCTCGATACGGCGACAATTGAACCGCCGCTGCCGTTGTCGATCATCGCCTGCGCGACCGCGCGCATCGTCAGCCAGGTTCCGGTGAGGTTGACATCGATCACGCGCTTCCAGTCGGCCGGATCCTGCGCGATCAACATGCCGGATGCACCCACCGCGGCGCACGCGACCAGGCGGTCCGGCACCCCCGCCTTGGCCACCGTCTGCTCGAGAGCTGCGGTCACCGCACCGGCATCGCTGATGTCGCAAGTGATGTCGCCGCCGCGCAGATCCCAGGTAACGACGTGGTGGCCGGCCTTGCGTAGCCGGTCAGCGGCAGCGGCGCCGATACCTGATGCGCCACCGGTCACGATGGCACTCACCGCGCGGACCCGATCAATTCGACGCGGACACCGTCCGGCGCTGCGACCACCGCCATATCGACCTGCTTTCGATCCGGTGCGGGGACGACGATCTGCCGGACCCCGTCGGCGAATCCCAGATCGGCCAGCCGGCGAAGTGTCGGCTCGACGTCGCGACTCAGCGAGACCAGAAAGAAGCCGGGTGCCGGGCCCGCGGCCGGTTCGCACGCAGGCTCCGGATCATCGAACACCACCAGTTCGACGAGGCCGGTGTCCAGCGCCTCGGGATCGCCGAGAAACACCGAGCGAAGCTTGTCGGTCTTGGCATCGAACAACGTGCGCCAGTCACCGACGAATACATGATCGAAGATGATCGTCAGACCCAGTCCGTCCTGCCAAAAGCGCAGTGCGCGTTCTACATCGGTTGTGACGATCGCCGTGTGATGAATTCCATTCATGCGCCACCAGCCTTTGTGGTTTCGAAGACTTCCAGGTTCACAGCGGCGAGCCGCTGCGCGAACTTGCTTCCGCTGTAAGGATATTGAGTCACCATTTTCCCGCTGGGATGGCGAAAGTAGTTGCTGCAGTTCGCCGCCCAAACCGTCGTGTCCAACGCCGCTTGGATCTCGGTGTTGAATTCCTCGTGGGGGCCGCGCTTGATCTCGACTGCCGCGATATCTTCTCGGCTCATCGTGTCAAGCAGTCGCCGCACGAATTCCGCTTGAGCTTCCAAGATGTAGATCATCGAGGTGATCCCGTTAGTGTTCGGCCCGTACAGCGTGAACAGATTCGGGTAGCCGGGCACCACAGTGCCCAGAAAGGCTTCGGCACCGTCACGCCATTCGTGGTGCAATCGCCGGCCACCGCTGCCGTACACCTCCAGACTGCTCAAGTAATCAGCAGCCTTGAAGCCGGTTCCGAATATCACTGTGTCGGCCCGGTGTTCAACACCGTCCACGGTGCGCAGACCATGTTCCGTGAAGCCCACGATAGGAGCGGTCTCCAACGTGACATTCGGTAGAGCGAACACCGGAAACCATGTCTTGGACTGAAGTGGACGCTTGCAACCAACGGGATAGGCGGGCAATAACTTGGCGCGCAGTTGCGGGTCCTGGACCTTTTTCATCAGGTAGCCGTAGGACATGTCGGTCAGCATCTTGGTCATGTCGGATTCGGCGTCGAAGTCAGCCGCCTCGTACTGCTCGAAGGCCGAGTCCCGCAGCTTGAGCGCCTCGGCAGGATCGCTCGCGAACAATTCCTGCTGGTCCGGGGTGAACGGATCGTCGAATCGCGGGGCCACCCAGATCGGGGTGCGCTGAAAGATGGTCAGATGCTCGGTCTCCGCGGCGATCGCCGGGACATACTGCACGGCGCTGGCGCCCGTCCCAATCGACGCAACCCGTTCCCCGGCGGTTGATTTCGAGTGATCCCAACGCGACGAGTGGAAGACCCTTCCAGCGAAACGCTCCCGGTCCGGGATCGCCGGTATGTTGGGGACGTCGAGCATGCCGACGGCGCTGACCACGATGTCGACCTCGTGCCGCTCCCCCTGCTGGGTCTCGATGGTCCATCGCGAGTCAACGTCCGACCACCGCGCCGCGGTCACGGCGGTATTGGTCCGCAGATGCTTGCTTAGGCCATGGTCGTCGGCCACGCGCTCCAGGTAGGTGAGGATCTCGGGCTGGTTCGCGTAGGTCTTGCTCCAGTACGGATTGAGCGCGAAGGAAAACGAGTAGAAGTGTGACGGCACGTCGCAGGCCGCACCCGGGTAGGTGTTGTTGCGCCAGGTGCCACCGAACCCGTCACCGCGCTCGAAAATCGTGAAATCGTAACCGCCCTGGGCCAGTTGTATGCCCATCGCGATACCGCCGGGGCCGGCGCCGATGACGCCCACTCGCGGCTTCCGCGCCGGCAAGACCATAATCAGCAATGTTACATACAAGGCCTGATATGTAAACAGGGGTACTCGAAGCAACGGTGAAGCAGGGTTGATCAGACGAAGGACTGACTCACGACCACAGAAACGGGCGATCCAGCGTCAGAGTCGCGTGGGACTTCTCGTACCAGCCCTGCGGGGCGTACTGGCTGGTGTGCAGGTAGCACTGCACCCGCACCTGATTGCTGCCCGGCTGAAACGTCAGCAGGCGACTGATCGGCAGCGTGGTGCGGGGCATGTGATGCCGGCTCAGGGACGCGACATTGAGAAACCATGTCCCCCAGCGTTGTTCGACATGAGTTTTCCCGCCGAACGAATCTTCGGGATGGGTGTGCGTATGGCCGGCGAGCCACAGCGCGACCCGCCCCGGACGGGCCGCCAGAAAGGACTCGAACGCAGCCGAATCCGGTTTGCTGTCCACCCAGTACAGGTACGACGCGCCATTCGGCGTGCCCTGCTCGAACGGCCGGTGGTAGTGCTCCACCAATTCACCGCTGGCGGATCGACGAATGCCCTCCCCGGGTCGAACCTGCCGCCCACGGCCGGCCGGCTGACGTTCACCGAGTTGTTCGTCGAGCCCCTTGTCGCGGTGCTGCCGGCCGGCCACCCATTGGCCGGCGGGGGCGCGGTGCACCTCGATCAACTGGCGTCGCTGCCGTTCATCGATTTCCCCCCGGGCTATGGCCTGCGCCATGAAACCGACCGCGGATTCGCCAACGTACCCCGACGGGTTGCGTTCGAGGTGACCCGTGTCGACGAGGTAATCCATTTCGTCAGAAAGGATCTCGGGGTCGCGCTGTTGCCGGAGTCGGTCGCGGCTTCGCGGGTGGGCGACGATCCGACGCTGGTGCTGCGCCCGGTCGCCGGGGTCGATCTCTACCGCCAGGTCAATCTCGTCGCACCGACCGATTCGCTGCGATCAGCGGCCTCGCAGGCATTCATCGGCTGCGTCGACGACCACATCAATCGCAGGTCACGCTGATTTTCGGGAGAAACGCCGAACGTTGCCATTGACGAATGTCACCATTTTGTGTTGACTCTGTCGAATGACGGAGTCAGTGCCGACCCGCGGATCGCTGCGGTCACGTTCGGCCGCGCTGGTGAGCTTGGCGACATTGCGCCAGCTCAGCGCGGTGTTGCCGCCCGAGCAGACGTGGGGCTTGTGGACGTCACGTCGGATCATCGCCGGCATCATGGATGCCTTCGGACCTTCGCTGGCCGGGACTCGCATCGAGCACATCGACGTGCAACACGATGGGCGTCGCGTAGTCGGTGAGTGGGTGCACGCCCCCGGCGTCTCGACGAGCCGGGGCGTCATCTACTTCGTGCATGGCAGCGGCTTTGCCTTGTGTTCGCCGCGCACCCACCGCCGATTGGCATCGTGGCTGTCCCGGTTGACCGGGCTGCCGGTGTTCACCGTCGACTATCGGCTGGCGCCACGGCACCGCTTCCCCACCGCGGCCGACGATGTGCGCGCCGGCTGGAACTGGCTCACCGCGCAGGTGCCGGCGGATCGCATAGTGATTGCCGGTGATTCGGCCGGCGGCCACCTCTCGGTGGATCTGCTGCTGCAGCCCGACGTGGCCGCCCGCGGCCCCGCCGCGCTGGTGCTGTTCTCGCCGCTGATCGATCTCACGCTCGAACTTGCCCGTGCGCGTGAGGATTTGCGCCGCGACCCGGCGATCCGGGCCGCCGACGCTGCCCGCCTGGTGCGGCTGTACAGCACCGGCGTCGATCCCGCGCATCCGCGCCTGAAACTCGATGTCGCGGGCGGACCGTCGCTGCCGCCCACGCTCATCCAGGCCGGCGGCGCCGAGTTCCTACTCGCGGATGCCCGCCACTTGGCCGCCGATATCCGCACCGGCGGTGGCCGCTGCACGCTCCAGGTGTGGCCGGACCAGGTTCACGTGTTCCAGGCGTTGCCCCGGCTGGCACCCGAAGCCGCCAAAGCGATGGCGCAGGCCGCACAGTTCATCGGTACCGCGCTGCGCGACAACAGCATTGAGACCATCACAGGAAAGGCGGGCTGACCATGATCGGGCCGTTCGGCAAATCACCCAAGGTCAGCCACCACGCGCGTGCGGTGGTGACCGGTGCGGGCAGCGGGATCGGCGCGGCGTTCGCCATCGAGCTGGCCAACCGCGGTAGTCGCGTCGTTTGCAGCGACATCGACGAAGTCGCCGCAAAACGAACAGTCACCGCGATCACCGACCGCGGTGGTGAGGCCGTCGCGATCGCTTGCGACGTCACCCAACTCGACGACGTCGTCGATCTGGCCGCGCAGTCGCAATCATGGTTCGGCGACGCGCCCTCGTTGGTGATCAACAACGCCGGCGTTGGCTCCGGCGGCGCGCCGATCGGCGAACTCCCGATCGAGGACTGGCAGTGGGTGCTGGGCATCAACCTGTGGGGGCCCATTCATGGTTGCCATGTCTTCGCGCCGATCCTGCGGGCCGACTCGTCGGACACACCGCGCGGCATCATCAACGTCGCCTCGGCCGCAGCATTCGGCGCCGCGCCCAGCATGGCGGCCTACAACGTCAGCAAGGCGGGCGCACTGTCGCTCTCGGAGACCTTGGCCGCCGAATTGTCCGGCAGCGGGATCAAAGTCACCGCTTTGTGCCCCACCTTCGTCAAGACCAACATCCTGGAATCTGGTCGCATCGCGAACGAGACGAATCAGTTCGCCCACAAAATCATGCGCTGGACCGGAGTCTCGGCCCAGAAGGTTGCGCAAACCTGCCTGAACGCCCACGACCGCGGCGACCTGTACTGCATGCCGCAACTCGAAGCCAAGATCGGCTGGAGCATCAAACGCTTGATCCCTGGTACCTACACCCGCGCCATCGGCCTGGTGTCCAGGGCCGCCCCGATGTGAGAAAGCGAGCATGAGGAGGATCTGATGAGTATCGACATGGAAGCAATGCTGGCCAAGATCAAAGACCGCCAGTGGGCACTGGCCGACATCGACTGGGACGCACCAGGCGCCGAAATGATCAGCGACGAGCAGCGGCCAAAGCTCAAGGCGTTCATGGCCGATCTGTGCTGGATCGAGAACATCGGCGCCCGGGGTTTCGCAGCGCTGGCGAAGAAAGCACCCACACCGACCATCGGTGAGATCTACCGCTATTTCCACGCCGAGGAACAGCGCCACGCCAACGCCGAACTGGCGCTGATGAAGCGCTGGGGCATGCTCGAGGACGGCGAGGTTCCCGAGCCCAACGTGAACATCCGGTTGGCCATCGACTGGCTCGACCGTTGGGCCGACGATATGCCGCTGTCTCTGCTAGGCACCGTCATCCCGATGCTGGAAGTCGCACTGGACGGCGCCCTGTTGAAGTTTCTCCTCGACGAGGTAAGCGATCCGGTTTGTCACCAGGTGTTCGAGAAGATCAACAACGACGAATCACGCCATCTGGTGGTCGATTTCGAGGTTCTCGACATGATCGGGCACGCGAAGATCCGACGGTTGCTGATCGATTTCGTCGGTCACAACGCCACTCCGGGTCTCATCATCGGTGCGATCATGGGCGCACCGCTGATCAACCGGATTCGCAACGAGATCATCGAAATGGGCATGGAGCCCGAGCGGCTCTACCGGGCCGTGAAACGATTCAAAGAGCTCGGCGACCGCGGCCAAAACACCAGCCGGGTACCGACTTACCGGTTCCTGCGACGCTACGCCGGCGTGGTCACCAATCCACGCCACCCCTATCACCTGCTGGCGAATTCGATGGTGTGGCTATCAGACCGGTATCCACGACCCCTGCTGCCGGCGGTACCCACCTGGGTGCGCGAAGTCACTCACGAGCCGGCGGCGTGATCATGGCGAAGACACACACCTACGCGACGCTGATCGTCGGAGCCGGGTTCAGCGGCCTCGGCGCCGCGATCAAGCTGGCCCAAGCCGGCATCGACGACGTCGTCATCCTGGAGCGCAGCGACCGCGTCGGCGGAACCTGGCGGGACACCAACTATCCGGGTGCCAGCTGTGACATCCCGTCGCTGCTCTACTCGTTCTCGTTCGTCAAAAACCCGACCTGGTCGCGGACCTATTCGCCGGCAGACGAGATCCGCAACCACATCGAGGACATGGCTGACCGGTTCGACATCCGTCGCCGCATTCAATTCGGTCAAGAAGTCACCGGACTGTCTTTCGATGAGGACGCCGGCGCCTGGACCGCAACCACGGCGGGCCGTAAGCGTTTTTGTGCCCGCACGGTGATCTTGGCGTCGGGGCCGCTACCCGATTCCAGCTTCCCCGACATCCGGGGTATCGACACCTACGACGGCCACAAGATTCACAGTGCCCGCTGGGACCAGGATTACGACTTCGCCGGAAAACGGGTTGGTGTCATCGGCACCGGCGCCAGCGCGATTCAGATCATCCCCGAACTAGTCAAGCAGGCCGAATTCGTAAAGGTGTTCCAGCGCACCCCGGGCTGGGTACTCCCCCGCTTTGACTTCGCGACGCCACCCGCTGTCCAGACTGCTTTTGCCAAAGCTCCTGCAGTGCAACAGCTTGCGCGCAAAGCACTGTATTGGGGGCATGAGGCCAGTGCGACAGCGCTGGTGTGGAACACCCCGTTGACTTCGGTGGTGGCCCGGCTCGGCCGGATGCACCTGAACCGTCAGGTCAAGGATCCGTGGCTGCGCCGCCAGCTGACGCCCGACTTCACCCCGGGCTGTAAGCGGATGCTGGTGTCCAGCGACTACTACCCCGCGCTGCAGCGCGACAACTGCAAGCTGATCGACTGGCCAATCGCGACGTTGAGCCCGGTGGGTGTTCGGACCAGCGATGGCATCGAGCACCACCTGGACTGCATCGTGTTCGCCACCGGTTACGACGTGCACCTCACCGGTCCACCGTTTCCGGTAACCGGACTAGGTGGCCGCTCGCTGAGCGACGAATGGGCCGACGGCGCACAGGCTTACAAGAGTGCCAGTGCGCACGGCTACCCGAACCTCTTCATGATGACCGGCCCGAACTCTGGGCCCGGGCACAATTCGCTGCTGGTCTACATCGAGGGTCAACTCGACTACGCCGTCCACGGCATCACCACCATCCTGGACAATGAGTTGCGGTACCTCGACGTCCGTGCGGATGTGCAGCAGCGCTATAACCAACGCATCCAAAAGCGGCTCACCAAGACGACCTGGATGTCGGGTTGCAGCAGTTGGTATTTGACCAAGGACGGCCGCAACGTGTCGATGTACCCCGGGTTCGCCACCCAGTATCTTCGACAGATGCGCGATTTCCAGTACGCCGACTACGAGGCCGTCGAACATGCCGCTGTACGCGTGAGTTCGACTGCCTGACACCATGGCGCCCAACCGACCGCCCCGCGCAGAAACCGGCACGATCGCCGGCGTTCTGGCTAACCTGCGCCGCGCCCCCAAACGCGTCCGGCGCCAGTCGCGGGAGGTCATCGAGAACGCGGTCTCGCAGTTGTTCGACGCGGCGGTCCGATATCCGCACGGCGCCTTGGGCTCCGGGGAGTACCGCATCGAGGACCTCGCCCGGCTGGCCGGCACCACCACCCGCAACATCCGGGTCTACCGCGACCGCGGGCTGTTGCCGCCTCCGTTGCGGGTCGGACGGATCGCGTTGTTCAACGACACTCACTTGACCAGGTTGCGGCTGATCACCTCCATGCTCGACCGTGGATACAACATCGCGCACGTCCGGGAAATGCTCAGCGCGTGGGAGGAAGGCAAAGATCTCGGCGACGTGCTCGGCCTTGAAACGGCCATCGTCGGCACTTGGACCAGTGAGAAATCCCAGACCATGCCGGTGGCCGAGGCGCAGCGACTCATCAACGACGTCAAGGCTTTCGACCGCCTGGTGAACCTGCACGTGATTAACATCGACGACGGACAGGCCACCATCACGCGCCCGAAATTGATCGAAGCGTTCAACGAGGTCCGCGGCTACGGCATGAGCATGGACAAACTCGTCGACCTGCACGAGAACATCGCCCCGCTGATCGACCAGATCGGCGAGATGCTGGTGCGCGCCGGAGCCGAGCACGTCGCCGACCGGATCAAACCTGGCGAAGCGCTACCCGCCGACACTGAAATCGCCGAGCTGATCACTATGTTGGTGCGCTTTCGCACTCAGGCGGTGTCGTCGGTGACCGCCACTCTGGCGTCGTCGATCGAAACGACGATCGAATCGTTGGTCAGTCAGATCCTGGCCGAATATCTGGAGCGGTCGCCCGAGGCCGACGTCGGCTAGGACGTTTCGCGGCGCGCAACCAGGTAGGGCGCCAACGTGGTCAGCTTCTCGCAGGTCTCCTCGAATTCCCGATCGGGATCGGACGCGGCGATGATGCCGGCGCCGGCGCGCAGCCAGGTTCGGCCGTCGCGCTCGTAGACGGTCCGAAGGGTCAGTGCCGCATCGAGCCCGCCGTCAGCCGAAAACCTGACCACTGCACCGGAATACAACTCGCGTGGGCTTTCGTCGAGACGCAGGATGGCGTCCACGCTCGCCGCCTTGGGAATGCCCGAAGCGGTGACCGCGGGAAACAGCGTCTCCAGCGCGTCCATCCGGTTCTTGGACGCGTGGAGTCGTCCGGTGACCGTCGAGCCGAGGTGCTGCACGCTGCCGCGTTCGCGCACCGTCATGAAATCCACCACCGCGGAGCTACCGGGTTCGGCGACCTCGTCGATCTCCTGCACCGAGCTGCGCACGGACATCGCATGCTCGACAATCTCTTTGGTGTTGGACTCCAAGTCCTCCCGGGCGGCACGGTCGAGTTCGGTGCCACGGCCCAATGCACGGGTGCCCGCCAGCGGTTCGGTCACCACCAGGCCGTCGTGGTGTACCGCGGCCACCAATTCGGGACTGTAGCCCAGAGCCCGAAATCCACCGAGGTGCAACAGAAATGAGCGCGCCGGGGTGTTGTGCCGACGCCCGACCCGGTACGTCGACGGAAAGTCCAGTGCGAAAGGCACATTGATGGAGCGGGACAAGATCACCTTGTGGTAGTCCCCGGCGGTGATTTCGTCGATGGCGGCGCCGACCCGGCCACGGTAATCGGAGGCGTCGGCGGACACGTCGACCGCCGAAGGCGGCGGCAGCGCCGGCACACCAGCGCTGAGTATCCGGTTCACGTTCTCGACGTGCCGGTCTTCGGCGTCGAACAACGCGACGGCGTCGGCGGACACGACGATTCGGGTGCGCGGCCAGAACACCCGCGCCAGTGGAGTCTTCGGCGCCAGACGCTCCTGCAGTCCGAACCGATATGCACCGAATTCGAAGGCGATCCAGCCGAAAGCCTCGACCGTTTCCAATAGCAGGCGATCGACGGCCTCACCGAGCACCGGCCCGGGCCGACCGGACCACGTCTGTCGCTGCGTGACGCCGTCCTGGATGATGCGCAGTTCGTCGCGGTCCAGCTCGATGATCGCCAGCGCACCGATGGCCAGCGTCCACTGTCCGTCGCGCTCGTAGAGCAAATACTCGTCGCCGTCGGCCTCGGCCAATGCGGCCACCAACTCGGCCGCCAAGTCCGCCGGAGCAATGCCGTCGGGCAGTGGAAACGATGACGAAGCGGCGCCTGCCGAACTGGTCTCGACGCCAACCTGGGTCACGGTTAGTAAATTTAGCCTAACCTATGAACGGGTGGGCAACTCCGGTCTGCGAACGCCCGCACTTGACGCCCTCTGTGCAGTTCAACGCACTTTTCAGCGGCATCGTTACCGCGCGTTCATGCCAGAGTCGCACGATGTGTCCGGCCCTGCACCGGATAGTCCGAGCCCGCGGCCGACGAGAGGACGACATTGTGTTCGTTATCCGACTGCGTGACGGCGAGGAGGTCCGCGGGTCCGCGGATGACGCGCTGACCGTCAACGAGAACACCGGCGTCCTGAGTGTGCACCGGGTCGAGGGTTTCGAGGAAGTGACCACGCATTACTCCCCGTCGGCGTGGGCATGGGTGACGCAGCGGGTCAAGGCGACTGGGGTCCGTCGTTAGGAGGCCTGCTGTCAGCTGGGCACGGCTTCGATGACACAGAGCGGCCCTGCCGTCTGCACCACGCGCCGCAACTGGAAGCCGCCCCGATGGAGTAGGTCGGTCCACTGCTTGCGGCCGCGCTCCAGTGCGCCCGCAATCACCAGCATCTCCATATCGGCGTAGTGGCCGAGGAACTCGCGGTCGTGATCGGGGATGACCATCTCCAGCAGCAGCAGTTTCGCACCTGGAGGGGCCGCGGCTTTGATGGTGCCCAGGATCGCGATGGCTTTGTCGTCGGGCCAGTCGTGGATGACGTTCTTCATCACATAGGCGTCAGCGGACGGCACGCTTTCGAAGAACGACCCGCCCGTCACAGTGACTCGTTCGGCGACACCGTGCGCGGTCAAGATAGGCGGCGCTCCCTGGACTGCGTCGGGAAGGTCGAACAGCACCCCACGGGCATCGGGGGCGGCTGCAAGAAGGGATGACAGCAGCCGGCCATGGCCGCCGCCGATATCGGCGATCACACCAAAGTTGCTGAAGTCGTATGCCGCGACCACCGCTGCCTCCAGCACCGCCGACGTGGAAGTCATGGCGCTGTTGAACATCTCCGCAAACTCGGGGTCGTCGGGAAGGTAATCAAAGATGCCTTTTCCGAACACTTTTGGGGGATTCGGTTCTCCGGTACGCACCGCATCGGCCAGCCGCGTCCAGTTCGCACGGTGCTGCGGCGAGCCGTAGAAACGGGCAACTCCATTCGTCGAGATCGGGGAGTCGGTGCGCAAAGTGTCGGCCAGCGCATTGAGCGCGAAACGGCCGTCGCGGCCCCTGCGAAAAACCCCGCGACTGATCAGCAATCGCATCAGCCGCGCCACGCTATCCGGGTCGGCTCCGATTCGATGCGCCAGCTCCTCTTTGGTCAACGGACCCGCGGCTAGAGCATCGGCGATACCCAGTTGCGCGGATGCCGATACCGCCTGCGACAGAAACGCCCCGAAGATGATGTCAATGATCGTGATCGGCGGAGGTGCCAGCCGCTGGTACAACCGCCCCACGTGATGACGGACTCGTTCCACCGCGCGAGCTACCCGAGCAGGGGGCAGCTTGGGGGTTGATGTCGGTGACTTCGGCGGCATCATTCTCCTTTGCTAGGTGATTACCGGCCTCGAAGAAACAAGTATCCGTCCTGAGAATTTTCGCGGGCTCGATCTGCACTCTTAGCCCCGAACTTGTCGGCGGGCAACGCTATAGTCGAAAGTATGTTCGAATCATTCGGGTCGGTCGACCCTATTGCTGACGAGTCGACGCTGGTCGAGCGCATTGCCGAGCTGGAGCGGATCAAATCTGCGGCGGCTGCGGGTCAAGCGCGAGCGGCGGCAACTCTGGATGCCACGCGCCGTAGCGCGGAGGCCGCCGCGGGCATGCCGGCCGCGCGGCGCGGACGCGGCGTCGCCAGCGAGGTCGCACTGGCACGACGAGATTCGCCGGCCCGTGGTGGTCGGCATCTCGGCTTCGCCAAAGCGCTGGTCTACGAGATGCCGCATACCCTGGCCGCATTGGAGACCGGGGTATTGACCGAGTGGCGGGCCACGCTGATCGTGCGCGAAAGTGCTTGCCTGGACGTCGAGGATCGGCGCACTCTGGATGCCGAGTTGTGTTCCGAAACAGCAACTTTGGACGGGTTGGGGGACGCGCGAGTAGCGGCGGCGGCCAAGGCGATCGCGTACCGGCTTGACCCGCACGCGGTCGTCGACCGGGCAGCCAAAGCCGAGACCGAACGCACGGTCACCATCCGGCCCGCCCCTGACACGATGACCTATCTGACCGCACTTCTGCCTGTTGCGCAGGGTGTTTCGGTGTATGCGGCACTGCGCCGCGCCGCAGACACCACGTTCGACGACAGATCCCGCGGGCAGGTCATGGCCGACACGCTCGTCGAACGCGCCACCGGTCGCAGCGCGGCGGCGCCGACGCCGATCGCTGTCAACCTGGTGCTCTCGGACCGCACGCTGCTCGGTGACGACACCACGCCGGCCAGTGTGAGTGGATACGGCCCGATCCCGGCCGAAGTGGCTCGTAAGTTGGTGTCAGCCGCCGCTACTGACTCAAAGTCGCGTGCGACGCTGCGGCGGCTGTACGCCCATCCTCGGTCCGGTGCGCTGGTGGCCATGGAGTCAAGAGCCCGGATTTTTCCGAACGGATTGGCTACCTTTATCGGACTGCGCGACGAGCGATGTCGCACGCCCTATTGCGACGCGCCGATCCGGCATCGTGACCACGCGACGCCACGTGCCCGCGGTGGGCTGACCACAGCGGACAACGGGTTGGGATTGTGTGAACGTTGCAACTACGCAAAAGAGGCCGCCGGCTGGCACGTCGGCACGCACGTCGACGAGACCGGTAGACACACAGCGGAATACATCACCCCGACCGGCGGGCACCACCGGTCGGCCGCTCCCCCGCACGCCGCGACGCTGGTGATCAGTGAACTCGAAGTCAGCGTTGGCATTGCGCTGGCACA
>CAVVSN010000004.1:0-202423 GCA_963750885.1 uncultured Actinomycetota bacterium
GATGAGGATCGGCGGCCGGGGAAGATTTCCGCTGCTTCTCCGGTCGCTTTTCTTAAGAAACCGGCTGCCCTGCCATGAGAACCGCCCGCTAGCCGCGCCCCTTTTCTCCGCGGCATGATCGCCTTTATCCTCCGCCGGATGGCTTCGCTCCTGTTCGTGCTGTTTTGCGTGGTGACGCTTACGTTTCTGCTGATACGGCTGGCGCCGGGGGGGCCGTTTGACCGGGAGCGGAAGATCCCGCCGCAGATCGAGGCGGAGCTTCTCGCGCGGTACAAGCTGGATGGGACGCTGTGGCAGCAATACCGCGGCTATATGGGCGATCTGCTGCACGGGGACCTGCGGCTCTCCACCAAGTACCGCAACCGCTCGGTGAACGAGCTCCTGGCGCCAATCGCTGCCCGTCTCCGCAACGCTGGGCGGGCATCGCCTTCCTCATCGCCGTGACGGCGGGCATATGGCTGGGAGCCTAGGCGGCGGTGCGGCATGACACGCCGGCGGATACGCGGCGCGATGCTCGCCGCGCTGCTGGCCATCTCCATCCCGACCTTCGTCATCGGGCCGCTGCTGATCCTCGTCTTTGCGCTGAAGCTGCGATGGCTGCCGGTGGGCGGCTGGGGCGGCGTCGCGTGCCTGGTGCTGCCCGGCGCTTACGCTGGCCGGGCCGTACGTGGCCTACATCGCCCGCCTGATGCGCACGAGCATGCTGGAGGTGCTTGGGCTGGATTTCATCCGCACGGCGCGGGCCAAGGGCCTGCCGGAGCGCCGCGCATCGTTTACAAGCATGCGCTCAAGGTCGCGATCCTGCCGGTGGTCTCCTTCCTCGGGCCGCTGGCCGCGAATCTCCTCACCGGCTCCATCGTGGTGGAGAGCATTTTCAATATTCCCGGCGCCGGCGGGTTTTTCGTGAATTCCATCCAGAACCGGGACGGCTTTCTGCTGGGCGGCGTGGTGATCGTTTATTGCGCGCTGCTGGTGGTGATGAATCTGGTGGTGGATCTCGTCTACACGGCGCTCGACCGCCGCATCCAGCTGTATGAATAGCGAGCCGCGGCATCTGGCAGCGGCTCCGCCGGCGCGGGCGTGGCGCGCATGGCGCATGGCGGTGCTGGCGCGTCGTGATGCTGGCGGCGCTCGCCGGGCCGTGCTGCTGCCGGCCAGGACCGGCGAAGTCGAGCGCCAGCCAGATCGACCCCGCCCGGCTGGGCGCATCCCTTCGGCACGGATCTCAACGGTCGCGACCTGCTCTACCGGGTGCTGGAAGGGCGCGCGGATCTCCCTGCTGGTCGGCTTTGCGGGGGCGCTCATTTCGTTTTTCGTCGGCACGGCCTATGGGCTGGTCGCCGGATACGCGGGCGGGAGGACGGATGCGGCGATGATGCGCGCCGTCGAGATCCTCTACTCCATCCCGCGCCTCATCATCATCCTCATTTTCATCAACGCCTTCGACAACCACCTCAAGAACTGGTGGCCGGTCCGGGGCTGGCAGGGCTGGTGGCGGACTCCCGCATCGTCATCCTCATTCTTTGCCTGGGGCTGATCGAGTGGCTCACGATGGCCCGCATCGTGCGCGGCCAGGTGCTCGCGCTGAAGGAGCAGCAATTCGTCGCCGCCGCGCGGGCGCTGGGGCAGAGCCATGTCAAAATCCTCGCTGCGGCATCTGCTGCCAAATCTGCTCGGGGTCGTCATGGTTTACCTGACCCTGACGGTGCCGGCGGTGATCCTGGATGAATCGTTCCTGAGCTTCCTCGGGCTGGGCATCCAGGCGCCGCAATCGAGCTGGGGCTCGCTGCTGGCCGACGGGGCGCAGGTCATCAACCCGATCCAGAGCAACTGGTGGCTGCTTGTCTTTCCCGCGGTGGCCATGTGCGCGACGCTGCTGGCGCTGAACTTTCTGGGCGATTCGATACGCGAGGCGGCGGACCCGCGGGCGCCGGCGCTGAGCCGTGGGGGACCAAAACGGCGCGCTTTCCTTTTCCGGCCAGCGCTAGACGGAAGTCCCTCGCCATGGACTCGTCGAAGAATTACAGACCCGAATCGTGCCCGGCGACGGCGCGATGGGCACGATGATCCTGGAGGCGAACGTCCCGCTGGAGCGTTGTTTCGAAGAGTTATGCGTCGAGCCAGCCGGATCTCATCCGCGGCATCCACGAGCAATACATCTGCGGCGGGCGCGCGGGTCATTGAGACGAACAGCTTCGGCGCGAATGCGGTGCGGCTGGCAAAGTACGGCTTGGAGAATCGCGTGAACGAAATCAACTGGACCGCCGCGCAGCTGGCGAAGGAAGCGGCGCGTGGGAAAGACGTCTACGTGGCCGGAAGCGTGGGGCCGCTCGGCGTTTCCGCGGAGCAGGCGGCGGTGCAGGGCATCGACCGCCAGGCAGTTTTTCAGGAGCAGATCGGCGCGCTGCTGGATGGCGGCGTGGAGCCATTTTCTTCGAGACATTCACGGATCTGCGACGAGCTTTCTGCTCGCGCTGCACGTCAAGCAATCGCTCCATCACTGCCCGGCGATCTGCTCCATGGCGTGCAGCGAGGAAGGCCGCCTGCCGGACGGCATGCCGCTCGCGGAGGCGTTTGCGCGGCTGCGCGAGGCGGACGCGGACATCGTCGGCGCGAATTGTTTGAATGGCCCGCACGCGATGTTGCGGCTCTTCAAGCGGCTGCCGGCCGAGGGGTTGCTGTCCGCTTTCCCGAACGCCGGATATCCGAAATATCACGACGGCCGCTATCTTTACTACACGACGCCGGAATATTTTGCGGAAGCGGCGCGCGGGCTCGCGGCGGAAGGGGCGCGTCTGATCGGCGGCTGCTGCGGGATCGGGCCGCCGCACATCGCGGCCATGGTGGAGGCGCTGAGGGAGCTGACCCCGGTCACGGCGAAGATCGTCGTGAGAGAGCCCGTGCCGGAATCGGGCCTGGTGGAAGCCGGGCGGCACTTCCCTGCCGGAGCGCCGAATCATCCTGGAACTGATGCGGAAGGGAAAACCGTGGTCATGACGGAGCTGGATCCGCCGAAGACGCTCGACCTGGAAAAATACTTCGCCGGCGCCAAGGCGCTGACCGAGGCGGGCAGCGATGTCATCACGCTCGCGGATAATTCGCTCGCAATCCTGCGCGTGAGCAATCTCGCCGTCGGCGCCATGTTGAAGCAGCGGCACAACATCAACCCGCTGCTGCATGTGAGCTGCCGCGACCGGAATCTGCTCGGCCTGCAAAGCGAGCTGCATGGGCATGTCGGCGCTGGGGATCCATCATGTGCTGCCGCTCACGGGCGACCCCGCGAAAGTCGGCGATCATCCCGGCGCGGCGTCGGTGTATGACGTGAGCTCCGTCGAGCTGATCAGAATCATCGCGCGGCTGAACGAGGGGTTTAACTACACGGGCAAATCGATCAAGACCGCTCGCAGTTCGTCATCGGCTGCACGTTCAATCCGAACGCAAAAAACCTGGATGCGCAGATCTCGCGGCTGGAACGGAAGATCGCCGCCGGCGCGCAGTATGTGATGACGCAGCCGGTGTTCGACGCGGGGCTCGTGGAGCAAATGCGGCGCGAACGGCGCATTTGACCGTGCCGATTTTCACCGGCGTCTGGCCGCTGCTGAACGGACGGCAGGCGGAGTTTTTGCACAACGAAGTGCCGGGCATCGTGATCCCGGAAAACATCCGCGCCGGCATGGCCGGAAGGGAGGGCGCGGAGGGCCGCAAGCAAGGGCGTGGAGCTCGCAAAGGAAGTCTGCCGCGCGGCGCTGGATCATTTCCCCGGCGTTTATTTGATCACGCCGTTTTTGAACTACGAAACAACGGTGGAACTCGCGCAGTTCGTGCGCGCGCGGCTAGGATCGAGCGAACGCGAGGGTCACTTGCAGCATGTCGAAAATCTCGCGCGCCTTGCAGTCCAAATCGGCGGCTGTCCTGGCGCTGGCCGCGGCCGCGCTCGCGCACTATTTCGATCTCATCGCATGTGCATCGAGCGCATGCAGCAACGCGTGGGGCAGATGGAATGGTGGGGCGCGCTGCTGTATCCCCTGCTGGTCGCGGCGTGCAATCTGTTGCTTTTCCCGGCGGCGTGCTGACGCTCGGCAGCGGGCTGTTTTTCGGGCTGTGGTGGGGGTCTTTCCTCGTGCTCGCAGGCAATGTCATCGGCGCGGCGGCGGCGTTTGGCATCGGCCGCATGCTCGGCCGCGGCTGGGTGGAGAAGAAAATTTTGCGGAAGGAAAATGGGCGCGGCTGGATGAGGCCATCGCCCGCGAAGGCTGGAAGATCATTTTTCTCAGCCAGGTGCATCCCGCTTTTTCCCACGAGCCTGCTGAATTATTTCTACGGCATGACGCGCATCCGATTCTGCACCTGCATGCTCTGGATGGCGCTGGCGCAGGCACCCGGGATTTTTCTCTATGCGTATCTCGGGACGCTCGCGCAGCTCGGCATCAAGCTTTAGCGGCATAAAAACCATCCGCACCCGCATGAATACTTAGTCTGGATCGGTGGCCTGCTTCTGACAGCGGCGGTCACGGCCGCCATCGGCCGCATGGCCCTGCGCCTGCTGGACGAAGCCGGGAGCGGCCCCCCTATCTCCCCGCCCGGAGGCAAGCCCGCAGGGTGCGAGCCGAAGGTTCTGGCCAAGAACTAACCGGGCTCGCCGCCGCCGCCGCCACCACCAAGGCCGGCCAGGCTTCCAAGAGGCGCCCGTACTCGAGGACCAGGCGTTGAATGAGCGCCCGCGCGTTTTCGGGGGACCATTTTTCGCGCATGTCGAAGGGGATGTCGAAATCCGGTTCCGCGAGCGCCCGGCGGGTCTGCTCGATGTATTCCTCCACGTCGCGGCGCCAATCGTTCGGGGCATCGCATTCGTCCGAGAGGCAAAGCTCGGCGTAGGCGATTTTATCGCTCTCGTGCTGGAGGACGAAACCGCGCAGGTATTCACCAAACTCCCGCGGCGCGCGCCGGCCAGCCCGGCCAGGTGGCGCCCCAGCGGTCAATTATTGTCGCAGTATCCCCTTCGCCCGGAGGCGCCGTCCAGCCGAGCGCCAGGGCGCGCAGGATATGCGCGAATTCCCACATGGCGACGGGCTTGGCCCCCTCGGGCAGGGGCGGGCGGATGCCCCTCCGCCCCCGGATCATGCCGCACGGCCACGGGGAGATGCCCGGCAAAACCGCTCGCGCAGCATTGCCACACGGCGGCGCCCCACACGAAATCCTCGGCGTGCATCACCGGCGGGAAGGCGGGAGCAACTCGCGGCCGTCGATCCCGATGGCCATGCCGGGGCTCAAGCTCGCATCCGCCGCGCAGCCGGGGCGCAAGCGCGCACACCGCGCCGCTGGCCAGGCAGGCGCGGTAGGCTGCCTCGCCGTCGCGCGTCAACCGCGCCAGGGTCTCCCGGCGGTAGGTAAGGTCGTGGTCGGAAGTCGGGACGCCGGGGTGGCCGTAGTGGCCGGTGAAGGTCGTGACCACGCGCCCCTCGGTTTCCTGCATCCGGCGCAGCATCTCATCGGTAATGCCCTGGAACTCCAGGCCCGCCGCGCCCTCCACGCGCAGGAGCCCGGCCACGCTGCGCCCCAGCATTTCTTCGTGGAGCGCGAGGTAATCGCCGTGCACCAGATTTCGGTGGGCAAATGCCTCCGCGTAGGCGGGGTGGAACCAGCGCTCGAAACCATCGCGGGAGGAAAACACCGCCAGGCCGGGCCGGGACGCGGATTCGGGAGGGGCGGCCTTCGCAGGCGACATCGTCATCCAGGCTGAGGAAGGGCCGGCCGGCGTGGCGGAGCAGCAGGAGATTCCGGTTGGCCCCGCAGGCAAAGCCGGCGCCGCACGGATCGCAAAGGGCAAAGATGGCGGTGGATGGATCAACGCCCGCGGCGGAGGCGAGCCGGCGGCGTACTGTGCTTATCTTCTTCGCCGAGCACCACGACGGGCACCTGCTCTTCAGCCGCCCATTTCGCGGCGAGCGCCTGGACCGTTCCCAGCCGGTCCGGCGCGCAGTTGGTGGCGACGGCAAAGGCGATTTCGCGGCCATGTTCCCGCCCATTCCGCGCGAAGGTGGTAACGGCCCGGCGCAATCGCTCCTCGTTTCCGCCGGAGGGAATGCCGATCTCTCCAATGTGCGCGGCGGCGGGCTCCGCGCGGCCGGCGGTGCAGCGCTGCACCAGCGAGCCGGCGCTCAGCAGCAGCCCGGCCGCGCCCATTCGCCCAGCCCATTCCCGCAAGTCGCGGGTCTCGTGCAGGGCGTGGTATTCCGCGTATTTCTGGAGGTGCGGCTCGAGGGGCTTGAAGTCGCCGCATTCGGCCAGGAAGTCGACGGCGAAGGAGGCCGCAGGCCGGCCTCTTCCCGCGCGCCCCGCACGCGCACGGCATGCCAGCCGGAGCCCACCGGCACGGCGGTCAGGTCCGCGCGGCGCACCGGGGCCGCGGCTGCCGGCACGCGCGGCGGGACCGAGGTTTTCGTTTGTTTAAATCAAGAAGATAGCCCCACGCGCGAAGCCTGCGTTGCAAAATTTGCTCCCGCTCTTCTTAATGACTCCTCCCGCATGACGACAGCGAATAAAATCACGGTGGCACGGATCGGCCGCAGAAGTTTCGACAGATAGACCGCGGTGGCCTCGCCTTCCACGGTGGGATTGGTCGCCACAATCACTTCTTCGACCTCGCCCTGACCGATGCGGTCGATCAGCGTCTTGAGCTTCAGCTGATCGGGACCGATGCCCCGCAGAGGCGAAAGCGCCCCGCCCAGCACGTGATACAGGCCATTGAACTGGCGCGTGACTTCGATGCCGACAATGTTGTTCGGATCTTCCACCACGCAGACCACCGTCTGATCGCGATGCGGATCGCGGCAATACTGGCACAACTCCGCGTCGCTGATGTTATTGCAGATCCGCGCAGAGGCGCAGCTTGTCTTTGACATCGAGGATGGTCTGCGCCAGATGCTCGGCATCGTCGCGGCTGGCGCGCATGACATGGAACGCGATGCGCTGCGCCGATTTCTGCCCGATGCCGGGCAGGCGCTTAAATTCGGTAATCAGCCGCGCCAGCGGCTCCGCGAAATCGGCCATCGCTTAGAACAGTCCGGGAGGCAGGCCCATGCCGCCCAGCATGCCGCTCATTTTCTGCTGCGATTCGCTCGTCGACTTTCTTGACGGCGTCGTTGCAGGCGGCGAGCACCAGGTCCTGCAGCATCTCCACATCGCCCGCCACTTCCGGATCGATCTTCACCCCGAGCAGATTCTTCTGGCCGTCCATCTTGACCGTCACCATTCCGCCGCCGGCCGAGCCTTCCACGCGGATCGCGGCGACCTCGGCCTGCATACTCTCCTGCATCTGCTGGGCCTGCTTCATCATGGCCTGCATGTTTCCGGGCATCTTCATTCTGTTCAGGGCTCCTTCAGATTGCGTACGGCGCGGACTTCGCCGCCAAACACTTCGCGAAAACGTTGAACTTCCGGATGCGCCAGAGCGCGCCCGGTCACTTCATCTTCACGGCGGCGCGGTTTCGCGGCGGGTGCTGGGCGCAGCTTTCACTTCGCCAAATACTACCTTGAACCGCGAGCGCGGGATGACCAAGATGCTTCAGCGCGGTCAGGATTTCTTCGCGGCCGAGATCGAGCTGGAAGATTTCGCCGTGGTGATGATGAGTTCGTTGTTGACCAGCGCTCACTTCGGACTGCGCTATCGCATCGGCGGAAAATTGCAGGCCGCTTTCCACCATGCGGTCTGCAGCTTTGCGCGCCAGTCGTCATCGGCGGAAGGCGGGCGGACGCGGCGTGGCGGTGCCGGCTGTTGACGGGCTGCGGCGGCAGGCGGCCGTGCGGCTGCCGGCGACGGGCGCCGGTGGCGGCGGCGGCTGCCGCAGGTTTGCGATCGGCGGACGCGGCTGCGGACTGCCGTTGTCCGCAGACCCGCCAGCGCTTCTTCGATCGCAATCAGTTTGCCCGCCTGCACCATCTTCAACAAGCCCGATCTCCAGATGAAATCGGGGCTGCAGCGAAAACTGCAGATCGCGAAACAGATCGAGCGACAACTGCAGATAGCGCGTGAGATCTTCTTCGCTGAACGCCGCCGCGATCTGCGTCATCTCCGCGCGTTCCGAAGGGCTGGCCGCAATCAGCCGCGAATCGCCACCGGCGATCTGCGTCACCAGCAGATTCCGGAAATATCGCGAAAGCTCGCGCGAGAAATGCTGCGGACTGCCGCCGTTGCGCTCGAGTTCATCCACCAGCGCCAGCATGGCGCCGCCGTCCTGATTCGACCAGCGCCGTCGATCACCTGCGCCATGGCATCGATGCCGAACGCGCCCAGCAGCGCGCGGACCGCCGCGGCGTTCGAGTTTGTTGCCGCAGCAGGCGATGGCCTGATCGAGCGCCGAAAGCGAATCGCGCACCGAGCCTTCGCCCGACTGCGCGATCACCGAAGCGCTTCATCGTCGGCCTCGATGCCTTCGGCCACGCAGATCTCGCGCATGCGCTCGATCAGATCGTTGAAATCGACCGAGCGAAAACTGAAGTGCTGGCAGCGCGACGCAATGGTCGCCGGGATCTTGTGCGTTTCGGTGGTGCAGAGGATGAAGACCGCCCACTCCGGCGGCTCTTCGATGGTCTTCAGCAGGGCGTTGAAGGCTTCGCTCGTGATCTGATGGGCTTCGTCGACGATGAAGATCTTGTAGCGGTCGCGCGCCGGGCTGGTAACGAACGTTCTCGCGCAGTTCGCGCATCTCATTGATGCCGCGATTGGACGCCGCGTCGATTTCGATCACGTCCGGCGAGCCGCCGGCCGTGATTTCCAGGCAGCTGGCGCACACGCCGCAGGGCTTATCGGTCGGGCCCTGAATGCAGTTCAGCCAGCGCGCCATGATGCGCGCCGTGGTGGTTTTGCCGGTGCCGCGCTGGCCCGAAAAGATGTAGCCATGCGCGATGCGGTTCTGCGCGATGGCGTTGCGCAGCGTCGTCTTGATGTGGTCCTGATTCAGGACGTCGTCGAAACGACTGGGGACGATATTTGCGGGCGATTACCTGATACATGGGGCAGGGCAGCTGACACTTCAGTTATGCCAGGCCCCGGGTAATCCGCGGCACACGGGGTAAACCACTACCGTTGCTTCCTTCCGGATCTGGCGGGGTTTGCAGCCGCCCATTGCACGGAGCCCGAGACCTGACGAATTTCAGGTTAACATTGCCGGCAATCCGGGCGAAATGAAGGGGTTGCCAAAGCCCGGTCACGCCCTTCGATAAAAGTTTTGCCCCAATGTAATGAGAGACATCGATGCTTTATCGGGGTGAGTCCGGAGAGCTCCGGTGTTACCGTTCGTGCAGGAAAACAAACGGGGAACGAAAGGGCTGATGAGCGACGAAAACCTGGTGGATATTGCGGAATCGAGGCGGGAACAACTCCTGAGCATCGTAAACGGCGCCATTGACGCCGCCGCGCTGGCGATCAAGCAGGGAGGGATTAAAGACATCAAAGTCCCGGAGCTTTTGAAACTGATTCAACTGCAGAAAGAACTCGAAGAAGCGAGGCCAAGAGACATCAACGTACGGTGGATCGAATCATGGGAATCGAATCCCTCGAAAGGAGAATAGCTTACAGCGCGCTGCCCAGTCAGAGAAAGTTTCACACCTCGGCGGCCCGCTTTAAAGGGTTCTCGGGGCCCATCGGCTCGGGCAAGAGTCAGGCTCTGTGTCAGGAAGCGATTCGGCTTTGCTATCTCAATCCCGGGAAGAACGGGATTGATTGGAGCGCCGACCTATCCGATGTTGCGCGACGCAACGCTGACCTCGCTGACTGAGGTGCTGCATGAAAACGAAATTCCGTTCGAGCTGAACAAAGCCGACTTCGTCCTCACGTTGAAGGACAACGGTTCGCGAATTCTGCTCCGGGCGGTGGATGAGTTCGAGAGGCTCCGCGGCACCAATCTGGCCTGGTTTGGGCTGGATGAGCTGAGCTACTCGCAGGAAGGCGCATGGCTTCGGCTGGAAGCGCGTCTGCGGGACCCGAAAGCTTCGCGGATGTGCGGCTTCGGCGTCTGGACACCGAAAGGCTTCGACTGGGTTTATCGGAAGTTCGTGCAAAATCCGGTACCGGGATACGAGACCGTGCTCGCGAAGCCGTTTGAAAATCGCTTCCTGCTGGAGCATACGCCGGATTTCTACGACCGGCTGAAGGACAGTTACGACGAGCACTTCTTTTCACAGGAAGTTCTGGGGAATTATCTGAATTCGGGGGGAAGCCTGGTGTACCAGTCGTTTTCGCGCGAAGAGCATGTGCGGCCGACTGAGGTCGAGGTACATCGCCCGCTCCTCTGGGCGGTCGATTTCAACGTCGACCCCATGTCGTCGGTGGTGGTTCAGGAAAGACAGGGCGGAATTGTCGAAGTGGTCGATGAGATTGTCCTGCGCCGGGCGACAACCGATGCAGGCCTGTGAGGAATTCGTGAAGAGGTTCGGGATTCCGCGCGGGGGCCTTGCCGTCTACGGCGATGCTTCGGGGGCGGCTATGCAGACATCGGGCTTTTCCGATTACGACATGATTCGCGGCTTCTTCAGCGAGCGCCGGGCGCCGGTTTCTTATCGGGTACCGCCGTCCAATCCCGCGGTAAGGGCGCGAGTGGCCGCCGTCAATGCGCTGTTTCGGAATGCGCACGGCGAGGCTCGGCTGTTCGTCGATCCGCGCTGTAAAGAGTTGATCGCCGATTTCGAGCAGGTCTCCTACAAGGAAGACTCGACGGTGGTCGACAAGGATAAGGACCGAAGAAGAACGCACCTCTCCGATGCGCTCGGGTATCTGATTTGGCGGGAAAGCAGCGGGGGACCGGTTGGGGAACAGAGAAGGCCTTTATTTTGAGGTGGGCAAATGAATTCACATATTGAACAGGAACATCCGGAATACACGTCGAAAGTGCGCACCTGGAGGCGTTACCGCCATCTCTACGCGGGGGGCGAACTTTCCGGGAACACGCGGCAGAGTATCTGGTCCGCAGACAGAAAGAGCCCGTTGAGGTGTATCAGGAGCGGTTGGCGCGCGTCTTTTACGAAAACTACCTGGGGTCGATCGTCGACTGGTACATGGCAACCCTGGTTCGCAAGGAACCGGTCGTGGAGTTCGAAGGCGCGGGCGACTCCGCTCTCGACTTCGCGGGCCGGTTAATCCCGTGCGAGCCCCTGCGAGCGTTGTTAGATTCTGGAAGCGCTCATTAAGGTACAACCGGCCCATGCTCAGGGTACAAGTGGAAGGACCAGCGCTGAGGGATGTTCGCGATCGTGGTACACCACGTTGGCGGCTTTCTCCATGCGTGCCGCGCTGGCCTGCTCCTCGCCCGTGTTCATGTTGCGATCGAAGCGCGGGAAATTGCTGCTGGAAACTTCCAGCCGCAGTTTGTGGCCCGCCAGAAACACGTTGCTGGTGGCCCATAGGTCTACCACCACGTGCTGCGGCTCTCCCGGTTTCATCATTTCCTGGTGTTCTTTCGATTTGCGGTAGCGCATGCGCAAAATTCCGGCGGTAAGTTCCTGCGCGAAACCGCTGGCGCTAGCATCCACCAGCTTGCCCGTAAAATCCGTGTCCACCGCGGAGCTGCTGACCCACAGATCCAGCGAGACCGGCCCGGTAACTTCCGTGTCTTTCGAAAATGCCGGCGTGGAATAGATCAATACATCGTTGCGGCTTTCCAGCGAAATCTGATCTTGCGGTCCAATGCCCGTCGGCAAAGGTCCGCAGCACAACGGCCCGCCCAGCGTCGGCACCGCATTCGCGGGATCGTACGTAAAGTGATCGGGCTTTTCATCCGGCGGCGCGGTTACGCTCAAGGTGCCGTGTCCGGTTGCGCCATTCGCATCGCCGCCGCTGTGCAGGTAATACGAAGTTTTTTTCGCTCGGGCCAGCGGCCAGTCGTCCTCGTCACGCCACTCATTTCTTCCCATGACGAATATTCTCACGGGCTTTTCTTTTTCCACGCCGTTCGCTTCGCCCTTCAACAGATAGTCGTACCAACGCAGTATCGCGCCGTCGAAATCAAACGGAGCTTTCTCGCCGAAGTCCACGGCTCCTATCTTTCGCAATTCCGCTCCGCCAGCGTGCCCGCCGATGTACACCAGCAGCCGCTGACCCTTCCGCGCGGCCTCGGAACCCGCCTTCGACTTCAACAACTCATAATTTCGTAGCGTGCCGCCCAGAAAAATGTCGTACCACGCCCCCAGTCCAAACACCGGAACCTGAATCTGCCCGTAATGCTCTTCGATCGAAAGCGCTTTCCAATAATCGTCGTAATCGGGATGCGCCAGCCAATCGGTGAAATAGGGAGCGACACCTTCACCGGAAACGCTTTCCAGCACCGGATACGAATTCAGAGGAAGTTTGGCCGTCCACGCGACCGCCTTGCCGCTCGATTCCACGCGCCGCCTCATAGTGTTGGCCGCCAACTGCGTGGACCACGACTCGTCGAGAAAACCATCTAAGGTAAGTGGCAATGCGGCGATCACCTCGTCGCCGTCGGCCGCCAGCTTCACGCCGGCGACCCCGTTTCCTGCTGCGCCCTGCGGGTTCACCGCGGCGGGGTCGATGCGCAGCACCTTCCCGCGCCGCGTCACCAGCGCCAGGTGGTGGCCATCGGCGAGGACCCCTGACCGCACCAGCCCGGTGATGTCCGGCGCCACCGGGATGTCGCGGATCTTGTATGGCAGACCGCTGCCGGTGGTGAACTTGACCCGTCCGTCGGTCCACACCGCCCAGCCCAGACCGGAGGTCAGCAGATCGCCGTGGCTGTCGGAGAACACGCCGCGATCGTCGAGGCGCCACGCGGCGTTGACCTTCCGCTCGCGCGGCCCGTCCTCGTCGACCCCGGATGACACGGGTGTCGCCTCGAGGTCCAGCACGGTACGACGGTCGAATTCGGGCCCCTTGAACAGTTTTGCCGTCTCCACCAGTTCCTGATCGATCACCACCCGACGCGCATCGGGATTCGACACCAACTCGGTCAGCTGGAGGAATTCGGCGTCCAGTTTCTCCGCTTCGGCCTGCAGCTCGATGACGTCGAGCTTGGTCAATCGCCGAAGCTGCAGTCCCAGAACGTAATCGGCCTGCTCGGTGTCGATCGAGAACCGATCCTGCAGCCCCTGGCGGGCGTCGTCGACGGTGTCGGATCCACGAATCACCGCGACTGCAGCGTCGATGTCGAGGTGGATGGTCATCAGGCCGGCCACCAGATGGCGCCTAGCGGTGACCTTCTCTAGTCGATACTCGCTGCGGCGCAGCACCACTGAGTCACGCAGATGCAGGAAAGCGCCGATCAGCTCCCGCACCGTCCACCATCGCGGCACCCGGTCCTCGTCGAGCGCGACCAGGCTGGCGGCGAAAGTCGACTCAAGCGGAGTCAGGGCCAGCAGCTGGTCGCGGATCGTCTCCGCGCTGTGCCCGCGCTTGGCCGTCACCACGATACGCAGCCCGTTGCGGCGGTCGGTCAGGTCGGACATGTCTGCCACGCCGGACATCTCGCCCGACTCGACCAGGGCCCGGATCCGTTCTTGCACAGTGTTACTCGCGACGCCGGGCGGCAGCTCGGTGACGAAGACGTTCTTGCCGTCCACCGACACTGTGCCGCGGACCGTGAGCTGACCTCGCCCGGTCGTGATGTACTCCCGCAGCCCGGCCGTGCCGATCACGCTGGCACCGCAGCCCCAGTCGGGACCGGGAATGAGCCTCATCAACCTGTCGTCGGTCATGTTCGGGGTCTTGAGCAGGGCTCGACAGGCCGCCATGATCTCGCGCGGGTTGTGCGCGGGCACCTTGGTGGCCCACCCTTCGGCGATGCCGACGGCGCCATTGCAGAGCAGAACCGGCCACTGGGCGGGCAACACCGTCGGTTCGATCCATTCGCCGTCGAACGTCGAGACCATCGGGACGGCATGGTCGTTGAGCTCGGCAGTCAGTGCCGCACCGGGTGCCGACAGTCGCATCTCGGTGTATCGGTCAGCGGCGGGGATGTCACCCTGGATGCGCGGGAAAGCGCCTTGCCCGTCAATGACTTTCACGCGCTGGAAGTCGGCGGCCATCAGCGCCGCCGCCCCGTACATCGATGCGCCGCCGTGGGGGTGCAGGTTCCCGGTGACGGCAGAGCAGACCTTGGAGGACTTCTGCGGTTTGTTTCCCGGCAGCAGTCGCGAGTCGTGCATCTGGTACAGCAGGCGGCGCTGGCCCGGCTTGAGTCCATCGAAGGCGGACGGGATGGCGCGATCGCTGACGCTGTAGAGCGCGAAGGTCAGCTGGTAGTGGTTCCAGTAGTCGTCGGCACTCTGGTCGAGCACCAAGTCGGGGTTCTGTTCGATGATGGCGGTCACGCCGTACTCCTAGTCGAGGTCGAGGGCAGCGGTGTCGACGCGGGAGGCGACGTCGGCCATCCACGTGCGCCGGCCCTCCGGCGGCCCACCGAACAGGGTGTGGTGCAGTTTCGGATCACCGTCGTCGAGGTGTACCCGAATGACGGTGCGGCGCTGGGGATCCAGCACGGTGTTCCAGAAGTCGTCGGCGTCCATCTCGCCGAGACCCTTGTTCCGCTGCACTTCGACCTTGCGTTTGGAGGTGGCCTTCATCTGGGCAACGGCGGCATCGCGTTCGGATTCGTCCTGGCAGTAGATCCGCTGCTGGCCGTCCTTGACCACGAACAGCGGCGGCAAGGTCACGTAGACCATCCCGGCTTTGACGAGCGGCCGGTAGAAGTCCAGGAACATCGAGATGAGGCTCGAGTTGATGTTGCCGCCGTCGGGGTCGGCGTCGGAGGCGAACAGGATTCGGTCGTACCGGCACGATTCCGGGTCGCAGTTGTCGCGGACCCCGCAGCCCAGAATGCGTTCGATCGAGTCGAACTCGTCCTTGACCCGCGCCTTGCTCACGGTGAACCCGAACACGTTGGGCGGCTTGCCCTTCAGCGGGAAGGCCGCCTGGAACGTCGCGTCCCTGGCCGCCTTGATGGTGCCCAGCGCCGAGTCACCCTCGCAGAGGAACAACTCGGCGCCCGACCCGCGGCCGGTCTCCCGGCTGGGCAGCAGCTTCGGGGGCAGCGACAGGTTCGTCCCGAGACCCTTGGCCTTCGACGCGGCCCGGGACCGTGCCTTGGCGCCCTCGGCGCTGCGCCGCGCGCGGGCCGATTCCAGGGCCAACTTCGTCCACAGCGACACCGCATCGGCATTGCCGGGATTGGCCGCCCAGATGGTCACGCTGCGCGCCACGTCCGGGGCCATCGCCACGTTCAGTGAGCGTGACGACACCGCGGTCTTGGCCTGCGAGTCCCAGGACACGTCGGGTGCCCGGGTATCCACGGCGAGTGCGGTCACCGCGGCGAAATCCTGTGCCTCCGGCCCGTCTTCGCCCTTGGCCAGGCCCAGGTCGCGGATGCGGGAAGCGCGATCGGCCAGCGCTTCGGACAACCCCTTCACTGCGGCCGTCAGATGCGATCCGCCGCCGGGGGTGCGCACGGTGTTGCAGAACGCGGCGACGGTGGCTGGTTCGGCGGGGCCGGCGGTCAGGGACCAGCGAAACGGAGTGGGGCCGCGGCCGGTGGTGTACTCGCCTCGGCCCTCCACCACTGCGCGCACGCCGGGCACGGGTGTACCGGCGGCGACGCACATGAGGTCCAGCAGGGTCTCGCTGCCCCACGGTCCGCTGAACGGTTCGAGCAGCTCGGGCCGGACGACGTCGCCGGGCCAGTTGTCGTCGATGACGGTCAGATGCACACCCGGGGACATCCGTGCCGCAGCGTGCGCCCGCAGCAGCACCTCGTTGATGTCCACGGTCGAATCCGGCACGACGGCCGCGTCGAACAGGATGCGCACCGTGGTGCCGTGGGCATTCGGTTTGCGATTGCCGGAGCCGCGCAGCTTCTGCGTGTCGGCGCGGGTGAACGACGCGTCCGGATCGAAATCCGTGCCCTCGAACTCTCCGGGGTAGCCGCCGCCGAAACTCTGCAGATAGGTCTTTCCGCCCCGCTGCACCGTCACGTCCGTCCTGGCGGAGATGAAAACCGCTGCGGCGGCGCCGATTCCGTTCAGCCCGGCCCCCGTGCTGGTCGCGTCGACGTGCGCGGAGAATTTGCCGCCCGCCCGCGCGGTACCCAGCGTCTTGACGATGCCGTTCTTCCCGTTCACCGGGTCGGAGTCGATGGGCAGGCCACGGCCGTCGTCGGCGACGCTGACCGAGCCGTCGGCGTGCAGGGTGATGGTCACGGTGGATCCACCATGGCTGGGATCGGCGACCTCTTCGATCGCGTTGTCCATCAGCTCGCGCAGCGCGGTGTTGAGCACATCCAGACCGAGGTTCACCGCAGGCCGCAGGCGCGTGTGCTGGACATCATCGAGTTCGGTGATGTCGGCGGCGGTGTAGCTCACTGCTCGTCGCTTTCCTCTAGGCCGAGTAGGGGCGGACCGAACTCACGGACTCCTGCCGGCGGCGATTTACTCGGTTTCGCCAAAATGGTAGACGGCCCGCCAGACATCTGCTCGTAGCCGCGGCGGTGACTTGTCCCACGGCTGAAGCCGACGGCTGGTTTCGGGGGAGCAGAACGCGGAACCGCCAGTGGCGGCAATAAGCTGTACCGATGCTTCGCCGACTATTCGCAGGGGTTTACAGCAGGGTTGCGAAGCGTCGCAGCCGCTTTGAGACGAGGTTACGCATCACCGGCAAAATTTCGTGGGAAGAGCTACGCGAGCGGTTCGACGCGCAACAACGATAATCCGAGAAGGAGACCTGTCGATGAAGTCGTTCGACGGCAAGATCGTCGTGATAACCGGCGCCGGCTCGGGAATGGGCCGCGCGTACGCCCTTGAGTTTGCGCGACGGGGAGCACAACTCGCGCTGAACGATTACGACGCCGACACCCTCGCGGAAACAGTGGCGCTGCTTCCGCGAACGACAACCGTGCTGCAATCGGCCTTTGACGTCAGCGATCGCGAGGCGATGTACCGCTTTGCCGACCAAGTGCACACCGAGCTCGGCGGCGCCCACGTCATCATCAACAACGCCGGAGTCGCCGGCTGCGGGCGACCCGTGTGGTCGGCGACGGATGCCGACTACGAGCGCATCATGGGCATCAACTTTTACGGGGTAGTGCACGGCACGCGCGCGTTTCTCCCGCAGATCCGGGCGCGTGGTGAAGGCGCCGTCGTGAACATCAGCAGCATCTTCGGGCTCACCGGCACTCCCAACAGCAGCGACTACTGCGCCGCGAAATTCGCGGTGCGGGGCTTCACCGAATCGCTGATGGTCGAAATGGTCAACGAGCCGATCACCGTCCACCTGGTTCACCCCGGCGGCGTCGCGACCAACATCGCCAAGTCCGCCGACGGCGGCGGCGACGACTTCGCCAACAAATTCCTGCGAACTGACCCTGCCGAGGTCGCTACCCGCGTCGCCGACTCGATTCTGAAGCCGCGACCACGCCTGGTGTTGGGCTACGGCGCCCGCAAGACGCAGATCGGCGCCAACTTCTTGCCGCGCAAGAGGCTCACGCGCCTGCTCTGGCAACAGATCGGCCCCACCATCGACAAGTCGGACTACCCGCCGCCCGTTGGTGAGGTGAGCTAAAGCTGCCAGTCGTTGGAGCCGTCGTGTCGGGAGTACGTGCCGCCGGTGGTGTTGGTGACCACGATGGGATCGCCGGCTTTGAAGTTGTCGAAGAACCATTGCGCATTGGTCGGGCTGATATTGATGCAGCCGTGGCTGACGTCGCGCTTACCTTGGTCGTCCACGGACCAGGGCGCACTGTGCACGTAGTCGCCGCTGTCATCGAACCGGACGGCTAGCTCGACCGTGGTCTTGTAGCCGTAGGTCGAGCTGACGGGAACCCCGTACGTCGAGGAATCCATCACGACCGAAGGCTTCTTCTCCTGGACGTAGTAGGTGCCGTTGGGAGTCTGGTGCCCACCGGCTGCCATCCCCATCGACATCGGAATCGTCTTCTCCACAGCGCCGTTGCGCGTGACGACCAGTTGATGGGTGGGGTCGTTCGCCGTGGCGATCAGGCTGTCTCCAGTCTGAAAGCTGGACACTGCGCCACCGGCGTCGACGGTCACCCCGGTGTGTGCCGGCCAGAAGTTCAGTGGGCGCCAGCGCAGCTGCGTGGGCGTCATCCAGTAGAACTTGCCTTCCACCGGCGGCTCCGACGAGATGTGGATGGAGTTTTCGGCTGCGCCGGCATCATCGACGGGCCCTGGAAAGTTGATGATGATCGGTTGACCCACACCCACCGTCGCGCCGTTGGCAGGGACGAGCCTGATCGGGTTGGCCGGCGCCGGAGCGGGGTCCGCGACGGCCCCGGGATCGGCGGGAGGCGGATCCGCCAACGCACGCCCGGCTCCCGGCGTCAGCGCCAGTACCGCCGCCAATCCTGCTGTCATCACAGCGGTGAGGAGGTTTCTCCTCGTCCAGCCGGACATATCTTTCCCCTCCGCGTACTTCCTAGTGACGACGAGTGCTCCTAGTGACCCGCGCGAGCCAGATCGACGGGCCCGCCGTTGTGAGCCAGGTCGACGATGTACTGATTCACAAAGGTCCCGGCCGCCGGGCCCCCATTGCACGAGCCGTCTGACTCGCCGGGACGCTTGATCCACAGGAAAGCGTCGACGTGTCCGTTGCCGGTAGCTGTCGTCGGCGCGGCGCCCAGCGCCCGACCGCTTGGATTGCACCAGTCGAGCTTGGACGCGGGCGCCGGGCCGGCGCCGTTGCGCGACGTGTCGATCACATAGTGCGCGCCGTTGACGTGGGCCGAAATCGCGTCGCCGTAGCCGATTTCGTCCTCGGTGGTGAAGAAGTTCGCCACGTTGAGGCTGAATCCCCGCGCGTGGCCGACACCGGCTTTGTTGAGTCGGTCGGCCATGTCCTCGGGGCTGTGCCAGTGGATGTGACCGCCGTCGACGTACACGGCCGTGGCCGGATTGCGCGACAGCGAGTCGACGGCGTAGTGGATCAGGTCGTAGCGCTCCTGGCGCTGGTCACCGGACAGGCAGTCCGCCATAGCAAGCGCGTCGGGTTCGACGATGACCGCTGCTCGTGAAGCGCCGATTTGGCCTGCGATGCCGTCGATCCATCCCCGGTAGGCGTCACCCGAGCCCATGCCGCCCGCGGCGAAGCTGCCACAGTCGCGGTGCGGAATGCCGTAAATCGTGAACACCGGAAGTGCCCCTGCGCCCGCCGCGTCGCCCGCGTACTTCGCCACTGTCGAAGCCGACGAGCCCGGAACGATCCAGTACGCCTGCGGCGTGTTGGCGACGGCGGTCAGCTCCGGACTGGGCGGATCGGCCTTCTGAGCAGCGCGCATTGCCGCCGAGGTGGGGTTGACGTAAAAGGGCATGCCCGCCAGCGGGTTGGCATCGTCAACCAGGCGCACCGCCGGGGCGGGGCCGATCTGTGGGGGATTCGCGAAGAGAAATACGCCGGCTATCAGCGGGAGGATCGTGGCAGTAAATCGTGCGGCAGCGGAAAACATCACACCTGAGAAAGTAGCGTTCCTGGCTGGCGACCGCGACTCGCCCCTGTCGACTGCGGCAGTCGAGACGTCAGGCGCCGGCCTTTTTCAGGGTCAGCGGCACCGGATATGTGTCGAGCGAAGGTTCGTACCCACATGGGCGACTGCTGTCCGCGGTTGACCAGTAGCGACCCTCGAGAGTGTCGGGATTCCAGCTGTAGTGCGCGGTTCCGGGGACATGAGTTCCATCGCCGCACTGCAGCGCCCCGGTGGTGTGTACGTCGAGCGTCCATTGGAAATCGACGTAACGAGCTGTTCCCCGCTGGCTCGGCCCTTCCTCGGCCATCTCGACATCGGCGCAGCCATCACCGCACGCGGTGAAAACCCAAGTGACGGGCAACGTGCCCGGAAGACCCGCGACGACCTTGTAGGAACCCTCCATCTTGGGCAGCGCTGGTTGCGGAGCTGACGCTTGGCTACGGCGCGTACCCGCCGGGTGTCCGACGACAGTTTTGGAGGGCAGCGCACCACAGCCCGCCGCGGTCAGCAGGATGATCATGAACGCCGCGACCCTCGGAGGCATGCTGCAGTTTATCGATACCCCCATCGCGTGAAGACGGATCGCTGCATTACCAACTCCGCGGTTCGGTGCAGCGCGGACGGGGCACACCCCCACATACATTCCGGCGGGACGGAGCCCGGCGTGACGACTAGGAGGACATGCACATGACGATGCCCAGTGACGCCGCCGATGGGATCGAGGCCGAAGGAGCCAACGAAGGTCCACGCGACCACCAGGGTGTCGATACCGATCACGACGCCTACGTCGACGAGAACAATGTGCCCCATCCCGGTGACGCCAACGAGGCCCGCTGAATTCGACGGTCTTCGGTGCGGTCCAGTTCTGATCGGCGTCGCACAGTCGCGATGAGTTCCGCCTTCCGGCGCAGTCTGATCTGCATGGGCAAACTCATCTATGGCTTCAACGTGTCGGTGGACGGGTACATCGCCGACCTCCGAGGCAACATCGACTGGGCCGAGCCGAGCGAAGAACTGCATCAGCACTGGAACGACTTCGAGCGGGAGACCGCCCTGTCGTTCTACGGGCGGCGGCTCTACGAACTGATGTCCGCGTACTGGCCGACCGCCGACAAGGCCCCGGACGCCGCTCCTTTGATCGTCGACTTCGCGCACATCTGGCGCGACATGCCCAAGGTCGTGTTCTCACGCACTTTGGAGTCCGTCGACTGGAACTCCCGTCTGGAACGCGGCGACCCGGTCGAGGTGGTGACGAAGCTGAAAGCCGAAACCGACGGCAGGCTGGAGGTGGCCGGCGCGACGCTGGCCGCACCGATCGTGCAGGCCGGACTGGTGGACGAGTACCGGATCGTGGTCGCGCCCACCGCAGTGGGCGGCGGCACGCCGTTCTTCCCGACGCTGCCGTCATGGATGTCGCTGCGACTGTTGGAGAACCGCACCTTCCAGGGCGGCACCGTCCTGCTGCGATACGAGGCCAAACACGACTGATCGGACATGCGCTCCCACAGAGTCGACTCGGGCCGGCCCAGACTACGATCGCGGTTCATGACGGAAGGAGCACGCTGGCGAGGTCGGCCCGCTCGATGTCGTCGGCTCCGGAATTCTTCCCCCGGTCCCTGTCCGAACGCGTCGAACTTTTTGGCTGCTCGAGCGGCTGGCGCCCTTCTTGGGATCGCGCTGGGCAGTCGAGTTGTGGTGCACCCCACCAATTCTGGAGTCGGCTCTGCGCATGCCGCCGGGGGTGTCCGCGGGCAGGCCGATAGAAGCATATTGGGATGGGCATCGGGTCGCTGGGGAGGAATGGGGCGAGGGGCCGCCGATATATCTGGTACACGGTTGGGGCGGCCAGCGACCGCATTTGGCAGTGTTCGTCAAACCGCTGGTGGAGGCGGGGTATCGGGTTGTCGCGTTCGACTTGCCCAGCCACAACGAATCCGATCCGGGTGCGCTAGCGCCCGGGCGTACCACTGCGACCGAGTGCGCCGACGCGATCGCTGCCATGATCGAGACCCACGGGCCCGCCTACGCGGTGGTTGCCCACTCACTCGGAGCTAACGCGACTGCTTTGGCGGCGGCGCAGGGCGCACCCGTGGGGCGCCTGGTCTTCTTAGCGCCCATGGGCAATTTTCCGCTCTATCTCGACCTATTCGCCGCGCGCCATGGCTTCGGTCGCCGGATCCGGGCGGGCTTGCACCGTCGTCTGGAAAAACGAATCGCCATGCCACTGCAGGACACGAACATGACGCGGGTCGGTCGACGAGCCAACTACCCGCCGCTGCTTCTCATCCATGATCCCGACGACCCGGACAGCCCCTACGCCGCCAGTGAGCGGCTGGCCAAGTCATGGGACGGCGCACGATTGATGACCACGCGAGGGCTCGGCCGACTAGCGCATTACCGAATCCTGCGTCACCGCCCCGCTATTAGCGCCGGGCTGGAATTCATCGGCCCCCCCGCGGCTGATTCGCGCGTGGAAACTGAACGGCCACTACCCATTTGAGTCATCCGGCCGGTTCACCTGAATCAGGCGCTGCGCGTCGTCGAAGAGCGACTGCTCTGCGACGCGGACGGCGATGAGCGCGGCCATCGCGGTGCCGGCCAGCTGCATGTACATCACCACGATCTGGTACCGGATCGCGGTAAGCGGACTCACCCCGGCCAGGATCAGCCCGGTCATGGCGCCGGGCAGGCTGATCAGTCCCACTACCTTCGTGGAGTCGATTGCTGGAATCAACGCGGTGCGCAGGGCGGATCGTCGGTACGGCAGGATCGCCTGTCGTCCAGACTGGCCCAGCGATAGCCGGGCTTCGATGGCTGGCCGCGATTGGCGAACGTCGTCGTCGAGCCGCCGTAACGCACCTCCAGCGGCCAGCATGGCGGACGAGACAATCATGCCGCCGACCGGGACAATTACGCGGGCCTCCGCAGCGATAACCCGTCCGGCCAACAGGACGACGAGCGTGCCGACGGTGCTGGCGGCCACACCGCCGGTGGCGGCAACCCTGGCCTGGGGCAGCCCGCCGCCGCGACGGCCGGCGACCTGCCCGGCAATCATCACCATCGCGAGCAACCAGCCGGCGGGGCCGAGCAGACTCGGCCGCTGGAACACGATGCGAAGAAGTGCGCCGGCGGTGACCAGCTGCACTGCGGCGCGTCCAGCGGCCACGACGAGCTCCCGAGTCAGACCCAGCCGCTGCCGATAGGCGACCGCTCCGGCCACCGTGACCAACAGCAGCGATACGACTACCCCGCCCCAACTGGGCACAGCCAGCCCCGTCGCTATCACCGCAAGGGGTGATGTAGGGCGACGGACCCGCACGCGACGAGATCGTCCTGCCTGAGGACCAATAACCGCTGCCCACCGGGTCAACGAGTGGAGGCCGAAGCCGGTCAATCTGACCGCTACCAACCCCAGCGGCAAGGCCAGCCACATCCACCGCGGGCGGATGCGAATTCTGCCGCGCCTGACCTGCTTAACCAGTGCCGCTTGGCTGGCAGTGGCTGGCGCGGCATAGCCCAGACGGTCCAGGGCCGCACGCAGCCTCTCGATCTCCGGTGGAGCCTCGTGTACGTCGCGGTGCGGATTCAACAGGGGTTGCGCAAGACTGCCGATGAGCTTGCTCACCACGCTGCTGGGGCGGCGAGCTACCGAGGAGTGGGAAATTCGCGTGCCCGCCGGCGTGGCAGGGACGTCGCGCACACTGGCAATCGCTGACAGAACGGCTGCGGTGTCGCAGTCTCCGGGCGCATACCAAACCACGACAGATTCGGTACGCGGATAAGCCCGCACCGCGCGCACACCGGTCACCGTGGCGACCGTCTCCTCGATCGCGGCGGCCCAGGCTTCATTGTCACGAAACCCGAAGGCATGCACACGCATTCGCCCCGCTGCAGCGGAGAGAACGACCGGTTCGACGCTGGCATCAGTGCACAGCATCGGCAGCCTCCGCGGGGTCGTCTCCCGAGTGAGCCGCTGGGGGTGGAACCTCGTGTCCAACCCGCTCCGCGGCCTCGGCGACGACGTCGGCGACCGCTAAGCGCGCCCGCGCGGCGCCTTCCTCGGCCTCCCGCGCAGCGCGAAGACCCCAGGCCGTCACGTAAACGGATGCCGCGCGCAGCGGCTTCTTCGCCGCCACCTTGCGCAGCCCCTCATACGCAGCCATTCCGACCACGCCGGTGACCACCGTGGGTGCCGCCTTTGCCAAAACCCCTTGCCATACCATCGCGAACGCTCCCTTCACATTGTTGCCTCGATCATTTCCAGGTTCCAAATCATTGCCAGCCCAACGCTTCTCGGCGCGCATCGCCGACAGTCTTAAGAGATCGAGACCGCCGGGGCAGCCGCGCACCGACGAAACGAGACGACCACTTTCAAGGACCAAGACCTGCGCGGCGACGCTTTCGATGAGGGCGTGGTCATGGCTGACCAAGACCACGGTTCCGCCAGCGCTGACATAGTCGCCTATCAACGCGCCGATGACCTCGGCCGAGGCACCGTCGAGCGCCGACGTCGGCTCGTCAAGCAGCAGCATGTTCGGTTCAACGGCCAACGCCCGCGCCAGACACAGCCGTTGGGCCTCCCCACCGGACAGCTCCGCGGTCGCGCGGTCGGTGAACCATGGCTCCAGTCCCACGCGCGCGAGCAACTCGACCACCCCGGCCTCGGGCAAGTCGTGGCGGCCGACGCGGACCTCGTCAAGGACTCGGTCGGTCAGCAACACCGACGCCTGCGCCACCAGTCCGACACGCCGCCGCAACGTCAGGACGTCCAGGTCGGCGATGGGCACACCGTCGAGCGTGATACATCCGGCCGTGGGTTCATCGAGCCGGTTCAGTAGTCGCAGCAGTGTCGATTTCCCGGCCCCGCTGGCACCCGTCACGGCAGTGCAGCGGCCGGCCGGAATACTCGCACTGAGTTCGGCTAAAAGCGTGGCGGGGCCGCGGCTCACCGTGACCTGCTCGAGGCGAAAACCTTCCATGGGCCGGTCTATCGGCGCACGGGAAGAACACGAGTTGCCATCCTGATGATCTGACGTGCTCTCCACGAAGATCCAGCGTAGGAAGGACGCGCTGAGAGATCGCTGAGATTGCTTCGTTGCGTGACAACCCTAGAGATCGAGGGTCAGTCGTCCACCGGATGCTGATCTGGATATGCAGACCAGCATCATGCCGCTGTCGCGTTCTGGACTCGTCAAAAGGGTGTCTCGGTGTTCGACCTCGCCATCGAGCACCCGGATGCGACACGTTCCGCAGAAGCCCTGCTGACAGGAATACGGGGGCGTCACCTCGGCGCGCCGCAGCGCCGCAAGCAGCGTCTCGTCGGCACCGACCCGCACCGTCGCTCCCGATGAGGCGACAGTGACCTCGAATTCGGTGCCATCGAGCACCGGGGGCGCGGCGAAACGCTCGAAGTGCAGTTCGACATCGTTGCGGCCGGCCAGGGCTGTCCGGATCGCGGTCAGCATCGGCTGCGGCCCGCAGGCGTACACGGCTGTATTCTCCGGGCAGTCGCCAAGTAGGTCCTCAGCGGTAGGAATGCCGGACCGGTCGTCGGTGCGGATCTCGACGCGGTCGCCGAACCGGCCGAGCTCATCGAGGAATGGCAGGCTGTCGCGGCTGCGGCCTGCGTAGACCATCGACCACTCGACGCCCAGACGAGCTGCCATGTTCAGCATCGGCAGGATCGGCGTGATGCCGATGCCGCCGGCGATGAACCGCAGCCGCCGCGACGGCGAGCCGTAGCCGGGCACCGTCAGCGGAAACGCGTTGCGCGGGCCGCTGGTCGTTACCGTCGCACCGACCTTCAAGGCGTCGTGCACCTCGGTCGAGCCACCACCGCCGTCGGGAATCCGCCGCACCGCGATCCGATACGCGTCGGTGACCTCGGGGTCGCCGCACAGCGAGTACTGCCGCACCAATCCGCTCGGCAGATGGATATCCAGATGCGAACCCGCGCGCCACGGCGCCAGTCGGCCGGCGTCGGGAGAGGTGAGAGTCAGGGCCACCACATGGTGGTCCTGGGCGACCATCTGCCGGTCCGCGACCGTCAGTGTCACCGTGCGGTCTAATTCGCGCGGCGCCGCCATCTGCCGGATGTTTCCCGTCATCGCCCACACCCCGGACACGGCCGCATCGATAAAACCGATGAAAACGTCGTGGCGTAATCGTCCGGACGTGCTCGGCGGCAGCCGCCGGTAGCGGTCGCGAAGCGACATCACATGTGCGCCGCGCGAGCGGCAGGGGACCGGGCCAGATAGGCGACCGCCTGCGCCGTCGATCCCATCTGCGCGGGCGTGAATCCGGGCCGGAAGTAGGCCAGCGTGTTGGAGCCGAAAAGCTTGCGGTACTTGGGAAGCAGACCCAGCTTGGAATCGCGGGCGCGCAGGCGCTGCGTCTTCCACCATCCGATGTCCACGCCCGGATCCGCCCTCATCAGAAACGAGGCACCGCGCTGGAAGAACGCATAGATGCCGATCATCGCCATCACCATGGCGCCGATACGGTCGACGTAACTGTCGTGGAAGTAGACCGCGACGTCGTGGGCAACGCTGCGGTGCTCGACCTCCTCGCTGCCGTGCCAGCGGAACACATCGGCCATGGTCGGATCGGCGCCGTAGTCGTCCCAGGCGCAGTTCAGTGCGAAGTCACCCATCACCGCGGTGTAGTGCTCGAGGGCCGCGATGAACCACAGCCGGTCACAGAGGTGGTTCATCCGGCGCTTGGGGTCTTCAGATGTCGACGGGGCCAGCACCTTGGTGAAGATGTACTCCATCTGGTCCAGCATCGGCGTGGGATCCACGCCCCGTTCCTCCATGAATTCGTGCAATAGCCGCTCGTGGACCTCGGCGTGAGCACCTTCCTGGCCGATGAAGCCCCGCATCTCCTCGGCCAGCTTTGGATCCTTCACCAGGGGGAGGGCCTCGTTGTACGTGGCGACGAACCACCGCTCGGCCGCGGGCAGGATCAGGTTGAGCAGGCCGATCACGTTCGAGGCGACGGGGTGGCCGGGAATCCAGTGCAGCGGCACATCGGCGATGTCGAAGTGCACCTTGCGGGCCTGCAGCTGAACCGGACCCGGATCGACCTCGTCAACCGGACGGATTGATCGTGTCATCACGGACCTCCCCGCCCGAACCTCTGGTGAGGGCACGCCATCACCGCGTCGAATCCAACGGTCGTACCCATTGACCTGGACTATGCAGCGAAGATTAACAGGCGTTCACGACACGTAGAAGTGCTGCCAGAGTGGGCAGGCGTGTATTGAATGTCTTGGCCACTCACCGCGGCGCGAATGTCCCGGGCAATTCGCTCGGGCGTCCAACCCCATCCGAGGTCCTCACCGCTCGTGCCCGCCAGGCTGCGGCATCGGTGCCGCGATCTGGCTCCATGCGACCGACGTCCAGGCCATTCACGATGCTCTCGTCGCCGACGGTCACACCGTCGTGGGCGCACCGATCGACGGCCCCTTCGGTCGGACATTCACCTTCGCCGATCACGACGGCTATGAGGTCACCCTCCACGACCGCGCCTGATCGGCCAGCGGCCACCGGATTTGGAACTCGGCTGCGTCGAAACGATCGAGCACTCGATTATGAAGAACGACAGATGCTTTGGCGCAGCTGAACTGGATGCCGACGAGTTCATCCGACGCGATTATCCGGCGGTTCCCAGCGTAGATATTTCCCCGCTTGGGCGTGACGCTGAAACAAGTGGCGCGTCATGACTGAACGCCGTCTGCGGCGGATGTGACGATCAACGCATGGTGGCAACAACAGGTGTTCCGAATGACAACAGTCCACAGATCGTGCTGGGCCTCGTGGGGGCACCGGGCGTGGCTTTTTCATTGGCCCGCGACCTGGCCGCTGCGGGTTTAGCTGAGGAACTCACGCGACGGCTGCCGGGAGCCCGGTGGCGCCTCGAAGTGGTGGAGAGTCGCCTGGTAAAGCCGCCGGCCACCGATGCCTTGATCGTCGACGCTGCAAGGCGATTGCTGCTGGATAGCGGTTGGGATGTGGCGGTGTGTCTGACTGATCTTCCGTTGCACATTCGCCGGCGCCCCGTCGTGGCGCACGCCAACCCGGTCCATAACGTGGCGATCGTCTCGGTGCCAGCTCTTGGTGCACTGGGCGCGCGACATCGGATTCGTGAGGGGATCGTGCGCCTGGTTGAGCGGCTGGTCGGATCTCGTGTCCGCGGTCCTGACGCCGCGAAAGTCCCTGCGCCGCGCCGGTTGTCGGTGGAGCGGGTCCGGGAGCTGGGCACCGACACCGATGACGGGGCGTTGGCATTCACCGCCCGCGTGCTGACGGGCAATCTGGTGCTTTTGGGCGGGATGGTGGCGGCCAACCAGCCGTGGCGACTGTCCCTGCGGTTGTCGCGCGCGCTGACCAGCGCGGTGGCTGTCGGGGTGTTTGGGCTGGTGTATTCCGACGTCTGGCGGTTATCCGACGCATTTGGATGGCAGCGCCTTATCGGAACGGCATTGTTATCGATAGGTGCTACCGCGGCGACCCTGATCGTCGGAGCCGGCCTTTGGGAGCGCACAGTGGCGCCCGGAGTGCGCAAGCAGGTGGTGTTGTTCAATCTCGCGACCGCGGTGACGGTCGTCATCGGCGTGACCGTGCTCTACGCGGCGCTGTATCTGCTGGCGCTGGTTGCCGCGTTCTGGTTCGTGGTGCCGCAGGTTTTCAACAACGCGGTCGGTCACCCTGGCTCCCTGCGCGATTACTTCCAATTAGCCTGGTTGACTTGCTCTTTGGCGATGATCGGGGGGGCATTGGGTGCGGCCCTGGAGACTGAAGATGCAGTGTACGACGCGGCCTATGTGCGACGCTCCGATGCGCAGACCGAGAAAGAGGAGAGGGTCTGAGTCGGCGGCCAACGCAGTGCCCGCCGTCCCGCACTTTCCCGTCGCATGGATGGCGTGCCAGGGTTGAATCCCCCGTCAACTGGCCAAAAGCCATTGGGGGCCCGGTGTTTGCGTGGTGTCAAAAAAGTTGAGCTGTCCTCTTGCCTTAGCGCAGAGGGGAATGTTATAAAAAATCTATGCCGCAAGGCATAGATTAACCATGACACTGACACCAGATTGGGGAGAGTTGAGGTGGCGACCATGTTGATGCGAACAGATCCATTCCGTGACCTGGATCGCTTCGCTGAGCAAGTGTTAGGGACCGCGGCCCGTCCGGCCGTGATGCCGATGGACGCCTGGCGAGAGGGCGAGGAATTCATCGTGGAGTTCGATCTGCCTGGAATCAAGGATGATTCACTGGACTTGGACATCGAACGAAACGTAGTGACTGTGCGCGCCGAACGTCCCGGAATTGATCCTGGCCGAGAGATGCTGGCCACCGAACGCCCCCGCGGCGTGTTCAGCCGGCAGTTGGTGCTCGGGGACAACCTCGACACCGAGAAGATCGACGCGACTCTACAACGGGGGCGTGCTGCGACTGCGGATCCCGGTGGCCGAGAGGGCGAAGCCCCGCAAAATCACGATCGGAGGTCGCAACGGCCACGCCGTCATCAACGCCTGACCGGCCGGTCAGTGCAGGCAAACGGTGGTCAATGATGACAAGTTCGCGTTTCGCGGTGGTGCCGCCGGCGAGCCAGGAACTATCGGGAGGCCGGAATTCGAAATTTCGTATCTGGATCCCGACGTGGCCGCGCTGATCGCCGAGGTCGACGCCATCTTGTGTGCAGCGCTGATCGCTGCTCGGCGTCCGCCGGCGCCACCAGTGGCAGGGTCTGACACCACAAGTCCCGGCCGGCTGGATGGTCCTGCGGCGCGTCGGTCCGCTCCTAGGCCCGCACCTGTGCACCCCGTGCGAGCCGTCCAACGCGGCCCTCCGACCCGAGAAAAATCCCTGACGAAGGTCAAGACCCGATTTGAAAGGCAGGTGATGGCATCCCAGCAGACATAGCCGAGCGGCCCGCACCCCCGGCCACAAACTGGGCGCAACTCACCTCTTACGTGAGGACACGCCGATGCCCATTCAGCGATCACCCGGGGGCGGGCGGCCGGCCATTCCAACTCAACGATCACCGGGAATATCAGTAACAATCAGCGGTTTTCAGCAAATTAGCCGCATGACGCGGGGGAACCCAGCCATGCTTGACGCTGTCGTCGGTATCGCTGAAATCGAGGGCCCGGTAATAGACATCAACAACGCCGACCTCGTCGACTGGATCGAGCAACACCAGACCGTGCGGCTGTCCGACGACGGCTACCCCCACCAATGAATGTTTAGTGCTTCGTGCAAAATCGGACTGCATGGACCCTTCGAACTCCGGCCTCAGCCACGGCCTCGCTCTTCGCATGGCCGAGCTCGCACGCGCGATGACCGCCCCCCGCACGCTCGAGCAAATACTCGGGGACGTGACCGCGGCGGCGGTGCAGTTAGTGCCGGGAGCAGACGCCGCAGGAGTGCTACTGGTGAAGCGGGGAGGGGATTTCGAGTCGCTGGCAGATACCGACGGCTTGGTTGGGCAGCTCGACAAGCTACAGCATGACTTCAGCGAAGGGCCCTGCGCTCAGGCCGCGCTCCAGGAAACAGTGGTGCGCAGCGATGATATGCGTCGCGAATCGCGTTGGCCCCGTTACGCGCCCGCAGCGGTGAAGCTCGGGGTGCTCAGTGGACTGTCCTTCAAGCTTTACACCGCAGACCGCACCGCCGGCGCGCTGAACTTGTTTGGCTTTCACCCTGAAGTGTGGGACACCGATGCGGAGACCACGGGCGTTGTGCTCGCTGCGCACGCCGCGGCTGCGATTTTGGCCAGCCGCCAGGGAGAGCAGCTGCAAACCGCGCTGTCGACACGAGACCGCATCGGCCAAGCCAAAGGCATCATCATGGAACGCTACGGCGTCGATGACATACGTGCCTTCGATATGTTGCGGGCCATCTCGCAAGAAAGCCAAACCAAGCTGGCTGATGTCGCTCGTCGGGTCATAGATACTCGCGCCAACACGTAAATCCTTGCGGCACACCGACCGGCGCGCTCTCGGTGTCAGTGAACCTGCGGGTCCGGTGGGTTATCGGCTGCACGACCGGTGAGAGCATCACGCACATGGTCGACAGTCGCGGCAACCATGCCCACTGTCTTGAGCACCGTGGGGTTGGGTGGAGTGCCGGGATGCGGACGGGTTGGCGCAATCTTTTTAGCCCGTTCGAGCTTCTCCCCGAGTTTGTCCAGATGCTCCCGACTTACCGCGGCTTGAAACCGCGGGAATACGACATCTTGCTCGTAGGCGATGTGCTCACGGGCCGCCTTGACGAAATGCTGTAGCGCTTCATGATATTCGGCTTCGCCGGGCTTGCCGTCCAGCAAGCGCTGCAGCAACTTTTTCCCGTCCTGCTCTTGCTGAATCGCTTCATCAGCGAGCGCGTCTCCCTCTTCGAGAGCATCGCGGACGGCGGGCCAGAAGAACTGCTCCTCGATAGCCTCATGCTGCGACTCGGCGATAACGAGGTTGGTCACCATCGTCTCCAAGCCACTGATGCCGGCGCCGGATCCAGAAGGCGCCTCATCGAGCACCTCCAACATGCCCAGCACACTCTTGTGATCCTGACGAAGGAACGTCAACGCGTCCATAGTTTTGCCTTCCTCACAGTGCTGGCGGTCGACGGCGAATCTTTCGACGCCGACCGTCAACAGTGCCAATTACGTTGTGGGTAGATGTTGTTCGTGAGTGAATGGTTTGTCGCCCTCGACGGCGGGTGAACCCGTCGGGTTCTGCTCAGCGCCCGTGTTCTGGCGGATGGCCGTACCCAGCCATTGCTCTTCGGGCTTCTCGACGTAGTCCCACTCGATGCCCTCGGGCCACGGGCCCTGCCCTTCGTTCCAGGGTCCCCGTACTGAGCCCTCGCCGTTGGACATGTTGAACGCGACATTCTGGAATCGAGGGTCGCCCGGCAGTTTGCCAGGCGGAAAGTTCACCGGGAGTTCGTTGAGTGCCGCGGTGAATTGCTGGTAGTGAGCCACCTCGCGAGTCATCAAGAATGTCAACGAATCCTGCACGGCCGGGTCGTCGGTGAACTGCTTCAGGTACTCGTAGACCACTTTCGCCCGGGACTCTGCGGCAAGGTTGCTGCGCAGATCTACGGCCGGATCGCCGTTCGAGTCGAGAAAGGTGCTCGTCCAGGGATTGCCAGCGGAGTCCTTGACGTCCGGCCCGCCGCCACTGAGTGTCAAAAACAGGGGGCTGACCGCGACCTGGTGGATGGCTTGTTCGCGACCGTCCGGTGAGGCCACTGCCGGCATCCAGTCACACTTCTGGTTGGCCGTTTTGAGATCATCGTTGAGCCCGTCCAGCAGCATGGTGATCATCGAGCCGACCATCTCGAGGTGACTGAGTTCTTCGGTGGCGATGTCCATGAACAGGTCATACATTTTGGGGTTCTTCTCCCGAAGCACAAACGCTTGGGTGAAGTACTGCAATGCAGCGGTGAGTTCGCCGTTGGCGCCGCCGAACTGCTCCAACATCAACGATGCAAAGCGCGGATCGGGCTGGCTGACGCGAACCTCGAATTGAAGAGTTTTGTTATGCACGAACATTTGCGCCTCCAAGGCGGCATGCGAAAGGTATCTAGCGAGGAAACCGGCGAGAATCGAACTCGGGGCTGGGGTTCGTCCGGTGGGGGTGACGCGGCGACGATGCCGTGCGCGTCAGCATTCAAGAGATACCCATGTGCGCCCTGCCCAAACACCGACGCGATGGCCGCTGGCCGCAAGGCGACGATGTTCGAGCGGCGCACGCATTCAGCTCATGCTCGGTTAGATCCAGCCGATCGCATGAGTGCCGAAGTCAAGGCAAGCAACAAGATTGACGACTTGGCTAGAAAAGATTGACCAGGCGGAGCCGACCCTAAAGCCGGCCGGGGCAGCCGCGTCCGGTGGCCTCGCGATGACATGAGCTGCGAGGCCACCGGCGCACGGAGGCTTAGATGCCCGTGGCGGATCTGTCCCGACGCCGCGCTACCGCCCAGCCGGCGCCGGCCAAGCCGACCACGGCCAGCGGAATCGTCCACAGGCGCCGGTTACCCAGAGCCGAGTTGCAGGACGAGACGAACTCGCTTTTGGGAGCGAGTTGGTTGGCGATAGGGATCTGTTGCACGACAGGGGAGTTGCCGACATTGCGGTCGTCCTGCTGCCGCGCGGCTGACAAGTCGGCACGAGCAGCATTACCGCATCCGATGCCGCCGGAGACCGTCACGGGCACAAACAACCCGATCACGCCTGCGGCGAAGAGAATTACGCCTCCTAGGAGAATTAGCCGCCGCGCATTCGTCATCATTCGCTCCTTCGTGTTGTGCGTGCTGAGGTTCGGACGCGCAGTAGGTAACCAGCCGGCGTCGCTGTTAAACGCGAAGCGGACTCAAGCAGAGGGGGCCGGCTCGTCGGCGATTGCCTCGTAGCTGCGGGCGCCTACCCGGTCGACGGCCGCTTTCACCACACCGAACACAAGCCCTTGTAATCCGGCGCCCAGTAGCACAGCGCCACTTGAACGGCTGAGGTCCTTCGGGTTTGGAGGGGCGGGTTCCTCGTCGCTCAGGCGCTTCCAGATGACGCCGAATACTGCACTCGCTAGAAGGCCTCCAGCGACACTGGTGGCCGCCGAAAGCGGCAAATACAACGCCTTGGATGTGTTACTCATGACGTCCTTCTTTCCGTAGCGCACGCCTCAAGCTGCGCTGATAATGCAATGCGCGCAAGGCTTTTGCCACTAAAGAGTTCGGGTCCGCGAGGTGACCAGTTTGTAGATCCACAGCAATAACACCGCGCCGACCAGTGCGCCGAGGAATGAGTGCTGGATCGGAGGGTGGATGTCGAATTGGTGTGGCGGAAACACGACGCTTCCCAATGTGCCGCCGACGTAGGCGCCGACTATGCCCAGCACTGCGGTTGCGATCCAACCCATGGGCTGTCGGCCTGGAACGACAGCTCGCGCGATCAAACCGACCACGAGACCGAGAATGATCAACCAGATGATGTGCAAAACCACGACGAGCTCCTCTGATAGCGCGGATAACGGCCGCGTCTCCCGGGGGCCCGGTTTCGCGGCAGTCTCGGATACCGCGTGAGCGCAATTCCAAACCTGCGACCGATTAACAGCCCTAAGCCAGCAGCTGCGCTTCCGGTATGCCCGGACCCGCTTTCCAGGTGGCCAGGCGTACCGCGCGATATACCGCTCAACTGGGATCGCGGCGTGCACCCCGCGGGGCATCCACGATCTGGGCAGCGACATCGTGCACGGGAGCGTGGTGCGTCCGAGATAGCTGGGCGAGGATCTCGAAAGCACGCACAGCGTCGACGTCGAGGCGTTCCATAATGATTCCTTTGGCTTGGCCGACGACGTCACGGCTGGCCAGCGCCGACTGGAAATGACTTTGGCGATTGGCCGCTGTCAGCGCGACCGCCGCATGGGTCGCGAGCATCGCCCCAACTGCCTCCGCCTCTGCGGTGAAGCCATTTACCCGCCGGCTGAACAAGTTCAGCGCCGCGCTACCGTCCCCGCTGGCGTAGAGCTGGTAAGACATCATCGAGCGCACGCCGGCGGTGACGGCCAGCGCGGTGAAACGTGGCCAGCGAGGATCGCGGCGCAGGTCGTCGCAGCGCACGACCGCGGCGTCACGGATGGCGTCCACACACGGGCCCTGACCCGTCGTGCGCTGGGCTTGGTCCAGCTCGCGCGCCAGCAGTGAAGTGGGCGCCAGCGAGGTGAATCGACGCCGGTCGATGAGTAACACGTCCGCGGTATCTACGGTAGGGATCAAGTCGACCGCTGCGGCGGTAACTTCGGCCAAAGTTTGGTCAATCGGCGTACCGCTGTGAGCTAAATCGCGCGCCAGCGACTCCACGCTCAAGCTCAGGTGTCGAAAGTCGCGACTCATAACTTGCTCCCTCCTGATTGTGGCACCCACCCATCGCTTGGCCGTCACCGATAAACGGAGACATCTCGCGCCGGTCAACGTCGGACCCGGTCGTCACACCCGCAAATCTCGATCGCGTTCTTAAATGACCTCGCCTGAGACCGCATCGGATCTGTCGTCAGGCTTTCTGTCCGTGCACATTCCCAATCTTCTACATCGCAAACGCTGTTAATGAAGACTTCGCGGCGTGAGTTGCAGCCAGTCCCTGCGCTGATCTATTGATGGCCGGCGCAGCGCTGCCGACTCCGTTGTGTTGCGAGGCAACCCGCTGCTCACTGATGACAAGTGCGGAACGAACTTGATGCCGGCATCGGAATGGGTAAGTAGCGCACGCGAAACAACTCAGCGGCCGCAATCATGGTCATCGTGTAACAGCCTGCGAAACTCATCCCAGGGGATCGTCTGAAATGGCCGTTGCCGGGCGTTGCCTCGGTTGAGGTGATTCACGACCCGCTCGCGAAACCACGCACGCAGACGTCTAAACACACGCGAAGTATATTTGGCCCGCGTCCCTTGGTGAGCACTGCACAACACACGCGCACGACGACCGTGGCGCCGGCGCCGCGGGTTTCATATCTCAATTCGCTCACCCGGTGCGCTCTGCGGAGTCATTGCTGAGTCCATGACAGCGGTTGAAGAGCAGTGATACGGATGTGCCATCAATGCGCCCATTCACGGCGCACACGTCGGCCAGCTTTCTCATCAGGATCAGACCCCGGCCGCGGGTGGCGGTGATCGGTGTAGGGGCAGGTTCGCGCCAATGACCTTGATCGGTGACGCGGACCGCGACCGTCGCCGTCGGCGCGCGATACGAAAGGTCAAGTGTCACAAGACCTACACCGGCAAAATCCCGGTAGGCGTGCTCGACCACGTTGGTCACGGCCTCGTCAGTGGCAAGGACGATGTCGCATGCCCGCTCGAAACTGATGTCCACGGTGCGGTCCAGCCATGCGTGCAGCGCTTCGCGAAGACCGGCCACGGCATCGCCGTCCGCATAGTCGCTATGGGTGCTGGTCTCGGCGTCGCTGGTCGCTGAGCGCTCGGTCACTCGGTGGTAGTTACCCCACCTCGTCTGCGGCTAAGCCCAGACCGTTTACGGCATCGGCTACCCGGGGATAGATCGGGAAGATCTTGTCGATACCGAGGAGTTCCAGCGGGCGGCTGGTGGCGGGCCCGTGTGCGACGACCGCGAAAGGCATGTCGGCGGCATTGTTGCGAACATGCACGAGTACAGCGATACCGGCGGTGCCTAAGAACTCCACTAGCGACAGGTCGATGACCAGCGCCGCGGGTCGGCGTGCGAGGGCCGTGTCCACGTGCGTCTGCAGTTGGGGAGCGGTGACCATATCGATAGCGCCGGCGACCGATAAGACGGCCGCGACGTCGGATTCTTGATCGGAAACTAGCAGTCCCTGATGGGAACGCTCGCGATGAGCCATGTCAGTTGCACCTCATTGGCTAACTGCGCGTGAGGCTTGGGCTGAACCGGCGCACGTCGTGATCAGGTCGGACTCTACTACATCGTGTTCGGATGTCGTTGATGCTGAGATTGCTGATCCTCTGCGCCGACGGCGAGCTTCAGGCGAGCGCGATAATTCTCTCGTTCTTGCCCCCGCCTGGTCACGAATCCATCACGATTAAGTTTGCAACTCGCTAAGAGACTGGCGGGGTTCTTAAGGGATCTCATCGACGGCTAATGAAATGTGTCGCGGAATTCACAAAATGATCCTGCCGCGGCCCGTTTCTTCGCGAAAGTCAACTCAGATCTGTTTGAGCGTGCGGCTTTCCACGACTCGGGCCGAGCTCGTTTCGGTACCGTCAACGGTAGGGACGAGCAGTGTTCCCGACACCAAAATGGAGATCGATTTCGAAGGACATATCGATGACGCAAATCAGTCATACCATCATTCGGCAGCGCACCGCTGGCATCGGCGCGGGCCTCTGGGCCGGCACCGTGGCCGCGGCGATCTTGGCGGCGCCAACGGCGCTCGCCGCACCGGACTGCAGCCCCGGAGGAGTACACGCAACCGTTTCCTCGGCAACCGGCGCGGCTCAGCACTATCTGGATGCGCATCCAGACGCCAGCCAGGTTGTCATGGCCGCCTACGGTCAGCCCCGCCCGCAGGCGGCATCGGATTTGCGCACCTATTTCACTGCGCACCCCAACGAGTACTACGACCTGCGCGGTGTTCTGGCTCCCATCGGCGACACCGAACGGCAGTGCAATGTCACGGCGCTGCCGCCGGGTTTGGAGTCGGCCTACCAGGAATTCATGGCCGGTTGAGCCTGTCCGGAGCGGCCCGTCCCCATCCAGGGGCGGGCCGTTCTGGGTTCGTCGTAACTTGAAAGCGGAGCGCAATCTGTGTTCAGGGACGCGTAACTATGGGGCATCGTGGCGCCTGCGGTGTCAAGGCCACAGCACAAATATGGCGGCCGATCTGACGTCGGCGGCCGACTGCCTCGGCTGATTCCGGACGATGTTTGCGTCGCGCAGAACGGGGTACTGCCACTACTGGCGCAGGCTGACTGCCACGTCACCTCGCGAACTACAGCCCCTGGTTCGACACTCCGCGAATTACAGCCGCTGGTTCGCCCCTCAACTCTGGTGCCGCCTGAGATGTCGTGCCCAGGAGGCGCGCAATGTGCCCAGTGTCCCAGAGGGAGTCCGCGCTAGCAGCGCGAATCTCGGGCTGCGGGCCGGAAGTAGGAGAAATAGGTGCTTCTCGAAGATCCGATCAGCAGCTCGATCCACGACTGTAATGGTGTCGCCGTGGTGGCAATCCGCGGAGAAGTCGACACGGCAAGCGCCGTAGCTTTTCGAAGCGCAATCGGTGAGGCGTTGGCTAGGGATTCGCAGGCGCTAGTCCTAGACCTATGCGAAGCCGAGTTCTTCGGCTCTGTCGGCGTTCAGGTCTTACTTGAGGCACAGCAAAAAATCGGCGACGGCGCTTCGTTCGCCGTAGTAGCAGACCACTTCGCAGCGGGTCGAATAGTCCAGCTCCTTTCCCTGGACGAATTGATCTCAGTGCATGAAACGGTGGAGGACGCATTGAGTTGGGTTTCATCGAGTTAGAGATGGAGAAGTTCGCATTCGCATCCCCGTGAAACGCAATTTGACCTGTCTGCGCGACGTAATGTGTTGTGCCGCAGCGCTATTCATCGATGCGGCTGGTTGGGCTGGCCCTTGCGTGGGTAGTCAATACGTATGAGATCTGCACCACTTGCGGTGGTAACGGGAGCATCGAGTGGCATCGGCCTGGAGTTGGCCCGCCTGTTCGCCGCCGACGGCTACGACTTGGTCGTGGTTGCCGATGAGCCAATCATCGATGATGTTGCGAAGGATCTGGCGGACGCGGGAGGACACGTAGAATCCGTGCAAGCGGATTTGCGCAATAGCCATGCGGTGGAGCATGTCTACGACGTTGTCAGCGCCGCAAATTCCCGAGTGCCGGCGGCGGTTGCGTTGAATGTGGGAATCGGCAGGGCTGGCCGATTTGTGGACGGTGAGATTCATGCCGACCTGGATATCGTCGATGTCAACGTGCGGTCCACGGTGCAACTGGCGAAACTCGTCCTGCGCGATATGGCAGAAGCCGACGAGGGTCGGGCTCTTTTCACGTCGTCAATCGTGGCGGGAATGCCCGGGTCGTATCAGACCATGTACAACGCTTCCAAAGCTTTCATTCAGTCGTTTGCCGAAGGACTGCACGACGAGTTCCGCGGCACGGGCGTCTCGGTCACTGCCTTGATGCCGGGTCCGACGGACACTTCGTTTTTTCAGCGGGCCGCCATGCAGGACACGCTGCTGGCTCGGCTGCCGTTCAAAGACGACCCCGCCAAAACCGCTAAACAGGGATACGACGCGATGCTGCGCGGCGAGCAGAAAGTCGTTGCATCATCGCTTCTTAGCAAGTTGACGGGGGTGCTGTCGGGTGTCCTTCCGGATTCGCTGAAAGCCAGCGGCAACCGGTTGCTCACGAAACCCTTCGGCGAGCACTAACCATGAAGGAAGCGGCATGACTGCAAAACCTGAAGAAGTCCAGAGTCCGTTGACTGTGGAGCGGGAAACCTCGGCCAGCCGTGAAGAGGTCTGGGCCGTTATTGCCGACGGTTGGACGTATTCGCAGTGGGTCGTAGGAAACAGCCGGATGCGCGCTGTCGACCTGAATTGGCCCGACGTCGGCAGCACCATCCGCCATTCCGTCGGCGTCTGGCCGTTGCTCCTCGACGACGTCACTACCGTCGAGGATTGTCAGCCTTTGCAACAGCTGGTGCTGTTGGCTAAAGGTAGACCATTCGGAAAAGCTCGAATCACACTGCGGCTGTTCGATCTTGACGGCGGCGGTTGTCGTATCGAAATGGCTGAAGTACCCGTCGGCGCCCCGATGGGGTGGGTTCCTAAACGGGCGGCACTGGCCGCCGCCTTCCCACGTAACCGCGAGTGCACCTGGCGCCTCGCGGCGATTGCCGAACGGCGCACTCCCGATGACGTCGGGTAGCGACAGTGCGGACGCTGTCATCATCGGCGCCGGCCACAACGGATTAGTGGCCGCAGCCTTACTCGCCGACGCGGGCTGGGACGTCATTGTTCTTGAAGCACAGGCCGAACCCGGCGGAGCGGTCAAAAGCGCCGAGCTCGTGCCTGGCTACATCAGTGACCTTTACAGCGCCTTCTACCCGCTGTCAGTGGCTTCGCCTGCGCTGCAAGAACTTCAGCTTGAAGATCACGGCCTTCGGTGGACGCACGCGCCCGCAGTAGTGGGGCACCCACGCGACAGCGGCGACGACGACGCGGCCATCATCTATCGTGACATAAACCGGACCGCAGGCGAATTGAACCGACACAGCGCCGGTGACGGCCAGCGCTGGTGCGATCTCTTCGAGCAGTGGGGACACATCAAAAAGCCGCTCCTGGAGACGTTGTTCTCACCGTTTCCGCCAGTGCGCGGACCACTCGGTTTGCTGCGCAGCCTCGGCACCGCCGAGGCATTGCGACTGGCGCATCTACTGCTGTTGCCCGCAGGTGTCATGGCGGAACATCTTTTCAGCGGGGATGCGGCCCGTCTGCTGTTGTTAGGCAACGCAATGCATGCAGATGTGCCCATCGATGCACCGGCGAGCGGCGTGATGGGGTATTTACTGATCATGATGGCCCAGGACGGCGGTTTCCCGGTTCCGGTGGGCGGGGCCGGGCAGTTGACAGCCGCGCTGGTGCGCCGCGCGGAGTCCGCCGGAGCACGCATCGAATGCGGACGCCCGGTCACTTCGATCAGCGTCAGCGGCGACCGCGCCACCGCCGTCCACACGGCCGATAGTGCGTCGATCAAATGTCGGCGAGCGGTCATCGCCGACACGTCGGCGCCTCAGCTGTATCAGCAGCTCCTTCCAACGAGTTCGTTGCCCGCGAGTTTGCGGCGTGGTCTGGACCGTTTCGTCTGGGACACTCCGGTGCTGAAAATCAACTACGCACTCGATTCACCGATCCCGTGGCGGTCTAAAAACCTCGGCGACGCCGGAACTGTGCACCTTGGTGCCGACCACGACGGGCTGATCCGCTGGATGGCCGATTTGAACACTCGCACCGTGCCCGAACACCCCTTTCTCTTGTTCGGGCAGATGACGACGTCCGATCCGACCCGGTCTGCCGCAGGTACCGAAAGTGCCTGGGCCTACACGCATCTGCCGCGCGGAATGTCCGACGATGAATCCGCCGATCAGCTCGCCGAGCGGGTTGACCGCGTCCTAGAGGAGCACGCCCCGGGATTTGCTGAGCACGTCGTGGGCAAGGTGACGCAGCGCCCCTCGGACCTGGAAAACAGTGACGCGAACTTGCACACCGGCGCGGTCAATGGAGGTACTTCGCAACTGTTCCAACAGGTCATCTTCCGGCCGGCTCCCGGATTCGGACGCGCCGAAACCCCCTTGGCGAACGTGTTTCTCGGAAGCGCGGGCGCAGCACCTGGAGGCGGCGTACACGGGGTATGCGGACGCAACGCAGCGCGAGCCGCGCTGGCCGCCAACGGCGTATCAGGCTGGCCCCGTCGGCGACTCATTCACGCCGTGCAACACCTGCTGACGAGGTAGTCAACTGATTGCGCGTGGGTTGATTGAGTACAGCCCTAACACGCCATTGCCCTAAACATGGACGGAGACGAAAGTGACTGGAACTGCCCGCCTGACTGGAGGCGGCGCGTTGATGACGTTGGCCGATCTGTCCGGGGCGTCGATCGCCGCGGGGGTGATCGCACGTCGGCGCCCGGTGGTGGGATTGCTCGAACGCACACAGGCCGACAAGCGCGCGATCGCCCGCGTGCGGCGGCTGCGAGAACAATTCGGCGGCAAACCGGTCGAGCTGGTCATTCCCGGCCGCCGGATCGTGGTGCTGACGGAGCCGTCGGATGTCGGCCACGTTTTAGCCGAGTCCCCGACGCCGTTTCATCCGGCAAGCTGGGAAAAACGCCACGCATTGGCTAAGTTTCAGCCGCACGGTGTGCTGATCTCCCGCGGGCCGATTCGCGCCCAGCGTCGCAAACTCAACGAGGCCGCGTTGGACAGCGCCGCCCCGCTGCACCATCTGAGCGCTGACTTCGCCCGAGTGATTGAGGAGGAAGCGCGGACGTTCGCCGCGCAGGTTGTTGCGCGCGGTGTACTCGACGCGGCTGAATTCACCGTTTGGTGGTGGCAGCTGGTGCGCCGCATCGTGCTCGGTGACGCAGCACGCGATGACGACTCCGTCACCGATGACCTGTGGTATCTCCGCAAGTCGGGCAACTGGTCATTTCTGGGCCGGTCGCGCGCGCGTCGCCGCGAGCGCTTCTTCGACCAGCTTTACTCCTACGCCGACTCGGCAGGTCCGCAGAGCCTGATCGGTGCGCTGGCCCGGCTGCCAGCGTCGGGCACTGTCGATCCCGTCGGACAGGTACCGCATTGGCTCTTCGCTTTCGACGCGGCCGGGATGGCCACCGTCCGGGCCGCCGCTGTACTCGCCGCCCGACCCGATGATCGCAATCGTTGTGAGACAGACGATTTAGGTCATCCCGCCGTGCGGCCCTTCTTGAGGGCGTCGGTGTTGGAGTCGGTGCGGCTTTGGCCGACAACACCTGCGATCCTGCGCGAGCTCACGACCGACACCACGTTGAGCGGAGTCCAGCTAGGCGCGGGCAGTTCGGTACTCATCGCGGTCCCGGCATTTCACCGCGACCCCGATCAGTTGCCGTTCGCCAATGACTTCGCGCCCGACATCTGGCTAGACGGCCGAGCCGACCATTACCCGCAACTCGTGCCGTTCAGCGCCGGACCCGCCGAATGCCCCGGACGTAACCTAGTGCTGTTCGTCACCAGCACCGTGCTGGCGAACCTGTTTGCACAGTTAGACCTTGTACCGCAGTCGGATTCACCGCTGGGTTCCAGCGATCCGCTGCCGGCCACCTTCAATCAATTCGGTGTGCGGCTTCGCGCCGCGAGACTGGCCGCGACCCCGAGCGATGCCTGAAATCACCGCACCTACCTGCATGAGCGAGGAGTAAGCACATGGGTTTTCCCGATCAGCGCCAAAATCCCCCAGGCCTGCAGTCGGTAATGGATCCGGTCCCCGACTGCGGCGAAGACAGCTACGTCGGGTCCGGCCGGCTTACTGACAAGCGTGCAGTCATTACGGGTGGAGATAGTGGAATCGGTCGCGCTGTCGCGATTGCATTCGCCCGGGAAGGCGCCGACGTACTGATCGGCTACCTGAACGAGGACGAAGATGCCGAACAGGTTGCCCAACTTGTTCGCGACGCCGGCCGACGGTGCGTGCTGGCCAAGGGAGATCTGTCCGAACCCGCTCAGTGTCGGACTCTGATCGAGCGTGCCGTCACCGAGTTCGGCGGGATCGACATCCTGGTCAGCAATGCGGCTTTCCAAATGACGCACGAGAATCTCGACGAAATCAGCGACGAGGAATGGGATTACACGCTGCGACTCAACGTGGGTGCCTATTTTCACTTGGTCAAGGCGGCCGTGCCGCACATGGCGGCGGGAGCATCGATCATCGGTAGTTCATCAGTCAACTCGGACATGCCATCGCCGAATCTTGCGCCCTATGCCGCCACCAAGGCCGCGATCGCGAATCTCTCGGCGAGCCTGGCCCAACTGCTGGGCGACAAGGGAATTCGCGTCAACTGCGTGGCTCCGGGCCCGATCTGGACGCCACTGATTCCAGCGACGATGCCTTCGGAAAAAGTGCAGAACTTCGGTGATGACACACCGTTGGGTAGAGCGGGTCAGCCTGCCGAACTGGCGTCGGCCTACGTACTGCTGGCTTCCGATGAGGCGAGCTACATCTCAGGAGCCCGTCTCGCCGTGACCGGAGGCAGACCGATTCTCTGATGGGGGTCGGTTCGTCCGCTGAGACGTGGGCGCAGTTTGCCAAAGGCGTTGACGGCTAGAGGTGTTCAGGTTCGGAGTGCGGTGTAGACGTCCAGCGCGGTGATACCTGCAATGGTTACAGCGGCCGTAGCGCAACGGCGACGGCGACGACCATGCCGCCCCTTGAGCGCCACCAGAAGCAAACCGAGGTCCAGTGCGTCACCGGCCACGCGCGTCCACACCAGTTTGGGCGGACCAGCGATCAACGCCGCGCCCGAGGCGCACTCCCGCACACCGAAGCCCCGAATGATGCCCGTCGCGTAGCGGCTATCGTCCAAGCCGCACAGCACAGCTAATCTGCGGGGAACCAGCACTTCGGCCGAGCCCAAGCCGAAGCTCGCGGCGCTGAGCACTTTGATCAGTGTGGTCGCGGTGTCGTCCGGTCGACTAGTCATAACGAAACCTTTCGGGGCGGTGCGATGTAACCGGTTACCCTGCGCGCGGCGGCTTTAGTCATTGCCGGCACGGTCGAAGGCTTACCGTTCCGTTGCTGCTGAACGTAATTAACCACTTCGCGTTGTTGTACAAGGACAACGATGCATCTGACCCGTGCGGCCGAGAAAGCCGCGACCGAGAGCGCACAGCTGCAAAATCGGGTCGAGGAACTGGCCGACGCCCATATATAAAAGCGTCAGGAGGAGCAGGTCAACCGCAGCTCGTGACGCTTAACGTGGCAGCCGCAGCAACTGCTCACGGCGACAGACCCGTCGGCGCTGCGCCTGCCGCGTCTTGCAGCAGTTGGCGCAACTTGTCTACCGGATCGCCTCCGCCCGGATCAAGACGGCGCGTGGCCATATCTTGCCCGCCGAGCGTGGGGGCAGGCGGCAGCAGGGGCGGCGGTGGGGGTATCGCCGCCGGCGGAGCGGGTGGGGGGACTGCAGCGGTCGGCGCGTTGAGCGCACTCCTCTTGGCTTGCAACCGGGTTGCGGCGTCGCGCCGGATAGCCAGTCGTCGAGGGTCTGAATCGTCGTTGCCCGCGAAGCAGGTCCGCGGCGCGGCAGTTACGACGGCCTGGGCGCTAGCGTAGTGCTGGTCGGCGAGTGCGCGATCGTGCGCGGCTGCGGCCCGGTCGCCCTGAGTCTCGCGAACCAGTTCGAGGTTGACCCGCTCCGGACAAGACCGGCTGACCTCGCTACGGCTCAGCGCGGCGGAGAATTGCGTGTCGGCCTCGTCGAGCCGGCCGCGGAGCGCAGCGGCCACGCCGGCAGCGAAAGGCGCATTCGCCGGCTCCACCACGTTTGCCACACCAAGCACCGTCGCATCGATCGCTACCGCTTGGCCATCCCCGCTCGCGAACGAAGAGACGGCCGAATTCCCGGCTACTACAACGGAGATCAACTTAACGATGGTCAACACCACGACGGCCGTCAGTGGGGCCGAGTAAATCAGCAGCCGCCGCCTGAGCCTCAACCTTCCCGGTGTGGTGGTCACGATGTCAGGTTCCGTCGTGCGACGCGACCGCGACGGAACTCGCGCACTGACAGGTAGATTTCGAAGAGTAGTAAGTTGGCAGCAAGCATCGCCGGCAGCCAGTATATTTCGATCCGTTTGTTGGCCCCGGCCTCGATCGGTGCACTGGGCAATTCGAGCCGGATCGGCTGATCGGGCTCTCGCTGCAAGTACGGGACGCCGAGTTCTTCTGCATTCCGCCGTAATTCAGCGTCGTTGATGGCGTCGCTGCGCCCGTAGACCAGCACCGCCCCGCCGTCTACCGACCCGTGCCGCAGCTCGATATCGGCCCGGGAGGTGGATGGATTGGTCGCACCAAAGTACAGCACGGCGTTCTTCGAACCCGGGTATTGCTGCTCTGCCTGGATCAGCTGATAACGCAATATGTTGCCTACCGCGCAGGAGCTTTCGCCAAGCCCGGGATCCGGGGTGCTCAGCGCCGCAAGGACCGGTTGCAGACTCCACACATCACCGGACAACGGCCAGTCAAGCGAGGGGTGCGCAGCACAGCCGACGACCGCGAACCGCGCCGCCGGGTACCGCGTGATCACAGCCGCGATGTCGGCACGCATCCCCGCGGACCGCGGTTCGCCTGCACCGTAGTCCTCGACAGCCGCGCTGGCTGACCGATCGATCACAACGAACACGTTGAGGTCGGTACCGGCCAAAGGCGTTGGTCGGCCGCCAATTCCATCATCGCGAATTGCTGGGCGGGTAGCCGCCGCGATGAGTAGCAATATCACCAGGGTGATCCCAGTCCAGCGCAGCGCCGCGCGACCACGCCGTGGCCCCGCTGATACGAGCACCTGGCGCAACGCCACCAGTCGCGCAAAGGCCAGCGAGCCACCGACGACTGCGAGGATCGCCCAGGGGAGTACGGGGTTGAATGTCATCGGCGTAAAACCAACAGGGCCACCGAGAGCACGGCCGCCGACGACAGTGCGATCGCCAGCGGCGCTACGGGGTCATCCTGCAACTCGGTTTTTACGACGGTGCCGTCGGCTCGGCGCGCTGCCGGGGAGTGCGAGCGGATCTCGTCGAGTGCGGCGGTCACCGACTTCGGCCCTGCAGCCAGGTACCGCCCCTCGGCCTGCGCCGAGAGTGCGGCCAACGCACCGCTCGCCGGAGACGGGGCCGTGTCCACTACGTTGATCTGCGCGCCAACCCTTTTGGCGAGGTCGTGCAAACCGCCCTCGGTGAACAATGCGGGACGCTGATCCCCCGCGGCATGAATATCCGATGGCCCGAGGTAGATGATCGATCGCCGGTGGGTGCCGCGCTCACCGTCAAGCGGAAGGCCCGAAAGACATAGCGCGAGAACGTCATTCACGTTTGTTGCGTAATCGGTATACGGCACTCTCGGGGCGAATGATGCCGCCTGCGCAGCGCGGGTGCCGACAAACTCACTGAGTCGCGTCGTGGCGTATGCATGGTCGCGGGTCAGCGGCACTAGCCGACGGTTGAGCGATGTGAGACCGATTCCTTGTGTCACAGGCATTGTCGCGACCTGATGGGCGAAGTAATCGAGGAATTCTGTCGTCTCGGGGTCGCTTGCCGATTGCGCAACGCACAACATGGTGTCCTGCGGAAAAGCGGCATCGAAATCGTCACGTGCCGCGGCCGGGCGGGAACCCGCCCAGGTCGCCGCCGCGAACATCACCGTCAACACCACCACCGTGATCACCGTCGACAACGAGCGCAACCGGGCCGCTTTGGCATACTCAGGCAGCCGGGTGAGCCGGTCGACATTGGCCAACGGGCGCAAACGCTGGCGGGCGGCAGCCATTGACGGCAGCGCCGCCAGCGCGACAACTATTGCAAAGCATGCCAATCCGACGAGCGCAACCGGCCACCACTTCATGTCCACGAACGGATCAACTCCTGCGCGCGGCAACTGATGTCAGCCATCTCGACTCGCGCTTGAGCGTTGAACTGCGCGTCATTGAGCCGGGCGATCAACGGCGCGGCCGCCGCAAGACCCGCATCGGCCAAGGCGTCGACCTGAAGATACTGCGCCCGCGCACCGGTCGCTTGGTGCAAAAAGCTACGCAGCGTCCTTTTGATCGCCGCACACGCCAACGAGGCCGACAATCGCCCAGCGGCATGCTCATCGGCGATACCCTGCACGCGGCGGGTAAACCGGCTGCGGATCAGTTGGGCGTGGATTTTGCGCACGACCGGGATGCGGCGTAACCGCTGCGACGACAACGTCCACACGAAAAGCCCTGCATACCAGACAATCACCGCAAAGGTCAGCAGGACTGCTACCCACAGCCACGTGGTCGAGTACGGGCGCGGGCCGAACAGATGGTGAAGCAGATCATCCGGCACGGGCGACTACCTGTGTCATCCGGACGAGTTCACGCCGAATGTCGCTGCTGCCGGCGATGGTCGCGTGAGGAATCGCGTGCGCGGTCAGAAACGCCGCAAGACGGTTGCGCCGAGCATGCTCGGCGCGGCGGTAGGCGGCGCCGACCCGCGGGCCGAGGTCGGCTCCGTTCAGGACGAAGCGACCGGTCGCGACGTCGTACCCGTCGATGTCGTCGGGCCCTACCGCGGGCATATCGGTCACCATCGCCCACATGATGTCGTGGCGTCCGGCCAACCTGGAGAGCGCTTGATCGAGCCGGTCATCGACGTCGGGCTCGTCGGACACCACAATGATCAGCATGCTGTGTCGGTAATGCGTTGCCACGTATTCGAGTTGGGTTGTCACGTCGCTGGGGCCGGGGTCGGATAAGACGCGCTGATACCAGCGGTGCAGCAGTCCCTCGACATGCGACTCGCCGCGCCGCTGCGGGATGTGCACACAGCCGCGGCGATCACCGAAGACCGACCCGATTTGGTCGGATCGCCGTAGGCTGATCAACCCCACCGCACCCATGACGTGCGCGGCAACATCGCGCTTGCATTCACCGCTCGGCGCCAGCGCCGACATGTTGTTGCCAGCATCGGCGACGATCAAGATCTTATGGTGCTTCTCGGAGATGAATCGCTTGACGAGCGCGCCGCCGGAGCGCGCTGACGCCTTCCAATCGATGTCGCGGACGTCATCGCCGGCAACGTACGGTCGTAGATCATCGAATTCCATGCTGCGCGTGTGCAATAGCGCATAGCGACCGCCTTCGAGTAGTTTGCCCGTGTTGGTGCCGAAATGCGCCTTGGCTCGGTTGAGGTGCTTACCCAAAGCGGCCTGCCAAAACCTCAGGGGACCTGAACGGCCCGCAGTACGGCGTCGACCACGACCTCGGGGGTGATATCGGCGCTGGCCGCTTCAAACCCCAGGATGAGCCGATGCCGCAGCACCCGGTGCGCCAGTTTCGCAATGTCCTCGGGTAGCACGTGCGCACGCCCCGACAGCACGGCCTGCGCCCGCGCTGCCTTACAGAACGCGATCGTGGCCCGTGGGCTGGCGCCGTACTCGATGAGCCGCGCGATCTGCCCGGGCAGCACTTGTTCGGCGTGACGGGTCGCGTCGACCAACTGACTGGCGTAAAGCATCAACGCGCGATCCAGGTGAACGTGACGCACCACGTCCTGCATACGAAGCACCTCGTCGAGGTCGACCACCGGTGCCGTCGCCCGCCTCTTGTCATAGATGCCCGCATCGATTCGCGTCATCACTTCGACCTCTTCCTGCGGAGAGGGGTAACGCACAACCTCCTTGAGCATGAAGCGGTCCGTCTGCGCCTCAGAAAGCGGATACGTACCTTCCTGATCGACGGGGTTCTGCGTGGCGATCACGATGAACGGCTCCGCGATGGTGTGCACCGTCCCGCCGATCGTGGTTTGCCGTTCCTCCATCGCCTCGAGCATGGCGCTCTGAGTCTTGGCACTCGACCGGTTGATCTCGTCGAGCAGCAGAATATTCGCGTGCACCGGACCCAGTTGAGTCACAAACGAACTGGTGGCCGCCTCGTAGATCTGCGTGCCGATGATGTCGCTGGGCAGTAGGTCAGGCGTGCACTGAACGCGATGGAAGCGGCCGTTCACCGACTCGGCAAGCACTTTTGCGGCGGTGGTCTTCGCCAGGCCGGGGACGCTTTCGACCAGGACGTGGCCACCGGCGAGCAGACCAATGAGTAGAGATTCCCTCAGCTCGCGCTGCCCGACGATCTTGGCGGCGAACGCATCCGAGATGGCATCGATGGACTGTCGGAGGCCGTCAAGTTCGCGCTGGTCCGGGCGTGTCCGCGCTGTAGTCATACCAGCGCTGGCGTACCCGAATGCCGATCTTTCACACCAGCAAGCGGCGCATCGACTGGCTCGTTCCGCTCTGTACCGAACGACTGTGTCGCAGAGACACGCAAAGTGGTGCTTTGCTTGCGGGGCGCAGATAATGGAGGTCTGCGCGAAACCCGGCTGAAGAGGTGAAAACGGATGAGTGGCGACTCGTCGCAGCACGATCCGGAGAGTCCTGCTGAACTGAGCCTCGACAGCGCCCCCGATGAGGATTCCTTGTTCGTCGGGATGGGCGTTATCTGCGATACCGTGGCGCGGCTGACTGGAGTCGACGGCGCCGCGGTGGCCGTGCTGACGTCCTCGGGCGCCGTGCGGGAATTGGTACACGCCACCGATGCGCTGGCTCAGCAGATCGACGAGCTGCAGTTCACCCTTGGTGAGGGGCCCTGTCTGGATGCTTTCGGAGAGAACCGCGAAGTTGTGTGCGCCACGCTGGATGATCCGAAGTACGCCCAACGGTGGCCGGTGTTCACTGCGGAAGTCGTGCAGCTGGGAGTGGCGGCGTTGTTCGCGCTACCCGTACCCGGTGAACTGCACCCGATGGGGGTCTTGGAGTTATACCGCTATACCGCGGGGGAGTTGACCGAGCGTGAAGTGGAGTCCGCCCGGATGTGCGCCACCTCGATTCGTGGCGCGCTGGAGTCCAATTGGTACACCCACGTCGTTCGAAGCGGCAGCACTGTGGCAGCCGTCGAGGCTGCGGCACTGCACGGCGCGGAAGCAGCTCAGCCCGACAGCCCGTTCACCCGCTCCCAGGTGCACGTGGCGGCTGGCATGGTGGCCGTGCAGCTGAAGGTACCCACCCAAGACGGATTGGCCCGGCTGCGCGCCTACGCCTACGGCCAGAAAAGATCCATCCTCGCCGTCGCCGCCGACGTCGTCAGCCGGCGCCTGTCGTTTCGCGGCCTCGACGGCGGCGGCGATGACGCCGATGGTCACGTGACTCGGCAGTGACGACAATGCCGAACATCCAGGAGGGACGATCATGACCGCAGCGCAAAACCGGCTGGCGATCGCCGAACTCACCGCGACGTTGACCACCGATTTCGACCTGCCCACCGTGTTGAGCACCATTGCCGCCGATGCCTGCCACGGCTATGCGGCGGTCTCGGCGGTGGTGACGTTGCTTGATGATCGCGGCGACGACGCGACGATCCGGGTCGTCGCCGAAGCGTTACGGGAGCCCATCGACGCCGACCTCGGGTTTGTGAGCAGCGGGCCCGGCTTCGACACCGCCCGCGGCGGTGGGGTCACCATGATCGCTGATTTGGCCGAGGTCCACGACACCCGCTGGCCGGGATACCGGCACGACGCGCTGCGGGCTGGAATGCGCGGTATGCGAGCCTTCCCCGTCACCACGCTCGGCACTTCGATGGGCGCGCTGGTGGTGCACACCGATGATCCGTGGGGCGTCGTGCGCCCTAACGACCTGGGCCAGACCCTGGCCAACCTGACAGCCCTCGCGTTGTCCATCGCTCCGCATGCTGCCACCCGCCGAATCACCACCGAGGACCTCATCGAGTCCCTGTTGCAGGGCACCTCCACGATCGCGTCGGCGATCGGCATCGTGGCCGAACACCTGGGCGGCACCGCTGAACAGGCCCGCCTCACGCTGCATCGCCTGGCCCGCGCTCACGGCGTGACCGTCAGCAGCCATGCCGCAGCGATCGTTGCCGCCCACGACAGTGATCCCACCACAGAGCTGACCGCGACCGGATTGCTGATCCCACCGCCGGCTCTTCGTCCTCCGACCCGCATCAATTTCCTTGATCCGTAAGCGACTTACGTTGCGGATTGTTCGTGGCGTCAAGCTCGCTCCTGAGCGCTAGAGTCACAGTCAAACCCAAGCGCAGGCAACGGATTAGGAAACACGTGACGCCACTCGAGGACTCCGCTGCGGCGGAGGACATTCGCTCGGCGATGGCCGAGTTGGCCGCTACCTTCGCTACTCACACCGACTTGGCGCCGATCCTCGAAGCCGTCACTAACCAAGCTGTACGGCTCATCGCGGACGTCGATTTCGCCGACATCTTGCTCGTCGATAAGGACGGGCATCGATCGTTGGGTGCGACCGCGCCGATCACCGTCGAACTCGACACCGTCCAGGTCGAGTCGCGGGAAGGGCCCTGCCTGGAGGCCGTCACCAACCAGCCGCTCGTGCATAGTCCCGACCTGAGCCGTGAGGAGCGTTGGCCCACCTTCGCTACCGCCGCGCTGACCGCCGGCATCGGGAGCATGATGTCGTTTCACCTCTACACCCATCCGAGCAAGACGCGCGGCGGGATCCGCGGCCGCGGCGCACTGAACCTGTTCAGCCGCAACAAGAACTGCTTTAATCTCGCCGATCAAGCCGTCGGGGCGATGCTGGCCACCCACGCCGCGGCCGCGCTCATCGCCGCCAACCGTCAAATTCAGTTTGAATCCGCGCTCAACAGCCGCGACGTCCTCGGCCAAGCCAAGGGCATCCTGATGGAACGCTTAAAAGTAGATGCCGTGCGGGCATTCGACCTCATGGCCAAGCTGTCTCAGAGCACCAACACCCCCGTGCGCGAGGTCGCCCGACGTATCGTCGACAACCTCTAAGCACCCCAGACGATGTGTTGAGCGGTCAACGATCGAGCGGCTGCGACGCGGCGTTGAGACTCGTTCGGTGGGCGAGGCGTTCGGAATTGGTGATCAGTAGGGTCTTGTCGTCGTGACGGATCCAGCCGCGCTGGCTGAAATCGGTGAGGACTTTGTTGACCGTTTCGCGCGAAGCCCCGACCAGTTGGCCTAGTTCCTCTTGCGTCAGATCGTGATTCACGCGAGTCGCTCCGTCCTCCTGGATGCCGAATTGCTGGGCCAACCGCAGCAACTGCCTAGCGGTCCGGCCCGCGACGTCGGTGAAAATGTGGTCGGACAGGTCGTGATCAGTGCGGCGCAGCCGGCGGGCCAAAACCCGCAGTAGTCGTTCGGCGATCTCGGGGTGCTCGGCCACCCACCACCGCAGAACGTCGCGGTGCATCGACAATGCGCTTACGTCGGTCAGCGCGGTCGCGCTCGAGGTCCGCGGGCCTGGATCGAAGATCGAGAGCTCACCGAACATTCCTGAGGGTCCTACAATCGCCAGCAAATGGCGGCGGCCGTCAGCGCAGACACGACCGAGCTTGATCTTGCCGGAGACGACGATGTAGAGCTGCTCGCCCGGCTCGCCCTCGGCGAAGACAGTGTGGCCACGCGAAAAGTGCACGGGAAGCAGCTCTTTGGTCACCGCAGCCACAGCGGCGGGATCGACCGTCTCAAAGAGTCCGGTGCGGGCCAGAATCCCGTCCACCGTGCCACTGGCCGGACGCTGAACGGTCAGGGCGTCTGGCGCACCCGTCACGGTCACCATGTCTTCTGCGACATCGTCGCAACGCGGGGGCTCGGCCGTCTCGCTGACAACGGGACTTGCTGGCGCACGCGCGCGAGGTCAGCGAAATACTGCATGGCGTCGGGCACCGAACTCGCCACCGGAAGGATGTCGTCGTCCTCGCAGACACGTAACACCTGATCGACCGCGTGGCTGGTGATCAAGGCCCACGGTAGCTCGGCGCGACCGCAAGCATCTGCGACCGCGCTCAATAGCAAAAGGCCTTGCGATTCAAAACATTTCACGGCGCCCAGATCAAGAACTAACGCATTTCCAACCGGGACCAAGCGGGTGGCATACGCGCGAAGGCCTTCGATGTTGCCCGCGTCGATGTCGCCGCTGATTGTCAGCACCGTGCCCAGATGGCGGCTCTGGACCCGCACCTCGACGCCGTCGCGGGCGACGGCTGGTTTGTAATCGCGGGATGAAAGAGCGTCCTCAGCGATGCACAGGTCGTGCACTACGGTCATGATCTACTCGATTCCTGGTGGGTGTGTGACCGTGGCTAGCCGGACGTCGTTGTGTCGCAAGCCATTTAAGGCGGTGTTTGTGTCGCGAAGTTGTTCATCAGTCGCCCTGCGTCTCGCTCTGAGCGGCCTGACCGGACTCGAATGAATGCGTTTACGCGTTTGGGTTACGCGGTATCAAGAACACCACGTCAAACTCCTTCGGCTATGTCCCTGTGATCTGGAACTGCTAGCCGCTTGCTCGACCGTCCATAGGAGATAGCCAAGCTGGGGGTTTTCAAACCTGCTCGGCACGAACAAAAGCAGGGATCGCATCGACGTCCTCGAAGCCCCGCAGGACGTTCCGGTACGCCGTCGGACCGAATTCGCGCGGAACGGTTTAGACGACAGCTAGCTCAGTTGCTTTGGTGCTGCTTCGACCCACCGAGCGTGTTATTTCGAGGAGCCGGGTCCGGTCCTCGCGACACCAGTTCCGCCGCAACTTCGGCAAGCCGGGTGTTGGTGTTCTGCGAGAGACTTCTCAGCAGCTCGAACGCGCGGACCGCACCGACATCGAGCCGTTCCATGATCATGCCCTTGGCTTGGCCGATGATGTCTCTGCTGGCCAGCGCGGACTGAAATTGAAGTCGCTCATCATTCGCAATAAGTGCGACCGCTGCATGAGTGGCGAGCATCGCACCGACCGCTTCGTTCTCAACGGTGAACACGTCAGGCTTGAGTCCGAAAAGGTTCAAGGCCCCCATGCGGGCGTTGTCGGTGTAAAGCTGGAACGACATCAGGCTGTGGACTCCGGCTGCTACTGACGCCTCGGCAAAGCTCGGCCACCGCGCATCTTCGCGCAAGTCATTGCAGATCACCACCGTCTTGCCGATCGCGGCGTCCAGGCACGGTCCCTCCCGGAAACGCTTCTGATAATCGTCGATCTCAACTGCTAGCTCTGACGTTGCCGCCACCGAGCGGAAAAGGTCAGGACCCGTGACCAGTAGTACGTCCGCGGATTCGACATCATCAATTAGGTCAACGGCGCCAGCCGTCACACCTTGCAAAGTGGCATCGATCCCAGTCGGGTGGGCGAATTGCGTAGTTAGTGCCGCCATTGCTCGCCGAAGGACCTCGGCGTACTCACGGTCACCCATGACGGCTCCTATCGGGAAACTGTAGGAAGCGAAGCGGGCCAGAGAGAAGAATTATCAGAAGGCCCCCGTCGGGGAACCCTGAGCGACTGGATGAACCGCGCGCGTGACGGCGGTAGCCATTGTGCGCACGTCCCACGTTACTCCTGCTCAAGGCTCAAGGCTCAAGGCTCAAGGCTCAAGGCTCAAGGCCGCCGGAAGCCAGACGACACGTTAAAAAGACGTTAGAACTCGCAATCAAAACCACGGCCCGACAACGGTGGATCCCGAACCAATATTCGCGGTGGGGCTTAAACGCTTGGCGAAATTCGGGTGGCGATTTCCGAGCGGCGCCGCCGGTGGTGAGGCAAGCGAGTAAGGGTTTTGCGACGTCTTTGATGGCGGTAGCGTCCTGTGCGTGGATCATTCGCGGGCTCCGCTGCTGGACGGAATCACTGATTATCACCGGCGTGGGCGCTACGGTTTCACCCCGTGGCTAGCTGATCGTCCTGAAGGCCAATGGTGTCCCAAGACTGCACCACGGCCGTCGTTCGGCACTATGGGTCAGCGTGTTCTACCGCGCTCAATGCGTCCTCGACCGTCGAACGCAGCGAGAGTAACCCGTCCATGCCAAGTACCTGGATGACCCGGATGGTCAACGGGTCTTGGGTCACCACCGAAAAGCAATCAGCGTCCCTGAACCGAGAGCGCGCCTGCATCAGAATGCCAACGCCGGCCGAGGCCAGAAATCGAACCCCCACTAGGTCGAGTATCAGCGACGGCGGATCCTCGGCCAAGACATCGGCGATCGCACGTTCGAAAACAGCGGCACTGGCGAGATCAACTTCGCCGCTGACCGCAAGCACCGCAGTCCCGTCGCGATGGGTGACGGAAGAGCTGATCAAATCATCTTGCGACAACGCTGTAGCCTCCGCATCTCGAAGATCAGCCTTGCTGACTCTACGAACGCGCTGCTCTTTCAACGCCGTGCCCCCCGTCTTAAATTACAGCCGATGAATGCCGTCGTTGCACGAGATGGCAAACCGATCTTGCCGGGCGACGAAACTGGCAGCTAGTTATCGGGCCTCGGGTTGCGGCGCCCGCCATGCCTGCTCCAGGGCGCTGCGATCAGCGGCTAGCACGTCGTGAAGATCAGTGTCATATAAGGAGTCGGCAACGTCTTGAGAGAAAATCTCGAGCACGCAGGGCCCCCGGTAGCCGGCGTCGTATACGGCATGCAGAAGCTCTCTAACGGGATTGTCGCCAGTGCCGACACTGCGTCGATCCCTGCTCGAACGCGGTGTGCGCCAATCGCTGACCTGGAGCAGGAACATTTGCTCGGACGAGACCGACAGATCGCTGACGAATTCGCAGTCCTGCCAGAGGTTCCACAAGGCGACACAGATTCAGGGCTTCATGTCGAACGCCGTGGGAATGGTCGACAACAGGAGTCCGCGCGGCACTTGGCTGGATATTTCCGATGGGTGCGGCGACCCTGAGGCCCGTTCGATTAAGTCGGCCATCGCTGGGTACACCCTCAGCACCTAGCAAGTGAGCCGAGAACGTTGCCCACCTAGAACCTGAACCACACTTCGAGCGAGCCAGCCGCGTCAGCGGTTGCACCGCCACGGTATCGCGTCCCACCTAGGAATCCGGTATGAATGCACCCATAGACGACGACTCGCTCCACGGCCCACGCATGCTCGATGCCGCCAAGGGCATCCTTGTGGGACTCCGCGGCTGCACCATGGCAGATGCTTTTTCCGAAATACTCTGTGTTGCAGACGAATACCAAGTCGGGCCACTCTCCGTCTCGCAGGCCTTGGTAACGCTGGCCGAGGGCAGCCGGCAAACATACAACACACCGGCCACCCAAGCCGCCCATCGGACTTGGGCTTATTTGGTGGACCATCGTGCGCCCCGAATCGACGGGCGCGACGGTGATGGCAGTTGGAGATTCCAGGGAGGGCGGCGATGACTGATTCTGGCGCTGGCAAAAGGACTCCGCGTCGTGAGTCGAGGCGACTCCCATGACGTCCCTATGGCTGAGCGACCGAGCCGAACCGCGGTGGACAGCAAGCGAGCTTGATGCCGGCCCACAGAGCGCCGAAGTGGTTGTGGTCGGCGCAGGCATCACCGGTCTGACGACTGCGGTTCTCTTGGCGCGCGCCGGCAAAGACGTCTTGGTTCTCGAAGCCAGGACAGTCGGTGCCTGCGCGACCGGGAATACCACCGCCAAGGTCAGCCTGCTGCAGGGCAGCCACCTGTCGAAGATTCTGTCCAAGCACGGCTCGGATGTGGCTCGCGCGTACGTGGACGGTAACCGCGAGGGTCAAAGTTGGGTGCTGGACCGTTGCGAGTCCCATGGCGTGGCGGTGCAGCGCGAGGATGCGTACACCTACGCGCAGTCCGACAAAGGCGTGGCATCCGCGCGCGCCGAATTGAAGGCGGCCCAAAGGGTGGGTCTGGGAGCCACCTGGGAAGCCGAGGCCGACGTCCCGTTTCCGTACCACGGCGGAGTGCGCCTGGCCGAGCAAGCGCAGTTCGATCCGATGGCGTTCCTGGACGCGTTGGCCGAGGAGCTACTCAGTCACGGCGGACGGCTGGTCGAGCACACTCGCGTCCGGCGGGTTTCTGGCCGCGGAGAGAAGTTACACGTTCACGTCGACGACGCCAAGCAGCGGGAAGTTGAATTCGAAACCGGAAAGCTGGTGCTGGCCACCGGGATCCCGATCCTTGATCGCGGCGGCTACTTTGCCCGTGTCAAACCGAGCCGGTCCTACTGCTTCGCCTTCGAAGTCCCAGGCGACGTCACACGGCCGATGATGATCTCAACAGACTCACCGACACGTTCAGTGCGCTATGCACCCGTCGTCGGGGGAGAACGACTGATCGTAGGCGGCGCGGGCCACACCGTCGGGCGCGAAAAGAGCCCTTCGAAAGCTCTGGAGGAGCTGTCGTCATGGACGCGCACGTACTATCCGGGAGCGGTGCAGACCCATTTCTGGTCGGCGCAGGACTACACGCCGATCGACGACCTGCCGTACGTCGGTCCGATCCTGCCGGGCAATGAAAGCATCTTTATCGCAACGGGTTTCAACAAGTGGGGAATGACGAACGGTGCTGCCGCGGCGTTGGCGCTGTCGAGTCGCCTACTGGGCGGGCGAATGGATTGGTCGACCGCGTTCGCCAGCTGGAGTTCGCACGAACTCTCTGGTCTGCGGACGGCCATGCAATCCAACCTCGAGGTCGGCTTCAATCTGACCAAAGGCTGGATCACCCCGGCCGCGCGCACGATCCGCCGCGACCCCAGCAAGGACGAGGGTGGCGTGGTAAGCGGACCCCCTTGGCACCTCGAAGCCAGATGTCGGGTCGCTGGCGTCGAGCATCGCGTCTCCCCGGTGTGCCCACACCTCGGGGGGATCGTGAACTGGAATGACGCAGACGAAGCGTGGGAATGCCCGCTGCACGGCTCTCGCTTCGCCCCGGACGGCACACTGCTCGAAGGACCGGCGACGCGTGATCTGACCAACTCCAACCGAACCTGATCTAAACGGAACGCATCGCCCTCGATCGGGCCCGGTCGGGCCCCCAAGGGGCTCGAATTTCGATTAACGCGCATCCGCGCGGGGTATCCAGAAACGAATTCTTCAGCACGCAGGAATCGAACCGCAGATGTCGGGGTATCGATCGCCTCGAGCTTTCTGCACCCAACTCACGATTGCTGAAGGAGCCTGTTGTTACGTGTTGCTTCGGTGCCGGCCTCGCACGTCTACGTGCGCCACCTCTCCGATCCCGTAGGGTCGAATGACGTAGTGCGACTTGATGATCCGGTTCCCAAGGATGGCCGTACCGTGCCTGGGGGCTGGTGGCCCCCGCTGATGCTCGAACCAGGCTGGATATCCGACAACCACGCTCGGTTCGACGTGTTTCATGTGCATTTCGGGTTCGATGCCATCGAACCGAGTGCGCTCGCCGACGTGATGCAGGAACTCAAGGAGTACCGAAAACCACTGCTGTACACCATGCACGACTTACGCAACCCACACCATCCCGACCCGCAAGCGCACTCCGCCCAGCAGGAAATCCTGGTCGCCGCGGCCGATACTTTGATCACCCTCACGCCCGGTGCTGCGCAAGAAATCCAGCGGCGGTGGGGGCGCGCGTGCCACGTCTTGCCGCACCCTCATGTTCTCGAGCGCGAGCACATCGATCGACCTCGAGCGGCCGGCACGCGATTCGTCATCGGGTTGCACGCGAAAAGTCTGCGCGCCAACATGGATCCGCTACCAGTGATCGATGCGCTCACTGACATCGTGTCGGGGCTACCTCAGGCAATCCTCCAAATCGACGTGCATGACGAAATTTTCGATCCCGACAACCACTGGTTCGCGCCCCAGGCTGGAAAGGCGCTGCTGCGATACGACCGGAACGAGCAGGTGTGCGTCCGCGTGCACCCCTACTTCTCGGATGACCAATTCTGGGACTACCTGGCGTCGCTCACAGTGTCGCTGCTGCCATACCGATTCGGCAGCCATTCTGGCTGGCTGGAAGCCTGCTTCGATCTGGGTACTGCCGTCATCGCTCCGAGTTGTGGCTTTTACGGGCAGCAGCGGCCCTGTGGTGTATTCGAATTCACCGAAGACCACTTCAGCGTGGACTCGTTACGGCGCGTGGTCGACGATGCCTACCGGCGCTGGGAGGCGGGCTTGCCGGCTCCACGCGCGACCTGGTCGGAGCGGCTGGCGGAACGAACCAAAGTTGCTATGGCGCATCGGTATCTGTACGAGAGCGCGCTGCAATGAGTCCGCCGCTACGAATCGCGTTGATCGCGTCGAGTCGGTTTCCCATTCGCCAGCCATTCGCCGGCGGCTTGGAGGCGCATGTGTGGCATCTATCTCGGGCGCTTGCCGTGCGTGGCCATCAGGTCTCGGTTTTCGCCGCGCCCGGCTCGGACCGCGACCTAGAGTGCCACACCCTCGCGGTGCGACCGCTGCTGATATCAGAGTCGGCTCGAGCAGATGCATCCATGTCACCAGAAGCGTTCATGGCAGACCACCACGCCTACCTGACATTGATGCTGCAGCTCGCCGATTCTGGGCGAACCGATTTCGACATCATCCACAATCACAGCCTGCACTACCTGCCGGTTGCCATGGCATCCGTGCTGTCCATCCCGATGCTGACTACCGTGCACACCCCGCCGACACCCTGGCTGGAGTCGGCGATCGACGCCTCCGGCGGTGTAGGCACGCAATTCGCCGCCGTCTCCGCGCACACCGCGGGACTGTGGCACAAGTCCATCCCTCGTATAACCGTGGTGCCCAACGGGATCGATCGCGATCGATGGCCGCTGGGGGCCGGAGGCGGACCACTACTATGGTTCGGGCGGATCACCGCGGAGAAAGCACCACACCTCGCGATCGCGGCCGCTCGACGTGCCGGCCGTTCCCTGGCGCTGGTTGGTCCCGTCTCTGACCCGCAGTACTTCGACGAGCTGGTGAAGCCCCAACTCGGTGACGATATCCGATACGCCGGTCATCTCCACCAGACCCAGTTGGCCAGCATGATCGGTCAGGCATCCGCGGTGCTCGTGACTCCGATGTGGGACGAACCCTATGGCCTGGTCGTTGCCGAAGCAATGTGCTGCGGCACGCCAGTCGTAGCGTTCGCCCGCGGCGGCATCCCGGAACTCGTTGTGCCGCAGTCAGGGCGGCTGGTAATCCCGGGCGACGTCGAGGACATGGCAGCTGCGATTCCGGACGCCGTGAGACTCTCACGCCCCGAGGTTCGCGACCACGCCCTTCGTCATTGTTCTTCGGAGGCAATGGTGTCTGCGTACCTGGAGCTGTATCGGGAAATGATCGAGCATCGTGAGGACAGCCATGATCGGCTATTACATCCATCACCAGGGCTTCGGGCATCTGGCGCGCGCGATGAGCATCTGCGAACAGTTGCGATGCCCTGCGACGGCGTTGAGTTCGATGGATATTCCCGCTCCACACCCGTTCGCCGAAATCGTGAGGCTACCGCGTGATGATCAAGGAGATCAGGTGATGGAACCAACCGCGCACGGGGCGCTGCACTGGGCTCCTCACCACCACAACGGCTTTCGACTTCGGATGAATGCCGTTTCGACGTGGATCGCTGCGGCGCAGCCAACAGCTTTTGTAAGCGATGTGTCGGTCGAAGTCGCGACAATGGCTCGGCTGCTCGGCGTGCCGCTCATTGTGATGGCGCTACCGGGAAAGCGATTTGATGGCCCACACACGCTGGTGCACCGACTCGCGGACCACATCATCGCGGCGTGGCCAAAGGAGATGTATGTTCCGCCGTGGCTGCAACCCCATCTGGAGAAGACGAGTTTCGTCGGAGGCATCAGCCGGTTTGACGGGCAACCGCGTTCATCACCGGCATGGACAACTGCGGTCGATGACAGGACCTTTTCGGCGGGCACCCGGGTGCTGGTTCTTGCCGGCGCGGGCGATGATTTCGGCAACCAACTCGATGACTGTGCGGCGGCGTGCCCGGGTACAACCTGGACCGTGATCGGCGGCGACGAAAGCCGATGGGTCGACGACCCGTGGCCGCAGATCTGTTCTGCCGACGTCGTTGTCACACATGCGGGCCAAGGGGCCGTCGCCGACGTGGCGGCGGCCCGACGGCGAGTAGTGGTGATACCCCGGCCGCGTCCGTACGACGAGCAGGTGGCTACGGCGACAGTGCTGCGTCGACACAGCTTGGCGACCGTTGCGCGACGTCGCCCCGACGCGCGGGCATGGCCCGGCCTTCTTTCGCGGGCCTTGGCAAGCGATCCGGAAAAATGGGCCTGCTGGGAGGTGGCAGGTGCTGCGTCTCGAGCGGCCCGAGCGGTCGAGGCGACCGCGCAGCGCTGTGCGATGGCAGGTACCCCGTGAAAATTGCTGTCATTACGGTAGTTCGGGGCCGGGGTCCTCACCTACGGCGCCAGCTGCACGGATTGGCGCGCAACTCCCGACAGCCAGACATGCATGTCGTTGTCGCGCTTGATGATCTTCATGTAGCCGATATCGTGGCCGACGAGGGCGCAAGTGCCACGGTGGTAGATCTCGATGTGGCCGAGCCCCTGCCGATCGCCTACGGCCGCAACCAGGGCGCGGCGGTCGCGCTTTCCATGTCCGCCGAGCTGATGGTGTTTCTCGATGTCGACTGCATTCCTGACGCCGAGCTGATCGCGCGGTACCACGACACGGCCGAACAGCCGGAATGCAACGGTGCTCTGCTGTGCGGTCCGGTGACATATCTACCACCACCGGGTCCTCGCGGTTATCCGCTAGATGACCTGCGGGCGTACCTCAATCCACATCCGGCGCGGCCAAACCCGCCGGAAGACGTGGTCGTAGCAACGACGGACTACGCATTATTCTGGTCTCTGTCTTTTGCGGTCACCGCAACCACGTGGAGCAGAATAGGCGGCTTTTGCGAGCGGTATCGCGGCTACGGTGGTGAGGACACCGACTTCGCACAATCTGCTGCAGCACAGAATATTCCGATGAGATGGGTGGGCGGGGCCCATGCGTTCCATCAGTTCCACCCGGCCAGTGACCCGCCCGTCGAGCATATCGACGACATCGTGCGCAACGCACGAATCTTTCACCGGCGCTGGGGCTGGTGGCCCATGCACGGCTGGTTGGCCGGTTTCGAGAAGGCCGGCCTTATCACTCGTGACGCCGCCGGACGGCCCCGAAAAGTTGCCGGCACGCAACATCGTCCCGCCAGCACACATCCTTGATGTCCACACCAGACATCGCACCAGACACTCGCCGTCGGTTGGTGCAGGGGTAGCGGCCTACGAGGGGTGTCCGAACGAGTCCTTCACGATTTGGCCGGCGGCAGTGAGCCAGCGCTTGACCCGCTCGGCGTCCTCGGCCGAGGGCATCGTGTCGGTGACCTTCATAATTGCTACCCGCACATCAGTGCTCTGGACTGTCCGCTTTCCGGTCGCTACGAATTGTGCTGCAATTGATGCGATTTCATCGTCGGTGAGGCGACGCTGCAGCAGCGCCAAGGCAGGGACATAGTGGTGGGGTGGATCGATCTCGGGATAACCTGATCGCAGAAAACGAATAAGCCCCGTCACCGTCTTGGTAAACACCACGACATCTCCCACGAATCATTTGCCTGGACAACGCGGGCTCGGTCGTCTGCTTTAACCTTCTTATACCCAAATCGGCCGTCGCGCTACCAGCACTCGCCTCAGGTTGCTTGCTGGCCCGGGCCACTGTTTTACGCATGGTCCGCGCATCCCGAAAGAATCGGGCCACCTATCGTGGCGCACCGACCTTTTCGGGGGCCACAGCGAGGCGGTTAACCCTTCCAGACGACCTTCTCGGTGCCGCCAGCATCGCGGCAAACGACACTGTCGGGTGCTGTAGCGCCTTTAACGTCGAAGTACAGCCGTCCATTTATCTGAGTGCCCGGCGCGAGCGGTTGGTTCGGGAGACCGTCCGGCTCGTTCCCTTTTCAAATCGCGTAGGTCGAACTGTTAGCGGCCCTGGCCCCAACCCCGGCTGTGCCTGAGATTTCTGCCAACTAGCAAACCCAACGACCTGTGGGTCTGCCAACGCGGGCGTCGCCATCAGAACTCCTGCCGCTGCGATACCCGCAGTAGACCCGGCAGAGTTTCCGCGCGCGAGGGCTTTAAGACTTGTCGACGCAATTCACGGCTCAGATGCAGACCGGGCGAATACGAACGACAAATTGGCCGTGCGAAAAGACCGCGGCCTGGAAAATCCGTGGCCATGGCGATGTCTAAGCGATGCGCCGGCGGGTACTAAACCATGGTGAGCAAACAAGAGTTCAACAAGGGTGACAAGGTCACGTGGCAAAGCCACGGCGGCACTGCGGAAGGCACGGTCGAGGAAAAGATCACTTCCGACAAGACCGCCGCGAAGCGAAAGGTGCGAGCTTCCGAAGACGACCCGCAATACCGGGTCCGCAGTGACAAGAGCGGAAACGACGCAGTGCACAAACCAGATGCACTCAAAAAACAGTCGGGAAAGTAAATGGCCGACCAAGAAGACAAGCAGAAACAGACGTCGCAGGACTTCGGCGAGGCGGTCAACATGACGTCCTCCCGGCTGAATAAGTGGCTCGATGACGACAGGTCGAAGTCGGTGGGGCAGAAGTCGGGCGGCAGCTCAGAGTCGACCGGGCACGCCAGCGGGCGCCACATCGTAAAGATCCTCGAGACGAAAAAGTCTGATCTGACCGACGCTGACTACTCGCATATGCGCAAGGTGGTCGGCTACATCAAACGTCATCTCGCGCAACGCCCGTCGGGCGAGGTCGGCGACTCCGCATGGCGGTACTCGCTGATGAATTGGGGCCACGACCCAACTAAGTAGCCGTTGAAGTGGCAACTGCGACGGCGTCCCGATGGCGGCGTCAAGGGTAAGGCCAAGGAAGTCGCGGGCGCGGTCACGGGCCGCGACGACATACAGCGTGAAGTACAAGCTCAGCAAGACAAGGCGGACTCGCAACGCGAAGCCGCAAAGAAAGAAGCCGAAGCCGAGAGTGCCCGCAGCGCATCCGAAACCAACGAGGCTCGGCAGAAGTCGCAACAGCACTAGACGTCCATCCGAGGGCCCAGGTCCCTGTTGCCCAGGGGCTCGGGCTTCGGTTGAGACCAGGGGCCGGTCTCATTGGCTGTGGCACAGCGCGCAGAAAATGTGCGGCTGTAGGTGATTACCGCAGTTGTTAGTGGGTATTAACGACTGGTGAAACGATCCACTTCTCACGCAGCGCGCGGCGTGTCAAGCCCCGCTGTGACGCCCGAGTGAACCGGCGATGACCGATGACTCGCTGTTTGCCGGTGTTGGAGAAATATGTGACAGCGCGATGACTCGGGCAAACGCCGACGGGGCGGCGCTAGCAGTTTTGAGCCGGTCAGCGAGCAGTCGGGAGCTGATCTATGCAACCGATAGCCTTGCGCAGCAACTCGATGAATTGCAGTACACCATTGGTGAGGGACCGTGTTTCGACGCCTATCTCGACGACAAGCCTCAGTTCCATCCGGAGTTGACCGACGGGGGTAAATCGTCGCGCTGGCCCACATTTGCTGCTGATGCGACCGAGCTGGGAGCACATGCGTTGTTCGCGTTTCCCGTTCCCGACGGGAAGCGACCGATGGGTGTGCTGGAGTTGTACCGGCGACGCGCCGGGCACCTCGGTGCCGCTGAAAGTGCTGCGGTCGTCTCATGCACGGCAAAGATCGCGAAGCGACTGCTGGCGAATTGGGAGGATCACCTCGGCCGCTTCGGCAGCGTTGAAGAGGCTATCGACGCCGCCGCGACAACTGACGTCGTGCCAACCGAGGACGCTAATCCGTTCACCCGCACACAAATCCACGTAGCGGGCGGGATGGTGGCCGTTCAGCTCGATATTGACCCAGACGAAGGAGTCGATCGGCTACGCGCTTATGCCTACGCGTGCGGTCGCCGCATTTCCGCAGTGGCCGCCGACATCGTCGCCCGCCGCCTCTCCTTGCAGGCTTGACGGGACGGCGGGGACAGGCGTGAGGATGAGGGTTTTACGCTCGGCGGCAATCCTGCGCTGCCGCCGCGAAGGCGCGTTGGGCCGCAGATTGCATTCCCAGAAATCGGGTACAACCGACGCGTGTGATGCGGCGAAGAAGCGGCCGTGAATCTACCGGCTGTGCCCGCTTAATCGAGTCGCCCAGGAGTGTTCGTGCCCGCATCCCGTAAACCAGATCAGTCTGCCCCCGCACCCGTCGGCCCGACCGGCGTCAGCAACGGCGGCAGCGCCGATTTCGATCCGCGAGCTCAGTCCGGTGAGTTTCTGACTACCGCTCAGGGGCTGCGGCTACCCGATACCGATCACTCATTGAAGGTGGGTGCTCGCGGTCCGACCTTGCTGGAAGACTTTCACCTGCGTGAAAAGATCACGCACTTTGATCACGAGCGCATTCCGGAGCGCGTGGTGCATGCCCGCGGTGCCGCGGCGCACGGCGTGTTCGAGTCCTACGGCACTGCGGCGTCGGTCACCAAGGCCGGCTTCCTGGGTAAGAAAGGTACGAAAACCGAAGTCTTCACCCGCTTTTCCACAGTGCTGGGCTCTCGCGGTTCGGCTGACACGGTGCGCGACACCCGCGGGTTCGCGGTGAAGTTCTACACCGAGGAGGGCACCTTCGACCTGGTCGGCAACAACATGCCGGTCTTCTTCATCCAGGACGGCATCAAGTTTCCGGACATCATCCACGCGGCCAAACCCCAGCCGGACCGCGAAATACCGCAAGCGCAGTCCGCGCACGACACGTTCTGGGACTTCGTTTCACTCCACACCGAAGCCACCCATCACGTCTTGTGGAACATGAGCGACCGCGGCATCCCCCGCTCCTACCGGACCATGGAGGGCTTCGGCGTCCACACCTTCCGCCTGGTCAACGCCAAGGGCAAGACCAGCCTGGTCAAGTTCCACTGGAAGCCGCTGGCGGGCGTCCATTCCCTGGTCTGGGAGGAAGCCCAGATCGCCGCGGGCTTCGACCCGGACTTTCACCGCCGCGACATGGCCGACGGAATCGAGGCAGGCGCCTTCCTCGAGTACGAGTTCGGTATCCAGGTGATGCCCGACGACGGTACGGACACCTTTGAGGGCATCGATCTGCTCGACCCGACGAAACTGGTCCCGGAAGAACTCGCTCCGGTGCAACTGATCGGCAAGTTGACGCTGAACCGCAACCCCACCAACTACTTTGCCGAAACCGAGCAGGTCGCATTCCACACCGGCAACCTCGTTCCCGGCATCGAACCCACCAACGACCCCCTTCTGCAAGCGCGGCTGTTCTCCTATCTCGACACCCAGATCACCCGCCTCGGCGGGCCCAATTTTGCGCAGCTACCGATCAATCGCCCGCACTGCCCTGTCAACGACATGCTCCGCGACGGCATGCACCAGACCGCGATCCACACCGGCGTCGCTGCCTATCACCCCAACAGCATCGACGGAGACGAGCCGAAGCTCGCCGATGAGAAGCACGGCGGCTATGTGCAAACGCCGCGGGTGATCGAGGGAACGGCGACGCGTTCGCAGCCGGTCTCGTTCGACGATCATTTCTCGCAGGCGACCATGTTTTACCGGAGCCTCAGCGCAATCGAGCAAGCTCACGTCATTGAAGCTTTCACCTTCGAGCTGGGAAAGGTTTACGAGCAGTCGATCAAGGAACGCGAGCTTCAGGTACTGGCCAACGTCGACACCGACCTGTGTGGGCAGGTGGCCGCCGGTCTCGGGTTACCCGCCCCGAAAGGCAAACCCGCCGACGACGTAGCCGTCTCGCCGACCTTGGTCCAAATTCTGGCTGAGCCAGGCCGGATCGACGGACGAAAAATCGGCATTATCGCCGACGCGGGCTCCGACCTCGCCGGCATTGCCAAGATGGTGAAAGCGACTGCGGCTCTTGGTGTTACCGCGTTGGTGGTCGCTCCGGTCGGCGGTCTTCTGAAATCGGGCCGCCGCACGGTCACCGTTGATCGGACACTGGCTACGGCGCGGTCGATCGAGTTCGACGCGCTCGTCGTGGCGGGCGGGACCACTCCGACGGGCGACATCAAACTCGTTGTGCTACTCCAAGAGGCCTTTCGGCACTGCAAGGCGATAGCCGCCTGGGGTGACGGTGCCGCGGTACTCGCCTCGGCGCGCATCACACCGAAAGATCCCGGCGTCGCGGTGGCTCCCGATGTCGACAAAGCCTTCGTCACGTCCCTCGCCGCCACGCTCGGACTGCACCGCGTCTGGGAACGGGCGGCGAAGGTGATGGCCTCGGCGGTCCCGCCCGCGGGAAAGTAGCCGAATGGCCTCCCGTAGATCTACTGCTGCGCCGCCGCACACGGGAACGCGTATAGACCGCATCGGTGTGGTGGCCCCGGTGAACAACGAAGAACACGGACTCCGCCAGTGTCTCGACGCGCTCTGCGGCGTGCATGTCGGGCGCGCCGAGGTGACGACTGCAACATCTGTTGCACCACTTCATCGATTGGCCGTTGGCGCGGAGGGTAACCATGACGCGGGTCACAATCGGCGTCGCCCGCTGCGGCGGGAAGACGCGGCGACGTTGTTGAAGACTCACCGCGGGGCTGCGTGGGCTATCTCTCCGCATTGGAGGACTCCTCGCCGGTTCGAATGGGATCACCGCACGCCGAGCGGACCCAGACCGCGTGACGGGGTGAAGTAGCCTGCGCTGATGCGGAGCGGCTGGACGGGACGGTTATGGGCCGAAGCTGCCGCCACCTACGCGGCGATCTTGGATCACCCATTCCTGGCCGGCCTGACTGACGGCAGCCTCGACCCCGCGCTGTTCGTCCACTACGTCGTTCAGGACGCACACTATCTGCGGGATTTTGCTCGTACGCTGACAGTTGTAGGCAGCAAGGCCCCAACAGACGCCGGTGTCGGCATGTTCGCCCGGCACGCCGCCAGCACTGCCGAGGTCGAGCTCACGCTGCACAAGTCGTTGCTAACCGAAATGGGCATCTAGACCGTCGACGCCATGCCGGTCGCACCAACCACCCTCGCCTATACGAGCTATTTGTTGGCCACCGCATACCGCGGCGCCTTCGCCGATGGGCTCGCCGCGGTGCTGCCGTGTTATTGGATTTATGCCGAGGTGGGTGCCGAACTCGTTAAACGCGGTTCGCCGGATCCGCGCTACCAGCGCTGGATCGACACCTATGCCGATGACGAATACCAGACCATTGTCGCCGAGGTGCTGGCGCTGGCCGACCTCGTTGGCCTGACCCTAAGTGTTGCCGATGAGACGCGCGCCCGAGCTCATTTCGCCGCGACCGCCCGATACGAGTGGATGTTCTGGGACGCGGCATGGCGCCGCGAAAAGTGGCCTTTATGACGACCGACCGTTAGTGGAGTCCTGCGAATTGTGTTGCAGATTAACCGAATTCAGCTAGTGCTGTATGCCCAATAGTCGTAGGTGCCGGGCACGGGGCACAAGGAGTTGACCGCGGCCAGCACGAATTTGCCGGCTTCTTCGCTGGTAACCTGTGGATTGTCCCGCACCAGGTTCGCGGCCACCTGAGTTCCCAGGACTTGCTGATTCCACAGTTGCCGACACACGCTATAGCCGTCTTCCAGCATCGCAGGGTCGGCGCCGGTGACGCCGGCTGCCCGCGCGGCGGCCAAGAAGCTAGGAACGGAGGGTTGCGGCGCCCCGACAGCGCCGACAGTGTTGACCGGGTCCGCGCTTGCCGGCACGGCCAGGCCGATGGAGATGAGGGCTCCAACGCCACTGAGCAGCAGTCTTCCGATCATCAAAGGTCTCCTGTTTGCTTGCCGTTCACCTTTGAAGCTATCACAGTTCATGTAAGAGACGCCTGCGCTTCATACTGCTCGCGGCGTGCATCGCCAGACGCCCAGCAACTGCTCAACCGACGCGGCCTCGCCAATAGAGCGTTCTCGCTACGCGAAGCGAGTCAGGCGAGCGTTGAGCTCTCAGAAACAAGCCGGCCAGTCGCCGGTCGGCCGGCCGACGCAACAGCGTGCCGGCAGTAGGACAGGCGCCTCCGAGGTACGCGTAAGCGGTTGACAGCGGGGCGCCACGGCAAAACGAAATCGCTTGTGAGACAAAGTCGCGGCGAGTAACGTAAGCGCCCCAAGCGCAGGAAGTCCCAACCCACCCTAGGGGAATGCCGTGCGACAACCTGAGCTAACCAGCCTCATCGGCCGGCGAGACCGCATTGGGGATCGGCTCATCCTCCTACGCGTGAATCGGGCCGACGGGACGCGCGGATACATGCTGAGGGTCGGATCGGGCAGCGTGTTCCTGAGTGCCGGCGATCTCGAAGGGCTCAGCAAAGTGATCCGGCTCGAGCTGGGCTCGGCGAACCCGTTCCGACTCCTCGCTCGGGCGATCTGGCCCCTGATGTTGTGCGCACTGGTGTGGTTCCTGACGTCCGCAGTCACCGGGCCCTTGTTTGCATACCCCTGGTCGAACTGACGTCCGCCGGGGTGGCCGATCTTTGAATTGGCCCCAGCATTAATCGTCGGGTCCCGCAGACACCAGCTGGCTCGCCACGGTACGAAGTGCTGTGTTGCTGTTCTGAGACAGTTCGCGAAGGATTCCAAACGCTTGCTCAGCGTCGATTCTGTACCGTTCCATCAGCATGCCCTTGGCCTGTCCGATGATGTCGCGAGATTGCACCGCGGCAGACATCTGCTGGTGAAGGACAAAGCTTCCAAACGCCAACGCGCCGAGCGCGGCGTAAGCCGTTGCCAGCTTGTGCGAATCAGCGTCGAAAGCATCAGCATGTTCGGCGAAGGCGTTCAACGCGCCGAGTCGTCGGGTGTCGGAGAACATGGGAAGCGACATGACGCTGCGGACAGGTGTACGAGCCAAGGCTTCTCGCCGGTAACTTGGCCATCGGTCGTCGGAGGCGATATCGCTCACCACGACAGCCTCACCTTGTCGAGCGGCGTGCAGACATGGCCCTTCACGATGTCTCTTTTGTATTTTGTCAAGTACGACGGCGTACTTATGGGATGCAGCCGGTGTTGCGACGCCGCCGTCTTGGGTGTCCAAGAGGGTGATCCCGGTGTAGGCGGCTCCCGGTATCCCGGACGCGGCGGCGGACGTTACCTCGGCGAGAGCAGCGGGAAGGTCCCCGGCGCGGTTTGTCTGGATGACCTGCACCTTTTGAGCTAGCGCGATCAGGCTCAGATCGGTGCTCATAGGCGGGTCCTTTGCATTCCGTAGCCCTGTTGGTGCCAGCGGGTGCAGAGCCACATATATCGGTCCGGTATCAGAAGCAGGCTCAACTTTTAGTCATTCGCGACAACGGCCCACATGGACGCGTTGATAGGTTGAGATTCTGATCACGTGGCGACACCGCGCTGCTAGTGGGATCTCAGTCGACCGCTATCCGCCGGGCCACGGCATCGAGGTTGCGCATCGCAATAGCGGGTAGCCCGTAAGACATGAGTGATTCGGCACCAACTGGCGTTGTGACGAGCAGTTCACATACCGGACCTGCCGACGGCGACACGGCGGCCGGATTCCGCGCACATCTGCGTCGCTGGCTAAGCGACACCGTGGACGTCGACGCCGAGCGGGCCGCCGACATTGTGTTGGCTAGTTACGAGGCCCTGGCCAATTGCGCCGAGCACGCTTACGGCAATGATGTCAGCGCCGACGGCGCGGTGATGACCATGGACGTGACTCACGACCCCACCGAGGAAACCGTGCAAGTCTGCGTTGTCGATCGCGGCAGTTGGATCCAGCCCGATTCCGGCGCCATCAACGCCGTTCGAGGACGGGGACTGATTCTGATGCACCGCTTAGCCGATAAGTGCACGGTGCAAGGCCGCAGCGACGGCACCACTTTGTGCCTGCATTTTTGCCGGTGCCCGAGTCTCAACAGCAGAGCGCGAGCTTGCTCACCATGCGGTGGCCGCGTCCCGAGACCGGGTGCGCGACCTGGCCGGCGGGTTGCGAGTCGGCCGGACGGCCGCCAGAAATGAACCCTCAAGCGAGGGATCGTTAACGATATTCGCCGCCGCATCCTCGCGCCTTCGGCATAAATTTCATGATGGTTGCAGTTGGGCAAAGGTATTGCAGCGCACCCGTGATGTGATGGCTGATATCGCCTGTCTGGCTTTAGTGTTGGCTGCTGTGGCCGGATTGGACAATCGTGTGAAGCGCTGGCGCACAGCGCTTCACCTAACCGTGTCGGCATTGATGGTAGCCATCCTCGGACTCGCTAACACCCCCGTAGTCCATGCGGCGGCGGTCACGGCGACATTATCGGTCGAACACGCGTGGCAGACAGGTTTCATCGCCCACTTCACCGTCACCAACTCGAGCTCGGTGCCGCTCAACGATTGGAAGCTCGAATTTGACTTGCCGGCAGGCGAATCCGTCTCGCATGCGTGGAATAGCACCGTCGCACAATCCGGTACGCACTACGTGATCACCCCGGCGAATTGGAATCGCACCATTGCACCCGGCGCCTCAGCCACAGGCGGACTGAGAGGCGTGCTGACCGGCTCCTATTCGCCACCATCGAATTGCGTGGTCAACCGGCAGTACTTTTGCACTTAAGGGCGGGTGCGGCCGAATTACGGGTCTAGGCTCGTGTCGAGACGGCGTTCGGCGTGGGACGTCGACGTTCTGCAGACAGGTTAAGCCTGGTAACTATGGTCGATTTCGCACCGTCGCCAACCCCGGACCTAGACAACGTTCCGTCCGCCGAGGGACCGCTGCCGCCACCGTTGGATCTCGTCGGCCGGCCTTGTGCGCTTGCGGTAGACATCCTCGGCGAGCTGCACGGGCCGTTGTTCTACGCCGACTACAGCGGTTTCCGAAAGCTGTACGCATGCTCCCTGGAACTGGTCGAAGAGTTGTGCGACGAAAGCCGGTTCGCCAAGAACCTGACCCAGTCATTGGCCCGGGTCCGTCCGCTGGCCGGCGACGGGCTGTTCACCGCCTATCACGGTGAGCCGAACTGGCAGAAGGCCCACGACGTCCTGATGCCCGGCTTCAGCTATGCCGGACTGCGCGAATACCACGGCGCCATGCTCGAGATCGGCGGCCAGCTGGTCGACCGCTGGGATGCCTGCGCCGAACAGCGGCCAGTGGACGCGTCCACCGATCTGCAGAAACTCGCGATGGATACCGTTGCCTTGGCCGGCTTCGGGGCGCGATTCGACTCCTTCAGCTACGCGGGTCTCGCACCGATCCCACACAGCTTCACCGCGGCCGCCGATGAACTCGGAAAAGTGCCGACGACAAACGAATTCGACAATCAGCTGGCATATCTGCATGACGCATTCGACGAGCTGATCGAGCAGCACCGCGCGGGTTCGGCTTATCAGCGCGACGACCTGCTGTACGTGATGCTGGAGCTCGATTCCGGCGGCGAACCGCTACTGAGCCCGGAGAACATCCGCAACCAGATCATGACCTTCCTCATCGCCGGCCAGCTGACCACGTCGGAACTAATGCCTAATGCGCTATACAACCTGATGCATCACCCGGCGGTACTGTCGCGTGTCCAGACCGAAGTCGACGCCGTGTTCGGGGCGGATGACGACTACCTACCGACTTACGACGACATCGGCAAGCTCGCGTATCTGCGGCAGGTGATCAACGAAACGTTGCGACTCTCTCCACCGGTGCTCAGTTTCGACCGGATGGCATTGTCCGACACAGTCATCGGCGGCAGATACCCAATCAAGCAGGGTGAGGCCGTCGCCGTGCTCACCGGCGCGCTTCATCGTCAACCCGAATGGGGGGACAACGTCGAGTTCTTCGATCCGGACCGATTCGACGCCACCAGGGTCGCCGCCAGGTCCGGCGGTTTGTTCAAACCGTTCGGCACCGGGGCGCGATCCTGCATAGGACGTCAGTTCGCCCTGCACGAGGCCACCATGGCAATCGCCCGGCTGGTCCACCGTTATCGCCTGATCGACTCGCAACACTATGTGCTGCAATTCGATAGCGAGCGGAGCCGTCGCCCGATGGGCTTCCATCTCGACCTGATTCGGCGCACTCACGCGGACCGTCGCAGCGCCGAACCACAGGACGCCGCGACGGCGCCTCAACCCCCGTCGCATGTCACCACACCCCTCAAAGCCGGTACCACGCTGACCGTGCTGCACGGTTCGAATCTCGGGACCTGCCGCGCGTTGGCCAAGCAACTCGCCGAAGAGGCCACCGACCTCGGGTGCACCACGACGGTGGCGCCGCTGGACGACTTCGCCGGCGCCCTCCCGGAAGCCGACGCGATTGTCATCGTCGCGTCGTCGTACAACGGGCAGCCAACCGATGACGCGCGCGCGTTCCTCGCCTGGCTACTCGGTGGGGGCGCTGCTCTCGGTGGCGCCCCGTACTTCGCGGTACTTGGTGTCGGAGACCGTAACTGGGCCGACACCTACCAGGCGGTGCCCAAGCACATCGACGAGCGGCTGACCGAACTCGGCGCTCGTCCTTTGGTACCTCGTGCCTCGGCGGACACCTCCGGAGATCTCAACGGGACGGTCGAGGAGTTCTCCACCGCACTGTGGGCGGCGCTGTCCGAGCAGTTCGGTGATCCAGACGCGACGCCGCTCACCGACAGCGGCGAGCCGCTCTACGATCTGCATCGCATCGTTGGCCCGGTGACCGCAGCGATCGACGCCCGGTTCGCTGTCGCACCGATGACCGTGTTGGACAACACCGCACTGGTGGGTGACGACGTCGCCCCGGGACAAGCCAAACGCTTTGTCCGCGTGACCCTTCCCGAGGGAGTCGGGTACCTGACCGGTGATCACTTGACCGTGCTCGCCGACAACCCGCCAGATCTCGTCTCGACAGTGCTCGAACTGCTCGGCATCGACGGTGATTTGCGACTGTCCATCAATCCGAGACGCACATCGCGGCGTTTGATCGCGCTCGACCGTGAGGTGAGCGTGCGTGAATTGCTCACTCATTTCGTGGAGCTGCGAAGGCCGGCCACCCGCAATCAACTACGCCGTCTCGCGGCCTCCAATCCATGTCAGCCGGAACGCGAGCGCCTCGAGGAACTCGCGGGTTCCTCGGATGCGTGCGCGCTCAGTCCACTCGAATGCCTGCAGGAGTTCCGGGCCTGCGTGCTGACAGGGGCGGAACTGCTCGAACTTCTGGAGCCGATGACGCCGAGGCACTATTCCATTGCGTCGTCCTCCCGGCTGACACCGGGTCTGGTCGCGCTGGTGGTCAGCGTGCTTGCTGCGCCCGCCCGTTCCGGCCACGGTGTGTTTCAGGGCGTGGCGTCCAACCATCTGGCGTCCATCGCCGCCGGCACGCAAATCCGGGCGCGGGTCGATCCGGCCCGCCAGGCCTTCCGGGCGGGTGCCGACCCCGCAAAGAACGTCATCCTGGTCAGCGCGGGCACCGGTGTCGCCCCGTTCCGCGGATTCCTCGGTGACCGACTGGCCGCCAAACAGGACGGGGCGCCGTATTCGCCTGCGTTGTGTTTCTTCGGAGTTCGAGACCCTAACGTGGACTACATCTTTCGCGAGCAGTTCGAAGCTGCCGAGGCAGAGGGGGTCGTCCGAATGCGCCCCGCCTTCTCCCGCGCGTCGCAGGACGGGGTGCGGTATGTCCAGGACCGGATCGCCGCCGACGCCGACGAGGTCTGGGGGTTGCTCGGTGACCCCGCGAAGGACACCCATGTCTATGTCTGTGGGGACGGCGCCAACATGGCACCGGCCGTGCGGCAGGCCTTCATTGGCATCTACCGCGCGCGCACCGGAGACGACGAGAGCCAAGCCCGCGACTGGCTGATCGGCCTGGTGGAGTCCGACCACTACGTTGAGGACGTCTGGGCGGGGTAACCGCTGACCTGGGCCAGTCAGATCCTGCTGTCGGCCTCTTTCCAATACCGGTCGCGGATCCGTCGTTTGAAGAGCTTTCCCGAGTCTTCTCGCGGTAGGTCATCGTCGAACACCACCACCTTGGGCACCTTGAAGCCGGCGAGCTTGTCCCGCACGAAGTCCCGCACATCGTCTTCGCTCAGCGCCAAGCCCTCACCGATCTCGATGTGGGCCGCCAGCGATTCGCCGTACTCCTCGTCGGGGATTCCGAACACCGCGCAGTCCCGGACCGCCGGCAGCTGGTAAAGCACCGACTCGATCTCGGCGGGGTAGATGTTCACCCCGCCCGAGATCACCATGTCGTTGGCCCGGTCCGTCAGGTAGAGAAAACCGTCGGCGTCCACGCGGCCCATGTCCCCGACGGTGACGAAACCGTCGAGCTCCATCTCGCGCCGCTTCTTGTCGTCACCGTGATAGGTGAAGCCCGGCCAGTGGTCGGCGGGTTTGACGTAGACGACGCCGACCTCACCGACGGGGGCCTCCTCATCGTCGTCGGTGATGATCCGTACTTGGGCGCCATCCGCGGGGGCGCCGACAGTGCCGGGGTGGGCCAACCATTCCTCGGATGTGCACCACACGACGGGGCCGGTCTCGGAGCCGCCGTAGTACTCGGACACGATCGGGCCGAACCAGTCGATCATCTGCTGCTTGATGTGCGCGGGGCACGGCGCCGCCGAGTGCACCACCGCGCGAAGCGAGGACACGTCATAGCGGTCGCGAACCTCCTGCGGCAGCCGGAGCAGTCGGGTGAACATGGTCGGCACCATCTGAACCTGTTGGACTTGGTAACGCTCCACGGCGGTGAGGAACTGTTCGGCGTCGAACCGCTCCAGGATCGTGATGTCCATGCCGAGTTTCAGAGCCAGCACTGCCATCGTGTTCGGCGCGGTGTGGTAGAGCGGCGCCGGGAGGATCGTCGCGACACCGGGGCCCACGCCCATGCGATGAATCGTCGCCAGCACCATCTGCATGAGCACGTCAGGCGAGATAGATTCGCGCACAATTCCTTTGGGCTTACCCGTGGTGCCGGAGGTGTAAATCATGCCGAGCCCGGTGGTGGGGTCGACCGGGTTGACGGCCGGCTTTTGTTCCGCCAGCCACGATTCGAATTCGACAAGCCCATCAGGGACGGGCGTCTTGCCGGTTACGACGACCAGGGGTAGCGCCGTTCCGGTCTGCTGCACTGTGGCAAGGAAATCCGAATGCACGAAGGCGGCCTTGCTGCCACTGTTGCTCAGCAGGTAGCCGACCTCTTCGGCTTTTCCGTGCCAGTTGACCGGCACCGGGTTCGCGCCCGCCAATGCGATTCCCGCGGTGACTTCCATGAATTCGACTGAGTTCGCCAAGACGAGTGCGACGTTGTCGCCGCTAACGATGCCCATCGCTTGGAGGCCGGCGGCGATCCGCGCCGCACGCGACTGAACCTCGTCGTGTGACCGGTCAACTGAGCCGCATCGGATTCTCGGTGTGTCAGTCTTCGCTGTCATGGCACTGACGTTAGGCCCGACAACGCCCGCAGTGTCAGGACCGCATCGCGCAAACGCCGTGACCTAACTGCGCGTTCAGCCGGCGCGCGTAGGGTCGGCCACCGGACGGTATGAGCCGGGCGGGTTTCCCGTCCAGCGGCGAAACGCCCGTCGAAATGCACTGGGCTCGGAGAATCCAAGCCGCTCGGAAAGCTCCTCGACGGTCTCCCCGCCGCGCACCAGGCTGGCGATCGCCTCGTCGCGAAGGATCTCCTCCTTGATCTCCCGGAACGACGTGCCCTCATCGCGCAGCAGTCTGCGAAGATGCTGGGCGCTGACCGCGAGCCGCTTCGCGACGTCGTCGACGGTCACCGCCTCGTCGGCATTCCTGCGTTCGATCATCCTGCGCACTCGGCTGGATGTGGTCGGCTGGTATTCCTGTCGAAAGAGCAGGTCGTTGGGCGACGTTCGGAGGAAGTCCATCAGCTCGTTCTCACTGCGGATCACCGGCGCACTCAGGTATTTGCTGCTGAAAGTGATTGTCGAGTCTGAACTTTCGAATATCGGCGCGACGCCGTAGATGAGCAGGTACTCGGCTTCGTGAGCGGGCGCGACACCTGGAAGGTTGACCGAATCCAGCACGATCTGCTCGCCGATCAGCCAACCGGAGAAGCGGTGAAAGACAGCCATCAGAACGTCGACCACGAGTCGGTCGCTCTGTGTGCGACCAGCCGGATCGAGGAAGAGCCGGGTGCTCGTCTCCCCGACTTCGAGGCCGACCGCTTCGAATCCGGTTGCAATGTTGGAGAATTCGACGTAGCGGCGAATCGCGGTGCGCAGGTCCGGAGCGTGAATCAGCCCGAGGGTCATCATCTTGAAGGTGCCCCGCGGGACCGGCTTCGGGCCGGCGCCGAACAGCTCGTCATCGGTAGCCAGCCACAGCGCCTGGATCAGGCGGTTGGCCTGCGCAGTGGTGACACGGGTGGCGTCTTGGCCCAACAGTTCGTCGGTGATCTTCGCGTCGAGCAGCGCGGCGGCGAGGTCGAGTCCACGCAACCGCGCCGACTCCATCGCGGCGCGTACGAATTGGACCGCCACCGTGCGGTTTGCCACAGGGCGAAGCTACCACCAGCGCATGCGCACTTCGGTCACGCATGTCGCTAGTTGCAGTCATTGGCCTCGGTCACGGTCCGCTTCTAGCGTTTCTCGCATGCCAAGAACTGAATTCGATACCGACGCTGTCGGCCGTTGGAGTGCGGACACTCGTTCCCGGTGCCGGTCGAGCGGACCATCGCGTACGCGAAGGCCACCAATGACCCGATAGCCGTCCATTTGGACGGCACCCTCGCACCGCCGGTCTTCGCGGTGGTGCCAACCCTGCCCACACTGGCTCAGGTGACGCTCTCGGCCGTGCCAGACGACTTGGCCATGCGAATCCTGCACGGCGAGCAGGACTTCCGATTCCACCGTCCGATCGAGCCGGGCGAGCCACTCACGGTGCGTGCGAAGGTCGTCGGCATCCACGGAAAATCTTCGGGCGTCGTCGTGACCTCGGTTGCGGAGACCCGTGACCGCGCCGGCAAGACAGTCAACGAGCAGTACTTCAGCGGATTCTTCCGCGGCGGTCAGTGGCCCAACCAGGTGGGCGAGCCGGCGCCGGGTCACTCCTTCGACGAGGCATTGCGGGGCCGCGCCGCGGACTTCGTCGTCGAGCAGAAATTCGACCTCGACCAGACCTTCCGCTACGCGGAGCCTGCCGGCGACCCGATGCCGATCCATCTGGACGAGGATTTCGCCAAGCAGATGGGACTGCCGGGGATCATCATGCACGGCCTGTGCACCATGGCTTTCACCTCGCACGCGGTGCTGTGCCAGGTCGCGCCCGACAGCCCCGAGCGGTTGAAGCGCCTCGCGGTGCGGTTTTCCGCACCCGGTCGCCCCGGTCAGGTCATGACGACCTCGATCTGGCGCGAAGATGAAGCGACGCTGCGTTTCGAAAGTGTCAACAACGAAGGCCAGGTCCTGATCAAGGACGGTCTCGCGGAATTCGAAAGGAACTGAACATGAGCAGCAAGAACCGGGTCTTCGTCATCGGCGTCGGGATGACCAAGTTCGAGAAGCCGGGCAGCCGTGAGGGGTGGGACTATCCGGCGATGGCGAGGGAATCGGGCACGAAAGCGCTTGAGGACGCTGGCATCACGTTCGATCAGATCGAGCAGGCCCACGTGGGCTACGTCTACGGCGAGTCGACCTCGGGGCAGCGCGCGATCTACGAACTGGGCATGACCGGGATTCCGATCACCAACGTCAACAACAACTGCTCCACCGGATCCACCGCGCTGTACCTGGCCACCCAATCGGTACGCGGCGGCCTCGCAGACTGCGCACTGGCGCTGGGCTTCGAGAAGATGCAGCCCGGCTCGCTGTCGGTCGGCAATCAGGACCGGGAACAGCCACTCGGGCGCCACATTCAAGCAGAGGCAGAACTCTTCGAGTTCGCCTTTCCGCCGGCGCCCTGGATGTTCGGTGCTGCGGGAGTCGAACACATGCAGCGCTATGGCACCACCACCGAGCACTTCGCCAAGATCGGCGAGAAGAACCATCGTCATTCGGTGAACAACCCGTTCGCGCAATTCCAGGACGAGTACACGCTCGATGACATCAAGGCCGCCAAGATGATCTACGCGCCAGCCGAGCTCACCCGGTTGCAGTGTTCGCCTACATCGGACGGTTCGGGCGCCGTGATCGTCGCCAGCGAGGCATTTGTCGAGAAACACGGGTTGGCCGCGCAGGCAGTCGAGATCGTCGGGCAGGCCATGGTGACCGATCTCGAGTCGACCTTCACCGACAAGAGTGCCATCACCATCGTCGGCGCCGACATGACCCGCACCGCGGCACGAAAGGTGTACGACCAGGCCGAGATCGGCCCAGAAGACATCGACGTCATCGAACTGCACGACTGCTTCTCGGTCAACGAACTGCTCACCTACGAAGCGCTCGGACTCTGCGCGGAAGGTGAAGGCGGCAAGCTGGTCGACAACGGCGAGACCACGTACGGCGGAAACTGGGTGGTCAACCCCTCTGGCGGGCTGATCTCCAAGGGGCATCCGTTGGGCGCCACCGGTCTGGCCCAGGCAAGCGAACTGACCTGGCAGTTGCGGGGTACGGCCGACAAGCGGCAGGTATCCGACGCTGCACTGAAATCCGGTGTCGCACTGCAGCACAACATTGGGCTCGGCGGCGCCGTCGTCGTCACCGCCTACCGCCCAGCCGACCGCTGAGGCTCGAAAGATAGAGGAAAAACGTGGATACATTGCACAACAAAGTCGCCGTCATCACCGGGGCGGGACGCGGTATCGGGCGCTCACACGCCCTGTTCTTCGCGGCTGAAGGGGCCGCCGTCGTCGTCAACGATCTCGGCGGAGCCAACGACGGGAGCGGGTCCGACAGCGGGCCGGCCCAAGAGGTCGTCGACGAGATCAGAGCTGCTGGTGGGCGTGCGGTGGCCAACACCGACAACATCGCCACCTGGGAGGGCGCGAAAAACCTGGTGGATCAGTCGGTCGACGAGTTCGGCACGCTCGACGTGGTGGTGAACAACGCGGGCATTCTGCGCGATTCGTTTGTCGCAGGGATCTCGGAAGCGGACTGGGATTCGGTCATCGCCGTGCATCTCAAGGGGCACGCCGCGGTCCTGCATCACGCCGCCGCGTACTGGAAGGACCGGTCGAAGTCGGGCGAGCAGGTGCGGGCGTCGGTGATCAACACCGCGTCGGCGTCGGGCACCTTCATGGTCAACCCCGGGCAGGCGAATTACGGTGCCGCCAAAGCGGGTATCGCCGAGCTCACTCGGGTCGCCGCTGCCGAACTAGGACGTTACGGCGTCCGGGTCAATGCGATTGCTCCAGTGGCCCGGACCCGGCTCACGCTGGCGACGCCTGGCATGGGCGCCATCTTCGCGGCCGAGGTACCCGAAGGTCAGTTCGACATGTTCAGCCCCGAAAACATCTCTCCGATCGTGGCGTACCTGGCCAGCGACGAATGCTCGATCAGCGGAACGGTTTTCGCGGTACAAGGCGGATCGATCTCGAAGATCACTCCGATGGAACTCGGGGAGACCATCGAGACGGACGGGCCTTGGGAGATCGACGACTTGCACAAGCGCCTGACCACTTGGTCTTGACCACAATGTCGTCCATCGTGGAACGACGGTCGACTCACGCCGGCTTTGAGACCAGAGAGCTTGTGGTCACCGGGCGCGGGCCCACCGTGCTTCTGTTGCACGGGTTCGGGGACTCTGCCGACACGTGGCGGCCGGTCCTGACGCTCCTGGGCGAGGCCGGGCAGGCGGCGGTCGCCGTCGACCTGCCGGGTTTCGGTCGGGCGGACCCCCTCGCAGACGGGGACCTGGTCCCGCAACTGGACGCGTTCGTCGCCGCGACGATTCAGGCGTCCGCTGACACGACAGGGGTTGTCGTGGTGGGCAATTCACTGGGCGCGGCGGCGGCTGCCCGGGCCGCGCGCAACAAGGATCTGCCGGTGGCCGCGGTGATGACGCTCGGCGTCGCGGGCATTGCCTGGAAGGGTCCGACGGCGGCGATCGGTCTCCTCGCGGCGGTGCTTCGGATCGTGTCGGCGATACCCGTCCCCGGTCCGGTTCATCGGAGGCTGCTGCGTTGGTCGCTAGCACGATTGCTCTATGGTGACCGATCCGCGATCGACCCCGAGGTCGTGGCCAGATTCGCCAACGACTACACCAACGTCGCTTCAACACATCGTCTCGTCCGCCTGGGTGTGACATTCAAGGCCGAGCTCGACCGCATGCGGGAGCACGGCGGGGTCGGTCATCCCATGACGGTGCTGCACGGCGCCCGGGATCTGCTGGTGCCGGTATCCGCCAGTCGCATTCTGCACGAAGCCAATCCGGGCAGCCGTCTCATCGTGCTGCGCTCCGCCGGGCACTGCCCACAACTCGACGCCGCCACTGTCGTCGCGCAACACGCACATCAACTTGCCGTCACAGCGTCGGCGGAAAAGGACATCTCGTGAAATTGCATCGATCCAACTGGATGGACAAGGACCTCGACCAGGTTGCCGAGCTGTCCCGCGACTTCTTCACCAAGGTCTGCGCCCCTAACGAGGAGCGGTGGGGAAAGCAGCAGCACGTCGACCGTGACGTTTGGTACAAAGCAGGCGAGCTGGGGTTGTTATGTGCCAGCATCCCCGAGCAATATGGCGGTGGCGGCGGTAATTTCGCGCACGAGGCGGCCATCGCGATCGAGCAGGTGCGCGCGCTAGCACCGAGCTTCGGCGGGCTGCTGCACAGCACGATCATCGCTCACTACATCAACGCCTACGGCAGCGAAGAGCAGAAGCGGAACTGGCTGCCGAAGATGGCTACCGGCGAATTGGTGGCCGCGATCGCCATGACCGAACCGGGTACCGGATCAGATCTGCAGAACGTCAAGACAAGAGCCGTCAAGGACGGCGACGACTACATCATCAACGGCTCGAAGACGTTCATCTCCAACGGTTTCCTCTGCGATCTGGTGCTGGTGGTGGCCAAGACAGCGAACGATGGCGGCATCGGTGACATCTCGCTCATCGGCGTCGAAACCAAAGACCTGCCGGGTTTCAGCCGCGGCCGCAACCTCGAGAAGGTCGGCCAGCACGGGCAGGACACCGTCGAGTTGAACTTCGCCGATGTCCGCGTGCCGCAAGCGAACCTGATCGGCGATGCCGAGGGCCAGGGTTTCATCCAACTGATGCAGCAGTTGCCCCAGGAGCGACTGATTCTCGCGGTCTCCGCCAGCGCGACCATCGAGAAAGCGGTCGAGGTTTCCGTCGCCTATGCCAAGGAGCGCAACGCGTTTGGCAAGCCCATCTTCAGCTACCAGAACACGAAGTTCGTGTTGGCCGAGTGCGACACCATCGCCAGCGTGTCGTGGTCCTACCTCGACCAGTGCATCGAGAAACACCTCGCCGGTGAACTCGACATCACCGACGCGGCGAAGGCGAAGTGGTGGCTCACGGAGCAGCAGTGCATCGTCGTCGACCGCTGCGTGCAGATCTTCGGTGGCTACGGCTACATGGTGGAATACCCGATCGCCCGGATGTTCGCCGACTCGCGGATCCAGAAGATCTACGGCGGAACCAGCGAAATCATGAAGGAATTGATTGCGAGGAGCCTCTGAGATGGGGCCGTTGACCGGAGTACGGGTAGTCGAGATCGCGAGTCTTGCGCCGGCACCGTTCGGGTGCATGATCTTGGCCGACCTCGGTGCCGAGGTATTACGGGTCGACCGCAAGGGCAGCCAGGCGGGCATCACTCCGCCGGCCGGAATCCTCGATCGCGGCAGGCGCACCATCGCGGTCGACCTGAAGTCGGCCGACGGCGCGCGGGTGGTGCGCGAACTGGCAAGCACAGCTGATGTTTTCGTCGAGGGCTTCCGTCCCGGCGTCGCCGAACGACTCGGCATCGGGCCGGATACCTTGCTGGAGGCGAATCCGCGATTGGTCTACGGCCGGATGACCGGCTGGGGTCAGGCTGGTCCACTCGCGCAACGCGCCGGCCACGACATCAACTACATCGCCATCGCCGGCGCGTTGGAATCGATTGGTCGCGCGGGTGAACGTCCGCACGCGCCGCAGAACCTGTTGGGCGATTTCGCCGGCGGCGGACTCATGCTTGCGCTCGGCGTCGTCTCCGCACTGTTCGAGCGCGACCGGTCTGGTAGTGGCCAAGTGATCGACGCGGCCATGGTGGACGGGGCGGCGCTGCTCACCACCTTCCTGCACGGCATGCACGCCAATGGTCTGTGGGGAGGCGAGCGTGGCACCAACGCCCTGGACGGCGGGGCGCCCTTTTACGACACCTATGAGACTTCTGACGGCAAGTACATGGCGGTGGGATGCGTTGAGCCACAGTTCTATGCCGAGTTCCTGAACACGTTGGGCATCGCCGAACCAGGGCTGCCGTTCCAGCTCGATCCCGGTGCGTGGCCGGAGGTGAAGAAACTCATCAGCGACGCCTTCGCCCAGAAAACCCGGGCGGAGTGGGCGGACATCTTCGCTGACTGCGATGCGTGTGTGACGCCGGCACTGTCCCCATGGGAGGCGCATGAGCATCCGCACAATCAGGCGCGTGATGCGTTCGTCGACGTCGATGGCGTGCTCCAGCCCGCACCCGCGCCCCGCTTCAGCCGCAGCGCCAATGCGCGACCGGTTCCTCCGGATAGCGGCGGCCGCAACGTGGCTAAGACGTTGGGGGCATGGGGTTTCGGGGCTGAGGAGATCGCCCGGTTACAGGAGTGCGGGGCCGTCGGCTAGTCATCTCTCCGGCAGTTCGGCGAACCGCTTCTTGACGTCTGCGTACCAGCTGATCGACTTGAGCGGGCGGCGCCAACGGCCCTTCATGTCCTCGCGGGCAGACACGTGGGCGTCATCGCCGGCCTTTACGAGTTCCTTGAGGTGTTGGTCCTGCGCTTTGATGATCTCGTCGGCGCTCTCACCGCGGTGCGTGAGGTCGCAGGGGCCACCAAGGTCTTGGCAGGTCATGGTCTTCACAAAGGTCCTCCATTTTCTGGTCACACCGGGCGGTCCGGGTGCGTCAGGATGATGACGCAGCCGACGACGAAAGTGTGACCGCCATGGTGAGCGACGATCAGCTCCGCGACGGCTTCGAGGCCGAGCGCCCCCGCCTGCAGCGCATCGCCGCTCGGATCCTGGGCGACGCCGACGCGGCACAGGACGTCGCGCAGCAGGCGTGGCTGCGGCTGCACGCCACCGACGAGGCGATCGACAACTTGGCCGGCTGGCTCACCACGGTGACTTCGCGGCTGTGCCTGGACCGGCTGCGCGCCCGCACGCCGGTGCCGACGGAGTCGATAGAAGTCGAGGCGACGGCACTCGACCCGGCCGACGACGTGGTGCTGGCCGACACCGTGGGCATCGCGCTGCAGGTCGTGCTCGACCGCCTCACGCCCGCCGAGCGGGTGGCCTTTGTGCTGCACGACAGCTTCGGCGTCGACTTCGAGTCGATCGCCTCGATGCTCGACTCGACGCCGGTCGCGACGCGCAAACTGGCCTCCCGGGCTCGCGCCAAGGTACGCCTGGCCACGCCGGAGGATGCCCTCGCCGATTGGGAGGTCGTGGACGCCTTCATGGCTGCAGCGCGAGAGGGCGACTTCACCCGGCTACTGGAGCTACTCGCTCCCGACGTGGTGGTTTCCGCGGATGCGGCCGCGACCGCGCTGGGCACGCCGACACGCCTGGAGGGTCCCGACGAGGTGGCCAACTTCTTCAATGGCGCAGCCGCAGCTGCTTTCGCGGTCTTTGTCGAGGATCGTCCGGGTGCCGCGTGGATTCAGCGGGGCGAGGTCAAGGTCGCCTTCGATTTCGCCGTCGAGGCGGGGCAGGTACGCCGTCTGCAGTTTCGCGCCGAGATTGACGTGCTGGCCGGAGTTCGACGTCGCAAGGGCGGGAGCGCGCGTCAGTGAACTTCAGCAGCTCGCCGATTTGCTGCCGCGCCTATTGTTGCCGGGGTGGCTGAAACGTCTGTCGCGGACTTGCGTAACCGGCTTGACGGTCTGACCCTATCGGGACGCCGCACGCTTCGGCCGACGGTTGAGGAACCTCCGCGGTGCTAAGCCGGAGAAGCTCCGGCAACTGGCCGACCAGATCGCCGCGGCCGAAATCCTTGTCGCGACGAGGCAAGCCGCCGTCCCGAAAGTGACGTACCCAGAGCTGCCGATCAGCGGCCGGCGTCAAGAGATCGCCGAGGCGATCCGGTCGCATCAGGTCGTCGTGGTGGCCGGTGAGACAGGGTCGGGCAAGACGACTCAGTTGCCGAAAATCTGCCTGGAAATGGGCCGCGGTGTGCGCGCCATGATCGGCCACACGCAGCCCCGGCGGCTTGCCGCCCGCACGATCGCCCAACGTGTCGCTGACGAGTTGGGAACTCCGCTCGGCGATGCTGTCGGCTACTCGGTGCGATTCAACGATCAGGTCAGCGAGCGCACCTTGGTCAAATTGATGACCGATGGCATTCTGCTGGCCGAGATCCAGCGCGATCGCCGGCTGATGCGCTACGACACCCTGATCATCGACGAGGCCCATGAACGAAGCCTGAATGTCGACTTCTTGCTCGGGTACCTCCATGAGCTGCTGCCTCGTCGCCCCGAGCTGAAGGTGATCATCACCTCGGCGACCATTGAGCCGCAACGCTTCGCGGCACACTTCAGTGGCGCACCGATCATCGAGGTGTCCGGTCGGGCCCATCCAGTCGAGATCCGGTATCGCCCGCTCGAAGTAGCGGTGTCCGCAGCCGCTCACGATGATCCAGACGACCCCGACGACGAGGTAGTGCGCACCGAGATCCGCGACGAAATCGAGGCGATCGTCGACGCCGTCCATGAATTGGAGGCCGAGCCGCCGGGCGACGTGTTGGTGTTTCTGTCTGGTGAACGCGAAATCCGTGATACCGCAGACGCTTTGAGCGACCTCAAGAATACCGAGGTATTGCCGCTGTACGCCCGGCTGCCCACGGCGGAACAACACAAGGTTTTCGCGGCGCATAGCGGGCGCCGTGTCGTGCTGGCGACCAACGTCGCCGAGACATCGCTGACAGTCCCCGGCATCCGGTACGTCGTCGACCCCGGCAATGCCCGCATCTCGCGTTACAGCCGCCGCTTGAAAGTTCAACGCCTGCCGATCGAGCCGATCTCTCAGGCCTCGGCTGCGCAGCGGGCCGGCCGTTGCGGTCGCGTCGCACCTGGTGTGTGCATTCGCCTGTACGCCGAAGAAGAGTTCGCGGGTCGTCCGCGCTTCACCGATCCCGAGATTCTGCGGACGAATCTTGCCGCGGTGCTGCTGCAGATGGCAGCGCTGGAATTAGGCGACGTGGAGAAGTTTCCGTTCCTGGACCCCCCGGACCGACGCAGTGTCCGCGATGGCGTGCAACTGCTGCAGGAACTCGGGGCGTTCGACCAGCACGGCGAGATCACCGACCTCGGTCGGCGCCTGGCGCGTCTGCCCGTCGACCCAAGGCTGGGGAGGATGATCCTGGCTGCCGAATCCGAGGCGTGCGTGCGGGAGGTCTTGGTGGTGGCCGCGGCGCTGACCATCCCCGATCCCCGCGAGCGGCCTGCCGAGCGCGAGGAGGCGGCACGCCAGAGCCACGCACGATTCACCGACGAGCACTCAGACTTCATGTCCTATCTGAACCTTTGGCGTTATCTGCGCGAGCAACGGAATACATTGTCGAGCAACGCGTTCCGGCGGATGTGCCGGAGCGAATTCTTGCACTATCTGCGTATCCGCGAGTGGCAGGACCTCGTCGGGCAGCTGCGCGGCATCGCCCGCGAGCTCGGAATCACCGAATCCGACGAGCCTGCCACCGAGGACCGCGTGCATGCGGCGCTCTTGGCCGGATTGCTGTCACACATCGGAATGCGTCGTGAAGGCGCGAACGATTATCTAGGAGCACGCAATTCGCACTTCCTGATCGCCCCCGGCTCGGCTCTGTCCAAGCGGCCACCACGTTGGGCGATGGTGGCGGAGCTGGTCGAGACCAGCCGCCTGTACGGCCGCACTGCGGCTCGCGTCCAGCCGGAGGTTGTCGAGCGGGTGGCGGGAGATCGTGTTCAGCGCACTTACAGCGAACCGCACTGGGATAGCAAACGCGGCGAGGTAATGGCCTTTGAAAGGGTCGACGCTGTACGGGCTACCGCTCGTCGCGCGCCGCCGTGTCGGTTATGCGCGCGTCGAGCCGACGGTCGCGCGGGAACTGTTCATCAGACATGCACTGGTCGAGGGCGACTGGCAGACACGACATCACTTCTTCGACGACAATGCCCGGCTGCGGGCCGAGCTCGAGGAATTGGAAGAGCGGGCCCGCCGCAGGGATCTGCTCGTCGGCGACGACGAGGTATATGACTTCTATGACGCGCGGGTGCCCGCCGAAGTTGTTTCTGCTCAACACTTCAACGCGTGGTGGCGTAAGCAGCGGCACGTGACGCCGGAGTTACTGACCCTCACCCGTGAGGATCTGCTGCGCACCCCGGAAACCGTCGATGCCGACCGGCCGGACGCCTGGCAAGCAGGCGACGTCGTGCTGCCTCTGACCTACCGCTTCGAGCCCGGCGCCACAGACGACGGCGTCACGGTCCACGTCCCGATCGATGTGCTCGCCCGGCTGGGCGGCGACGAGTTCGCCTGGCAGGTGCCGGCGCTGCGCGAGGAACTGGTGACCGCGCTCATCCGCTCACTGCCCAAAGACTTGCGCCGCAACTTCGTTCCAGCACCAGACACCGCTCGCGCGGTACTCGCGGGGATCGACACGGAGAGCGACGAGCCGCTGCTGACAGCCCTGCAGCGTCAATTGCGCCGCCGCACAGGAATTTTAGTGCCCATCGACGCCTTTGACCTGGACAAGTTGCCGTCGCATCTGCGGGTTACCTTCGCCGTGGAGTCGCCCGAAGGCGCCGAAATCGCGTCGGGGCAAGGATTTGCCGGCGCTTCAACAGACGACTGGCAGCGCCAGCCATTCGAGCGGTGGCCGATACAGTTGCCGCCGAAATCGAACGCACCGGTTTGCGGAGTTGGCCGGAAGACCTCGAGCAGTTACCTGCGAGCATTGAACGCACTGTCGACGGACGCGAGGTGCGCGGATATCCCGCTTTCGTCGACGCAGGCAAGACCGTCGAACTGCGGGTGTTTGCGACGTCGGGTCAACAGCAGGAAGCGCTGGGTCCCGGCATCGGTCGACTGTTGCGGCTGAGCTATCCCGTCGCCAGTGAAAGCGATTGAGCGACAAATTGATCCACGTCATTCGTCTCGTCCTGGCTATCAACCCCGACGGCTCGCTCGCCGAGCTGCTCGATGACTGCGCCGACGCTGCGGTCGCCGCTGCGGTCACCGCACCGGTGTGGGCGCGCGACGATTTCATCGCGCTGCGCGACAGGGTCGCAAAGTCGCTCGTGCCGACGACCCTCGACGTTGTAAATCGCGTGGAGAAGGTGCTGGCTGCGGCGCAGGAGGTGCATTTGCTGCTGCCCGCTCAACCGAGCGCGCGCACAAGCCGAGGCGATCGCCGACGTCCGCGCGCAGCTGGATCGCCTACTCCCGTCCCGCTTTGTCGCCCGTACCGGTGCTGCGCACCTACCCGACCTCGCCCGCTATCTGACCGCGATGCAGCGGCGCCTGGACCAGTTGCCACGGGCAATCAACACCGATCGTGAGCGAATGGCACGGGTGCATGCCGTCCAAAACGCCTACCAGGACTTAGTCGGGGCCTTACCTTCCGCGCGCAGGGCGGCGGCCGACGTCGGCGATATTGCCCGCCAAATCGATGAGTTACGGGTCAGCCTGTGGGCACAGCAACTCGGCACACCACGTCCGGTCAGCGAGCAGCGAATCTATCGCGCGATTCAGGCTGCGGAGGAGAGTGTTTGACGCTGCACATGCCTCACGGATGCAGCTGCCACTGGCCGCAATCCTGAGCCAAGGCGTCGCTGACGTCGACCTCGAGGCCGCCGACCACCGGGCCCGGAGTCGATGCGGTGCTGACGATGCGCTGGTAGAGAACTGCGGCGGGGTCGACCTGACCGTGCGACCAGGACCGGGTCTGCCAGGCCCACCGCTTGCCGGGCGTGCGCGAATTCCCGATCACGCCGTCGCCGGCGGCCCACTGGCACGCATTGATGCCACCGTAGATGCCGGTGCGCTGCACGCCGAGCACCGAGTTGATTCCGCGAAACCACTGCAGCGCAACGTTGTTCCAGGTGTCGCGGTTGATGTCGTCGTCGACGGTGAAGAAGACCGGAGCGCTCTGGCCGCCACCTGCGGCGGTATGCAGCTGCCAGGCGGTGTGTGCGTCGGAGACGCCACCGGCGAACCCGCGCGTGAAATCCGACGGCACCGATCCGCCCGGCTTGCCGTATTGGTAGTTGCTGACGATCGCCAGCCCGGCGGCGGCCAGCGACTCGGCGTAGGGCCGGGTGATCGGCTTGGCGCCAAAGGACGAGCCGGGACGCGACAGCGAGACGTAGTTGACCACCCCGGAATGGCCTGCGGCTTTGATGTCCTGGGCCGGAATCTGGCGCATGGCGAAGTCGATCAGCGTGGGGGCGGCCGCCGCTGCGGGTGGAGCGGCACTAATTGCTGCCGTACCCAGCCCGGCCAGCGCCGACGCAGCGGCGGCGTACCGCAGTGCGTCGCGCCGGGTAACCGGACGCGATCGTGGGAGGTCGAGACGCTCCGACCAGTCCTGCATCGCGTGATGTTAGCAATGTGACTGCTGTTAACGCTGTAACCTCGCGGGACGAATGCGGCCCGGTTTCGGCGGGCAGCCGGCAGAGCGCTAGAGAGTCCGTTCGCGCTTACTTCGGTGGCATCCGGATACCGCCGTCCACCCGGACCACTTCGGCGTTCATGTACGAGTTGGTGAGCAACTCGACCACCATCGACGCCAGCTCCTCGGGCTTGCCCAGGCGGCGCGGGTACAGCACGGATTCGCCGAGCTTGGCCTTGAATGCCTCGGAGGCCTCGCCCTCGCCGTAGATCGGGGTGTCGATCAGTCCGGGGGCAACGGTGTTGACGCGGATACCGGCGGCTGACAGGTCGCGAGCCACCGGCAGGGTCAGACCCACGACGCCACCCTTGGATGACGAGTAGGCCGCCTGGCCGATCTGACCATCGAAGGCCGCGACGCTGGTCATGTTGACGATCGCGCCGCGCTCACCGGTCTCGGTGAGTTCGTTTTTGCCCATCTGGGTGGCCGCGATGCGGATGCAGTCGAAGGTGCCGACGAGGTTGATCTCGAGAACCTTCTTGTAGGCGCCGAGGTCATGCGCGGACGAGAACTCGCCGTCCTTGCCGATGGTCCGCTGGGCCCAGCCGATGCCGGCGGAGTTGACCAGTGCTCGCAGCGGGCCGAGGTCCGCGGCGGTCTTCACCGCGTCGATGATCTGGTCGGTCTTGGTGACGTCGACGGTGACGAAGACGCCGCCGATTTCCTCGGCGAGGGCTTCTCCCTTGTCGGCCTGAAGATCGGCTACGACGACCCGGGCACCCTTTGCGGCCAACTGACGGGCAGTTGCTGCGCCGATCCCTGACGCGCCGCCGGTGACGACTGCACTAGCTCCATTTATATCCACGTCGATAGATTATGCAATGGTTGCGCAGGCCCAGTCATCGGGGCCACTGCGAAGTCGACGTCGGTCAGTCGACACTGCTGGCCAGCGCGGAAAGCGTTTCCGCTGCAGTGTATTTCGGCTTCCAGTCCAGCTGCTCTTTGGCTTTGCTGATATCCATCACCACGGACGTCCGACCCGCGTGCAGCCATTCCAGCGCCGAAGGTACGAAGGGGAGCCGTGAAATGACTTTCGACGTCGCCACCGCCGCGGCACGAGGCACTTTGATCGGCCGTGCGCCGAACGCGTTGGCGATGTCCGACATCGACAGCACGCCGTCGCCGGCGATGTTGTAGGCGCCCGCGGGGGCTGACGTCGTGGTCGCGGCCAACGCGACGGCGCCCGCTACGTCGTCGTGGTGAACGAGCTGCAACGGGATGCCCGGATCCGGAAAGAGCGGTTTAGGCAGCGGCAGTGACTGGGTGAGTCGGCGGACAGAATCGGGCAGCTGATTCCACGGCATGGCATCGGCCAGCAGCGGTGCCTTGGGTCCGGCGACGATACATGGCCGCAGCACAAAGACTTCCAGCGATGTGTCCGTTGTGATTTCGCTCAACGCGGCCTCACACGCCGCTTTCTGCTCGGAGTAGTAGTGCTCGGGCGAGCCCTTCGGCGAGGTGTCCTCGGTGATGGGGGTCGGGTTGTCAGCGTGGTAGCCGTAAGCGGCCACCGATGAGGTGTACACGAGTCGGCTCGGCCGCTTTGCGGCGACGGTTGCTTCGAATACGTTGCGCGTTCCGGCCAGATTTACTCGCGCACTTTCTGCCCGTGAGCCCATGATGATGAAGGCCAGATGCACGACGACGTCGACGTCGGCGACCAGTGCGTCGACGGCCTCGCGGTCGAGGATGTCGCCTTGCCGGTACTCCACTTTCGACCAGCCCCGATCGGTTGGGTCGAAGGGTCGCCGCGCCATGCCGAGGATCCGCTCGACTTCGGGACGGCTCTCGAGCGCTTCGATGGTCGAGATACCGATCTCACCGGTGGGCCCGGTGATGGCGATGCGTAGTGACATGGCATGCGCCTTCCCTGTCCAGGGTCCGACAAAACGTTTCGGGCCGGGCCGCGAAGGATTGTCGACAGCCGTGAGGGGGTAGCCAACGCTGCCGGGCCACCTCGCCGCGGTTGGGAATCAGAGAGGCAATGATGTCTGTGCATGAACAAGGAAGCGAAGACGGTGACGATCCGCGCGGCGCGGGCGAACAATCCGATCGCGCGGCTGAAGAGTCCGACGACGTCGGAAGTTACAGCCCCGAGCAGTACCCCGAGGATCCCGAGGCCGCCACACCCCCGCTGGACAGCGGGCGCGCGTCCGAACCGCCCAAGAGCGGTTAGATGTTGTCGGTGCTTACGCCACGCGCTTAATCCGGCGGCTCGTCTTCCGTGACGCGAGGAGTCATGTCTTCGCGGTCGCTGGGCTTGCCGGGAACGCCTTCCGCTTCGCGTTCGTCGGCGACGTTCGCATCGAGTTCATCGACGATGTCCTCGAGCTCGTTCGATCTACCCAGCGGATCTTCTTTTTCGGGTTCGGTCATATCGCTTCCATGGGCTTTGGCGGAACTGGTCGGCGGCCACATTGAGGCCAGGCTACGGCTACGTCATACCCGGCAGCGCGAGCCGGTAACCCATCATCTGAATGACTCGGCCGTGCTTAGTGTTTCGTGTCGCAACACACTTCTTCGACGAAGTACCGAGGGTCAGGAGCCAACAATGCTTTTGGATGGAATCAACCACCTCGCCGTCATTTCAAAGGACATCGACAAACTTCGTACCTTCTACTCGGAGGTCTTCGAAGCCGAGGTGGGACCCACTGAGCCGCACGGGGACAACGGGGACGAGACCATGACCACGATTCGCATCGGCCCCCACACGGAGCTCAACGTGTTCACCATCAGCGGTAACCCCGAGCCTGACCGTCAGACGCCCATGTGGGGGCGCGGCCGACTCGATCACTTCGGCCTCCAGGCCGCTTCCGCAAGCAATTTCGACACCATCCGTGAACGGTTGATGAAGTGCGGTGCCAGCGACGGCAACGTCAACGACTTCGGCTCCGCGCGCAGCCTGTTTTTCCGCGACCCGGACGGGCTTGAAGGAGAAGTGCTCATCGCAGACCCCGGTAGCGGGACCTGAGAATCAAAGCAGGGAGCCGACACATGTTGGATGGACTCGCAAGCCTGGTTCGAGGCGTGGCCGGCGCCGCCGGCGCGATCGTTGGTGTGCGACATGGCACCGAAGAACCGGCATACACCGCCGAGCAGCTGACATCGCGGGTGGAGATCCGCCACTACGGCCGACGGGTTGCCGCGGAAACGACGGTCACCGCCGACGAAGTCGCGGCACGCAGTGACGGATTCCGCCGGCTGGCGGGCTACATCTTCGGTGGCAACCATGTCCAAGAGAAGATCGCTATGACTGCACCGGTTGCGCAGCAGGATGGCGCGGCCCGCGGCGAAGTGATTCCCATGACTGCGCCCGTGTCCGCGAGCGCCAGCGGTAAGGGCGAATGGTTGATCCGCTTCTTCATGCCGGCTGGGAAGCCGTTTGAGTCCCTTCCGCAACCCAACGATCAGGCGGTACGGCTCGTCACCGTCCCGGCGGAGACCGTGGCGGTGCGCCGATTCTCCGGTAGCACAGGCTCAGGGGCGGTCGCGCGGGAAACCGCCCAGTTGCGGCGAACCTTGCAGGAGACGGGATTCGTGCCTATCGGTGTGCCCGTTTCGTGGTTCTACGATCCGCCGTGGACTCTTCCAGTGTTGCGGCGCAACGAAATTGCTATACCGGTGGAGCCGAATTCATGACGGCCCCGTCACGTAGCCTGGTCCCGTTGCTCGCGCAGCCGCTTATCTTCGCTGCGCGCCTCCGCGCCGCTCTGTCCAACATCGAAGGGCGTGTCGGGAAACGTGCGTCCAACATAGGTGCCGACCTGGCCGTCGGTGCCCTCGCGCGAGTTGGCAACGTGGGGGTCTGACGTCACGTCGGCCTCTCGGGTGTCGTGAGATGCCGTCCTGTCCTTCACTTTTTCGACCAGTTGGCTGGCCTTGCGCTTGGCTTGGTCGAGGAATGTCATGGCATCTCCGTTCGGCGGCCCGAGTGGGCCCAAAGTCGTTGGCTGGGTTTACCCGTGTTGCGTACCGGCAACACGTCAAGTGCTGTAAGTCTCCGGTGTTCTTCTGGTGGGCTCAGCACCTGCCTCCTTCAGGTATTTGACCTGCGCTCAAACGGTTTCCCCGCGGGACCGCTGGGGTATCACTCGAGTGACATCCCTCTGGCTAACTGACCGAGTCGGACAGCCGTGGGCTGCAAATGAGATTGACGACGGTGCCCGGCATGCCGACGTGATCGTCGTGGGCGCTGGAATCACCGGGTTGATGACCGCGGTTCTGCTGGCTCGGGCCGGCAAGGAGAGCGACTGATCGTCGGCGGTGCGGGCCACACGGTAGGCCGGGAGAAGAGCCCGTCGAGCGCGCTCAAGGAGCTATCCGCTTGGGCGGGCAAGCATTAACCCGGAGCGGAGCAGACGCATTTCTGGTCCGCGCAGGATTACACGCCGATTGACGACTTGCCCTGCGTTGGCCTATTTTGCCCGGCAGCGAGAGCATCCTGGTAGCAACAGGTTTCAACAAGTGGGGGATGACGAACGGCCCCGCGGCGGCACTGGCGCTGTCGAGTCGCGTGCTGGGCCGTCGAATGGACTGGTCGAGTGCGTTCGCCAGCTGGAGTACACACGAACTTTCCGGCCTGCGAACAGCGATGCAATCGAATCTCCAGGTCGGTTTGAACCTAACCAAAGGCTGGATCACCCCCTCGATTCGCACCGGCCGTCGCAGCCCCACGGGGGACGAGGGCGGCGTAGTCAGCGGGCCCCCTTGGGATCTCGAAGCCAGGTGCCGCGTCGCGGGCGTCGAGCATCGTGTCTCCCCGGTGTGCCCGCACCTAGGCGGAATTGTCAACTGGAACGACGCTGACCACGCCTGGGAATGCCCGCTGCACGGATCGCGCTTCGCTCCGGATGGCACGCTGCTCGAGGGGCCGGCAACCGGCGATCTCACCGCTTCGCGCTGAACTTCGACGACATCGTGGAGAACCGGTGGCCGGCCTCCGGTCCGGCGGTGTTGGCCTACCATATCGGTGGTACCTCGCTGTGTTTACCCCACCGGCCAACGGTGAATCCGGCGGCATGTCTGTTGAAGGTAATCGTTGTCTCGTGACTGGAGCGACCGGCTATGTCGGCAGTCGGCTGGTGCCCCAGTTACTTGATGCGGGCTATCAGGTGCGCGCGTTGGCTCGTGACCCCGACAAGCTGTCGGAAGTACCGTGGCGCGCCAATGCCGAAGTGTTTCAAGGTGATTTGGATGACATTGAGTCCCTGGTCCGCGCTTTCACAAATGTAGACGTCGTCTACTACCTCGTGCATTCCATGGGCGCGTCCAAAGACTTCTCAGCAAAAGAGGATCGCTCGGCCAGAAATGTCGTGACTGCGGCCCGTTCGACAGGAGTGCGGCGGTTGGTGTACCTCGGCGGGCTGCACCCGACTGACGAGAAGCTGTCCCAGCACCTGACTTCTCGCGCGTCGGTTGGAAAGTTGCTGCTCGGATCGGGCATCGAAACCATCGTGCTGCAGGCCGGAGTGGTCATCGGGTCCGGCGCGGCGTCGTTCGAGTTGGTCCGGCATCTGACGGAGGTGCTACCTGTGATGACTGCCCCGAAGTGGGTGCATAACAAGATCCAACCGATCGCGATCAGCGACGCCCTGCATTACCTGGTCGAAGCGGCCGCAGCCAACCTTCCGTCGTCGCGTTGCTGGGATGTCGGCGGTCCTGACGTACTCGAGTACGGGGAAATGATGCAGATTTACGCCGAGGTGGCCGGGCTGAGCCGTCGGCGCATACTTGTGCTGCCACTACTGACACCCACCCTCGCGAGTTTATGGGTTGGCCTGGTGACGCCGATTCCATCGGGCATGGCAAGGCCTTTGGTCGAGTCGCTACAAAGTGACGCGGTGATGAACGACCACGACATCGACACGGTGATCGCTCCGCCTTCCGGTGGTCTGACGCCTTACCGGCGCTCGGTAGCACTTGCGCTCAAGCAAGTTGCGACGGTCGAGGTTGACGAGGAACGGTCGGACGCCGCGGGCCTATGCGCCCCCGCGGAGTCGCTCCTGAGCGATCCCGCCTGGGCAGGCCCAGTGCTATACAGCGATGTCCGCACGGCCATCAGCACGGCGAGCCCGGACGAGCTGTGGAAAGCCCTTGAAACTGAAGCAAATCGAGACCGCTGGTATTCGTTCCCGATTACCTGGCGTCCATCGCGACGTACGGCGGACCGGTGGACGGTGGAAGTTCGCGAACCCGGCGCATTGTTACGGATGCGGACCAACTTTCGTTTACCTGCCAACGCCTGGCTGGAGCTGACGGTATCGCCACGTGGCACTGCAAGCAATTATCAACAGACCGCGAAGGTCTTCCCTCGTGGTCTGGCGGGCCGGTTGTACTGGCGTGCTCTCCAGCCGGTGCATGCACTGACACTGCGCAGAATGGCGAAGGCCGTCGCCGGTCGGCAAAGATGAGCTACTTGTGTTGCGTCTCACGATTACTACGACTTGCGCGGCGCTACCCCGAATAACTGCACACCATCAAGCACCCACCGCAACGGAATGCTGGTAGCCACCTCGCTCATCTCGACACGGCACCCGGGCCCGGGAAGATCACTCAGCCGCAGTGTGATTCGCGCCGTCGCAGCCGGCCGCACCTTCGCCAGCAGAACAAGCTCTTCACCTTGTGGCGAGCACGTCCCAGACCCTCTGGCGGGTGGCCGCTATGTCACGAGTAACGGTCATGGTTGCGACCTCCAGTCGGAGAAATTGATGCCTGTCGCCCCAACTCGGCCAGATCTCTCTCGGCGTGGCTTTGGCGAATGTAGACGGTGAGGTCGGCGACCCGCTGCGCGTGGCCGCTGTCCTGGCAGAGTGGGCCGGGTCCCAGTGCGCGACCAGCGCGCGTGATGGCCTCGTCGGCTGCCCGCTCTACGACCGCCCGAACTCGGCGAGCCAACAGCTGAGCGGATCCATTGCGGTCCAACGGATCCCGGTCGATCTGTGCCGCCGCCACCTCAAGCATCGAACTCCCGGCTGCGAGTGCAGCGTCGACGGCGCCGAGGTGGGCCAGCGCGTGTGGGTCGGCCGCGTCGTCTGCGGCACGACGGTAGAGGGGCTCGGCCACTCGTCGCGCGGCCCCGAGCCAGCAGGCGGCCACCCCGATCGCCCCGTACCAGAAGCCGGGCCGCTCGAGATAGTCGCCCGGATCGCCGACGGCTACCGCGGGTGCATCAGCGAATCGCACTGCGCGGGTGTCACTGTCGGCCATCCCGATGTTGGACCATGTGCTGGGCAGGGGCGTGACTGCGGAATCATCGATCGCGACAGCGAACAGCCCGCGACGGGTCTCGGCCGCGTCGTCAAGCGAGGCGGTGACGAGCGCGTGGCCGCACAGCCCAGCGCCAGAGCACCATTCTTTGACGCCGTTGAGAATGAAGGCATCGCCGGTTTGGGTGGCAACGACCGAACTGTCGCGGGACTCGGCCGCCCACACTCCCCACAACTGATCGGTGGACGGCGGCTTGGCGCCCAGCTCGTCGAGAATTGCGACAGCATCGAGATGTGCCTCAGCCATCCGGGCCGACACCACGTCCTCTTCGGCGAGCGAGGCGAGTCGCCACCAGCGTTCGGCGGTGTGTCCCGAGGCAGGCAAGGGCAACTCGAGACGGCCGGAGCCGAGCCAATCCTGCACGAGCTGCGCCGTCATGAGCGATCTCCGGATCCGAGATCTGCGAGATAGCTGGCGAATCCACCTTCGACTCGTGATTGCGTGCGTGCCGACGTTCGCACGTTGGTCCGATGCGTCGTGATCCATTGTGTCGTGACACGCTTTGACGCGGTTGACGAGATCGAGGTCTTCGTGCAGCGAGACCGCCGCGAAGCCGCCCGCCTGCACGTAGGTGCTCGCCCGAAGTGCCGAGGTTGGCTCCGTGCACATGATTGTGCCCCTCGGCCAGTTGGTGCCTCTGCCGCCAGATTCGCTCCAATCGAGGAGTCGAGTCCGGCGGGCGTGACGGTCCCGATGACAGCGTCGAAACCTGCATCAGCCAAGCTGAATTGGGTGGTGAGCCAGGTGTCGGGCACCGTGCTGTCGGCGTCGGTATTGGCAAGCCAGACCTGGTGGTCGGGAATACCTGCGTGGCGAGCGCGGGTGATCGCATCGATGGCGCCCAGATGGCGGGCACCGCCGACCCTTCCGACGCTGCTGGTGATGGTTCGGTCACCGTGGCTGTCGACGAGTGGACCGGTCTGATCCGCGCAGCGATCGAGGACCACCACGACATCGCAAGACACATAAGGGTATTCGCGCTGAATCCGACCTACCGAAGCGCGAATGCTATCGAGGCACACAGCGATGCGCTCTTCCTCGTTGCAGGCCGGCACGATAATCGCCATATGGCGTAGACGCTTCATGCGGTGTCCGCGCATTCGTGGTAGACCGACAGCGGTTCCCCCCACACCTGGATTGTGAGATCGGCGTCGTGGTAGCGGGCCCGCAGGGGCAGGTCGAAGATGGCGGCCGCCTGGGCGTGGGCAGTGGGCCCATCAAGGGGGATGTCCTCGGTGGGAGCGGACCAGTTCGCGATGAGTATCTCGCCGTGCGGGCGCAACTGACGCCGTGCGGCCCGCAGGGTGGCCAGCAGATCGGGGCCGTCGAGAAAATACGCGACTTCGGAGAGCACGACAAGGTCGAACTGCACGTCGGGAATGTCGTTCGGGGCCGCCCCGAGCAGCCACTCGACCGCGTCAGTGCGTGCGCGGGCCACGTCGAGCGCCATCTCACTGGCGTCCATCCCGATGACGTTGTCGGCGCGTTCACGCAACTGTGCGGAGAGTTGTCCAGTGGCGCAACCGATCTCCAGGACATTCGAATAGTGCTGACGGCCCAGGCAGGCGAGTGTGAGCGCGAGTCGACGTTTCTCGTACTCTGACTCATCGAGCCGCCAAGGATCTTTCACACCGTGGTCGAGCATTGTGTCGAAGGGCGCGGCTATCTGTGCTCGCGAACGGTTCGCGCCGGTATCGCCCGCGACGCGCGCCGCGAGGTCGAGGGGCAGCGGTAGGACAACAGTTTCCATGACCCGCCGAGCTCGGGCGACAACCGAGGGTCCGACAATGGGGTAGCCGTCAGGAGATGCGAGTTGGCTTGTGTAGCAGTCGATCGCGGCAGACTTTGCGGTCAAGGCCCGTAGCGATGGAGCGACCGTGCGTAGCCGAGCCCAGTCGATGTCGTCGGGCGTGGCCCAGTGCCAAAGCCAGACCGGGTAATGCACCAAGGCCGCATCACGTTCACGCGCCACTGCCTCGGCCGCCGCTGCTACCGCTTCGTGGTCCGAGTGTCCGTCGCATTCGACCGGCGCGATCAGCAGGGTCTGAGAGTCGACGAGTTCCAGAAGCTGCTCGCCCATCTCGCTTACGGCGCTGGGCAGATTTCCGTCGGGCAGGTTCCACCAGACCGTTTTGATGTGTGGACCCAACGTCGAGATGGCCCGCTCGGCTTCGACGCGGCGCTCAGTGGAACCCGGTCCGTGGCCGCCGTGGGTTGCGATGACGACCGTCACCGTCGCTGCGCTGTCGGCCAAATCGGCCAACGCGCCCCCGAGGCCCAGCGTCTCATCGTCGGGGTGCGGTGCCACCAGCACGACATGTGGATACCGCTGGAGCACGGCGTCGAGCCCGAACCGGGGGACGCCGTCCCATCTGGAGTCGAGAAGCCAGGTGGGCTCTGCGGTGCCGCTCTCACAATGTGTGAATGGTCGTGCGTCAGGCATCGGCTCGCCTCCAGGCTTCGGTCGATATGTGGCAGCTCGGACCTCATGCAGCGGATCTCTTGACGGTCATGCAGGTCACGTGCGGGGAATGGAACAACTCTGGAAGTTCGACTCTGATCACCCGCGGGGTTGGCTGGCGTGGTGTATCTCAACCCGGTGTAGATACCCGCTGTGCGGCGATCCAATCGCCGCGATGACGAGGGCGGCCAGAAGTCACGGCCTGCTGAAAGTCAGCATGCCCTCTTCGTGGTCGAGTGCCCGCTGCAGAGCGCGGAGACCTTGATCGGGAAGCATGCCCGCGTCGCGCCAGCGCACGAGTTCGTCGCGCTGGGCATCGATGGCCGCTCGACGCATCTCCAAGAGCGCCTCGTCGTGCGGAAAGGCGGGGATGTCGTCGGCGTCGGTTACCTCGAGCACATCGAGTTGTTGTTGTCGGGACTTGAGCCGAGCCGAGAGTTGCGCGTGCACCGTGTCGATGGCTTGCCGCTCAATAGTGTTGTGGCTCTGCTGCTTCAGCGCTTCCATCCTTTCGATCGCGGCCTGGATTGCGGCTATGCCGGCCGAGCTTGCGCAGCCGTGACTCGTCGGCGGGCTTGGCGCGGATACCCAAGGCGCGCGCCAAGGGGGCGAACGTCAGGCCCTGTCCGATCAGCGTCACCAGCACAACCACCAACGTGCAGAACAGCAGCAGATCCCGGAAGGGGAAGGGTGCGCCGGCTTCGGTCACCAGTGGCACCGTGAAAATCGCGGCGAGGCTCACGACCCCGCGGGTGCCGGCCCAACTCAGCACAAATACCTCTCGGCCACTGAGTCTCTGCAAGTCGCGGCGCGCGACGCCGGCCCGGGACGGAAGCCGGGGAGTCGTCGAGATCAGGACCCGACACCTCACCCAGACGAGTGTGCAGCGGTCGGGGCAGCATCTGAGTGACCAGTAACCACAGCGGGCGCATCAACAGCACGACCGCGAGGGTGACGCCCACTGCCGTCAGGATGGTCGACATCGGGAAAACGTTGAGGCCCTTGAGGATTCGTGGCAGCTGCTGGCCGATGAGCAAGAACACGAAGCCCTCGAGCAGGAAGTTGGTCAGCCGCCAGACGGCCCGCGTCTGCAATCGGCTCGCGCCGGACTCCGACCGCGGCAGATCGTGTCCGACGATCAGGCCGCAGACCACCACGGCCAGCACACCGGAGGCCCCGACCTCTTCAGCTGCCAGGTAGGCCACAAACGGTGTGGCGAGCGACACCGCATTGGCGGTCAGAATGTCGGATGTCCAGCGGCTGAGGAGACGCCGGAACGACGGCGATGACCACTCCCACCGCAAATCCGCCCACGGCCGCCAGCAAGAACTGTCCGGCTGCCGACGGCGCGGAGAAGCCACCGCCGCTGGCGGCAGCGACGGCCACCGAGAGCGTGGTGAGCGCCGTCGCGTCGTTGAGCAAGGCCTTCGCCCTCGATCAAGGTGATGATGTTGGCCGGCAGTCCGACCTTGCGTGCGACAGCGAGCGCGGCCACCGGATCAGGGGGCGCCACCGCCGCGCCAAGCACTGTCCCGACCGCGAACGTTGCACCGCCGACCAGCACGGCGAACGCCACGCCGACCGAACACGCAGTCAGGAGAACGAGCACCACCGACAAACTGATCACGGCGCGCAAGTTGCGCCGAATTTCGACGAGCGACGACTCCAACGCCGCGTAATAGAGCAACGGGGGCAGGATGCAGTACAGGGCGGGTTCCGGGAGAAGAGTGATGTTGGGTCCGGGCAGGAACGCGTAAGCAACACCGCCCAGAGCCAGCAACGCCGCGCTGGGCAACCCGGTGCGTTCAGCGATCCGATGCACCGCCACGATCACGGCGACGGCAGCCAACAGCAACACCAGACCCAAATGCAGACTCACCGCTCCATCATCCCGGCTTCTCGACGTGCCGGCATGCCCAGCGCCGGTCTCAGGGCCAGTTCGTGGGTTTCCAGGAAGGGCGCCTGGGTACATTCACTCCGGGCCGTGCGGATGCCGCCCCCAGAATCAGGCGCGGAAGGCGGACATGGACAACGTGGCTCGGGTACGTCGGGCATCAATTCGGGTCGCGAAAGTCCAACGCCGCATCTGGTTGCTCCAAACGATCTTCTGGCCGGTTGTCGTGATCGGCGGCATCGTCGCCGTGGTCGCGGTCGGCAGCCAGGTATGGCGCCGGCGCAACGCGACTGTCGAAGCGAACGATGTCGGGCTCGCCTCGACCAACGGGTCCGGCCCGACGAAGCCAGCCGAGGGGCGATTGAACGGCGCTCGGAGTGGGAACTTCTCCGGTTGATCAGCGGGCAACGCCGCTGGCATGAATCTCCGTCGCATCGAAGCGGGAGGAGTGCGCGCGTTGGATGACAAGCCGTCTCTGCTGAAGCTGGCCGAGCGACACGACGGCGACGCGGTCGTGCTTTCCGCCGAGGGCATCGTCGACATGGCCGCCGCTCCGGCTCTGACGGATCAGATCCGGGCGATCCTGCGCCAGCGACCAGCAGTACTGGTCATCGACTTCACGCGGGTCACTTTCCTGGCGACGGCCGGCATGAGCGTTCTCATGGAGGCCGATCGCAAGAGCGAGGAACTAGACATCTCGTTTCGCGTCGTGGCGCAAGGGCCGGTGACCGTTAAGCCTATGCAACTCTTGGGGATTGACGACCTCTTGGCGATATACCCGACCGTGTCGACCGCGCTGCAAGGCGTTTCGTCGAGCGGCACATCAACCGCATAGGCGCGCTTCGCGACGCGGAGTCTTGTCGTCATCAAGTCGGAATGCCGAAAGCCGTTATGGCACGCGTCTACCAGTGTCGCGAGCCTGAATAGCCGCTGCGGGTGTGCCATGACGCGAGGCACGGTCGCGACTGACATGGCATATCGATCCCGGTCTCCACCCAGCCGCGAGAACCTACTCTAAATTAATAGAGTAGGTTCTTCTGTTTGTACGGCCCGGCGAAAGGATGAAGGACATTGAGTAACGCCATTGCGGTCTTCAACCCGTCCACCGAGGAGCAGATCGCGGAGGTCCCTGATTCCGATCAGGCGGTCGTCGATGCGGCGGTGGCCCGGGCCCGCGAGACCTTCGAGTCGGGCGTGTGGCGCAAGGCGCCGGCCGCGCACCGCGCGAACGTGCTGTTCCGCGCCCACGCCATCATCAAGGAACGCACCGAGGAGCTCGCCGAGCTCGAAGCCCGCGACAACGGCATGAACACCACGGCCGCCAAACACATCATCTCGGTGGCCAACGGCATCCTGCACTACTACGCCGGCTGGGTCGGCAAGATCCACGGCGAGTCCAGCGAGTGTCGTATCCGACGGGCTGCTCGGCGGGTACGACAGCTACCACAACTTCACTCAGCTCGAGCCGATCGGCGTCGTCGGCCTGATCATCCCGTGGAACGGCCCGTTCTTCGTCGCGATGCTCAAAGTCGCACCCGCCCTCGCCGCCGGCTGCAGCGCCGTTCTGAAGCCCGCCGAGGAAACACCGCTGACCGCGCTCAAGCTCGAGGAGATCTTCCGCGAGGCAGGTCTGCCCGACGGCGTCCTCAACGTCGTCACCGGCTACGGCCACACCACGGGAGCGGCACTGACCGCGCATCCCGGCGTCGACAAGATCTCGTTCACCGGCTCCACCGAGGTCGGAAAACTGATCGTCCAGGCGGCCGCGGGCAACCTCAAGCGGCTCACCCTCGAGCTCGGCGGCAAGTCACCGCTGATCATCTTCGACGACGCCGATCTCGAGAAGGCGATCATGTTGGGCGGCATGGGCCTGCTGGCCGGCTCGGGGCAGAACTGCTGCTGCACCTCGCGCATCTACGTCCAGCGCCCCGTCTACGAACAGGTCGTGGAAGGCCTCGTCGGCCTCGCCCAGATGATCCCGATGGGCGGCAGCGAAGAGCCCGACTCGATCATCGGGCCGCTGATCAGTGAGAAGCAGCGCCAACGCGTGCAAGGCATCGTGAAAGACGGCATCGCCGGCGGCGCGCAGGTGATGACCGGTGGCGACGCGATGGACCGCAAGGGTTACTTCTATCAGGCGACGATCATCACCAACACCACGCCCGACATGCGCCTCATCCGCGAGGAGATCTTCGGGCCGGTCGGCTGCTGTGATCCCGTTCGACGACGAGGACGAGGTGATCGCCGCCGCCAACGACACGGACTACGGGCTCGCCGCCGCCTTATGGACCGAAAACCTCGGCCGCGCCCACCGCGATGGCGAACGAACTGCGCGCCGGCCAGATCTGGGTCAACTGTGCAATCGCAACGGACCCCTCGATGCCGATCTGCGGCCACAAGCAGTCCGGTTGGGGTGGCGAGCGTGGCCGCAAGGGCATCGAAGAGTACTTCAACACCAAGGCGGTCTACATCAAGCACTGACCTACGCGGCCAGCGGGGTTGGGTCTTTCGAAGACTCGGCAGAAGAGTGGACGCAACCGATTACGAGCCCGCGTACCGACTTTGCAGTTTGGCTAGCGTCGACTCGATACCGGTCACGTTGAACCTCGTGGCACCGATCAAGTGGTAGTACCCGATCGCGTTCTTGATCCTGCCGGCGTCGTGATAGTCGAACGTCTCGGTGACCTTGACCGTCGTCGGTGACAGCGCTTCGAATTGCCACCGCCATGAATGGCCCACCGGGTGACGCCATTCCACCAATTCGTTGGGCTTGAGAGCGGTCACCGTGCTGGTGATCCGGTACGGAATACCCAGCATCTTCATGTGTGTCGAAAACTTCGACCCCACAGTCAATTCCGGCGGTGCTTCAATGTTGTCACGGACCGTGCCGGAACCGTCCAGGTCGTGGTGACGACGAGGGTCGATCGCCATCGCATAAAGCTCCTCGGCCGGCGCGGCCACCTCGACCGAGCGGCTGATCCGGCGCGGTCCCGCGTCGACGACGTTGACGGTCACGGCATTCCCTTCGGCTGCAACAACTCTGCGCTCAACTGACTTCGATGACGACCTTGCCTCGCGCGTGGCCGATCTCGACGGCGGCCAGCGCGTCCGCGGCCTCGTCGAGCGGTCTGACGTCCTCGACATGGGGATCCAGTTTGCCGTCGGCGACCAGGGCTCCGACGATTTCGAGGACGCGAGCCGGTCCGGTCCCGTTCGATCATGTGTCCGCCCAGCTCGGCGACTGAAGGATCACCGGCGCTGATCAGCTTGCTGCGGTCGGTGACCAAACCCGCGACCGCCCGAAGGCCCTCGTGGCCGGCCAGGTCGAGGATCGCGTCGACTCCGTCGGGAAGGATCTGTCTGATGCGTTCGTCGACGCCGTCGCCATAGGGCACCAGGGTGGCGCCAAGGGTCTCCACCAACGCGCGCTTGTCCTCGCTCGCGGTACCGATGACGTTGATGCCGAGATCTCGCGCGATCTGCGCGGCGGCGACTCCCACGCCGCCGCCGATGCCGTTGATGAGCAGTGTCTGGCCTTCCTTCAGGTCAAGCTGAGTGACCCCGTCGTACGCGGTGGCAGCCGCAACCGGCAAGGTGGCGGCGTCGTTGAACGAGACCTGAGGCGGCTTGTGAGCGGCCGCGGTCGCCGTCACGAGCGTGAATTCGGCATAGCCTCCCGAGCCTGGCGCGACCGACCCGAAGACCTCGTCGTTCTCGGCGAAACCCTCGACGTCCTTGCCGACTTCCCGGACGACACCCGAGACCTCTGAACCGAGTACGGCGGGCAGATCAGCGGCGCTCGCTTCGCCCAACATTCCGGATCGAATCTTCCAGTCGACGGGGTTGACGCCTGCACTGCGAACTTCGACGAGAAGCTCACCCGGCAGCGGGGCCGGCATCTCCAGGTCGAGGAACTCCTGCACGTCAGGGCCGCCATTACTGCTGTATCCGAATGCTTTGACCATGCGCGTCGCGTACCCGGTCGCGGGATGGGTAAACCGGGCGCCTAACTCGCGTCGCCTTCGGCGGCGCGCTTGAGCGCGTCCAATGTTTTGCGGATGTTGATTCGCTGGAACTCCGGAAACGACTTGCCCGACGTGACAACCCGGTCGAAAACAGCGACCAGCGGGTCAGGCCATGACGTTCGGTCGTCATTCCAGGTTTCGGTGACCCTGGTCTTGCCCGGGCCGGTGGGTTCGAACCGGTACTCCCAGGAAGCGTTCGCCCCCCGCAGGCGCGGTTTTTTGACCCCGATCGTGTGCACCGTGAAGGCGAAGCGCCGTCCGGGGTCGGCAGCGGTGACCGTGCATCGGGTGATCCAGGCGGCCCGGCCGCGTTTGTTGGCTCCCTCGAACGTCATACCGACGAATGCGGTTCCGTCGTCCGCCGGATTCAAGACTGTGGCTCCGCGGTTTTCCGGACTCCACGTCGGCATCCGGGTTGGGTCGCTGATCAGGGTGTAGAGCTCGTCTGCGTCCGCATCGATGTCGACGGTGTCCGAGACCGTCAGAATTCGTGCCATGTCAAAGGCCTCCTTGTCAGATGTCCGCGGGAGGGTACCCAGCACGGCAGGAAAGTCCCACCGCGTGGCGTAACGGCCAACGTTCGGTGCGCACCGCCGCCAGGCTGATGATCCTGCACCTCAGCGTTATTCGGGCGGGTACATCCAGAGCAGCTCGGTCAGGTCAGTGACACCGAACAGAAGTATCTGGTCGGTGGCGCGGATATACAGCGATTCGGATATCACGCTGCGGACCGGAAAGCCCTCCGCGTGGTGCCAGTCGACGAGGACGTTGTTGGCGGCGCGCAGCGTGGCGACGCAGTCAGGTGGCGGAGTTGCCGAATGCCCGTCCAGCAGCGCAGGAAGGCCATATCCGGCCAGCGTGACGTCGGGGCCGTGGCCGAGCATGGTGGCGAAAGCGGGGTTGTTGTAGACGACGACGCCGTCGAGTCCGGTGGCGATCATGGGTACCGGTATTCGGTCAAGCAGCACCGACGCGGGGAGCGCGCGGAGGTACTCGTCCGGGCTGCTCGGCCGGGGTCGGCGGCGCCGTTCGGTGCGGCGCGCGTCCCCGTTGCTCAGTGCGGCGGGACGACGTTCCGGCTTGGCCCTGAAGAATTGGATGGAGAACTCATTTGTGATCCGCGCGTGTCGAGCGATCACCGTGAACGCCGGGTCGTGGCGCTGATGCGCCCGAAGTTCCGCGGCCATACTCTGACGGCGCAACTCGTACCCGGCCAGCATGTTTTCCAGCCGATCCGGAATTTACCTGACCGAGTCAGATAGCGGGAGTCAGGGAAATTTCACCGTCAGCCGAATTGGGTTACCGCGAAGTAGCGCATTGGACACACCACTAGCCGCTTCCTACGGTTCAGGGTGTGGCGGGCGAGCAACCGGTGGACGACGACTGGGCTGGGACATACCCGTGGCTCCGCGGCCTACCGTCGCCTGCTCGCCGCGTTGGCCTGCGCGGGCATCGCGACATTCGCGCAGCTGTACTCGCCCCAAGCCGTATTGCCGCTGATCTCATCGGATTTGGACGTCGGAGCGGCCAGTGCCGCGCTGGTGATCTCGGCGTCGACGGTTGGTCTCGCGGTCGGTGTCATTCCGTGGTCGGCGCTGGCCGACCGCATCGGCCGGGTGAAGGCGATCTCGATCTCGGTGACCGTCGCCACCCTGGTGGGGATGCTGGTGCCCTTCGCCCCGACGTTCTCGTTGCTGCTCGCCGGACGCTTCGTCGAGGGTCTGATGGTCGGCGGCGTGCCGGCCATCGCGGTGGCCTATTTGACCGAAGAAGTAGATCCCGTGCACGCCGCAAGGGCGGCAGGCATATTCGTCGGCGGGACGACGATCGGCGGACTGCTCGGCCGCATCGTGTCCAGCCCGGTTGCAGAGGTGGCCGGCTGGCGCGTCGGCGTCTTCACCGTCGCGGTGATCTGTGGGATCGCGGCAATGGGTTTCGTCAGGCTGGCACCCGATCCACGCGGATTCACGCCGGTGTTGCGTCACGACGCCAATCCTGAAGGCAGCCTTGGCCATCGCCTCGCCGCCAACCTGCGCTCACCGCGGCAGTTGGTGTTGTTCGCGCAGGGATTCCTGCTGATGGGCGGATTCGTAGCGCTCTACAACTTCCTCGGTTTCTACCTGACTCGCGCACCTTTCCACCTGGCCCCCTCGGTAGTGAGCCTGATGTTCCTGGCCTATCTGGCCGGCACCTGGGCGTCGTCGCGGGCGGGCGCCGAGGTCACCCGCTTCGGCCGCAAACGAGTGCTCCTCATGTCGGTGTCGATCATGCTGTTGGGAATCGCAATGACGCTTGAGCAGCAACGTGATTGCCGTCCTGATCGGTCTCGTGGTCGCCACCGCCGGGTTCTTCGGCGCGCACTCCACCGCATCCGGCTGGACGGGCCAATCGGCACCTGTAGGTAAAGCCCAAGCGTCGTCGCTGTACAACCTGTTCTACTACGGCGGTTCCAGCGCCATCGGATGGTTGGGCGGCGTGGCCTTCGATGCCCACGGCTGGACGGCGGTTGCGGCGACGATCGCGGCGTGTGTCGGGGCCGCCGCGGTGCTCGCCGCGTTGTTCCTGCACGACACGTAGGCGTCGCACTTCCGTACGGGATACTGTCGAGGTGCTCCAGCAAGCGATCGACGACGTCGTGGGCACGAGCGCCGACGTCGAGTGGGCGATTTCCATTCGCGATGCACAGGCCGCGAGTTGGCACACAGCAACGCCGATCGTGCGATGAAGACGGCGAGCGTCGGCAAGCTGCTCTCTGCTCATCGAGGTCGCTCGGCAGCGTGCTGCGGGTGAGCTCAGCGGTGCCGCCTTGCTGCGTCGGGAGCCCGAGCTCATGGTCGCCGATTCCGGTCTCTGGCAACATCTTCGCGTCGAGGACCTGTCCGTCGACGATCTCTGCGTCCTGATCGCCAGCGTCAGCGACAACGTGGCGACAAACGTCGTCCTCAACAAGGTTGGCTTGCCGGCACTTCGCACCCTGGCCGAATCCCTCGGCCTCGTCCACACGGCGCTACTCGACTACGTCCGAGACCACCGCGGCCCGGACAATCCGACCGACCCTGTCGACCGGGTCGGCTTCGGAGTTGTCGCGCCTGATGAGTCAGCTCTCGCGCCACGAGCTGGTATCTCCAGTCGTGTCAGAGCAGGTGAACGCCTGGCTGGCAACAGGAGTGGACCTATCCATGGTCGCGTCTGCATTCGGCCTTGATCCGCTGGCGCATGTGTTGACCGATCGAAACATCTTGATTCGCAACAAAACTGGTGCTGATCCGGGCGTCAGGGCAGATGTCGGGACGATCGGGCGAGGCACCGGGCGGTACTCCTACGCTGTGATCGCCAACTGGGATGCCTCGAACGCCGCGCTCCGAGACGTGGTGCTGTCCGCAATGAACGGCATCGGCGCGATACTGAGGACCGCCATCGAAAGTGAATAGACGTGGAATTGCGGTCGAATCGGGACGCGCCAAAGCGAACCCGCGTCTATTCTGCAGACCAGAAGTTCCACAGCTACGCGTCAATTCTTTCGAGAAAGCGAACCCAGATGACCACACGTCGCGCGCTGACCAGACTTGCCTTTCTCGCAATGGCTGGTTCCGCATTGATGAGTAGCACCGGAATTGCGAACGCCATCACTCCGCAGGACGACGCATATCTCGCGAAGCTGAGTGCCGTCGGCCTGACGTGGCCGCCCACCACCGAAGAGGCGCTGATCGGTGAGGCACACCTCATCTGCTACGACCTCACGTGGGGTTGGCAGCCCCAGCAGATCGCCGACGACATTCACGACCACCTGAACAAGCGGGGCGTCACATTGCTGGATGTCGGGACGATGGTCGACGCGGCGCACAAGACTTACTGCCCCGGAAACGTCTGCGACGCCCCACTCTGTGCACCTAACTCAGGTTTGCAGCTCGCAGATCACCACCGGGATGTCGCGATCGGTCCGCTGCTGATAGCCGGCGTAACCCTTATATGCGGCAACGATCTTCGGCCATAGCTCGGCCTTTTCTGCGCGTCTCGGCGGTCCGCGCGTGGATCTTGTGGCGCTCGCCGTGGATCACCAACTCGGCGTCAGGGTGCGATTGGAGATTCCGGTACCAGTCCGGATTGCGATCGTCACCACCTTTGGACGCGACGAGGACCACGCGGTGGGCGTCGTGCACGGGTGCGGTCAGATAGCAGGACCGGGGAAGCCCTGACTTACGTCCAGTGGTGTGCAACTCGACCGCCGGCATTCCAAATGGGTTGGCCAGCAGCCTGTTACCGCTGACTTTGAGGATCAGCCGATGGCCCAGGTTCATCAATTTGGCGGACGCGTCGGCGAGGGTGTTGCGGTTCATGGCGAGTGCTTTCTCGAGGTGGTGTCACTCAGTTTTCAACGGTACTCCCGCGTCGCGGAAGACCTCTCGTATCGCATCGAACAGCGTCCGCTGCCCGCGGTGCACCTCGTCGAGGTAGCGGCGTGACAGCGCGCTGTGTTGCCACTCGAATTCGAAAGGCCGGTTCTCGGGGGTGCCGAATCCGCCCCGCAGGCAATCAGCCAATGCGTCGAGATTGCGCCCGAAGTATCCACCGGGACCGTTGACGGCCGACCCGATCTCGCGGTAGAAGTCGCTGGCGGACTTGATCTTTCGGCCGTCGATGCGGTAGATCACCGGAGGACTCTCGACGGGCTCCCGCGTCATCGTTGCCTTCCCGCGTCCGTGACCAGACAAAACGAGTCGTAATGGTCGCCGGTGTAGAAGTACTGATTCGGATCGGCCAACGGTGCTCCACCGGTGACGATGCGCCGCACGGACCGGTCTCGGGCACGCGGCGTGATCACGGTGTACTCGTGGTAGTACCCCCTGCGCTGTTTGGGCAGATGGCCCTCGTGGTTGGTGAACACCGCTCCGTCGCTGCGCGGAAACGGAAACGGACCGCCCGCGTGGATGCGTCTCACGGTGTCGACCACCTCGTGCGGCAGAGTGGCTATCGGGCAGGTTGATTCGCCGGTCTCCGCCGCCTGCCTTCGGTGCCGACTCTGAGTGATCAGTCCGCGCCAGAATCCATCCGCCGACGACGACGATCAGCGCGCACAGCGCGACGGCTGCCAGCCTGCGTCGACTCACCTGCGCTCCTTCGCTGCCGCACCGACGAACCGCGGCACCTGGCCGAAATGTACTCCAGCACGTGCGCCTTTCGGGCCGGGCGAATGATCGGGCAAGATAAGCGGGGTGATCGAGGCGTTGTCGCCAGTCCATGTCGCTTGATTACCGAGCCGGAGGTGTTCTCGAATGGGTGCAACATTCAATGACTCCAAAGAAGACCTCAAACGCCGCTCGCTCGACGCGATGGAGCAACATTTCGGCGACAACGGGTGGACGCTGCGCCAGAAATTGGCGCTGACCTGCCGCGCATTGTTCGACGCCGGACACGACTCGGGACTGGCCGGACAGATCACCGCACGGGCGGAGCAGCCCGGCACTTTCTACACCCAGCAACTCGGCCTGGGGTTCGACGAGATCACCGACGCCAACCTGCTTCTGGTCGACGAGGACCTCAACGTTTTGTCCGGTGGCGGTATGGCCAACCCCGCCAACCGCTTTCACTCGTGGATCTATCGAGCCCGCCCCGACGTGCAATGCATTGTGCATACCCACGCGTTTCACGTCGCGGCTCTTTCGATGCTCGAAGTGCCGCTGGTCGTCTCCCACATGGACCTCACACCCCTCTACGACGACTGCGCCTTCCTGGCCGACTGGCCGGGAGTGCCGGTCGGCAATGAAGAGGGGGAGATCATCAGTGCCGCGTTGGGCAGTAAGAAAGCCGTGCTGCTGGCACATCACGGACATGTCATCGCCGGGGCGAGCGTCGAAGAGGCCTGTTCGCTGGCGATCCTGATCGAACGCGGCGCCAAGCTCCAACTGGCCGCGATGGCCGCCGGCCCGATCAAGCCACTGCCCGAAAAACTGGCTCGCGAGGCCCACGACTGGGCCCTGACTCCCAAACGCAGCCAGGCCAACTTCGCCTACTACGCGCGACGCGCACTTGCACGTCACCCAGACACTCTCTGCGAGTAGCGCCGCCCCGCCTACCTAGGAGACATCGTGACGCACACCATCCATGGCATCGTCGCCTACCCGATCACGCCCTTCGGTCCGATGGCGACGTGGACACCGTCACGCTGGCTGCCCTGCTCGAAAAGCTCGTCGCCGCAGGGGCTCGCGCCATTGCCCCGCTTCGGCGGCAGCGCTGCCGCGCCGCTCTCAGGTCAGCTGAAGCGAACGCCCAAGGTGGCCATACCAAAGATCTTCTTGCCGGCGGACTTCGCGGTGACGATGACGACACCAGAGCGGGTCTCCGGGTCCAAAGACTTGACCTTGCCGCCGAATTCGATATCACAGCCTTCTTTGGCCGACACGATCGCCGGAGCCGACAACCGCACCGCGTAGCGGGTGACCGAACCGGGATCGCCCGTCCAGGTCGAGGCGAACCCCGCACCCAAACCCATGGTGAGCATTCCGTGAGCGATCACGTCGGGCAGGTTGGCCAGCTTGGCGATGTCCTCGTCCCAATGAATGGGGTTGGCGTCACCGGCCACGCCGGCATAGTTCACCAGGTCGCCGCGAGTCAGCCGGGCCTGGTGCACCGGTAGCTCGTCGCCGACCTTCAGGTCGTCGAACGACGCCGTCCCCGGCGTGCGGGTGAGACCTCCGTCGGCGATCCGAACCGCACCCTCGGGGCGCACGGTCTTCTGGTAGTCGTCTTCGCCGATCCCGAAAATGTCGACGTCGTGCATCATCGCGTTCTGCACCGCCGTCTTGATCGCGGGATCGATGTCCTCGGCGGTGACGCCCACGACAGTGGTGTGCAGGGTATGCACCCGCTCGCCGGCCGCGTCGGTGAAAGTGTTGGTCACGGTGATCAGGTCTCGGCCGGCCATCCTGCGGACCGACGTGAGCTCGACGTCAACGGTCAGTTCGTCGCCGGCCACGATCGGGCGGTGCTGCTCGAACAATTCCTCGGTCTGCATGTAGGTGTCGTAGCCGACGACGATCTGCTCGAACATCCGGCGGTTGCAGGTCATGCCGGGGGTCGAGGTGAATGTCAGCGGCGCCACCAGGTCGGAGTAGCCCAGTTCAACGGCGGCATCGACGTCCCAGTGGGCGGGGTGATAGTCCTGCACCGCACGGGCGTATTCGCGGAGCTTTTCGCGGCCGACCAGATACGTGGTGTCCATCTGGTAGTGGTGGCCGACCCGCGCCTCAAGTAACGATGCATCTGCCGGTGCAGTCATGGATTGCTCAACTTTTCTATCGGCTTGTTCGCTGAAGCCAACCCAAGGACACTAACGCGCGGTTGCAGCAGCAATACAGCGCGTGCCCTGCCTCAGTGGTGCGAGGCGCGGGCCAGGTTGATCGCGTCCACGGGGCCAAAATTTAATGCGCCGGCCGGCGCAGCGCCAATCCGGCCGCCATCCCGGCCGCGGCCTGGCAGAGAATCAGGGCGTGACCAACCGCATCCAAGCGCTGCTCGGCGTCGAGTACCCCGTTGTCCAGGCGCCGATGACCTACATCGCCAGGGCCGAACTGGCCGCCGCCGTCTCCGAGGGCGGCGGTCTGGGAATGATCGAGACGCTGACCCCGGAAGGTCGCGCTGACCTGCGCAGGGTGCGTGAACTGACCGACCGCCCGGTCGCGGCCAACCTGATGATCCAGGGTTGGAAGCGCGACCCGTCGATCGTCGACGAACTGGTCGGCCGCCGAGGTTCGCCACGTATTCACCTCCGCCGGCGACCCAGCCCTGTTCACGGCGCGGCTGCACGACGCCGGCATGACCGTCATCCACGTCATCGGATCGCTGAAGGGCGCGATGAAGGCCGTTGATGCGGGCGTCGACGCCCTGGTGGTCGAGGGAGTGGAGGGCGGCGGGTTCAAGTCGGCCCTGGGTGCTTCGACCTTGGTCCTGCTTCCACTCGTCGCCGACCGTGTTGATCTACCGATCATCGCGGCGGGAGGGATCTGCGATGCCCGGTCCGCCGCGGCCGCCGTCATCCTCGGCGCCGAGGGTGTGCAGATGGGCACCCGGATGCTCGCCAGCCACGAGGCCGGCGTGCACGCCAACTTCAAGAACGAAATCATCGCGGCCGGCGATGACGGCACCGTGATGCTGGATCTGCCCGGCAACCCGACGATGCGGGTGCTGCGAACCGGTCTCGCGGCCCGTGCCGCGGCCGCCGAGCCCGGGCTACAGCTGCTCGGCCGGATCACCGATCTGTACTTCGACGGCGACATGGAGGCCAGCGTCGCCAACACCGGTCAGGTGTCGTCGCGGATCATCGACCTGCAGCCGGTGTCACAGATCGTCGAGCAGACGTGGTCGGAGATCGAGAAAGCCTTGAGCGACAGCCGATCTCCGGCTGAGTTAGTGAGCGGCGAACCACTCGAGCAGCAGGTCGGCCAGCTTGTCGGGCTCTTCGTCAGGTATCCAGTGCGAGACCCCGGGCAGGATCTCGAACCGGTATTCACCGGCCACGTATCGGCCGGTGTTGTGGGCCGATTTGGGCATCAGCGCGGTGTCCCCGTCGCTCCACACGTAAAGCGTTGGCACAGATGACTTTTTGGTTGATCGCGCGCGGATTGGACAGCGGCATCGCGCGATACCAGTTGATCGCGGCGGTCAGGGCTCCTGGTTCGCGCATCGCCTGGGCATCCCGCGCGGCCGACGCCGGCGTCTGCCCGGCCTGCTGCAGCAGCTTGGACATCATGGCGCCATTGCGCCACTTCATCGACCACTCCGGCACGCGCGGCAACTGGAAGAAGTACATGTACCAGGACGCCAGGCCTTGTCGGCTGTTAAGGAACGACTTGAGAAATGCCGCAGGATGCGGGACGGACACCGGCGATACGGTCTTCAGCCGCTCGGGCATCTCCGCGGCCGCGGCCCACGCCACCGCAGCACCCCAGTCGTGTCCGACCAGATGCACCTGCTGCGCACCGCTTGCATCGATCAACGCGCCGAGATCGCCGACGAGTTCGGGGATGCGTGTAGTCGCGGCGGCGGGGCGGTCGGGCGCCCGGCGAGTAGCCACGCTGGTTGGGTGCCAGACAGCGGTAGCCCTGCGCGGTCAAGCGGTCTATGACGGCGTCCCAGCTGTCGTTGTGTTGGGGGAAGCCGTGCAGCAACACAACAACGGGCCCGTCGGCGGGCCCGGCGTCGCGGACATCGAAGGTCAGGCCATTGTGGCGGTAGTGGTCCATTCGTCAAGAGTGCATGCGGGTGCGAAGGAGTTGTACGCCGGGTCCGTCGAGCTCGTCGGCGTAGGACGCACGACCGGCCATGCTCATGACCAGCGCGAGTGTTGACCCGGTGACCAGGGGACCGCTCCCGGCGGTGAACGGCCCGTCGTCTGCCTGTACCTGCAGATCGGCAATGCGGCTGCTGCTGGGCACCGCGAAGTTGCGGTGCGCGAAGAATTCGGCCACCGGCGTCAATGCGTCGACGCTGGGCACCTGCGTCAGTCCCAGCGGTTGCCGAATGTCCTGGGCATGCACCAACGACCTCACCGAGGTAGGCGGGGACGTGGGATGAGGGCGCCGTTGTGCTGTCTGATGACGGCGCGAAATCGGTCGAGGGTCTCGGCCGGGTCGTCACCCCGGTGCTCGGCCAGCCGGCGCTGGTTGTGCACGTGTGGGCGAAAGCGCGCGCCGAGCATGCTGCGCAACCACTTGCCCTGCGTCAGGCTCGCCGCGGCCGTCAAATGTGCCACCACCTCCTCCACATCCCATCTCGTCGCACAAGGTGCCGTGTCGCCACTGCTCAGCGCTGAGGCCGGCGAGATCGTCGGCCAGCGCGGCGCGCTCGGCATGCGCCAGTGCCCACAGGTGGTCGTACTGAGGTTTCGCCATATCGCAGTTCTCCGTCACTCGAATGTCGTCACTCTCAAAGTTCATCGATTGTCGCCGAGCAATCCGCGCTCCTACCAGCAATTTCCGAGCGGGCCACCAGGAATTTCGCAGTTGGCAGCCATTCTGTGAAGTTGGCCTGAAATTCAAGTTGGCGATACATACTCACTCGGTGAGTGCAGGGTCCAGACCGAGGGCCGGCTCAGCGGGCAGATCGTTGCCGCCCGAACGTGGGAGTGGCGATCGCCGTGAGCGGCTGATCGACGCCGCCTTGGAACTCTGTGCACGCCAAGGATATGACGCCACCACCGCCGATCAGATCGCCGCCAAGGCGGGTGTCTCGGATGCTGATTTCGCCACGTTCTTCGTGAGCACCGAGGCGGTCTTGATGTCGATCGTCGAAGACATGGCGCATGCGACGGCCGCCGCACTCAAAACCACGCCGAATGGCGTCGGCCCGGAGCGCGCATTGCTGAGCGCGACCGCTGTGTCGCTCACCGCAATCGTCGAAGGCCGCGGCGCAATACCACTCGCCCGCCTTCTTGCCATGGCGCGGATCGTGAACTCAACCCGGAATCTGCACCGGACCGTTGCAGCGGCCCGCAGGCGAGTAATCGCTCAACCGCTCGCCGATTGGATGAGAGTCGATCCGGCGAACCGGCGGCTCCAGCGCGCACTGACGATGTGGTCCGCCGTCACCGCCAGCACGTACGTCAGTGCCTTGAACATGCCGGAGGGTTACACATCTGAAGGCGATAAAGAGCTGCGAGAGCGGATGATCGCTTACCTGTCTGAAAGTTTCGCAGACGTCATGGGTGTGGACCCGAGCCGACCGGAGTGATCGGATCCGGCGGGACCGTATTCCGCGGCTGGTACAACAGCGCACGAACCAGCGGGCGCGGCCCGACGGACCGAAGCATCTGGCTGGCCGGGCGGACCCGCACCCGCTTCGGCCACCAGAACCAGCGCCCCATCAACGTCATGATCGACGGCGTGATCAGCGTGCGAACGACAAAGGTATCGAACAACAGGCCGATGCCGATCGTGGACCCGAACTGACCGATCGCCCGCAGGTCGCTGCTGAGCATCGCGGCCATCGTGACGGCGAACACCACACCGGCGGCGGACACCACTGGGCCGGTCACGCCCACGCCGCGGATGAGCCCGGTGTTCAGGCCGGCGCCGATCTCTTCCTCGATTCGGGAGACCAGCATCAGGTTGTAGTCGGACCCCACAGCCAGCAGCACGATCAACGCGAATTCCGTTGCCACCCAGTGCAACTGGAAATGGCCCAGATGCTGCCAGATCAGCGTCGAGAATCCGAACGCCGCGCCTAGCGATAGCACGATCGTGCCGACGATGACTCCCGCGGCGACGAGAGCGCGGGTGACGAGCACCATGATGATGAAGATCAGCACGATCGACGCCACCGCAGCGATCAGGAGGTCGTACCAGGCCCCGGTGGCGATGTCATTGAACGTCGCGGCGGTGCCGCCGAGGTAGATATCCGCGTTCTCCAGCGAGGTGAGTTTCAGCGCCTCCTTGGCCGCGTTGCGCTCCTGATCGACCGACTTGATTCCCTCTGCGGTCGCCGGATCCACGGCGTGGGTGATGATGAACCGCGCGGCCTTTCCGTCCGGCGACACCATCAGGCTCAACCCGAACTGGAAGTCGGAGTTCTGGAAGATCTCTGGCGGCAGGTAGAACAGGCTCTCCACCCGAGCGTCGTTGAACGACTTGCCCATCACGGCATTGGTGTCGGTCAGCCGGTCGAACTGATCGATCAGGCTCTCGAACGAGCTGTAAATGGTCAGCGTCGTGTCCCGGATCGCCTTCGAGACGGCGATGTTCTCGGGAATGATCGCCAGCAATTCGCGGGTGGCCGACGCCGTGTTGGTGAGGTCGGTGGTCAGGGCGTGGAACTTCTCGGCCAGCTTGTCGAAACCGTCCAACGCGTCGAAGAGCGATCGCAGCGACAAGCAGATCGGGATGTCGTAGCAGTGCTTCTCCCAGTAGAAGTAGCTGCGAATCGGCCTCCAGAAGTCGTCGAAATCCGCGATGTGGTCTCGGATTTCATCCGTGATGGCAGCCGTCTCCGCCGTGGTTTTCGAGCTGTCGTCCGCCGCGTTCGCGAGCTTCTGGGTCACCGCGTACTGCTTCTCCAGCAGGGCGATCTGGGTGTCCAGGAAACCGCTGATCTTCTTGATGTCGCCGACCCGGGCCTTCAGATAACTGAGGTTGTCGCGGATCGGGGCACTCTGCACGCTGAGCTGGAACGGGATGGATCCGTCTTCGATCGGTGGGCCGAGCGGTCTGGTGATGCTCTGCACCCGTTCGATGCCGGGCACCCGGAAGATGGCTCCGGCGACCTTGTCCAGCACCAGCATGTCGCGTGGGATTACGCAGATCGTGGTCCGACTCGATCATCAGTAGGTCGGGGTTCAGGCGGGCCTGGGTGAAGTGTCGGTCGGCCGCGTCGTACGCCTGCACCGACTGGGCACTGTGCGGCAGATAGTAAAGGTCGTTGTAGCGCGGGGTGAATCCCGCCAAGCCGAGGGCGCCGACGATCGCCATGATGACCGAGATGGCGAGGATGGGCGCCGGCCATCGCACGATGGCGGTCGCCAGGCGGCGCCACCGGGTGTAGTTGAACTCGCGCTTCGGATCGAAAAGACCGAAGCCACTGGCGAATACGATGAGAGCGGGCGTCAGCGTGACCCCAGCCGCCACAACCACCAGCAGTCCCACTGCGCACGGGAACGCCAGCGAACTGAAGTAGGGCAGCCGGGTGAACTTCAAGCAGGCCAGCGCCCCAACAATGGTCAGACCGGAGCCCAGGACCACCTTGCTGACGCCGGCGAACATGTCGTAGTAGGCGGCTTCACGGTCCAAGCCCCGTTCACGGCCCTCCTGGTAGCGGCCGACCATGAAAATCGCGTAATCGGTACCCGCCGCGATTGCCAGTGAGGTCAGCAGGTTCACGGCGAAGGTCGACAACCCCATGATGCCGGTTTCGCCCAGCAGCGAAACCACGCCGCGGCCGGTCGCGAGTCCCACGAAGAGGATCACCATGGTCAGCAACACGGTGCCGATGGAGCGGTAAACGAACATCAGCATGAGCGCGATGATGACGACCGTGATGAGCGTGATTTTGGCCAGGCTCGCATCTCCGACGACGATCGTGTCGGCAGTCAGGGCCCCCTGGCCGGCGACGTAGGCCTTCACCCCCGCCGGCGGCTTGGAGTCCGCGACGATTTTGCGAACGGCGGCAACAGATTTGTCGCCTTCGGCACCACCCTGGTCACCCTTCAGGTTGACCTGAACGTAGGCGGCCTTATGGTCGTAGCTCTCGACACCTGAGGACGTGAATCGCTGGCCCCAGAAGTTCAGCGCATGCTCGACGTGTTCGTGGTCAGCCTGGATCTTCTTGACCAGTTCGTCGTAAAACTTGTGGGCGTCCGGCCCGAGCTTCTGGTCTCCGACCAGAGTCACCAGGACGAGGTTGTCGGAGTCGTACTCCTTGAACTTCTCGCCGATGTGCTTCATCCCGGTCACCGACGGTGCATCTGACGGCGACAGCGGTACCGAGATCTCCTCGGCGACCTTCTCCAACTGTGGGACGAAGACGTTGACGCCGACCGCCAGCAGCACCCAGAAAATGACGATCGGCAGTGCCAGGACGCGGATCGTGCGGGCTATGCGCGGTTTGTGCTCGACTTCGCTGCGCTGCGCGACGGGGATTTTGTCCGTGTCGCTCGTGTCGTCGCTCACGCGGACTTGTCCAAGCAGGAAACCTGCGCGTCCCGCGTACTGGCCTGCTGCTGATCGACCAGTTTGCCGTCGACGGTGATCCGGCAGCCGATCGATGGGCCGTCACCTTGGGCGACGACGTAGGCGAAGATGCCGGGCATCGCGGCGACGATCGTCTTCGACCACGGCAGCGTGGTGAAGTTGGCCTTCTGCGGTAGTGACTCCGCGTCCATCCAGTTCACGACGCCCGTCGTCCCCGGTGGCCCAAGGATTTCGTAAATCGCGGTCTTGGCTGCGTACGGCGGGGTCGCATCCCGGGGATCGGGCTTGGGCAAGCCCGGCCCTGGGAAGACGCTATTGAGTCGGAGAACCGCGACGCCGCCGATGAGGAGCGCTACGACCACGACGAGCGGAACCCATGCCCACTTGAGAAACCTCAACGCCGTGCCCTCCGCCTTCGCCTGGGAATGCTCGATGGGCTGATATTAAGACAAATCCTCGCGTGCGCCACCGCTAGCCGAACGCCACCGTTGCCGAGTTCATTCCTGGCGCGCAACGTCGCGTTGGAGCCGTGCTGCCCGCCCGTCCCGCAGCCGCACCCGTCGTTGCGCTCGACCTGATCAGTTCGCCGGGCGACGACGTGACGCCATGCGACACTCAGCCGTTTCGGTAGGGCGAAAGGCCTTCGGGGAGGGTCATTTTGAGTCTGGGACCCGGAAACATGATGCGCAACAGGCGATCTCGCCGCGCGGCGCTAATTTCGGTTTGCCGCGATTAGCAACAATTGAAGACGGCTGAGTTAGTTTCAGAAAGTAACTAAATCGCGTGGTCCAAATGATGCCCAACGTGCAAACTGCACGGTTGTTCGCCGTCGAGCTGAAAAACAGCATCGATTCAGCGCCATTGAGCGTAATCTAGAGCGGCATGGCGACCAAGACCAAGGTCAAGACTTGCGCACATTGCGGCCACACGTTCGATCCGAACGACCGATGGCATGATCTGTCCGATCCACAGTGGCTTCCGGCCGCATCAAGTTATTGCTCTCCTTATTGCAGCGACCGGTACCACTGCGAAATGACGCATTGCTGCTCGACCCAAGTGAAAGCGAAGGGTCGGCGCGAATCCGCCAGATCGGCGCGTTGATCTGACCTTCTGCCGGATCAACGGACTTGCCGCTTTCTGCAGCGAGTCAGATATTCGATGCGCGTCGTTCCAGGATGCGCGTGTCCCGGCAATCGAATTGCCGGGATAAAGGTCGGTTTCGTTCCTTATCGTGCGGCTCACTTGAGATGCTTCGGTTGAGGGGCTGCGGACGACCGCCCAGCCGCTAATTTAAGAAAATGTATTTTCGGCGCTACCGTCCTGCCCTGACGTCATAATCTGCACTGAGCAGCAGCTGCTATTGAATGCTGCCGATTGAAGGCCGTGACGCATGGAAAATCAACTCAGCGCGGAGGCAATCGCCGGGCGAGCTGATGGCGCGTCCGGCGATTCAGACGCGTCATTGGTGTCCGACGCTGAACAGCGCTACCGGTGGCTGCTCGACCACAGTCCCGTTGGCATCTGCGTCCACGTCGACGGGCGCTACGTCTACGTCAATGAGGCGTTGGTGCGGAATCTGGCGGCCGAGTCCGCCGACCAGCTGTTGGGGCGCCGAGTGGCCGATTTCCTGCATCCGGAGTCGCAGATTGCGGTGCGCGAGTTCATTGCCGCGCGCCGGCACGAAGGAGACGTGACGCCGGCTCTGGAAATCACGGTTCTACCGCTGGACGGGACAACCCTTACCGTCGAAGCGCTCGGCGTCCGCACGCGGTGGGAAGGCAAGCCGGCGCACAAGGTGATCTTTCGCGACCTGAGCACGCAAAAGGCCGTCGAGGCGGGGCTGCGCTTTCAGGCGGCGTTGGTTACTCATGTCAGCGACGCCATCATCGCCACGACGGAGCACGGCGTAGTCACCAGCTGGAATCCCGCCGCGGAAGCCATCTACGGCAGCTCACCAGCGCATGCGTTAGGCCTGCCGATCAGCGAAGTGGTGGACGCTGCCCTGGATCCGGCGAGCATCGTCGCCGGCGGGGGCGTGGAACAGGCCAACCACCGTTCCGCCGATGGTTCCGCGCTGACCATGCGGGTGTCGGTATCACACGATGAGCGATGGGTATGTAGTGCTGTGCGCCGACCAAACCGCGCTGCGGCGCGCGGAACAGCACTTCCAGACGGTCGTCCGTTCCCTTGAAGAAGGCGTGGTCGTCATCGGCGCCATCGGAGACGTGGAATTTGTCAATCCCGCCGCGCTTCGCATCGTGGGGGTGCCGGAGACCGGTATCGATGCGCTCGAGTTCGCCAAGCTCAAGGCGGTCCCGATTTACGGCGCCAGACGGCGCACTCCTGAGCCCCGATCAACAACCAGTGCTGGAAACCCTCACCGCCAGCCCCCGCCAGGCCTCCGTCTACGGCATCGATCGAATTTCCGACGGCCAGCGGATATGGCTATCGGTGAACTGGTCGCTCCTCGACCCCACTGATCCGGTCCACTCGTCAGTGCTGGTGTCGTTCATCGACATCACCGAAAGCCACAACGCCCACCGGCAGCTGCTGCACCAGGCCACCCATGATCTGCTTACCGGACTGCCCAACCGCGCGCGCGTGCTCGCATCGATGACCGAGTCCATCGGAGAAGCTCATTGCCGTCTCGGCGCGGTCCTTTTCATCGACTTCGACAACTTCAAAGCGATCAACGACGCATTGGGGCACCACGCCGGAGACACCGTCCTGCAGATCGCTGCGCAACACCTCGATCAAGCATTACGTCCCGAAGACGTGGTCGGACGTGTCGGTGGCGACGAGTTCGTGGCGCTGTTGGCCGGCGCCCTTACAACCTGCGGAAATCGATGACATGGCCAAGCGACTGCACGCGGCACTGGCCGAGCCCATTGCCGTCGATCTCCACCTCGATCCCACTGCGACACGTCATGTGTGGATCAGCGCCAGCATTGGCATCGTCGGCGTCGGCCCGGACGACAGCCGTAGTGCCGAGGAGATTCTGCGCGACGCGGACCTGGCGATGTACCAAGCCAAGAGAACGGGCCAGGCGACGAGCCGCTACGAACACACTGCTGCCGGCAAGTCACGCCGGCGATCGGCGATCGATCGGTTGCTCGCCGTCGCGGTCGCCGACCAGGCCGGTTCGTAAGCCGCTACCGTGCTGCGTCCGCCGCGTGAGCCAGATCCGCTGTGACAGAGCGTAATTGCTCGGCGGAGCGCAGCGGTTCGGGGAAGCCGACGCGGGTATAGGCGACTCCGCGCGGGGTGTGCACGCGCACGTCGAGGCCGTAGCGGTCGATTCCGGTACACACCGCGCTCTCGGCATCGGGATACCCGCCGAAGGCCTGGGTCATCGACACCAATGCGTCGGCGTGATCGGCGTTGAGGTGCGCGATCGCGCGTGCCGCCGCGGGAGTCACCGGATCTGGCTCGGCGGCAAGGTAATTCGCGCCGGTCGCCGAATCCATCCGGCCGTATCCACCAACCCAGCGAACCCGATCGACCCGCAGCACCCACAGGGTGAAGTCGCTGTATTCGATATAGAACCGTGCCGCGGGCACCGCAGCCAGATATGCCGCCCGCGCCGCGTCCCGATCGGCGCCGACCGGCGATGCGACAACGCCGGCCAGCGTGATCCTGCCGGTTGCCAGGGGGTCGGCGTCGCTGCTGGCCGTCACGATCGACAGGCTGGCGCGCGGGTCGCCGGCCAGGTTGCGGCCGTGCTCGGCGAGATTGGATACGCACAGCACCGGCGCGCCACCCACCAATCCGTACGCCACCAGCGACGCCCAGGGATCACCGTCGGCGGTCAGGGTGGCCAACGTCGACGCGTTGGTGCCGGCCGCGATGGTGCGGGCCTGCTCTGCCGCCGACGGCTGCGCGCTAATGGTCGGCGGCTGCAGGGGCGGCGGCACTGAAGGCGCGTCTCCGACGTCACCGTGATCGCGAATCACCACAGCCCGCAGCCTACGGAATAACGGCCACCCGTCGGCACAGTTGGACTGCTCCGCGCCGCCAAAACCGTTGGCCAGGCGCCGGGTGCGGAAGGAAGCGTCGATGCATTTAGGTGTGTTCACATTTTTCAATGCCTCGGGCATAGGCCCCGTGGACCTCGCGGTCGGACTCGAGACGCGCGGGTTTGGGTCGCTGTTCGTCGCCGAGCATTCCCACATCCCGGTCGACGCCAAGACTCCCTACCCGATGGGTGGTCCGATTCCGCCGCAGTACTACCGAACGTTGGATCCGTTTGTGTCGTTGACTGCTGCGGCGGTGGCTACCGAGTCACTGCTCGTCGGCACTGGCATCGCGTTGGTCACGCAACGCGACCCGATCCAGTTGGCCAAAGAGGTTGCGTCGCTGGATCTGATGTCACAGGGGCGATTCCTCTTCGGAGTGGGCGTGGGCTGGTTGCGCGAAGAGATCGCCAACCATGGTGTCGATCCGCGGGTGCGTGGTCGCGTCATGGACGAGCGGCTACGCGCCATGATCGAGATCTGGACCAAGGACGAGGCCGAATTCCACGGTAAGTACGTCGACTTCGACCCCATCTACAGTTGGCCCAAGCCCCTGACGAAGCCGCACACGCCCGTGTACATCGGCGGCGGCCCGGCCAACTTCTCCCGCATCGCCGACCTCGGTGCCGGTTGGTTGTCGCTGAGTCCTTCTGCCGACGCGCTCGCCGGTGACCTGGCGGCGCTGCGTGAGGTGGCCGGCCCGGACGTGCCCGTGATCGCGTCTCACATCGGGAAGGTGACAGCTGACGTCTTGGCGGGCTACCGCGATCTCGGCATCGAGCACGTCACCGTCGAGTTGCCGACCCAGCCCCGCGACGAGTCGCTGCGCCGCCTCGATGCCTTGCACGCGGAATACGCCAAGCTGAGCTAGCTTTTTCGGGCTGCACCACGCCTGCGTGATATAGTTAATTAGGCTAAGTAAAATCACACGCAGAGAGGGGTCATCGAAAATGGCTCGTACGGACAAAGACTCGTGGGATCTGGCATCCAGCGTCGGCGCGACCGCGACCGCAGTCGCCGCATCACGCGCAGTGGCCTCGCAGAATCCCGATCCGCTGCTCGACGACCCGTGGGCGGAACCGCTGGTTCGCGCGGTCGGCATCGACACCTTCGTGAAGCTCATCGACGGGCAACTCGAGCAAGGTGACGATCCGCTGCTGAATCGTCGCGCGATGAGCGAGCAGATGGCAGTGCGCACCCGTTTCTTCGACGACTTCTTCGTGCAGGCGACCGAGGCGGGCATCCGCCAGGCCGTGATCCTCGCGTCTGGTTTGGACACCCGGGCTTACCGCTTGCCGTGGCCGACCGGCACCACCGTCTTCGAAATCGATCAGCCCGAAGTCATCGCGTTCAAGACAGGCACCCTCGCCGACCTCGGTGCCGAACCCACCGCTCAACGGACCACGGTCGCCATCGATTTGCGCGAAGATTGGCCGGCGGCTCTGCTCGAAGCCGGATTCGACCCAACGCAGCCGACGGCCTGGAGTGCCGAAGGTCTGCTCGTGTACCTGCCACCGGAGGCCCAAGACCGCTTGTTCGACAACGTCGCGGCCATCTCGGCCCCCGGTAGCCGAATCGCCACCGAACACATGAACTTGCGGGATGTTCCAGCGGACTGGGCCGAGCGGCTCACCGAGCGTTCACGGCGGATCGGCTCGAACATCAACCTGGCCGAGTTGTTCTACACCGGCGATCGCAACCCGGCCGCCGATTATCTCGCGGCGCACGGCTGGCGAACGGACATCAAGACGACCGAACAGGCCTACGCCGCGAACGGTTTCGAGGTGCCCAACGACGAGCTGGCGTCCTTCGGTAGTGGATCTGGTTACCTGACAGCCGCTTTGGCCTAGTGGCCGCAACGGCTACCGTTCAGGGATGGCCGCCGAAGAATTCGTCTACGCGCACCGGGCGACCGGCCCGCTGAAGTTGCGGGTCTTCCGGCCCACCGGGCCGGCCCGGCTCGCGACCGCGGTGCTGCATCTGCACGGCGGCGCGTGGCGAGTGGGGACACCGGCCTCGCTCGATCCCCGGTCGGCCTTACTCGCCGCGCGCGGATACACCGTGATCCAGGTGCAGTACCGCTTGCTCGGTCATGCCCCGTGGCCGGCGCCGGTCACCGATCTGCGGTCGGCGCTGCGATGGGTGATCAGTCACGAGGATGACTTGGGTGTGCGGCCGGATTCGCTTGTGCTGTGGGGACACAGCGCCGGTGGGCACATCGCGTTGACGACGGCTGCGACCCTGGCCGACAACAGCTTCGACAGCGACGACGACCCGAGTGTGCCGATTTCCGTTGCCGCGATCATCGACTGCTATGCACCGGTGAGTTTCCGTGCGGATGAGCCATCGCTTCTCCAAATCGGGCCCGCCGGAATCGATCTCACCGCAATGATGGCCAATCAACGAAGCGATGGCGCCCTGCCCGCCATCGACCTGCTCGAAACCGGATGCACGCAGGCGCAGGCCGACGCCATCAGCCCGCTGGCGCTCGTCGGCCCGGATTTCCCGCCGACCATGATCGTGCACGGGACCGCCGACGTGCTTGATCCGGCCGATCAACTCCCGGCGGCTGGCGGACGAGCTGGCCCGCCTCGGGCGTGATCTCCGAACTGGTGGAATTCGCCGAATGCAACCACGAATTCGACGCCGCGCCCAGCTACGGCGCAGCTGTCGTCGCGCACATCGATGTCTTTTTGCGGCGAGTGCTGCACGAGCCGACGCTCGCCGCGGAAATGCGGCAGTACTCGATGTTTCGCTGAAAGGATAGGCGCATGCCGTTCGCACCAGTCAATGGCCAAAGGTTGTTCTTCGAGGACGGCGGCGGCGACAAGCCCGTCGTTGTCCTCAGCCACGGCAACCTGATGAACCGCTGGATGTGGGCCCCGCAGATCGAGGCTCTGCGCACCGAGTTCCGTTGTCTGGTATGGGATGAGCGTCTGCACGGGCACACCGAAGATGACCACGGTTTGTACACCTACTGGGACTCGGCCAACGATCTACTAGGTCTGATGGACCATCTCGATATCGAGCGCGCGGCATTGGTCGGGCATTCGCAGGGCGGATTCTTATCGCTTCGCGCGGCCCTGCTCGCGCCCGAGCGGGTCACGGCGCTGGTATTGATCGACACCGCGGGGGTGGCCTGGCCGCCTGAGGCCTTGACTCAGATGCAAGGCATCAGTGACGGATTCCGTACCGGCGGCCCGGATGCCGTTGCCGACGGGCCTGCTCGACATGCTGCTCGGCGACCCGGACATTCACGACGATTGGCTCCGGTCCTGGCGTCAGCAGCCTAACGACCGACTGGCCGATGCGGTGACCGTGCTGATGGGCGTCGACGACATCGCTGACCGTCTCGGCGAAATCTCCCAGCCGGCGTTGGTCGTGCACGGCGAAGCCGACGAGCCCGTGCCGCTGCAGCTCGGACGCATGCTCCGAGACGCCCTACCCCACGCCGAGTGATCTGATCGTGGTGCCGGGTGCCGGTCATACCCCAAGCCTGACGCATGCCGAACAGGTCAATCCGGCCCTGGCTGCGTTTCTGCGCCAATATGCTTGAGCCGCAACGAATTCAGCCTCAGTGCCGCAGCGTGTTCAGCCTGTCCTCCACCTGGAGTGCGCGCAGCGCATGCGCCGCCGTCTCGTAGCCTTTCACGACGCCCTCCAACCGCGCGGTGGAGCCGTCGAAGCAGGCCCAGTCGAAGACGGCCTGGCAGACATGGTCAGCCAGGTTGCGCAGGATTCCGTCTCGAGGAGGGTTGTCGATGACCCTGATCGCCGCCGCGCACAGCGGCCCCTTGTCGGCGTCATCGCTTCGTAAAGCCTGGTGAGCCAGCGACATGAGTTCGCGGGCATTGTCACCCTCGAAGTCCATAAAACTCCTTGCCCGTCATCGATTCTCGGTCCTGTGCCGTCAGGAGTGCTGTCGATCAGCCGAGTGGTAAACGTAGCCGAGCAACGGGCACGTACCGGCCACGGTCAGGTCACAGAGCTACATCGGAAGTCGCCCGCCAGGCGATGCAGCGTCGTACGGTAAGGCCATGCCTGACGATGTCGCGGAGCTGGAATCGGTCGGTGCCTGGCAATTTTTCCAGGACATGCTGCGCGACATGACCGCCGTCGTCACCGAGGACGCGGAATCCGAACGCGAAATGCTCGAGGGACTGCGGGTCATCGCGCGAATCTCAGCGCTGTGCGCGCAGCTTTCGGTGGAAGCCGATCCCGACCACCCGTCGTTCTTCGATATGTGTACGCCGACTCGGATGGTCGGCGGGCCGAACCCGGACGGCAACTACTACCTGGCGATGATCCGCGGCGACCGCAGCTACCGGATCACCGGCCGGCGCGGTACCAGTGCCTATCTCGGACTTCAGATTCTCGCCGGCACCGGCCTTACCCCGCGCCGGATGGCCGGCTATGTCAGTGACCGCGACTTGATCCTGGTCGCAGGACAATTCGAGCTGATTCTCTCCGCGCAGAAGCCGGCCCACCTGGGCGGTGCCCACTGGGTGCAGATTCCCGAGGACGCGTCCTCGGTGGTCGTGCGCGAATACATCGGTGACCGTGACTCCGAGCAACTGGCCGAACTCCACATCGAACCGCTTGACGCCGATCCGGTCGCGGCGCTCACCGACGAGCGCGCTGGCGGCGCAATTGACCGCGATGGCCTGGACGTTGGTGAAGCTGGCCACGCTGCACCGCACGATCAAGCCCGAACTACTCGACCAGCCGAACAGTCTGGTGACGGCACAGGCCGCCGACCTCGGAGCTGCCGACACCACCCCGGACAACCTGTACATGATCGGAACTTTTCGGCTCGAGCCCGACGAAGCGCTCCTGCTCGACATCGAGCCGCCCGACACCCGGTACTGGAATGTCACGTTGGAAAACATCTGGCACGAGTGCCTGGAGCCACGCCGCCGGCACAGCTCAGTGACAAACAAGGGAGTCAAAGCGGACGCGGACGGACATGTGCGCATTGCGATTTCGGCGCGCGACCTCGGTGTGGGCCACTGGCTCGACACCGGCGGCCGGCACCGCGGCTTCATCGTTCTGCGCTGGCTCGACAATCCCGAACCACCGGCGGTCACGACGTCGATGCATCAGGAGCGGAGATGACCATGAAGGAAAGGTTTGCCACCGACCGGCTTCTCGCCACCGCGTGCGCGCAGACCGGCTTCGACGACTTCGGCGACGACGGCTGGCAGCCCGCCTTGGAGTTGCTCGTCGACGGGCTCGTCAACGAGGCGCGGCTGTCGCCGATCGGCGTCGAAGTCGCCCACGGCGATCTCATGCGTGCGCTGACCGAACCGGCTCGGTGTAATCGACTGGCGCAAAAAGAATCCCGAGGTGGCGCGCCAGCAGATCACGCGGCCCATCTTCATCGTCGGCCAGCCGCGCACCGGCACCACGATCCTCTACGACCTGCTCGCCCAGGATCCCGGATTTGCGTGCGCCGCTGACCTGGGAGGTCGACGAGCCATGCCCGGTGCCGCAACCCGAGACGTACCACGACGATCCGCGTATCGCCCAAATACAGTCGAACATCGAACTTTCCGAGCAGATCGTTCCCGGCTTCCTCAAATTCCACCCGATGGGCGCCCTGGTTGGGCAGGAGTGCGTCCGGATCACGGCCGGCGAATTCACCAGCATGATCTACGGCGTGCAGTACCGGCTCCCGAGCTACTACCGCTGGTTGCTGTATGACGCCGAGTACGCCGGCGCCTACCGTTACCATCGAATGTTCCTGCAGCACCTGCAATCTGGCGTTCCAGGGCAGTGGCTGCTGAAGTCACCGGCGCATCTGTGGCAGCTCGATACCCTGCTGGCCGAATATCCTGATGCGCTGATCGTGCAGACTCATCGTGACCCGCTGAACGTGATCTCCTCGATTGCCGCGTTGACCCACCACCTGCGACGGATGAGCACCGACGAGTCCACCGTCGCCGAGTGCGCGGCGCAAAGCTATGAGGAGATCATCGTCGGTCTCGAACGTGAAATGGCGCTGCGGGACAGCGGCGCCGTCCCGGAAGGCAAGATCATCGACGTCAAATTCACCGACTTCATGAACGACCCCTGGGCCACCATCGGGGGGATCTATCAAGCCTTGGGTCGCGAGCTGCGCCCGGAGACCATGCAGCGGATGCGCGATTTCCTGTCGGCCCACCCGTCTGACGGCGGCCGCGGCCGCTACACCTGGTCAGACACCGGCCTCGACGCAGGCGAGGTCCGCGAACGGGTACGCGCGTACCAGGACCGCTACGACGTCCCCACCGAGCAACTGCGATGAGCGGGCCTCGCGCGGCGGAGTGGATCGCCGAGAACGACACCCTGACCAGTAGACGGGGACACCGCATCGCATATCGCCGCCGCGGCGCAGGTCCTACTGTCCTGCTGCTGCACGGGTTTCCGACCTGGTCTTATGACTACGCCGAGTTGGCGAGCGACCTGGCCGCCGACCACGACGTGATCACCCTGGATTTCCTCGGCTACGGCGCCTCGGACAAACCCATCAGCTACACCTACTCGGTGGCCGAATCCGCGGACACCGTCGAGGATCTCGTCACTCACCTCGGACTCACATCGGTGCGGTTGGTGGTTCACGACTACGGCGGAATCGTCGGTCAGGAACTCCTCGATCGTGCCAACCGGGGCCGGTTGCCCTTCGCCGTCGACGACGTCACGATGCTGAACTGCGGGATCGTCTACAGCGCCTACCGCCCGACCCGGATGCAGAAGTTGCTGATCCTGCCGGTCATCGGAAAGCTGATTGCCGCGCGGGTCAGTGCCGCCCGGGTCCGCTCCGCGCTCGACGCGATTCGTGGGACGCCGCTGAGCGACAACGAGTTCGACGATCTGTGGCTGGGCATGTCCAGAGACAACGGCCACAAATTGTCACACCTGTTGATCAAGTACAACGCCGAGCGCGCGATTCACCATCAGCGGTGGGAGTCGGCGCTGGCTGACTGGGCGCGTCCCCTGCATCTGGTGTGGGGACTGGCCGACCCCGTTTCGGGCAGCCACGTTCTCGAGCAGGCGGTCAAGGTTTTGTCGCGCGCTGCGGTGACCGAACTGCCTGGGGTGGGCCACTATCCGTCGTCCGAAGCGCCACACGCGGTCGCCGCGGCGATACGGAGTGGTCGCTGACCTAGCGGCCCTGCTCCTGCAGCTTGGTGACGAGCTGAAATGGTAGCGCGACGAACAACGTGCCGCCGATGAGGTTACCCACGGTGGTGATCGCGATGTTGGTCAGTAGTCCGTGGGCGCCCAGGCCCCAGGTCAGCGCCGTGTGCGGCGCTTCCGGGTGAAATGCCGACAGCAGCAGGGGCAGGCCGAGAAAGCCGATGTTGGCGATGACGTGCTGGGTTGCGCCGATGACGAACGCGAAAGGCCCGTAGAAGGCGAATCCCATTCGGGCAACGTCGGTTCGGGCCTTGAAGAACAGGCACATCGACGTCTGCAGGAACCAGGTACAGACCACCGCCAGCAGGATCGCGGTGGGCGTCGGCTGCGAGGCCTTGGCGGTCGCAACGATGGCGGCGCGTTGCGCGAACGCACCAAGGTAAGGCCCGCCGGCCGCGGCGCACACGGCAACGAAAGTCAAAGCGCCGACGCAGTTTCCGATCAGACCGATCAGCAGCAGCCGGAGATAGCCGAGGATAGACATCCGGCGCTGCAGAATCGCCATGGCTCCGGCCGCCATATCGGCGGTGATCAGCGACATGCCCGACACCAGGATCAGTGCGAACGACATCCCGAACGCCAAACCCATCAGCAGACTCGCGATGCCCGGTGACGCAACACCGGTGCTGACCACCAGAGAGAGCAGCACTCCGAAAGAGACCATGGCACCGCCGACCAGCGAGCGAACCAGGAAACTCAAAGGGTGAGCGGCTTTTTCGACGGCTATCTCGGCGACCCGCGTGGTCATCTCGCCGACGGTGAATAGTTCGAACGGATCGCGGTCACCCGCCGACTGAGGGTTCTCGGTCAGCGGCTCGGCACCGTTGTTCGTCAGGGTTGGTACGGACACGGTTGTCTCCCAGTAAAAGTCGTCTGAACTCAGCGGCCGGTGCGCAGTTCCCAGCGGAGCTGGGCTTCTGACGGGGATTGCACCGGTATGAACGCGGCCTCGCGGAAACGGCGGCTCGCGTCGGTGCTGCGCGCGTAGCCCTTGCCACCGGCGGTCCGGATTTCCAGGGCCGCGGCTGCGCTGACGGTGTCGGCCGCGGCCAGTCTCAGCGTCAGCAGATCGCGCTTCGGGGGCGTTGCCGCGCCGCCGACGGCTGCGGCGAAGGCTGTAACCTGCGTTTCAATCGCAGTCAGTTCAGCTGTCAACGAGTCGAATTCGGCTGCGAACGCCGAGTTGACGCCGCCGAGGCTGGGCGCTACCTCGTCGAGGCACCGGCGAGCCAGCCCGACGCACATCGCCGACTGCAGTACCAAGAACGTCGGGCGGACCTGATTCAGAAACGACTCGATGTCGCGACTGAGGATCTGGTCCTCGCTGATGTAGGCGTTGTCGAGTTTGAGGAAAGACGACGCCGTGCTGCCCAGCGCGAGCAGCTCGAAGTGATTGCCGATCATGACACCCGCGGTGGCGAGCGGCAATGCGACAACGAGCTTTTCACCGGCCTCCGTTTGCGCGGCGGTAACCATGACGGAATCCGGATAGAGATTGCTGGCCCATCGCAAAGTGCCGGTCAGCCGGAACCCACCATCGGCAGGTGTCGCCACCAGGTCAAGGGAGCCGCAGCCGGCCGCGTCCTTGAAGGCCGATGCCATCCCCGTCACGCCCAGCGCCCCGGTGCCGGTCAGGTTGGCGGCGGCGCGGAGCGCCCACGGCGTGGCCGCCGCGGTCAGGTACTCGACGGTCATGCGATGCGCCCACACCGAGAACGCAGTCGAGAGGCAGTGGCCCGCCACTTCTGCGATCACTGCGGCCATCGCGGGCAGCGCGTGGTCACGATTGCCAGGAGCTCCGAGTCCCAGCAACCCGCCGCGTGCCAGCAGTCCGAGGTTTACCCGTGTGTCGCGATCGCCTTGGTCCAGATCCGCTGCATTGTCGGCAATCTGGCTGACGACATCGGACGTCAGGATCGCGGAATGGGTTTCGGCGTGGTCGAGTTCGGTGGTCATCGGTGTCCTCGAGTCGATTATTCGACGGTCAAGGTGGAGTCGACGGACGCCGGCCGGCGCAGCGTGTTCACCACGGGCGACCAGTGGATGGCGTTGTCGTGGATTTCCTGCAGGACGGCGGCGTCGGCGTCGCCGGCCAGCACCACCTGGCTGCGAACCGCGGTGAACCCGGGGACCTTGTCGTCGGGAATGTCACCGACGCCCCAGACCGCCGAGATGTCGATGTCGCCCTCCATGCTCACCTCGATCTTGGTCAGGGCGACACCACGGTGAGTGGCGTTGGCCAGCAGTCCGACCGCGATGCATGAGCCCAGTGCTGCCAGAACGGTTTCTGACGGGTTCGGTGCCGCGTCGTCGCCCAACAGCGCCGGCGGTTCGCCGACCAGCATCGGCGCAAGGTCCCGCACATAGGTGAGGTTACGAAAGTTGGATTCGCACACTGTTTTTGCTTTGAGAGTCTTTTTCCCGGTAGCCGGGTCGGCCTTCGCGTTACACGAGAGTCGGTCCAGCCCGGCGGCGTCGATCGTGAGGGCTTGGCCGGAGAAGGTGGTCATGGATGCTGGCTCCTTGAAGTTCGGCGGTGACTGTCACACGGTTGCATAGACAGACCACTCTGTCTATCTGCCGGTGCCGGGGCCGACGACGCGCCAGTCGCGAATGTCGCGGTGAGCCGTCGACACCGCAATCGCCGCGGCCGGGTCGACTCAAGGCGGGTGACCAGCACCTTCATCAATCGTTGAGCCGAGGGTGCCACCGGGCTCTCCACTGGGACGAGCGGGCGGCAAGCGTCCTGCGTGATCGAATCGCGGTGATTTGAACGCGGTGGCGTCAGGAGCGCGCGGCGCGTGCCCGGTCGATGGCGTCCTCGGCGAGGCCGCGCGCGAAGCGGATCGGCTCCACTGACTGTTCGACTTTCGACGCCACCAATGCGCCGTCGTACAGCAACTGGATCTGGCGGGCCAATGGCGCGGGTCGCCGGATGCCCGCCGCCTTGATCCGACCACTCAAAGTGGAGCGCACCCACCGGCGGTGTTCATCGATGGGTTCGAAACGCACACCGGGGAATTCGGATGCTGCGCTGGTGTAGAGGCACCCGGGAAAGTCGTGTCGGAGGCCTTTGGAGTGCGCCAGGTCGAAGAACGTCAGTGCCTGCGCAACAGGATCGGTGACGCCTTCGATGGCCTGGGTGAACCGGTCCCGGTCGGCGAGGTCCAGTTCCGTCAGGTACGCGATAACCAGTGCGTCCTTGGAGCCAAATGAGCTGTAGAGACTGGCCTTTGCGCAGTCGGCTTCACGCAGGATGCGGTCGATGCCGACGGCTCGGATGCCGTACTTACCGAATAGGTCCGTCGCCGCAGCGAGCAGCCGATCGGCGGGCCGGGCCGACTTGGCCGCTGCGGTCTGCATGACAGCCAAATTAGCACGCCTAGACAGAGTGGTCTGTCCGCAGGCGTGCTACTCGGCGGCAACGATTTTGGCGATCTGTTCGGCGACCGCCGCACGGATCTCGGTGTCATCGAGATCCTGCAGCCCGAACGCGACCCGCAGAGTCGGCCCTAGCAGACCCCATCCGACCTGCAGGGCCATGCCATGCGCGGCCAGCAGTCGCGCCGTCCGATCATCGCTGTGATCGGCTCGCACCTGCTCCAGAAACGCCTCCATGCCCGGAAAGCGCTGCTGCAGTTCTTCCACGGGAAAGCCGTCGAGGGTGGAGCGCACCATGACGCGCGCCTGGAATTCGTAGGCGGCCTCCACTTGCGACTGCGAGGCCCCGGATGCTCGCAGGGCCGCGGCCGAGTCGGCGAGATGCTGCAGCGTCGCAGCCAGGAGTTGGCGCTTGCTCCCGAAGTGTCGATGCAGGAGGCCGTGGTTGACGCCGGCTCGGGCGGCGACCTCCCGGATCGACGTCGCGGCCGGGCCTTTCTCGGCGAACAACTGTCCGGCTGCTTCGATCACGGCCGCGCTGACCTCGTCTTTGCCAATTGGCTTCGCCGTGGTCGAAACCGTTGCCTCCGCTGTAGCCATCTGTGTACGGTATCTCACAATGGCCGGTGTAGACAGCCGCCTACATCAGAGGTGTCGACAAGGGAGCAGCAATGAGCAGCGACGTACGTGTGGTGCAGCTGGGTCGAAAACATCGGGGCGCGCGTCGACGGAGTACGCGTGGGCGCTGTCGATGCCGAGACCGCTGCAGCGATCAATCAGGCGCTGGTCGATCACAAAGTGATCTTTTTCCGCGGGCAGGATCACCTCGACGACGACTCGCACTACGAGTTCGCCGAAAGCCTTGGCGTACCCACCACGCCGCATCCGACGCTGAAGTTCGACGGAAGCCGCGTGATGAAACTGGAAGCCATCGGAGGTGGCGGCGCCAACCAATGGCACACCGACGTCACGTTCGTCGACCGCCCGCCGAAAGCGTCCATTCTGCGTGCCGTCGAGCTGCCGCCCTATGGCGGCACGACCACGTGGGCGTCCACTGTCGCCGCCTATCAACAGCTTCCCCAGCCACTGAAGGATCTTGCGGAAAACCTCTGGGCTACCCACAACAATGCCTTCGATTACGGCCAGATCGACCCGGCAAAGCTGGCGGCGGCGGAAGCCGACCCCGAGGCGATCGTGAAGTACGCGGCTCAATTCCACTCGACCCATTACGAGACGCAGCATCCGGTGGTCCGGGTGCACCCGGAGTCGGGCGAGAAAGTCGCTACTGCTGGGCTCATTCGCCAAGAACTTCGTCGGCCTCAACGGCGCCGAGTTCCAGTCGCTGTACCGGATCTTCCAGGATCGGATCACCTGGCTGGAGAACACGATTCGGTGGAACTGGCAGCTCGGTGACGTCGCCATCTGGGACAACCGCGCGACCCAGCACTACGCTGTCTCCGATTTCGGCAATCAGCGCCGCGAGGTACGTCGCATCACGCTGGCCGGCGACATCCCGGTCAGTGTCAACGGAGAGCACAGCCGCGTCGTCTCCGGCGATGCCAGCGACTACTCGATCGTGGACACTCCCAAACGGCTTGTCGCCTAACCGCGACGCAGCACTCACTGTCTGGTTCGCTTGTTTGCCGAGTGTGCGGCCAGCCGCGTTTTCGCTGCCGAGTGTGCGGCCAGCCGCGGATTCGTTAGGCGACTTACCCTGACGGCCCGCCGCTCTTCGGGGCGCCGTCCGAGCGAATTGGAAATCCCGACGTCGGGGCGGGAGGATGAGCTGATGGGGCTACTCGACCACAAGACCGCCGTCGTCACCGGTGCCAACTCCGGCATCGGACTGGCCACCGCTGACCGCTTTATCGCCGAGGGTGCCGAACGGGTGTTCATCACCGGTCGTCGTCAACCCGAACTCAGTTCTGCCGCTGCTCAATTGGGACCCCGAGCCACCGCGGTTCCTGGCGACGTAGGAACACCTGCGGACCTGGATCGGCTCTACGCAGAGGTGGCCGCGGCCGGTAAGGGCCTCGACGTCGTCGTCGCCAACGCCGGTTCGACCAGGGTTGCGCGACTGGGTGAGATCAGCGACGACGACCTCGACACGTTGCTGACGACCAACGTCAAAGGTGTCGTCTACACCGTCCAGAAAGCGCTGCCGTTGCTCAACGACGGCGCCTCGGTCATCTTGATCGGATCCACCACCGCCGACCGCGGCCGTCCGGGGCTGAGCATCTACGCCGCTTCCAAAGCTGCCGTGCGATCACTGGCGCGTGCCTGGGCCAACGAACTCGCCGACCGCGGTATCCGGGTCAACGTCCTCATCGCAGGCTCGACCGCGACGCCGGGCAGCGACAACTTGGCTCTGCAGACCAACCCCGGCTCGTCGATCGAAGAGTTCCGTGCCACTCGCGTCTCGACTATCCCGTTGGGGCGCTTCGCCGAATCCGTCGAAATCGCCAACGCGGCGGTGTTCTTGGCCAGCGACCTGTCGAGCTTCACCACCGGATCCACCGTCACCGCCGACGGCGGGTTCAACCAGGTCTGATCGTTTAGCCCTTACTGCGCAAGCAAATTCACGATACCGGTGAACACCGCCGGCATGGCCGCAGCGGCCGGCACGATACGTGAGCGGGCCGGAGCGTAGGCGCTGGCTTGCAGTAGCGCGGCGGTGAGCATCCGATAGCGCCGCGTCAGTTGACGCCACCGCTTGTCGTAATCTCCCGCCCGGCCCGCGAGGACGCAATCCACCAACGCCTCGCCCGCGCCGAAGGCCAAGCCGAGGCCTTCGCCGGTGAGCGCATCGACATAGCCGGCGGCATCGCCGACCAGCAGAACTCGTCCGGCCGTGCGACTCGAAACCTTCTGCCGCAGTGGGCCGGCCGCACGATCAGGTTCGTGACGATGGCCATCGATCCGCTCGCGCAACGCGGGGAACTCCTCGAGGTGACTATCGAATCCGCCCCGGCCCGAGCTGAGCAGCGCGACACCCACGCAGTCGTCCGCGACCGGTGTCACGTAAGCCTCGGCTCCCGCGCCCCAGTGCACTTCGACGTGGTCGGTCCAGGGCGCGATCTGCACATGCCGGCGGATACCCCAGCGCCGCGGGCCGGGACTGGTCTGTTCCAATCCCAGCGACCGGCGGATGGGGGAGTGCAACCCGTCGGCCGCGGCCAGGTATCGCGCCTGCCAGCGCCCGGCGCGAACTCCGTTGGCATCCTGGCTGATTCCGCGGATCTCGTCGCGGACGATGTCGACGCCGGCTTCGACCGCCGCGTCGATCAGTGCACTGTGCAGCACCGTTCGACGCACGCCGCGACCGCTGCCGCGGGTGAACTTCGCGTCGACCTGGCGATCGCCGTCCAGATAGCTGATTCCGCGGATCGGTTTACCGAGTGGAGACACCCCGAGCTTCTGCAAATGGCCCAGGGTATGCGGCATCAGGCCTTCACCACACGCCTTGTCGATCGGTCCGCGACGCCGTTCGGCGACAACGACATCCAACCCGGCTCGGGCAGCGTGGATCGCGGTGGCCAGTCCGGCCGGGCCGCCACCGACCACCAGAAGGTCGATCACCTCAGGCTCGCCAACGCGGCATTCTCGACCCTGACCCTGGTGCTGAGCAGCCAGGCGTTGAGCAACGAAAAGACCAGGGCGGTAAGCCATGCGGTGTGCACCAGTGGCAGCGCCACCCCTTCGGCGATCACGGCAACGTAGTTCGGATGCGGTATCAGCCGGTAGGGGCCACCGGTGACGCGACTGGCACCGGGGATGACGATGACGCGGGTGTTCCACTGGTAATCCAGAGTGGTGATGCACCACCAGCGCAACGCCTGCGCTGCCAGCAACACGGCGAACATCGGCCAGCCCAGAACGGGAATGAAGTTGCGGTGCAGCATGATCGGCTCGACGAGACAACCAACCAGCAGGCTGGAGTGCAGCACCACCATCGCGGGGTAGTGGCCGCTGCCGAACTCAACACCGCCGTGTGTCTTGCTGACGGCGCGATTACGTTCGGCGACACGGACTTCGAAGAGCCGCTCGAGGGCGACCGCACCGACCAGAAGTGCATACCAGATCACGCGTCACCGCCAGCGCAGCATGACGAGCTCGGAGCAGAAGCCGGGCCCCATCGCCAGCATGACGCCCGGGCTGCCGGCCGGCGGCTGCTTGGCGATGGTGTCGCGGAAGACGTGCAGCACCGATGACGACGACAGGTTGCCGACCTCGTTCAACGAGTGCCACGTCAACTCCAGTGCGTCCTCGGGCAACTCGAGCGACGACACGATCGCCTCGATGACCTTGGGGCCGCCCGGATGACTCACCCACGCGCCGATATCCGCGATGTCCACGCCGTAGTTGGTGAGCAACCCCGCGACATCGTCGGGCAAATGCCGTTCGACGACGTCGGCCACATCCGGGGACAGGATGAGTCCGAAACCGGTGGCGCCGATGTTCCAGCCCATGGTGTCACGCGAGTCGGGGTAGAGGTGACTACGCGAACCGAGCACTTCCGGACCGCGGGCGTTGATCTGCTCTGCGCGGCGTTCTCCGACCGCGACCACCGCGGCGGCGCCGTCGCCGAACAACGATGAACCCACCAGGGAAGCCAACGACGGTGTCATCGCGGGGAAAGTCAGCGAGCACAGTTCGACGGACAGCAGCACGGCGACGTCGTCGGGCGCGCCGCGCAGGTAGTCGTTGAGCCGTCCGACTCCGGCGGCACCGGCGACGCATCCGAGGCCGAACATCGGCACCCGTCGTACATCGGGGCGAAGGCCCAGCCGCGTGGCGATACGGGCTTCCAGCGAGGGCACCGCCAGGCCGGTGACGGTCGTCGACATGACCACGTCGACATCCTCGGGCCGCAACCCCGCCTCGTCGAGCGCGGCAGACATTGCCGTGCAACCGAGCTCGACCGCGTTCTCGATCCAGATGTCGTTGGCCTTGCCGAAGTCGGTCAGTGCGGCGTACTGCTCGAGCGGCTGGACGAGGTAACGGCTGTCGACCTTGGAGCTCGAGTGGAACTTGCGCAGCAGGTCCCCGTAATCCTTGAACGCGGGAAGTGAGGCCAGCATCTCGGTGATCTCGGCTTGCTCATACCGATATTCAGGCAGAGCACCCTGCACACCGGCTATGACACTGCCGGCTTTGTGGGTCCGAAATTCGTTGCCGTTCAGACGTGTGCTCATTTTCCTGCCCCTCCATGGACGACGTGGCGTGCCGGCAACACTGCCGTTTCTGAAGCTGGGAGCTGACTCGGCAATTGTGCCGCGGCAGCCGGACTTTCGCTGATTCCTAATTGCTCGTGTAGAGGCGTCAACACCGTGGACGTCCACGGTGATACCGGATGGTGACGTCGATGTTCGCTGGTTGGTTCATTGCTCAGCACCGCGATCATGGGACCGCCCGTTCTGTCGTTCTCAACAGCCGATGACTTTTGTCAACGGTTGGTGACTTGAACATACGCGTGGCTTTACACCGAGTCAACGGCTGATGACATAAAGTTGGTCGACGATGACGACGCGACCGCGCAATGCTGCGCAGACCAGGGCAGACATCCTGGGCTCCGCACGCCGCAGGTTCGCCACAGATGGATATGACCGCACCACGCTGCGTGCGATCGCGTCGGACGTCGGCGTGGACGCCGCGATGGTCACCCGGTATTTCGGGAGCAAGCAGGACCTGTTCGCGACCGCCACCGAGTTCACCATCGAGCTTCCCGATCTGACCGACGCGGCTCCCGACGACATCGCGGACATGTTGTTGCCGCAGTACTTCGCCGTCTGGGAGGAAGATCACTCGTTCATGGCGCTGCTCCAGGCGGCGATGACGAGTCGGGTTGCCGCCGACAAACTCAACGAGACCCTCGCCGTCCACGTCGCGCCGACGCTGAAGGCCGCCACCCCCGACCACGACCAGCAGCGCATCGCGCTGACCGACGCCTTCGTCATCGGGCTGGCCGCAACCCGGTCGGTGCTCGGTAATGTCCCGGCGGCCGACCTCACCCGAGAAGAACTGCGGCAGTGGGCAGCTCCGGTGTTCCGGTTGCTGCTGGTGGGTCCGGCGCCGTCATGACCGTGACCCGGCCGCGCAACGCCGCGCAGACGCGCGCGGACATTTTGTCCGCCGCACGCCGTCGCTTCGGGGCCGAGGGATACGAGCGGACGACCTTGCGGGCCGTGGCCGCTGACGTCGGGGTGAACGCTGCGTTGGTCATCCGGTACTTCGGCAGCAAGCAGGATCTGTTCGCGGCCGCAGCGGATTTCGAGATCGATCTGCCCGACTTGTCCGGTGTCGATCCCGGCGACGTCGCCGCCATCCTGCTGCCACGCTTTTTCGCGGTATGGGAAGAGGACGAGACCTTCTTGGCGCTGCTGCGTGCCGCGATGACCAGCCCGCTCGCCGCGGAGACGTTGCGGCGGGTGTTCGCCGAGCAGGTGGCGCCCAAGCTGTTCACCGCCACGCCCGACCATCCCGTACAGCGGATCGGGTTGATGGGCGCCTTCGTCATCGGCTTGGCGATCACCCGGTACGTATTGGTGAATCCGCCGATTGCCGGCCTCGACCGCGACGAACTCAGCCGCTGGGCCGCCCCGGTCATTCAGCAACTCCTGGTGGGCCCGGCGCCACCGCCGGCACCATGATGCGGGCGAGAAACGAGACTGTTAGTCTCGGAGCCTTGGGGGAAGGGCAACTGCGGCGCTGAAGGGGTGACTTGTGGTCGAGGCATTGGTCGACGCGAACCCCGCCGGCGACTTCGCGCTGGCCGGCTTGTCATCGCGCGCCCGCGTCTGGCTCCTCACCGTCGACTGCTTCGGCGTGCTGCTGGTGATCTCCTCGATGGTGGCGCTGAATACCGCGCTGCCTGACATGGCGATCGCCACCTCGGCCACTCAAACCCAGCTCACCTGGATCGTGGACAGCTACACCCTGGTGCTGGCCTGTCTGCTGCTTACCGGCCGGCGCAATCGGCGACCGGTACGGCCGACGCGGAGCGATGCTGGCCGGTCTCGCGATATTCGCCGCCGCATCCTTGGTGCCGGCCGTCTCGTCTGACCCGATGATCGTCATCGTCTCCCGCGGGGTCGCCGGTGCGGGCGCGGCATTGATCATGCCTGCCACGCTGTCGTTGATCACGGCTGCCTATCCAAAAGATCAGCGCAACAAGGCAGTTGGCATTTGGGCCGGGGTGGCTGGATCGGGCGCGGTCATCGGGATGCTCGGATCCGGCGGTCTGCTGAACTTTTGGTCGTGGCATTCCATCTTCTGGGTTTTCACGGGCGCGGCGCTGACCATTTTCGTTCTGACGCTGACCATCGCGAGTTCGCGCGATGCCGACGCGCATCCGCTGGACTGGCGGGGCGCCCTGGTCATCGGCGGCGCCGTGGCGACACTCGTCTTCGGCATCCTCGAGGCGCCGGCGCGCGGGTGGACCCACCCACTGGTGGTGACCAGCATCGGCGTCGGTCTGTTGCTGGGCCTGGCTTTCGGCTTCGTCGAAGTGCGGCAGCGTTATCCGCTGTTGGACGTGCGACTGTTCGCGGTTCCCGCGTTCGCCACCGGCGCGGCCACCATCACGGTGTTCTTCCTGTCGATGTTCGGCTACATGTTCCTGCTCATGCAGTACATGCAGATGATCCTCGGCTACAGCCCCAACAAGACGGCGCTTGCGCTGAGCCCCATCATGGGCCCGATGCTTCTGCTGTCGGTGCTGTCGTTCTGGTACTGCCCCGGCTCGGCTTGCGCGCGGTGGTGTTCAGCGGATTGCTGCTGATCGCGGCCGGGGTGATCTGCCTGCTCGGCGTCAACATGGGTTCGCCCTATTGGCGAGCGGCCTGGCCGATGCTGGTGATGAGCGTCGGTATCGGCCTCTGCACCGCACCGACGACGTCGGTGATCATGACGACCGCTCCCGACGACAAGCAGGGGGTGGCCTCGGCGGTCAACGATGCCAGCCGAGAAATCGGCGCCGCACTCGGCATCGCGCTCGCCGGGTCGATGTTGGCCGCGCAGTACGCGAAGACGTTGGTCCCCAACCTGATCGGGTACCCGAAACCGGTGAGCGACGCCGCGTCGACGTCGCTGGGCGAGGCGCTGGAGGTCGCGCGGCGACTGGGGCCGGCGGGCGCCCGACTGGCCGACGTCAGCAAGACGGCGTTCATCGACGCCATGCATTCATCGCTGTTGGTGCTCGGCGTGCTGATCGCCGTCAGCGCCGTCCTGATCGGACTGTGGGCACCGGGGCGCGACGACCAGCAGTTGCGGCCAGTGCGAAGGCTTCTGGAGTGGCGACGGTCTCGGTAGCCGCCGCCGTCCGGCCAAGATAGCCCTGGTCGGCGCGACACAATAAACGTCCGGTGACCGGTCATTGCGATCAGGCTGATTTACACAGCTGTCTTTCAGGGACGTGCTAGCTACGCTCCAAATCTCGCGGCTGGTGAGAACAATCAGCGCGTCAAGCGGTCCATCGCCGGTGATCGGCAGTCCCCAACTAATCCGAGACTATGGAGGCGGCAATGACGGAGCCAGCGCAGCCGAAAAAACGCCGCATCAAACTGCCATTTGCACTGTCGCGGATCAACACGCTCGGCATCGCCGCGATCGTCGGCGCGGCAAGCCTGATCGCCGTCCACAACCTGCACCACGACAATTCGCCGAACCAGATCCTCAACGTCTCCTACGACCCGACCCGCGAGCTGTACGCCGCGATCGACAAGACATTCGTCGACGAGTTCCGGAAGAAGACCGGCGTCACAGTGGAAGTCAAGCAGTCGCACGGTGGTTCGGGCCGGCAGGCCACCGAAGTCATCAAGGGCCACGAGAAGGCGGACGTCGTCTCGCTGGCCTTGCCGAGCGACGTGGACGCGCTGCGCAAGCGCGGCCTCATCGCATCCGACTGGCAGAACCGTCTGCCGAACCATTCGGTCCCGTACACCTCGACGATCGTCTTCGTCGTCGAGAAAGACAATCCGCTGGGGATCCACGACTGGCCGGATCTGATCAAAGACGGCGTCGACATCATCAATCCCAATCCCCGCACCTCGGGCAACGGAAAGCTCAGCGTTCTCGCGGCCTGGGGTTCGGTGACAACGCGCGGCGGCAGCGAGCAGGAGGCCAACGACTACGTCAGGGCGTTGCTGAGCCACGTCAAGGTCGCTGACAGCGGAGCGCGCGGCGCCGCCACCACCTTTTCGACCGAGAAAATCGGCGACGTCCACTTGACCTGGGAGAACGAAGCCCTGCGGGAAGTGGCGGAGAACAAAGACCAATTCGAAATCGTTTATCCGCCGGTCAGCATCCTCGCCGAACCAGCGGTCACCTGGGTCGACGCGAATCTCAAGGACAAGAAGCTGGCGTCCTACGCCAAGTCGTACCTGGAGTACCTCTACACCGACGCTGCGCAAGAGACCGTCGCCCAGTACGGCTACCGGCCGCTGAAGCCGGAGATCTTGGCCAAGCATGCGGATCGGCTACCGCCTATCAATCTCTTCCCCATCACTGCGATCGCCAAGAGTTGGTACGACGCGCAGGAGAAGTTCTTCGGCAGTAACGGCATCTACGACGTGGTCTCCTCGGCTCCGGCCAGGGTCGCGTCGGCACACTCGCGGCGAAAGACGAAGACTCCATGAGCACTCCAGGGATTTCTGCACGCATAAAAAGCGTGAACTACGACAGGGACAAACTGCGTAGCGACCTGATAGCGGGCCTCACGGTCGCTGCGGTGTCGCTGCCGCAGGGCATCACCTACGCGTTGGTGGCCGGCGTCGACCCCAAATTCGGTGTCTACTCGGCGATCGTGGTGACCTTCGTCGCGTCGATTTTCCAGTCGTCGTCGCATCTGGTCAACGGCCCGACGAGTGCCATATCGCTGCTGGTGTTCAGTTCGCTGGCATTCATCGATCCGGAGAACCGGACGGTCCTGTTCGAGGCGCTGTTCCTGCTCGGCGTTCTGGTCGGCGCCTTCCAGATTTTGATTGCGGTGTTCAGGCTCGGTGATCTGACCCGGTACATCTCCGAATCCGTGATCCTCGGCTTTCTGCTGTCCGCGGCCGTTCTGATCGCGCTCGGTCAACTCGGCAATGCGCTGGGAGTGAAAGACCAAGGCAACGCCCGGCAGTCGGTGATAAAACGCACCTACCTCACCCTGTTCCACGGCGAGGCCTTCAACTACCGCGCGTTGATCATCAGCGTCGCGACCATCGTCCTCGCCGTCGTGCTGCGGCGGCTGGTGAAGCGATTCGGCCTGCCGCAACTCGACCTGCTGGCGACGCTGATCTTTGCGGCCCTGATCGCGTATGTGGCCGGATGGGCGACCGAAGACCACACCGGAAACACCGCGATCAAGCTGACCGCGAAGATCCCGCAGAGCCTGCCGCACCCGCACATCCCGTCCGTGCAACTCAGCGAAGTGACCCAGTTGGCGCCCGGCGCACTGGCCATCGCGTTCATCGGACTGCTCGAGGCGCTGTCGATCGCCAAGGCCATCGCTTACCAGAGCGGGCAGAAGATCGACTACAACCGGCAGATCATCGCCGAAGGCCTGGCGAACCTCACCGGTGGCTTCTTCCAGGCCGTGCCGGGCTCGGGTTCGGTGACGCGCTCGCCGATCAACTACCAGGCCGGCGCGAAGACCCGGTTCTCCGGCGTGATCGCTTCCATCGGCGTCGCGATCATCGTGCTGTTGTTCGCGCCGCTGCTGCACTACATGCCCCGGGCCGCGCTGGCGGGACTCCTGCTGATCACCGCCGCGCGACTGATCGACATCAAGCGGTTGAGCTACGCGATCAAGGCGTCCCGCTACGACGCGGGCCTGGTGATCCTCACCGCGCTCGTCGGCGTGTTCGTCGACCTGGACACCGCGGTCCTGCTCGGTGTCGCGCTGTCGATCCTGCTGTTCGTGCCGCGGGCGGCCAAGCTCAAGGCGCGGGAGTTGGTGGTCGCGCCTGAGCGGGTGGTCCGCGAGCGGGTGCCGTCCGATCCGTCCGATCCGTCGACGCTCATCTACGACTTCGAGGGCGAGTTGTTCTTCGGCGCCGCACCCGACCTCGAGCTGTATCTGGAAGTGCTGGGCCAGCGAATCAAGGACGACGACATCAAATACCTCGTCCTGCGGCTCAAGCGGGTGCGTCACCCGGACGCCGTCGTGATCCAACGGATCGAGAAATTCGTCCGGGAAGAAACCGACCGTGGCGTCACGGTCCTGCTCGCCGGTGTGCAAGCCGACTTGTGGAAGCTGTTGACGAACGTCGGGTTCGACAAATGGTTCCCCTCCGAGCGGGTCTTTCCCGAGGAGGAAAAGGAATTCTCGGCGACACTGAAGGCGGTGCGTTACGCGCATGCCCTGCGAGGGTTCGACGAATCCGGCGAGGCGGTGCCGGCTGGTGCCGCCGTCGGGACCAACGGAGATGCCAAGCACTACTACTACCTGGTCTGATCCAGCGCGCGAGGGCGGCAGACGTATTCTCGCCCAATGACATTGGAATCCCCGCTAAAGGGTGAGCGCCGGTACGTGATCGTCGGTGCGGGCGCGATCGGCGGTACCGTCGGCGGTGTGCTGGCGCGCGCCGGTGTTCCCACGGTGCTGGTCGCCCGGGGCCGCCACGCCGAGACACTGGCGTCCGCCGGGTTGATGTTGAGAACACCGGACGGCATCTTCCACACGGCGGTCACCGCGGTGTCAGGGGCCGAGCAACTGCGGCTGACCCCCGACGATGTCCTGGTGTTCACCACCAAGACCCAGCAACTCGACGTGGCGCTGCAGCAGTGGGTGGATCAGCCGGTGCACGGCGAGGGCGGCGTCGTCGGCACCGCGGGCGAACTACTGCCGGCACTGACCGCACTCAATGGTGTTGTGGCCGAGGAGAAAGCGCTGCGTTACTTTCGGCGGGTCTTCGGGATCTGTGTGTGGCTTCCGGCCGTGCACCTCGAAGCCGGCGAGGTGATCGTCCGCTCGTGGCCGGTGGCTGGTCAATTTCATGTCGGACGGTGGCCGGCCCGGTTGCGCACACCTGCCGACACCGAACTGCTGCGTGAACTTGATGCCGCATGGACCGCGGCGGGAATCCGGATCAACGTCGTCGACGATATCGCTCCGTGGAAATACAACAAGCTGCTGAGCAACCTCGGCAACGCAGTGGGCGCGCTCGCTGCCGGCGGGGCCGATCTCGGCGCGCTGGTGGGGCCGTTACGTGACGAGGCCGAACGCGTATTGGCTTATGCCGGAATCGAATTCATCTCGTTCGAGGTGTCCACCGCGGCCCGGGTCAACGGACCGACGCCGCGGGCGGTGCCCGGCTCGGATACCGGAGCGAGCAACTCGACCTGGCAGTCGCTGAGCCGCAACACCGGCGATGTGGAGACCGATTTCTTCAACGGTGAGATTGTCCGCATCGCCCACCAGCATGGGATCGACGCACCCATCAACGCCGCATTGGCCCGTGTGGCGCGCGAAGCTGTCCGCGATCAGGTTGGGCCAAGCCACTATTCGGTCGCTCAACTGGCCGACCTGCTCGGCCTCACCTGACCGACGAGAGTCCCGCGTTCAGAAGAAGAAACCTGCGAAGGGGGCGTCGCGCGTCGTGAACAGTTGATCGGCCGCCGCAAGATGCGCCGGGTCGTCGGCGCGGGCCAATCCCGCTGTGGCCAGACTGTGCCACGTCGCGCCACCGAGCAAGACCGCAGCGAGCCCGGCGATACCGATGCGCAGCTGTGGGCGCCGGTCGGTTCGTTCGGCGCCGTCTCCCGTGATCGCCACGGTGATGGAATTGTCCGGCAGCAGTTGGTCCCCGACGGCGATGGTCACTGTTCCCGCACCCACGTATTGCCTTGCCGCCAAGGTCTTCTCGACGTCGACAATACGGAGCCAGGTCTCGTCGTGGGTGGCGGTCACCCGCGCCGCGCGCCGGTCGAGTAGCAGCCACGGCAACGGGTCGTCGAGCGGAAGCATCCAGAACACCACCCGGTCGATCAGGTCGAGTCCGAGCAGGAAACGCAACAGGCCAAGGTAGGAGTCGACGTCGGAGGCGAAGAAGTCTTCCACTACGACGGTTCGCTGATCGCTGACGAACCACTTGTCGGTGTCGATCGGGCGGTACCGGATGAAGCCGGTCTCGGATCCAGCCGCGCCGTGAACCGCGACATACCAAGGGCCCGGCCCAGATTCAGTGCGCAGCCGTGCGCCATACCACCACACATCTGGTCGGTCGATGGTCCCCGGACGCGACGGCCGGTGGTCGGCGTAGATGCGTGGCAACACATCCCACACGTCGGCGGGCTCCAACAACCGCACCGGACCGCCCGCACCGACGCCTGGACGAAACGCAGCCCGCGCCGTCTGCACCTCGACGGTCTGTGATGAACTCGCCACGCCGTAGCCATAGCGCTCGTAGATGGTGGCCTCCGACGCGCGAAGCGTCGCGACCGCCTCGCCGCGCGCGGCGACGTCACGCAGCTGGTGGCGAACCAGATCAGTGGCAACGCCCCGTCGGGTGAACGACGGCAGGACCCCGATGTGCGTCACGGCCGCGTGGCCGACCAGGGTTCCGCCCGGAAGGGTGAGCCTGCTCGTCACGGCGTCGGCGGTGCCCGCCAGTTGGTCGTCGACGAAGGCGCCGATGGTGCGGCCCGGTTCGAGCAATTGAGCGATTTGTCCCGGTGCGAGGTCCATGCGCGGGAACCCGATCATGGCAGTGCGGAACACGTTCGCGGCAGCGATGAGGTCGTCCTCGCTGTCGAGTACGCGAATCTCGGTGGTCATCCCGACATCATGTATCGCGAAGCGGCGTCAATGACAGACGGGGCTAGCCGGGTCGCAAGGCCGTGAGTGCGCGGCGTTCGGCTGCGCGGTGGGCTTCGCCGAGCGCGGCGTCCTCGGCGGCCGGATCGGCGCGCAGGAAGCTGCCCGTGCCCGGAGATCCACCCGAGCCGAGCTGGTTCATCTTGACCGGGACCGGGGCGCCTTGGTATTTCAGCGGCAACGGTCCAAGTGGCTGGTGCACTTCGACGTAGGCGCCGTGCGGGAGTCGCTTGATGATTCCGGTTTCGATGCCGTGCTCGAGGACCGCCCGGTCGCTGCGCTGCAGTCCCACACACCACCGGTAGGTGACGAAGTAGACGATCACCGGCAGCACGACCATGCCGATGCGCCCGATCCAGGTGGTCGCATTGAGCGAGATGTGGAACTTCAGCGCGATGACGTCGTTCATCGCTCCCAGGGTCAGCACCAGATAGAACGCGATCGCCATCGCGCCGATGCCGGTGCGCACCGGGACATCACGCGGACGCTGCAGCAAGTTGTGATAGGCGTGGTCGCCGCTGAATCGCCTCTCCAGGAACGGATAGACGGTCAGCAACACGAACACGATGCCCATGATCATCGCGGCGCCAACGGCCGCGGGCACCGTGTGGCGGCCAATGTAGATCTCCCATGCCGGCCACAATCGCTGCAGGCCTTCGGTCCACATCATGTAGAAGTCCGGCTGCGATCCCGCCGACACGTGAGATGGCTTGTAGGGCCCCAGGTTCCAGATCGGGTTGATCTGCAGCAGACCGCCCATCAGGCCGATGACACCCGCGGTCAGCGCGAAGAAGGCGCCGGACTTGACCGCGAAGACCGGCATCACGCGGACGCCGACGACGTTGCTCTCGGTGCGGCCGGGGCCGGGGAACTGGGTGTGCTTCTGGAACCACACCATCGCCAGGTGTGCGCCGATCAGCGCGAGAATGATCGCCGGCAGCACCAGGACGTGCAGCGCGTAAAGCCGGGGAATCAGCGTGGTGCCCGGGAAGTCGCCGCCGAAAAAGGCCCAGTGCAGCCAGGTGCCGATCACCGGGAATCCCAGCATGATTGACGAGAGCGCGCAGCGCAGACCGATGCCGGACAGCAGATCGTCGGGCAGCGAGTAACCGAAGTAGCCCTCGAACATGGCCAGAATCAGCAACAGCGAGCCGATGACCCAGTTGGCTTCACGCGGCCGGCGGAACGCGCCGGTGAAAAAGACGCGGGCCAGGTGCACCATGATCGACGCCGCGAACAGCAGCGCAGCCCAGTGGTGGACCTGACGGACGAACAGGCCGCCACGCACTTCGAAAGAGATGTTGAGCGCTGACTCGTAGGCGCGCGACATCTCTACTCCGCGCAACGGTTGGTACACGCCGCGATAGGTGACCTCGGTCATGGACGGGTCGAAGAACAGCGTCAGGTAGATGCCGGTGATCAGCAGAACAACGAAGCTGTACAGCGCGATCTCGCCGAGCAGGAAGGACCAGTGCGTCGGGAAAGACCTTGTTGAGTTGCCGGCGCAGGGCGGCCGAGTAGTGATATCGCGTGTCGACGCTGTTGGCCGTGCGCACCGCGGTATCCGCCGGTCGGAGGTTCATGGCAACCGTCCCCTCGCGGCTGAAGCCGCTGCTCTGCGGCCAGCCGAGCATCTACTATGCAACGTAGTACCACAGAGCGTAGTACTTGTCGGGTAGGGCGTAAAGAGTCGAACCGGGACTTATTTGCCGGTGCGCTCGCGGTGCTTGCAGCCCGGCCAGCAACATGGCCGGCGCTGGCCTTCCTCGAGTTCTTCCTGGGTGCGGCGGATGCGGCGCTCCCGGGTCGCCTCCTGCTTGGCGTCGTCGACCCAGCAGATGAATTCGTTGCGCGCCAGCGGTGTGATGTCCTTCCACGCCGCCAGTGCGGTGGAGTTGGCCAGCAACGCCGTACGCAGGTCGGCGGGAAGCTGGTGGACCACCCCGCCGGGCACCCGGTTACCGCTCATGGCGCCAGATTAATCGCCGATCCCGCCAAGGCCGGGCCGCTAGCGTGGGTGTCGTGACCGGAGGCGGGGGGGATCGACTCTGGAACTTCGCCGTCGCGCCGCCGCGAATCGCACCTGGCGTGATGTCGATGGTGGGGTATTGCGCCCTGGACAATCCGAATGAGTTCCACCGCGGTATGCCGTCCTCGACGTTGACCTTCATCGTCAGCCTCGACGACGGCGTGGAGGCGGCCGAGACGGCGGAGGCTCTTCCGGCCGCGCAGCCCAACCCGCTACTGCTGGGCGGACTACAGATACGGGCGGCCCACGTACGGCAGCGTCGTGGGCAAACCGGCGTGCAGGTTGCGGTACATCCACTCGCCGCTCGGGCACTGTTCGGGGCGCCCAGTTCGGAGTTCATCGCGGCGCAGTTGGATGCCACCGCGGTGTTGGGACGCGGCGGAATCCGCCTGCGCGACCGGGTGAGTGAGGCGCAGCGGTGGGCCGACGCGTTCGGCTCGATCGCTGACTATCTCTCGCGAGCGTGGCGGCAACGGGACGGTTGCGGGGTGCGTCCCGAGGTGGCGCACGCGTGGCGGCTGTTGGCGCTCAGTGGCGGGCAGGCGCCGGTCGGCGCGGTTGCTGATCGTGTCGGTGTGACCGGGCGGCATCTGACGACGCTGTTCCACCGCGAAGTAGGCCGTTCGCCGAAGACCGTCGCGATGTTGATGCGGTTCGAGAGGGCGACGGCCCGCATCTCGGATTCGGTGCGGCGCGATGCGACGGTCGATCTCGCCGCGGTGGCCGCGGGTACCGGGTACAGCGATCAGGCACACCTGACCCGTGAGTTCGTCCGCTTCGCCGGCGCGCCGCCTGGTCGCTGGATCGCCGAGGAGTTCCGAAACATTCAAGCCGGCGGCCACACCTCCGGCGCAGACTTCGAGCATGACTGTTTCTAATCCGACCGTGTGGCCGACGTTGCAGGCGCACGACGCGCCGAATCTCATCGAGTACTACATCGACACTTTCGGCATGGTCCTCGCAGCACGCTACGGCGAGGGGCAACACGTCGACCACGCCCAACTTCTGTGGCCCGAGGGAAGCGGCGGCATCATGCTCGGCAGCTACCAGCCCGGCGCCGAGTGGTGCCGCGAGCCCGGCACCGCCGGCGGATACATCGTGACCGCGGATCCGAACGCGCTGTATGAGCGTGTTCGTGCGCACGGTGCCGACGTCATCCGGCCGCTGGCCGAAACTGATTACGGTGCAAACGAATTCGCCGTACGCGACCCCGAAGGCAATCTGTGGTCGTTCGGCGACTATCGCGGCGAGCCACTGCCGGGCTGACTGCGATCGCTCAACGACAGGAGACAGCATGCAAGCCACCAAGATCTTCGCCAACCTGCGAGTCGCGGACGTCGAAGCCGCGAAGGGTTTCTACACCGGCTACCTGGGGCTTCCCAACGAGGAGTTCAACATGGGCTGGGTGGCGCGCTACTCCTCGCCTGACGCCCAGGCGAGCCTGCAACTCGTCACGAGTGACCGCACGGCCGCTGAAGACTCGGTGATCTCGGTCTGCACCGACGACATCGACGCCGCCTACGCGGAGGCTCAAGAACTGGGCTACGACATCGTCCATCCGCTGACCACAGAAGCCTGGGGGCTGCGGCGTTTCTTCGTCCGGGCACCGGACGGCAACGTCGTCAACATCGTGAATCACCACGACTGAAATTCGATGTTTTGGACATGTGTGGAAGGGGTAAAAAAATTGACATGTCCATTATCAGTGTGTTGAAACCGTTTGTTGTTGGTGGGGCGATTGCCACGGCGATGGCTGTAATGCCTGTGGCGGCAGCCGAAGCGAGTGTGGGCCAAACCGGCCGCTCCCACGCACGTTATCTACAAGTTGGACCCGGGCGGCAGTGGTTGTGACGCCAACGGGACCTGTGGTTCCGGTGGTCAAAACGGCGGGCCCGGCGGCGGTCCCGGTGGCCAGGGTTGCGTCCCCGGCGTCGGCTGCGGCTCCGGCGGACAGTTCGCAGGTCCGAACGGAACTCCGGGCGGATGCCTTGCGGGCGTCGGCTGCGGTCACGGCTGATCCGCAACTAGAAGTTGATTCATGCGGCCTGGTGACCCCAGGCCGCATGAGTCGTCTGGTCGGCCGAACGTTATTGGCCCTTGAGGCTGCCGATGCCTAGCGAGTAGTCGGTGCGCGCCGGCTTGGTCTCGTCTTGTTGTTCTGCCACGTACGTTTCCGGGTCGCGGTCCACGATCTTCAGGCCGCGCGTGGTCGGATGTTGATCCATGAACTCCCGGTACTGGAATCCGAGGGCCTCGCGGAGTCCGATCGGTGCATTGCGGCGGAAGTCGGCCAGCCCTTCGCGCTCTTCTTCGGCCATGTGTTCGTCGTTGGCCACTCGGGCTCGACCGACTGCCGCCCACCACTCGTCGGTGGATATCGCCGCGGCGCCGGCATCGCGCACACCGTCGCGGATGTCGTTATGGTCGCCGATCGCATCGAGCGTCTCGCCCTCGGCATCGTCGCTGCCACGGCTGAGCAGTTGCGGGTAGAAAATCTTTTCTTCGATGTAGGCGTGCACGTCGAGCTTGTCGGCGAGCGGACGCCAGACCCGTTCCAGTGCGCGCCGATCGACGGGCGTCTGCGCCTGCAGTTCGTCCAGCTTCGCGAACTGTTCACGAAACCAGTTGTGGTCGTCGAGGATCAAAAGGGTGATGTCAGCCATTGCTTCCAGTAAATCAGCAGTGCGGCGAGCGCGCTCCGCTCTTGCACCTCACGCGACGTCAGGTCGTAGGTTCGCGGCGATGACGGAATCGGAAATCAAGCGCGGCAACCGGGAATGGAGCGTGGGCGAACTTGCCGACGCCGCCGGCGTCACCGTGCGGACGCTTCACCATTACGACCAGGTCGGGCTGCTTGCGCCGGCCTCGCGGACGGGTGCGGGCCATCGGCGGTACCGGGCCGAGCAGGCAGAGCGGCTCTACGAGATCACCGCGATGCGGAGCCTCGGCTTCGATCTCGAAGAGATTCGGCAGGCACTCGACGGTGGCGAGGGTCTTCCCGCCGTCGTCCGGCTCCACCTGCACCAGGTGCGGGACCGCCTGCGGGAGACCTCCGAGCTGAATCACCGGCTCGAGTGTCTGCTGACGGCACTCGACTCCTCCGACCACCCGTCGACGGACGAAATATTTCAAGCAACGGAGGCGACCGTCAACGTGAACCTGACGAAGATCTACACCCGCCACGGTGACCGCGGCGAGACCTCGACCGGCAACCGGACCCGGGTACTGAAGGACGACCCGAGGATCGAGGCCGGCGGTGACGTCGACGAACTCAACGCCCAGCTCGGGGTGGTTCTGAGCCATCTGCGGGAGCAGCCTTTCGCCGGCTGGCTCCGGGAGGTCCAGAACGAGCTGTTCGATCTCGGCGCCGATCTCTGCCGCCCGGCGGACGGCGAGGGACTACGGATCGACGGCGGTTACGTCGACCGGTTGGAGAGGCGCTGCGACGAAGCCAACGCGCAGCTTTCTCCGCCGGCATCGTTCGTATTGCCCGGGGGCGGCCTGGCGTCAGCTGAGGTCCACGTGGCCCGCACCGTCTGTCGCCGGGCGGAGCGGCGAGCGGTATCCGTCGACGATCTGAGCCCGGAGATCGTCCGCTACCTCAACCGCCTGTCCGACCTGCTGTTCATCGTCGCCCGCGCCGTCGCCGTCGAGCAGCAGACCTGGGTGCCTGGGGCCACCGCAGCGGGTTGAGCCGACCCGTCGGCAGCGGCTGGCCTCCAGCGGATCGCCAACACAGCGGAGATGAGCGCGGAGGCGCCGGCGGCCGAGGCGACGAACACCCACCCACGCCGTACCGCGGCAAGGTCGACTCCGGACTGGTAGATCATCGTCAGCGCGGTGGTGCCCAACACCATGCCCATCTGCCTCGCGGTATTGGTGACCGCCGATCCAGCGCCCCACCGATGGGCCGGCAGCGCGACACCGGTGACCGCGGACAGGCTCGGCATCACCAATCCCACACCTATACCGGTAAAAAGCTGAGCGGGAAGGTAATCGGTGAAGTAGTGGGGTACCGGTCCGATGGTGCACAACCAGATCCCGATCCCGACCGAGTAGGACGCGGCCCCGACGGCGGCAACCACGCCGATGCCGGCTTTACCGATCAGCCGCCCGGCCATCGTCAGTGAAACGATCGCGACAACGATCGGGCCCGGCGCCAGACACAGGCCGGCAATCGCAGCCGGCATACCCCACGCCGTGGTCAGCAGCATCACGCCGCTCAGTAGCATCGCGCCGTGCGCGGCAGAAAAGGCCAACAGCGCAAGGCAACTCGACCACATCGGCAGTATGCGGACCGCGGCCAGGTCCACAGCCGGCGACGGATGGCGCAGCGAGCGCCACACCGTCAAAGCCATCGCGCAACCGGCCCCGACGGCGGCAACCGCTATCGCGGTCGGATTGTGACCGACCACCGGCAGTTCGATCAGCGCCCACACCAGCGCGCCGACGCCGGCCACCAAACTCAGTGCACCGAACAGATCGGGAACTCCGGTACCTGCTCCGGCCGCTTTCGGCAGCACCATGCTGCCGGCGACGACCGCCACTAGTCCGACCGGCACGTTGACGAAAAAGATCCACCGCCAAGACAATTGGACCAGCAGGCCGCCAACCGGCGGTCCCAGCGCGGCGGCCATCGCACCCACCGCCGACCAGGTGCTGACGGCAGCGGCACGCCGCGAAGCGGGGACGGCGGCAAGCAGCAGGGCGAGCGAACTGGGCATGAGCATCGCGGCGCCCAGCGCCTGAACGCCTCGCGAAAGGACAAGCGTGGTGAACGACCCGGACAGTCCGCAGGCGGCCGATCCCACCGTGAACACGATCACGCCGCCGAGAAAGATCCGGCGATGGCCGTATCGATCACCCAGTCGGCCCGCGGGATTCATGAAGGCCGCGAAGACGAGCGTGTAGGCGTTCAGGATCCACGACATCGCCCCGATGCCGGCCGTGCCGAACGCTTGCCGGATATCGGGAAAGGCGATGTTCACAATGAACAGATCCAGGCTGGCCAGAAATGCTGCGGCCGAGACCACGAGCATGGTGGCGGTCGGCCGCGCTGCCGGCACTTGCGTCGTCGGCATGCCCGCCTCGCGGTTGAGTTCGATCGACAAAGAAACCCCGCTAGTTCGATCGCTGGATATAGCAAACGATACTTAGGCGGCGGTCGGCGGGATACCGCTACACAAGTTGAATAGGTCACTACGCTCGCGGTCATGACCATCCCCTACGACCACGGGCTGCGCGAGCAGATCCGGGACCGGCTCAGCGCCCATGACCGACGCGTGGTGGCCGATCCGACCAAACGGCACGCGGCGGTCGCGGTGCTGCTGGTCGACTCGGAGGTCGGGGAGGATCGGATCGATCCGGCACCTGTCGAGGATTGGATCGCCGGACGCCCGATGCCGGAGGCGCTCGACGGTCGTATGGTCGACGTTTCCGGTGGGGCCGCATTCCTGTTGTGCCGCAGAACGTCTCGCCTCACCTCTCATCCCGCTCAGTGGGCGCTCCCGGGCGGTCGACTCGATCCGGGAGAGAGCGCGGTCGACGCGGCCCTTCGGGAACTCGATGAAGAGGTCGGTATAAAGCTGGCCCCGTCCAACGTGCTGGGCCTGCTCGACGACTATCCGACCCGGTCGGGATACGTGATCACCCCGGTGGTGATTTGGGGTGGCGGGCGACTCGACCCGCAGCCGGCGCCCGACGAAGTCGTGGCGGTGTATCGCGTTGGGATCCACCAATTGCTGCGCTCGGACTCACCGCGATTCATAACCATCCCGGAGAGTCCGCGGCCGGTCGTCCAGATACCGCTCGGCAACGACCTCATCCACGCCCCGACCGGTGCCGTGCTGTTGCAGCTGCGCTGGCTCGGCCTCGATGGCCGCCACGATCGGGTCGACGAGCTGGAGCAGCCGGTCTTCGCCTGGAAGTGACCACGTCCTCCGACGACTCCGCAGTAAAGTGAGCGCATGCTGAGCGCGTTTCAACGATGGCAGTACCGTAAAGGACGTCCGGGACTGTCCGCGCGTATCGCAAACCGGTTGGGCGCCTTGTCTTTTGCCGCGGGTGTCGGGCCGACCGGCGCCGCTAAACTCGAAGTCCGCGGACACAAATCCGGGCGCATCATTTCTTTCCCGGTCGTCGTCGCCGATTACCAGGGCGAGCGATACCTGGTCAGCATGCTCGGCCACAACGCGAACTGGGTACGGAACCTGCGCGCCGACCGCCATGCGGCGCTGCAGCAGGGCCGGCGCGAAGAGGTCGAACTAGTCGAAGACACCTCGGAGAACCGCGCGGGAATCCTGCGTCGGTACCTCGAGCTGGCACCGGGTGCGCGTCCGTTCTTCTCGATCGACCGCCGTGCACCCCTCGAGGAATTCGAGCGAATCGTGGATCAGTACCCCGTCTTTCGGGTCGTCTGAGCCTTCGTCAGGGCAGGTTCCCGGAAGCCGGGTCCGGGTTCGGGCGTGACGTTGTGTGCGGTGATCTCCCGCCGGCAATGCGCACAGACCAGCATCGGCTCGGCGGTCTGAGCGCACGGTTGGTGATGCAGCACGATCGGCGGCCCCTGGGGGTGCGGGAGATGCTGGTCGCCCCACTGCATCAGCACGACGATCGCCGCAAACAGGTCTCGACCGCTGTCAGTCAGCCGGTATTCATGGCGGTCGGGATCGGTCGTGTACAGCACCTTGTCCAGCAGCCCCTTGTCGACCAGGGTCCGCAGCCGGGTGGACAACGTGGGCCGCGGAATCTGCAGGTTGCGCGCCAGCTGACCGAAGCGTCGCACTCCGAAGAATGCCTCGCGCAGGATCAGCAGAGTCCACCGCTCGCCGACGATCTCGAGAGCCCGCGCGACCGATTCGCCCTCGAAGCGATGGGACAGATCGGGGTAATCCATGGTTCAGCAAATGTACCGGTTCAAAAACTAAACCGGTAGTGCTAACGTGGCCGAACCACCCGTCATGCGAAGCGAGGACGTATGGACACCGACGTCACGGCTGCGCCTGTGCTGACCCGCGCGCGGGAGATCGCCGAACTGGCCCGTGGCATGGCCGATCAGATCGACTCCGGCCGCAGGCTGCCCCCGGAACTGGTTGAAGCGCTGCGTGACTCAGGCCTGCTGCGGGCTGGTGCGCCGATCGAGGTCGGCGCTCTGGAGCTGCCCGCGGGTACCGCTCTGCGGTGCGCCGAGGAAGTGGCGCGCGGTGACGCATCGGCCGGCTGGTGCGTGTCGATCGGGATCACCAGCACCCTGCTGGTCGCATACCTGCCGTCGCAGAGCCGTGACGAACTGTTCGGCGACGGCCGCGGCCTGGCGGCCGGCGTATGGGCACCGCAGGGCAGGGCCACCCGCGTTCCCGGAGGCGTGGTGGTCTCGGGCCGCTGGGCGTTCTGTAGTGGCATCACCCACGCCGATGTGCTGTTCGCCGGCTGTGTGCTGGACGACAAACCGGCGGTGGTGGCGCTGCCCACTGAGCAGCTGCAGATTCTGGACACCTGGCACACCCTCGGTCTGCGCGGCACCGGCAGCCATGACACCGTCGCCGAGGAGGTCTTCGTTCCCGACGAGCGGGTGCTCTCGATCTTCGACGGCCCGGTGATCGACCGTCCGTTGTACCGGTTCCCACCGTTCGGGTTTTTCGCGGCCTGCATCACGGCGGCGGCAATGGGTAACGCCCGAGCCGCGATCGACAACTTCATCGAGCTCGCCGACACCAAGAAAGGTGTGGCCGCCAGCCGCACACTTGCCCAGCGGTCCACCATCCAGGTGGCTGTCGCCACGGCCGATTCAGCACTGGAAGCCGCCCGGGCCGGCTACTATCAAGCCATCGAAAGCGCTTGGCGGGCAGCCGAAGACGGGCCATCGGTGCCGTTGGCGACGCGGACCCGGCTGCGGCTCGCCGCGACGCACGGGGCACGCGTCTCGGCCGATGTCGTTCGATCGATGTACGACCTCGCCGGTGGCAGCGCCATTTACGATGGCGCACCTTTGCAACGACGCCTGCGAGACGCGTTCACCGCCACGGCGCATTTCCAGGTGAATGAGGCATCGCGCGAACTGCCGGGTCGCATCCTGCTCGGTCAGGCCAGCGAGGCGGCGATGTTGTGAGGTCGCCGATCGAAGCGGTCCTGCCGTTCTGGTTGGACCGGCCCGATCTGGAGGCGATGGAGATCGCCGAGGCTGTCGCCGCCGCCGGAATCGGCGGATTGTGGATCGGCGAGATGGCGACCTTCGATGCCTTCGCACTGGCCACCGCCATCGGTATCCGCGCACCGGGCGTAGGGCTGCGGATCGGACCGTTGCCGATCAGTGTGCGGACTCCGGCGTCGATCGCGTTGGGCGCCAGTTCAGTTGCCGCGATCACCAGTGCTCAGGTCGACATCGCACTGGGCGCCTCGAGCCCTTTCATCGTTTCGGGTTGGCATGACCGGGACTGGTCGCACAGCGCCGCGCGGATGCGGGAAACGATCGAATGCCTGCGACCGATCCTGCGCGGTGAGCGCGGCGATTACGATGGCCGATTCGTTCGCTGCCACGGATTTCGGCTGCGTAACCCGTTGCCGCACAGCCGCATCGGCGTCGGTGCGTTCGGCCCGTCGATGATGAAGCTCTCGGCTCAGTTCGCCGACGAAGTCGTGCTGAATCTGGTCTCACCGCAGCGGGTTTCGCAGGTCCGCGAACAGATCGAGCACGATGCTGCCGCCGCGGGGAGGACGCCGCCGCACATCACGGCGTGGGTCCCGATTGCGGTGCAACCCGGTGAGGCCGCGTTGCGCCAGCTCGCCGGTCAGGTCGCGGTGTACCTCGCCCCGCCCGGATACGGTGAGATGTTCTGCGAACTCGGCTTCGCCGATCTCGTCGCACGGGCCCGCGCGGGTGCACGGCGGGCCGAGTTGGCCGCGGCGATTCCGCTCGAATTGGCCCAGCAACTGGCCGCATTGGGTACACCGGATCAGGTCGCCGACCGGATCCGGGCCTACCTGGATGCCGGCGCCGACACCGTCGCCGTGATACCCGTGACCGCCGAAGACCCGGGGGGCCGAATCGCCCTCGGCTGCGCCGCAGACATGTCTCGCACAACCTCGTCAGCTCAGGAGACCGCCTCATGACCACCGTCAACACCCAATGCCGACTTGCCGAACGACCGGTCGACAAGCTCACGGCGAGCAATTGGCAGCTCGTCGAAGAGCCCAAACCCGTTGCAGCCGAGGGCCAGTTCGTCGTCCAGGTCGACTACCTGTCCATCGACCCGGCGATGCGCACCTGGCTTAACGCGGGCCGCAGCTACGTTCCGCCGGTCGAGATCGGCGAAGTGATGCGGGCGCTCGGCGTCGGTCACGTCGTCGAATCCCGGCATCCCGGCTTCGCGGTCGGAGACGACGTGTCGGGGATATTCGGTGTCCAGAGGTATGCCGTGTCCGACGGCACCGAGGTCAACAAGATCGACACCGCCCTGGCGCCGGCCCCGGTGCATCTCAGTGCCCTCGGTATCAGCGGTCTGACCGCGTACTTCGGCTTGCTCGATGTAGGCCGACCTGAGCCGGGCCAGACCGTGCTGGTCTCTGGCGCGGCCGGCTCGGTGGGCAGCATCGTCGGCCAGATCGCCCGGATCAAAGGATGTCGCGCTGTCGGCGTCGCCGGTGGTGAGGACAAATGCCGCTGGCTCGTCGAGGAAGTCGGATTCGACGCCGCGATCGACTACAAGAGCGCCGACCTGCGCAAAGAGCTCAAGACCCACGCCCCGGACGGCGTCGACGTCTATTTCGACAACGTCGGCGGGGCAACGCTGGAGGCGGCACTGAACCGACTCGCGCCCGGCGCCCGCATCGTGCTCTGTGGTGCGGTGTCGCAGTACAACGACACTCCGCGGGGCCCGTCCAACTACATGCAACTGCTGGTCGCGCGCGCATCCATGACCGGGTTCGTCATCTTCGACTACGCCAAGCAATATCCGGAAGGTGTTGCGCAACTGGCGAAATGGCTGCACAGCGGCGAACTGCAATCGCACGAGCAGATCGAGCACGGCGGGGTCAGCGCCTTCCCCGACACCCTGCTCAAGCTGTTCCGTGGCGAAAACACCGGCAAGCTGATCCTGGCGTTGGGGGAATAGCCGGCCCGCGCGAACTCGTTGAACAATGCCATGGCTTCTTTCAGCGAGACCCAGCGTGAAGAGTTCCTTGCCGGCAACCACGTCGCGGTGTTGTCGGTGGCGGCAGCCGACGGCCGACCGCCGGCCAGCGTGCCGATCTGGTACGGCTACACACCCGGCGGGAACATCCTGGTCAATACAGGTCTGAAGTCGCGCAAGACCAAGCTCATCGAGCGAGCCGGCGTCGTGACCCTGGTGGCGCAGCGCGAAGAGCCGCCGTATCAGTACGTGGTTGTCGAGGGCACCGTCGTCGACACCGCCACGCCCGCCCCACTGGACGTTCGCGAGGACATCGCGATCCGCTACCTCGGCGAGGAAGGCGGCCGCGCGTTTGTCCAGGGAATGGCGGATCAGCCGGGAATCCTGTTCACGATTCGGCCCGACCGCTGGATCACCGCGGACTTCTCGGGCGAACTTTAAGTCGCTACCGGGTTTTCCAATTTCGAGCGCGCTGCAGCTCGTCGTGTCGCGGCCGTCGACGGCCTGACCTGTCATAAGATCACGGTCTCAAGGTCGTTGAGCTCGAAAACCCTTAGGAAGCAACTCAAATGGACGCCGACCGGATCACCAACCCGTTGCGGGTGGCGCGGGGATCGCACCAGCCTGGATCGGGCAAAGGGTGCGCGATGAACGTGATCTCCTACATCAACGGCGACGAGCAGATCACCGACTTCCCAGCGACGTCGGCCCGCCCGTTGGCGTCGTTCGTGCAGTTGTGCAACGACCTGCTGGCCGAACCGGACGGCTACCTGTCGCCGCAGAACAGCCTGCTGGTGCTCGATCTCGGCTGGCTGACCGTCGGGACTGCCGACGTCGCCGACGCGATCATGCACATCTGGGTGACCAAACTGCTGACCAGCCCGCCGTGGGGTGTCCTCCGATATGCCGGTGATACAGCGGCCAAGGCCATCGCCGATATCGCGGACCTGCATCGCAACTTCGTTCCCGGCGACGTGCCGTCGATCGTCAACTGGGACGGCGCCGCGCGCGCCGGCCGTGCCGCCGCTGAGGCGTCGGAGGGCGCCGAGTTGTACGCGGTGCGGGCCGCCTGCCAGTCCACGGCGCTCGTCGAGACCGACGACTGGGACACCCTCGACGCCGTCACCGGCAACGCGCTGCGCGCGCACCGGCTGGCCAACGGAGATGCCGGGGCCGCACGGATTGTCGAGGTCACACGCAACGCGATCCGCTCCTGGCGTCGGCTCGCCGGGTTGAGCGTGGTGGGAAACGACCCGATCCCGGTCACCGGCGTACGGACCCGCAAAGTCGTTGCCGCTTAAATCAGCTCTGCCGGTGGCTGTCTCGGCGTAGCCGTATCGTCCTGAAGATCGCGGCCGATGCTGCAAGCGCTGCCATGCCGACCAGGATGATGGGCGCCCCGCTGAGACCGACGGTGGTCAACAGCAGCGGCAAGCCGAAGCCGATGTACGTCAACGCATAGAACGCTCCGGTCAACGCGCCCCGGACATGTTGTGGCGCCGCGGCTTCCAGGTCGATCAGGCCCTCGCGTAGCGAAAGTCCGGACGCGCAACCGAGGATCAGCAGCAGCGGCAGGGCCAGCGTGAGCGTCATCGTCGGCGGCGCCACCGCGATGAGCGCGTAGGCGAGCGCGGCCAGCGCCGCGCCGACGGTGCCGGCCCGCGGGCCCCAGGAGCCCGCGCGGGCGATGACCTGAATGACGCCGCTGGAGCCGTTGACGATCAACGCCGCGATGCCCGCGGCGGTAGGTGCTGCGAGCCCGGTGTGCACCCGCGCGGGAATGGTGATGAATCCCAGCGTCGCCGAAGCGAACACCCACGGCGCCAACGGCATGGCCCAACCCAACGCCCGCATGGCCGAAAGGCCTTCTGCAACAGACTTTTTCGCAGTCGGGAGAAGCCGATGGCGCCGCCGTACGCCGCGCCGCCATGACCATGACGACCATCGCGATCACGACCAAGACCGCGGCCAGCGCGAACGAAACCTCAACGCCGGAATCCCCGGTGCCGGCGATCAGCCCACCGGCGAACGGCCCGATGGCGAACCCGGTGATCAGCACCGCCCCGGCGGTGGCCGCGCCGGCGGGGCCGCGCAGGTCGGACGCCCACGCGGTGCCCGACGTCATCGCCAGACCCACGCCGGCGCCCACGACCAGGCGTCCCACCAACAACACGTCGGGCTGCTGGGACAGCAGCATCGCGACCGTGCCGATCACCGCGGTCGCCGAGCCCGTCAACGCCACAGCCTGGCGGCCGAACGCATCCGAGGCCCGGCCGCCGATCAGCAGGCCGGGCAGCAATCCCACCGCGTATATCCCGAAGATCGCATCGAGTGTCGCCGTGCTCAGATGCTGACGGTCGCTGATGGTGGGCATCAGCGCGACGAAATGGTTGGCGACCCAGCCGGTGACCAGCAGGACAGCCAACACTGCCCCGAACTGGAGGCTGGATCCATCAGCCTGCGCGCGAGCGCGAGCCTGGCAGCAGGTCCGTTGCTCCTTCCGGCGCGATCATGGGCTCCCATTCCTCCTCGTATACGCGATCAGACACGACCACGACGCCTGGAAAGTTATTCCCGGTCGGACGGCGATCGCAACGCAATTAACTCGATATTCAGCTCGGTGAGCAGTCGCAGCCTAAGCCGATGCAGCCCGCGGAGCTGCGCTCCGGCTCTATGATCCGCACGTGGCAACCAGCGGCGATGCGGCGATCTACACGCCGGTACCCGGCAAACCCGCACTCCTGTTGGGCGCCTTCGACATCGCCGATGTGGGATATGTCGCAGCGGAATTCTTCATCTCGGGATCGGCGCGGTCCTACCGTCCTGCGGCCGATCTCGGATCCGACGGCTGCTGGAGCGTGTCACCGGGAGCCAGCCGCTGACTACACCACCCGGATCGTGGTGCTGACGCCTGATCAATCCCGCTTCAACGGCACGGTGCTGGTCGAGTGGCTCAACGTGAGCGGCGGCATCGATGCGCCCGCGGTGTGGATGATGGCGCACCGCGAAATGCTGCGCTCCGGCTACGCCTACGTCGCGGTGTCGGTGCAACGCGTCGGCGTCGAGGGCGGCGCGAATCTCATGGGCATCGACATGTCGCTGAAAAGTCAGGACGCGGAGCGGTATTCGCCGCTGCATCATCCGGGGGACGCGTACGCCTACGACATCTTCTCCCAGGCTGGGCGGCTGGCCAGGGACGAGGAACTTCTGGGTGGGCTGCGACCCGAACGCGTCTTGGCGCTCGGCGAGTCGCAATCGGCGTTGTTCCTGACGACCTACATCAACGCCGTCGACCCCATCGCCGGCGTGTACGACGGCTTCCTGGTGCATTCCCGCTTTGGATCCGCTGCCCCGCTCGACGGCAGCTCGATATTCGACGCGTTGGACAGCGACTCGTCTCAGGCGGTGATGTTTCGTCCCGATCTACGCGTCCCGTTGCTGACGATCATCACCGAGACCGACCTCTTCGGTGGCCGGCGAATGGGGTACTACAGCGCGAGACAGCCTGACAATCAACAACTTCGGGTGTGGGAGATCGCGGGCACGGCCCACGCCGACAACTACACGATTCAGGTGGCGCCGATCGACAGCGGGTCTGCGGACACTGGCGGACGTGGTCGCGGCCTATGCGCCGACGAACATGCTGATGGGGCAGGAACTGGACCACTGCATCAATTTCGCACCCCAACATCACTACGTCCTGCAGGCGGCACTGGCGGAATTGCACGGCTGGGTGAGCACCGGACTTGCCGCGCCCAGCGGCGCACCGATCGACATGGCCGGTGATCAGCCCGCGCTGGACGCGCACGGCCTGGTGCAGGGTGGTGTCCGGACGCCGTGGGTCGACGTGCCGATCGCCCGGACATCCGGCGTCGGGGGCGGCGAGAACCACGATGTCATCGATCTTCGGCTCCGGCGAACTGTTCGATTCCGCGACTGTCCAACGGCTTTATCCGGACGGGGTGACCGACTATCTGAAACGCTTCACCGCGTCACTCGATTCGGCGATCAAGTTGGGCTTCTTGTTGCCCGCGGATCGCACAGAGATTCTCGATCTCGCCGCCGCGATGTTTCCCAGCGCGGACTCCGGTGTCAGAGCGGAGCAGCCTCGAGCGTCAGGCTGAACAGGGCGTAAGCCAGGCAGAACAGGAAATTCAGCGTGACGAGAACCATGCCGACAACGAGCAGTGAGCGGGTGCCGCGGCGCTTGATGCGCCGGACCTTCGCACTGAACTGATCTCGTCTGAACTGCGTCGCGATCAGCGCGAAATTGAAGTCGGCGACCTCGGCGCAGGCGACCGGCGAACCGGCCAGCATGTGCCGGAGCCGATCAGGGGAAGTGGTCACGCCGACCCGGGCGAATCGCCGGCTCAGTCGTCGCGCTTGCCGGCGGCCGGCGACGTGATTACTCACTCGCAGTAGCTGCCCACGCTCGTTCCCCCACGGGGTCGACGGCGACATCACACGCCGAAGTGTAGCCAGCCGCAGTCGAATCTGGGCACTGTCCGGATAATGATTACAGCGTGTAATGTTTTCGGCGGCGCGCTCTACGAGCCGACGACGCAGAACAGCAAGGGGCAGTGATCATGGGTGTGCTCGACGGCAAGGTCGCGATCGTCACCGGAACCAGCAGGGGTGTCGGTGTGGGCATCGCTCATGAGTTGCTCCGCGCCGGGGCCACCGTCATCGGGTGTTCACGGTCACCGCTCGACGCTATTCCCGGTGTGGACGCTGAGCCGGGATGGGCGGATCGTTCACACCAAATGGTCTGCGATCAAGGCGATTACCATGCGATCGACGCCTTGGTCACCGCGGTGGCCGAGCGCCACGGGCGGGTCGACATCCTGGTCAACAACGCCGGCGGGACAGTTCCCGCGCCGCACGCCGAGGACATCCCCACGCTGGTGTCGCGTATCCAGGGGGCGCCCCGCATCCGACGACGACTTCGAACGCACGGTGTTGTTTCACGCGTTCGCCATCCAGATGAACCTCATCAGTCCGTTGTGGTTCGCGATCCGCGTATACCGGCAGATGCGCGAACAGGACGGCACCGGTTGCATCATCAACGTCTCCAGCGGCGCGGGCCACCCGGCGGGCTCGCCGACACTGGTGTCCTATGGCGCGGCCAAGTCGGGACTCAACCACCTCACTCGGTCCCTCGCCGAGGAGTGGGGTCCGGTGGCCCGGGTCAATTGTGTGGCGCTGGGACCGACGATCACCGAAAACTTCCGCTCGTTCGTGCTGCCCAAAGATGACCCGACCGGCTCGACCTATTTCGATGCGCTACCGCTCAAGCGTGGTGGCGAACCGGCAGAGGTGGGCCGCACATGTGTCTTCCTCTGTTCTGGCGCAGCCGATTTCATCAACGGTACGACGATCGAAATCGACGGTGGCATGCTGCCGGGCGTGCTCTACGAGGCCGGACTGAAGACCATCACCGACCTGCTCTGACCGCTTGAAAGGACTCACATGACCCGTCGGATCATCCAGTTCTCCACCGGCAATGTCGGGGTGCATGCGCTGCGTAGCATCATCGAGCGTCCTGATCTGGAACTCGTCGGCGTCCATGCGCGCGGACACGACAAGATCGGGCGCGACGCCGCGGACCTGTGTGGGCTCGACCGGCGCACCGGAGTGTTGGCCACCGACGACATCGACGCACTGTTAGCCCTGAACGCGGACTGCGTGGTCTACACCTCACAAGCCGAGACCCGCCCGCATGACGCGCTGGCCGAGATGAGTCGATTTCTGCGGGCGGGCACGAATGTCGTTGGGACGTCGTTCGTCTGGCTGGTGGCGCCCGAACAGGCCGACAATTGGTTGCGCGAGCCGCTGGCGCAGGCGTGCTCCGAGGGCGACACCACGTTGTACATCAACGGAATCGACCCGGGGTTCTCCGGCGATACCCTGGTCTACACCGCGCTGAGCCTCACGGCCCGGGCGACCGCAATCATCGTGCAGGAGATCTTCGACTACGGCACCTACGACGACGCCGAATTCACCGGTGTCAGTTTCGGTTTCGGGACCGCGCCGGATCACACACCGGTGATGTTCTCGCCCGGTGTTCTCACGTCGATGTGGGGTGCCCAAGTGCGTAGCCTGGCCGTGGATCTCGGCATCGAACTGGACGAGGTCCGCGAGCGGGTCGAGAAGTGGGTCACGCCGGCCACCATCCAGTGCACCATGATGACGGTCGAACCGGGCACGGTGGCCGCGGTCCGCTTCGCGGTCGAAGGCGTGCGCGGTGGCGAGGTGATCATCACCATGGAACACGTCAATCGGCTCACCGATGCCGCCGCGCCGGATTGGCCGTATCCGCCCGACGGGCATCCCGGCGTACACCGCGTGCGCGTCGAAGGCAGCCCCGGCGTCGAAATCAACACCCACGTAGGCGTTTCGGGCATCGACCACAACCAGGGCGGTGTCATCGCCACCGCGGCCCGCGCCGTCAACGTCATCAACGCCGTTTGCCAGGCGCCGAGCGGAATCCTCGCCGCGCACGATTTGCGGCCGACCGACCACGTGCGCGGCGTGCTGTGGTGACTCCGACGCCATGACCGCACCCCGCCGGCCACCCACCGGCGCCCAAGCCCGCGCCGAACGCACCCGCGCAGTCGTCATCGACGAGACGGTGCGTTGCATCCTCGACGAGGGGTTTGCGCCGCCCAGCGTCCGGCACATCACCGACCGCGCCGGCTTGACCTGGGGCGTGGTCCAGTATCACTTCGGTGATCTGGATGGCCTGTTGATTGCGGTCGTGGACAAGGGTTTCGGCGAACTGCTCGACGCGTTGGACGAGCTACCGTCTCAGGCCGTCCTCGAGGGCAGCGTGCGGGCGCGCACCGAATTCGTCATCGACACGATCTGGGACGCGTTCTCCAGTCCCACGTCGATGGCAGCCCTGGAGATACTCATCTCGACCCGCGGCCTTCGTGGCGCCGTCGCCAACACCCACCTCGCCGACCTGATGGCCACCCTGACCAGTCTCGGCAGACATCTGGGAGAAGGGTTGTCCGCGCCACACGCCGGCCGGATCGGCAACCTCATCTGGGCCACCCTGCGCGGCCTGGTGGTCGCACAGATGGTGTGGCCAGAACCGGTGGACTCCTCTCGCGACCGGCAGGCGCTGATCGAGGTGATCACCGCGTACGTCGAGTCGCGTGGCGGCTGAACCGGGCTAGGGCAGATCGGTGGACAGCAACGTCAATGGGAGTCCCAGCACCGAGATCTCGATCTCGTCGAGCTCGAAGCCGTCACCGCCGCGGTGCTGCTGGAACTGAGTCCGAGACCCGTATCGCTGCGCGACCTGCTCGGCGGCCGAGGCGTCGCCGACCCGGATCACCACGGAAAACACGCCGGGCCCGTTGTGCTGCAAAAACTGCGCCACCTCGCCGGTGTCGTCAGCTTTCAGCGGGGTCACCAATTCACAGCCGCCGTCCCAGTCCAGCAGTACCCGCAGGCCGACGTCTTCGAGCTCGATCGTCTGGAACCGAAAACCCAACTCCGAGAAGAACTCCGCCGTCTCGCGTAGTTGATCGGCCATCACCGCGAACACCACGTGATGAACACTCGCTGCTCGAGCCGGCTTGTCGGTGGATTCGACCACGAGAAAACATTAGAGGTTTTTCGTTCGTCCGAGTCGATAACTTTCAGAGGATCGATTTGCCGCGAACTAGAACCTGTTACAGTTTTTCGGCATGGGCCGCAAACGCGTCGTCGTCGCGGGCTTGGGCGATGTGGGCGTTCTCGCCGCGATCCGGCTCGCCAAACATTTCGACGTCGTCGGTGTTTCGGTAAAACCGGGTCTGGTCAGCGGCCAAGAGCTCGGTGTCCGATTGGCCCGCCCGCGGGATTGGGCCCGTGACTACTGGATTCCCTTCGATCGATTCCGCCGCCTGGACGGGGTACGGATCATCCAGGGCGCGCTGACCGGAGTGGACCTTGCCGCGCGGAAAGTGTCCGGTCACGGAGACGACGGCACGCCGTTCGTCGAGGACTACGACGCCCTGGTCATCTCGACCGGAGTCAGCCAACGGCTTCTGGCGCCGGCCGACCCTGCAGTCGGCCGCCGACGTCGGCGCCGATCTGCACGCCGCGCACGATCGGCTGGCCGCTGCCGCATCCGTGATCGTCGTCGGCGGCGGAGCCGCCGCAGTGACCAGCGCGGTGAACCTCGCAACTACCTGGCCGGACAAGCGAATTGACCTCTATTTCCCCGGTGATCGCGCGCTCGGCGACTACCACCCGCGGATCTGGCAGCGCATTCAGCGCCGCCTGACCGGGCTCGGGGTCGGCCTGCACCCAGGCCATCGAGCCGTGCTGATCAACGGCTTCGCGGGCGACGAGATCACCAGCGCAGGCGTCGACTGGAGCACCGGACAGCCGGCGGCTTCGGCCGATGCGGTGCTCTGGGCGATCGGGCGGGTGCACCCCAACACCGAATGGTTGCCGCGCGAGCTGCTCGACGACTGCGGCTTCGTTCGCGTCACCCCCGAACTGCGGGCGCCCGGCTACCCGGACGTGTTCGCGGCGGGTGACGTCGCGGCCACCGACCCGCTTCGCAGCTCTGCCCGCAATCGCGGCGACGCGCTGGTCGCGCGCAACGTCAGCGCCGAACTGGCCGGGGGGCGGTCGGGCACCTACCGCGCACCCGGCCGCAGGTGGGGCTCGGTCCTGGGAATTCAGCCCGACGGGTTAGAGGTATTCCTGCCCACCGGGCAGGCATTCCGCTTGCCGTCATGGCCTGTCGAACGACTGGTGATGCCGTTGCTCGTGCGCCGGGGCATGTACGGCGGCGTACGGGAAAACCGGCCTCTGGTCTGAAGGCCGCGCCGTCAGGAGCGCTTGCCGCGCACCCACTGAAAAGTGCCGACGCTCTTGACCCGCACGCTGGTGAAGCCGTGGCTTTCCAGGGTGTCGCCGACTTCGTCCTCACCGAAGATGTGCGCTCCGCCGGTGGGCAGCGCGCGCCACAGGTCAATCGGAAGACGCAGGGTGGGAACCATCACCGCCAGTCGGCCACCGGGCTTGAGCACGCGGCCAATCTCGGCCAGCGCGGCCGCGGGGTCGGGGATCAGCTGCAGCACCGCAAGCGAGATTGCGGCGTCGAAGCTCCCGTCGCGGAACGGCAGCTTCTGCGCGTCGGCCCGCAGGAAGCCGACCTGGGGTCCCGCCGCGGCGCGCACCGCCCGGCCCAGCATCGGCTCGGAGATGTCGATGCCCAGCGCGAGCCCGTCGGGTCCGGCAGCGTTCGCCAATGACGTGGTGACATTTCCGGGCCCTGAGCCGACGTCTAGGGCGACGCCGCCTTCGGGGATGTCCAGCCAGTCGATCGGTAGCTGCATGGCGGCGATGAACCGCCGGGTCAGCGCCTGGGCGTTGTCGTACAGGAACGATCCGATCGGCGACGCCCAGGCCGCCTGGATGGCGCCGCTGTTCTTGGCGACATCATCGTCGGTGGGGGCGCCCAGCAAATCCAGGTAGCCGTTGCTGACGTCAGGCTCGGCAGGTGGGTCGACGAGTAAATCCAACGCTCTGCTCAATGCGGGCGGCAGCGTCGTCTTCAGGTCAGTCATCAATGTTCCTTCGACGAAATCCTATGTTTCACAGGCATTTACGTAGTGACAACCACTCTTCGCAGAGCCCGTGCTTACGTCCGCAGCCTACGCCGGGCGGCCGATCGTCTCCACCCGCCGAGGTCGCAGTCCCGGCGGCCGGGCTACCCTCGGATGGTGACTACATCCTGGTCGCCGAGCCGACTCGGCAACCTGTCCGGCAAGCGGATCATCGTGACTGGCGCAACCAACGGGGTGGGTCTTGGCACCGCACGTCTGCTGGCCGGCGCGGGAGCGCACGTGATCCTGGCCGTCCGCAACACCGAGTTGGGTGCCCAGCGAGCCACCGAGATCGGCGGCTCCACCTCGATCGCCAAACTCGATCTCGCCGACCTCGCCTCGGTGCGGGCGTTCCCCGACCAGTTCGACGGCGACGTCGACATCTTGATCAACAACGCCGGGGGCCTGAGCCAACATCGCACCGATACCGTCGACGGCTTCGAAATGACGATCGGCACAAACTTTTTGGGTCCGTTCGCATTGACCAACCTGCTGCTGGACCGGGTGCGCTCGCAGATCATCAACGTCGGATCCGACGCCCACAAGGCCGCCACGTTGCGGTTGGACGACATGCACCTGCGCTCGAACAAGTGGGCGGCCTACCCGGCGTATGCGCGCTCGAAGCTCGCGGTGATGCTCTGGACCCTCGAACTCGACCGCCGTCTGCGGGCCGCGAAGTCGCCGGTGATCGCCCAGCTCACCCACCCGGGTTGGGTGTCGTCGAACTTGTCGAACGTGTCGGACAAGCGCCTGATGGCGGGTTTCCATCACGTGGTTGCGGCGCTGGCGGACCGATTCGGCAACGACATCGAAGAGGGCGCCGCCCCGACGCTGTATTGCATCAGCGAGCCGATCCCGCCGGGCAGCTACGTCGGTGTCGACGGACGTCTTGGACTAAAGGGCGGCCCGGTGCTGATCGGCCGCTCGGCGCTGGCGGCCGACTACGAGATTGCCGGCAAGGTCTTCGAGTTCGGCGAAAAAGAAACCGGCACAACGTCTTCCGTCTGACTAAGTCGGAGTGGCGAAGATCGCCACCGCGTCTCCACCCACCGATACGCCGGCCGGGCCGATTCGCTCGATCAGCCGGGTGCGCAGTTCGTCCACTTTGTCGGCGGGGACCAGCAGCTGGTTGGAGAACGTGAACGCGATGTCGACCCACTGCTGTGCGGAGTAGTGCAGGTCGTGCGGGTACTTGCGCTGCGTCACGGTGAATCCCGCGGCGGCGATCAGCTTGACCACCTCGTCGGGATGCCGTCGCCGCTGCGGGTTTCAATGTCCATGTAGTCGGAGTAGATCTCTTCGAACTCCGCGCGGGTCGGATTGGTGGGGCGTAACCGGTTCCAGATCAGCGCCAGCTTGCCGCCGTCGTCGAGGATCCCGCGAATCTTCGGCAGGGCCACAGCCGGATCCACCCAGTGGAACGACGCGGCGAACACCACCAGGTCGAACCGGCGGCCTGCCGGATCCCAGTCTTCGAACGTCGCGAGTTCGACGGGGATCCCCTTGGACCGCGCGACGGCGGCCATCCGGGCGTCGGGTTCGACGGCAAGCAGGTCGGCGCCGCGTTCGATCAACTGCATCGAGGCAATCCCGGTTCCGGCGCCGCCCTCGAGGACGCGGTGCGCGTGGGGTGCGAGCACGTCGTCGATCAACTGGTCGGGATAGCGCGGACGAAAGGCGTCGTAGTTTTCTGCTGCACCACCAAAAGAGTTGGCGCGCTGACGATTAGTGTGAAGATTCAGTCGCGGCGGCATGCTATCGAGGATAACGAGGCAACTTGTGCCCTCGCTGTGAAGGAACACTTACCGCGCTGTCGTCTATGTGAGATCATCGCTGACGTACTGGGTGAACAGGTCCGCAAGTGTGTGCGCCAGTTCGGCGGAGCCGGCGACCGGTGGCGTGGCCGCGGCCTGAAGTGCGCCGTCACGGGTCAGCACCACGAGACCGTGCACAAGCGCCCAACTGATCAGGGCCAGCTTCGGAGGATCGCCCGGTGTCGTCGTGTCGATTCCCGCCAACTGGCTCACCGCCATGGTCAGGGCGCCGATGGCATTCTGTTGCGCCTCGGTGAGTTCCGGGTCGTCGGCGTGCAATTCGCCGGGTGTGAACATCAACTCGAAGAGGGCCGGGTGGGACAGGCCGAAGTCGATATAGGCCCGTCCGAGTACTGCGAGTTGGTGGCGGGCGTCCGATTCGTGCACCTCGGACAGGCGGTCCGCAAGCGCGTGGAACCCTTCCGTGGCGATCGCGGTGAGCAACCCGGACCGGTCGCCGAAGTGGTATTTGGGGGAGGCATGCGACAAACCGGCACGTCGGGCGACGGCGCGCAGGCTGATTGCGGCACGACCATGCTCGGCTAGCTCGGCGCGCGCGGCAGCCAGTAGATCCTCGCGTACCTGCGGGCGGGCGGCGGCCATGACCACGATTCTCGCCTAGTTGTCTTGACAGTGTCAAACACATTTGAGACGCTGTTTTGGAGAGCTTTGACAGTGTCAAACAACATCGAGACGAGGAGCAGCGCGATGTATCACACGATCGTCAAGCGGGTCGCAACGAAGAACTTCGAACGGGTCAACACCCACGAGTACGGCGCCATCCTGAACGGCTGCGCAGCCGACATCCACCACCGTTTCGGCGGACGTCACGCGCTCGGCGGCGACCGCCACGACCGTGAAGCGCTCGGTCGCTGGTTCGAGCGGCTGGGCCGGTTGGCCCCGACGCTGACGCTGACCGTGCGCGATATCTGGGTCAAGGGCTGGCCGCATAACACGGTGGCCATCATTCGCTGGGTCGGCACACAGACCCTGCCTGACGGTGCGCCGTATGAGAACCACGGCGTCCACGTCGTCCGGATGCGTTGGGGGAAGGTCTTGGAGATCGATGCCAACGAAGACTCGCAACTGGTCGCGGAAACGCTGAACGACATTGCCGCACAAGGCATTGACGAAGCACTTGCCGCGCCGATCGTCAGCTGATCGATTACATCAAGGAGGAGAACACAATGAATTGCGTAATCGCTGCCTCGGTGCAACGGCCACACCCCACCGCTGATCCCGGCGTCCGGATCGGCGACTATGAGCGAGAGAAGGTCGTCGCCCGCCTCGGTCAAGCGTTCGCTCAGGGATATTTATCGATAGCCGACTACGAGGCCCGGCTCGATCAGGTCTTCGAAGCAACGACTGCCGGCGCACTGGGCCAGGCTCTCGCCGATCTTCCGGTCAGCCTGATCGCGCGTAATGACCCGCAGCGGCACGCGGCCAAAGCCGCGGCTGCGCGCCGCGGTGTGCGGATTCATCTGGCCGCGTACCTGGCGGCGTCACTGCTGATGATCGGCATCTGGCTGGCGGTCGCGGAGTCCGTCGACGCGTGGTACTTCTGGCCGGTCTGGCCCATCATGGGCATGGGTATCGGCGTCGTCTCGCACGCCGTCCCGGTGCACAAATACATGCGCAGCAAGGGTTTTCGCACTACTGCTTGACAGTTGCGTGCGCCCGTTCGAGAGCGCACAGCTGCCAGATGGCCCGGCACGCCTTTGAGCTCGTATTCGCCCCGATCGGCGAACCGGTGGCGCGAGCCGGTGACGATGTCGCGGACCGTCGATGACACCAGCACTTCACTGGCTCCGGCCAGGGCCGCGACGCGAGCACCGATGTGCACGGCCATGCCGGCGACATCTTCTTCGAGGCGCCACGCACTTCAACCTCGCCGGCGTGAATGCCGACCCGCATCTCGATACCCAGCACCCGGATCGCGTCGATGATGGCGTCGGCGCACGCGATCGCGGCGCTGGGGCTGATGAACGTCGCGACGAATCCATCACCGGCCGTGTTGACTTCGAGTCCGCTGAACCGTTCGAGTTCGTGACGCGGACGATGGTGTCGTGGTTTTCGAGCAGATCTCGCCACCGGCCATCGCCCAGACGCGCGGCGCGTTCGGTCGAGCCGACGATGTCGGTGAACATGATCGTGGTGAGCACCCGCTCGGCGCCGAAACCGCCTCGCACGCCGGTGATGAACTCTTCGATCTCGTCGAGCATCGGCGCGGTGTCGCCGACCCAGTACAGGGCATCACCGCCCGGCAGTTCGACGAAGCGCGATCCGGCGATGTGTTCGGCGAGATAACGCCCGTTGGCGATCGGCGTGAAATCGGGGTTGTCGCGATGCATGATCAGCGTCGGCGCGGTGATACGGGTCAGGGTGTCGCGAACATCAGACTGGCGCACGGTCTCGATGAGGGCGCGGGCCATGCTCGGTGAGGCGGCGCGGTTGCCGGCCATGTCCCACCAGGATCGGAAGGCGGCATCGCCGGCGACGCTCGGCGCGATGACGCCCAGGATGTCGACGCCCTGGTCGACGGCATCGGGTTCCATCGCGACCGTGGCGAACGGATCGGTCTCGGCGATTTCGTATCCGATCGGATAGTCGTCGGCACGCAGAGTGCGGGCTGCCCCGTTGATGATCACCAAGCTGCTGACCCGCTCGGGATAGTCGGCCGCCAGGACCAGTCCGGTCATCGACGCGAAGTAGGGGGCCAGGATGGTCGCCCGTTCGCAACCGATCGCGTCCATCACGGAAATGGCGTCTTTGGCCCAGAACCTCGGCCCGATCATGTCCAGCGACGGGACCCGTGACGACATCCCGATGCCGCGCTGGTCGAGCCGAATCACCCGGGCGAACGATGCCAACCTTCGGTGAAAGCGGTACATCGACGGCTCGGTATCGACCGTGTCGATCGGAATGGACGGCCCCGGCAGCACCAGCAGGTCGGTCGGCCCATCGCCGAGGACCTGGTAAGCGATGTCGACCTCGCTGCAACTGGCGTAGCGAGTCCGCGGAAACTGCGCCACGGTTACAGGTTAGAGCAGGAAACCGACACGTTTAGCAGTTCTTCTACGCGGTAGTCGCTTCCTGGCCGCGCGGCCACGAGTATGCAGGTATCAACAGCGACGAGAGGAACAGCGCATGCAGTTGACGGGGAACACCGTCCTGGTCACCGGCGGGGGTACCGGGATCGGTCGTGGACTGGCTGAGGCCTTTCACCAATCGGGGAACAAGGTCGTCATCGTGGGCCGGCGCGTCGAACTGCTGAAGAAGGTCGCCGAGGCCAACCCGGGCATGGAATACCTGTCGCTGGATCAGGGCGACGCCGCCGACATCCGGCGATTCGCCATCGAGCTGAAAGACCACCATGCCGACGTCAACGTCCTGATCAACAACGCCGGCATCCAGCGGGTCGAGGACATCACCAGCGGGGGCCCCGGGACAGCGGAGCTGACCCTCGCCATCAATCTGCTCGGCCCCATTCGGCTCACTGCGGCCGTACTGCACCAGCTGCTCGGCAAGCCGCACGCCGCAATCCTCAACGTGACGTCTGCGCTGGCGTTCATTCCCAGCGCGCTCACGCCCACCTACTGCGCCAGCAAGGCGGCGTTGCACTCGTACACGCAGTCGCTGCGCTATCAGCTGCGCGACACCGCGGTCCAGGTCATCGAGATCATTCCGCCGCATGTGCAGACGGCGCTACAGGGCGAGCGCGGATTCGACCCACGCGGAATGCCGCTCGATGAGTACATCGCCGAGACGATGACGCTGCTGCAGACCACCCCGGACGCGGAGGAGATCGTCGTCGAGGCCGCCAAGGCTTTCCGGTTCGCCGAGCGGAACGGGTCCTTCGACGAGGTCTATCCCATCCTCAACGAGCGGATGACCGCGGAAGCCAATTAAGGCAGTAGCGCCGAGCGTGCAGTTTGTGAACGCTTTTGACGTGGTGCTTCACCGCGCATATCTTGCACAGTCGGCGATCAGGTGAGCTCAGTCGCGGATGAATCCCTTGTTCCGCATCAGGAAATCGGCCAGGAATCCGTCATGCGGAATTCCCGGCGCCGTGTGGTGGGTCGGGTGATGGCCGCCGTACACGTTGGCGATGCTCGGCTCGGCCAGGAGATCATCGATCAGGTCGTCGTCATCGGTGATCGCGCTGATCACCAGCGAATGACGCAGCGGCTCGAGACCGTCCGCGCGCGACCACGGCGTCACCCAGACGCACGGGAACGGCAACTCGACATTGAGCTTCGCCACGTCGGGTCTGGCCAGCAGGTGCACCGCCGGGCGCAGCGCCGCGTAACCGTCGCCGAGTGCGGCGACAACGTGATCAGCGCCCAACAGCGCAGTGCTGCCGGCTGCCACGCCGGCCAAATGGCTCGCCAAAGCCGTTGCGGCGTCGAGATTCCGAGTCGGCAGAGCCGCGTTGTCGATGATCGACAAGCGTTCGGCTATCGCCGCGGCCAACGGCGCGGGGTCGCCTTCGTAGAGCACGGCGGTGGTGTTGACGCATGCCACTCCGCCCAGGTCGGCGATGGAATCGACGATGGTGTCGAGGTAGTCGCGCCAGTCGTGGTCGGCGGTGATCAGGATCTTCGCCCGGCCCGGACCGTTGACGAAAACCGTTGCGTCGCCTGCGTACTTGTCGACGACGTCCTGGCCGCCGTAGACCATGGCGAGATCGGCCGACCGGATCATCTCGTCGGCCCCGCGATGGTCGGTGGGTAGGTAGAGGGCGTCGTACGGGCGAAATCCGGACTGGCGCAGCGCCTGGATCAGGCGGTGGGCGGTGAGCGGTTCGCGGCGCGACGGTCGAACAGCGACCCGATATCCCAGAGCCAGCGCTTGCGGCCACAGGCCATGCACGCCCGGACCGTTGCCGGAGGCGAGGACAGCGAAGACATTGCCCCGCCGGGCCCAGACCGCGCCACCTTCGCGGGCCCGTTCGTCGTGCCAGTCGAGCACCGCACCCGAGGGCCGCGCCGGCTGCACCGCGGCGAAAGCCGATGCGACACCGTCGGCGACGGCATGCGCCCCGGCTCGGGTCACCGAGATCGGCACGCCCGAAATCCGGCTGGCCAGATCGGTATAAGCATCGAAGTCGAGCCCGGCGATCATGCCGTGGGCGAACGTGTCGGCGGCCTTGGCCAGCGCGGTCTCCCGCTCATGGGCGGGCAGCGGTCGGACACCGCGTTGAGCGCCGATCGCGCGCGAGACGTACAGCGGCGGCGCAAGAGTGAGCTCGGCGACGGCGACGCCGTCGGTGGTGGTGACGGATTCTCGGCTACGGGTGCGATAGGTCCCGTCCGGGCCGAGTGCGTCGATGACGATCAGATCGGTTGTCTCGGAGGTCATTTCAGTAGACACCTTCGATGACCGGCTCGCCTTCGAACGCGGCGACGGGCCGTAACCTCGCTGAGCGAATCACCCACCTGGCCGTCGAGTCCCGGTAGCCGGATGGCGCTGTCGCGCTCCAGATTGTTCGGCAGGAACATCCCTTTGCTGATGTGGTTCATGATCACCTGGCCGCGCTGCCCGTACGGCACTTCGTCACCGGTATCGGGGTCGACCACCCAGAAAGTCGCGTAGGGGCTGCGCGGGTGGAAGACGAAGGGTCCGTCGCCGTCGATGCGGTCGGTGATCGCCTGGGAAAGGATCATCGTGCTGCCGAACGCCATGGTGATCGTCGTGTTCGGGAAGATCCCGCCGAGCAGGTCCAGCGTGTCGATGTCGACGTGTGCGCCGCTGAGCAACATGAAGCGGATCTTCTCGTTGACCAGGTTGACCACGTCGTCGGAACGGGCGATGGCCTCGAGCAGCGGCGGGGTGGTGTGCAGATTCGCGATGTGCTGGGTCTGCAGCACGTGGACCGCCTGCTCGACGAGATGGTCGACGTAGCCCGTCATCTCGGCGGCGGCGTTGCGGGCGACCAGCTTCTTCACCCAGCGCGGGTCCAGGTCGATGGCGTGAAAGGTCGAGCCGAGTCGCTCGGAGACCAGACGCGAGAAGTAGCCCACTCCATGCGGGCCGCTCGGCATCATGCAGAGAAAGCCACCGCCCCGCACGAAGCCGCCGCTCGGCGAAGTCCTCGGTCTGCCACTGCACCACCTGCGCTACCCAATCCGGCAGCTGCACAGTCCTTTTCGGCGCACCCGTGGTGCCGCCGGATTCAAAGATCTGCGGCACCGGCGCCGGTGCTCCGTATCCGCGCGGAATCAGGTCTTCGACGGGTTCGGTCCGCAACTCGCTGAGCAGATTGGGAAACAGCTTCAGGTCGGCGAAGGTTGTGACGTCGGTGAGCGGGTTGAACGGCAGCGTCCGGGCCGCCCGCAACCAGAAGGCGCTGCCGGTCTCTTCGCCGAAGTGCCAGGCGATCGCGGCACGCAGATAGGCCTCCGGAGTCGCCTACCGGTTCTGATCTCGGCACGTCCAGCAGCGAGAAATCGATGTCGGCCATGGTCCGATCATGTCGTAGGCCGGATCGCCCGGGCAAACGACATCCCACGAATCCGCTTTACCGAGAACGGTTTTCGTGCGGAATTAACCAGTTGTAGCCGAAGCGTTCGCTGCTCGGACACCTCGCCGAGCAAGGCGGCAGCCGGTAGCAACCCCGGTACGGCCGCCAGCCGTCTTCCGGCTGAGCGAGCCGGTCGGCGATCACCGACAGGGTCTGCACGTTGTGCCCGTAGCCCAGGTGGCTGCTGCGCACCTCGACGTTCTCGGTCTGCGGAGCAGGCACGCTGGTGCAGCACTGCCAGGCCACGATGCCGTCGGACTTGCTGTAGATGCAGGTCGTCGGGACCGACAGGGGTTTGGCGCGGCGGTCGAGGGATTCCGTCGAGACGGATTCGGTGGCGTCCGCGCCGCGGTTCACCAGCCGCCAGACCCTCCAGGCCGTGCTGGCCTGATGGTTACCGCGGAAGGGTGAGCCCAACGTGATCACCGACCGGACATCGTCGGGCAGGCCGCGGGCCAGTTCGCGGGCGTAGATCCCGCCGGCGCTCCATCCGATGAGACTCACCCGTCGGCCGCCGTTGCGTTCGCGAATCTGATGCAGGCGCGCCGGCAACGATTCCTTCATGCGTGGCGCGGTAGCCCATGTTGGTGCCCAGCCCCCAGTCATAGACCCGATAATCCAACTGGCGCAGCACATTACGCAGCAGATCGGTAGACAGTGCGCCAGCCAGGAATCCGGGCAATACCAGTACGGGATGGCCGTCTCCAGGTTGCCAGCCCGCGATGCGCCGCATCGCCAGTCGCGCGGAAAGGTACTCCACGCCGGTGCGCCACTCGAGCGCGCGGAGCAGGTGTCCCGGTGGTGCCGCGTTGGCGGCGTCGGGAATGTGAGCCGACTGCTTGGCGAGCGGCTCAGGAATAGAAGCCATCCAGGGTCTCCTTGTTTTGCTCGGCGACCACCCCGCGCTTCACCTTCAACGATGGAGTCAACTGGCCGCCCTCGACCGAGAGGTCGTGGTCCAGCACAGCAAACTTCTTGATCGTCTCCCAGCGGTTGAGGCTGGCATTGAGCTTCTTGATGTCCTCGTCGATCATGTCGTGCACGGCGTCGGACTTCGTGAGCTCCTCGTAGTCCTTGCCGCTCAGGCCGTGGTCCTTGGCCCAGCCACCGATCGAATCCTCGTCGAGGGTGACCAGTGCGACGGCGAAGTTCTTCCCTTCGCCGAACACCATGAACTGGCTGGCGTACGGGCACAGCGTGGCGAACTTCGCCTCGATCGCGGGCGGGGCGACGTACTTGCCGTTGGACAGCTTGAACAGTTCCTTGATCCGGCCGGTGATGGTCAGGAAGCCGTCATCGTCGAGCTTGCCCTGGTCGCCGGTGGCCAGCCAGCCGTCTTTGAGAGCGTCGGCGGTGGCGTCATCCAGGTGGTGGTAGCCGGCCATCACGCAGTCACCGCGGAACTGGACCTCGCCGGCGTCACTGATCCGGACCTCGGTGCCGTCGAAGGGCAGGCCGACGGTGCCGAGCTTGTAATTGTCCGGCCGGTTGATGAAGCCCGCGCCGGACGATTCGGTCAGCCCGTAGCCCTCCAGGATCAAAACGCCTGCTGCTTCGAACCATTCGGCGATGTCGCGGTTGAGCGGCGCGGAACCGGAGATGAAGAACCGGATCCGTCCACCGAATACGTCGCGGATCTTCGAGAAGACCAGCCCGTCGAACAATTTCTGCTGCGCCACCAGGTGCGGCCACACGAACTTGCCCTCGCGTCGCCGAGCGGCGACTTTCTTGCCGACCGCGAATGCCCAGCTGAACAGGACGGCTTTGGCGCCCTTCTGCTGGGTGATGATCTTGGAGTACGCCTTCTCGAAGATGCGTGGGGCGGCGCCCATGAAGGTCGGCTTGACCACCCCGGTGTTCTCGACGATCTTGTCGACCCGGCCGTCGATCGCGCTGGCGAAGCCGCAGGCCAGCTGGGTCGAGATCAGCACTTTGCCGAAGGCGTGCGCCAGCGGGCAGCCAGAGCAGTTGCACGTCGTCCTCGCTCAGCAGCCCCATGCTTTCGATCACGGCGCCGTCGTACACCCAGGCTTTGTGGCGCAGCCGCACACCTTTGGGCTTGCCGGTGGTCCCCGAGGTGTAGATCAGCGTCGCCAATTGGTCCGGCTTGGTCTCTTCGGCAACCTTGCTCACGCAGTCGGCATGCTCGGCCAGGTATTTCGCGCCCTGGTCGGCGAGGTCGTCCAGGGTGATCACCCAGTCGTCGTCCGAGTCACCTTCGAACAGCACGACCTTGGTCAGATTCGGCAGCTCGCTGCGCTTCTCGTTGAGTTTCTCGAGCTGACTTTCGTCCTCGGCGAAAACGATCTTGGAGTCGGAGTCGGCGAGGATGTACGCGGTGTCCTCCGAGTTCGTGCTCGGGTAGACGGTCGTCGTCGCCGCGCCGGAGCACAGGATCGCCAGGTCGGCCAGAATCCACTCGAGCCGGGTGGTCGAGGCGATACCGATCCGGTCCTCGGGTTCGACACCGAGCGACAACAGTCCGGCGGCCAAGGGCTCGACCCGGTCAGCCGCCTGCTTCCAGCTGATCGAGGTCCAATCGCCGTTCTCCGGGATACGGAAGGCCTCTTTGTCGCCGGACTTCTCGACGCGCTTCAAAAACAGCTGCGCCAGGTTGGCAGCCTCGATATGGGTAGCACTGCTCTTGCTCATCGGACTTCCTTTTGCTCTCAGCAACGTCGCACGACTAGATCTAGGCGATCGCCCGCGCACCGGCTTCGCCGAGTTTGCATCGACATGATGATCTTGCTGGGAGTGCCCACCTTCGGAAGGCCAAAACGTAAATTTGCCGTCCGGTTAGGCGTTCGCCGTGGCCTCCGCCAGCTCGGGCTGCACCATTCCCGCGGTTTTGGCCAACCAGTTGGGTGCGAGCACCGACAGCCCGGTGGCCCCCGCGGTTGCTCCCGCGACGGTGGTCCAGGCGACCGGCCCGAGCGGTGTGCAGCCGAAGAAGTGACTGACACCCGGCGTCTGCACGATCGCCACCAGCACTGCCGAGCTGCCCAGCGCAGTCGCCACGACGAGCGGGCTGTGCCGGCGGGTCAGCAGCGTCTGCGCCAGCTGCGTCATCACCAGGGCGGTCAATCCCATTGTCGAGGTTCGCCTCTCGGTACCCGGCGTCCAGCGCCCGACGGCCCACGCCGCGGTGGCGCCGGCCGCTGTGACCGCGCCACGGGTGACGATCTGGCGCATCAGCTCCACGTCCAGCGACGGCGTCGGCCCGGTCAGCACCGACCGCTGATACGCGCGGCGGGCTTCGAGGGCCTCTTCTTCGGTCTCGTATTCGTCGCTGTCGGGTTCCTCGAACTGCGGCGTGACGGCGACCGCCAGCGCCGGGAACATGTCGGTCAACAGGTTCACCAGCAGCAGTTGGCGGGTTCCGACCGGCGCCCGCCCGCTGCCCAGGGCCGTGCCGATGATGGTGAACAGCACCTCGCCGACGTTTCCGCCGACCAGGATGGTCACCGCGTCGCGCACACCGCCCCACATGCCGCGGCCCTCGACGAGCGTGTCGAGCAGGACGCCCAGGTCGTCGTCGGTCAACACGATGTCGGCGGCGCCGCGGGCGGCCGACGAGCCCCGACCGCTCACCCCGATGCCGACATCGGCCATCCGGATCGCGGCGGCGTCGTTGGCCCCGTCGCCGACCATCGCGGTCACTCGTCCACACCGCTGCAGCGCGCCGACGATCTGCACCTTCTGCTCCGGGCTGACCCGGGCGAAGACCTGCACATCGGCGACGAGTTTGGCGGCCGCGTCCTCGTCGAGGCCGACGAGTTCGGCGCCGGTGATGACCCGTGCATCGTCGGGCAACCCCAACTGGCGGGCGATCGCCCGCGCGGTCACCGGGTGGTCGCCGGTGATCAGCACGACGTCGAGGCCGGCATCCTCCAGCGCTTCGATCAGCGGGCGCGACGACGGGCGCGCGGTGTCCGCCAACCCGACGTAGCCGATCAATTCCAGATCGTGCGCGGCCGCGTCGACGGCGTCGGCATCGGTGCCTTCGTCGTCGGTGGCGTGCTTCCAGTTGCGCTGCGCGACGGCCAGCACCCGCAGGCCTTGCTCGGCGAGGTTGTGCACCAACGATTCTGCGTGATCCAGATCGGCCTGCGGGTCGGCGAACCGGCAGCGCGGCAGGACGACCTCGGGGGCGCCCTTGAGCATCAGCACGGGTTGCGTGGGATCCGCATTGAGCGTGCCGACCGAGGCGGCGAAACCGCGGCTCGACTCGAACGGGACCTCGGCGAGCAGGGTCCATTCCGAATCGCTGCTGCCCGCATAGGATTCCGCGGCCTTGAGGATCGCCTCGTCGGTGGCGTGCGCATGGCCTTGCGACTCGTGCGGTTGGGACGACGCACGCCCGGCGGCCCGCAGCACCCGGGTGGACTCCGGGTCGGCGACACCGGGGAACGGGCCTTGCGGGCTGGTGGCGGCCGGTACCGAAAGCACCAGGCGCAAGCGGTTTTCGGTGAGTGTGCCGGTCTTGTCGAAGCAGATGGTGTCCACGCGGCCCAACGCCTCGATCGTCCGCGGAGCGCGAACCAGCACGCCACGCGTCGAGAGCCGCTGAGCGGCGGCCAGCTGGGACAGCGTCGCCACCAACGGCAGACCTTCGGGCACGGCGGCCACGGCGATGGCCACGCCGTCGGCAACGGCCTGCCGCAGCGTGGCGCGTCGCAGCATTGCCAGACCCGTGACCGCGGCGCCACCGGCCAGGGTCAGCGGCAGCACCTTGCCGGTCAGTTCACGCAGCCGGGCCTGCACGCCGGCCGACGACTCCACGTCGATGACCGCAGAGATGGCGCGGTGCGCGGCGGTGCCCACGCCGGTGGCGACCACGATCGCCCGAGCGTGGCCCGCGACGATCGTGCTGCCCTCGAACAGCATGCTGGCCCGCTCGGTGTCGGCGGCGGCTACCGGATCGACCTGCTTGTCGACCGGCAGCGACTCGCCGGTGAGCAGCGATTCGTCGACCTCGAGGTCTTCGGCGACCAGCAGTCGGGCATCGGCGGGCACCACGTCGGGCGCCGCCAGGTCGATGACGTCCCCGGGACGCAGCGCGCTCGCCGTCACCGTGACCAGACGCTCGGCTTTTCGGGCCGCCTCCAGCCGGCGTCGCCCAGTCGCCACGGTCGGGATGACCACGCGTCGCGCGAACTGGTCCTGCTCGGCGAAGAGTTCAGCGGCTGCCGCCTCGGCGCGCAGCCGTTGCGATCCACCGATCACCGCGTTGACGGCCATGACACCACCGACCAGAAGCGCGTCGACGTTGCTGCCCAAGATCGCCGAGGCGGCGGCGCCGACGGCCAGGATCGGGGTCAGCGGATCGGACAGTTCGGCCCGGGTCGCGGACAGCAGCCTGCCCGCCTGACGCGCCGGTCCCCGCAGCGGCGACACGATCGGGCTGTCGGACAGGTCGGAGAGGACGCGGCGCCAGCCCGGCAAGCCGGGCTCGATCGCCAGCGGCCGGGTCCGACCTGCCAGTCGCGCGTAGACGATCTCCGGGTCGAGTGCGTGCCACGCGGTCAGCGGTTGCGGGGTGGGATCGGGTTGGCGCAGCACCCGGGCGGCGGAAAAGGCCCCGGACATCAGCGCGCTCGCCGCTGCGGCGTTGACCGGGTTGAGCCAGCGCCGCAGTGCCATCGGATTGGTCGGCCCGGTCGGATTGCCGGTGACCAGCAGCAGTCCGGCCAGCGTGGTCCCGCCCTTGGCAAGGTTGACCGACGACTCGCTGGCCTGGCGTGCGGCCGGCAGCGCCGACAGAATCCGCACCGCGGCAGCCAGGTCGGTGCCGGTGATGATGTCGGCACTCCACGGGGTCGCGGCTTTCGGGTCGTCCAGCGCGACACCGACGTCGGCAATGGCCAGCGCGGCCAGGGTGTCGGTCGAGGCGAAGTCGCGATGTAGCGCGGTAATCAGCAGCACCGGCCCGCGGTCGGCGCGCAGGTCGCGGACCAGCTTGAGCAGCGGCGTGCCGCTCGGATGGCTGGCGGCGACGCTGGCAGCCAGATCCTGCGTGCCGGCCACGTGACGCAGGACGATGCGGGCGCCGGTGCGGTTGGCGATCTGAATCAGCGGAATGGCGAACGGGTCAACCTCCCAGCCGACCTCGACATGGCCGACGGTTTCGCCGTCGACAACCAGGTCCGCGTGTTCGAGGCCCTGGGCGGGGGTGGCCGAAGGTCCCTGCGGCCGCAACCAGCGCAGCCGCGCCGTGTTGGCCGGCAACTCGTCGGGGTCGGGCTCCGGCGGCTCCTCCGAGTGCAGCAGCGCGTCGGCGACCTCGTACACCCGGTCGTCGTCCCAGCCCTGAATGTCACCGCGGGCGAGCAGCACTGCGCGGTTGTCGCCACGCAGCGCGGCGCCGTCGATGACGACGACCTTCACCCGGTCCAACCGGCGCAGCGCGCCGGGGTCGAGAATCATCTGCCCGTCGTCGGCCAGTCCGCGGCCGAGCACCGCGGCAAACGACTGCCGGCCCATGTGCGCGGCCTTCGGGATGCCGGCCAGCACCGCGCCGGCCGCGTCTTCGGGGCCACCGCCGGCGACCAGCGCGCTCGCGGCTGCGATCAGCGAGCCGTTGGCGGCCGAGTCGACGTACTCCTCGATCGGTCCGGCCATCGATCCTTTGGCGGTGTCGATCGCGGCGTCGATCGATCCGTCGACCACCACGTGTGACGCTTCGCCCGCCGCTGCAGCCCAATTGTGCTGCGTTGCTTGAGCTGTTGGCGACACCGGTCGAAGTGATGACGGGGACGACGGGAGCTTGCGGCCGATTGGGGGAGGCCAGTTGCGGCTCCCGGTCGCGCCAGCGGCGGCGGTGCGCCTCGGCTTCGGAGATCTGCAGGACCCGTTCCGCCAGGTTCAGCAACGGCGTGCCGACCGCCTGGGTCAGCCCGTTGGCCGCTGCGTTGGTTGCGGCGAGAGTGAGGTCGGTGCCGACCCGGCCCAGCCGCGATTCGAGTACGGCCACTACCCGCGGCTGGTCTTTCAGCAGCGCGGCGGCGGCCCGGGTGGTTTTCGGAGCGGCGGGCAGGTTGACGACCCAGCCGGTCACGGCGGCGACGATCGCCACTGCGTCGAAGGCGGCCGCGGTCAGCGGCACGAGGACCGCCAGCGGGTTGCCGGGATCGGCGAATGGCGCGATCCGGATCTGCGGCTCGCGCCCCGCGGCGAACAGGTCAGACGCCGCGGTGTTCACCACGTCGCGGACGGTCTCCAGCACGACGTCAGCGTCGGCGTCGTCATCGAGTTCGACCACCAGGCGGCCCAGGGAACCCTCGACGTGCGCGTTGGCGACGCCGGCCACCGCGCGAACCGGTCCTTCGACCACCGCGGCGTGTTCGTGCCAGCGTGGGAACGGCAGCAGCGGGTCCAGATCCAGGTGCACCCGTCGTCCGCTCTGCCACCGCGACGGTTGCCGACGCGCTGTCTTTACTGGTCGCACGGCCGCTGCCCAAAACGCGCGCAGTCGAATGACTCACCGTGTCGATCACCGGGGCGGTCAGCGTTTGCACGGCATCGGCGGCACTGGCGACGCTCTGCGCGCCGGCCTGCAACATCTGGACTGCTCCACCGGCCACACCGCCGACCAAGGCGGTCACACCTGGAACCCTCATCACACATCCTTCACACGTCTGCTGTGTCGATCAGCGCCGCCTGGGCAACGCGGCGGCCTTCGACGAAATAGGGACAAGGCTGATGTCCCCGTTATTAGACGAGCGTACGTGTTAGCGTCAGCGTCCGGCCGTGTGAAGAAGTGGCGCTGAGGCTTAGTTGCACCCGCTGACGTGGATCCGTCGGCCTGCACCGACACAGACACTGACGGGCGGCGGCGGAGGCGGCGGCGGCGGGAAATCCCCTGGCAGCGGCGCGTAGTCGCCGGGCGGTGGGACATACCCGTTGACCGTGTCGGCCACGTTGGTGCATCCGCTCACCGAAATACGCCTGCCGACGCTTGCGCACACATCGGCGTTGGCCGTACCGGCGGGCAGCACGAGGCAACCCGGCTGCGATCGCTGTCATCACTGCTCCCGCGGCTATCCACGATCGCGATCGATTGCGATCATGCCGCGCCCTGGCCAAGCAGTGGGGTCCAGTTGCATCGCTCTCTGATGTCGGTCAGCGGTTGCCGGATGCCCTCGAGCTCCGCTTCTTCCTGCGGATTGGCGCCGAAGTAGTTCTGCACCTCGGTACCGATCTGATCCTTGGGCTGATCCTGAAGGCCGGTATAGAAGCCGTTCACGTCCGGGTGAGTGAACAGGTAGTTCGTCAGGACTTGTTGCGACGCCGGCGGCGACGCTGGCGACGTCCGCGGCCGAGCAGTTGGGTGGCCGGGGCGCCGGGTCGGCCCAGGCTTGTCCGGCCGCACCGGACAACAACGTCCCGGCGCCGATCACGCCGACGATCACCCGTCGTGAAATGAATTTGGAAAGGGACACACTGGCTCCTTCGTAGAGCAATCGATGGCGGTCGTCCCCCGGCTAGAGCTAAACAGACACAACCGATCGTTCTGCGGGAATGACCAAGAAGATCAGCGTGTCGGCGGCAGGCCAAACACGGAAAACAGGGCGGGATCGAGGAAGACGACGATCCCGGCGACCGCCGCGTCGCCAGCGGTGATGACATGGATCGAATGTGCCCTCAACACGTTGTCGGCGGCTCGGCGATATTCGGCGACCGCGGGCTGCCCGTTGGCAGACGTCCGGATAAGCACCATGTCGCCCGGCTCGGCGAATGCCCGCTGAGCCAGGAATCGGGTCACAGCGTCCCGGCCGGTGAACCAGACTGGCAGCGGAGGCATTTCGAGCCTGACGTCGGTTTGCAGCAGATCGGTGAGCGCCGCGAGATCCGCGTTTTCGAAGGCCGCGCAGTAGCGGTCGAGTAGTTCGCGACGTTTCGCATCGTCGGGCTCGGCCACCTCGTCTTCGTCCGGCGCGACATCGGCGAGATGGGTGCGCGCTCGCTGAAGCGCGCTGTTCACGGCCGCCGGAGTGGTCTCGAGCACATCCGCGACCTCGGCGGCGCTGAACTGCACGACGTCACGCAGGATCAGCACAGCGCGTTGGCGTGCCGGAAGTTCCTGCAGGGCCGTGGCAACCGCGAGCCGAACGCTGTGCCGAGTGCTGAACACGCTTTCGGGCGTCAACGCATCCGGTAGCGGCTCGAGCCAGTGATGGCTGCCGCCGTGGGCGCCGAGTTCGACGTCGGGGTCGTCCGAACCCGCGCCCAGCCCCGCGGGCAGCACCCGACGGGCCCGATTCTCCAGCGCACGCAGGCAGGCTGTGGTGGCGATCCGGTACAGCCACGTCCGTAGCGCGGCGCGTTCCTCGAACGCCGCGTAGCCCCGCCAGCCGCGGACATACGTCTCTTGAACGAGATCCTCGGCGTCGTGCACCGAGCCGAGCATGCGGTAACAGTGCGCAATCAGCTCCCCGCGAAACGGCGCTGCCTGCTCGATGAAATCTTCTTGGGCCGGCACGGTGGTTCTCCTCTCTCAGGCAAGGGGCCCTCGATGAATACAGAGACGTCCGGCCCGGAAAATTCATCGGTCGCGCCGCGATGAAATCCGGCCATCGGACGTATCCAACTCACTATGACCCTTCACCAACCGATTGAAGAACAGACCGAGGACCTGACCGGTACGACGGCGATCGTGACCGGCGTCAGCCGCGGATTCGGGCGAGCCATCGCCGTGGAACTAGCCGCTGCCGGCGTCCACGTTGTCGGCGTTGCCCGCGATAGCGCGAAACTGGACGAACTGCAAGACCAGCTCGGCGACACGGTCACCCCGGTGGCCGGTGACGCCGCTGACCCCGAGGTGGCCGAACGACTGATCGACCAGCATCAGCCGCGCACTGTGGTGCTGTGCGCGGGCGCCAGCCCGACGATGAGCCCACTACAGGAACAGACGTGGCAGAGCTTCAGTCGAACCTGGGACGTGGACGTCGCACAGGCGTTCCACTGGAGTCGCCTCGCGCTGCGGGGCCCGCTGGCGCCGGGAAGCTCGGTGATCTTGATATCCAGCGGCGCGGCCGTCAACGGCTCGCCGCTGAGCGGCGGCTACGCGGGGGCGAAGGCGGCGGTCAAGTTCATCGCCGACTACGCCGCGATCGAATCCCAGCGGGCCGGACTGGGTATCCGATTCGGCGCGGGAGCGCGCTGGCCCGGGTAGCCGCCGACAAGTCCCTCCGGCTGGTACGAGGGGATCGGGACGCTTTCGGCGTACACGGACGCAGCGCCGAGCAACGGATCGCCCTCGACCTGCTGCTCGACCCGGACGTCGGCATCGTGTCGCTCGGCGGACGGGCGGGCACCGGCAAGTCGGCGCTGGCACTGTGCGCGGGGCTCGAGGCAGTTCTCGAACGTCGCCAGCACAAGAAGGTCGTGGTGTTCCGACCGCTTTACGCGGTGGGCGGCCAGGAGCTCGGCTACCTTCCGGGCAGCGAAGCCGAGAAGATGACGCCATGGGCGCAGGCGGTCTTCGACACCCTCGGCGCTCTGGTCAGCGAGTCCGTGATCGACGAGGTCGTGGACCGCGAGCTGCTCGAGGTGATGCCACTCACCCACATCCGGGGCCGCAGTCTGCACGACGCCTTCGTGATCGTCGACGAGGCGCAGTCGCTCGAGCGCGGCGTTCTGCTCACCGTGCTGTCGCGGATCGGCCAGAACTCCCGAGTGGTGCTGACCCACGACGTCGCTCAGCGCGACAACCTGCGCGTCGGCCGACACGACGGCGTGGCCGCGGTGATCGAGGCGTTGAAGGGCCATCCGCTGTTCGCGCACGTCACGCTGACCCGATCCGAGCGTTCACCTATCGCCGCGCTCGTGACGGAGATGCTGGAAGACATCGGCAGCTAATTCGACGCATCGCGGGCTCTAGGCTTCGCCGTGGTCATCCCGATCCATGACGAGAACCCGCTTCGTCGGCTGTCCGGTCGTCACCTGGTCGTTGATCGCCGTCAACGTCGTGCGTCTTCCTGACCGAGCCCGGCGGCGTCACCCATCTCGGCGTTGCACGCGACCGAGACGGTCCGGCAGGCCTGCGCGCAGGCGGCGTACTTCGACCATCACGCGGCGATCCCTCACGAGCTGATTCACAACCGTCCACTCGGCGTGCACCACTACGCCGTGGCGACCGACGCCGGCAACGTACAGTGCCACGACATCTCGGAGGCCGGCAAGCGACCGTGGCTGTCGGTGCTGTCGTCGATGTTCTTGCACGCCGGCTGGATCCACCTGCTCGGCAACATGCTGTTCCTGCTTGATCTTCGGCAACAACGTCGAGGACCGGATGGGTCGGCTGCCGTTCCTCGGGTTCTATCTGCTCTGCGGATACGTCGCGGCGTACGGGTTCGCGTTGAGCAACCCGTCGTCGACCGAGGCGCTCATCGGTGCGTCGGGAGCGATCGCCGGCGTACTCGGCGCCTATCTCGTGGTGTTCCCGCGCGCCCGCGTGACGAGCCTCGTGCCGTTCCTGTTCTTCTTCCCGCTGCGGCTGCCCGCCTGGGTGGTGCTGGGCGGCTGGTTCCTGTTGCAGTGGGCGTACTCCGGGAGGCGGGCAGCGCTGGCGGCGCGGGTGTCGCCTACCTGGCGCACATTTATGGGTTCGTCGCTGGGGCCTTGATCGCTTTACTGTTACGTCGCTACCTCACCACGGTCCGTACCGCGGAGCCATGGCACCGTGTCGCCCATCACCCAAGGAAGGTGATCCCGTTGACGACTTGGCTGGCGCCGGCAGCCGACCGGCCCGATCCCGAGCTCATCGCTGACGAGCGAGCGATGCTCGAGAGCTGGCTGGAGTTTCACCGTGCGACCTTGCAGTCGAAATGCGCCGGACTCGACGCCGGAGCAGCTGCGGATCCGCAGCGTCGAGCCGTCGAGCATGTCGCTGCTGGGCCTGGTGCGGCACATGGCCGAAGTCGAACGATCGTGGTTCCGCAAGCCGGATCGCCGGGGAGGAGATCGACTACCTCTACTGCAACGAGGCGGACTGGGACGCCGACTTCAACGGAGTAGAGGACGCCGACGCGGAGGGCGACCTTGCGCTATACCTCGCCGAGCTCGAGGCGGTCCGCGGGGTCGCCAGTGATTATACGCTGGACGACACGTTCGTGCATCCGCGCCTGAAGCAGAAGATGAGCGTGCGCTGGGTCTACGTGCACATGATCGAGGAATATGCCCGGCATAACGGTCACGCCGACCTGCTCCGGGAGCGAATCGACGGCGTGACCGGGCGAGTAGGCCGCCGCCGTCGCTGCCATAATGAGCCGTCGTCGCAGCTGCCACGCGAAGGGGAGTCATGAACGTCACGCGGTACGGGGTAGTGCTGTTTCTGCACATCGGCATTGCGATCATCGCGTTCATGATCGCCGCGGTCTTGCACGCCGGACTACATGCCATGCCGAGGGCACGGACGATGGCGGCGGCCCGGCCGTTCGCCGGTCTCGTCCACCGGCTGGAGCCAGTGCTGCCGATCATGGCGCTGCTGCTTCTGGGCCTCGGTGCCTGGCTGATCCACCTCAGCGGCGGTGAGTTCAGCTGGAAGGACGGCTGGATCATCACGGCCGTGGTGACCCTGGTGATCGTCGAGGGGCTCGCCGGCGCCCTGCTGGCTCCCCGCAGCAAGCGGTTGGTCGAGCTGATCGATGCCACCCCGGACGGTGCAGTGCCGGACAACGTACGGCGGGCGATGCTCGATCCGATCATCTGGGACCTCGCGCACGTGGCGACGGTCGGCTTCCTCGGCGTCGTGTTCCTGATGGCCGCGAAGCCGTCCGGCGCCCTCTCGGTCGTGATCGTGGTCGTCGCGGCCGTCATCGGTGTCGCGCTGTCTCGCTGGCAGATCTCGCTGGCGGGCCGTAGCAACGCGGCGCCGCAAGCTGATCGCGCCCCGCTGCCTCAGTAGCTGAGCCGGAGCGGCCTCCTCACCGGCCGTGGGGGTAGGCCATCGCGAGCACGTCGAGCGCCTCGATCGAGCTGCGCTGCTCGGTGACCTGACCCTCGCCGTCGCCGACGAAGCCCAAGCTCGATGACCGCCTGGCGGACGGTCGATGCCGTCGGCCAGCGCCTTCTTCGCCGACCTTGGCCGCGTTCTCGTAGCCGATGTAGCGGTTGAGCGGCGTGACGATCGAGGGCGAGGACTCGGCGTACGCGCGGCAGCGCTCGACGTCGGCGGTCGTGCCGTCGATGCAGCGGTCGGCGAGCAGCCGTGAGCAGTTGGCGAGCAGCCGGATCGACTCGAGCAGGTTGCGGGCGATCACCGGCAGCATGACGTTGAGCTCGAGGTTGCCGGCGGCGCCGCCGAACGCGACCGCCGCGTCGTTGCCGATGACCTGCGCGACGATCTGGCAGACCGCTTCCGGGACGACCGGGTTGACCTTGCCGGGCATGATCGACGAGCCGGGCTGCAGGTCCGGGAGGTGGATCTCGCTGAGCCCGGCGGTCGGGCCGGAGGACATCCAGCGCAGGTCGTTCGCGAGCTTGTAGAGACTCGGCCGCGATGGTGCGGAGCTGGCCGCTCGCCTCGACGAGCGCGTCGCGCGAGCCTTGCGCCTCGAAGTGGTTGCGCGCCTCGGTGAGCGGCAGGTCGAGCGACGACGCGAGGATCGCGATGACCGCGCTCGGCGAACCCGGCCGGGGTGTTGATGCCGGTGCCGACGGCCGTGCCACCGAGCGGCAGCTCGCCGATCCGCGGCAGCGACGACTCGAGCCGCTCGACGCCATACCGGATGGCGGCGGCGTAGCCCCCGAACTCCTGCCCCAGCGTGACCGGGGTCGCGTCCATCAGGTGGGTGCGGCCGCTCTTGACGACGTCGGCCCACTCCTCGGCTTTGCGCGCCGAGCGAGGCCTCGCAGGTGGCGCAGTGACGGGATCAGGTCGTTGATGATCGACCGGGTCGCGGCGACGTGGATCGCGGAGGGGAACACGTCGTTGGAGGACTGCGACGCGTTGACGTGGTCGTTGGGATGGACGTCTCGACCGAGCGCCTGCGAGGCCAGCGTCGCGATGACCTCGTTGGCGTTCATGTTGCTCGAGGTGCCGGAGCCGGTCTGGTAGACGTCGATCGGGAAGGCGTCGTCGTACTGGCCGCGCCGCGACGTCGATCGCCGCGGCGCTGATCGCCGCCGCGACGTCGGCGTCGATGACGCCGAGCTCGGCGTTGACCGTGGCCGCGGCGGACTTGATCGCGCCGAGCGCGGCGATCAGCGCCGGGTCGATGGTGACGCCGGACAGCGGGAAGTTCTCGACCGCCCGCTGGGTCTGCGCCCGCCACAGCGCGTCCTTGGGCACCCGCACGTCGCCCATCGAGTCGTGCTCGATGCGGAAGTCGGCTTCAGTCATGGCTTGATTCTCCCGCATGCCTTCTCGGCCTGGCAGGTGACCGCGGCCTGCGCTCGAAGGTGCCCGCCCGGTGCAGCCCGACGGCCACATCGCTTTGGTTAGCGCGACCAGTGGTGCTCGAAGTCGACCGTGCTGTAGGCCCGCAGCTTGGTCAGCTGGTGGTCGCTGTGGATCGAGCGGATCGTGCCGCTCTTCGAGCGCATGACGAGCGAGTGCGTCGTCGCGCCGCCGGCGCGGTAGCGGACCCCTTCGAGCAGCTCGCCGTCGGTGACGCCGGTCGCGACGAAGAAGACGTTGTCGCCGCTGACCAGGTCGTTGGTGTCGAGCACCCGGTCGAGGTCGTGCCCGGCATCGATCGCCCGCTGCTTCTCCTCGTCGTCGCGCGGCCAGAGCTTGCCGAGGATCACGCCGCCGAGGCACTTCAGCGCGCTCGCGGCGATGATGCCCTCCGGCGTGCCGCCGATGCCGAGCAGCAGGTCGACGCCGGTGCCTTCGCGGGCGGCCATGATCGCGCCCGCGACGTCGCCGTCGGTGATGAAGCGGATCCGCGCGCCGGCCTCGCGGATCTCGCGGACCAGCTCGTCGTGCCGCGGCCGGTCGAGGACGACGACCGTCACGTCCTCGGCCGAGCAGCCCTTGGCCTTCGCGACCGCCTGCACGTTGTGCTCGACCGGAGCCTCGATGTCGACGACGTCGGCAGCGGCCGGGCCCGGTGACCAGCTTCTCCATGTAGAACAGCGCCGACGGGTCGTACATCGCGCCTCGGTCGGCGACCGCCATCACCGAGATCGCGTTGCTCATGCCCTTGGCGGTCAGCGTCGTGCCGTCGACCGGGTCGACGGCGACGTCGCAGTCCGGGCCGTCGCCGTCGCCGACCTCCTCGCCGTTGTAGAGCATCGGCGCTTCGTCCTTCTCGCCCTCGCCGATGACGACGGTGCCGTTCATCGAGACGGTCGAGACCAGCTGGCGCATCGCGTTGACCGCGGCCTGGTCGGCGCCGTTCTTGTCGCCGCGGCCGACCCAGCGACCGGCCGCCATGGCGGCGGCCTCGGTGACGCGGACCAGCTCCAGGGCGAGGTTGCGGTCGGGTCGCTCGCGGTCGACGCGCAGCGGTCCGGGGACGGTGGCGTCTGTCATGCCCAGATCTTGCCACTTTGTGGTGGGTGACGTCGCACGCTGGCGGCTGGCCGAAATGGCAGAGTGGGGGCGTGCCAGGTGCGGCGTGCGGCGGGCGAACGCGCAGCGGGCCGCGCTCAGGCCACGCGGGCGACGCTGCTTGCTGCCGCCCGCGACGTCTTCGCCGCCGGCGGCTTCGCCGACGCCAACATCACCGATGTCGTGGCGAAGGCCGAGGCCAGCGTCGGCAGCCTCTACCACCACTTCGGCGGCAAGGCGGACCTCTACCTCGCGCTGTTCGACGACTACCAGGCGAGCCAGGAGCATCGGGCGGCGGAGGCGGTGCGGGCGGCCCGGCTGCGACGGCGAGACCGACACGCTGCAGCTGTTCCTGGTCGGCGCCGGCGCCTACCTGCGGGGGTGCTGGGAGGAGCGCGAGCTGGCGCGGGTGTTCCTCGACGGCGGCGGCCCGCCCGGGTTCGAGCTGATCGCCCGGCGCCGCTACCGCGAGTGGGTGCGGGTCAACGCCGCGTTGCTCAACACCGAGGACCAGCCGCTCGGCGACACCCTGGTCGTCGTGTTGACGAGCGTCGTCGCGGAAGCCGGCCGGGAGGTCGCGGTCCAGGAGACCGAGGCAGCGGCGATGCGCCTCGCGGCGGAGTTCGTCGAGCTGCTCGGCCGGGTCGGCACCGGCTGAGGCCGCGACGGCTGCGGCTCACCAGGCGCCGCGGTGGACCAGCTCGTCGGTCGGGCAGCCGGCGGGAGCGCAGGTCCCGTCTCGGCGCGTGCCGGATCGGGGTGGCCGAAGCACACCACTCCGACCACGTCGTGGTCGTCGGGTACGCCGTACGCCGCTCGGAACTGCGGGATGACCTGCGGCTGCATCCCGATGAACAGCGCGCCGAGGCCCTCGTCGACGGCCTGCAGCAGCATCAGCAGCGCGACCATGCCGGTGTCGATGTGCCAGTACGGCACCGGCCAGCGCGACTCGTCGCGGTCGGTCCAGCCCTTGTCCTCGCGTGCATAGCGGTCGAGGTAGGCGCGCTTGCACGACAACGCGACCGCGATCACCGGTGCGCGCATGACGCCGGCGCGGGTCTCGGCCGGCCAGCTGGCGGTCTCCTGCTCGGTCTCGGTCACCTGCCAGAACTTCGCCCGGTCCTCGGCGGTGGTGAGCACGAGCAGCGCGTAGCCCTGGGAGAACCCCGCCGACGGCGCCCGCAGCCCGGCGGCGATGACGCGGTCGACGACCTCCGGATCGACCGGCTGGTCAAGGTAGTGGCGGACCATCCGGCGCTGGCGAAGGACCTCGGCGAACTCCATCCCGCCGTTCTACCGCTGGCCGCCGGTCACGGGCTAGCCGGCGCGTTCGTGGTGGAGCAGCCAGGTCTTGTTGTCCACGCCGTAGTAGTAGCCGCCGAGCGCGCCGCCGGTCCGCAGGATGCGATGGCACGGCACGATCGGCGCGATCAGGTTGCGGGCGCAGGCACTCGCCGCGGCCCGCACCGCCTTGGGGTTGCCGGCCCGCGCCGCCAGCTCGGCGTAGGTGATGGTCTCGCCGGCCGGGACCTCGCGCATCACCTTCCACGCCGCCTGCCGGAAGTCGCCGCCGGGCTGCGAGACCGGCAGGTCGTCGATCGCGTGCAGGTCGCCGTCGAAGTACGCCGCCACCCCCGCCGACAGCCGGCCGAGATCGCGTCGCACGACGAAGTCCTCGTCGAGCCGCGCGGCCATCTCGGCCGGCGACGCGAATCCGGCGGCGACGATGACGTCGTCGCGGGCGAGCAGCGACAGGTCGCCGATCGGCGTGGTGAGGGTGGTGGCCTCGATGGTCATGACAGTGCTCCCGTCGTTGTCAGGTGGTCGATCCAGAGATGCATCGCGGCGTAGGAACGCCAGGGCCGCCATCGGTCCGGTGTCATGGCCGACGGCCTCGGCGCCGCAGGACGAGGTCGGTGGCGGGGAACGAGTCGGGGTCGCCGAGCGCGCGCATCGCGACGTAGTCGGCGGTCCATGGCCCGATGCCCGGCAGGGCGAGCAGCCGGGCGCGGGTCTCGTCGCGGTCGGCGCTCGGGTCGAGCGGCAGCTCGCCGGCGGCGTGTGCCGAGGCGACCGCGCGCAGCGTCTTGATCCGCCCGCCGGTGAGCCCGATGCCGTCGTACGACGCGTCGGCCAGCACGTCGGCGCTGGGGAACCGGGCGGTCAGCGAGCCGACGGGGGCGTCGAGCGGCTTGCCGTACGCCTCGACCAGCCGGCGGGCGAAGGTGTGCGCCGAGCTGAGCGAAACCTGTTGTGCCAGAACGGTTCTGACCAGCAGCTCGAAGCCGTCGGCCGCGCCCGGCACCCGGATGCCGGGCCGCGCCGCGACCATCGGCGCGAGCTGCGGGTCCTCCGACAGCGTCGCGTCGACCGCGACCGGATCGGCATCGGCGTCGAGCATCCGGCGGCATCGCGCCACGGTGTCGGGCAGCGCCCGCACGTCGTCGATGCGGGTCGTGAGGGTCACCGCCTCGTCGCCGATCTGCATCGCGACGACCGACCCCGACGGCAGCACCCGCCGGTACGTCGTACCGTCCAGCTCCTCGATGCCGGTGACCAGGTGCAGGCCGAGCCAGCCGAGCATCGGGTGCAGCGCGTACGGCGCGCGGAACGTCAGCCGCAGCGTCAGCGAGCCGGAGCTCGCGAGCCGCTTCGCCGGGCGCTGCCGGATCTCGCGCGGCGTCATGGCGAAGTGCTCGCGCATCGTGTCGTTGAACTGCCGCAGGCTGGCGAACCCGGCGGTGAACGCGACCTCCGAGACCGGGAGGTCGGTCGCGTCGAGCAGCAGCCGGGCGGTCTGCGCCCGGCGGGTGCGGGCGAGCGCGAGCGGACCGGCGCCGACCTCGGCCACCAGCACCCGGTGCAGGTGGCGCTCGCTGACATGCAGCGAGCCGGCGAGCGCGGGCACGCCGGCGTCGCCGTCGATCGCCCCGGCCGGCGATCGCCCGCAGCGCCCGTGCCGCGAGGTCGCCGCGCACGTCCCACTCGCGCGATCCCGGCGCCGCCTCCGGGCGGCAGCGCTTGCAGGCGCGGAAGCCGGCGGCGACGGCCGCAGCCGCGCACGGGATAGAAGCGCACGTTCTCGCGCTTCGGGGTCTGGGCCGGGCAGGACGGCCGGCAGTAGATGCCGGTCGTGCGTGACCGCGGTGACGAACCGGCCGTCGAACCGGCCGTCGCGGCTGGCGACGGCGCGATAGCAGCGCTCGTGGTCTTCGTGCATGTCGCCATCTTGCCCTGCGCGTCGCGACGATCTCTGGCGGATTTCGGACATGGCGGCGCGAGCCGGACGTCGTGGCAGGCTGGGCGGCGTGCACGAGGACTTGTTGGCGCGACGCGTCGACTACCCGATCCTCGAGCGCAAGGCGGCGTACCTGATCAACAACTCGCTCGGCGCGATGCATCGAGGCACCCGCGACCGGCTGGCCGAGTTCGCCGATCTCTGGGACACCGACGGCGTCGTCGCGTGGGCGACCTGGTTCCCGGAGATGACCCGGGTCGCCGACCTGCTCGGCACGATCATCGGCGCGCCGACCGGTACGACGATCCTTCGGCAGAGCGTCGCGGACGCGCTCAACGCCGTCGTGTCCTGCCTGGACTTCACCGGCGCCCGCAACCGGGTGGTCACGACGGCCGCCGACTGGCCCGGCACGCACTACATGTGGGCCGAGCACTGCCGGCGTCACGGCGGCGAGCTGGTCGTCGTCCCGTACGAGCCCGACGGCGTGACGATCGACGCGCAACGGGTCGCCGACGCCGTCGACGACCGCACCCTCGTCGTCTCGGTCAGCCTCGTGCAGTTCCGCACGTCGACGCTGCTCGACCTGCCGCCGGTGCGCGACGCCGCCCGCCGACACGGTGCGCTGCTGGTGCTCGACGCCTACCAGGCGGTCGGCGCCGTGCCGGTCGACGTCGCCGCGCAACGACGTCGACGTCTGCGTCGGCGGATCGGTGAAGTTCCTCTGCGGCGGGCCGGGCAACGGCTGGCTCTACATCCGCCCGGATCTCGTCGAGTCGCTGCGTCCGAGCGCGGTCGGGTGGATCTCGCACGAGCGACCGTTCGACTTCGAGTGGGCCGAGATCGCGTACGCGCCTGGGATTCAGCGGTTCGCCGGCGGCACGCCGAACGTGCCCGGCCGCGTACGCCGCATCGCCGGGCTTCCAGGCGATCGTCGACGTCGGGCTCGAGCGGGTCCGGGAGCGGTCGCAGGCGCTGACCCAGGCGATCGTCGAAGGCGCGGTCGAGCGCGGCTTCGGCGTACGGTCACCGCTCGACCCGGATCGCCGAGGCGGTCACGTGACCATCGACATCGACGACGCGCAGCGCGTGCACGAGCAGCTGATCGAGCGCGGCTTCATCGTCGACTACCGGCCGGGCGGCGGGATCCGGATCGGCCCGCACTTCTTCTCGACCGCCGAGGAGTGCGTCGGAGTGCTCGACGAGATGGCGGCGATCCGTGACCACCACTGACCCGACCGGTCGCGCCGGCGCCGCGGCCGCCGACCCGGTCGCGAAGCCGAAGCGGGGCAGCGAGACCGCGCTGGACATGGTCCGGTCGCTCGGGCTGATCGCGGTCATCGTGGCCGTGAGCCTGCTGTTCGTGCCCGGTCTGCTGCACCCGAGCAAGTCGGACCGGTTTCCGGCCGCGGACTACTCCGAGCGACGTCGCGGGCTTCCGTCAGGTCACCGGCAAGACCGCCCTGACGCCGGCCACCCTGCCGAGCGGCTGGCGAGCCGAACGCCGGCGGCTCTGACCGGGCCGGCCGCCGCCGAGCATCTGCACATCGGCTTCGCGGCGCCGGGCTCGACGTACGCCGGCCTCGAGGAGAGCGTGGCGCCGATGGCGTCGTTCGTCCGCACGCGTGCTCGGTGCCGCGGTGCCGCCGTCACCGGCCAGACCCAGATCGGCGGCGTCAGCTGGCAGGCCAGGATGTCCTCGCGCGGCGAGCTCGCGCTGAGCCGCCGGGTCGACGGCGTCAGCGTCATCGTCACCGGATCGGCCACGCGGCGAGCAGCTGGAGCTGTTCGCGCGCTCACTGCACTGACCCGAGCGTCGGCATGTCGTGAACTGCGTACGCGCAAGCCCGCGCTGCAGCGTGACGCAGTTCGCGAGTCGGGGTCGGTCGGGGCGGGCGGCGTCGAGCCGCGCCTTGGCGCCGTCGAGCCACTCCTGGCAGATCGTCGCGAGCTTCTCGCCGCGCTCCCACAGCGCGAGCGACTCCTCGAGGGTCGCGCCGCCGGCCTCGAGCTGGCGGACGACCTCGGTGAGCTCCTCGCGCGCCTGCTCGTAGCTCGGTCGGGGCTCGTCGGCGGCTGGCTGCTGCTCGGTCATGGGCTCGCCTCCTCGACGACGAGAGCGACCCGGCCGCGCGCGAGCCGCCCGGTCATGCGCTCACCGGCCGCGAGCGCGTCGGCGTCGCGTGCCACCGAGCCGTCGGCTCGCTGGAGGACGGCGTACCCGCGGTCGAGGGTCGCCTGCGGCGACAGCGCGGCGACCTGGCCGCGAAGCGCGGCGACCTCGGCGCTCGACTGCGCGATCGCGCCGAGCGTCGCGCGTCGGCTCCGCTCCCGCGCCGACTCCAGGTCGAGCCGCCAGCGAGGCAAGGACGCCGAACGGATCGGCCAGCGACGGCCGGCTGCGCAACGAGTCGAGCCGGTGCTGCTCGGTCTCGATCCGGCCGGAGACCGTCCGGCGGGCGCGGTCGAGCGAGCCCGCGCACCCGGCTGAGCTCCTCGGCGACGTCGGGCACCAGCAGCTTGGCGGCGTCGGTCGGCGTCGAGGCCCGCCGGTCGGCGACGTGGTCGACCAGCGGGATGTCGGTCTCGTGACCGATCGCGGACACGATCGGGGTGAAGCAGGCGGCGACCGCGCGCACCAGCGCCTCGTCGGAGAACGGCAGCAGGTCCTCCATCGACCCGCCGCCGCGCGCGATGACGATGACGTCGACCTCGGGGTCCTTCTCCAGCCGCTGCAACGCCTCGATCACCTGGGTGACGGCGTACCCGCCCTGGACCGCGACCGGCTCGATCCGGAACTCGACCGCCGGCCAGCGGCGCTGGGCGTTCTCGACGACGTCGTGCTCGGCGGCGCTCGAGCGGCCGGTGATCAGGCCGATCCGGCGCGGCAGGAACGGCAGCGGCCGCTTGCGGTCGGCGGCGAACAGACCCTCCGCGGCGAGCAGCTTGCGCAGCTCCTCGAGCCGGGCGAGCAGCGCACCGATGCCGACCGGCTTGATGTCGGTCGCCGCGAACGTCAGGGTGCCGCGGGCTGCCAGTACTCCGGCTTGCCGCGCACCACGATCCGCGCGCCCTCGGCCAGCGGCGGTGACACGGTGTCGAGCAGCTGCGCCCGGCAGCTGACCCGCAGCGACATCTCGGCGGCGGTGTCGCGCAGCACGAGGAACGCGGTGGCCTGGCCCGGCCGGCGGGTCAGCTCGGTGATCTGGCCCTCGACCCAGACCTGGCCGAGCCGGCCGATCCAGTCGCCGATCGCCCTCGCGACGGTGCGGACCGGCAGCGGCGATTCCGCGCTGGATTCAAGCGGCATGGCGCCAACCTACGATGGACGGGTGACCGTTGCCGCCAGCCTGTGCATCGCCGGGTGCTGCTCGCCGCCCCGCGCGGCTACTGCGCGGGGGTGGATCGGGCGGTGCAGACGGTCGAACGAGCGCTCGAGCGGTACGGCGAGCCGGTCTACGTCCGCAAGCAGATCGTGCACAACTCCCATGTCGTGGCGAGCCTCGAGGCGCGCGGGGCGGTCTTCGTCGACGAGACCGACGAGGTGCCGGAGGGCGCCGTCGTCGTCTTCTCCGCGCACGGCGTCGCGCCGGTCGTGCACGAGGAGGCCGCCCGCCGCAACCTGCACACGATCGACGCGACCTGCCCGCTGGTCACCAAGGTGCACGCCGAGGCGCGGCGGTTCGCCCGCGAGGACGTCGACATCCTGCTGATCGGCCACGAGGGCCACGAGGAGGTCGTCGGCACGACCGGTGAGGCGCCCGAGCGGGTGCACCTCGTCGTCCGGCCCGGACGCGGTCGCCGATCTCGAGGTGCGCGATCCGGCCCGGCTCGCCTGGCTGTCGCAGACCACGCTGTCGGTCGACGAGACGCAGGAGACGGTGCGGGCGCTGCGGGAGCGGTTCCCGCTGCTGGCCGATCCGCCGAGCGACGACATCTGTTACGCGACGCAGAACCGTCAGGTCGCGGTCAAGCAGATCGCCGCGCAGTCCGACCTCGTGCTCGTCGTCGGCTCGACCAACTCGTCGAACTCGGTGCGCCTGGTCGAGGTCGCGCTCGGCAGCGGAGCGGCCGCGTCGTACCTCGTCGACGACGTCAGCCACATCGACGAGGCCTGGCTCGACGGCGTCGCGACGGTCGGCGTGACCAGCGGCGCGTCGGTGCCGGAGACGCTGGTCAGCGACGTGCTGGCCTGGCTCGCCGACGCACGGTTTCGACGACGTCGAGGAAGTCACGTCGGTCGAGGAGCACCTGACGTTCGCGCTGCCGCACGAGCTGCGCCGGGACCGCCCGGCCAGCTAGATCGGTCTAGCCGTTGTCGGCGCGGAACAGGTTGCGCTGCAGCGGCTCCTCGTCGCTGCCGCCCAGGCCGTAGTCGGTCGCACGCTCGACCAGGTCGCCGTCATCGGCGGCCTCCGGCACCACGATTGATCGGCAGCGCCACGACCGACGCGTGACTGCTCCGCCGAGATCGACGAGCTCCGGGGCCCCGAGGGTGCGGACCGGCTCGTCGACCGGCGTCGGCGCATCGAGCTCGTCGTCGACGATCTCCAGCTCGTTGAGCTTGCGCGCGGTGACCAAGACGTTCTTCTCGAGCGAGCCGACCGTGCCGTTGTAGGCCTTGACGGCGCTGGTCAGCCGCTGGCCGAGCTTGTCCACGTGGCCGCCCATCGTGCCGAGCCGGTTGTAGAGCTCGCGCCCGAGGTCGAAGACCTGCTGGGCGTTGTCGGCCAGCGCCTCCTGCTGCCAGGCGTAGGCGACGGCGCGCAGCACCGAGATCAACGTCGTCGGCGTCGCGATGTGGACCCGCTTGCTGAACGCGTCGTCGATCAGCCCCGGGTCGTTGTCGAGCGCGGCGGCGAGGAACGGGTCGCCCGGGACGAACAGCACGACGAACTCCGGCGACGGCGAGAACTGCGCCCAGTAGCGCTTTGGCGGCCAGGTCGTTGACGTGCTGCTTGAGGTGCTTGGCGTGCGCGGCAAGCCGCTCGTCGCGGACCGCGTCATCGGTGGCCTCGTAGGCCTCGAGGTACGCCGACAGCGTCACCTTCGAGTCGACGATGATGCTCTTGCCGCCGACCAGCCGGATCACGAGGTCCGGGCGGAGCACGCCGTCCGAGGTGGTGACCGAGGCCTGCTCGAAGAAGTCGCACCGATCGGTCATGCCGGCGAGCTCGATGCAGCGCCGCAGCTGGAGCTCGCCCCACCGGCCGCGGGCCTGCGGCTTGCGCAGCGCGCTGACCAGCGACGGCGGTCTCGTGGCGCAATGCGTCGCCGGTCTTGCGGACGAAGTCGATCTGCTCGGTCAGCACCCGCTGCGCGCCCGCGCGCTCCTTCTCGATCTCCTTGAGCTGCCGCTCGACCTTGCCGAGCGTGTCGGTCAGCGGGCCGCCGGCCTGCTTGAACCGCTCGTCGGCGAGCTCGAGGAACTGGCGTGCTGCTGCGCTGCAGCGCCTCGCTGGACATCCGGGCGAACGTGTCCTTGAGCTGCTCCTCGTTGCTCTGCAGCTGCTCGAGCTTCGTCGCAGCTTCCTGGACCTGCAGCTCGGCGGTGCGCAGCCGCGTCGGCGATGTCGTCACGCTCGAGCCGCATCCGGTCGCGCTCGGCGAGCCGCTGCGTCGCGCTCGGCGGCGGTGGTCGCGGCCGATCGCAGCCGCAGCGGTCGTGGCGCTGGCGGCACGGTTGCGAGCGAGCGCCCAGCCGGCGGCGAGTCCGGCGGCGAGCGTGATCAGTGCGAGGAGCACGGCGGCGATGTCCATGCAGGCATCGTGACGTGGGGGTCCGACAAATTCGGCGAGCGACGCGCGCCGTACCGGCTCGAACCCGGGGATCGGCCGGCGCGCCGGCGGCGTACCTGACAATGGATGCATGGGTCTGTCGATCGGGATCGTCGGTCTGCCGAACGTCGGGAAGTCGACGCTGTTCAACGCGCTGACCGAGAACGACGTGCTGGCGGCCAACTACCCGTTCGCGACGATCGACCCGAACGTCGGCGTGGTCAACGTGCCGGACCCGCGGCTCGACGTGCTGGGCAAGATGTTCGACAGCGCCAAGATCGTCCCGGCGACGGTGAGCTTCGTCGACATCGCGGGCATCGTGCGCGGCGCGAGTGAAGGGGAGGGGCTCGGCAACAAGTTCCTCGCCAACATCCGCGAGGCCGACGCGATCTGCCAGGTGGTGCGGGCGTTCGACGACCCGGACGTCACGCACGTCGACGGCAAGATCGAGCCGGCGGACGACATCGCGACGATCAACACCGAGCTGATCCTCGCCGACCTGCAGACGATCGACATCCGGCTCGCGCGGCTCGAGCGCGAAGCCCGGATGAAGCCGGAGCGGCGCGCCGAGCTGGCCGCCGTGCAGGCCGCCCGCGCCGTGCTCGACGAGGGTCGGCCGATCTCCAGCGACCCGAGCCTGGACCACGAGGCGCTGCGCGAGTCGTTCCTGCTGACCGACAAGCCGTTCATCTATGTCTTCAACCTCGACGACACCGACCTCGGTGACGAGGGACTGCGCGCCAAGCTCGCCGATCTCGTCGCGCCCGCGCCGGCGGTGTTCGTCAGCGCGAAGCTCGAGTCGGAGCTGATCGGTCTCGATGCGGCCGACGCCGCCGAGTTGCTCGCGGAGTACGGCCAGCACGAGTCCGGCCTCGCGATCCTTGCGCGGGTCGGGTTCGAGACGCTCGGCCTGCAGACCTTCCTCACCGCCGGGCCGAAGGAGTCGCGGGCCTGGACGATCAGGCAAGGCGCGACCGCGCCCGAGGCGGCCGGCGTGATCCACACCGACTTCCAGAAGGGCTTCATCAAGGCCGAGATCGTGTCGTACGACGACCTCGTCGCCGCCGGTTCGATCGCGGCGGCGCGGGCTGCCGGCAAGGCCCGGATCGAGGGCAAGGACTACGTGATGGCCGACGGCGACGTCGTGGAGTTCCGCTTCAACGTGTAGACCGCACGGTATTTCCGTGTAGGCCTGCGGGTCTGCGTCGGCCGATGCTTCGAGCATGTGACGTGGTAGACAGAGCCAGCCTGCGACAGGGTCTGCGTCGCAGTGATCGGTGGACGGGGAGATTGGTGACCGACTCTGAGGGAGCCGCAAGGAGCGGGTCGACCAGGAGCTCATCGAACTTCTCAACGAGCTGCGTGTGGCATTACCGGGCGTGCAGGTGCTCTTAGCGTTCCTCTTCGCCGTCCGTTTGCACAGGG
>CAVVSN010000005.1:0-68465 GCA_963750885.1 uncultured Actinomycetota bacterium
TAGCTGTAGGCGCTGTCGAGATGCAGCGAAGACGAGCAAACGAGGCCTTCTAGATTATCCGGTTTTTGGGATGCCTCCCGTGTCCTCAGGCCGATAGTTTCGGCCAATTCGCAGGTCAGACCTATCTCTTGAAGCTGCCGACTGTCGCCACTGTGTATTCCTGTAAAAGTGATTGGCGACTGGCAGTTTGTCAGTTAATCGGCTTCTACGACTCAGCCGCTGGCCGCTGGAACTTGCCTGGTGGTCATCGCCATCGCCATCGCTACTGCCGCAGTGTGATGAGATGCGGCGCGGTTGTGGCGTGTGTTGTTGCCAAGGTGGCGTAAGACGGGCGGGTGAGCGAATCGGAGCCCGCGGCTGCGCCCGAGGCCTCGTTGTGGTGGCGCTGACCGGCGGGTAAGCCCCAAAGTGTAGGGAAATCCCTTATAGATAACCGCGCGGATTTCGCTCAGGATGTTCTAAGCATTTGCTTACGCGACGCCTACTTAGTGTCGATGTCCCGAGGAGACCTATCGTGCCGAATTCTCGAATTCAGATCGTCGCAGTCGCGGGAGCCGCGGCAGTAAGCGCCAGCCTGGTCGGCTTGGCCGCGCTGCAGTCGACGTCGGGTCCGTCCGCTCAAACGCGGGCGGTGGCGCTCACCGCAGGCGACACCGAGATTTTCCTGCCTGATCTGTCGACCTTCACCCCGTCGGTGGCCGAGGGGTTCCCGCCGGTTGAAGAGGTGCTGCAGGGTGCGGAGACGTGGAGCCTGGCCAACTCGCCCGGCGTCATTGTCAACCTTGACGGCAACGACACCCAGACGACGATCGGATCATTCGTCAACAACGACTTCCTGGAACGCGGCGGCGTCGAGGGTGGCGCTGGCGCGGGTGTGCCCTTGCCTGCCTCAGGTAGCGAGATCGATGTGATGAACTTCGGTGGCGGCTTCCAGAGCGAGTGGGCCAACCTCGTCGACGACAACGGCGGCCACACCATCACCGACACCTTCATGACCCCGTTCGGCAACTACACGATCCCGCTCGGATCGACGGCGGCCGAGGTCGCCGCTGCGGCCCCGGCCGACGCGTTCTCCGGCCTGGAATCGTCGATCGAGTTCAACACCAGCGCCGCAGAAACTGCCTTCGGCTTAGCCCAAACGGCCTTCACCGCCGGCGAATATCCACTGGCTCTGTCGGAAGCGCTGGACGGCTTTAACAACCTGACAGTCGGGGTCAGCAACGACCTGCTGGTCAATGGCTACACCGCCCTGAGCGGCGGCGGTATTTATGCCGAATTCGTCTTGCAAAATCCGGGCCAGCCGACGGATCTTGCCGTGGCCTTCGACAGCGCCCACGAGTTCCTCGCGCAGGCGCAGGGGCTTTTGACCGAAGCTGTGACCGATTTCGGCCTCGGCAACACCATTTCCGGACTGACCGAACTCGGCGGAGTCAGCGTGGACTCGACCTACGCGAGCGACGCGATCATCCTCGGGCTGTTCAACTCAATCCCGGGTATGTTGTTGACCTCTTGACCTCTTGACCTCTTGACCTCTTGACCTCTTGACCTCTTGACCAACTGGCCGACGCCTTCAGACCGCCGGGGCACAGGCGGGAACCGCTCGAGCTGCACCGGCGGACCGTTCGCGGCCGGCGGTGGCAACTCGTCGGCCACGCCGTCGAGCATGCGGCTTACCCGCCCGGTGAGCCGGTCGAAGTTCAGCGTGGCGTGCTGGAAATTCTGCTTAACCCATTGCGGCTCTTGGAATTCCGAGCTGGTAGGCAGGCCGAGCGCGCCACGCTCGAAGCCAAGGTAGGCCCACGCGTCGTAGATCGCCCCGGTGCCCGACTACGGGCCGGTCTCCGGCTACCGATACATCGCGCCGCGCTCGAAAGTGGCGTACCGCGTGTCCCCGGCACCGGTCGCCTCGGGGTGAGGTGGGTGCGCTCAGGGCGCTGCTCGGACCGCCGATGGTCTGCCAGCGGTCGTAGATCGCTCCGCCGTGTGTTGGTGCTTTACTGGCCGTCGATAATCAGCGCGCACGCAAATTCCCGCAGATAATGCGCGTCTTGGACGGCGTAGTGGATGAAGCGCTCCGGATTGAGGCTGCCGTCGGACAAGCCGACGACGAACGGGGTGCTTCGGAATCGCCGCGTAGGTGCCGGCAGTGTCGGCCCACAATCCGCCCCGTCCAGCCGTCTCGCAACACCAAGGTCGGGGAGGCTAGACGGCGCGGCCGTGTGCCAAAGCCCCTACCCGGCCGGCGAATTCACCGCGGCCAGCAGGTGCTGCGGCGCGTAGTGGCATCGGTGACCTGGGTTTTTGCAGCGAAGATTAGCGGGCTTTCGCGACACGCCGATGGTTTCGCCAAAGTACGCAGGCGTGTCTTGTCAATCTTCCCTGCATCTCGACAGTCAGGTTCTCAAATGCCGTGTCCAATTCTCAAATGAAATGTCCACTGCGTGTCCAATTGGACATCGTGGTGAGACAGGCGCGACTCGGCTGGACGCAGGGAAGTACGTCCCCATGAGGGCAAGCGCCGAGGGTCTCAGCGGCGCACGTGATGAGGTAGCCGTCGAACATCAGTTTCTAGGCCTTAGATAGGGTGTCGCGCAAAATCCGCGTGAGCACGATCGGGGTACCGATTTATGGCTGATGGCCCGTTTTGCTCGGCGCTTTGATCTGGGTGCACTGGTCGGCGCGCAGGCCGAGCGGGGTGCGTCGTGGTTCGGACGTCCCGAATATGGCCAGTCGGGTGAATTGGTGGGCTGGTGGTACCCGGATACTGATGCGCACTTCTGGTACTGGACCGATCATCGCGTTCCGCACATCCTCGCGCTGCACGATCCATAAGTGCCCAGCACCTTACGGCGGATCAGGGTGACCACGCGGTGCTTGCTTAGGCCTTTGTTGGACGGCCACGCCTACGACCGCCTGATTCCATCGGCACAGGAAGAAGCCTCTTTAAGGCTTCGAGCCTCTCGAATTTAATGCAAAATCCATCAGGTTCGACCATGCTGCCAAAGACTTCCAGGAATTGGCAATAATTACCTCGAGCTGGGCATTATCGCCGCGTAGGTAATACCACTGGCGCGCAATACCTTTCGATATATAGATCCGGTCTCAAATTAATGCGAAGCCCGGTTAACCGCTGGTGCGCAGGATGTTTCGCTCTCACTATCGGACGTACCAATACAGATGGGTGAGGGAGGCGAGATGCCGACAACAACTTTACGCGCCCCGTCGCGTGATGCAGACTCAGTCAAGCTGAGCCTGCGCGCTGCCGAGGACGGGGAGATCATCCATATATCCCCGTGGCATCTGTCGCCATCGTTCTTGGGTGACACGCAACCCTTTCGGAGGTGCGACAAGCAAACCAATGCGGCAACTCCGGATGGGGCAGCGGGATGTGGTGTGCGGGCTTGTTAGGTGCGCCCCGAATGTTATTTCATCTCCACGATGCCGCGCTGCCCGAACACGTGACGGACGATGGTGAGGGCGTTGATGACACGGGGAAATCCCGTGTAGGGGATGAGGTGCATGACTGTCTCGATGATCTCGGTGGGTGTGACTCCTGCCGAGAGTGCGGTGTTGATGTGGAGTTCCACTTGGGGGTCTGTCCCTGGGTGACCAGCGATGACAGAGTGATGATCGCGCGCTGCTGGTTCGTCAGTCCATCGCGGGTGTAGATGTCGCCGTAGGCGAATTCGGTTATGTAACGCCCCAGATCTGGCGCGATGGCGGCGAGGTCTTCGCCTATCTTTTCGTGGGTGGCGCTGGCGTGTGGGCTGGTGAACTCGGCGAGCTTCGCCAGTCCCTTGTCGTAACGGTTTGTAGTCACTATGGGCTCGGTCTCTGTGGCGGTTGCCGGCGGCGGGTCAGGTCACGCTGGTCGGACGAGCAGGGTGCCGGTTCGTTGGCGTCGGGCAGACACACCTCGGCGCGCAGGACCGTGCCGTCGGTCGTGGGTACCTCGATGTCGAGGCCGATCCGCATGCCGTCTCTAGCGGGGAACACCGGTGGGGTCCTCCTCGGTGACGCGTTTGTGTTTAGTTCGTGGTGGTCTGCGAGATGGCCGAGGAGCCAGTGCTGGGAGTAGTCGAGCCATTGGCGGTAGTGGCCCATCGCGCAGTGATCGTCGTCGGGATACAGCAACAGGGAGGCGTTGGGGGCGGCGTCGGCGAGGTCGAGGCTGTCTTGGGTGCTCATCAGGGTGTCGTGATCGCCGTTGATCACCAGCAGCGGAATGGTGATGTCTGGGTAGAGATCTCGGATGGACAGCGCTTTGAGCTTGCCCATCAGGTCGATTGGGTGGGCCGCGCCGACGGTGTTGGCCAGTGCGTGCAGGATGATCTGCGGTGTGCCCAGCGCGCCGCCGTGAAAGGACCGGTGTGTGGGTGCTCCGCATGCGATGGCACAAGCGAGCCGGTCGTTGGTGGCGGCCAGGCGGGCGGTCCAGTAGCCGCCGAAGCTGACCCCGACCATGGCGATGCGGTTGGCGTCGAGCCGTTCGTCGGCGGCGAGGTGATCGATCACCTGGTGGTAGACCGTCTCCGATTCCGGGCGCATCGGATCGGAGTAGGCGTAGCTGCCGGGCATCTCCATCAGAAACATCGCCATGCCTGAATCGCGGTAGCGCAGTTGCGGGATCGCCAATTCCTGCGCGGTGCCTTCCAAGCCGTTGGTGGTCAACACCACCGGGTGCGGCCCCGGCCCGGGCGGCACGATGAGGTAGCCGCGGATGGCGTCACCGCCGGCGCACCGGGATGTCGACGTGTTCGACGGTCAGATCCAGGGTGGGCGCCAACGCGTCGATCAACGCGTCGAAGAGGTGCCGTGAGCGCCAGTAGGCCTGCATCCGGTGGGGGTCGTGGCCGGGGAAGGCGCTGACCTGGTAGTAGGTGATCGCCTTGACCCACGCATCGATCGCCTTTCAATGCCAACGTGATTCGCGTGGATCACCGGTTGGTGCGTGCTCGTCGACGAGCGCGGCGAGCGCTCGGGTGTCCGGTTGTGGTCCGTGGTCGGCGAAGAGCTCCGCAGCGGGGGCGATCAATGCGGTCGGTTCCGGTCGAGGTGCTCGGCAGCGGTCGCGGCGACCAGGTCGGTGAGGTCGGGGACGTGGCGGCGGAGTCGGTGTCGGCCAGGCGGTGTAGCAGGTCGGTGGCCCGCCGGGCGTGGCGCGTCGGCGATGGTGTTCCAGTAGCCGCACCAGCGGTCGTCGCGGAAGGATCGGGCCCCGCGGATCTGCCGCGCGAATAGGGTGTGGTCGAGTCCGCCCATGTTGGCGTAGCGCAGGACGAACAGGGCGGGCAGGAACGGCGCCGCCCCGGTCCAGCGGGCGGCCAGATCAGTGCTGCGGGTGACCGCGCAGGCGGTGACGAAGAGTTTCTGCGGCAGGGTGGCCTCGGCCATGGGGCGTTCCTCTCAGAGTGTGTTGGTGATGCGTGCGTGGCGGCGGGCCTGCTCGGCGGCGGCGGCCGGGGTTCCGCGCCACGGTGCCCCGTGCCCGGGGATGAGCACCTCGGCGTCGATGCCGGCCAGGGTCTGCAGGGCGGCCTCGGCATCTGGCGGGGGCGTGGGCGAAGAACGGCGGCAGCAGTTGGGGGCCGGTGATCGGTGAGAGCGGGTGGCCGGTGACCAGCGCGTCACCGGTGATCAGAACACCCTTGTCGGGCAGGTGGAAGGCGCTGTGACCAGAGGTGTGTCCCGCGCAGGCGACGGGCACCGGGGCGCCGGGCAGGTCGAGTGCCCCCGCGCGCGGGTAGGGCTGGGCGTGGGCGATCTTCACCGGTTTCAGCGCGCCGGCAGCAATGATCCTGTACGGTCCAGCGCAACGCCGAGGGCCGGTAGCAGCGTTTGACGATGTCAGCGGGTTGTGCTTGTTCGAGGTGCCCCGTCACGGGCATGGGTGACTTCGGCGCTGCTCATGAATACCGGTGTGTCGTAACGCCTGTGGAAGTGGTTGATCGCCCCCATGTGATCCAAATGGGCATGGGTCAGCAAGATCGCCTGAACGTCCATCGGGTGTCGGCCGAGCGCCCGGATCGAGTCCTCCACCTGCCCGGTGTCTCCCGACCAGCCCGCATCGATCAGGGTCAGCTCCGCGCCGTCACGCAGCAACACCCAGTTGACGGCGGTGCCCTCGACGCAGAACACGTTGTCGGCGACTTCCTGCACCCTTGACTCCTCACCAATGTCGGAACGATTGTTCCGACAGTAGCATCGATTTGGGATATGGTGGAACGACTGTTCCGTTCCGGCGTGAGGATTGATTCTCGGTGAAGCTGAGACGCGTACGCACCGCTGGCGGGGTGGAGCTGCAGGCCCAGGACGCCGAGCGGCGCCTGGCAGCCGACCGACGACCACACCCCGGTGGGCGGTCGAGTCTTCAACGAGGACTGGGAGTGCGCTCGCGCTGACGAGCACCTGCGCCACAGCACCGCGTTGTTGCCGTTTCAGCCGGCGTCGTTTCGCGACTTCATGCTCTATGAGCAACACGTGCTCAACGCCAGCCGAGGACTACTCCGACGCTTCCATCCCGGGCAGTACCGACTCGTCGAGAGCGTCCAAGCCCTGACTCGACGCACGTTCCCGTTGCTCAGACCGAAACAACTGTTCTACGCCCAACCCATCTACTACATGTCCAACGCGATGACGTTCGTCCCCTCGGGCACCCAGATCGCCGCACCCACCTACACCCAGGCGCTGGACTACGAACTGGAGATCGGGTTCGTCTTGGCGCGTGGACTTTTCAACGCCACCCCCGCCGAAGCGCTGGATGCGATCGGGGCGTTCGTCGTGCTCAACGACCTCAGCGCCCGCGACGTGCAGCGCGCCGAGATGGACAGCGGATTCGGCCCGCAGAAGTCCAAGCACTTCACCAGCTCGTTGTCGGAAGTGGCCGTCACCGCCGACGAGATCCTTCCTCGCGTCAACGCGCTTGGCGGAACGGTGTCGATCAACGGTTCCGTCGTGTCAACGGTGTCCAGCGCCGGCATGCAGCACAGTCTCGGCGAGGTCCTCGCCCACGCCTCCCGAAGCGAACACCTACGCCCCGGTGAACTGTTCGGCACCGGAACCCTTCCCGGCGGCAGCGGCATGGAAACCGGGCACTGGCTGCAACCCGGGCGACACCCTGGAGCTGGCCATCGACGGCATCGGGCGCATCGAACACACCATCATCGACTCATGACCAGCCCCGCCTCGGACCGCCCAGCGACCACGCACTACGCGCGAGGTCAACCGCGCGAACTTGCGGGACCGGCTGCTCGACAGTGCCGAAGAACTCTTCGCCGCCCGCGGTTACTTCGGTGTCAGTGTCCGCGACATCACCGACCATGCCAGCAGTCGCCTTGCCGCGGTCAGTGAGCAATTCGGCGGCAAGGAAGGGTTGTTCGGTGCGGTCCTTCTGCGCCGGATTCAGCCTCTCAACGACGACCGCCGCACCCTTCTGGCGGCACTACCCGCCCGCGGGGCCCGGGCCCGGCGCCTACGCACACTCATCGACGCGTTCGCCGAGCCGATGCGCGCAGCGAGCCGGTGATCCCGGATGGGACAACTACTTTCGCTTCATAGCCCAACTCGCCAACTCCGGGCACCCCATCGGACGCTTCATCGCCGAGGACTTCAACGCTATTGCCACCGACTTCATCACCCACCTGCGCGCAATGTTCCCGGCCGCAGACGAGGCCGCCATCCACGACGCCTACCTGCACCTGGTCGCAGCCGCTATGCACACCTACTCCAACAACCTGCGACTAGACAGCCTCACCGAGGGCCGCATGCACACCGCTGACATCGACGAGCGCCACCGTGCACTACTGCGCTTCGCTGAAGGCGGCATCACCGCACTGGTCACAGCACCATAGAAACCGCCCCCGTGCATCCCACACCTAGGGGCCGGCCTTACGGCGGCGCTGTTGCCGTGGGTACGGCGCTGCGAGCTGTCCGGGTAATAAGACAATTCCCGATGGTGCTACAGGTCGAGGAACCGCCAAAGTGATCGGGAATAGCGGCGCAATCCGTCGACCGCCAGTACGGATGCAAGAGCCGACAAGTTCACTGAGACTGGATACTGCCGAAAGCCGTTCCCATAAGCCGTGATAACGGCTTGCCGCGCGTGGCCTGGCGTGAGGGGTGGGGCGAAGGTGTCACGGTGACGAAACTCAGTTCAATCCTGCAACGGACCTCGATAGCTTTCAAGGTTGCGCCACACGCGTTCACAGCCTTCTGAAAACATGGACACGAACGTGAGACAAATCGGTGTGGACACGAGGTGAGACAACGAGAATCGCTGCAGCACAGGCCATCGCGAGTGGACACGGAGTTTGAGAACCTACAGGACTAGAAGATGTAGCTTCTCAAACAAAATGGCCACTTCTCGTTTAGTAGTTGTAGGTTCTCAAACAAAGTGGCCACATCTCATTCGAAATGGCCACACATTGGCCAGTTGGCCACGAAAGTGAGACGCCCAGCCGACCAGGGCCGGCGATGTGGTCTGAATCAACCGCGTGCGGCGAAATTCGTTACCCGTCGAGGTCGAGCGCGGCGCCGATGAGTCCCAAGTGCGACAAGCCCTGTGGAAGGTTGCCCAAGAACGCATTGTCAGCGGGATCGATCATTTCAGCCAGGATGCCGACGTCGTTGGTCAACTCCACCAATTGATCCATCAGCTCCCGTGCCTCAGCTGTGCGGCTGACGTGATGTAACGCCGAGACCATCCAGAACGAGCAAGCCACGAAAGCGCCCTCGTGTTCTTCGCGCGCGCCGCTGTATCGGTAGACCAGTGGCCCGGCGCCCAGCTCCCGCCGAATCGCGTCGATGGTGGCCGCCATTCGCTCGCCGCGGTCGAATCCGCTGCCCGCGTGCAGCAGAATCGACGCGTCGAGCTTGCCGCTACCCGGGTACCACTCGTAACTCTTCAACTCTTCCGACCAGCAATTGTCGCTGACCCATCCGGCGATACGCTCGGCCTCAGCCGCCCATCGGGCAGGGTCCCCAGGTATCTGACCTTCCTCGGCGAGGTGGACGGCGCACCGAAGCGCCTGCCAGCAGCCAAGTTTGGAACTGGTGTAATGCCGCTGGTCGGTCAACTCCCACATGCCCGCATCACGTCGGCGCCACTCGTCACAGGCTTGGTCGGCGAAGTCGGCGAGCAGATGACCCGTCTCGGTATCCAGCACATGGCCGGCATCTACGTAAAGCCGCACCATGTCGAAGAGGTCGGCAAAGATACTGAGCTGGCGTTGGGACTCGGCGCGGTTGCCGGTCACCACCGGTCCGATGTTCCGCCATCCCGCGACCTCGTGGGTAATCGGGTCATCGGGCAACGAACCGTCGAGCCTGAAGAACACGCCAACCTGTGGACCGTGCCGGCGTATCGTCTTGAGCAGCCAGCTGAGGGCGGCATGGGTTTCCTCGCGGATCCCGAGGCGACGCAAAGCCGACATCGTGTACGCGGCGTCACGCACCCACGCGTAGCGATAGTCCCAATTCTTCCCGCCGCTAGTGGATTCGGGGAGCGAGGTGGTAGCCGCAGCAGCAATGGCGCCAGTAGGGGCGTAGATGAGCAGCTTGAGCGCCAAGGCGCTCCGGTTCAAGGCGGCGCCCCAGGTATTGCGATCACTGATCTGCTCGGACCACTGCGACCATGCGGCGATGCTGCGGTCGATGCCCCGATCGATATCGTCAACTCCGGGAAGCATCAGCGGCTCCGCTTCCGATGCGACGAGGCCGATGATCCGCCGATCACCCGCGGCCGTGCAGAACGACCCCGACACCGATTGGTCGCTCGCCTCGACAGTCATGCCCTCAGACAGACAGACCGACAACGTCAGCGCGCCGACCCGGCACACCGTGCCGTGCGGGGTTTCGCGGGCCCACGGCGACGCAGTGTTCAGGCGGGTGCCAGGCGCCACGCACCATCGCATGGGCACCGAACCCGTAACACCCTCGATTCGACGCCCGAGCTCCGACCAGGGCAGTCTGCCCGCTATGCCGACGTTGAGCGAATCGGTCACCCGCGCTTCGCCCGACTCGGTGATAAACGTGGTCTCGAGTACGTTCGTGTCCCTGAGATAGCGGCGCCGGGTCGTGAACGGTGTGGTCGGCAGCAATTCGATTCTGCCACCATTGGATTGGTCGAGTAAGGCGGCAAAAACCGGCATGGAGTCGAGGTCGGGTAAAGGCAACCAGTCGATGGCTCCGTCGCATGCCACCAACGCGATGCTGCGGCCGTCGCCGATTGCCGCATAGGACCGCAAATCGACGAATCCTGCGCTGCGGTAGGGTGATTCGCCAAAAACGGGCGCACCTGAATCCAGCTCGGGCGGGTGTTCCCGCCTCATGTTCTCAGCGATACCGCGGTAAATTCCCGCTGAAGGCTGGCGATAAACCTCCGCGTAGCCAGGTCCCAGACTGGGTACTCGGCGCCTCATGTCAAAGATCGGATATTTTCTGTCATGTGAGCAATTCGGCCCGAAAGAACTCATCGATCAGGCTAAGCGCGCCGAGGCGGCCGGCTTTGAGTCGCTGTGGATTTCAGACCATTTCCACCCGTGGAACGACGAGCAGGGCCAAAGTCCGTTCGTGTGGGGTGTGATCGGGGCCCTATCGGAGGTCACGTCGCTGCCCGTTTCGACCGCAGTCACCTGTCCCACGGTGCGGATTCATCCGGCGATCATTGCGCAAGCAGCCGCGACCGCCGCGGTTCAGCTCGACGGCCGGTTCATCCTCGGTGTGGGCAGCGGAGAGGCGCTCAACGAACACGTGCTAGGCGACCCGTGGCCATCGGTAGGTGTGCGCCTGGAAATGCTCGAAGAAGCCGTCGAGGTGATCCGGCTTTTGCACAGCGGCAAGGAAATCAGCCACCACGGAACCCATTACGAGGTGCAGGAAGCACGCATCTACACGCTGCCTGATGAGCCCGTGCCGATATACGTGTCGGGGTTCGGAGCGCAGGCCGCCGAGTTCGCCGGCCGCGTCGGCGACGGATTCGTCACCGTCGCCCCCGACGCTGACCTCATCAAAACGTTTCGCGATGCCGGCGGTGGCGACAAGCCGGTGCAAGCGGGCACCAAGGTCAGCTGGGACCGCGATCCCGACAAGGGCCTCGACATCGCGCACCGACTCTGGGCTAACGAGAGCCTGCCCGGCCAGCTGTCCCAAATACTGCCGCGTCCCAAAGACTTCGCGGCCGCCATGCAACTGGTGCCCAAAGACGCCGTTGCAGAGTCCGTCGCATCGGGTCCAGACGCCGACAAGCATGCGGCGCAGCTACGCGCATACCTCGACGCGGGAGTCGACGAGGTCTACGTGCAGCAGATCGGCCCCGACATGGACGGATTCTTCGACGCTTGGCAGCGCGACGTGTTGCCGCAATTGAAGTGAGTACGCCAAGCGTTGAGTGAGGGGCCCGGATGGAACTGTCAGATGTCGTCGCGCTACCGATGCAACTCGGCTCGGCCGTCCGCCGCCGGCGGGTGTTCCATCCAACGGGAGTACTGGCCGAAGGACGCGTGAGGCGAGTCGCACCCCCGGGACAGGGGTTGCCCATCGAGTCCGTCGATGTACTTGCCCGAGTATCGAAGGCGGTCGGCGTTCCGGGCGGGCTGCCCGACTTGATCGGCCTGGCGTGGCGGATGCCGCCGTCTGCTTTGGCCACCAGACCATGGGACGTGCTGATGGTTTCGGCGGGTTCCGGACTGCTGACACGGTTCGCGTTACGACCTGCGACGTCGTGGCCAGGAACCACCCTGTCGACTCTGATGCCGCTTCGCCGGCCGGACGGCTGGTGGTGGCTCAAAGCCGAGATGACGAATCCGCTTGATGGCCGGCTGTCTCTCGATGCGTTGCGACAAACAATTACATCTGCAGGCATCACGTTCGACGTCCAGCAGGCACACGGGACTGGTCCCTTCGAACCGCTGGCCGAACTCACCTTGACAACGACCATTAACACCGACGGCGAGCACGACGTGTCTTTCGATCCCGCTCGCAACACCGCGCCGGGAGTGGAGCTGGGTCCTGAGTGGCTCACTAGGCTGCGGGACCGCGCGTATCTACGCAGCCGCCGTGGGCGCAAGGCGCCTGATGCGGCAGACTTCTGACGCCGGGTTGAAGGTGAGACGCCGCTCTACCGCGAATGGCCCTGTTGAGGGCTGCCTCTCGGTGTGAGTGAGGTCCCCGAGCTAGAGGATTGAAAGCCACCAAATCGACCGCGATGCCGGCGAGTCCACCGCATTTGCAACAGCGGTGCGAATTGGGTCTCGAAATGTATGCGGCTATCCACGGCCAGCAGGCCGTTGAAAGGCTTGTCGATCAACGTGTTGCGCTCGTCCAAGCCACTTCACAAGCGTGGCATCAACATTGACGATGTTTCGGTTAAGTCCGGTCACAAAGTAGCCGCACGGCGCGTTCTCGACCAGGTCCTGCTCTGGTGTCACGTCGCCCTGCGGTGTCACGTCGAGTGGGCTAACGCAATCGCCTTTGCCTTGTTAGAGAACGCATTAGCTGGTTGTTGCGGGTAAAGGTGTTCAGGTATTGGGAGCGATCTGTTGCCTCGGTGAGGTCGTGCAGGCGGGCCACCAAAATGTCTTGGAGGAGTATGTGGCCGAGTGTCTCGCCGTCGCGACCCTGCACACGGAGCGGACCGCCGCCGGTCTCGGCGAAGACGTTGGCCGCGTGTCGCAGGGTGTCCTCCGTCGTGACATCACCAAACACTGGCACTGGTGACAATCCCGGGCGCACAACGTCCTTCACGAAAAACGTTTCGAGCGGATCGGTGGTGTAGTCGCTGGTCAAATGTAAACCGCGCCGGGCGATCTTCTCGGTGAGGATCGAGCGGTCCAGTGCCAGCACCGAGACGGCATAGCCGGTGATCGAGGCAATGGTTACAGGCAGTAGCGCGGGCCAGGCGTGGGTCAACTCAAGGGTGAACACGATGCCGGTCAGCGGGGAGCGCAGAACTCCACCGACCACCGAGGCCAAGCCCAGGATGGCCCAAAAGCCAGGAAACACAACGGGAAACACGTGGCCGACGAGAGCACCCAGTGCGCCTCCGATCATGAACACCGGAGCGAGCACCCCGCCTGAGGTTCCTGAACCGAGCGACAGCGACCAGATGGCAGTCTTGACGATGAGGATCCCGACAATGAGCGACAAGCCCGCTTGACCTGTCAGTAAGGCGTTGATGACGTCATAACCGACCCCGAGCGCTCGAGGTTGGACCAGCCCGCCCAATCCGATGAGAAGGCCCCCAATCGCCGGCCACCACATCCAGTGGATCGGAAGACGGGAGAATCCGTCTTCGGCCAGATAGACCAACCGCGTGGCAACAATACCCACCGCGGCACCGCACAACCCGATGACGAGCGCTAAAACGTCGATGCTCCAAGCGATCTCCGTGACGTGCGCGGTGACCGGAAAAACTGGATCGCGGCCCAAGATAAACCCGCGGACCACGGTTGCGACGACAACCGATGTCGCCACCGGCACCAGACTGCGAGGGCGCCATTCGAAGAGCAGCAGTTCGACCGCTAGCAGAATAGATGCCAGCGGCGAGTTGAAGGTGGCGGCCATACCGCCCGCCGCGCCGGACACCAGCAGGATCTTGCGTTCATCGGCGGTCAGGTGCAGATGTTGGGCAAGAATGGAACCCAGCGCTCCGCCGGTCATGATGATGGGGCCCTCGGCGCCGAACGGTCCGCCGGTGCCGATGCTAATCGCCGCCGAAATCGGCTTGAGCACCGCGACTTTCGGTTCGATACGGCTACCCCGGATCAGGATCGCCTCAATGGCCTCTGGCATGCCGTGACCGCGGATCTTCTCCGAGCCGAACCGGGCCATCACACCAACGACCAAGCCCCCAGCGACAGGCGCGGCCAACACCAGCCACCACGGATGGTGTTGGGCCCCCGGTGCTATCAAATCGATGCTGAAACGTTGGTAGAAAACCAGATTGGTCACCACGGCGATCAGACGCAGCAGGCACCACGCCGCCCCCGCCGATAGGGCGCCGATAGGCGCTGCCAGCGCCGTCGTCAGCAGCATCCGGCGATCCACCGCGAAATCTGCCAATCGCCCCGTCACGACGCCACCACCGCGCTGATCCGGTCGGTCATCCGCGCCAGCACCGACGCGGCGATCGTTCGTGACTCCCGATCTACATCAACAAGAGCGGTGCGCAGGATCTGTTCACGGTGCACCGTGACGCGGTGCACGATCGACGCGCCCTCGGCGGTCAATGCCAGGTTCACGGCGGACGCGTTCGTCGGACTGACTGTTCTTGAGACCAATGCCGACATCATCGGCCGCGCAATCAGCCGGGTCACTGATGACACACTGACGTGCAACCTGGCAGCCACCGCCGAACACGAGTCCTCGCCCAGGTCGGAGACGGTCAACAACAAACGCATCTGCGCCAGCGTCAGACCAACTTGCTCGGCACTGCGTTCAGCCAGCAACGCGAGACTGCGCACAGCGCTCAGATATTCCGAAAGTTCATCGCGATCGAGATCAGCCACGCCTCAGAGTATTGCACTATGCAAAGCGTGGCTCGCCTTCGGCCGCCTTCCCCAACCGGAAGGCCGCCCTGTTGCGCACCACTGCAAGGTCGAGTGGAATAGTTCGTCCTTCGTTAGGTGTCGCTCTCAACGACAGCGCCGGAGCGTATTGCTGACATGGCGACCTCGACCGCGTCGCGGGTCCGTCGGGGATCGGCCATCGCACGGTCGTAGACGTGCAGACCTTGCAGCACGACCACCAGGAAGCGGGCCAGCTGTCGCGGAGACGATGCGGCGGGGATCTCTCCGCTCGCGCGGGCTCTGGTGAAAGCTTTGCGCAGTACGTCTTCCACATGGTTGATATGTCGCTGCGAAATGTCCAGAGTCGCAGGGTCGTTGGTGCGTTCGGTGATGGCGTTGACGATGAGGCAGCCGCGTGGGAGTTCGGTGTTGGGGCTGGCGAGTTCGAGCATGAGACTACGAACGCGCGGCAGCACCGGCTCTGTCGGGTCATCGAAGTGCGCGGCGAGGTGAACGCTGCGCTGCTCGCAGTAGCGCGTTAACGCGCGTTGCCAGAGCTGTTCTTTGTCACCGTAGGTCCCGTAGAGGCTGCCGCGGTTGAGGTCAAGGGTGTCGACGAGGTCCTGGATGCTGACTGCGTCGCAGCCTTGGCGCCAGAACAAGTCGAGCGCCTCACCGAGCTTCTCCTCGGGATCGAACGTTTTCCCACGTGGCATCGCTCAGCTTACTCCATGTATTGGAACGATCGGTCCAACAGTGCTACGTTACTAACCGATCGTTCCAATAACTTGGGTGTCTGAATGGAGTGAGTGTGGTGCTGGCATCGAGAAGGTGCGCGGCATCTGGTGGCCGCCAATCCGTGCTGTGAACGGCTACCTACACCGATCTCATCCTGGGCGCAACGCCCCAAATCGCATGCTAAACCTCACAATTAGGAGACTTCAATGAGCAAGCAACCCTCCCCAAGCGGCCGGATGCGGGGCCAGACCGTCCTGGTCACCGGCACCACCAAGGGCGGCATCGGGTACGAGACCGCCCGCCTTCTCGGTGACGAGGGAGCCACCGTCCTGACGCACGCCCGTACCCAGGAAGGGGCGGGCGCCAGCGTCGGCAGCCTCACGGTCGATGGCAACGGGGCCGGCAGGTTCATCCCGGTCGCCGCCGATCTGAGCTCGATCGCCGGCGCGCGACAGCTGGCAGACGCCGCCCGAGCCGCAGCCCCCCAGGGCATCCACGGTCTGGTCAACAACGCCGGCGCCGCGTTCAACGAGCGGCGGCTGTCCCCAGATGGCTTCGAGATGGCAATGGCCATCAACCACGTGGCGGTAGCCGCCCTGACCGACGGACTCCTCGACCTGCTGCACGCGGGTGCGGATTCCTTGGGAAGACCGTCGCGGGTAGCCAACATGACCGCGTTGATCGAGGGGCGCGGGAAAGTCGAGACCGACTGGTCCTATCCGGGCAAGTACAGCCAGACTCAGGCCTACTTCAACGCCAAGTTGACCAACCTGCTCTACACCTATGCCCTGGCTCGCCGACTCGACGGCCGCGGGGTCACGGTCAACGCGGTCAGCCCCGGCACGGTGAAATCGGATTTCGGCGCCAAGGCCGGCGGAACCTTCGGGCTGATGGCACGGTTCGGCGCACCGCTATACGGCCACCCCAGTAAAGGCTCCCGCGGAGTCGTGCGGATCATGACCGACCCAGATCTGGCCACGGCCACAGGCAACGGCGCCTACTACACGCCCTCCAAACTCAAGAAATCCTCCAAGAAGTCCCGCACACCGGAACTGCAGGAGCAGGTCTACCTGCAGACCGAACGCATCCTGCGTGCCCACCGCGACAACCACCCCAAGAGCGTCGGTGATGACCGCGCTCGCCGCGCGCCGGGGCGTTTCGAGTAGCTAGTCACAGATGTCGCCGTACTCATGAAAACGGATGGCTCTCATGGATTTTCTCCTGAAGATGCATGGGTCGGGGGGTCAGACGGCGAGGCCGCCACCCAGCAGACCGTGAACACTGGGCTGGGCCAACGAGCGGCCGTGGCGCTACCAATAGCGCAGTGCTCAGCGTTGGGGCGGTTCATCGTCGACGTCCCGGATCTGCCCGGTCGTGTCACTGCCGAGCCGGGCTAGCAGGGCGGAAGCGGATCGTTCGGGGCTGATCAATATCCCCGACTCCTTGAACTTGATGAACTGGTTTCGCAGTCCCGCGCCGATCCGTTCCGCCGGCTGACTCCTGACCCAGTCGTGAATGGCCGTGTCGACGACTCCCGGCCGGAACGCGTTGACGGTGACGCCCGTATCGGCAAGTTCGGCGGCCAGGTTCACCGTGTGCGCTTCCAGCGCCACCTTGGAGCTGGTGTAGGCGTTACCGCCGATGAGTTGCGACGGCGCCAGCGCCGATCGGGCCGTCACGTTCACGATCCGGCCCCACTTTCGCCTGAGCATGTCGGGCAAAAGGGCCAGCGTCAGCTGGACCGGGTCTCACCAAGTTGACCGTGATCGCCGCTGCCCACTCGGCCACGTCCACGTCCACGGTGGGTCCCATCGGCTGCACTACTGCGGCGTTGTTGATGAGGATGTCGATCGCTCCGCATTCCTTCTGGATGTACGCAATTGCGGCCGCCACTGCTGACTGGTCAGCGAGGTCGGTGGGGACGACAACTACCCGGGCGCCTAGTGCTCTGCTGTGCTCGGCGACCTCGTCGAGCTCGGGCTGTGATCGGGCAAGCAGTGCCAGATCAGCGCCCGCGGAGGCGAGGCCTAACGCCAAGGCTCTTCCGATGCCGCGGCCAGCCCCGGTTACCACCGCGGACTTTTGGGAAAACATTTTATCGCCCATTTCGGTCGCCGCTCATCGATCGACGTGACTCGAATGTGCCTGTCAAATAAACACATTCAGTGGTCCACGAGTGATGTTGGCGGGCAATGTCCAATCTCATCTGCTCACCAATCCGGGACTCTTGGCGGGTTTCCCTGGATACCGACGGTCTGCGCCTGTCGATTGACACAGACGCGCCGGTGGGCCTGAGCGACCGCGACCGCGGTACAAAGTCGTTGGCAGCCAGAGTGTTTCGCGCAGGGTTGGCGGCCCTCATGCTGGTCTCTGATCGATCGCGCGCGCGGCGGCCAGCGGAATGAGCATCAGTGTGCAGTTCGCTGCCGATCGATTGTGCCAGCGGTGGAACGTCCCGTTGTGGGTGAGGAAATCCCCGGCCTTGATCGTGATCTCGTACACATTGCCGTCCTCGCCGGGGTAGGCGACGTTGGTCTCGCCTTCGAGGACGACGACGAGGTCGACGGTGTCGGTGCGGTGCATGCCTGCCCCCTCCTTGCCCGGCGTCATCCCTCCACCAGTGCCGAAGTTGAGGTTTCCTGCGATCGCCGACAGGTCGGGCGGATCGTCACCGAGGACAGGCGGAACGACCTGAATATCGACGCGGATTCCGCCACGCGGCCCGAAGAGGCCCAGTTCCTTGTACTCACCGAGCACGTGCTCGGGCCGTAGTGGCAGTTCGGGGACCTCGTCGAATCCCCAAAGGTCGAACGCGTGCGTGACGTCCTTGACGGTAGAGGTATCGAACACCTCGTCGGTCTGCGTCACGACGCCCGTGGGAGCTTCAGCCGTGGTCAATCGCCTGATCTTCATTCTGATCCTTCTTGTCGTGGTGGTGGGCCGCCCAACGGGCTGGTCCGGCAGCCGAAGCCGGTCTCTCGGCGTCGTCATGCATGGATCAGAAGATCCAGTAACAAATAGAGATAGTGTATCCCCAGGTACATATTTAAGCCTGGGCGCGCTCATGTCAAACGCGAGGCGCTCTCAGGTGACGATTGCTGTTACGTCCTGAAGTTACCTTTAATGAACAGGTTTCATTGATCACTCAGATCGCGTAGACGCACCTGGCGGACGCCTCGTTGGGACGCTGACAGTGGAGGCGAGCTTCATTTTTTGTATCTGTGGATTCACAATATGTCAGTTTGGAGCTATCCTGAGGGGGCGGCGATGACCACCCGGACATCAGGCGAACAGCTGCTGGCAACCCTGCCCATAGGCAGGTGAAGGAGGACAAACGGCGATGAACATCCCGACTACCTACACGGCGACGGTGACCGTGCCGCTGCCCGATGATGACGTCATCAAGGGGGTCACCGAGGCCTACTTCGGTGGCACCTATCAGCCCGACGCGACGCTGAACGTGGTCAAGATGTTCGCCGGCACGGGAGCGCACTTCCCGGGCGTGATCGATACGGTCAACGCGATCTTCGGCCCCGAGGGCATCAACCCCAAGCACCGGCAGATGTGCATGATGCGCTCCGCCAAGGCGTTCGACGCACCCTACGAGTGGCAGGTCCACTCGGCGATCGGCCGCAACGTGGGACTCAGCGACGACGAGATCGCCGCCATCGCCTCCGACGGGCCCGTCACCGGCATCGACTCGGCCTACGTTCTGCTGGGCCGGGCGGTCGACGAGTTCGCCAGCGTGAAGACGCTGACCGACGACAAGCTCAGCGACCTCCTGACCACCTTTGGTGAGGACTTGACACGGAAGTACATTTTCTCGATCACCTACTTCATCTTCATGGCCCTCTGGCTCAACGGCTGCCGTGTTCCCCTGGAGACCACCGACAAGATCGGCGGGCAGGGACACCAACCCGGCCGGGACATCTGCGCAGACCGTCTCTGCTGGCTCCTAGCCAAGACCAAGCCGCCGGCGGCGGCCTTCCCGGCCAGTACGCCCGAACAGGATCAGACATCGGAAAGGGGGATCAGGTCAGCGAGACCCGCTGCGACGGATCTCGCGAAACCTGGCCAACGTGATGGCAACGAAGGAATCGGTCACCGAGCCGCGACGGCTCACCCCGAAGGGACGGGCCACGCGGGAGCGGATCGTGGCCACAGCAGCGCAACTGATGTACGACCACGGCGTCGCAGCCACCAGTCCCGGCGATGTCCAGAAGGCCGCCGGCGTTGGCGCTTCGCAGATGTACCACTACTTCCAGGACAAGGAAGCCCTGATCAGAGCAGTCATCGCCCACCGCGTTCACGCTCTGCTGGCAACGCTGGGCGGGCTGGACAGCATGGAGGGGTGCGCGCCTGGCGAGACTTCGTGGTCGACACCCAACGCCAGCGCAACTGCGCAGGTGGCTGCCCGCTCGGCTCGCTGGTCGGTGAGTTGGCCGAACCCTTCCCGGACTGCCGAGCTGACCTGGACGGGGGATTCGACCAGTGGGAGGCGGCGATCCGCGAGGGCCTGCAGGCCATGTACGACCGAGGCGAGCTGCGCCGCACGGCCAACCCCGACTCGGCTGGCGACCGTGCTGCTGGCCGCGGTTGAAGGCGGGATGCTGCTCGCGCAGGTTCGCCGCGACCCCGCCCCTCTGGAAACCGCACTCGACGACGTCCTCGACCGCATCGAGGACCTCAGGCCCCGACGCGCGCCGGCCCGCACCTAAAATAGGCCACGCGGAACAACCTAGGGCGACGAAGGTCCGCGACCTCCTGACTTCAATCCCACGTTCCCGACGAAGCCGCCATAAGCACCTTCGTCAGCCCGAGATGAGGCCGTTTGTGGCTAGGTGGCCGTCATGGGGTGAAGGCGGCTAGCGCGGTCACTTGAATCTCGGAGTAAGGCCGGATCGGCAAGCTGGCAAGCGCCTCCTCCAAGGCGTCGGCATCAGCGGCTGACCAGATGCCGATGTTCGTCCGGGTACCAGGCAATCGCCAGAGTTGCCGAATCACGCCCTTTGCCAGCAACTCCCGGCCCGTAGACCGTTCACGCTCAATGAGAGCCACACGTTCGTCCTCGGGTAGCTCGTAGGCGCGGGCAAAGTCCACGCGAACCAGGAAGTCCATCTTCCTCATCATCCTTTCGGTGTTGCCACTGCTCTCACCAGCGGCCGGATTTCAATCGATGTCACCCAGTCCGCGTCGCCGTAGCCTCACCGCCGAAGAGCGCGTGCTAGTCGAGAACCGCGATCGCCTCCACCTCGACGAGGTGCTCGGGCTCGAACAACGCGGCGACACCAATCAAGGTGCCCGGCGCGAGCGTGGCGACACCGAGTTTCGCGCAGGCTCGGGCGCGGCCCTCCTGCACTAAGGGCATCTTGTCCAGAGTCCAGTCGGCCACATAGATGGTCAATTTGGCGATGTCGTCGAAGGAGCCGCCAATCTCGGCGAGTGCGGCGCCGACGTTGAGATAGCACTGCTCGACCTGCGCGGCGAGGTCGCCCTCGCCGACCAGCGTGCCGTCGGCGTCCCAGGCGACCTGCCCGGCCATGAACACGAGCTTGGAACCGGTAGCAATCGACACCTGGCGGTGAAAGTCGACCTTCGGCAGGGCACGCGGGTTCGTCAAAGTGATGGTCATCCAGACTCCTAATCGTGAGGGCTTGCGACGGCGAAATGCGTTGGCCGACAACGACGTCGAGCACCGCGAATAGCCATGAGTTAGGCGGTGACGTGGCGAGACCCCGAAACGCCTTGCTGTGCAACGCCATCAGTTGCTGTAGACCCGGTCGGGGTGGATAAGCACTGCTGCCCGGCGCTGCTCGGCCATCGCCGGTCATACTCGTCCCAGTCGTCGTGTTCACCGCCGGCTGCGGTGAAGATCGCTCAGAGCAAAAGCCGTAGCCCTTCGCCGTCCAGCCATGGTTGGTGGTCGTCGGGCCGCGCTCATCGCTGGACAGCGATGCTGCCTCTTGAACGGTGATGGTTGCGGTGCTTGTCATGACAACCCTCTTGCAGTGGGACCAGACGCCGCGCCATCCGCACCGATGGCGCGGGAAGGCGGTTGTTGTTGTGAGCGTGGCTTCTTCACGAAGCGATGAATGGCTTCGTAGGCATGCTGTTGTATTGCGGGGTCCTTGAAGTCGGCGACGATCACCGACTGGTCCACGAGGGGCCCGGTGACGGCGCCCGGTCGGCTGGCGTAGAACACCCCGCTGCGCAACTGTTCGTCGGTGACTCCATCGACCAACCGTTTGGCGCCCTTGTCCAACTGGTGTCCGACCCCCAGCGCGGGAAGGACGTAGGGCAACATGACGCGATTCATCATGGCCCGAGTGACGGGACCCATGTCGCGCAATGCTTCCGTTCCCGCGGTGTTGCCTGGGCTCACGGTGAGCAGCCGCAGTTCGGGATGCTTTCGCGCCAGTGCCGACATCCACAACGCACCAAGGTATTTCACCTGTCCGTACGCGAGGAACGTGTTGAATTTCTGCTGCCTGAAGAACGAACCGTCGATGACGCTGGCGAACTGCTCCACCGAGTGGTCCGTGAACGTGGGCCGCGGCATCCGCATCATGCGAACACCACGCGCGGCTTCGCTGCCCACAAGTACCGCGGTGCTGGTCAATGCCCCAGCGGCGAGGAGATTCTCGAGCAGTACGACGTGGCCCAAGACGTTGGAACCGAAGACATGCGTGACGCCATCAGCGGTGAGCGCCAACGGTGTTGGGCCGCCGGTGCCGCCGGCGTTCATGACTACCGAATGCAGTTCGCCATCCAACGTGCTCAGCGCTGACCTCACCGAGTCCAAATCGGTCAGGTCCATTCGAACTACCGTGAAGATGGACCTGCCCGTGATGTGCTCCAGCTCGGCGGCCGCAGACCGCCCGCTGTCGGTGTTGCGACACGCCAGATAGATCCTGTCGAAATCGCCTGCAAGAGCGATTTGGCGCGCGACCTCCTTGCCGAGCCCAACGTTGGCACCAGTGATCAGAACCGCCTTGAACGGCCTCGCAGCCATGCTGTCATTTCCTTTCGATAGAGACTTCGCGCCGGGACGAACTGGTCACGCGGCTTCGTCACTTGTGTTCTGGAAACTCGCACCAGTGCGACCTGAATTTGTAGCAGATACTACATAATCATGCTTAAGCTAGCTGATGTCAAATGCTGGGTCGCCTGCCGTAGATGGGCGTTGCCTATGTTTGTGACCTTGTCATGCAGCGTCGTTCGAGGATTGTCCACAATGACGAGAAGCACCTCGGCGAAGCAATGCCTCGGCAGCGACATTAGATAGCGCGTCGTCTTATGTAGTGTATGATTCAAAAAATGTCGCGTTCAAGCTGTTCTGACTTCCGGGTTGCCTCCAGCACGTCCGCGCAGAACGGCTGACAGGATCAGACGAATCGGAAGGGGGATCAGGTCAGCGGGGCCCGCAGCGACGGATCTCGCCAGACCTGGCCAAGTGATGGCAGCGAACGAATCGGTCACCGAGCCGCAACGGCTCACCCCCAAGGGGCAGGCCACGCGGGATCGGATCGTGGCGACAGCGGCGCAACTGATGTACGACCACAGTGTCGCCGGCACGAGTCTTGGCGACGTTCAGAAGGCCGCGGGCGTTGGTCCTTCGCAGGTGTATTACTACTTCGGGGACAAGGAATCCCTGATCAGGGCCGTCATCGCCCACCGCATCAACGCTCTCCTGGCAACGCTCCGGGGGCTGGACAGCATGGAGGGGTTGCGAGCCTGGCGAGACTTCATCGTCGACACGCATCGCCAGCAGAACTTCGAAGGCGGCTGCCCGGTCGGGTCGCTGGTCGGCGAACTGGCCGAGCGTTTCCCGGAGTGTCGAGCTGACCTCGCCGGTGGATTCGACCAGTGGGAAGCGGCGATCCGCGCGGGCCTACAGGCCATGTGGGGCCGGGGCGACCTTCGCCGCAAGGCCAACCCCGGCCGCCTGGCGACCGCGCTGTTGGCCGCGGTCGAAGGCGGCATCATGCTCGCGCAGGTTCGCCGCGATCCCGCCCCTCTCGAAACGGCACTCGATGAGGTCCTCGACCGCATCGAGGACCTCAGGCCCCGACGCGCGCCGGCCCGTCAGTAAGACGGCAACACTGCCTGTGCCGTTCCTCGACAGCATGAGTGATCGCGTCCAATTCATCGAATAAGCGAAAACGGTTGCATGGCTGTGACTTCGAGAACCCTCACGAGGAGAAAAGGTACCGCTCTTGAATAGCATTGTCGGACAGTCGATTTAGCAGTTTGTGTCACATCAGTTCGTCACAGGCGCGCCGAACGGCGTGTCTCGGTGACGAACAGCCGCAGTGCCGCCCCGATGTCGGCGGGCGAGTCCCCTTGAAGGAAATGCTGACCTTTGACGATCACTTCCAGTCACCCTGTCCTGCAACCGTTCGTATTCCGCATGGACGTCGGCGACTTCGAAGTCGAAGATCATGGAACGATTGGCGCCCGGTTCGACGACGCCGTCGCCGCATAGACGAATCTCTGCTGGGTCCACGAGGGGCAAACCCCTCGAAGGGCTCGCTGTCGAATTCGACGTAGCCACTGCTGGTGACAGCGGCCTCCGTTAGCCGTCGCTTCGTAGAAGCGAATCAGCGTCGCTACATAGGCGGTAACGAGCTGGTTTGCTTGAGAGCCATGGTGAGCACCTGTCCTTGACTTTCCGCGGCACGTGCTTGAGCTACGCTACGATACCGTTGCTAGTGCGCGGGTCGCTGGCAACCCGATAGTCCTGCAGCGTGGGTGGCGTGAGTCAAAGGGTCTCGCCGCTACGCGGAGAACCCGAGGGCCGAGAGAACGCTTGCGGCGTCACCACCCACGATCTAGCGCGCCGTCGGGCCCCGAGTCGGAGCTCATCGGTCCGCAGGACATGGCGGTTCCAGGCCAGCGCCCATGGGTCCACGGGCAAAAAAACTGGATCGGAGCCTGGGTGCAGAACGTGGGTCAAGAAGTGGGAAGCGCCCGCTCGACGACCCCGCGGACGAAGGCATCATCGATCTCTTGGCGTGCAAACCACCGGCGGTAGAAGATGGGGCCGGCAATGTTGGCCGTGAGCTCGGAGACGTCGAAGGACGCGTCGAGTTCACCGCGTTCCTGCGCTCGCTCCGCGATCGTGCTGAAACCAGAGATCATCCCAGCATGAGTGCGCGACTGAAGATCAGCGACCTCCTGGTCGCGTTCGGCGGCGTCGATGATCGAGGGCAGCGCGGAGGACCACCGGCCTGTCTGCAAGCGTTGGGCCAAGGCGAGCGCCAATGCGGTCAGGTCGGCTTGAAGATTGCCGGTGGCTGGCGTGGGAAGCCGCGGGGCGAATTGCATGACGGCATCGAACAATAGGGCTGAGCGGGTTGGCCAATAGCGGTAGATCGTGGTCTTGGCGACACCGGAACGGCGTGATACTTCGTCGAAACTGACACCGCTGAAGCCGGCCTCGGTCAGCAGCTCATAGGCGGCGGCCAGGCTCGCAGATTTCACGGCTTCCTTGGAACGCCGCTGCGGATCGGCGCCCCTCGCGGGGGGGTCTGGGGTCGGGGATTCTGAAGACACCGGTTGACTCCTCCAAGCAGATTGAGCTACGGTAGCGTAGCTTCGGCAGGGAAGCTAAGCGCACGCCGAGAAGGCGCCAGATCTCGTACGCGCGCCAAGGCGGCAAGTCCATACGGTATCGGAGGAGATCATGAGTGTTTTAGTCACGGGCGCGACCGGCAACGTCGGTTCGGTCGTCGTCGAACAGCTGGTTGCGGCAGGTTTGGACGTTCGAGCGTTCACGCGGTCACCAGAGAAGGCGACGTTCGGGCCGGGTGTAACTGCGGTCAAGGGTGAGCTGCTCGACGTGGATGCGCTGCGGGCTGCGATGGACGGCGTCGATGCGGTATTCCTTCTCAGTCCGGTCGTGCCCGATGAGTTGAACGCCACGATCTCCGCGCTCAATCTGTGTCGCGAGGCCAAGATCAAGGCCATCGTCTACTTGTCGGTGTTAAGGGTCGAGCAGACCGCGGACGTTCCGCACTTCGCGGCGAAGTTCGCCGCCGAGCGCGTGATCGAGAAATTCCACATGCCGGTGACCATCTTGCGCCCGAACGCCTACATGCAGAGCCCGGTCGTCAAGGATTCTCTCGTCGGCCAGGGCGTGTTCCCGTTCCCGATCGGGCAAAAAGGCGTGTCCTTCACCGACATTCGCGACATCGCCGAGGTGGCAGTACTGGAATTTCAACGCCGGCTCGCCGGCCGAGGAAGCACTCGGTCCGGAAGTCTACGAGGTGGCCGCCGAGGACGTTCTGACCGGCGAGGACTGCGTCAAGCTGTGGAGCGACGCGCTGGGCCGCCCCATCGACTACATCGGCGACGACCTCGACCAGTACGTCCAGAGCTTGCAGGCCTTCGCCCCCAGCTGGATGGTCTACGACTTCAAGTACATGATGAAGCACTTCCAAGAGAACGGCCCCGCATCGACCGACGCCGAACTCGAGCGTCTGCGCCAACGCCTGGGCCGCAGCCCGCGCTCCTACTACGACTTCGTCGTGGAGAGCGCCAAGCTGTGGGGCGCGGCGTCCGACTAACCCCGGTGGCCCATGGGCGGTAGACACGCCCAGCGCGCAGATGCACGAAAGCGCCTCTCCGCCAAGGGAATCGTGAACGCTCGACGGTTCACGATCCCTTGTCGGGAGGACGCGATGTCAGTACCACGGGTTCGTTCTAAGGAGGCTTGAGTGAATGTGTTCTGGAAGTTCTCACCCTGGATGAGCAAGGCCATCCTGCTACCGCCGGCAGCGATCTTGACCATGGTCGGTGTCCGAAACCTGGCCCATCCAGAAGAACAAGCAACAGAACGGGGCATTGCGTTCACCAATCCCCTTGGCACGACGATCTATCGCGTCGGCTTTGCAGGTTTCCCGCTGGGTTGCGCCGCGTTCCTCGCGTACTGCCTGCGCACGAATCAACGCACTCTCACCGGTCTGATCTTCTCGGCCCTGTTCAACGGTGTCGTTCTCGCGGTTCGCATCTTCGGGATGAAAGTCGATTCCACCGTCGAGCAGAGCATGCACCTCGTCAGAGCCGAGATCGGCGTGGTCGCCTTCAGTCTCGCGGGCATCACCCTCGAAATCGGGCGGCGACCCCATCGTCTGCGTGGTCCGCTCCACCGGTGAACAGACCACGGTTCCAGTTCCACGGACCGGTACGAACCGGCCCGCCCGACGGGCTCAGCGACCGCTGACCGTCCACCACATCACCAGAAAATCACAGTAGAAGGAGAAAGTCGATGAGCTTTGACACCCCCCACGGCACCCGCGGTGCCAAACTGCCCAGCAAGAAGCTGATGAACTGGATCAACGCCTGGAACATGCGACGGATCCGCGGCAAGGCCCCCAAGGTGATGGGCTTCCCGTCGCTGGTGCTGAGCACCGTCGGCGCCAAGAGCGGCGCCCCACGCCACACCCCGGTCGCCTACTTCCCCGACGGCTCCGACAGCTGGCTGATCTGCGCGTCCGCGGCCGGGGCCGCCAAGAACCCCGACTGGTACTACAACCTGCGCGCGCACCCCGACAAGGTGCAGATCCAGTTCGACGGTCGGACCATCGCGGTCATCCCCGAGCAGCTCACCGGCCACGCCCGCGAGCAGGCGTGGCGCCACATCACCAGCAACGCAAAACGTTTCGCCGGATATGAGCAGAAAACCGACCGCGAACTCCCCGTCATCCGCCTGCGAGCCCAACCCAACCCCAAGCGATAGGCAGTTCCGACTGAGATTCAAGACCAGAGTGTCGTTTCCGAACTCGACAGCGAGCTCATAAGCGCCGTACTACGCTTCATGAGGTCGCTCGCTGCAGATTTGGCTGTTCCGATGAGGATCGCCGATCGACCATCGCCGCCGAGATCCTACGGACCACCGCCGGGTCGATCTGGAGCACGAAGGCGAGGAACGGTTTATCTGGCGTTGCGTCCAGAATCTGCGACTGAAAGTGCAAGTTGCTTCTGAGTACCAAATATTGGTACTGGTCGTAGACGTAGAGATGGCCATCGGCGGTACGGCCTTACGGCCTTGGGCGACGATGCATACCGAGAGTGATTGAATCTCATCCCATTTTGGCACCGTCGGTCCGATGTAGCGGTAGATCGTCATGCCGGGCCACAGGCCCACGTTGGCGCCGGCCCCATACGAGCGAGCTAAGAACCACCAGGGAAACGGCGTTGCTATCTTCGCCGATCGACGGTGAGACGCCGACCAGCTGGTCCACGATCTTCTGAATCGCGTCGTCGGTGTCGTAGTAGCGGGTAGCTTGCGGGCCGATGCACACGCGTTCAGCGACGGCATCAAGATGACGCGAGATCAACTGCCGTACAACGTCTTCAGGCAGCGTGAAGGCGTACGCAAGAGGCGGTTCAAGGACTGACGGAAGCCCCGCAAAGCACTACACACCGCGGGGGGCATGCGTCTAGCTCCTGCGCATCGGTCTAATTGCGGCCGTGAGTGGAGGATCTCGATCCCGTTACCGCGTTGAGGACAGCCAAGCCCGGGACACCGCAGCTCCGTGGTGTTGATCGCCGGTGTGAAGGAATCCGTTGCGCCGCTCGCATATTCAAGCGTCACAGTGATTTATCTGGCTGCTTAAGCGTGAAGTCGTAGAACTTGCGTGCAGCCTATAGCGCGAGGCCAGGGCTTCGCACGGATGGCGAAGGCCCGGCTTTGGACGTGTACGGAACTAGCCGTGTTCGCTGGGGGTTCCGGTAGCGCCGGTGGTTCCTGGGCGCGCATCCGGGAATTGGTCCCTGGCACAGGGCCAGGAGTTGGTTTATAACTACGCCCGTTCCGACGCCTATAGCCGAGACCTTGCGGGTACTCGTTGGTATGAGCACACCAGCAGACGACGTAGACAAGACGGAAAACGACGTGCGGCGCACCGACGAGGTCATACAGCAGGGAAATGACCAAAACCAGGAGTTGCCGACAGAAACCAAACCGGCCGGACCCCTCCCAGACTTCAACACATGATTTGAGCCGCCCTGATTCGGTGAAACGGCCCGCCCGAAGAAACAACGGGGCGGGCCCAATCACGCTAGACGCGGCGGACTGGCCCGAGACGGCACGCTCCGCCGGGAAACCGCCCGGGCGGAGCGTCGCCCAGGTGCTCGAAAGTACGAGCCGGGCAACGGACGTCGCATCAACGATCCGCCCTCTTCCGACTGAAAAGCCTCACGCTGTAGTGCTGGTGAGGGTGTCCCAGGCTGCCATGGCGTTATTCACGGTGGTCTGAAGGGATTTGCGCGATGCGCCGTCGCGTGCCTCGATGGCCAGGCCGTCGATGATGGTGATGTAGAAGGCGGTGATCGCTTCTAGGTCGGCAGTCGGCGATAGGTCGCCATCGTCGACGCCCTGCTGGAGGCGTTCCCGGATCTTTTTGTGCCGAAGGGCGCGTTGGCCGCGCATGAAGTCCTCGACACCCTTGTTGGTGTGTGCGCAGTTGATCGCTGAAAGCACGACCAGGCAGCCCCGTGGTTTGCCAGGCAGGCAAAACGATGTGGCCGCCGCGCGCAGTACTCCCTTGATCGCGGCTTGCGCGGTCGGCTGTTTAACGGCGCGCGCCATCGGTCCACGTTGGGTCTGGGAGTAGAACTCGACAGCTTCGCGAAAAAGCTGCTCCTTAGAGCCGAATGCGGCATAGAAACTCGGCGCGCTGATGCCACCCATGGCCTGCTGCAGGTCGGTAAGGGTGGTGCCCTCATAGCCCAATGCCCAGAACAGTTCCATCGCGCGCGCAACTGCTTGGCCCCGGTCGAAGCTGCGGGGCCGGCCCATCCGTGGTGATGTGGCGGGTTTCAAGGGTCTCCCTTCTGTAGGCGCCACTATACAAGTCGGCATTACTTATGTAGCGTGCACTATAGAAGTATGAACGTGATGACATATCGGGAGGAGACACAGGATGACGACACCCCATTCGCCGGGTGCAGCGCTGATCACTGGCGGGACAACAGGAATCGGGTTGGCCACCGCCCGCGCCCTCCATCGACAGGGCTACGTCGTACTGGTCACCGGACACAATCCCGACACGATCGCCGCGGCCAAACGCACGCTGCCAGATGATGTCGTTGTGTTGCGCGCAGACATCCGGGTGCTCGCCGACGCGGCCCGTGTCGCCGACGCAGTACGGGCACTGCCGAGCCCGCTGAGCACGGTGTTCCTGAACGCCGGAGTCCATCGGATGACGCCTATCGATTCGGTCGATGAGGCGATGTTCGATGACATTTTCGCGGTCAACGTCAAGGGCCAGTACTTCACCCTGCAGAAGGTCCTGCCGCTACTCGGTGATGGCGGATCGGTCATCTTCAACGGCGCGTTGGGCGCCCGCAAAGGGCTGGCGAATTGGTCCGTTGTCAGCGCGAGCAAGGGCGCGCTGATGGCTTTGGTGCCATCGCTGGCAATCGAGCTCTCCGCGCGCCGAATCCGGGTGAACGCCGTGGTTCCCGGCCTGATCCAGACCCCCGTCTTCGACAAGCTCTGGCCCGAACCCGACAAGGCGGCGGCGTTCACCGAGTCCATGGACGAGCACGTACCGCTCGGGCGGATGGGCGCCGACGAGGACGTCGCCAACCTGGTCGCCTTCCTGGCCTCCCCGGCGGCCAGCTACATCACCGGGGCGTGCCTGCCCATCGACGGCGGCGCGGGCGTCGCCTGACGCCGGTTCTCCGGCAGAGGATTTCAGGTCAACCGAGGTGCGCCGGCGGCGCGCTGAACGACGAGAAATAGGAGTTATTCGATGCCACGTAGCCACGGCGACAGCTGGGATCTGGCCTCCAGCGTGGGGGTAACCGCAACCATAGTGGCGACCTCCCGCGCACTGGCGGCGCAGGGACCCGAGCCGCTGCTCGACGATCCTTACGCCGAACCGCTGGTGCGCGCGGTCGGCCTTGCCGCATCCCTGCGCATCCTCGACGGGGACAGGCCCGAGGATGACCCGACGCAGAAACGCAACACGAGCACCGAACAAATGCTCGTGTGGACAAGATTCTTCGACGAATTCTTCACCAGCGCCACCGAGGCGGGAATCGGTCAGGCAGTGATCCTGGCGTCAGGCTTGGACACTCGGGCCTACCGGCTTGAGTGGCCGGCCGGCACGGTTGTCTACGAGATCGACCAGCCCCAGGTGATCGAATTCAAAACAAGCACATTGGCTGACCTCGGCGCCGCACCGAACGCGGAACACCGTGCGATCGGCATCGATCTGCGCGACGACTGGCCGGCCGCTTTGCGGGCCGGGGGTTTAGACGTCGATCAGCCGACCGCCTGGAGCGCCGAGGGATTGCTGCCCTACCTGTCGTCCGAGGCCCAGGACCGATTATTCGACAACATCACCGCGCTCAGCGCACCAGGCAGCCGGCTGGCCACCGAACACATCCCCGATCAGGCCGCCGCCGAACAAGGCAGGCAGCGCTTCACTGAGCGGTGGCAACGCGAGGGTTTCGATCTCGACGCGGCCGATCTGCTCTATCAAGGCGAACGCAACTTCGTGGGCGACTACCTCACCAACCACGGTTGGCAGGTGAGAATCCACCCTGCCTCAGAGCTCTACCAGCGCAATGGATTCACCACGCCGGATGACGAGGCGGTGGGTTCATTCCGGAATATGAGCTACATCGCCGCGACGCTGAAATAAGGCAGCCATGGCGCGCACCGATACCGACAGCTGAGGCCTAACCTCCCGGGTGGACACCACCGCAGCCACGATCGTTGCAAAGCGACGTCATCTCACTGACCTGGCGTTATGCAGCGAAGATCAGCAACCCGCGCGGCACGCCGAAGATTCGTCAAAGTAGCCAGGCGTTCGTCGCTGCATCTCGACAACTGAGAAGCCCGCGGCGGTGCGTTTCTCGCTGAAGGCGCGCAGCTTCGATTCGGGTGCAAGTGCTCACTTGGGGGTGTCTCCGGTCCTAGATTCAACGTTGTGGCCCGGGTCGTTGTTTTGCGAGGTCTGTCCGCCTCCCTGGCCACTTTGCTGGTTTTTCGAGATGGACTGGTTCTCGAGATGGAGTAGTGGATTAACCGGAATTTTCGCGGTCGGGCGGCGACCAGTCCTCGGGCACATCGATCGGAGCCGCCCGATCGAATCGACTGAACACCCGCATACGGTCACCGCTGTGAGCCATCCGCAACACATCGACCAGCTCGCTGGTATCAGCCGGGGACAGTCGCGCGTCGAGGCACCTGCGTTCGAAGCCGCGTAGCGGGACTCGATCGCGGGTCCATTTTCCGGTGACTTAACGAGGGCCGCCTGACTCGCTGTACGGCTCGGCCTTGCAACTGGCCGCCGTAGGCTTCGTCGCCCACAGTGCGAGGCAGACGGCCTATTTCCGGGCGGTCTGCGCCAGCGAACCACTCGGGCTGCACCCCGCCGTCGTTCGACTGGCTTGCCGACGTCGGAGAGCGGCCGAAGAAGGACAAACGCGGTTTGACCGGAGGTCTTGCTGGAGCGTTGCGGCAAATACGCTAATCGGCTCCACGTGGTCGCGAGTGCGATGGTTGCCTGTTGCGGGTGAAGGTGTTCAGGTGCCGGGAGCGATCAGTAGCCTCGGTGAGGTCATGCAGACGGGCCACCAAAATGTCTTGGAGGAGTATGTGCCCGAGTGTCTCGCCGTCGCGACCCTGCACACGGAGCGGACCGCCGTCGGTCTCGGCGAAGACGTTGGCCGCGTGGCGCAGGGTGTCCTCCGTCGTGACATCACCAAACACTGGCACTGGTGGCAATCCCGGGCGCACGACGTCCTTCACGAAGAACGTTTCGAGCGGATCGGTGGTGTAGTCGCTGGTCAAATGTAAACCGCGCCAGGCGATCTTCTCGGTGAGGATCGAGCGGTCCAGTGCCAGCACCGAGACGGCATAGCCGGTGATCGAGGCAATGGTTACAGGCAGTAGCGCGGGCGACCGCACCATCAACGACGCAGACCAACTCGCCCGCCTACTGCACGCGGTCGTCAGGGCAGTGGCACTCGAGCGAACGAACGACGACACCGTCAAGCGAGCCCGCCGCCCATGAAATCACAAGAGGGACGCCGTCAGGCTCAACTTTTGGCGCCACGGGCCCGTTCGGGAAGTTTGATCACCGACACGTACATTTCGAGGATCGGCCGGTAGAGGTCGACATCGTCGAGTTGGCTCCCCAGCACAACCGAGTCGCTGGTGGCGACGAGCAACTGCGCGAACGTCAGTGGCGGGATCAGAAGGGCTCCGCCCATTCGGTCAAGGCCCTCGGCGATGAACCTGCTCAGTGCCCCGACGACCTCTAATCTCTTGGCCGCCACCCGGTCCCGCGCGTCGGGGTTGCGGAGCAGATACAACGTGAACTCGTGGCCCAATGCGGCGTGCTCGGCACCGCGGTCATTACTGAGTTGGCGCCAGCGCTGGGCAACTTCGTCGAGCTCGCGCGCTCCCAGCTCGGTCGCCGCCGACAGCACTTCGGCGAAGTTATCGAAGTAGCGACGCCAGTACCGGTCGCTCACTGCCAGGAAAAGGTCTTCCTTTGCCGCGAAGTGCTTGTAGATGGCACCTTTGGTGTAGCCCGCCGTATGCGCAATGTCGTCGAGAGTTGCTGGTGTGAACCCTTTTTCGGCGAACACTTCCTCCGCGGCATCCAGCAGGAGCGCACGGGTGTGCTCCAGGCGTCGCTCCCGTGTCCAACGCTCAACCATGCCACCGATTGTGCCAGGGATTCTGAGAAACTAGCTCGCATCTAAGATACCAATGGGTATATTAACGAAGATTCAGCTGCAGAAAGAGGTGTCATGACCGAAGTGTCGGACCGGAAGAGCGCGCCCATCGTGACCGAGTCGCAGGGCGGAGTTGCCTCATTCGGCGCCGACGCTCAATCCAGAGTCAAACCGATCACGATCTGGGCAACTATCGGTGGCGCGCTCCTCGCGCTACAGCTGTACGTATGGACCCGCTGGATTATTGGGCCTTACTTCGAGCGGGTGCCTGGCGGCCCGACGGACCCGCCGATGTACATGAAGGCCTTCCTCACGATGAATGGGGTCCTCGTGTGCGTCGGCTTGCCGATCGCGATCTGGTGGTTCATCGTCCGGCCCTGGCGTCGAGAACGGCGCATGACGCTCGACGGCATGTTGCTGGTCTCGATGGGTCTGATGTTTTTCCAGGACCCGTTGCTCAACTACTTCAACACGTGGTGCACGTACAACACCTGGCTGTGGAACCGGGGCTCCTGGTCATCAAACATTCCCGGATGGGTTTCACCCGAGGAACCGGGTCGACAGGTCGCTGAACCTCTCCTGATCAATACCCCGGGGTACGCCGCCGGGGTGCTGATGATCACGATCTTCGGATGCTGGGTGATGCGCAAGATCAAGGCTCGTTGGCCCCGCATCAGCAATCTCCGGCTGATCCTGGTCACCTACGCATTCACGTTCGTGCTCGACTTCTTTATGGAAGCCGGCTTCATGCTGCCGTTCGGGCTTTACAGCTATCCCGGTTCGATCCGCTCCGTGTCTGTGTTCGCCGGCACGTATCACCAGTGGCCCATCTACGAAGGCCTGATGTGGGGTGGTGTCCAAGCGGCGATGTGCTGCCTTCGGTACTTCACCGACGATCGTGGCCGCACCATCGTCGAGCGTGGACTGGACCAGGTCCGAGGTGGCGCCGGCGCGCACCAATTTGTGCGTTTCCTGGCGATCTTCGCCGGGATCAGCTCATGCTTCTTCTTCTTCTACAACGTGCCAGCGCAATGGATAGGTATGCACGCCGACCCTTGGCCCGCGGATCACCTGAAGCGGTCGTACTTCAACGGAGGCATCTGCGGCGACGGCACCAACGTGCCCTGCCCCGATCCTGCACTGCCGATACCCACAAAACGTTCCGGTTACATCAATAACGAGGGCAAGCTGGTTCTTCCCGGCGGCGCGCAGCTCCCAACGGTTGTTCCTTTCCAGCAAGGGAATTGAGATGCTGACCCTGCCGAAATTGAGCCCGGGGATGGAAGAGCTCAGGCGGTCTTTGGGTCGTCAGAGGCCGCCACCCGCGATGGCGATGGACTTCGTGTCCAGGTAGCCGTCGAGTCCTTCGGGTCCCAGTTCGCGACCGTAGCCGCTGGCCTTGACGCCACCGAACGGCGCGAACGGGTCCATGGTGTAGCCCTGGTTGATCCCGAAGGTGCCGGTGCGGATTCGCGCGGCGATCGTCAGCGCTCGGTCGGTGTCGTCGGTCCACACCGATCCGGCGAGGCCGTAGTCGGAGTCGTTCGCGATCGCCACGGCGTCGTCCTCGTCGCGATAGGGGATGACGGTGATCACTGGTCCGAAGATCTCTTCTCGCGCAATGCGCATGGTGTTGTCGGCGCGCGCGAACAGGGTGGGTTGGACGTACCAGCCGCGTTCGAGTCCGGTCGGCATGTCGCTGCCGCCGGTCACCAGTTGCGCGCCTTCGTGTTGACCGGTCTGGATGTAGCCGCGGACGCGATGCTGTTGGCGTTGAGAAACCAGCGGGCCCATCTGGGTGTCGGGATCGGTGGGATCGCCCACCCGCAGGGCGGTCATCTCGGAAGCGAGCGCGTCGACGTACTCATCGTGGCGCCGCTCGGGCACCAGCACACGGGTCAGCGCGTTGCAGATCTGCCCACTGTTGGACAAGCTGGCCGATCGCACTCCGGCGGCGACGGCTTCAGGTGCAGCGTCATCAAGGACGATGGCGGCGGACTTGCCGCCGAGTTCGAGACTGACCTTGGTCAGGTTGGGTGCGCACGCCGCCGCCACGGCCCGGCCGGCTGCGGTCGAACCGGTGAACGAGACCTTGTCCACGCCGGGGTGGCCGACCAGGAGCTCACCGACAGTGCCGTCGCCTGGTAGCACGCTGACGACACCTGAGGGCAAGTCGACCTGATCGATCATTTCAGCTAAAAGCATTGCGTCCAAAGGTGATTCGGCGGCGGGTTTGAGTACCACTGTGCAGCCTGCGAGCAGTGCGGGTACGAGCTTGGTGATGATGAGGAACTGCGGCATGTTCCACGGCACGATGGCGGCGACCACGCCGACGGGTTCCTTGCGGACGTGCACGTCAGTTCCGAAGAAACCAGTCCGGGTCTCCTGCCACTGGTGGCGTTCGGCCAAGTTGCAGAATGCGCGCATCATCATCGCGGGCAGGCCGACCTGTGCGCGTTGCGCGAAGGTGATCGGCGCGCCGATCTCTGCGCTGATGGTTTCGGCCATCTCGGAACGACGTTGGTCGTAGACGTCGGCAAGGCGAAGGATCGCCGCGACTCGATCCTGTGGTTCGCTGCGGCCCCAGGGGCCGGAGTCGAAGGCCGCGCGCGCGGCACATACGGCCGCGTCGACGTCGGCAGGCGCGGCGGCAGTGACTTCGGCGATGGATTCCTCGGTGTGCGGTGAGACGACGTCGAAGACTTGTCCATGTAGCTGGGCGGGCACCGCTGTCGGCGAGCCTGACCCCAGGCGTTCTGATTCATCGAGTCCCATCCCGCAATATCAACTACTTGTGATTAGACACTCGACCATATACCGTCGGCTCGACGGAGTCATACGGATCACTGAAAACGGTGGCTGCGTAGCCATTCCCCGTCGGAGTGGCTGCCTGACCGCCGAGGGGTCCGCGCGAGATCGGAACGGACAGGAGCGATCGTGGCTCGATTTCCCAAGCCGCCGGAAGGCAGCTGGACGCAGCACTACCCGGAACTCGGCACTGAGCCGGTGTCCTACGAGGACTCCATCAGTCCGGAGATCTACGACCTGGAGCGCGAGGCGATTTTCAAGCGCGCCTGGCTCAATGTTGGCCGCGTCGAACAGCTTCCGCGCAAAGGCAGCTACTTCACCAAGGAACTCAAGGTCGTCAACACCTCGATCATCTTGGTGCGCACCATATCCGGGGAGATCAAGGCCTACCACAATGTCTGCCGCCACCGCGGCAACAAGTTGGTGTGGAACGACATGCCGCTCGAGGAGACCAGCGGCGTGTGCCGCCAGTTCACCTGCAAGTACCACGCCTGGCGCTACGACCTGGACGGCAACCTGACGTTCGTGCAGCAGGAGGAGGAGTTCTTCGACCTCGACAAGAGTCGCTACGGGCTGGTGTCGGTGCATTGCGATGTCTGGGAAGGCTTTGTCTTCGTCAACTTCGCCAAGCAGCCGCAACAGTCGTTGCGTGAGTTTCTCGGGCCGATGATCACCGACCTGGAGGGTTACCCGTTCGGCCAGATGACCTCGCGCTGGTGCTACCGGTCGGAGGTGAAGGCGAACTGGAAGCTCTACATGGACGCTTTCCAGGAGTTCTATCACGCACCGGTGTTGCATGCGAACCAGTCGCCGACCGCCTACTCGAAGGCGGCCGCGCAGGCGGGTTTCGAGGCTCCGCACTACCGCCTGGAAGGCCCGCACCGGCTGGTCAGTACATCGGGTGTGCGCGCCTGGGAGATGGCGGACGAGATGCGCAAGCCGATCGAGGACATCTGTCAGAGCGGACTGTTCGGGCCTTGGGACAAGCCCGATTTGGGCGAGATGCCGGCCGGGCTGAATCCCGCGAAATGTGATCCGTGGGGACTGGATTCATTCCAGCTGTTCCCCAACTTCGTCATCCTGTTCTGGGGTCAGGGCTGGTACCTGACCTACCACTACTGGCCGACGTCGTATAACACCCACGTCTTCGAGGGCACGCTCTACTTCCCGCAGCCGCGCACCCCGCGCGAACGCGTCGCCCAGGAACTCGCGGCGGTGTCCTTCAAGGAATACGGGCTGCAGGACGCCAATACCCTGGAGGCGACCCAGACGATGATCGAATCGCGGGTCATCGACAGGTTCCTGCTCAACGACCAGGAGATCCTGCTACGTCACCTGCATAAGGAAACCGCGGCCTGGATCGACGAGTATCGCCGCACGTCTACGGCAGGAGTGTGAACGCGGTGTCCGCTGTGCTGCCAACCGAATTCGCCGACCTGGAACGCTTCGCGCAGTGGTGTCTGCCCAGCGAACCGGAGCGCTACGCCAAAAGGCTGGCGAGTTCGATGACCGAGATGAAGGCCTTCTACGACGCGATCACACCGCGCGCCGAGGAGGCCCTCGCCTACTGCGACAAGTTCCCCCTCGACGACTTGCCCGACGACGTCGAGAACCTCATGCACCTGCTGTACTCGATGATCATGGTGTCGTTTCCGGTGGAGTGCTGGAAGCAGCCGCGCGTGCCCGACTCCGGTGCCTCCACCCTGGACTGCGTGTCCGAGCCCGTTCCGTGACCGCTCCGACGGTCCTGCGGGCCGCGCGGTGGGCCGACGTCGATACCGGCCAGGTCCGCTCGCCGGCGGTGGTGGTGGTCGACGGTGAGCGCATCAGCTGCGGTCAATCCCGAAGGGCCACTGCCGGATTCGGCCACGGTCGTCGACCTCGGGGACGTCACGCTGCTGCCGGGCCTGATGGACATGGAACTCAACCTGCTCATCGGCGGCCCCGGTGGGCCCGAGGGCCTGCCCGCGCCGATGCACGGCGTTCAAGACGATCCGGCGTATCGCACACTGCGCGGGGCGGTCAACGCGCGCACCACACTGGACGCCGGATTCACCACCGTGCGCAACCTCGGGCTGATGGTCAAGACCGGCGGCTATCTACTCGACGTCGCGTTGCAGCGGGCCATCGATCAGGGCTGGCACGCCGGACCGCGCATCTATCCCGCGGGCCACGCCGTCACCCCCTACGGCGGACACCTGGACCCGACGGTGTTCCAGCGGCTTGCGCCCGGGATCATGCCGCTCTCTGTCGCCGAGGGCATCGCCAACGGTGTGCCCGACGTGATCGCCTGCGTCCGATATCAGATTCGCCACGGCGCCAAGCTGATCAAGGTGTCGGCGTCAGGCGGGGTCATGTCCCACAGCACGGGCCCGGGCGCCCAGCAGTATTCCGACGCAGAATTCGCCGCGATCGCCGACGAAGCCCACCGCGCCGGGGTTCGGGTGGCCGCGCACGCCGTCGGCGACTCCGCCATCCGGGCCTGTATTCGTGCCGGGATCGACTGCATCGAACACGGTTTCCTCGCCACCGACGACACGATCCAGATGATGGCCGATCACGGCACCTTCCTCGTCTCCACCACGTATCTGACCGAGGCGCTGGCAATCGACCGCATCGCGCCGGAACTGCGCAAGAAAGCCGAAGACGTCTTTCCGCGCGCGAAGGCCATGCTGCCCAAGGCAATCGCCGCCGGAGTGCGCATCGCGTGCGGCACCGACGCGCCGGCGATCCCGCACGGCCAGAACGCCAAGGAACTGGTCGCACTGGTGGACACGAGGCATGACCCCGATGCAGGCGATCCGGGCCGCCACCGTGGTGGCCGCCGAACTCGTCGAGGCCGACGACGAGCTGGGCCGCCTCGCACCCGGCTACCTCGCCGACATCATCGCCGTGCCCGGCGATCCCTCCCACGACATCGGCACCACACTCGACGTCTCCTTCGTCATGAAGGGCGGACAGATTTACAAGACGCCCGCTTCGCCACGTGCGATAACGTCGGATAACCGAGAATCGACTGTTGGCAGGGGAGGCGGGCATGGAACTCACCGACAACATTCTGTGGCTGCTCAAGCAGGCCTTCTACTTCTCGCTGACCTCCGTTAACGAAGCGGTCAGCAGCCACGGCGTCAGCACCGCCCAGATCGGCGTGCTGCGCCAACTCGCCAACGAACCCGGCCTGTCCGGCGCCGAACTCGCCCGACGCTTGCTGATCAGCCCGCAAGGAGTTCAGCTCGCTCTCACCGCGCTGGAACGCCGCGGCCTGGTGGAACGAAAGCAGGACCCCCAGCACGGGCGCATTCTGCAGGCCTACCTCACCGGCGAAGGCCGCAACGTCGCGGCCACGGTCGTCAACGACGCAATTGCCGCGCACGAGAAGGTGTTTGGCGTGCTCAGTGCCGACGAGCAGCAGACCCTGCGCGAATTACTGGGCCGGGTGGTCGAAAAAGGCACCGGCCACGAGCTGTTCAACGACCACGTCGACACCTGACCCTGGCCCGGCTCAGCCGAGCGCTCCGAGTATCCAGTACTTGATACTAATCGCAAGTAGTTGATACTCTGCTGGGGATGCAAGAATCCCGCGCCTTGTCGGACGTCAGCGCAGAAATGGCGACTGGCGGTTACGCGGTCGGGGTCGACACGGCTGCAGTTGCCAGAGGGCTTTGTGCCGTTGCGCGTCAAAGATGTGGTCCGCGAAACCCACGACGCCATATCGATCGTTCTTGACGTCCCTGAATCGAGCTCGCGGCACTTCGGTTACCAGGCCGGGCAATTCCTGACGCTGCTGGTCTGTGTCGACGGTCGACAGCATCGACGGTGTTATTCGATGTCGTCCTCACCGGCGGCGGGCGAAGACCTGCGCATCACCGTCAAACGTGACCGCGACGGGGTGGTGTCGAACTGGCTCAACGACACCGCGGCACCAGGCAACGAGATTCACGCCTTGCCGCCCGAGGGACGCTTCGTCCTGAAGGACACCGACCGCGACGTGGTCGCGTTCGCGGGTGGAAGCGGCATCACACCGGTGTTCTCGTTACTGCGGTCAGCGCTGATATCCAGCACGCGCAGCACCCGGCTGTTTTACGCCAACCGCGACCGTGACTCGGTGATCTTCGACGAAGCGTTGGCAGTCCTTGAATGACTCCCACTCGGGCCGCTTCGTCTTACACCATCATCTCGACGCCGAACGAGCGGCTTCGTGACGCCTGCGCACGTCGACGCATTCGTTGCGCAGGCCGAAAGACATCGCCGCCGCAGACTATTACATCTGCGGGCCAGGTCCGTTCATGGACATCGTGCAGACCGCGCTGCGAGCAGCAGGGGTGCCCTCCGATCGTGTGCACCTGGAGCACTTCGAGGTCGCCGAGATGCCCTGTCGACCCGCCGGCTGCCGGCGGCGAGACGGTCACCGAGGAGGTGACCATCGAGCTGCAAAGGCGCACGATCACGGTGCCTTATCGCGCGGCGACACCTTGTTGCAGACCGCCCGCATGGCCGGCTTGCAGGCGCCGTCGTCATGCGAAGTCGGTTCCTGCGGAACGTGTATGGCCCGTCTGACCCAGGGCAGCGCTCGGATGATCAACAACGACGCACTCGAGGACGACGAGGTGGAGGACGGCTGGGTGCTGACCTGCCAGTCGCTGCCGACCAGCCGCACTGTGCGGGTGGTCTACGAATGAACACCGCGGAGGACGACTCGATGAAGCGCAGCCGATGAGCAGGGTAGCGGTCGTGACCGGCGGCGCCTCGGGCATGGGTGAGGCGACCTGCCACGAACTGGGCCGGCGCGGGCTCAAAGTCGCCGTTCTCGACCTGAACGAGGAAGCAGCGCAACGTGTCACCGACGATCTTCGCTGCCGACGGCGTCACCGCCATCGGGGTCGGCGCCGACGTCACCGATCGACCCGCCGTCGAGCACGCGTTCGCCAAGGTCCGCAGCGAGCTGGGCCCGATCACCGTTCTGGTGACCAGTGCGGGGCTGTTCGGCTTCTCGGCCTTCACCGAGATCACCATCGAATCCTGGACGCGGATCATCGACGTCAACCTGACGGGCACCTTTCATTGCTGCCAAGTCGCGCTGCCGGACATGCTGGACGCGAAATGGGGCAGGATCGTGATGATCTCGTCGTCGAGCGCCCAGCGCGGCTCACCGTTCGCCGCCCACTACGCGGCATCCAAGGGTGGCGTGATGACCTTGACCAAGTCGCTGGCCCGCGAATACGCCCCGCACGGGATCACGGTCAACAACATCCCGCCGTCGGGCATCGAGACCCCGATGCAGCACCAGGGGCAAGCCGCTGGATACCTGGGTTCCAACGAACAGCTCGCCAGCAACATCCCGGTGGGTCATCTGGGCACCGGCGCCGACATCGCCGCGGCGGTGGGGTTCCTCTGCTCGGAGGAAGCCGGGTTCATCACCGGCCAGGTACTGGGCGTCAACGGTGGAGCGGTGATGTGATACCGCATAGCGCACAACGGTTTTCGAATTAGCTTTGCCGGCGGAGAGGTACACATGACGCGATCGGGTAGGCCCGCGGAGGGCTCTTGGACCGAGCACTACCCCGAATTGGGGACCGGTCCCGTCTCGTTCAGAGATTCGACGTCTCGGGAGTTTTACGAACTCGAACGCGAAGCGGTCTTCAAACGGGCCTGGCTCAACGTCGCCCGCGTGGAGGAACTGCCCGCGCACCGGTAGCTACCTGACCAAGGAAATCGAAGTGGTCGGCGCTTCGGTGATCCTGGTCAAAGGCCGAGACGATCAGCATCCGCGCCTTTTACAACGTCTGCCGCCACCGGGGAAACAAGCTGGTCTGGAACGACTTTCCCGCCGAGGAGACCCGCGGGACGTGCCGGCAGTTCACCTGCAAATACCACGGCTGGCGCTACGACCTCGACGGTGCCCTGAAATTCGTGCAGCAGGAATCGGAGTTCTTCGACCTCGACACCGCCGACTACGGATTGCGACCTGTGCATTGCGATGTGTGGAACGGCTTCATCTTCATCAACTTCGACGACGAGCCGCGTCAGAGCCTGCGCGAGTTCCTGGGTCCGATGATCACCGCCCTGGACGACTACCCGTTCGGCAAACTGACCGAACGCTACGAGTGGGTCGCTCACAACAACAGCAACTGGAAAATCTTCGCCGACGCGTTCCAGGAGTACTACCACGTACCCTCGCTGCACTCACAGCAAGTGCCGTCCGAGGTACGCGTACCCAACGCCGGATTCACCTGCGGGCACTTCCAACTCGACGGTCCGCATCGGCTGGTGTCTACAGCGGGACGACGCCGCTGGCTGCTGCCGCCGGAGTACATGTATCCGATCGAACGAGCAACCAGGAGCGGGCTTGGTCGGACCGTGGCGCACCCCCGACATCGGTGAACTGCCGGCCGCCGGGCTCAATCCGGGCGGTATCGAGCCGTGGGGGATCAGCAACTTCCAGATCTTCCCCAACACCGAGATCCTGATCTATGGCGGCTGGTATCTCGTGTACCGGTACTGGCCCACCTCCTACAACACCCACCGCTTCGAGGCCTACACCTACTTCCATCCCGCCGGCAGTGTGCGCGAGCGCATCGAACACGAAGTCGCCGCGGTGGTGCTCAAAGAGTTCGCGCTGCAGGACGCCGGCATGCTCGGGGGCACCCAGGCGGCACTGGAATACGGCATTGTCGATGACTTTCCACTCAACGACCAAGAGATCCTGGTGCGCCACCTGCACAAGGTTGCCGTCGACTGGGTCAGTGCATACCGGCGCGAATACTGCTCCGGCGGGAGTGTGAACATGCCAGAAACCTTGCTGCCCAGCGCGTTCGCCGAACTCGAGAAGTACGCCCAAACCTGGTGTTTGGCAACGGAAACCGAGCGGTGGAACGCCCGCGTCAATGCGACGATGCCGGAGCTGCACGAGTTCTACGACGCGTTCTTCCCCCGCCTGGAAGAGGCCATCGAGTACTGCGACAAGTTCAGCCTCGACAGCCTGCCCGACGACGCGCTCAACCTGCTGCACATGATCTATTCGCTGATCATGGTCGCGATGGCGGTCGAGATCATGCACCAGCCTGCACCGGTCGACGCCGCCGACGCAGTCATGATCCGCACCGGCGAACCGATTCCCTGACCGCAAAAGCTCACAACCCGCGCAGCAACCACCCGCAGAAAGGAGCAGCCATGAGTCTGCTCACCATCACCAAGCTCACCGACTCTGTCGGCGCTGAGGTCGCCGGCCTCGACCCTGCTTCGCTGGCGTCCCACGACCCGGTCGGTGAGGCCGTCTTGGATGCGTTGGAAGACAACGGAGTTCTGGTCTTCCGTGGCCTGCAACTCGATCCGCAGGCCCAAGTCGCCTTCTGCCGCCGACTCGGCGAGATCGATCACTCCTCCGATGGTCACCACCCCGTCGCCGGGATTTACCCGATCACCCTGGACAAGTCCAAGAATTCCTCGGCCGCATACTTGAAGGCGACGTTTGACTGGCACATCGACGGCTGCACACCCCTCGGGGAGGAATGCCCGCAGAAGGCCACGGTTCTCTCAGCGGTGCAGGTCGCCGAGTGGGGCGGTGAAACCGAATTCGCCAATTCCTATGCCGCCTACGACGCCCTCACCGACGAAGAGAAAGAGCGCTTCGGCTCCCTACGCGTCGTGCACTCGTTGGAGGCCTCTCAGCGGCGGGTCAACCCCGACCCCACGCCAGAGCAATTGGCGCGCTGGCGATCCCGGCGTACCCACGAACACCCACTGGTGTGGACGCACCGCACGCGGCCGCAAGTCACTGGTGTTGGGCGCCTCCGCCGATTACGTGGTCGGCATGGATCTCGATGAGGGTCGCGCACTGCTGGCCGAGCTGCTCGAGCGCGCAACCCTGCCTGACAAGGTGTACAGCCACACCTGGTCGGTCGGCGACACCGTCATCTGGGACAACCGCGGTGTCCTGCACCGTGCGGCCCCCTACGACCCCAGCTCAGCGCGCGAAATGCTGCGCACCACCGTGCTCGGTGACGAACCGATCCAATAATTCTGCCGTGCAGTCCATTTAGACACTTGATCAAAAGGAAGGAAGCCATGGCCAAAACATTGCTGCTCGTCGAAAGCAAGACCTGCCTCACCGCGAGCAGGTCGATGAATACCACGCCTGGCACGAGAGCACTCACATCCCTGAGATGCTCAGCGTCGACGGATTCGTCTCGGCGCGACGCTGGCAGGCCGACGACGGCGAATCCTTCATCACGCTCTACGAGATCGACACCGACGTCGACACCGCCCGCGCCAACCTCAAAGCCGCGCTGCAAGCCGGCCAGATGTCCAAACCCGTTGTGGTACAGATGCAGCCGCCGCCGTCCAGCGCTACTTGACGTCTCGTGGGTGAAGCCACCGCGTGATCAGTCCCGAGCGCAACCTGACGCCTCCGCTACGCACTGCCGGACGCCGAGTGGGATGACCGCTGCCGCACAGCGTTGGCCTCCTTGATCCCCGCCGAACGCGCCAACGTGCGTGGTGCCGGCAATGTTTTAGCGACGCTGCTGCGCCACCCCGACCTGACCGCGGCCTATCTGCCCTTCAACGCGTACCTGCTGCGGGATTCGACGCTTTCGCCGCGGATCACGGGAAGTCGCGTTGCTGCGCGTAGTGCACCACGGCAACTGCGAGTATCTGTGGTCGCACCACATTCCCATCGCCGCGCAGGCCGGCTTGAGTCCAGAGGATATCGAGCGCGTCCGTTCTGGGAACTGTCTCGATCGCCACGACCAGATGGTGATCCAGGCCGTCGATGACCTGACTCGCCGACAGCACGATCACGCAGCCGACCTGGGAAGAACTTGGGCCAAGTCTTTACCGACCAACAACGCATGGATCTGGTCTTCACGATCGGCGGATACTTCTTGCTGGCTATGGCTGTCAACACATTCGGTGTCCAGGACGAGCACAGGTAATTAGGAAGGTTATCCAATGGAGCACACTGACTGTGACTTGGCCCGTCCGTTCGCGCCGCACCGCCTCAAGATCTACGTCGTCCTGTTCTCGTTTGTCGGTTTCGTATTCGCGTTCATGACGATCGCCGAGGGCACCGGACTGGTGGCACCTAGTCTCGCGGTGGATGTGGCTGCGAATCTGATCTTCGGCACCCCGGTCTTCGTGTTGCCGTTGATTTTGTTGTGGAAAGCACCGGGAGAGATACGGTCTCGGCTGGCACTCTGCGCCGAGCTGATATTGGTCTACATCCCGCTGACCGCAGGAAGTCAGCTCACTTATGAATTGCCTTTTCTCCTCGGCCATCCTTTCAACCTCTGGGGAACTACGTCGGATCCCGGCTGGCGTTGGCTGTGGTGGCAGTACGGGCTGGCTGACACGCGATACCGCAGCGACAACATGTTCATTTTCGGCCTGGAGTTCGGGGCCGTCCTGGTCGGAATCCTGCTGTTCGTTCTTTGGATGAAGATGCTGCGCCGTGACCTGCCCGACGAATCACGGATCCGCTGCCTGTGGCTGAGCTTCTTCAGCGTCGCCGTTCTGGATGCCGGCACGACCATCTACTACGTAGCTGAAATCCGCGCGGGTTTCGCCGACATCGGGCAAGGCGCATACGGGTTGTGGTTCAAGTTCATTGGGGAGAATGTGCCCTATCTGATCCTCCCGTACTTCGTGCTGTACGCCATCTATTACCTGACCGATCACTTGACCCGCCTCGCCGGGCCCGTCGCGGCTTCGGTCGCGGCGTCGCCTGGATCCGCATCACACGACGTGTTGCATCATTGAGCGTTCGACGTCATTTCTGTTGGTGCTAACTAATCTCAGAGTTCCGGGCACAGCGAGGCGATGAAGTTCTGGGTGCGCGCACGTGATGCCTTGCGGCTACTCGCGTCGGCTCCCAGTGGGACTATGCGAGCTGCGAGGTCGGTGACCCCGGCGTCGCGGTAGCGAAGAAGTCGAGCAAGGACGGTTTGCTCGTCCCCGACGGCCATGGTGTCTCCGACGTCGGCCGCATCGCCGTGTTCTAGGAGGCGCTCGTAGTTCGGTGAGAAGTGGGCGTGGCCAAGCACTTCGCTCGCGTACGCCCGTGCGTCGTCGACGTCGCCGTTCGAGCACACCGCGACCGGAACGCCGGCAACGATGCGTGGCGCCGGCCTGTCCGGCATCCATTGCAGCCGCTCGTGATCCGGGGCGCGATGAAATCGCCGATCGCCCGCTCATCGGCCATCCACAGGATTGTGCCGCTGGTCTGCTGGCCGGCGATCCGCAACATGACCGGGCCGAGCGCAGCCAGCAGGACAGGCATCGGCATGGGTTCGGCGACATCCATCGGGCTGTGCACGCGGAAGCTATCGTTCTCGACGTCGACGGATCCTGGCCCGCTGAAGGCGGCGTTGAGCACCTGCAGGTAATCGCTCACCAAGTGAGCCGGGCGGTCGTACGGCAAGGCCCAGTATGACCGTGCCACGATCCAATCGTGTGATGGACCCAGCCCCAGGCTGAATCGGCCGCCGCATGCCAACTGAGTGGTCAACGCCTGCTGCGCCATCGGGACGGGATGTCGCGTTTGAATTGGTACGACGGCGCTGCCGATTTCGATGCGGTTGGTTACCTGGCCCAGTAGTGCGATCGCGGTCATGGCGTCGAGGTAGCCGGGAACCTGCGGAATCCAAAACGAGGTGAAGCCCGCCTTCTCGGCGCTCTGGCCGTCGGCGAGCAGTCCGGCCAGGCGTTCAGCGCGTGGGCGCTCCTTGTCGGAGCCGACCATCAGACCTATCCGCACGAGCGCCTGCGGTTAGGGCACATAGCGGCTCCACTCGTGGGGCACGACCGGGTGAAACGGTGCGGCGAAGAGCGGATCGATGGCCGTTGCATTCCAACGCTTCTCGAGGACGGGCCGTAGCCGGGCAGCGGTGGCGACCGGGTCGTCGTCGAGGAAGCAGTAGCGTGAGTTGCTGCCCTGCTCGTGCGCTCGCCAGCTTCGGACCGACGTCGAGTGCGGCCATTGACCAGATTCCTGCGACGCCCTCGACCTCGACCAGTTCTGTCGGCGGTGTCGCGTGGGTTTCCAGTAGTCAGGTACACGCCGCGGGCCGGCCACCACGGCAGCACGTCGGCGCCGACTTTGACTCGCGCCGCGGCAACTCTGCTCTGCACCCCGTAGACGCCACGTTCAACGGGCGGCAGGAGTGGGAGTTTGCGACCGGCGCCGCCCAGCGCCGCGGACAGCGTGAGAAATCGATCCAGACCCGCGGTATCGCTGAAGAAATAAGTCATCACGTGATCCACCGGGTCGAAACGCTCATGCCGCACCGCCCTGGCCGCACGGCACGCCGGCGTCGACACGAGCCGCAAAGACGCCCGGACAGCACTGAGCCGGTGCTGCTCGGGCCGGTGATCGAGGGTGTGCCACTGCAAGTACTCAGCGTCAGTGCCGTCGGGGTGTCGCGTCGCCATGGAGACGAACGTCGTGGTGATGTCGCCGCTGCCGGTCGCGAGGACGTCGGCGATCTCGTCTGACGGCGTGCCGGGGAGCAGCATCAGCGAGCCTGCCGCGAGGCCGAGTCGCGTAGGGCGAGTTCGAGTTCGGGGTGGCGTGCCTTAATCATTCGTCGGAATCCGTCCCGCCAGCTGACTTTGGTTCGTCCGAGTATCTGGTGCATGTAGGTGACGTCTGGCCAGAGCGGGGTGTGTGCTTCGGGCGTGTAGTCGAATGACGGCTCGATGCCGACCAGCCCGCCCATGTACGTGCAATAGTCCTCGACGCTGACGGTCTCGCTTCCTGCCCAGTTCACAATGATGGGCGGCGAGGCGGCAACTTCCATGGCGCGGATCCCGAGTTCGACGTAGTCGTCCTCGTAGATCGGGTTGTAGTTGTTCGGTGCGTCGGGGTGAAGCCGAATCGGCTTGCCCGCCAACATCATGTCGAATCGGTCGGCGGGCGCTCCGCCCCGCGGGCCGTACGTGGAGCAGATCCGGATGATGGTGAGCGGGATTCCGAATTGGTCCGCGATCCAGACGCACACCGACTCCGCGGCGATCTTGGAGAAGCTGTAGTTGGCCCGCAGCGGTACGCCGGGACCGTCCGCCTCGGTCAGTGGCCGCCGGCCGGGGTAGCCGTAGACCGATCCGGTCGAGCACAGCACGAAACCCTTTGCCGTACGGCAGTGATAGAGCAGGTCGCCGGAATTTTGCGCGTTCGTCTTGAGGCAGTGCTGCCAGTCGTCGGCGCCGGGGTCGACCGCGGCATGGAAGACGTACGTGAAGTCGCTTGGGAGAGTTGAGAAGTCGCCTGTCGACATGTCCAGGGGTAGAGGCGTTATCCCGGCGGCGACGAGGTTGTCGCTGTCCTGTGGATTGCGCAGTCGCGCCGCGCCCCAAACCTCGTTGCGTCCGGCCAGCGCCCTCGCGATCGGAAAGGCGATTTTGCCGGTGACGCCGGTGACGAGGATCTTCTCTCCGTCGAGCAAATGGCCCTCCTGTGGTGGATCGGTCTTCGTACCATCTCCGGTCCGCCGGAGGATTGTCAACCACTTGATATTGGCACGCGCTGCGGATATGAAGTACTTGACATCTTGAATGATGGTGTCGACGTGAGGAGCGACGTGCAGCTGACGTTTGATGCGGAGGTGGAGGCCTTCCGGGCGGAGTTCGTCGCCTTCCTGGACGAACACCTGCCGCCTGAGGCGGAAGCGACCGAACGGTCCCGGTCCACGTCGCACATACCGGAATGGTCCCGACGTTGGCAGCGGCTGCAGTTCGACCATGGATGGCTGTTGCCGGGCAATCCACCGGAATTCGGTGGCCGCAACGCCACGCTCCTGCAGCAGTTCGTGCACCGCGAGGAACTGTCACGCAGGCGGGTCACTCAATCCTGCAATCCGCAGGGCGTGGGAATCATCGCGGCATCGCTACTGGCGTTCGGCTCTCCCGAGCAGAAACAGCGATGGGCGGTGCCGATCTTGCGCGGGGACATGACGGCATCGCTCGGGATGAGCGAACCGGGCGCGGGCTCTGATCTGGCCGGCCTGCGAACCGCGGCCGTCCGGGACGGTGACGACTTCGTGGTCAACGGGCAGAAAGTGTGGACCTCGGGCGCCCAGGACTCGGATGTCCTTCTCACGTTCGTGCGCACCGACCCCGAAGCGCCGAAACACAAGGGCATCAGCGTCCTGCTCATCCCCACCGACACCCCCGGCGTCGAGTGCCGACCGTTCGCCTACGTCTACGACCGAGACCATCTCGACTTCAACGAGGTGTTCTTCACCGACGTTCGGGTTCCCGCCGAGAACCTGGTCGGGGAGCTCGACGGCGGTTGGCGCGTGGCCAACGGATCACTCGGTCACGAACGCAACTTGCTGTGGATGAGTTTCGCGGACCGGTTGCACTACCTGGCCCAAGACTTCCATCCGCTCAGTGCGCTGGATCGCGACCACTACGCCACCTTGGTGATGGACGCCCAGGCGCTGCGTCTGCTCGGTTCGGCGGCGCTGGCGCGCGCGTCGCGGGGTGAGGAAGACGTCGCCGCGTTGTCAGTCCTGAAGGTGTTGGGGTCAGAGGCCGCGCAGACCGCGGCCGAGCATGCTTTGGCCGCGGCGGGCGCGGATGGCCTCGTTGATCCCGCGGCCACCTCGAGGTACAACGCGCATGGTCTAGACCAATCCACCGGAAGTTGGTTCGCCCGCTACGCGGCCAGCTTTGCGGGCACTATCTCGGGCGGCACCTCGGAAATCCAGCGCAACATCATTGCCCAGCGAGTATTGGGTCTTCCCCGGGGCTAAAGGCGAAATCGACCGAACCGAGCAAGAATCCGCTTGTGACCGGGGAAGGGCTGCACTCTGAACGGCATAGGTAGATATTGCCGAACCAACAGGTCGTTCTTCGCGGCGTATCAACGACAGCAGCGACAGCCGCGCCGTCGATAACCAGCCGTGCGGGAGCTGACTGCGAGTGGACACGAACGTGAGACAAGTCGGTGGGGACATCGCGTCAGACGCGGGAGACAAGATGGGTCGCCGCAGGTCAGCGCAGCGCAAGCGGGCAAGTGTGATTTGAGATGCCTTGGCTCGTTAACGTCGCCTAGAGGATAGTGGACTGATGCCGTTTAGCGACACGATCGTGGTGCTGGCGTCCGACGCACCGGCGGGCTTGCTTCCCGCTCGACAGCAGATGGCTGTATCGCTGGGATTTCATATCGTGCTGGCGTGCTTCGGGGTGGCCTTTCCGGCGATGATCTACGTGATGCACCGGCGAGGAATCGTGCGCGGCGAGCCGATCGCGTTGCGGTTGGCTAAGCGGTGGTCAAAGGTTTCGGCAGTGCTATTTGCGATCGGAGCGGTGTCGGGGACCGTTCTCAGCTTCGAGATGGGCTTGCTGTGGCCGGGATTGATGAGCCGGTTCGGTGACGTGCTGGGGTTGCCGTTCGCGTTCGAGGGGCTGTCCTTTTTCACCGAGGCCATCTTCTTGGGTCTCTATCTCTATGGGTGGGACCGCATGCGACCGCGGTGGCAGCTGGCGATGCTGGTCCCGATGGCGATCTCGGGCATCGTCGGATCGTTCTGCGTGGTTGCGGTCAATTCCTGGATGAACTATCCGACCGGGTTCACGATCCGCGATGGGGCCGTCGCCGATGTCGACCCGTGGGCCGCGATGTTCAACCCGTTGGCGTGGCTGCAGTTTCTACACATGTGGTTGGGCGCTTTCCTGCTCGTGGGACTCGTGGTAGCCGGCGTCTACGCTGCGGGGCTGCTCCGCGGTCGAACAGACGCGCACCATCGTTTGGGGTTCGCCGTGCCGTTCCGGTTCGCCTCCATCGCGGCCGTGATCCAGCCTTTTGTCGGTCATGTTCTGGGGCTACAGGTCGGTGACAAGCAGTCGTCCAAACTCGCGGCCTTTGAGCTTGCGCTGCATAGTGAACCGGGTCCCGCACCCCTTCGGTTGGGCGGAATCCTGATCGGCGACAAGGTCCAGTGGGCGTTGTCCGTTCCCCGGGTCGGCTCGATCATCGCCCGCGGCACTTTCAGCGGGTCGGTTCCTGGCCTCGACTCAGTTCCGAAATCCGAGTGGCCGCCGGTCAATATCACGCATTGGGCCTTTCAGTCGATGGTCGGCATCGGTCTGCTGCTGGCACTTGTCGTGGTGATTTTTTGGGTGGCGCGCCGGCGCCGATACGACTTGCTGGATAACCGCTGGTTTCTGCGGTTTACCGTCGTCGCGGGACCGCTCGCAATCACCGCCTTGGAAATGGGTTGGGTGGCAACCGAAGTCGGACGGCAGCCGTGGACGGTATGGCAGGTGCAACGGACCGTGGATGCAGCGACGCGGAACACGGCGATCTGGTGGAGCTATGCCGGTGTGCTGGTGCTCTACTCCGCCATGTCATTGGCGACGTATTTCGTGCTGCGAGCGATGGCCAGACGGTGGCGAGATGGCGAAGAGGAGCTGGCCAGCCCCTACGGGCCTGCGGCGCTAGCCCCCGCGCCGGCCGCGTTGCGGGGGGTAGACCGATGAGCCTGGCGGTCGTGGTGGCCGCCGCGATGTTCGTAGGCGTGCTTGCCTACGCGGTGTTGGGTGGTGCCGATTTCGGTTCGGGTTTCTATGATTTGACCGCAGGTGGCGGTCGGCGGGGAGCAGAGCTAAGAACTCTGATCGATCACAGCATCGGTCCGGTGTGGGAAGCCAACCACGTTTGGCTGATCTTTGTTCTGGTGACGTGGTGGACCGGATTCCCCAAGGCATTCGCCGCGGCGACCACGACCCTGTTCACCCCGTTCATGCTCGCCCTTGTCGGAATTGTGCTGAGGGGAGCCAGCTTTGCGTTCCGCAAGTACGCCGCCACATTCGCACAGGCTCAGCTGTATGGAGCGGTCTTTGCCGGATCTTCTTTGATGGCACCATTTTTCTTCGGCACGGTGGCAGGTGCTATCGCCTCTGGTCGCGTGCCGGCCGCAGGTTACGGTGACCCGGTCGGCTCGTGGGTGAATCCGACATCGCTGGTCGGGGGATGCCTTGCAGTGGCAACGTGCATCTTCCTGGCTGGTGTGTTTTTGACGGCCGATGCCGCCCGTACGGGAAGTACCGAGTTAGCCAGGCGCCTCCGAACCCGCACCATTGTGGTAGGGCTGGCAGTCGGCGGGATCGTTTTCGCGGGCCTGTATCCGGTGCTCGATGACGCTGCAACGCTGAGCGCTGGCCTACGTGGTCGCGCTTTTCCCGTGCTCGTCGTCGCTGGGCTCGCCGGCGCTACCACCTTGGTGTTGCTGTATCGCTGCGTGCCCGGCGAAAATCACCGGAGGGGCTTCGCTTTTGCAAGGACCACCGCCGTACTGGCGGTCGCGGCGGTGATCGTCGGATGGGGTGTAGCGCAATACCCGCGGATGCTGGTCGGCCAACTGTCTATCCGCGAGGCCGCCGGAGCACCGGCCACCCTCGCGGCATTGCTCGTCGTCGTCGTGCTCGCCGGAGTGATAGTGCTGCCACCGCTCGGTTACCTGTTGTGGTTCACCCAATCTGACACACCGACTGCGAGGCAAACGACATCGCCGGTGCCGTCGAGGGTTGACTAGAAGGGCCCGCACTTCGCCCGCTGATCATGAGTCGTTTGGTTGCCGCCACCGCGTTCACATCGTGGTGCCAATTGATGCCGCCGCGGACGAGGCCTGCTCGAGGAGTTCGGCATCTGGAACCATGCGCCAGGCCAGGCCACTTTTGATGGTGCAGAAATACAGCAAAACCAGCTCGGAGGAGGATCGCCCCGACCTTACCCACACCCTCATGCACCTCAGCGACGCGTGTTCTCTCCTCGGCAAATTCACGGAGTTCGCCCAAGCTGCTGGAACGGACGATGGACATTCAGGAGCGTCACCTAGACCCAAATCACCCGATCTCGCACGGACCCTTAGTCGCCTAGCTGGCGTACGACACAAGGCAGCTGAGCCAGACGCGAATGTCCTGTCACTGCTCATGAGAGCACCCGGCATCTTGCGGGAGCACGTCCCAGAGGCCATCCGCTAGTCAATGGCATGAAACGTGAAATCTCCCGAATCGTTCCTGGAGCAATCATCTTCGACAACGGTGTCATAACGCGCGGCACTACCGACCCCGACGACGCGCTGTGAACGGGACAACTAGAAAACCAACAACTTTCGTAACAATCGACTGCACCATGTGGTCGCAAACTGAAGGCGTCAAGCTGTCGGTTACCCAAGTTGTGTCGACCCACCGGCGGACGCTGATCCTGCCCTAGCAGCATTCATATTTAGCTGCCGTACAACCTATTCGCAGAGATACTAAAGATTACGCATCACAAGCGCGACCCGGTGCGGTGAGGGGAGGCCACGTCCGCACCCAAACGCACGAGTTGGTCTGCGAACTAGACTGTAAACACCGAACCGATGTGAGATCTGGATCCGACCCACGGACCTCAGGAAGATGACAACCAGGCGATCCGTCCATCCCGACACGGTAGGCGAACCGTCCCCGGTTCTGCACCTGCTACAAACCCCAAACACGTGACTGATCGGCGACTGGCGGATCCTTCGGATTGACCGGGATCTATCCGGTTACTCGTAATGTCATGAACCACGACGAGAACTCGAATGAGCAGACGGGCCCACGCTCTGAGGGCAACCTCGAACTGTTTTTCGATCTGGTGTTCACGTTCGCAATGTCGCAGGTCACTCAACTCATGGTGCACGATCTGTCGCCAACGGGTTTCGGCCGGGCCGGGTTGGCTCTCCTCGCGGTGTGGTGGGCCTGGGTGGGCTATACGTGGCTCATCAACACCTTCGACACGGCCAACGTGTGGCACCAAGCAACAGTCATCGCTGCGATGGCCGCAATGCTGGTCGCCGCAGCGTCGCTTCCCGCCGCGTTCGCGTCGGAAGCGCTAGTCTTCGCAGTCGCCTTGCTGGTGGTTCGGGTGATCCACGTGCTGAAGTTCGTCGCCCTCTCCTCGCATGACGACGACGAGTTGCGGCAGGGCACCCTGCGACTAGCACCGGCGTTTCTCACCGCCCCCGCCTGTATCGTGGCCGCCGCCTTCTTTCACACGCCCATCCGCGAATTGCTGTGGGTTGCCGCCGCGGTGATCGACTACGGCGCACCGGCCGTGCTGGGCCTCGGCGGATTCCGCGTCTCACCGTCCTACTTCGTCTCCCGCCACGGCTCGATCGTCATCATTGTGCTCGGTGAGGTGATCATCGGAATGGGGTCCGCTGCAACAGATCTCACCCGACCTGAGGTAATCACCACTCTGGTAGTGGGTGTTGTAATCATGGCAACGTTCTGGTGGACCTATTTCGGATTGACGACCGGAGCCCAGCAGCGGCTAGAGCAGGCCACCGGCAGAGAACGGGCCCATCTTGCCCGCGACGCCTACAGCTACCTGCACCTGCCAATGGTCGCCGGCATCATGCTGTTCGCCGTCGGCGCGCACGCCACCGTCGAGCACGCCACGGCCGCGCTGCCGCTGATATCAGCGATCGCACTCGCCGGGGGCATGGCGTTGTTTTACCTAAGTGATGTTGCGTACCGATGGCGTGACCATCGACAGGTCCCCGTCGATCGCACCGCCACCGGACTGGCCGCCGCGGCGACACTGCCGGCGCTGTTACACATGCCCGCGATCGGAGCGCTCGGCCTGCTCGCCGGTATCGGGATTTGCCGGCTGGTCTGGGAATTGTGGCGGCGCCCGCGGATCGGTCCGGCAGTAGCGGGCCAGGCGCGCTGAGTGCGTTTTCCTCTTCCCTCAGCATGGGTACTCATTCGAGCGCGATGACAGAGACGTCCCACCGAAGCACCGACGACATCGACCCTTGTGTGCGCGTTTACGGGACGCGGGTCCACAATCTGCGGGGTGTCGACGTCGCGGCGCCGCGTGACGCGCTGGTCGCGTTCACCGGGATCTCCGGATCCGGCAAATCGTCATTGGCGTTCGGGACCATCTATGCCGAGGCCCAGCGCCGCTACTTCGAATCGGTCGCTCCATACGCCCGTCGTCTGCTCTTGCCCACGGGCGCGCCGAAGGTAGATGACATCACCGGGCTACCGCCCGCCGTCGCATTGCAGCAGCGCCGGGGTTCGGCGACGTCGCGTTCGACGGTCGGCACCGTCACCACCCTGTCGAACCTGCTGAGGATGCTGTTCTCCCGCGCCGGCACCTACCCGCCGGGAGCCTTGGAGCGACTGGACTCCGATGCGTTCTCGCCCAATACCGCGGTTGGTGCGTGCCCCGAGTGCCACGGGCTGGGACGAATCCATCGGGTGACCGAAGAGACTCTGGTACCCGACCCGTCGCTGACCATCCGCGAAGGCGCCGTCGCCGCGTGGCCGGGTGCGTGGCAGGGCCAGAACCTACGCGACATCCTCGTCACGCTGGGGTATGACATCGACAAGCCGTGGCGCAAACTTACCAAGCGCCAACGTAATTGGATTCTGTTCACCGATGAGCAGCCCACTGTCGAAATCGATCCGGGCCAGCATCCCGTGCAGGCCGATTATTACTACAACGGCACGTTCTCCAGCGCCGAACGCCACGTCCGCCACACGCTGGCCAACTCTCACAGCGCGATGATGCGCCGCCGCGTCCTGCAATTCGTGGACAGCGTCGAATGCCCGGTTTGTGATGGTTCCGGGCTTCGGCCGGAGGCATTGAAGGTGACTTTCGCCGGGCGCACCATCGCCGACTATGTGGCGATGCCGCTGGCCGATCTTGCTGACACGTTGCGCCCGACGGCTTCACGGACCGATGCCGGCGCCGCTTACGAGTCAACGCAATCCGGCGAGCTGACGGAAGTGGCGACCATGATCGCTGCTGACCTCGTCGCGCGCCTGCAGGTACTCGTCGATCTCGGCCTCGGCTATCTCACGCTCAATCGCCGCACTCCAACGGTCTCACCCGGCGAACTGCAGCGGTTGCGGCTGGCCACTCAACTGCGCGCCGGCCTGTTCGGCGTGCTCTATGTGCTCGACGAGCCGTCCGCCGGGCTGCATCCCGCGGACGCCGAACCGCTACTCGAAGTGCTTGATCGCCTGAGGCGCGCGGGCAATTCGTTGTTCGTGGTCGAGCACGACATGGACGTGGTACGTCGTGCCGATTGGATCGTCGACGTCGGACCCGGGGCGGGGGAACTTGGCGGAGACGTCCTCTACAGCGGGCCGGTACCGGGTCTGGCTGACATCGAGGAGTCCGTCACTCGCAGATACCTTTTCGAGGGCGACAAGCCGCCACCTCGTCGACCCCGCACGCAGTCCGGGCAGCTGCGGCTGCGCGGAATCTGCTTCCACAATTTGAGAGACCTCGACGTCGACCTGCCACTGGGGGTGTACACCGCCGTCACCGGAGTGTCCGGTTCAGGGAAGTCGACGCTCGTCGTCAAGGTCCTCGGCGATGTCGTGAGCAGCCATCTCGGCACAGGCCGCGCCGCCGAGCCGGCCGACTCCGACGACGACGAATCCAACACCGAGATCGTCGACCTCGATCACGACGCGAGCGTCGGTGTGACGGCATCCGGAGTCGAGGAGATCAACCGGCTGGTATCGGTCGACCAGCGCCCGATCGGACGCACGCCGCGCTCGACGCTGGCGACCTACACCGGCTTGTTCGACGCCGTGCGCCGCGAATTCGCTGCGACCCCGAAGGCGCGTCGCCGCGGTTGGACAGCCGGCAGGTTTTCGTTCAACGTGGCCGAAGGCCGCTGCCAGACTTGTCAGGGGGAGGGGTTCGTCTCCGTCGAATTGCTGTTCCTGCCAGGCACATACGCCACCTGCCCGGCGTGTCACGGAGCGCGCTACTCCGACGAGACACTCGAGGTGCGTTACCGCGACCGTACGATCGCCGACGTGCTCGCGATGACGGTCGACGAGGCCTCGGAGTTCCTTGCCGACGTCGCCAACGCAGCACGCAGCCTGACTACGCTACGAGAGGTCGGCCTGGGATATCTGCGTCTCGGACAGCCCGCGACCGAGCTGTCAGGCGGCGAGGCGCAGCGGATCAAGCTCGCCTCTGAACTGCAGCGACCCCGGCGCGGGCATACCCTCTACGTCCTGGACGAGCCGACCACCGGGCTGCACCCCGCCGATGTGGATCTGCTCGATCGTCAACTGCACCGCCTGGTCGACGCGGGCAACACGGTGGTGGTTGCCGAACACGACATGCGAATGGTCGCGGGTGCGGACTGGGTGATCGACCTGGGACCGGGAGCCGGCAGCGACGGCGGTCGGGTCGTTGCGGCGGGCCCGCCGCAGAAGGTGGCCCATGCCAAACACAGCCGCACCGCGCCGTATCTGGCAAAGCAGTTGGCGCCGTCTACTACTCGATGAAAAAGCCGGGGTTCTCGATGAAGCACTCGCGGCGCTGCTCACCGGACATGTCGCCGAGCTTGATCAACGACTAGGTGGTGCGGGCGCAGGGGCATTCACGGGTGCAGTCGGCGAGGTTGGAGTTTGGGTTGTGCCGCTATGCCCGCTGGTCTTATCGGCTAGAAAGAAGATTGCCAGGCCAAGCAGCATGGCAACGAAAAATCCGATAGTGAGCGAGACGATCGGTCTGCGGTACCAAGGTTGATCGGGTGGTGTTTCACCAGCCTCGCCTTCCTCGGCGTCGCTGTAGTCGAAGGAGCCTTCACTGCCAGTCACAGGTACCGATCTTAGCCGCGCTAGCCGGTCCCTATTGGTTGTTGGTGCTGCCAGTAGCGCCCGGGTGGCGCCCTTCGTATCCGCTTGTCAGGCGGAACACAGCTCGGTCGACGCGTCACCACCAAGGCGGCATCGAGATGGCGGCCTACGTCGTGCAACACAGCTCCACCCACGTCGTGCACCAGACCGCGGTGGCCATGATCGATGAACAGAGCCAGGAACTGATTTTCATGGCGTTCCTCCTCCAGCAACGCGGCAGCGCCCCGATCACCTACCCGTAGAACGCCTGCAGCGCAAGCAAATAGGCAGCGACGGCAGGGATGTCGTCGTGGATTCGCGGTGGCGGTTCGGTTGAAGCGGGCGTAGCGGGTCGTCGAACCGCCGACAGGATTGGCCCACCGACAGGTTGCTTGATCCTTGGAGTTGTCAACATAGGCATTCCAGCCAACCCATAGGCTGCCCTGGTACGACCCAATGAACGACTCTCACACACCCTGGACCAGTTTCCCGGGACCGGTCAGCCACGGGTCAGCACCCGCCGCCGTGTTATGACCGCGATAGCCGATCGATCCAGGACGGCAATGCTCCTTATTCTCGGATCGGTGGGCGAGAACATGGATGAGCTGCGCGATGCATCACCGACTACGCCGCGACAGTAGATGAGGCCAACAAGCGCATGCTAGACCCAGTCATCGCCGAGTTGATGCGCGATCGCGGACTTACATAGTTAGCGATTATCGGCGCTAGGAGATTGCTCGGAGAACTTTTAGGACAAGGGCTATCGATTTAGCTAAACGGCTTTATCGTGCGGTGTTCGCGAATCAAGTCCAGAGCGCGCAGATTACGGTCAGCGATCGCATCGACCAACGCGGCGTGAAGTTCGTAGCGGGCATCAATGTCAGCGGGTAGATGCTCATCATCGATGGGCGGCGCCGACAGCAGGTGCGACTCAATGACGTCGAGCAGCATCGGATACAGCGATCGCAAGATGGCGCTCGGACTGATGTCGGCTATGCGGGCGTACAGGTTTCGGTCTGCTCGCGCGAACGCGGTGCCGTCTGCGTTGCCTACGGCGACCTTCATGTGATCCAGTTGGCCACGCAGAGCGTCGATGTCGTGGTCCGACGCATATTCCAGTGCGTCTTCCACCAGCAATGGATCCAAGGCGTCGCGCAGTCGCACCGCTTCGGCAACGGAGGTGGCATCGTCGTCAACGGTCAACATCGAATTGCCGAGGCGCACCATTGGCGACTGGCGGCTGGCGAACAAACCACCGCCGGGGCCCGAACGCACGGTGACCAGCCCCCGGGCCTGAACCATCCGCAGTGCTTCGTTGAATGTGCCGACCGCCACTCCGCAGCTGTCCCGTAGCTCCTCCTTTGTTCCCAGCCGATCGCCGGGTTCAGCTGAAGCGGCCAGCGCCGCCAAGTGTTCGGCCGCCTGTTCCGGGCGCGTCTGGTGGCGATCGAAACGCGGGCGCTCCCAATCCTTGCGCCGTAGGGCGGGTGGGTCCGTCGTCATGAAGGTCTGCCTTCCGCTGTGTGCCAGCCGGTTTAGAATAGCGGCCGCAAGCAGAATTCAACATGTTTAATTATGTTGAATCTCTTGACACACGGCCCAAGCCGCCACAGACTACTGGCAGTCGCGCTGATTCAGCATGGTGAATTAGCAGGAGGGTGCGCCGCATATGCGAGCTATATTGCCGTTGCGCGACCCCCGGCCTCGGATCATCCGGCTGGACGGTGCTGGGCGACTTGGCGAAAGCCGCTGCCGGGGTGGGTAACTCATGATCGCTTTGACCCCGGCATGGAAGCCCGCCTCAGTCCTGGGCGGCTTCTTCGCGATGGCACTCGACACACTGTTTGCTCTTCCGCGCAGGCCGTTCGCGTGGCGAGAGTTCGTCGGCCAGGCGTGGTTCGTAGCCCGGGTCTCACTGGTGCCGACAGTGATGTTGGCCGTGCCGTACTCAGTCCTGGTGGTTTTCACCTTCAACATCCTGCTGCTGGAGTTCGGCGCCGCCGATTTCAGCGGCACCACGGCGGCGTTCGCGACCGTCACCCAGATCGGCCCGATCGTGACGGTCCTGGTGGTCGCCGGCGCCGGTGCCACCGCGATGTGCGCCGACCTGGGAGCCCGCACGATCCGCGAGGAAATCGACGCGCTGCGCGTCATGGGCATCAATCCCATTCAGGCACTGGTGGTGCCGCGGGTGCTCGCCGCGACCCTCGTCGCGGTGCTGCTGTCCGCGAGTCGTGATCCTGGTTGGACTGGTCGGCGGTTTCGTCTTCTCCGTGTTCGTCCAACACGTGACCCCGGGCGCCTACGCGGCGGGCATGACAGTACTCACCCGGGCTCCCGATCTGATATTGGCGATGATCAAGGCCGCACTCTTCGGTCTGGCGGCCGGGTTGATCGCCTGCTACAAGGGGATTTCGGTCGAAGGCGGGCCTGCCGGCGTCGGCAACGCCGTCAACGAGACCGTGGTCTACACCTTCGTGGCTCTGTTCGCGATCAACATCATCGCCACCGCAGTCGGCGTGAAGGTGACGCTGTGACCAGTCGCGAGTGCGCGGGTGCCCACGCGCATTCGCGCACGATCCGGCGCTGGGCCGCCGGCTGGACCCGGGTCGGTATCCAGGCCCGTTTCTACGTCAAGACCATGGGCCACACCGGGGACGTTTTCCTGCACTACCGATCCGAGCTGCTTCGCCTCATCGCGCAGATGGGTCTGGGCACCGGTGCGCTCGCGGTGATCGGCGGGACCGTCGTGATCGTCGGCTTCCTGACCATGACGACCGGGGCGCTGGTCGCGGTGGCCGGCTACAACCAATTCGCCGATATCGGCGTCGAGGCACTGACCGGGTTCGCGTCGGCGTACTTCAACGTCCGGCTGGCGGCGCCGTTGACCGCCGGGGTCGCGCTGGCCGCCACGATCGGCGCGGGTGCCACCGCTCAACTGGGCGCGATGCGGATCAACGAGGAGATCGACGCCCTTGAAGTCATGGGTATCCGCGCGATCGCGTATCTCGCGTCCACCCGTGTGGTCGCAGGGGTGTTCGTCGTGGTCCCGCTGTACTGCGTCGCGGTGCTCTCCGCCTTCGCTCGGCCCGGTTCAGCACCACCATGATCTACGGCCAGTCCGCCGGCGTGTACGACCACTACTTCAACACATTCCTGTACCCGACGGATCTGATCTGGTCGTTCTTCATCGCCGTCGCGATGGCCGTCGTCATCATGCTGGTGCACACCTATTACGGGTTCACACGCTTCGGGTGGGCCGGCCGGGGTCGGCGAGGCCGTGGGCCGTGCGGTGCGCACGTCGCTGGTGTCGTCGGCGGCGTTGATCGTGTTCCTCTCATTGGCCATCTACGGCCAGACCGGCAACTTCCACCTGTCGGGTTAGACGATGGACCCCGCAGCAGAGCGGTACCGGGTTCACCCGGCGTGGTGGACCGCGGTACTGATTGCGCGCACTGTCGGCCGGGATCTGGTTGTGCTTGGCGATCTTCGCCGGGACGTTCAACTCCTACGTGCCCGTCACATTGACATCGGATCGCGCCGGCCTCGTATGGAACCGGGCGCCGCGGTCAAGATGCGCGGCGTGCAGGTGGGCCGCGTCGCCCGCGATCGAGGCCGGACCGAAGCCGGACCCGTTCGGCTCCAGCTGGACTCGTTCCCCGACCAGATCGCGTACATACCGGCCAATGCAGAGGCACGGATCCGCGCCACCACCGCCTTCGGTGCTAAGTACGTCGACCTGATCGACCCGAAAATCCGAGTCCACAACATATTTCGTCCGGTGCGGTGCTGCGGTCCGAGAATGTCACCACCGAAGTCAACACCGTCTTCCAAAGCCTGGTCGACCTCCTGCACGAGGTCGACCCACCGAAACTGAACGCGACACTGACCGCGCTCGCCGATGCAGTACGCGGTCAAGGCCAGACCATCGGGAAGGCCACGACCGCTGCCAACAACGTCCTCGGCGCGCTGAACCCGCGGATGGACACGGTGCGCCAAGGACTGGCGGTCACTCAAGCGTGCCAGCGATGCCTACAACGCCGCGGCGCCTGACATTCTGGCAACCCTGGACGCCGCCAGCGTGACCAGCACGACAGTCACCAGCCACGCCGCCGATCTAGATGCGTTGCTGCTCAACACGATTGGGTTCGCCCAAGCGGGCATCGACCTCATCGGCCCCAACCGAGGACAATCTCGTCAAGGCGATCAACGTTCTCAAACCGACGACAGATCTGCTGTTGAAGTACAACCCCGAGTACACCTGCCTGCTCATCGGCGCCAAGTGGTCGCTGGACAACGGCGCATACCAAGCCGCAGGCGGCAACGGCCGCACCATCCTGATCGACGACGCGTTTCTCTTCGGCGACGACCCCTACCGCTACCCGGACAACCTGCCCGTCGTCGCCGCCAAGGGCGGCCCCGGCGGCAAGCCAGGATGCGGTTCACTGCCTGACGTCTCCAAAAACTGGCCGGTGCGCCAACTCGTCACCAACACCGGTTGGGGCACCGGCTTGGACATCCGGCCCAACCCGGGCATCGGCCACCCCTGGTGGGTGGACTACTTTCCGGTCACCCGCGGCGGTACCCGAACCGCCGAGCATCCGCGAGTCGGCCCGGCCCGGCGCCCGGACCGGTGCCGTACCCGGGTGCGCCGCCCTACGGCGCGCCGCTTTACGGCCCCGACGGAACTCCGCTGTACCCGGCGCCGCTCCGGCGCCGCCACCGGCGCCGCCACCGCCATGACCGGTCCGCCGACGCAGACGCCCGACCTCACCGCGACACGACGAGGAAGCAGCCATGAGAGACAACCTCGCGGGCGCCGCTGTGGCGCTGGCGTCTTCGTCGTCGTGTGCCTGCGTGGCGCGTCGCGCTTGTTCGCGGTATTCGCACAGCTGCGGTTCAGCGCAGAGCAGACCTACACCGCCGAATTCACCAACGTCAGCGGTCTGAAGGAGCGGCGACTTGGTGCGCATCGCCGGCGTGGAAGTCGGCAAGGTCAAACACATCTCGATCAAGCGACGGCACAGCTGTGGTCGAGTTCTCCGCCGACGACACGGTGGTGCTCACCCAGGGCACCAGGGCGCTGATCCGCTACGAGAACCTGATCGGCGACCGCTATCTGGAGCTCGCAGGAAGGCGCCGGCGGGATCGAGCGCCTCAAGCCGGGCCAGACCATCCCGGTCGAGCGGACCGAGCCGGCGCTTGACCTCGACGCGTTGATCGGCGGCTTCCGCCCGCTGTTCCGCGCGCTGGACCCCGTGCAGGTCAATGCCCTGACCGGCCAGCTGATCTCAGGCGTTCCAGGGCCAGGGCGAGGCCATCGGCTCGTTCCTGGCCCAAACCGCGGCGTTGACCAACACGCTGGCCGACCGGGACGACCTGATCGGCAGGTGATCGTCAACCTCAACACCGTGCTGGGCTCGTTGGGCGACCAAAGCGACAGTTCGACAAGGCGGTCGACTCGTTGTCCGCGCTGATCGAGGGGCTCGCCGCGCGCAAGAGGCGACATCAGCAACGGCGCTCGCGTACAGCAACGCCGCGGCGGGGACCATCGCCGACCTGCTGCACAGGCCGCCCGCCGTTCGCAAAACGAGTCACACAGACCGACCGGGCGCACGGCATCGTCGTGGCCGACCACGACTACTTCGACAACCTGCTCAATACCTTGCCCGACACGTACCAGGTGCTGGCGCGGCAAGGGATGTACGGCGATTACTTCAGCTTCTATCTGTGTGACGCCGTGCTCAAACTCAACGGCAAAGGCGGTCAGCCGGTCTACGTCAAGGTGGCCGGGCCAGACCACGGGACGGTGTGCGCCGCAATGAAGTCGTTCTCCGAGCGCAACCCGACTGGTGGTCGGCGCGATCGGCGTGGTCGCCGTCGCGGTCGTCGTGCTGGCGCGCTGCAATACGACAAGCTACCGTTCTTCACCGCGCAAAACGCGAGTACTCCGCCTACTTCGCCGAATCAAGCGGTCTGATCGACCGGCGCCGACGTGCAGGTCTCGGGCTTCCAGGTGGGCAAGGTGACAAGCGTGGAACTCGACGGGCCCGGGTGCTGATCAAGTTCAACATCGACAAGGACATCCAGCTGGGCGATCGCACCGAGGCCGCCATCAAGGCCAAGAGCCTGCTGGGCGCCAAGGTCCTCGAGCTCACCCCGCGCGGCGACGGCGACCTGACCGGGCCGATCCCGTTGGAGCGCACTACCCGGCCTACCAACTGCCCGACGCCCTCGGCGATTTCTCGACAACCATCAACGGCTCAACACCGATCAGCTCAACGAATCGCTGAGCACGCTGGCGCAGACATTCCAGGACACGCCACCGGAACTGAAGACCGCGGTCGACGGGCGTGGCCCGGTTCTCCCAAACGCTCGATGAGCGCGACGCCCAACTGCGCAACCTGCTCGCCAACGCCAACAAGGTCACCACCGTTCTGGCCCAGCGCAGCGATCAGGTGGTCGAGCTGATCCTGAACACCAACGCGCTGCTGGCGGAGCTGCAAACCAAGACGCTGCACTGGATGACATCGCGGGCAACATCTCGGCGCTGTCGCGGCAACTGTCGGGGTTCATCGCCGACAACCGCGCCAACTGCGACCCGCGCTGGACAAGCTCAACGGCGTGCTGACGATCGTCGACAACCGCAAGGAACGGGTGCAGAAGTCGCATAAAACTGCTCAACTCCTACGCGATGTCACTGGGCGAGTCGGTGTCGGCGGGGCCGTTCTTCAAGGCTTACGTCGCCAACCTGTTGCCCGGACAGTTCATGCAGCCCTTCGTCGACGCTGCGTTCTCCGATCTCGGGCTCGACCCGAACGTGCTGCTGCCGTCACGACGCACCGACCCGCAGACCGGTCAACCGGCAACCCCTCCGTTGCCCCTCCCGTACCCTCGCACCGGCCAGGGTGGGCCGAACCGAATCTGCCCGATGATCACGGCCCGGTATCCGGGTGCGACCGCCGGTCAACCCGGGCGATCCGCGCTACCCGTATCGCGAGCCGCTGCCCGCGCCGCCGCCGGGCGGTCCACCCCGGGCCGCCCGCGGCCGCGCCACCGGAGGGGCGCCCCCGCCGGCCCCTGCACCGTCGCCGATATACGTGCCTGCCCCCGGCGAACCGGGATCGACGCACGACCCCCGTCGACGGGAGCCGGACGATGACGCGCCGCAACGCGCGGGTTGCTCGCCATCATGCTGGTCGGTGCTGCTCGGCGGTATCGTCGATGCTGCCGCCGCTGCCGACGGCGCGACCGAAGTCAGGTGGTCGCCTACTTCGACAACAGCAACGGCATCTTCGTCGGCGACGACGTGATCATCCTCGGCGTGAAGGTCGGCCAGATCGATCGGATCGAACCGCAGCCGCGACGCGCGAAGGTGACGTTCTCGCTCGGTAAGAAGTACCAGGTCCCCGCCGAACGTCAACGCGGTCATCGTGTCGCCGAAGTTAATCACCTCCCGCGCAATCCAACTCACTCCTGCCTACACGGGCGGACCCACACTCGCCGGAGGGGCAGTGATACCCCCGAGACCGGACGGCTGTGCCGGTGGAGTTCGATGACTTCCGCAAACAACTGGAGAAACTCACCGAGAGCCTGCAACCCACCGCACCGGGCGGGGCCAGCCCACTCGGCGGGTTGGTCACCACCACCGCGGACAATCTGCGCGGTCAGGGTGAGCACATCCGCGCCACGATCATCAAACTGTCACAGGCGATTTCGACGTTCGGCGATCACAGCGATGACGTCTTCGCCACCGTGAAGAATTTGTCGACGCTGGTGTCGCGCTGCACGACAGCGCCGAACTGATGGGTCAGCTCAACAACCGATCTCGCTTCGGTGACCGCGCTGTTGGCCAACGATCCGGGCGAAGTCGCGACAGGCTGTCGACAACTTCAACACCGCTTCGGGCGATGTGACCGGGTTCGTCGCCGACAATCGCGAGGCGTTGGGCACCACGCTCCGAGAAGTTGGCCGCGATATCACAGGCGCTCGTCGACAGCCTCGACGACATCAAACAGACTTTGCACGTCCTTCCCAACGTGTTACAGAACTTCAACAACATCTACGAGCCGGATCACGGCTCGATCACCGGAATCCTCGGCTCAATAACTTCAACAACCCGATCACATTCCTGTGCGGCGCGATTCAGGCCGCGGCGCGGCTCAGCAGTGGGCAATCGGCCAAGCTCTGCGTCCAGTACCTCGCGCCGATCATCAAGAACCGCCAATACAACTTCCCGCCGATCGGCGTCAATCCCTTTGTCAATGCTCAGGCCAGGCCGAACGAGGTCACCTACAGCGAAGACTGGATGCGTCCCGACAACAGGCCGACCCGGCCCGCGGACGGCCGCCGCCACCCGAGGCGACATCGAACCAGCCGCCCACGGGTCAGGCGCCCGCAGCGGACGCGCCGTCGCTGCCCGCCGAAGCAAAGCGGGCGACCAATCCTGCCGACGGCCTGCCCGGCATGATGGCCCCGCAGAATCGCGGACGATGAAGCCATACACCAAGCACCGCAACATATTCGCGCTGGCACTCGTCGCGATCGCGACGTGCCTGTCCGGCTGCGGCTGGCAAGGTGTGAACTCGTTGCCGCTGCCGGGCACCGAGGGTGGCGGGCCCGGCGCCTATCACGTGCAAGCACAACGCCCGAATGTCACGAACATCCAGCCGAACTCCCGCGTGCGGGTGGGCGACGTGACGGTGGGCACCGTGACGAAGGTCGAGCGCCAAGGATGGCACGCGCTCGTCACTATGACGATCAACGCAGACGTCAACCTGCCGGCGAACGCCACCGCCAAGGTCGGCCAGACCAGCCTGCTGGGTGCGCTGCACATCGAGCTGGCCCCACCCGCCGACGTACCGCCGGAAGGACGGTTGCACAACGGCTCGGTGATCCCGCTGTCGCACGCCGGTGCGTATCCAACCACCGAACAGACCCTGTCGGTAGCGTCATTGCTGCTCAACGGCGGTGGTCTCGGCCAGATCCAGGACATCACCACGGCGTTCAGCACCGCCTTCGCCGGCCGCGGAGAACGATCTGCGCACCCTGATTCGCCGGCTCGACGAGTTCATCGGCCACCTCGACCAACAGAAGGACGACATCCTCGCGGCCACTGACAGCGTCAACAACCTGGCGGGACAGTTCGCGCATCAGAAACCGTTGGTCGACAAAGCATTACAGACCATCCCCGATGCACTGTCCGTCCTGAAGGATCAGCGCGACAACCTAACCGAAGCATTCGACCGGCTCGGAAAGTTCAGCGCGCTGGCCGCGGACTCTGTCGAACAACACCAAAGCTGCTCTCGTGCAGGCGTTCAAGGACATCGGTCCGGTGCTGAAATCGTTGGCGAACGCCGGGCCGGCCTTGACGCGCTCCCTGAGCCTGCTGAGCACGTACCCCTTTCCCAAAGAGAACATCACCAAATTCGTGCGCGGCGATGCGGTGAACATCACCGATGATCATCGACTTGACGCTGAGCCGTCTCGATACCTCGTTCTTCACCGGTACCCGATGGGAAGGGAACTTGACCGAGCTGGAGCTGCAGTGGGGCCGCACCATTGGTCAATTGCCCAGCCCGGCGACCGCAGCTAATCCGTTGGTCGTTCCCTACCATTTCGATGAAGGACGCTGAGGTGCGGCTCACTCGACGAGTCATCGTTCAACTGGCCGTCTTCGCGATCATCACGCTGGTTGCCTCCGCAGTGCTGATCTTTCGTTACATCGATGCGCCTGCCCTGCTTTTCGGTGCCGGGCACTACACCGTCACCGTCGAATTGCAGCAGGCCGCCGGGTTGTACCCCAAGGCCAACGTCACCTATCGGGGAACCGAAGTCGGTGGTGGTGCGAAATGTCCGCCTCACCCGAACCGGTGTCCAAGCGGTGCTGGCACTGAACTCCGACATCGCCATTCCGTCGAATTTGCAGGCAGATGTCCACAGCCAGTCCGCCATCGGTGAGCAGTACGTCGAGTTGCTGCCCCGCTCGGCGATGCTCCGCCGCTGAAGGACGGTGACGTCATCAACGTGAGCGACACCGAGGTGCCTCCCGCCATCGACGCGTTGCTGAACTCCGCCAACAGTGGTCTGGCCGCAATCCCGAAGGACGAGCTGAAGACCGCGATCGACGAAAGCTACACCGCGGTGCACGGATTGGGCCCTGAGCTCTCACGGATCGTCAAGGGATCCAGTCGAATGCCATAAACTCCGAGCAAAACCTTGACTCGCTGACGGCGTTGATTGACCAGATTGGGCCGGTTCTTCGTTCGCAAGCCGACACGGCCGACGCGATCCAGGCATGGGCGGCGCATCTGGCGTCGATCACCGATCAGCTGCGGTCTCAGGACGCCTCGGTCGCTGGTGTGCTGCAGAAGGGGGCTGCCGCCGCGGATCAAGGCCGCCAACTCTTCGAGCGCCTGCAACCGACGCTGCCGCTGCTGCTGGCCAATCTGGTCAGCCTCGGACAGGTGGCAATCACCTACCAGCCCGCCATCGAACAGTTGCTGGTACTGCTTCCGCAGAGCGTCGCCCTCATGGAGGGAACGGAGATGGCCAACCTGAACTCCAAACAGGACTACAAGGGTCTGTTCCTGGATTTCCACCTGAACCTCAACCTGCCGCCGGTCTGTACCACCGGCTTCCTGCCTGCACGGGAGTGGCGAGCGCCCAGCATGGTGGACTCTCCCGAGCGTGCCCCGGGCGATTTGTACTGCCGGACGCCTCAGGACGCGCGATTCGGTGTTCGGGGCGCGAAAAACTATCCGTGCCAAACGGTTCCCGGCAAGCGGGCACCCACCGTCAAGATGTGCGAAAGCAACGAACAGTACGTACCGCTCAATGACGGATACGACTGGAAGGGCGACCCCAACGCCACGATGTCCGGTCAGGACATCCCGCAGCTTCCCCCGGGGGCACCCACCGCCGCGCGGCCCACTCCGGCCGTGACGGGGCCACCCATCGGCGCGGCTCAATACGATCCGGCCACCGGTACCTACGTCGGTCCAGACGGGCGGTTGCACACCCAATCAAACTTGTCGCAGACTGCGCCCGGGGACAAGACATGGCAGTCGATGCTGACACCTCCGA
>CAVVSN010000006.1:0-13227 GCA_963750885.1 uncultured Actinomycetota bacterium
ATGCTCAGCGCGAGGCCGATCAGCAAGCGGCGCCGTGACCGCGGCGCGGGCGGAGCCGAATCTATCTGCGGCGGAACACGTTTGGTGACTTCTTTTCGCGGAGTGAACGCCGAGGCGCGTCCTGCGGAGGTATTCGGCCGGGTCAGATGATCGTGCACGCCGGAGTCGCCGGACACCGCGCCCGCGATGATCGGCTGGGTGGGGCCGAAGTCGTTGTCGACGACGTCGGCCACCACCACGGTCACGTTGTCGGGCCCGCCGCCGCGCAACGCCAGCTCGATCAGCCGGTCGGCGCTGTCGGTGACGTCGGGAATCTTCAGGGCGTCTTGGATGGTCTCGTCGCTCACCGGGTCGGAAAGCCCGTCGGAGCACAGCAGATAACGGTCGCCGAGGCGGACCTCACGCATGGTCAGGGTGGGCTCGACCTCATGGCCGGTCAGCGCGCGCATGATCAACGACCGCTGCGGGTGGCTGTGTGCCTCTTCCTTGGTGATGCGCCCGTCGTCGACCAGCGTCTGGACGAACGTGTCGTCTTTGGTGATCTGGGTCAGCTCGCCGTCGCGCATCAGGTAGCCGCGCGAGTCACCGATGTGCGCCATCCCAATCCGATTGCCGGCAAACAGGATTGCGGTGAGTGTGGTGCCCATCCCCTCGAGGTCGGGCTCCATTTCGACCTGCGCGGCGATCGCCGAGTTACCGGAGTGGATCGCGGAGTCGAGTTTGGCCAGCAGATCGCCGCCGGGCTCATCGTCGTCGAGATGGGCCAGTGCGGCAATCACCAACTGCGACGCGACCTCGCCGGCGGCGTGGCCGCCCATGCCGTCGGCGAGTGCCAGCAGACGCGCACCGGCGTACACCGAGTCTTCGTTGTTCGATCGGACCAAGCCGACATCGCTGCGCGCTGCGTAGCGCAAGACCAAAGTCACGGACGCAACTCAATTACCGTTTTGCCGACACTCACCGGCGTGCCAATGGGAACCCGTACCGCCGTCGTCACTTTCGCCCTGTCGAGGTATGTACCGTTGGTCGATCCTAGATCTTCGACGTACCATTCCGAGCCTCGCTGGGAAAGTCGCGCGTGCCGCGTCGAGGCGTAGTCGTCGTTGAGTACCAACGTAGAGTCGTCGGCCCGGCCGATCAGCACCGGCTGGCCACTCAAGGTGATCCGCGCGCCGGACAACGCCCCCTCGGTGACAACGAGATAGCGGGCCGCGCCACCCCGCTGCCGCGCCGGCAACAGCGTTCCGCGCAACGTCAGACCGCGGCGCACCATGACGGCGCCGGTCGGGGCATAGATGTCGGTGCGAAGTATCCGCAAGACCGACCAGATGAACAACCACAGCAACATCAGGAAACCGGCGCGCGTCAGTTGCAGTACAAGTCCCTGCATCCGGCGTCCTCTCCGTCCTGGGTGCCGCGTGCCTCATGTGCCCGGCTATCGCAACGTCACGATACTTGGACGGTGGTCGACGCGGGCTGAAGCTGGATGGCTGCGCGACCTACGGGCTCAGTGGATGTGGACGACGATCTCCGAATGTCCCAGCCGGATCACGTCACCGTCGGCCAGCTGCCATTCCTGCACAGGCGCGTTGTTGACCGTGGTGCCGTTCGTGGAATTGAGGTCGGACAGCAGCGCAACGTGGCCGTCCCACCGAATCTCCAGGTGGCGGCGCGACACACCGGTGTCCGGCAACCGGAACTGCGCGTCCTGGCCGCGGCCGATGACGTTGGGGCCCTCGCGCAACTGGTAGGTGCGCCCGCTGCCGTCGTCGAGCTGCAACGTGACCGCAGAACCTGCGGCCGAATAACCACCCTGCCCATAGCCGGGTTGACCGTAACCACTGGGTTCCGCGGGCTGGCCGTAGTCGTAGTCGCGTTGGGGTTCGCCGTATCCGCCGGCGCTCGGCGCGGCATGTGACTGTCCGTAGTCGGGCTGGCCGTAGTCCTGCCGACCGTATCCCGGTGCGCCGCCATAACCCTGGTCGTAGCCGCCGCCCTGGTCGGGATAACCGCCGCGCTGCTCGGGCGCGCCGTACCCGGCGCCGTCGTCCTGGCGAGCCGGCCCACGGCCGTAGTCGGCGTACTCGTCGTAGCCGGGACCGCCGGCGGGCGGCTGGCCGTAGCCGCCCTGGTCGGGGTAGCCGCCGCGTTGTTCGGGGTAGCCGCCGCGGGGGTCGGGTGCGCCGTAGCCGGGTTGGTCGGGGTAGCCGCCTTGTTCCGGGTAGCCGCCCCGCTGCCCGGGTGCGCCGTAGCCGCCTTGGTCGGGGTAGCCGCCGCGCTGTTCGGGGTAGCCGCCGCGGGGGTCGGGTGCGCCGTAGCCGGGTTGGTCGGGGTAGCCGCCGCGTTGTTCGGGGTAGCCGCCGCGGGGGTCGGGTGCGCCGTAGCCGGCTTGGTCGGGGTAGCCGCCCCGCTGGCCGGGTGCGCCGTAGCCGCCTTGGTCGGGGTAGCCGCCGCGCTGTTCGGGGTAGCCGCCGCGCGGGTCCGGCGCGGCATGCGAGTCGTCGTGCGGCTGCGCGTAGGGGTCTTCGTAATGGTCGTCTCCGGGCCGACCCTGCCCCTGGCCACCGCCGTAGCTCGAATTCTCGGTCATCGCTGGTACTCCTGGTTCTGCGTTGAACGCACGGTCTGATTCTGGCGGGGAGAGCTCGCCGGCGCTCGGCCGGGGCTCGACATCTGGGTTGACAGCACCGCGGGTGCGGAACTGGCCGGTGTGCAGGTTCGCCGACTGCTCGAACCGGACGACCACGTCACCATATGTTTGCCACCCCTGTTCGCCGATGTATCCCGCCAAATGCTTAGCGAAAGCGTCCGAAGTGAGGTCCGGGTCGGCGCCCACTTTCTGGTAGTCGTTTGTACCGAGGGTAATGATGTATTCGTTGGGAGCCAAAAAGCGGTTGCCGGCAACCGGGCGGATAGCTTCGGCCGCCTCCCGTCGCAGCATCGCCTCGACCTCTTGCGCAACGATGGAGCCGCCGAATACGCGGGCAAAAGCGTCACCGACGGAGACCTCTAGTCTGCGCTCGATGCGCTGAACCAGCCCCCTCTGCCCGCTCATGTCCTGACGCCTGCCTCAGTCCTGGTGGTTAGTACTGCGCCGCCGGCCTGTTTCGGCGTGTCGCATGATGCGTGTCGTATCGAGCATGCTATCCGGCCAGGCCATTGCAGCGGCACCTCCAGAACTCTGAGAATCCCATTGCGCCAGTTCAAACCGCGGCGCTGAGCGGCCGCTCCGATTTGGGAGTGCCGACCCCTACAGTGATAGGCTCCACCGGTTGTTTAGGGCGAGTGGCGGAATGGCAGACGCGCTGGCTTCAGGTGCCAGTGTCCTTCGGGACGTGGGGGTTCAAGTCCCCCTTCGCCCACACAGATGTGGTTCTACTGACTCAGCGGCATGAGGTCACGAACTCGGAAGAGAGCGTGACCTTTTTGTTTGGGGCCGCCGAGCAACTTCGCATGTGGGGCAAGCGGGAAGAGTGAGGCGCCGGGGCACAAGTGGCGACGCCGTTGTGTTGACATTAGGCATGAAGGTTCGCTTCGGAATCAGCCTCGGTGCCAACACACCGACCGATCAGCTGGGGCCCGTCGTCGACCACCTGGAGAGCAGCGGGGTGGACTCGCTGTGGTTCTCCGAGCTGGTCTATTCACCGGCGGTCGATCCGATGATCGGCATGGCCTACGCCGTGGCGCGGACCAAGCGGCTGAAGGTGGGCACCTCGGTGGCGGTGCTGCCGGGGCGTCATCCGGTTCTGGTGGCCAAGCAACTGGCGTCGCTGGCCGCACTCGCGCCCAAGCGGGTGCTGCCGGTATTCGGCCTGCAATCGGCCATTCCCGCCGAACGTGAGGTGTTCACCGTGCCCGAAGGTAAGCGCGGCGCGGTATTCGACGAGTCGCTGCGAATCCTGCGCGCGGCGCTGGTCGAAGAGTCGGCCAGCTACGACGGCACGTACTACTCGGTGACAGCGGCGGCCGTCGCACCTCGCCCCGATCCCCCGCTGGACATTTGGCTGGGCGGCTCGGCGCCCGCGGCGTTCCGGCGGATCGGCACGCTGGCCGACGGGTGGCTGGGCAGCTTCCTCACTCCGGACGAGGCGCGAGCCGGACGTGAGGCGATCAACGGTCCGCCGCGGAGGCGGGCCGGGAGATCGAGCCCGACCACTTCGGCATATCGCTGGCCGTTGCGGGCGGAGAGCTGCCGCCGGAGTTGGCCGCGGCGGTGCGCCATCGCCGCCCGGACGTCGATCCCGCCAGCCTGGTCGCCGCCGACTGGGGTCAGCTGCACCGCCAGCTCGACCATTACGTGGCTGCCGGCCTGACGAAATTCGTTATCCGACAAGCAGATACCGGGCCGGTCGAGGCATTCATCGACCGCTTCGTCGCCGAACTCGCCGGCCGGGAGAACTAGAGCGTCCCGACCCACTGCAGGATGGCCGGTGTCACCGGATCGGTGATGTCACGGAACTCAGGATGCTTTTTGATGAACGCGGCGACCATCGGGCAGGTCGCAACGACACGCTTGCCGTCGGCGCGCGTGGCCTGCAACGCCTCATCGATCAGGATCGTGGCCAGGCCGCGTCCGCCGAACTTCTCGTCGACCTCGGTGTGATAGAAAACCCGCTGGTCGGCCCGGTCGGCGACGGCGGCCAGTCCAACGGTCTCGCCGTCGACCGCGATCGTGTACTTCCCCTCGGCGGCACTGACGGTGGTTTCGGCGCCGGTCTTGTCCGCGGTCATCTGCGAGTCATTTCCGCGGTGGCCGGATGACCTGCATGGCCAGCCGCATCAGCGGCTCGGGCACCCGGTCCTTGGCAGCCAGCGCCGCATCGGCGACGCGGCCCCGCACCAGCGTGCCGCGGCCGAACGCCCGGTTCAGGGGTCCGCCGGACGGCTCGAGAACAACGTGCAGCGGAGGCGCGCCCTCGTTGTGGCCCAGCGCGGTGGAGATGACGATGCGCTGGATCTCGCTGGTGCCCTCAAAGATGGTGTACAGCTTGGCATCCCGATACCACTTCTCGACCGGATGGTCGTTGATGTAGCCCCAGCCGCCGAGCGTCTGAACGGCCCGTTCGGTGGCCCGCACCGCGACCTCGCTCGCCGCCATCTTCGACATCGAGCCCTCACCACGCTCGAACGCGATCCCCTGGGCCGCCATCCACGAAGCCCGCCAGGTCAGCAGCCGCGCCGCATCGATCTGGGTGGCGATCTCGGCGAGCGGAAAAGCGATGCCCTGGTTATCCATGATCGGCCCGCCGAACGCCTCACGCTGGGTGGCATAGGTGGTCGCGTATTCCAGCGCCGCCCGTGCGATGCCGATCGCCTGCGCAGCCACCATCGGGCGGGTCTGCTCGAAGGTGCCCAATGTGGCCGAGCCGGAACGCTTTCCACCGGCCACCACTTCGCGCGCCTTGGCCAGCTTGTGCTCGAGCTTCTCTTCCCCACCCAACAGGTTCTCGGCCGGAATGCGGACGCCGTGGAATTTCAACTCGGCGGTGTGAGACGCCCGGCAACCGAGCTTGTCGAGCTTGCGCACGAGCTCCAGACCCGGTGTGCCACCCGGGACGATGAACAACGCCTGGCCGCGGTGGCCGAGTTCTTCGTCGACGACGGCATTGACGACATGGACGTCGGCGATGCCGCCGTTGCCGATCCACATCTTGTGGCCGTCGAGGATCCAGTCGCTGCCGTCGCGGCGGGCCGTGGTCCGCAGATTGCGGACGTCGCTGCCGCCTTCCGGCTCGGAGATCGCCAGCGCCGCGAGCTTGAGGTCGCCGGGCGTGCCGAAACATTGCGGCGCCCACTCCAGCATCTGCTCGGGAGAGGCGGCCTGCCCGATCGCGGACAGCGCCAGCGCGGGCATGACGATCGCCAAACCGATTCCGGCGCAACCCCAGAACAGCTCTTCCATGAACATCGGCAGCGACAGCCCAGTGGGATCGCCGATGAGATCGCGGTAGAACAGCGGGCTGTAGAAGCCGGCCTGGGCGGCCTCCTCGAGCACCGGCCACGGGAACTCTTGCTTCTGGTCGTAATCCAGGGCAACGGGTCGGATGACGTTCTCGGCGAATTCGTGCGCTCGCCGGGCCAGGTCGTGCTGCGCGCCGGTCGGCGTCAGGTCGAAGGTCATCTGCGACACTCCTCGACCCCGGCTACGCCGGCGTCATCGTCGTTGTCGAAGGTCTGGGAACGCGGTCCTCCGGGGTCGGTTGAGCGTTATTACCCCGTGAGCGCCGATTCAATCCTGCCGAGTGGACGAACGTCAGGCCGCTGACCGCGGTTGGCAAACGGGGAGGTGAAACACCGTGGCGGTGACCGGTGCGGCGTCGCTCTCGCGGCGCGTCAGCAGGGCGGCGTTCTCGGCGAGCTGCCGGGAGCTGATCTCTCCCGCGGCGATCCGGCGCAGCGTGGCGTGCGCATCGGCCAGTTGCTCGCGCTTGCGATATTGGCCGCCGGGCAGTTTCACGCCGGCCCATACTCCGTACTCTTCACGATTCTCGACCGCATACCGCGCGCACAGTCGCTGCTGCGCAAGTGGGCACCGCCGCAGGCACTGCAGCCGCGCCTCAGTGGCGGACTGTTCGTATGCGCGCGCCTTGGCAGCGCCGTCGCCGCCGTCGTCATCGGCGTAGCCGAACCACATCTCCGGGTTGACCGAGCACGGATGTCCCATCTGGCCGCCTCCTTGGTATCAAAACGTATACAGAAGCGTATACACAACGATCGCGCAGTTGGCAAGAGAAGCGAGATAGAAACGTATATACCCAGGACGAACCGATACGCCTATGTAGTATCCGGATATGGCCGGAGCGCTGCGATGAGCCGCGAATCTGCGGGAGCAGCGATCCGGGAGTTACGTGAATCGCGCAACTGGTCGCTGGCCGACTTCGCCTCGGTGACCGGGCGTCAGCATCATGGGACTGAGCTATCTGGAACGCGGTGCCCGCAAACCGCACAAAGGCACTGTTCAGAAGGTCGAAAACGGTCTCGGCCTGCCGCCCGGCACGTATTCGCGGCTCGTGGTCGCGGCCGATTCCGCCGCCGAACTCGTGCGCTTGACCTCCGCTCCGCCGGCCGAACCCACCCCGTGCGAACCGCCGGGCCGGTCGTGGTGGACCGCCACACCGACACCGACGTCCTCGAGGGATACGCCGAGGCGCAGCTCGATGCCATCAAATCGGTGATCGGTCGATTGCCTGCGGAGACATCAAACGAATATGAGTCGTATATTCTCTCTGTGATCGAACAGTGCGTGAAGGCTGAGATGCTGGCCGCCAACTCCTGGCGGGTGGCGATCAACGCCGACGGGGAGTCAGCGGGCCGGCTCATGCAGCATCTCGAGGCATTGGAAGCCACCCGCGGCGCGCTCCTCGAGCGGATGCCGATGAGCCTGAGCGCCCGGCTGGACCGGGCCTGCGCGCGGTCCTCGTTGCCCGAGGCTGTGATCGCGGCACTGCTCGGAGTCACCGTGGCCGAGCTGTGGGATATCCGGAACAGGGGAGTGATCCCGCCCGGCGCGCAGCCCCGGGTGCGGGCCTTCGCCGACCTCGCCGACGATGCCGAGGGGGACCAGCAGTGACCGGAAACGAGTTGGCGGCATTGCGCCACGCGCACGAACTGTTCGCCGGCACCACCCGGGAAGCGTCGCTGGACGCCCAGCCGGCGCGCTACGACGGGCTGCTGTCGCGTGCCGCTGCGCTGAATACCGTTGGAGGACATGCATCTCTACCGCGCAGCGGTAGACCGGAGCCGCGACGATCTGCGCTCGGCCGCGGCCGTCGACGCCGCAGTGACGGCCACCGCGCGCGAAGCCCACCAGGATCATGCCCACGCGCGGGCCTTGACGAAGGGTGTGCTCGAGGAGGCCCGCGCCGACACCGCGGTGCCGGACAGTCCCATCGCCCAGCGCGAGGCTATCCGCCGTCGGGTCGCGCGCTTGCGTGCCCAGCAGGCACACGTGCTGGCCGCCCGCCGCAAGTCCCGCAAGCACCGGTCGAGATGGCGCGCGGCGCGCTATCGGATGCTGCACCACGGCGGCCACCTGGCCGGGCTGAGGTTGCCTCCGCCGAACAGTCGCGCGGGTATCGCGGTGCGGGCGGCGCTGTCGCGGTTGGGCCGGCCGTATGTGTGGGGCGCGACCGGACCGGACCAGTTCGATTGCTCCGGGTTGACCCAGTGGTCCTATGCGCATGCCGGAATTCACCTGGACCGCACCACATATCAGCAGATTTACGACGGCGTCCCGGTCCCACGTTCGCAGGTCCGTCCGGGCGATCTGGTTTTCCCGACGGCGGGTCACGTGCAGTTGGCGATCGGCAACAACCTGGTTGTCGAGGCGCCGCACTCCGGCGCGACCGTGCGGATCAGTCCGCTGGGCACCGGCGTGCAGATCCGGCGTCCGACGGGATAACGACGATGGCTGACGGGCAGGGACAGGGAATGGCCGAGCAGGCCGGTGGCGCGGTCGAGGCCATCGGGGCACGGCAGGCGGCGTTGTCGGCACGGCACGCGGCCTCCGCCGAAGCCGACCGGGCCCTGGTCGAAGCGCTCGCCGGCGCGCACGCCGCCACTGTCGAGGGCATCCGGCGCCTCGACGCGATCGCGGCCGAGATCGACGGCGCGGTAACGAATCAGGCCGCGCTCGCACTCGATACCGCGATGGGCGCGCGTGAGTTCCAGAAGTTCCTGATCGCCAAGCAGCAGGAGATTTCGGCGGTGGTGTCGCAGGCCCGCGGGCTCGACGGGGCGACCAGGGCGGCCTTGGACAAGTTGCGTGAGCACTACACAGCGCCTGCGGGCTAGTCGTTCGGCACAGTCGCGGCTGTGCACACGAGTGAATTGTCGTCACCGGCGCCCCTGGTTACTGTCCCCACCATGTTCGGGCAGCAGGGCGATGACGATGCCTGACGACGTGCCCGCGCCCGACCATCAGGAAGGCGACGCGGCCGATGCCATCAGAAGCGCGGAAGTCGCTCTGGCACATCAGAACTCGACGACCGCTCAGGTCGACCTGCAAGTCGTCACCGCGGTCCTGAATGCACACCAGAAGGCCGCCGCCAGTAGGGACGCCTTGAACACCCTGCAACGCGACATCGAAGGCGCGGTCGCAACGCGGTCAGATCTGGACACTCCCGCCGGCGCGCGTGACTTCCAGCGATATCTGATCGGCAAGCTGCGCGACATCCAGGCGGTGGTCGCCGGCGCGAGCCTCGACGACACATCGAACTCGGCGTTGATGGCCGCGTGGACGTCGCTGTACAACTCATCTCAGGCTGGCGCCGATGCCTCCGATAGCTCTGATGACCGGCACCCGCCCGCCGCCGCCCGCGCCGATACCGCCTGCCGTCCAAAACCAGCCTCCGGCAACGGAATCCGAGCTCGATCCATACGCCGATGCCTTCCCGGAGGACGATCTCGGGCCGGCACCCGAGGCGGCGCCGGGCAAGCCTCGCCCACACCCGCGGCGGCCGGGATGCCGAGCATTCCCTCCTTCGGTGGGGGAGGCCTGCCAAGCGGCGGCGGGTTCGGCATGCCCGGGGGATTCCCGCTTGCGGGTTCCTCGCCGGAGGAGCTGTCGCCGGCCGACCTCGACGGCGCGCGGCCGGAGTCCGACGATCCCGAGAACCGGCTGGTGTCCGACGACGAGGATCACGACCGGGCCGGCCACGAGTCGGGTGAACCCGCGTCCGGTCCGACGACAGTGACGTTGCCCAACGGCGAGACACTGACCGCCGCGAGCCCGCAGCTCGCCGCCGCGATCGAAGCCGCGGCGGGCGGCACGCCGATCGCGGAGGCCTTCCGGCAGGAGGGCATGACGATCCCGCCGCCGGGCACCGCGGTCAGCGATCCGGTGGACCCGGCGCAGCTCACGCCCGGCGATATCGGGATGTTCACCGACCGGCACGCTCTTGCCCTCGGTGAGAGCCGGGCGCTGGTGAACGGACAGATCCAGCACATCTCCACCGTGAACGGGCCCGGCTTCCTAGGCTGGGAGCACCCTCCGGTGCCGGTCAACGCACCCGCACCGAACGCAAGCGAACCGCCGGCGCCGACCAGGCCGGCGAACGCCGAGAGAACCGAGACAGCGTAGAAGTAGTCCGGCTCGCGCCGGAACGTCAGAAGGAGAGATCGGATGGCAGACCGAATCCACGTGGTGCCGGCCCACTTGCGGGAGGCCGCCGGCCATCACCAAGAGACGTCGGAGTATCTGCGCGCCCTTCCGTCGTCGCACGAGGCGATCCAGCAGAGCCTGGATTCGCTGGGCCCGATCTTCGGGGACCTGAGGGAAGCCGGCCGGGAGCTGCTCGAGCAGCGACGGCTGTGCTACGAGCAACAGGCCGACAATCACGCGGAGATCGCGGCCAACCTGACAAAATCGGCCGGCATGTGGGAGCAGCACGACGCCGAAGCCGCCGGGAAAATTGGGCGCATCTCCGACGACGGTCGATGACAGCGGCCGATCCCGCGTTCGACACTGTCCATCCGAGCGGGCATATCCTGGTTCGCTCCTGCCGCGGTGGCTACCTGCATAGCGTCACGCTGGCTGAGGCGGCGATGAACACCGACGCGGAAAGCCTGACCGAGGGCATCCTGCTGACCGCCGATGTCTCGTATCTCAAAGCGGTGATGGAGGTTCGGGGCGAGATCGTCGCGGCCGGCTACACGCCGTCGGCCGAGGTTCCCACCGCCGAGGATCTTGATGAGGCGATCGAAAGATTGGTCGCACACGAACTACCGCCGCGCGACGCCGAGACCGATAACTAGCGAATCCAGGTCTGGACCGCGTCGCGCTCCGGAGCGATGTTGGTAGGCGGCTCGACCGGGTTGGCGCCGAACAACTCTCGCGCCCGTCCCAGTAACGCCCGCACTTCATTCAACTGCTGCTGAAGCCCTGAATCAGCCACGCGCTCACGCTACCCAGACGGCCTTATTCGCACAATTCACCCCCCTTTCGGGACCGTCAATCAGCGCCGATGTGGTGCCGACGATGACGGTAGGCTTGGCCGGTGGCAATCTTCGGACGGAATACGGCGCGCCAGCGCCTCCGGAGAGCTGCCCAGGAATCGCTGAAGATCCCGGCCTTCAAGGCACCGGTCGACTGCACCCCTTGGGTGACGGGCGGCCTCTGGCCTGCGGAGCTGTCGATGGTCACCGTCGAGACGGCTCCACTCGTCAAATATCTGAAAGCCGACTTGCAGCGGATCGTCAATTCGGCAAACGAAGAACTCAAGAATATTCGGTGCGCGGGTTTAATCGATTCGACGCGACAGGCAGAAGAAGCCCGAGTCATCAACGAAGCACGTGCCTTCGCGGCACGCCGGGTCGAATCTACAGTTCGCCATCTTCACAACATGACATCGAAATCGCCGACCGAACACCGGCCCGTGAATGGCGTCGATGAGACCGAAAAAACAGCGCGGTTCAAAATCGCCCCGCCGCGACCGGAGCCGGAGCCGACCACCGAGATACCCGTTGCGGAGGTGCCGACGCCGGCAAACCCGGTCGCTTCCGAGGTGCCGCACGAACAGCCCGAAGAGTCTTTCGAGCCATGGGAGCCTTCGAGCTGTCGGAGCCCGCTGAGGAGGCCGACCGGTGGGAGCCGGTCGTGGACGTTGCGGCGCACGCGCTGCCCGAACCCGAACTCGAGCCCGAGCCGGAACCGACCACCGAAATACCCGTTGTGGAGGTTTCGGCGCCGGCAACCTCGGCGACTCCGAGGCGTGGCAACAGACAGCCCGAAGAGTCTTTCGAGCCGTGCGGAGTCCTTCGAGCTGCCGGAGGCCGGCGACCGGTGGGAACCGGTCGCGGACGTTGCGGCGCACGCGCTGCCGAACCCGAGCCGCGAGCCCGCATCGGAACCAGAGAAGCTGTGAGCCCGAAGCGTTGAGCCAGAGGTTGTGGAGCCGGAGCGGGCGCCGAAGCACGCCATTCGACTCCGACGACACCGAGGTGCTCGAGGAGCTCGCGACGCTGTTGCAGGAGATTGCGCCGTTGGCGCAGCCGCCGGTCGAGCCACCGCCGCACCACCCCCACCACCGCCGGCTTTGCCGCCCGCGGTTCAGCCGCCGCAGATCGACGACACCGAGGTCACGCGGCTGCTGCCGGTGGCAGCGCTCCCGAGACGCCGGTGCCGGCCGCGCCCGCGGCGCCTGCAGAGCCCGCCGAGTCGGAACGCGAACGGCTGGAACGCGTGCTCAAATTCGTTGCCCGCCAAGAACCGGGTCTGCGCTGGGCCGTCGGCATTCGCGAAGACGGCAGCACTTTACTGGTGACCGACCTTGCCCACGGCTGGATACCGCCCGGGCTCAAATTGCCCGCCGACGTGCGGCTTCTGGAACCCGGCCGGCGCGGTGGCACTGCGGCGAACCTGCTCGGTCGAACCACGCTATTAGGGACCTACGCGCCGGGCGACCCGCTGGGCTGGGCAACCGATTACGAGGTCGCCGACACCTCGTCCAAGCCACGTGAACTGCCGCCGGTAGCCGACCTCGGCTGGGTGCTCGGCGAGGCGACGCACTGGCGTGACGGCCTGCCGCGGCTGGTCAACACCCTGGCCAAGGCAGGCGCAGCGGGGTCGGGCATCGTCGATGCCGAGATCGATATATTGCGGGTCTACCTCGACACCTCGCGGTATCAACTCCTGGCGCAGTACCGGACGTCGACCAGGGCTGCTGCTGAACTGCCTGCTGCTTGCCGCCACCGAAGCCATCGCCACCAAGGACATGGTCAGCGCGAACTACCATTTCGCCTGGTTCCAATTGCTCAGCTCACCACCGGCCAGCGGCTGGAAGGCCGGCCCGTGACGGACCGCCGTGCGTAAGCCTGCAGACGATGAATTGACGCTGGTCGGCAGCGGTCGAGATACTGCAATGATGCCGGGTCCGAGCAGTCGCGCGCAGCTCAGCGATAAGGATCTCGTCGAGTCGGTTCTTCGTGAATTGAACGAGGCCGCCGACAAGTGGGAAGCCCTCGTGGGTCAGGCCGAGACTGTCACCTACAGCGTGGATCTCGGCGAGATTCACGCGGTCGCGAATGCCGACGGCCGGCGGTCGAATAGTCATTGCAGCCGAGCGTGATGCGGCACACCCACGGAGAGCTGGCGGATCGATTGAACCTCGCGATCACCGCGGTTTGGGAAGAGGCCGAAGCGGAGAATCGGGCGCGTTACGGCGGAGCTTTGCAGTGACGGAAAAATGGTTGTCGCGCGACATCTTTGAGCATCTGGCGGGCGCGTAT
>CAVVSN010000007.1:0-85186 GCA_963750885.1 uncultured Actinomycetota bacterium
GTCGGCCATTCGATGGGCGGGATGACGGTTCTCTCGCATGCGCGCCAGTTCCCCTCGCACTACGGCGCCCGCGTGGTCGGCGTTGCGCTGATCTCCTCGGCGGCAGAGGGCGTCTCCGTTCGCCGCTGGGCGAGATCCTGAAGAATCCCGCTTTGGAAGCCGTGCGGTTCGCCACCCGCTACTCACCGAGGATGATCCACCGTGCCCGGGGGGCGGCACGCGCGCTGATCGGCCCGGTGCTGAAGGCCGCGGCCTACGGCGACTCCGGTCAGTCCTCGGTTGTCGCGTTCTCGGAGAAGATGATCCACGAAACGCCGGTCGAGACGATGGTGGAGTTCCTGCATGCGCTCGAGGTGCACGATGAGCGTGCCGGGCTCGACGTGCTGGCGAAGATCCCGACGATGATCGCCTGCGGCGACCGGGATCTGCTGACGCTGGTGGAGTTCGCGCGAAATGGCCGACAAGCTGCCCAAGTGTGAACTCGTGATCGTCCCCGGCGCCGGGCATCTCGTGGAGCTGGAGCGCCCCGATGACATCGACGACGCGCTTGTCAGGCTCGTCGAGCGGGCGACGCCGTCCAAGCTGGTCGCCCTGACGCGCCGGGTGAAGGACAGGGTTCGCCTGGAGCAGTGGATAGCGACGTTGCCCATGCCGACGACACGCTGGCGCTGGGCGCAAAGCTGGGCGCGGACTTGCGCGCCGGCGACGTCGTCGTCCTCGCAGGTCCGCTCGGTGCGGGAAAGACTGTGCTGGCCAAGGGCATTGCGCAGGCGATGGATGTCGACGGCGCGGTGATCTCGCCGACGTTCGTGCTGGCTCGAGTTCATCCGGCGCGACGGGCGGGCGCCCCGGCGATGGTGCACGTGGACATGTACCGGCTGCTCGAACACCTGTCGACCTACTCGCCGAGTTGGATTCACTTGACCTCGATGCTGAACTCGACGATGCCGTCGTCGTCGTCGAGTGGGGTGAGGGCCTCGCCGAGCGGCTTTCCGAACGTCACCTCGATGTACGACTGAGCGAACGACGACTCTGAAGTCCGCACCGCGACATGGAAGTGGAGTCCCGGTGAACCTTCTTGCTGGCTCGACACCTCCACGCCGGCGGTGACCGCCGGAGTGGTCGTCGCGACGATGGCGACATCCGGCAGTTGGCGCAGCGGGTGACCGTCGACGCGCGCGGCCACGCGGAGACGCTCACGCCGAATATGGTTGCCGCACTTGCTGCTGCGGGGTTGAAGATGCCTGACCTGGATGCCGTCGTGGTGGGCTGCGGGCCGGGTCCGTTCACCGGTCTGCGCGTCGGCATGGCCACCGCGGCGGCCTACGGTCATGCGTTGGATATACCCGTCTACGGGGTGTGCAGCCTCGATGCAATCGGCGTCGTCACGAGCGGCGACGTGCTCGTCGTCACCGACGCGCGCCGTCGCGAGGTGTACTGGGCCCGTTACCGCGACGGCGTCCGCACCGACGGCCCCGCCGTCAGCGCGCCGGCCGACGTCCGCACGGGGGCGCCAATCGATCGCGGGCTGGCCGGACCAGGCGGAGAAGTTCGCGGTGCCGCGCGTTGAACGCGGAGTCCCCGTCGCGGTCGGTCTGGTGCGCTGTCGTGGACGACTGGTCGCAGGCCGCCGGAGCCGCTGGTGCCGCTGTATCTGCGGCGTCCGGACGCGAAAACCCTTGCCGAGCGGCTCCAGGGGGCAGGGTGACCGTGATTACCTTCGACGACGTGACTCGATGAAGACGCCGACCGGTGCGCAGAACTGGAGTCGCAACTTTTCAGGGCGACGACCCGTGGCCGGCGTCGGCCTTCGTCCGAATTGGCCGCGCCCAACAACTTTTACGTGGCCGCGCGGGCCGACGAGGGCGAGGCTCGTCGGCTACGCAGGCATCGCCCGCTTGGACTGCTTCCGCCGTATGAATACGAGGTCCACACCATCGGCGTCGACTCCGGCTTTCCAGGGCAGGGGATCGGGCGGCGTCTTCTCGACCGGCTGCTCAAATCGCCGCGGAGGCGTCGTTTTCTTGGAGGTACGCACCGACAACGCCGCCGCGATCGGGCTGTACGAGAGCGCGGGATTTGTCCAGATCGGTCTGCGCAAGAACTATTACGGGAACAGCGGCGCCGACGCCTACACGATGCGGCGGAAGACCGACATGAGACATTGTGGCAATTGAAAGCTCCTGCGACGAAACCGGAGTCGGTATCGCCGAGCTCAGCGACTCCGGCGACGTGAGGCTGCTAGCCGACGAGGTGGCGTCCAGCGTCGACGAGCATGCCCGCTTTGGTGGTGTGGTCCCCGAGATCGCATCCCGCGCCCATCTCGAGGCGCTCGGGCCGACGATGCGCCGGGCACTGGCGGCGGCGGGGATCGACCGGCCCGACGCCGTCGCCGCGACGATCGGTCCGGGCCTGGCGGGTGCATTGCTGGTGGGGGTCGCCGCGGCCAAGGCGTACGCAGCCGCGTGGGACGTGCCGTTCTATGCGGTCAACCACCTCGGCGGTCATCTCGCTGCCGATGTGTACGAGCATGGCCCGCTTCCCGAGTGCGTCGGGCTGCTGGTGTCCGGCGGCCACACGAGCCTGCTGCACCTGCGGTCACTGGGGGAGCCGGTCGTCGAGCTGGGCAGCACCGTCGACGACGCCGCGGGGGAGGCCTATGACAAGGTGGCCCGGCTGCTGGGGCTGGGCTATCCCGGCGGCAAGGCGCTCGACGAGCTGGCCCGTACCGGCAATCCCACGGCGGTGACGTTCCCGCGCGGCATGACCGGACCGCGTGATCAGCCGTTTGCGTTCAGTTTTTCCGGGCTGAAGACCGCGGTCGCGCGCTACCTGCATAGACATCCGGATGCCGACGCCGCCGATGTCGCGGCGGGCTTTCAGGAGGCGGTGGCCGACGTCTTGACAGCGAAGGCGGTGCGCGCCGCCGAGCAGTTGAACGTGAAGACGCTGCTGATCGCCGGCGGCGTGGCCGCCAATTCGCGGCTACGGGAACTTGCCGAGGAGCGCTGCTCAGCGGCCGGGCTGACCTGCGGGTGCCGCGACCGCGGTTGTGCACCGATAACGGCGCGATGATCGCCTCGCTTGCCGCGCACCTGGTCGCTGCCGGCGCGTCCCGTCGTCGCTGGTCGTCGCGGCCGACCCCGGGCTGCCGGTTGTTCGCTCTCAGCTGACGTACGCCCAGCCTTGAGTGCTAGCACTCGCATGTATAGAGTGCTAGGTGGCACGCGCGCTGCCTCTTGGGTCGGCACCCGCGACGACGACGCCAACCGGCGGAGCGCATGCCGAAACACCTAGTAATGCCGATACCGGCCGGGGACAAGCCCCGACCGGTACCCAGATAAGTGGAGGACTCCCATCGTGGCGAAGGTGAACATCAAGCCACTCGAGGACAAGATCCTCGTACAGGCCAACGAGGCCGAGACCACGACCGCATCCGGTCTGGTCATCCCTGACACCGCCAAAGAGAAGCCGCAAGAAGGCACCGTCGTCGCAGTTGGCCCCGGCCGCTGGGATGAGGACGGCGACAAGCGGATTCCGCTGGATGTGTCCGAGGGCGACATCGTCATCTACAGCAAGTACGGCGGCACCGAGATCAAGTACAACGGCGAGGAGTACTTGATCCTGTCGGCCCGCGACGTGCTGGCAGTCGTCAACAAGTAGAGCACCAAGTGTTCCGCCCCGGCGATCCACCGTCTTAACAGCGGCGGATTACCGGGGCGGTTCACGTCTACTACACGAAAGACTTATATGAGCAAGCAGATTGAGTTCAGCGACACTGCGCGCCGCGCGATGGAGGCAGGCGTAGACAAGCTGGCCGACGCGGTGCGTGTCACGCTCGGGCCGCGGGGCCGGCACGTGGTGCTGGCCAAGGCCTTCGGCGGGCCGACGGTCACCAACGACGGGGTGACCGTCGCCCGCGAGATCGACCTCGAGGACCCGTTCGAGAATTTCGGTGCCCAGCTGGTGAAGTCGGTGGCGACGAAGACCAACGACGTCGCAGGCGACGGCACCACCACGGCCACCGTGCTCGCGCAGGCCATCGTCAAGGGCGGGCTGCGTAACGTCGCGGCGGGTGCGAACCCGATCGCCCTGGGCGCCGGCATCGGCAAGGCGGCAGATGCGGTCTCAGAGGCGCTGCTGGCCGCGGCCATCCCGGTGACCGACAAGAAATCGGATCGCGCAGGTGGCCACCGTGTCGTCACGCGACGAAGAGATTGGCGAGATGGTCGGCGAGGCCATGACCGTGGTCGGCCACGACGGCGTCGTCACCGTCGAGGAGTCGTCGACGATCAACACCGAGTTGGAGGTCACCGACGGCGTTCGGTTCGATAAGGGCTTCCTGTCGGCGTATTTCATCACCGACTTCGACGCGCAGGAGGCAGTCCTCGAGGACGCGCAGGTGCTGCTGCACCGCGACAAGATCAGCTCGCTGCCGGATGTGCTGCCGCTTTTGGAGAAGGTCGCGCAGTCGGGCAAGCCGCTGCTGATCATCGCCGAGGACGTCGAGGGTGAGGCGCTGTCGACGCTCGTCGTCAACGCGATCCGCAAGACGCTGAAGGCCGTCGCGGTGAAGGCGCCGTTCTTCGGTGACCGCCGCAAGGCGTTCCTCGACGATTTGGCGGTCGTCACCGGCGGCCAGGTGGTCAACCCGGATGTCGGTTTGCTGCTGCGCGAGGTCGGGCTCGAGGTGCTGGGTCGGCGCGTCGGGTCGTCGTCACCAAGGACACCACCACGATCGTGGACGGCGGCGGCACCGAGGAGGACATCGAGGCCCGCGCGGCGCAGCTGCGCGGCGAGATCGAGAACACCGACTCCGACTGGGACCGCGAGAAGCTGAAGGAGCGGCTGGCGAAGCTGTCGGGCGGGGTGGCCGTGATCAAAGTGGGTGCTGCCACGGAGACCGCGCTCAAGGAGCGCAAGGAAAGCGTCGAGGACGCGGTGTCAGCGGCGAAGGCCGCAGTCGAGGAGGGCATCGTCGCCGGCGGCGGTGCGGCTCTGGTGCAGGCACGCAACGCGCTGGCCGAGCTGCAGCAGCTCGGTCAGGGCGACGAGGCGTTGGGCGTCGAGGTGTTCGCCGCCGCGCTGAGCGCTCCGCTGTTCTGGATCGCGACGAATGCGGGTCTGGACGGCTCGGTCGTGGTCAACAAGGTGGAGGGACTGCCGAAGGGCCAGGGGCTGAACGCGGCGACGCTGACGTACAGCGATCTGGTGGCCGACGGCGTCATCGACCCGGTGAAGGTGACGAGGTCGGCGGTGCTGAATGCGGCGTCGGTCGCGCGGATGGTGTTGACCACCGAGACCGCGATCGTCGACAAGCCCGCCGACGAAGAGGGCGACGCCCACGGTCATCACCACCACGGCCACGCCCACTAATTAATTAACAGCTAGAACAGGCACCCCGGACCCCAAGAGGTCTGGGGTGTTCTGTATTCCTGGGTAGGCCGCTAATATCGAACGCATGTTCGATGACTGCAGAGTCAGACCCGACGTATCCCACCCTGTTCCCGGTAGACCGGGAGGTCGTGGTCTCGACAGCCGAGGCCCTGCCCAGCTCGGGCCGCAAGCTGGCGGGTCAGCCTCCAGTGTGGGTGCGGGCGTTCGGTCTCCAGATCGAACCCCGGATGACGGGTCGTCAGGTCGCATGGGTCAGGCGGTCCAACGGGGGCTGGCTGGCTGTGGTGATGGTGCCGGCCTCCAGCGGCAACGGACGGTCTCGGTTGACCATGCCGCTCTGGCTCGACCCCAGCGTCTTCGAACGTGTACACGGCGTGTATCGCGTTCCAGATGGCTTTCCCATCGGCCTTCAGACCCGCTGGTAATCGTGGACTCTTGGATGTTTCCGGCACGGTGCTCCTGTCGTTGAAGGTGGATAGGCGCAGCTAGAAGAGCTGCGGAAGGCTGGAGGCCGGGATCGTGCCGGCCGAGAAAACAGAGCTGTGCGGCATCGGTATCCGCTGGTGGGGGCAATTTCCAGGTCATGCGCGGCACGCACGACGGCTGCCGCATTACCAACCGGTCGCGGAGGCGGGCGGGAGGGCATACCCCGGTGTGGGTGCGTGCCAGGCCCTGCCCGCCGCAGCGGGCACTAGCCCACCCCGCTACCCGACGCCGGCCGCCGGCCACGCAGGGCGGCGCTGCGCTGCGTGCCTGCCCATCCCTGCACCTGCGCCACCTACCCCCAGTCCAGCGAGGGCGGTGCCCCCGCCGTCCCGAGTGCCCTGTGTCCTGCCCACCTGGGAGGAGCAGAACACCCAGCCCCCGCCCACCCGGAAGGAGGGCAGGCAGAGCAGCGCGGCTGTGCCGCTAGGCGCGCACACGCACAACACCGCGCTTGCGTCTGCCAACTACCAGGGAAATCCCTGTATCCAGCAGGGTCCGGTCGGCCTACCGTCTGCGGAGAGGGGCGATCTCTGGCCCCTGAGCAGAAGGGGACCTACCAACATGAAGACAATGCAGATTGCGGCGGTAGCCGCAGTGATAACCGGTGCGGCGGTGGGGTTGGCCGGTTCGGCGTCAGCGGCGGAGCCGCTATCGGGTAGTTACAGACAAACAACCACCGACTCAAGCAAGTTCCCGCCGGGGTCTTATATGCCACGGGTGTTCACGCCGTGTGGTCCGGATTGCACCCGGGATGTGACCAACCCGAACTACGTCGAGGATTTCCATTTACAGGGCAGCACCTGGACTTTTCATGGCGATGGGGGCAACGACAGTTTCGACGCTAATTCCTTGGCCGGTCGCTACGTGTCGGATTCTGGGTGGTATGTAAATTATCAGTTGACACGGGATTAGTAAGTTCAGCGGATTAATGATAACGATGGCATTCACTCGTTGACTTGCGGTCGGCGTTGCCCTGGCCGGCGCAGCGGTTGCACTGGCGTCCCCGGCATCGGCCAAATAACTGACGGCACCTACCAGCTGACGTACGTAATCAACACAGGGCCACCAGACACTGTGGTCTTCACTTCTTGTGGCGACGGCTGCAAACGCTTCCAAATACCTGGTCACGAGCCTTTGGACTATCACTTGCAAGGCGATGCCTGGACCGCTACTGGTTCGGACGGCTACACGCAAACGATCAACAACAACACTCTTGCTGGAACAATCAGCACCTGGGCTGTTCAGCTAACCAAGACCGGCTGACGCGGGCCGCTGACACGGGACGGCGCAGAAGCCCCGGTCACCAGCACCGACCCCGGACCTTGTGAGTCCGGGGCCGGATGCCGTTGTGCTACTGCCGATTAGGCGTGATCGAACAAGCGGATCACACCCGCCGGGTTAGTGATCCCGAAGTCCACGCGAGCGACACCACGGATAGCGGTGCCGTCCGATTCGGGTACCTGGGGCGAACAGTTCCGCCGCGTCAACGGCCACCTGCGCCTAAGCTGCCTGCATGTTCGGTCAGTCACGCCAACGGAGGCGATCGACGACGGCAAGTGAGCCGCATATGAATACCGGCGCTTACTGGCTGATCTGCTTGATCTCCGCGGTGGCGGCAGGCGGGTTAGAACCTGCGATCGGCAAAGCCGACCCACCAGGCCCGGTGCCCGGGCCCCCGGCCAGCGGCGGTGCAGTCACACTGCAGGACTTGCTTGCCGCACCGGTGCCGGGGCTGTGCCAGCACGATCCGGGGAACCTGGTGAACGGGCAACTGCCGCCGCAGGATTCGCATCGAGGGCAGGTGATGATCGCCAAACGAACCACCCAGTCCGACAACAGCTACAAGGTTGCGTTCGGCAACCTGACCGGCGATGGCAACACTGATGGTGCGATGGTGACCGACTGCAACGCCGGTGGGGTGCCCTGGTCAGAGACCGTTCAGCTGTATGCGCCCGGACCGGCACGGTTGGGCGGTGTGGACCTTGGTGACCTCACCCACAGCCGGGAGGTCGTGACGGATTTATCGATCACTGACGGCGTCGCGCACGTGACTTGGTTGGCTAACGGACCCAACGATGCCGAGTGCTGTCCAACGATCAAGATGGCCGCAGATCTGCGGTGGGACGGGTCCACCGTGAGCGCCCAGAACGTCCGCAGACTCAACTGATCGGCGACGTTTGGTAGACCTCGCACCACCGAGACCGAGATTGTCGATAAGCCCGCCGAGGAGGCTGACGACCACGGCGACGCTCACTAAAGGTGACACGAGCCCCCGCCATTGGCCGGGCTTTCGTGTGCGCGCACCAGCAAATAAATGGGTTGATTGCCCCATGCGTTTGCCCCCTCGCGAGGCGGAAAATCCGCTGTAGAGGTCGCGAGGCCGCGACGAACAAAGGGGCATCACGACATGAACATGCACTGCACTCTGAACCGGATCATTGCCGGAACGCTGCTGTCGGGCGGCGTCGCGGTGGCCGGACTGGGGCTGGCCGCAGGTGCCGCCCAAGCCCAGCCCGGTCCTACGCCGCTAGGGCACTGGTGCCCGGGCGACCTACCCGTGCGGGGGGCCAACTGGGACCCGACTGTCTGCCACGACTACCACTGGGGTGGGCCCGGCCTTCAAGTTCCTGTCGAGGGAGCGATGCCTCCTCCGATGTGCGGCCCCGTCCCGTGCGGTTTGTTTCCCTAATCTCGGCGCGCCGTCGTCAGACCACCGTCAATCGCAGCGCACCGGGCGCCGACTGCGGGACGGCCGGCCGCTTCGGCGCCACCGGTTCGAGACGCCGGTACGGCTCGCCCAACGCCGGGCGCGAGTCCGCCTCGCCCCTGTTCGGCCAGAACGACATCGCCCGCTCGGCCTGGGCGGTGATCGTCAGCGACGGGTTCACGCCCAGGTTGGCGGTAATCGCCGAGCCGTCGGCGATGTGCAGACCCGGGTAACCGAACACCCGCTGGTAAGGGTCGACGACGCCCTGCTCGGGCGACGTGCCGATGACGCAGCCGCCGATGTAGTGCGCCGTGGCCGGGACATTGAACGCGTCCGTGAATAGCCGAGCGCGTCGCCGTCGATCTTGTTCGCGTAGCGCCTGGCGATGTCGTGGGCTATCGGGATCCAGGTCGGGTTCGGCTCGCCGGTGCCCTGCTTGGTGAGCAGCCGCCCGCGTCGGCGGTAGGACGTCAGGGAGTTGTCCAGTGACTGCATGACCAGCAGGATCACGCTCGCTCCGAGGCGTGCCGGGCGTTGAGCGAGCGCAGGAACACCACCGGATGCAGCAGCTCGCGAGCAGGAAGCGCAGCGAACGCGGAACGCGCCGCCGTCGACCAGCGGCGCCGTCATGCATGAACAGCGCGTTCTGGCCCTTGCCGTAGCGGCAGACCTCGATGTGCGTGTTCGGCTCGGGGTGGATCGACGACGTAATGGCGATGCCCTGGGCGAAGTCGGTCGCGCGCTGCTGCTGCGACGACGCCCAGCACCTCCTCGGAGTTGGTGCGGGTCAGCTCGCCCAGCCGCGGTGACAGTGCCGGCAGCGTGCCGTTGTCCTTAGCTTGTGCAGCAGCTTCTGCGTGCCCAGCGCGGCGGCGGCGAAAACGACCTGCTCGGCGGTGAACGTTTGCTTGCTGCGGACCAGCGAGCCGATCGCCCGGACCGTCTCGACCTGGTAGCCGCCGCCGTCGAGCGGACGCACGTCGTGACCGTGGTCAGCGGGTGCACCTGGCGCCGGCCTGTTCGGCCAGGTAGAGGTAGTTCGTCGGCGTGGTGTTCTTCGCGTTGTGCGGGCAGCCGGTGAAGCAGCGGGCGCAGTGGATGCAGCCCGCGCGGCGCGGCCCGGCGCCGCCGAAGTACGGATCGTCGACCTCTACGCCCGGTGCCTCGCTGAAGAAGACGCCGACGTCGGTGGGGTGGAACGTGTGGCCACGCCGAACTCGTCGGCGATCGGCAGGACGTCGTCGGCCGGCGTCATGCGCGGGTTCGGCGCGACGCCGAGCATCCGCTTGGCCTGGTCGTAGTAGGGGGCGAGCTCGGCCTTCCAGTCGGTGATGTGCGCCCAGTGCGGGTCGAGGTAGAAGGGTCGAGCGGCTCGTACAGCGTGTTGCCGTAGATGAGCGAGCCGCCGCCGACCCCGGCCGCGCTGAACAGCGTGCACTTGCCGAGCAGGCTGATCCGCTGCGGTCCGGTGAGGCCGAGTTTCGGCGCCCAGATCGACTTGCGCACGTTCCAGTTCGACTTCGGCAGGGAGTCCGCGTCCCAGCGCCGGCCGGACTCGAGCACGCCGACCCGGTAACCCTTCTCGGTCAGCCGTAAGGGCGGTGACGCTGCCGCCGAAGCCGGATCCGATGACGAGCACGTCGTAGTCGAAGTCACTCATCGTTCATGCCTTTTCGTAGTTGTCGGCTGCGAACTTCGCAGCGCACGTCTCGATCGGCCGAAAATATCTCTAAGCCGAGATCATCGGCGCATTACGTCCTCGAAGTCGGTGTTTGGGCATTCCGAGCCTCGCTGTGATTCCGACCAACGAGTCGGTTGTTGGGCTGAGTCAGACAACGACCGTGTCTGCCGCCATGTCGACAAGCCTGCCGAGGAGGCCGACGACCACGGTCACGGCCACGCTCACTAGGTTGATCACGCGAAACACCCCTCGGCCGCTTGGCCGGGGGGTGTTTGCTTCTCGGGCCCGGGTCGTCCGTCGAGACTGAGACCACTGCGAACGTGCCCGGCGCTTCCTCGAGCTGGTTTATGTGTCGAGGCGAATGCCAGGTGCACCGGGGTTCGCCACAGCGTTGGCTGGAGCGGCGGTTGGAATCGCCGGGCCAGCTTCTTCAGTGGACCCTCACTCAGGCGTGTCCGGGATACATCCTCGTTTTTCGGCTAGCAAAGAACGGCTGATCGCCACACGGGCATTCGTAAATCTGCCGAGGAGGCCGACGACCGCGGCCACGTCATTTCACATACACGGAGTCTTGGCCTTGGAAATCTGATCTGTCGCCGCGACAGCTGAACTGGATATCAACCTGGCTAGGAACTTGCATGCCAAGGTCGCTGCGGATGTGGAGCGATTGCTCGAATGGTCCGCTTGGGAAATTATGCGACCATCGCGCACCGGTGAGGGGCTCGAACGCCAACGTGCACCAAGCATTGGCACCATCTTGATTGTTCCCGGTGAATTTTAAAATTCCGTCACCTGGGGCGGTGAAATTGAAGCTGAAGGAGGCCGATGCCGACGGCATGCCGGTCAATGAGGCAAGTGCCAAGCCAGCAGCGACCGCACAGAGCGTGAATGGGCGCGCCGAGCGCCGGTGACGATGGCTGTCCAGAGTTGACTTTGTGGATGCGTGCTCACTGTGACTCACAGGCAGTGCTCCTTCTGGGGAGTAAATTGGCGGATCGAGGCAGTTCAAGAGTTGGCGGTCGACATCACTAAAACACAATTCGCCCAGGGCCGCCGAATGATTTGGAATTCCGCGCCCACTTGCACCGGCACACCGAACAAGAGCCTCTTCGTCGCGTGCGTCGAACGTCTTCAACGGGTACGAGGTGTGGTACATGAACGCGATCCGTACGAAAAGTACGAATAGGACGCCGAGGAAGCCGACGAGCCATTGTTACAGGCGGTGCAAAGCAGGGGGTTGGCGCATTAGCACTACACAATTCGCACTCTGCGGCGGCCAAATACCAGGGAAATCCCTGTATCGCTGAACGCGCCGTGGCGCATACAACAAGGAGGGAGAAAGGGGTTCAACAATGAAAACCATGCGTATTGCGACCTTGGCGGCAGTAGTGGCTGGCGCGGCGGTCGGTTTGGCGTCCCCGGCGTCCGCCGAACTAACTGACGGCACCTACGAGCTGAGATACATAGTCGACCCATCACCAACGCCAGACACTATCGTCGTCACTTCTTGTGGTGCCGGCTGCAAGCACATCCAGATGACCGGCCCATACACGCCTTCGGACTATCACCTACAAGGGAATACCTGGACCGCTACATCTGTGGAAGGCACTGCGAGAACGATCGACAACGACACGCTTGCTGGGTCCGCAGCCGGCAATGCGTATCAGTTGGTCAAGGTCGGCTAGTTTGCGTCCTTTCGTAGCGCGCTAATTCGGCTGACCGAGACAAGCAGCCGTGATTCAAGACTACGGTCGCGGTTTCGTTGCCGACCTACGTTGTCTGGTCGTCTCTCATCGTCGCAGCCGAGGGCTCCACGGAATGCCTCGAGGCCGTCGTCGCCGGCGCCGTTGTTGGCCTACGCCACCGTGTTTGCCGGCGTTGGTTGGGCCCGCCTGATCGATCGGTGGGCCGCTGGCCACGAAGTGCATCGCACGAGAGCATTTGCTGCCACCTATGCCTGGACCCGAGGTTCCGTGGTCAGAATGGTGGTGTGAAATAGCATCGGCTCCACCGGCCTGGTGATCGCCGGAACCATCGGCGGCGCAGGCAAACTCGAGTTCACCCTGATCGGCGATACGGTCAACGTCGCCGCCCGCATCGAGCAGCTCACCAAAATCACCGGTGACGCAATCCTTCTGACCCAGCAGACCGTGGACGCCCTGGGTTGCAGGCCGCCCGGACTTAACGACCGAGGATCCCACGCGCTGAAAGGAAAGTCAGCACCCACAGGGGTTTTCGGCCTCGATCCGGGCTATTTGCTGTCAGACTCCTGACACCGCTCGGAGACAGGACCACTGAACTGGGCGAAACAGAGAAGAGAAACGATGATGGCGATTACTCGGGGGCTAACGGTCGGCGTTGTCCTGGCCGTCGCTGCGGTCGGGTTGGCCGGCCCCGCATCGGCTGAACCGCTCAGCGGCTCTTACACCGAAACGGTGATCGACGGGGGGATGGCGGGTGTCGCCAAGATGTTTGTCGCCACGGCCTGCGGCCCGGACTGCGCCCATCTCGTCTGGAACGTGCCGGGCGTCGTCGGCGATCTGCACTCGCACGGTGACACGTGGACCGGGACGCACAAAACGCGCCAACCCGACGTCAACTGCACAGTCACCATCAATATGAAATCCCTTGTCGACAACGAAGAGTGCGGCCCCTTCGGCGATACCCGGTGGCGAGTCGCCAAAACCGGCTGACGTGGGCGAACCGCCAAAATAGGTCGATCGCCCCATGCATTCTGCTCCCGTTCGGCGCACAATTCGCTAAAGGCGCATTGCGAGAACAAAGGGGCATCGCATGAAGGCCACCGACACGTTGAAGCGGATCATTCTCTGCGCCCTGCTGACTGGCGCCATCGCGCTGGCTGAACTGGGCCTGGCCGCTACCGCCCAAGCCCACAAACCGCATCACTGGTGCCCGGGCGACGCCATGGTCTACCCGACCGGGCCGGGTCCGGCCTACAGCTGGGACATGAACATCTGCCATACCTGGTTCTGGGTGAAGAGTGGCATGGGCAATGTGCCGTATAAGGGACAGCTGCCCAGCACGCTGTGGGACGGCGAGGTTCCACCCCCGGACTCGCAACCTACTTGCGGCACGGACATGTTCACCGGGATCGCGGGTGACTGTTAGCGCGTCGCCTCGATTACCGTAACGACGTGGCGATGTCGACTTCGGATTTCAGCGTCTGGTGGACGGGGCAGCGCTCGGCGATGTGCAGCAACTGTTGCCGTTGAACGTCATCGAGGTCGCCGGTGATCTCGATGACGCGATCGATGTGCGAGACCCAGCCGGCTTTGGTCTCGCAGTCGGCACAGTCTTGTGCATGAATCCGCTTGTGTCGCAACGTTACTTGTACACGATCGAGCTTCCAGTCCTTGCGGTCGGCGTACATCCGCACCGTCATCGAGGTACATGACCCCAGCGCGGCAAGTAGCAGATCGTACGGATTTGGTCCCTCGTCAGCTCCGACCGGTCGCGGCTCGTCGGCGACAAGCCGATGACGGCCCGCGATGATCTGCTGCGTATAAGTCCCAGTGCCGGTTTCCGTCACGGTCACGGTGCCTTCGGGCGGTGCCGCCTCAGTTTCGGATGTAGTCATGCGATTTTCCCTCAGATCCCGACGATGACGATGACGACGCCGATCACGATTGCTACCGACAGTGAAATCAGCAAAAACCGGAAGATGCTCTCCTTGAGCTTCGAAGCTTCGTGGTCCCCGGCGGCGATCGGTGCGAGTCGGCGGCCGGCACCCCAGGCCGCCGCGAGCAACGTACCCAGCCAGTTCGCGTAGGCGGAGTACACGATCAGCGCGACCGCAGTGAGGCTCCAGGCATGGGGCAGGTGGACGTGCGGCCACAGCAGGCCCGAGCAACACCAGGAACATGCCGTTGAGGACGCCCTCGAGGTGACTGGTCAGCCCCATCCGCGGGTTCTTCAGCATCGGGATGGCAAAACCGGTGAGCAGGCCGATCACGAACAAGATCAGTCCGAGCTTGACGAGCAGAGTCTGCATGCCGGCCGAGCAGTAAAGCCAGGCCGTGCTCACCGATCGGGATTTGTCGACGACCGGGCTGATTAATCGGTTCCGTTGACGACGTCTCAACCTGACCTCTACGCTGGAACAGATATTTGGTGTATGGCATGGGCGGAGGTGGCCGGTGGCGGAGGGCGCTGATGCCGACCGGTTGCACAGCCTCGGCATGCTTGCCTCCGCCTTTGCCGGACGCGCGGTGGCCGTCGACGGGCAGCAACCGGGCGAGCCGCCGTGGACGGATGGCCAGACGGTGTTCATCGACCCGTCGCTGCCTACCCGGACGAACCTCGACGCCGTCGCCGTGCAGGCGTCGATGATCGCCGCGGGCAGCCTCGATCCCGAGTTCGTGCGTCCGCTGGCCCGCCATTCCCGTTTGGCCAAGCGCTATTTGGCGATCGAGGGGCATCGCGCACTGGTTGCCAACGTCGACGTGTTGCCGCGGGTGCTGGCCTCGCTCGGCGACCCCGACATCGCGCACCGAAGCAACTCGCCCGCGGAGTCGCTGAGCCTGGCGTCCGGCAAGGAAGCGATCGACGATCCGCCGGCGGAATTCGGCGTCATCCGTGCCGCCAAGCTGATGGCCGTCGACGCTCGTGCGGCGAAACAAACCGAGCAGGAGCAGCCGGCACACGTTCCACGCAGTACGCAGCATCAGGAATTGGCGGAGCTCGACGACGGCGAGGTCGACGACACCGACGATCCCGACCTGTTCACCAGCCCGGTCGGCGGCGGCGGTTTCATCGGCAAGTGGCTGAAGAAGATGCTGTCGTCGGCGCGCAAGACCGGTAGCGGCGGGGGGCCGCCCGGGCGCGGACAACCCCACGCACCGGACCAACTCCGGGAAACGCGGTGCGTACGCGGTGTCGTCGCTGGCGGCCGCGGCGAGCGAAGATGTCATCGATCACGCTGCCGACCTGCGACACTCGCGGCGTGAAGTATCCGGAGTGGGATGTCAATCGCAAGGAGCTATCGGCCGGATTGGTGCACGGTGGTCGAAATCGATTCGGCGGCAAAGGTATCAGCGAGCCCGGCGATCGACGACGCCATCGGGCTGCGACGCCCGCTGGCGCGGCTCGGAATGGGCCTGCACCGCCGGCACCGCCAGCCCCAGGGCGACGATATCGACATCGATGCCGTAGTCGAGGCGCACGTCGAAGCGATGGCCGGGTCGGTGCCCGACGAGGCGGTGTATCTCGACAGCTTGCGTCGGCGACGCGACCTGTCGGTGCTTCTGCTGCTGGACATCTCGGGTTCGACGGCCGAGGCCGGCACGCTGGGGCGGACCGTGCACCAACAACAGCGCACCGCGGTCGCCAACCTCACCGTCGCTTTGCACGACCTGGGCGACCGGGTGGCGCTGTACGCGTACTACTCGCAGGGCCGCGCCGCGGTGAGCATGGTGCCGGTCAAGCGATTTGACGACCATCTCGACAGCCAGATGATCAGGCGGTTGAACAGCCTGGAGCCCGGCGCCTACTCGCGACTCGGTGCGGCGATCCGGCACGGCTCGGCGGTGTTGGAGGCGCGCGGCGGAACGTCGCGCCGGCTCCTGGTGGTGCTGTCCGACGGACTGGCCTACGACCACGGTTACGAGCGCGCCTATGGTGCCGCCGATGCGCGTCGTGCGCTGACCGAGGCGCGCCGCCGCGGCACCGGCTGCGTCTGCCTGACGGTGGGGCGGGCACCGACGTGGAATCGCTGCGCCGAGTATTCGGGAGTACGGCGCACGCCAGCATCGCCCGACCCGACAACTCACGAGTGTTGTTGGGCCACTGTTCCGTTCGGCGATTCGCTCGGCCGAGGTGAAGAGGCGTGTGTCATGACGAACTGCGGCCCGCCGGCTTTCTTGAAACTAACATCTGTTCCGTTTACGCTCCATTGACCGCAACGCAGCGGCTGGCGGAAGGGTAGTAATGGCCAACGAGCCCACGCTCGCTCACCAGAACGGGTGTCGTCCACGACCGACGCCGCGCGGCCCTACTACACGGCAATCGGCAACGAGGAAGCCGTTTTCAAGGCCGCCTACCGCCAGGGCCTGTCGATCGTGCTGAAGGGCCCGACCGGATGCGGTAAGACCCGATTCGTCGAGGCGATGGCCCACGATCTGGGCCGACCGTTGATCACCGTGGCCTGCCACGACGACCTCACCACCGCCGATCTGGTCGGCCGGTATCTGCTGCGTGGCGGCGAGACGGTGTGGGTCGACGGCCCGCTGACCCGTGCGGTGCGCGAGGGTGCCATCTGCTACCTCGACGAGGTGGTGGAGGCGCGGCAGGACACCACCGTCGTGCTGCATCCACTCGCGGATTACCGCCGCCAACTGCCGATCGAGCGACTCGGCGTGACGCTGGACGCGGCACCGGGTTTCGGCCTGGTGGTGTCCTACAACCCCGGCTACCAGAGCGTGCTGAAGGATCTCAAGGACTCGACCCGGCAGCGGATGGTCGCCATCGAATTCGGTTTTCCGGCAACCGAAGTCGAAGAAGGCATCGTCGCGCACGAGGCGGGTGTGGACACCGCCACGGCGGCCGAGCTGGTGCGGTTCGGCCAGGCCATCCGTCGTCTGGAAGCCGGTGGCCTGCGCGAGGTGGCGTCGACCCGGGTGCTCATCGCGGCCGGCCGGCTGGTCGCCGAAGGCCTGCCGATGTACGCGGCGGCCGAGGCGGCAATCGCCGGCCCGCTCACCGACGACGTCGCGGTGAACCGCAGCCTCAAAGAAATGATCAACGTCTACCTGAGCGAGTCTGTCCGATCCGGTGATTGACGCGGCTCAGCGGCGCCGCTAGGGTCTGAACAAATATTAGGTTTGCCGAGGCCGGGCGGCTAAACGCGGTGAGCGCGTCCCAGTGGAGGTCCCATGTCGTACGAAAGCACCGCTGAGCCGATCAAGATCGGCTATCTGATGGACTTCACGCTTGCCGCCGGGGTTCCCCGAGGAGATGTTGGCCGCCTTCACTCAGACTTTCGACATCGTATTCGACGAGGCGGTGCAGCAGGGACTGATGGATCGGCCGGTGCAGATGATTTATCGCGAGGTCGAGGGCCTGCCCAAGGGCTCGGTCAAAGCGGTGATCGACGCCTATCGGCGAACTGGTCGACGAGGGATGCCTCGTGGTGTTCGGCCCGCAACATCACCGATAACTGCGTCCCGATGCGCGAAGCGATCGAGGAACGGTTCAAGGTGCCGGCCATCAGCGTCACCGGAACCGACGACTGGCTCGGCGAGTGGACGTTCGCCTTCCCGCAGGGATCGATGACCGACGAGCCGATCTTCATGGCGGACCTCATCGCCAAACGCGGACTCACCGAGATCGGTGTTCTGGTCGAGCAGAGTCTGATCGGCGAAAGCTACCTGAAGAATCTGCGAAGTGCGTGCCGGCGCAAGGGTATTCGGATCGTCGCGGAGGCCGCGATCGCTCAGACGGCTCAAGACATCAACGAAGCGGTCAGCACGCTGCACGAAGCCAAAGTCCGAGGCGATCGTGCACCTGGGATTCGGATTCGGCATCGTCTTCATCAACCCCGCGCTGGAGGCCATCGACTGGGACCCGCCGCGCTTCACCACCACCGCATGGCAGAACGCGTGGGTCAACCCGATCATGTGGAACGCGTTCATGGGATGGACCGGTGTCGACCAGTACGACGAGGCGAACAGAGTCGGCCAGGACTTCCTCGACCGCTACGCGAAGAGGTACAACGGCAGTCGTCCCGAATACTGCGTGACCGCGGTCAATCACGACGTCGCCGCGACACTTGGTGCGGGCGTTCACCGATGCCCACCCGCTCAGCCCGCGCGGCGTCAAAGATGCGCTGGAGCGGGTGAAGATGATGCCCGCCGCATCCGGCGCGCCCGGCACTCGGGTGTCGTTCGGCAAGTGGACCCGCCGTGCCTGGATGGGCGCGGGCTACCTGGTGGCTCGCACGCTGGATGCCGACGGCGTCAACTCGCACCTCGTCGACCGCTTCGGGCAGGAAGGGTGAGGAACAGATGAGTACCGATCAATCCACACCGATCGCCGCGGGCACGCGGCCTGCCGCACCGCCGCGGAAATGGGGCGGCTGGATCGCCGGCGCCGCGCTGGCGGCCTTCGCCTTGTTCTTCATCGCGAACCGCCGCTGGGTGCTCGACCCGCGCGTCGCCAACCCGAGGCGTGCACGGCCGGCCGCGGCCGGTGAAGTTCACGTTCGGGCTGGATTACATCACCTTCCTCGACGCGGCCACGGTGGTCGCGCTGATCATGCTGCTAATCGTCTTCATCCGCGGGCTGGCGGCGCAATCCGGGCAGCCCGGTGATGCTGATGTTCCTGTGCACCACGCTGATCGTGTGGCAGGACCCGATCATGAACTGGTCGCCGTTCGCGGTCTACAACCCCGACCTGATCCACTGGCCGGAATCCTGGCCGCTGGTGTCGCTGTCGCCGACCGTCGAACCGTTCGTCGTCTTCGGCTACGTGATGTTCTACTTCGGTCCCTACTTCCCGGCGGTCTGGATCCTGCGCAAGCTGCAGGCGAAGTACGGGCCGACGAGTTACGTGTCGCGGCATCCTCTGGTCAGCCTGGGTCTACTGGCCTTGGTGATCGGCTTCGTCTTCGACGCGTTCCTGGAGAACATCCTCGTTCACTGGGGCATGTACATCTACTCGCAGGTGATCCCGTGGGGCTCGATCTTCACCGGCACCACGTTCCAGTTCCCGCTGATCTGGGAATCGTTCTCGGTGTGCTTCGTGATGGTGCCCGCGGCGATTCTCTGCTACCGCGACGACACCGGTAAGTCGGTGGCGGAAAAGCTTGCCGCCAAGGCGAAGGTGTTCCCGACCCGACCGGTGCTGGGCACCTTCCTGGTGATGTTCGCCATCATCAACGTGTCCTACTTCGCCTACGGTGCCTGGTTCTGGGTCATCAAGGTCACCCACGCCGCTACCTCGGTCGCCTGCCCGTGGCCGTATCCGGAGGCCAAAGTCTATGACCCGCAAGGTTTTTACGAGAAGGCCGGCGCGCAGGGCCCGTACTCGGTAGGCATCTGGTCGACCTGGGCCAGCGGCGAGCCGAATGGCCGGCCGCACGTCGACGCGCCGCCACCGGGCCAAGGCGCCTGTGCGAGCAAGAATGGCTGAGCCGCGCACCGTCGTCATCACCGGCGCTTCACGCGGGCTCGGCTTCGCATCGGCGGTGCGGCTCTACCGCGAGGGGTGGCGCGTGGTCGCGGCCATGCGTGAGCCCGAACGGGGGCTTCCGCTGCTGCGCGACGCGACCGGGCCGCCGCCGACGACGACCGGCTGATCGGTGTGCAGCTCGATCTATTGGACGCCGGGTCGATCACCGCGGGGGCCAAGGCGATCGAAGAAGCCGTCGGTGCACCCTATGCGGTAGTACACAATGCGGGAATATCCGCCGCCGGCATGGTGGAAGAAACCGACATGGCGTTGTGGCAGAGGATGTTTGCCACCAGCGTGCTTGGGTCCGGTCGCGCTCACTCAGGCGTTGCTGCCGTCCATGCGCGCGGCGGGTGAAGGGCGAATCATACTGGTATCCAGCGCGGCTGGTGTGCGCGGTCAGCCGGCCACCGCGCCGTACTCGGCGGCCAAGGGCGCAATGGAGCGGTGGGGCGAGTCGATGGCGGTCGAGATCGCGCCGTTCGGTCTCGGTGTCACCATCCTGGTGACGGGCACCTACGACACCGACATCATCACCGACGCGGGCACCATCGATGATCGGAATTTCGAGGGTCCTTATGCCCGACTGCACAACACCATGAACACCCGTGGGCGGTTCGCGATGCGGCTCGCCAGGCCACCTGAGCGAGTTCACCGACGGACTACTCAAAGCGTTGGACGACCGCGGATCTTTCCACCGACACGGCGTTGGGCCGGATGCCTCGATGTTGTTGGTATCCAGCCGGATTCTTCCGGCCATGGGCATGCATCACATGTCGCGGATCGTGCTCGGCATACCCAAACAGGGTTCGATGCGCGACGGCGCGTGGCCGTTGACCACAGCCCAGAAAGGGATGGTGTTCGCCGCGAAGATCATCCCGGCACCGCTCATGCAACGCCTGGTGGCGTTGGCGGCCAAGCGCAACAACGACACTGAGGAGTAGCTAGGGATGGAACAGCTTTTCGACGACCTCGACGACTTCGGCGCGTTCGACGACGCGATCTCCGGGGATGTACGTGACCCGTACACCGAGTTGGCGCGGCTGCGTCGCGAGGAGCCGGTGCAGCGACTCGACATCTCGGGAGCGCTTCCACACGATGAGTCCCTGCCGATGTTCATCGTGTATCGCCACGAGGACGTCCAGCAGATGCTCCGGGACAACGAAACATTCTCCTCGGCGGCCGTCATCGCGGCGTTCGGCCCGGTGCTCGGCGAAGGCGTGATGCTCGGCATGGACGAACCGATCCACGGTCGGCTGCGTTCACTGGTGTCGAAAGCGTTCTCTCAGAAAGCTTTGGCGAAGTGGCAGGACGAGCTGGTCGGCCGGGTGGCCAACGGGCTGATCGACAAGTTCGCGGCCAACGGCAAAGCGGACCTGGTCAAGGAATTCACCTTCGACTATCCCAGCCAGATCATCGCGGGGCTGCTGGGCTTGCCGGAAAAGGACTACCCGCAGTTCCAGCGCTGGTCGATCTCGCTGCTGAGCTGGCTGATGAACCCGGAACGCGGGCTGGCGGCCTCGGCCGCTCTGTGCGAATACTTCGAGCCGATCCTGCAGGCCCGTCGCGCCGAGCCCAAGGACGACTTGATCAGCGCGCTCGGTGCCGCCGAGATCGACGGGGAGAAGCTCACCAACGAGGAGATCTTCTCGTTCTTGCGGCTGTTGCTGCCCGCCGGCGTCGAGACCACCTACCGGTCGCTGGGCAGCCTGCTCCTCGGACTGCTGTCCGACCCGGAGCAGTTGGACGCGATCCGCGCGGACCGCTCGCTGATTCCGCAGGCGATCGAGGAGGGCGTGCGGTGGGAGCCCCCGCTGCTGACCATCACCCGGGTCGCAACCCGCGACACCGAACTCGGCGGGGTCAAGATTCCGGCCGGCTGCACGGTGATGCCGATGCTGGGCGCGGCGAACCGGCAAGAGGACCGTTACTCCGATCCCGACACCTTCAACATCCACCGGCAGGCCAAGGCGAACCTGGGCTGGGGCCACGGCGTCCATGTCTGCCTCGGCATGCACCTGGCGCGACTGGAAATGCGCACCGCGATCAACCTGCTGCTGGACCGGCTGCCCAACCTGAGGCTTGATCCAGACGCCGACGACCCGCACGTCCGCGGGCAGGTGTTCCGGTCGCCGACCTCGGTGCCAGTGCTCTTCGATCCGCAGTAGATCGTCGATATCGCCTTTACATTGGCAGGGGCAGCCGTAAAGTCCTAGCTGAGCGTCTGCTCAACTTTCCGCTCAGGAGGAACGACTCGATTGTCCGGACCGCTGCGAGATATCAGGGAATTCCTGGGTGACGCCGACGCCTATCGGGACGAGCTGCACCGGCGCTGGACGGGGCTGCTGAGCTACCGCTACATCGGGCGTAATCATTCGTCGATGAACATCGGCGACAGCGACGACACCGTCGTCATCCGTCGCGATATGCGCAATGAGGCCGGCGGAATCATGGTGGCGCCGTTAGCCATCGCCTCGCCCGAAGGGTGTCAGACCGACATGGTCGCCGTTCCCAACCCGGTAATCGCCTCGGTGCAGATCGTCGATCCCGGCTACGACGTGAAGAGGGTGGAGATCGTCGGATCCGGCAACGTTCACCAGGGCCGGATGATGGGCTACGGGCGATGCAAGATCGTCGACGCCGACAACCCCGACCGGGTCATCGCCTTCAACGAAGGCCAGGGCGCGATCATCGGTATGCCGCCCGAAGGCCTTGGCAAGATGGATGTTTCGGGCACCGAGCTGGTGATCGAGGATTCGCCCGAGCTGCCGCCGCTGTGGAAGGCCTTCGGTGCGTCCAAGAGTGCCGACGGCCGTTGGCAGCTGCCCGCCCTCAGCGAAGAACTGGCGTCGCCGGACGCGGCGTTACACATCGGCCCGCAACACGTGGTGCTGGAAACCGCGGCGATCGACCTGGCCGCCGATGCCGTCGGAACCCGCAAGCTGCAGATGGTGAGCTGGCACGTGATGTTCATGTCGCGCGGCAAGGTCGGTCCGTTCCGGGTGGAGGGCACCGCGCACGCGGGCGGGTCGGGCAAGGTCGGTGTGCGCATGCTGCTGCACGACGAGGGCAATGCCGACAAAGCGGTAACGTCGGCGGCGGCGATCTTCGAGATCGTCGGCTAGTTCAGGGAGTGAATGATGGCTAACGCCAAGGATGCTCGTCAGTGGGCGCGTAATTCGTTGCACGGCATCGGCGACTCGCTCTACACGCCGTTCAGCGGGCGCGACGGCGACGACATCGACTGGGATGCCTACCGCACGCTGGTCCGGCACTGCGTCGGCACGTTGCATCACCCCATGCTCTGGGTGACCAGCGGCGTCGCGGAATTCTGGTCGCTGACCATCGCGGAGCGAAAGAAGCTGCTGGAGGTCGCGATCGAGGAAGCTCGGAGGATCAACCCCGAGGTGGTCGTCCAGTCGTGCACCGCGGCGTTGTCGGCCAAAGACTGCCTCGAGTTGACCCGGCACGCCCAGGACTCCGGCGCCGACATCGTCTACATCCAGACTCCGATGATGGAATTGCACGGCGGCGAAGGCGTTTTGAGCTTTTTCACCTACATCGCCGACCGCACCGACATCGCGCTGGGGATGTTCAACTCACCCAGCTCGGGATACGTCCTCTCTGCACAGGAAGGCGCGCGAATCGTCGAGGAGATTCCCGCGGTGTGCGCCACCAAAGAGGGATCGTTCCGTCCACATCAGAGCCGTATGCTGCATGAGCTCGCGCCGGATCTGGTGATCTGGGAATGCGATACGACGGTGTACCGGGCCGGTTGGCTGCGATCCGGCATCGTCGGCCCCGGGCAGCTCGGTACCACCGGCTACCTGTTCGAGACGGCGGAAAAGCGTGCGCTGTCCCAATATTGGGACCTGGTGTGGAACGACAAGCTGGTCGAGGCAATGGATTACGCCAAGGAGTCGGGGCTCGACCAGTTCGAGCTCGACATGCGCGGCTGGTTCACCCGTTATCCCGGGCGGCCTGACTACTTCACCCACTGGGGCGGCGCGTTCAAATACGCCGCATCGGTCGTCGGGCTGCCGGTCGGGTCGTACCCGGAATCCCGCCCGCCGCAAGCGAAGTTGCCCGATCAGGCGCGCACCGATATCCGCGCGGCATATCGTCGGTTCGGGCTCATCAGCGACTAGCTGACAATGATCGACAAGTGGAGGATTCGCATGACTGACGCCAAACCGCTGAGCGGCATCCGCGTATTGGAGGTTGCGGCATGGACATTCGTCCCCGCGGCCGGCGCGGTGCTGGCCGAGTGGGGCGCCGACGTGATCAAGGTCGAGCCACGCGAAGGTGGCGACCCGCAGCGCGGGCTGGTCACCATGGGCCTCATTCCCGGCGGTCCGACCGCCGTCAACTACATGATCGAAATGCCCAACCGCGGAAAGAAATCCATCGGCATCGACTTGACCACACCGGGTGGTCAAGAGGTCGTTTACGAGCTGGCGAAAACCAGCGACGTGTTCCTCACCAGTTATCTGCCCGGTCGTCGCAAACACTTCGGCATCGAGGTCGAGCAGATTCGCGCCGTCAACCCCGACATCGTCTACGTCCGCGGATCCGGTTACGGGCCACAGGGTCCCGACGCCGACCGGCCCGGCTATGACGGCGTCTCGTTCTGGTCGCGCGGCGGGATCGCCGATGCGCTGACCCGCGAGCTTCCCGAGCCGGTGATGCAGACCCCGGCATTCGGTGACCTGATGGGTGGGCTGACCATCGCCGGCGGGATCGCCGCCGCGCTGTACAAACGCAAGTCGACCGGTGAGACCTCGATCGTCGACGTCTCGCTGCTCGGCCTCGCGGCGTGGGCGATGACGCCGCAGGTGACCGCCGCGATGCTCTACGGCGGTGACCCGATTCCGACGTTCACCCACCGCGACATGCCCAACCCGCTGGTCGGTAACTACAAGACCAAGGACGACCGCTACATCACGCTGATGATGTTGCAGGGCGACAAGTTCTACCCCGAGTTCATGACGGTCATCGGCCGCACCGATCTGATCACCGATGAGCGGTTCGCCGACGGTCATTCTCGTTTCACGAACCGCGGCGAGCTCATCGACATCATGGACGCCGAATTCGCGTCGAAGACCGTCGACCAGTGGCGCGAGATCCTCAAGCCGCTGTCGGGCGCCTGGGCCGTCCTGCAGAAGACCAGTGAGCTGCACGAAGATCCCGCCGTCATCGCCAACGGATACATCCCGACGGTGACCGCGATGAACGGAAAGCCCTACATCCTGCCGACCAACCCGGTCCAGTTCGACGGCCATCACGTGCAGCCGACCGGCGCGCCCGAACACGGCCAGCACACCGAGGAGATCCTGCTGGATGCCGGGGTCGACTGGGACAAGATCGAGCAGTACAAGCAGGACGGGTCGATCCTGTAGGTACGACCCGCCCCGGAGTACGTCTAGGTTGCTGACTAGGCGCTGCGGCGGATACCGCGCGAACGGCCGATGTCGCGCTTGAGCAGCAGTTCGCGTTCGGCCTCCGACAGACCGCCCCAGATCCCGTACGGCTCGCCCACATCGAGGGCGTGCGCACGGCACTGAGCCATCACCGGGCAGCTGCGGCACATCTCCTTGGCGCGACGCTCGCGCTGAAGGCGGGCCCGGCCACGCTCGCCGTCCGGGTGGAAGAACACTGACGAATCCACGCCGCGGCAAAGGCCTTGTAATTGCCAATCCCAAATGTCTGCATTGGGGCCTGGTAGTTGCTCCGGTTGCGGCATTGAAGTCCCTCTCTACACGCCCATGTTCAGGCCAGTTCGCGATCTAGTTGGTCGTCAACTGAATCGAGCGGGTCGTCGGTGACTACTCGTCGGAACTAAACGTAGGGGTGCTAGGGAATTGCCGTCAACAGGCTGTAATCTGCCGAATGCCGAACTGCGGCTTGGGAATTTACGCCGCGTTCATAGACGCGATGGCCTCGTCTGCGTCGAGGAGTGCATGTGAGCCGCCTGCGCACCCGGAAATGTCGCAGTTCGCGGCCGAATCGAGCGGCATGCACAACAAATTCGATCCTCGTTGGATTTAATACCGGTGTAACTCAGAAACCATGAAGTCTTAACGGGTAACGGACCGTGATACATATCTCCTACGACTCGTCCGGCGAGTCAGACCTAGCTGGCTGCCGCCTTTGGCGACGAGCCCGGGCGCTGGCCGCTGCCGGCAGCGACGACACCGGATCAGCGGTGGCTGCGTGCGATCGCCGCCGCAGGACAGGGTCGTTACGGCAGCGCTACGCCGACCTCGCGGCGCTGACTCGGGCCGACGCCGTCGGGCCGGCTGGCCTCGCTCGCCCACAGCGCACGTGCGTCGTTTCTGCGCCAGCTGGGCTGGCACGCCCTGGCCCGCGGCTGGGACGGTCGCGCCTGGGCGCTGGCCGGCGACGACCCCGAGGCGGCCGGCGACGCGCTGACGGGGCTCGCGGCCGACGCGCTGGGTGTCGGGCGGCTGGCCGCCGCGGCGACGCTGCTTGCGCGGGCGGAGCCATTCGTGGCGCGGGCGCCGCACCGGTTGGCGGTGCGGCGGGCGTGGGTGGCTGCCGAGCTGGCGATGGTCGGCGGCGAAGGCGACGTCGCGGTTCGCAACGCCGAGGTCGCGGTCGAGCTGGCCGCGACCACCCTTGACGGCGCGGCCCGGCATCGCGCCAAGAGCCAGGTGGTGCTGGCCGCGGCGCTGTGCAGCGCCGGTGCGCTCGAGCGTGCGCGGGACGTCGCCGACGCCGCGTTGGAGCTCACCGGCCGTCTGGGGCTGGTGCCGCTGCGCTGGGCGCTGGCCTGCCTGCTCGTTGATCTCGCCGACACCGAAGACCGGGCCGCGGAACTGCGTAACCTCCGCGACGACTGCGCCGGCCGCGTCGAGCACTGGGGCGGAACCTGGCGACGGCCCTGAGATCTGCCGGATCGCTATTGCCGGGTCAGTGACGTGAGAAGAGAACGAGCCGCTCAGCGGCGGCCGTGAAATCCCTCGAAGTGTCCGAGGTGGCCTCGTTGAGCGAAGCGTCGGCGTATCCCCGGCAGTAATCCCAGGTCACGTAGGCATCGGGCTCGGGGTCGTAGGCCGGCTCGTGTGGGCGCACGGTGCCGTCGACCAACAACTGAAGCAGGTTGGCGCGCAGCATGTCCCAGTCGTGGTAGTGGTCCTGCTGACATTCGTCGCAACACACCACCAAACCGCGAATACCTTTGTGCGCCAACAGGGCTTCGTACACCGCGAGATCGGCCAGGTCGGCCTCGACCGCCATCCGCTCCTGGGGGTCCAGCGGCTGGCCCGGCTCGACAGCATCCAACGCCGCCGACGGATCACAGGGGTCGTCGGCAAATGGGTCAGGCGGCAGCCCGGGCGGGAGGTGGTCGCGCACGGGTCCACATTACGCAGCCTGGCGGGTATCACGCCAGCGCTACCCCGCAGCCCAGCCGCCATGTCGCGGCCTCGCGGGGCTTCCCGCGGCGCGCGTCGTCAGCGGTGGCTCGGGTGAGCCGATAGGATGGCGATTCTCACCCGCCACATCTCCGCGCGCGCATGGGAGGGCCCCGGCAATGTCATCTGGCTTGTCCCGTCTCGAAGACAGCGGCGACCTGATCGTCGCCTCGTACCCCCGGGTGGGTGGTTTCCCGGAAGATCCGGTACCGACCGGCGGCGACGATCCGCAGAAGATCGCGATGCTGGGACTGACCTTCGACGACGTTCTGCTGCTGCCTGCTGCCTCCGACGTGGTGCCGGCCACCGCCGACACATCGAGTCAGCTCACCAAGAACATCCGGCTGAAGGTGCCGCTGGTCAGCTCCGCGATGGACACCGTGACCGAGTCACGGATGGCGATCGCGATGGCCCGTGCCGGCGGTCTCGGGGTCCTGCACCGCAATCTGCCGATCTCCGAGCAGGCCGGACAGGTCGAAACCGTGAAGCGCTCGGAAGCCGGCATGGTCACCGATCCGGTCACCTGCAAACCGGACCACACGCTGGCCGAGGTGGACGCGATGTGCGCCCGGTTCCGGATCTCCGGGCTGCCGGTCATCGACGACGCGGGCCAACTGGTCGGCATCATCACCAACCGCGACATGCGGTTCGAGGTCGACCAGTCCAAGCACGTCGCCGAGGTGATGACCAAGGCCCCGCTGATCACCGCCCAGGAGGGCGTCAGCGCGGACGCGGCGCTGGGCCTGCTGCGCCGGCACAAGATCGAGAAGTTGCCGATCGTCGACGGACACGGCCGGCTGACCGGGCTGATCACCGTCAAAGACTTCGTCAAGACCGAGCAGCATCCGCTGGCGACCAAGGACAGCGACGGCCGGTTGCTGGTCGCCGCCGCCGTCGGTGTCGGTGACGACGCCTGGGTGCGCGCGATGACGCTGGCCGACGCGGGCGCCGACATCCTGGTGGTCGACACCGCGCACGCGCACAACCGGCTGGTGCTCGACATGGTCCGCCAACTCAAGGGTGAAGTCGGCGATCGGGTCGAGATCGTCGGCGGCAACGTCGCGACCCGGTCGGCGGCCGCCGCGCTGGTCGAGGCCGGCGCGGACGCGGTCAAAGTCGGCGTCGGTCCCGGGTCGATCTGCACCACCCGCGTGGTCGCCGGTGTCGGCGCGCCGCAGATCACCGCGATCCTCGAGGCGGTCGCGGTGTGCCGCCCGGCCGGAGTGCCGGTGATCGCCGACGGCGGCCTGCAGTACTCCGGCGACATCGCCAAGGCGCTGGCGGCGGGCGCGTCCACCACCATGCTGGGATCGCTGCTGGCCGGTACCGGCGAAGCGCCCGGCGACCTGATCTTCGTCAACGGCAAGCAGTACAAGAGCTACCGCGGCATGGGCTCGCTGGGCGCCATGCAAGGACGTGGGCGGCGGGGCTTGGAAGTCGTACTCGAAGGACCGCTACTTCCAGGACGACGCGCTCTCCGAGGACAAGCTGGTGCCCGAAGGCATCGAAGGCCGGGTGCCGTTCCGCGGTCCGCTGTCGTCGGTGATCCACCAGCTGACCGGCGGACTGCGCGCCGCGATGGGCTACACCGGTGCCGAGACCATCGAGGCACTGCAGCGGGCGCAGTTCGTCCGCATCACCGCGGCGGGCTTGAAGGAAAGCCATCCGCACGACATCACGATGACCGCCGAAGCGCCCAACTACTACGCTCGGTGAACTGATCGAAGGACCGCTCATGCGTGACATGGTCGAGATCGGCATGGGCCGAACAGCCCGGCGCACTTACGAACTCGGTGAAATCAATATCGTGCCGTCGCGACGTACCCGCTCGTCGCAGGACGTCACGACGGCCTGGCAGCTCGACGCCTACCGGTTCGAGATCCCCATCGTGGCGCATCCGACCGACGCGCTGGTGTCGCCGGAGTTCGCGATCGAACTCGGTCGGCTCGGCGGCCTGGCCGTGCTCAACGGCGAGGGGCTGATCGGCCGCCACGCGGACGTCGAAGCCAAGGTCGCCCAAGTCATCGAAGCGGCCGCCAAAGAACCCGAACCGTCGGCGGCCGTGCGGCTGCTCCAACAGTTCCACTCCGCGCCGCTGGACCCCGAGCTGCTGGGTGCCGCGGTGGCCCGCATCCGCGACGCCGGGGTCACCACCGCGGTCCGGGTGAGCCCGCAGAACGCCCAGGCGCTGACGCCGGTGCTGGTGGCGGCCGGCATCGACCTGCTGGTCATCCAGGGCACCATCGTCTCCGCCGAACGGGTCGACAGCCATGGCGAGCCGCTGAACCTGAAGACCTTCATCTCCGAGCTCGACGTCCCGGTAGTGGCGGGCGGCGTGATCGACCACCGCAGCGCACTGCACCTGATGCGCACCGGCGCGGCGGGCGTCATCGTCGGTTACGGCTCGACCAGCGGAGTGACCACCAGCGACGAAGTCCTCGGGATCAGCGTGCCGATGGCCACCGCGATCGCCGACGCCGCCGCGGCCCGCCGCGAATACCTCGACGAAACCGGCGGCCGCTACGTGCACGTGCTGGCCGACGGGGACATCCACACCTCCGGAGATCTCGCCAAGGCCATCGCCTGCGGCGCCGACGCGGTGGTGCTGGGCACCCCGCTCGCCGAGGCCGTCGAGGCGCAGGGCGAGGGCTGGTTCTGGCCGTCCGCGGCCGCCCACCCGTCGCTGCCCCGCGGTGCCCTGCTGCAGATCGCGGCCGGCGAGCGGCTCGTCGCTGAACCAGGTCCTCAACGGCCCGTCCGATGATCCGTTCGGCTCGCTGAATCTCGTCGGCGGTCTGCGCCGTTCGATGGCCAAGTCCGGCTACTGCGACCTCAAGGAATTCCAGAAGGTCGGCCTGACCGTCGGCAGTTAGCGTCCGGCGACGATGCGAGCGCGTAGCGCGATGACGCAGGAGCCGGGCACTTGACCTCGTTTTCTGGCTCATTACCGGCCGGTAAGTACATACTGGGGACGTGGAACCTGACTACGACGTCTTGATCATCGGTTCGGGTTTTGGTGGCAGCGTCACCGCGCTGCGCTTGACGGAGAAGGGCTACCGCGTCGGCGTTCTCGAGGCCGGCCGGCGCTTCGCCGACGAGGACATGGCCAAGACCTCGTGGAACCTCCGCAAATTCCTGTGGGCCCCCAAACTCGGCATGTACGGCATCCAGCGCATCCATCTGCTGCGCAACGTGATGATCCTGGCCGGCGCGGGAGTCGGCGGTGGATCGCTGAACTACGCGAACACGCTGTACGTGCCGTCGGAGCCGTTCTTCGCCGACAAGCAGTGGTCGCACATCACCGACTGGCGATCGGAGTTGATGCCGCACTACGAGCAGGCCAAGCGAATGCTCGGCGTGGTCACCAACCCGACCTTCACCGACGCCGACCGCATACTCAAAGAGGTTGCCGAGGACATGGGCTGCGGCGACACCTTCGTGCCCACCCCGGTCGGGGTGTTCTTCGGGCCCGACGGCACCAAGACACCCGGCCAGACGGTGCCCGACCCGTACTTCGGCGGCGCGGGCCCGGACCGCACCGGCTGCCTGGAATGCGGCAGCTGCATGACCGGATGCCGCTTCGGGGCCAAGAACACGCTGCTGAAGAACTACCTCGGCCTCGCGGAATCCAAAGGCGCAGAAGTGATTCCGATGACAACCGTCACCGAACTTCGAACAGCGCGACGACGGGATCTGGGAGGTCCGCACCGCGCGCACCGGCCGTGCGCTGCGCCGCAAGAAGCGCACCTTCACCGCCAAGCACGTGGTGCTGGCCGCGGGTACCTGGGGAACGCAGCATCTGCTGTTCAAGATGCGCGACAAGGGCAAGCTGCCTGAGCTCTCCGAACGGCTGGGCGAGCTGACCCGCACCAACTCCGAGTCCATCGTCGGCGCGGGCCGGTTGAAGGTCAGCCCCGATCTGGACCTGACCCACGGGGTGGCGATCACCTCGTCGATCCACCCGTCGTCGGACACCCACATCGAGCCGTGCCGCTACGGCAAAGGCTCCAACGCGATGGGTCTGCTGCAGACGCTGATGACCGACGGCCCCGGCCCCGGTGGCAGCGACGTGCCGCGGTGGCGGCAGCTGATCAACAACGCCGGCGACGATCCGCGCGGCACGCTGCGTCTGCTCAACCCGCGGCGCTGGAGCGAGCGCACGATGATCTCGCTGGTGATGCAGAACTTGGACAACTCGATCACCACGTACACCAAACGCGGCAAGCTGGGTCGCCGCCGCTATGTCAGCAAGCAGGGCCACGGTGTGCCGAACCCGAGTTGGATCCCGGCCGGTAACGAGGCCACCCGTCGCATCGCCGAGAAGATCGACGGCGTCGCCGGCGGAACCTGGGGCGAGCTGTTCAACATCCCGCTCACCGCGCACTTCCTCGGCGGCGCGGCGATCGGCGACAGCCGCGAGGCCGGCGTCATCGACCCGTACCACCGGGCCTACGGCTACCCGACGCTGTTCGTGGTGGACGGCGCCGCGATCTCGGCGAACCTCGGGGTGAACCCGTCACTGTCGATCACCGCGCAGGCTGAACGGGCGGCATCGCTGTGGCCGAACAAGGGGGAGAACGACATTCGCCCCCAGCAGGGTGAGGCTTACCGTCGGCTCGACCCGATCGCGCCGGCCCACCCGGTGGTGCCGGACTGGGCGCCCGGCGCGCTGCGCTGGCTACCCATCGAATCGATCAGCGCGGTGGCTCAGGAGCAGAGCCCCGGCTCGGTCAGCTCAGCTGGTTGACCGACCGGTAGGCGTTCCGGTGCATCGGAGCGCGTCCCGGTGGCTGCTGCGGCGTGGGCAACAGCGGCTCGCGCTTGGTTATCGTGACCGTCGTCGGTTCGGTGGTGCTGAGCTCCAGTTCCTCTCCGGCGTGCAGGATGGTCAAGTGTTGATCCTCGGGCCCGTCGCGCAACGTGTAGGTGACCTCGTCGTGGATCGACGTCCACGGTCAGCCGAAAGTCGCGCCAGCGCAACCGAAATCGCAGTCGTGAGATGCGCGTCGGGCAGATACGGGTTGAGGGACAGGACCCCCTCGTCGTCGCGCAGGCCGCCGAAGCCGGCGACCAGAGCGGTCCAGGCGCCGGCCAGCGACGCCATGTGCAGCCCGTCCTTGGTGTTGTGGTGCAGATCGCGCAGGTCGACCAGCGCCGCCTCGTAGGTGTAGTCGTGCGCCAGCTCCACGTGCCCGACGTTGGCGCACATCACCGCTTGGGTGCAGGCCGACAACGACGAGTCGCGCACCGTGCGGCGCTCGTAGTAGTCGACGTTGCGCGCCTTCTGTTCGTCGCTGAATTTGTGGCTCTGCCAATACATGGCGAGCACCAGGTCGGTTTGCTTGACCACCTGGGCCGAGTACAGCAACGCGTAGGGCTCGTGCAGGAGCAGCGGGTATTTGTTTCTGGTCTCGAAGTCCCACTCGGCGTAGGTGGTGAAGCCCTCGGACTGCGGGTGCACGCCGAGCTCTTCGTCGAACGGAATGTGCGCGGCGTCCGCGGCGTCACGCCACGCGGCGGTCTCATCGGTGCTCACACCCAGGTCGCGGGCGCGCTCGGAGTGCCGGGCGCACGCGTCAGCCGCGACCCGAAGGTTGTGTGCCGCCATCATGTTGGTGAAGACGTTGTCCCGCACGATCGCGGTGTACTCGTCAGGACCGGTGACCCCGTCCAAGTGCCACACGCCGTGGCGGTCGTGGTGGCCGAGCGAATGCCACAGCCGCGCCGTCTCGATGAGCACCTCGAGTCCAACTTCCTTCTCCAGCGACTCATCGCCGGTGACAACCCGATAGCGCTCGAAGGCCATCGCGATGTCGGCGTTGATGTGCCATGCGGCGGTTCCGGCCGGCCAGTAGGCCGAACACTCCTGACCGCGAATCGTCCGCCAGGGGTAGGCGGCACCCTTGAGGTCCAGCTGCGCGGCGCGCTCCTTCGCCAGATCCAATGTCGAAGCGCGCCAACGCAATGCGTCGGCAGCGGCGTGCGGCAAGGTGTAAGTCAGCACCGGAAGGACGAATCCGTCGGTGTCCCAGAAGATGTGGCCGTCGTAGCCGGTGCCGGTCAGGCCCTTGCTGGCGATGCCGCGGCCTTCGGCCCGCGCACTGGCCTGCAGCAGGTGGAAGAGTCCGAACCGGACCGCCTGCTGACAGATCGGATCGCCTTCCACCTCGACATCGGCGCCGTCCCAGTAGTCGTCGAGGATTTTGCGTTGGGCGTCCACCAGGCCTTGCCAGCCGCTGTAGCGCGCGCTGTGCAAGGCGGCGGCAGCCTGGTCGCGCAGGGCCGGCCGGGACCGCTGGCTCGACCAGCCATAGGCGATGTATTTGACGATGCGCAGCTTCTGGCCCGGCCGCAGTCCGCAGATCACGGTGGTGCGGGCGAGGTCGTCGCTCGCGTCGTTGCTGACCTCGTGGCGGCCTTCGACCTCGATCTCGTGGTCCATCGCCGCGGCCATCATCAACGCACTGGCGCGGGTCCGGTGCATCAGCAGCGCGCCGCATTCGGTGTTCCTCGTGCTGGACGGCCTCCAGCGGGTTGTCGAGGATGGCGGAGACGCGCGGATCGCCCGATGTCGTCGGCTGTTCTTCGTTGGCGACCAACTCGGATTGCACTGTGACACGGACGAATTGGTCGACGGCCTCGACGACGTACTCGATCGCGACGACGCTGCGCTGGGACAGTGACACCAGCCGGGTCGAGGTCACCCTGACCTGCTTGCCGACCGGGGACTGCCAGTGCGCGTCACGGGTCAGCGTGCCGGCCCGTAGGTCGAGAATCCGCTCGTGGCTGATCAGCTTGCCGTAGCGAACGTCGAACGGTTCGTCGTCGACCAGCAGACGCAGGATCTTGCCGTTGGTGACGTCGACGACGGTCTGGCCGGCCTCCGGGTAGCCGAAGCCCGCTTCGGCGTAGGGCAGCGGCCGCACTTCGTAGAACGAGTTGAGATAGGTGCCGGGCAGGCCATGCGGCTCACCTTCGTCGAGGTTGCCGCGAATTCCGATGTGCCCGTTGGACAGTGCGAACAGCGACTCCGATCTGGGCCAGTACGTCGAGGTTCAGCTTGGGTTCGCGGATCTGCCACGGCTCGACGGGCAGCGTGTCATCGGGAATCATCATCGGCCTCCTCGAAGTAGTTCGCCGAGGTCGGTGACCACGACATCGGCCCCGTGGCTGCGTAATTCGTCGGCGTGGCCTACGCGATCAACGCCGACCACGTAGAAGTTGCCCGCCCGGCCGGATTCGACGCCGGACAGCGCATCCTCGAAGACCGCCGCTGCGGAGGGTTCCACGTTCAGCAGTTCGGCGGCGCGTAGGTAGGAGTCCGGCGCCGGCTTGCCGGCGATGTGCTCTTCGCGCAGCGTCACGCCGTCGACACGCTGCTGAATGAACTTCTCCAACCCGGTGATCTCCAGCACCTCACGGGTATTCGCACTTGACGACACCACCGCGGTGGCCAGACCGGCCGCGGTCACCTTCTCCAGATAGCGGCGCGAACCCTCGAACACCTTGACGCCGTCTTTGTGCAAAGTCTCTTGGAAGGCATCGTTTTTGCGAGTACCCAACCCGTAGATGGTGTCCTTGTCGGCGCCGTCGTCGGGGTCGCCGTCGGGCAGCTCGATGCCGCGGCTGGCCAGAAACGAACGCACGCCGTCTTCGCGCTTCTTGCCGTCGACGTATTTCAGGTAGTCCTTGTCCGCGTCGAACGGGACGAACTTCTCGCCGCTCTGTTCGGCATGTTGCTCGAGGAAGGAGTCGAACATCACCTTCCAGGCCTTCGTATGCACGCTGGCGGTGTCGGTCAGCACACCGTCGAGATCGAACAGGCAGGCGTGCACCGCTTCCGGCAGACCTAGCACGACGGACCTCCCCCTTCAAGAATTACCCGGGCCGCGATGACTTGGGCCTTGAAGATTTCGGCCGTGGGTCGTTACTACCTCACCATGCCCGAACCCGGTTCGCCATCCGTTCCGGCCGACCGAACGTTTCCCTGCTGTTCGGCGCCCGAACTTGCAGGCGGGTCGGCGGTCGGCGGGGAGGCTCAACTCAGCTCGCGACGGGTTCCACCACCTGCAGGGGGGCGCCGCTGATCACCCGGCTGCGTTGGCCGTGCACGTCGACCGGTACATCGCCTTGCACGGTGACGCGGTGCATGAGCCGGTACTGGTCGTCGTAATCGTCGACGGCGCGGTGCTGGGTCGCGCGGTTGTCCCAGATGGCGACGTCGCCGGGTGTCCAATTCCATCGAACAGTGTTCTCGGGCATGGTGATTCGACGTTGCAGCAACTCGAGAAGGGTTTGCGACTCGTAGCTGTCCAGCCCGACGAATCCGCGGACGAAGTCGCCGGCCACCAGGGTGCGTTCGCCGGTCTCGGGGTGGACCCGCACGACGGGGTGTTCGGTGCGGAAGTCGATCTTCTCGAACCGGGCTCGATGCGACTTCTGACCGTCGGTCTGCGCCTCGGGCGCGGCGATGTAGTCGTACCGGTTGCTGTGCAGCGCCCAGAGATTCTCGGCGAGGTGTTTGCAGCGACTCGGGCAGCTCCTGGTACGCCGCAGCGGTGGAGGCCCACAGCGTCGACCCGCCGTAGCTGGGCAGCGTGACGGCGCGCAGGACCGAGGCGGCCGGATAGTTCGCGACGAACGTGACGTCGGTGTGCCAGCGATTGGCCTTGCCGTACTCGGAGTCGATCGGCGTGATGATCGGCATGTTCTCCTGCTGCACCGCCGGGTGGGCGATGGGCGTGCCGATGCGGGCGGCGAAGGCGTGCTGCCCGGCGTCGTCGAGGTGGTGCTGGTCGCGAAAGAAGATCACCTTGTGGCGCAGCAACGCCTGTCGAATGTCTGCGACGGTGCCGGCGTCGAGATCGCCGGATAGCTGCACACCGTCGATGCGGGCGCCGATGCGGCTGCCCAACTGGGTCACGGTCATTGCCATGGGATGTCCTCTCACCTGATGTGTAGTCGATTGACTACAGCTGGCATGCGACGAAGTGTAGACATATGACTACAGCGCCGTCAACTGGGTCGAAAGATAGGCAAAACGACCGATGCGCGACACGGGCAACCCCACACCCCGGGCCAGTCGGACGTTCCCGAGTCGGTGGAGACGAACACGCCGATGCTCGCCTCTAGACTGTGCCGGTGGAGTCAGCATCGCCCCGTCCCGTGCTGGTCGTCGATTTCGGCGCGCAATACGCCCAGTTGATCGCCCGCCGGGTGCGTGAGGCGCGGGTGTTCTCGGAGGTGATTCCGCATACCGCCTCGGTCGACGAGATCAAGGCCCGCGATCCACTGGCGGTGGTGCTGTCCGGCGGTCCGGCCAGCGTGTACGCCGACGGCGCACCGCAACTCGACCCGGCATTGTTCGACCTGGGCGTGCCGGTCTTCGGCATCTGCTACGGATTCCAGGCGATGGCGCAGGCGCTCGGCGCCACCGTCGCACGAACCGGCACCAGCGAGTACGGCCGAACCGAACTGAACGTCGTTGGCGGCGAACTACATTCGGACCTGCCAGACACCCAGCCGGTGTGGATGAGTCACGGTGACGCGGTCACGTCCGCGCCGGAGGGCTTCGAGGTGGTGGCCACCAGCGCGGGCTCCCCGGTGGCCGGGTTCGAGAACCGGGCGCGACGGTTGGCCGGCGTGCAGTACCACCCCGAGGTCTTGCACAGCCCGCACGGACAGCAGGTGCTCACCCGGTTCCTGCACGAGTTCGCCGGTATCGCTCCGGATTGGACGCCGGCCGGCATCGCCGAGGCGTTGATCGAGCAGGTGCGCAATCAGGTCGGCGACGGCCACGCGATCTGCGGGCTGTCCGGCGGGGTGGATTCGGCTGTCGCCGCCGCGCTGGTGCAACGCGCCATCGGCGACCGGCTGACGTGTGTGTTCGTCGACCACGGGCTGCTGCGCGCCGGTGAGCGCGCGCAGGTGCAGCGCGACTTCGTCGCCGCCACCGGTGCCAACCTGGTGACCGTCGACGCCGAAGCAACGTTCCTCGAGGCGCTGTCCGGGGTCACCAACCCCGAAGGCAAGCGCAAGATCATCGGACGGCAGTTCATCCGGGCATTCGAGGGCGCCGTGCGAGATGCGCTGGGGGACAACGACACCGGAAAGAGTACCGAGTTCCTGGTGCAGGGAACGCTGTATCCCGACGTGGTGGAGTCCGGTGGCGGTACGGGTGCCGCGAACATCAAGAGCCACCACAACGTCGGTGGCCTGCCCGACGATCTGAAGTTCAAGCTCGTCGAGCCACTGCGGCTGTTGTTCAAAGACGAGGTGCGGGCCGTCGGACGCGAGTTGGGTCTGCCCGAGGAAATCGTTGCGCGCCAGCCCTTTCCGGGGCCGGGATTGGCGATCCGCATCGTCGGAGAGGTCACCGCTGGGCGGCTGGAGACGCTGCGGCGGGCCGACTCGATCGCGCGCGAGGAGTTGACCGCGGCCGGTCAGGACCAGCAGATCTGGCAGTGCCCGGTGGTGCTGCTCGCCGACGTCCGCTCGGTGGGCGTGCAGGGGGACGGCCGGACGTACGGGCATCCGATCGTGCTGCGACCGGTGTCCAGCGAGGATGCCATGACCGCCGACTGGACCCGGGTGCCTTATGAAGTGCTGGAGCGGATCTCGACCCGGATCACCAACGAGGTGGCCGAGGTCAACCGGGTGGTGCTGGATGTCACCAGCAAGCCGCCCGGCACCATCGAGTGGGAATAGTTCGCCATGGCTGAATCAGTCGACCCGTCGGTGCCGCCCGCTGGTACCGGCTGTAGTGAGTGTGACGCCAGCGGTGGCTGGTGGGTACACCTGCGGCGGTGTGCGGCCTGCGGCCACGTCGGTTGCTGCGACGATTCGCTGTCCAGGCACGCAACGCAGCACTGGCGAGAGACTGGACACCCGATCATCCGGTCGTTCGAACCGGGCGAGGACTGGTTCTGGAACTACGAGACCAACGATTACTACGACGGTCCCGAACTCGCCCCACCGGAATGCCATCCCGCGGACCAGACGGTCCCCGGTCCCCGCGCCCGGGTGCCGGGCGACTGGGCCGAACTGCTCAGTCGGCGAAACGACTGACGCCCCGCCCCGATCCGGGGTGTAGAGCCCGATTGATTGACTGCCGTACCGGATGCGTGGTACCAACTAGTCAATTGAAAACATCATTTTCAATTCAGCGCTGTGCCGGCCTGGCTGGAGGGCGAACGTGGCCGAAGAAGCCGTTGACAACGCCCGACCTGCCTGGAAACAGACGATGGCCTGGCTGCCGCACTCGATCGCGGAGGCAGCGCTGTCGGCAGGTGACGGGGAGGCCGCCGACCTCTCGGGGGCGTGGGCGCATCTGCAGGAGCGGCTGAACGCGGCCGAGGAACTCGTACGGTCCACTCCGGTCAACAAGAATCGCCTCGACTACGGGTCAGGGATGCGACATCTGATGGTGTTGTTGGCGGTCGGCACGGATATGGCGCTGCGGGCGGATCCGGACCCGGTTCTCGCCGTCAACCGGGCCCGCATGGACGACATCGTCACCTGGGGGCTGGAATGTCCGGACTGCGTGTACCTGAATGCGAGCCTGCGCGCGGGCGAGACGTATCGGATCTTCGGCAGCCGGGGCACCGCCCGATATGTCGGCCTGCAGACGATGGACGGAATCGCCGCGACCGCTAACTGCCTCGTCGACGAACTCGAGGTCGACGCCGACGGGAACTTCGAAGCGATCTTGTCCGCCGACGAGCACGGCGGTAACTGGCTGCGGCTGACCGGCGATCATCCGACGCTGACGGTGCGAAACTTCTTCTATGACTGGGACACCGAGGTTCCCGCGTCATTGCGTATCGAGCGCATCGGCGACGAAGCGGCGCGGGCGGCTCGTTCGGTCGAATTGGATGTCTCGGTGTCGCGCCAGCTTCATGCGCTGGGCGACTTCGTCTATGACAACCTGAAATTCTTCCTCGACTTCGGTGCCATGCCGCCGGCCAACGGCTTCATACCGCCGATGGACATGAGTGACATGGGTGCGGCAGCGGAAAACCGGCCTGTCATCGGAAGATTCGAGCTCGAGCGCCGGATGAGGCGCTGATCCTCGAGGTCGAGCCGCCCGAGGGCGTCTATTGGAGCATCTCGCTGGGCAATCCGTGGTTGGAGACGATTCACTACGGACGCCATCAGTCCAGTCTCAACGGATATCAGGCGGTCATCGATTCCGACGGGATCTTCCGTGCCGTCATCTGCGCGACGGATCCCGGCGTGGCGAACTGGCTGGACACCGCGGGTCACAGTAACGGCGCGATGCTATTGCGTTGTGTGCGAACCGAAACCGCGCCGGTACCAAGCGTGCGCGTGGTGAAGGTCGACGAGGTTCTGTCGTTGTTGCCTGCCGGACACCACCATGACCACCCCCGACGAACGCTCTCACGTGATCGAAGCCCGGCGCCACGCCGTCTACGAAAGGTTCTACCGGTGACTTTCTCCGCTGACGATCTCGAAGACGGTGCCCGCGCCGCCACTGGCCTCGACGATTTCGGCTCGGCCTACTACCGCGAAGGTCTCGAGCGGACCGTCGCCGCGCTGAACACCGAAGCCGAACTCAACGATCTCGGCCGGGTCATGCAGCACGCGACCATCAGTAACGCTCTGATCCAGCGGCTGAAGATCATCGAAACCTACAAGCAGCATCCCGAGATCGGCGACGAGGTCGTCGACGGCCCGATCGTCGTCCTGGGTCTACCGCGCACGGGGACCACCGCGCTAGGCCAATTGGTCTCTGCCGATCCACAATTGAGATCGTTGCGCACCTGGGAATCCCAGGCGCCGACCCCGCCGCCCGAGGCCGCGACCCAGCACACCGATCCGCGGATCGCGCAATGCCGCCGAGGGCATCGCGATGATCGACCAGATGTTTCCCGAATTTCGGACCATGAACAGTTTCGATGCCGAATCCGCGACGGAATGCCAGGACCTGATGGGCATGAGCTTCCGCACCTTCCACTTCGACGGGGTGGTACGGGTTCCGGGATACGTCGAATGGCTGCTGCAGAGTGACATGCGCGAGACCTACACCTTCCACCGCGATGTGCTGAAACTGCTGCAGTGGCACTGCAAGCCGAGCCTGTGGCACCTGCGGACGCCGGTGCACATGTTCGCACTCGAATCGTTTGTCGAGGCGTATCCGAACGCCAAATTCCTGTGGAGCCATCGGGATCCGGCAAAGGTCCTTGGATCGGTCTGCAGTCTCATCGCCTATGTCCGGACCTGGAGCAGCGATCATCGGGATCCTGAAGAGCTTGGGGCCGAGCAACTGGCGTGGTGGTCCGAGGGCATGGGCCGTGCGATGGACTTCCGCAAGAAATTCGGCGACGACCGTTTTGTGGACGTGTCCTTCGCCGATCTGCAAACCAACCCGATCAACACGATTGCCCACAGCTACGAAAAGCTCGGTCTCACGTTCACCGATTCGGCGCGCGCGAGAGTGCAGGAGTGGGCAGACGGGCACAAGCCCGGTCAGCACGGCACTCACACCTACGAACTGGCCGATTACGGGTTGACCACGGAAAAGGTGCACGAGGCGTTCGGCGAATACATGGCTACCTTCGATGCTTCAGCATGATCGGGGCCGACGCCCACGCCGGCGGGCGCCGAAAGCTCGAACCCGATCCGCACATACATGCGCTGATCCTCGCCGCTGCCGCCGAAGTCGTTCGGGCCGAAGGAGTTCAGGCGCTGTCGATGGCCCGGGTGCTCAGCAGAACACAGCTGGGTACCCGGGCGTTCTACCGGCACTTCGAGTCGAAAGATCAGCTGGTTGCGGCGGTATTCCTGGAGATGGCCCGCGCCGAGGTGGTGCGACTGGAGCAGCGGATGGCGGACTCCGACCCGGTTCGCGCGGTGGCAGCCTGGATCGACGGACGGCTGGACGTCGCCTTCAATCAGCAGGTCCGCTCCGATCTACGCCAGATGTCGCTCGAGGCGCAGAATCAGATGGTCGCCGCGCCCGAACTCGTTGCCCCCGCCTACCGCGAAATTCTGCGTCCACTTGTCGAACAACTCACGCGCGGAAAGGATCTGGGGATATTCGCCGAGATCGATCCCGACGGTGAGGCGCTGTCCGTCCACGGCGTCGTGTGGACCAACATCGAACGGCATTGGGGGATCGTCCAGCGCGATCCGGCCGAAATCCGCAGGCGCGTACAGTCTTTCTGCTTGCGCGGTCTCGGGGTCGCGCCGGAAGCGATCGCGGCCTTACTCAGTGATGCGCGGCCGAATCGACCTGGTCGGGGGAGTAGTCGATGACGGGGATCGAGTCGCCGTAGATATCGAGGGTGTGCAGGAAGCGGTGCAGTCCCATGGTTGAAGCGCAGGTGAAACCGAGTTCGATGATCTGTGCGGCGGTGAAATGCTCGCCCAATTTTCGGTAGAACGCGTCGTCGATCATGTGGTGATCGCCCGACAGCAGGTCGAGGAACTCCACGGCCAGTTGCTCTTGCGGCGTCAACGATTCATGCCGCGGCGCGAGCAGGCACGCGACGTCGTCATCGGTGATCGAATCGTGCTTGCGTGATTGACTGCACGGCTCGCACTCGCCTAACTGGGCGCTGCGGATGCGCAGCAGCTCCAGTATTCGGCCGCCCAGCAGCGAGCCGGCTCCCAGGTGCGTCCTGGCCATGTCGACCTGCGCGAGTTGCGCACTGCGATACGCGAAGATCTGCAGGGGAACCGGGGTCGCGTAGAGTCCGGCCGCGACGCCGGCCTCCACGATTTCGCGGGAGTGTGAGCTGAGCTCTGGCATGGGGATTGGCGCAATACGCGGCATCGAAACAGGCTAACTTTCTTTAGCGTCATAAGAACCGGCCTTGGGAGAACTCGATGTCCAGACTTGCCGGAAAGGTCGCGATAGTCACCGGAGGTGCCGGCGGAATCGGTGCGGCAACGGCACACGAATTGGCGCGCGAGGGTGCCGCCGTCGCGGTCGTCGATATCGACGAGGCGAAGGCCGCCGAGGTCGTCGACGAGATTCGGCGAACGGGGGCGCTGGCGATCGCACTCGGCGGCGACCTCGCAGAAGAGCAGACGGCCAGGCATGTCGTGCAGTCGACGGTGGCGGAGTTCGGCCACCTCGATGTCCTGCACAACAATGCGGCGCTGACCACCAGCAGCTTCCTGTCGCGGGATACCACGGTCAGCGAGATGGAGCTGGACGTGTGGCAGCGGTCATTGGAAGTCAACCTCGGAAGCCAGCTGTTGATGTGCAAGTACGCGGTGCCCGAAATGCGAAAGAGCGGTGGCGGTTCGATCGTCAACATGTCGTCGGGGGCGGCGCTATCGGGGGACCGGACCCGCCTGGCCTATGGCGTGTCGAAGTCCGGGGTGCACGCCCTGACGATGTACGTCGCCACCAGCGAGGGAAAGCGCGGCGTGCGGGCGAACACCATCGTGCCCGGATTGATCCTGACCGACGCCGTACGCGCACATCTGTCCGAGGACATCATCGGTCGCCTCGGCCACGCCACGCTGACGCCGTACCTCGGACAACCGCAAGACGTCGCCGATCTCGTCGTTTTCCTGGCTTCGGAGCAGTCTCGCTACATCACCGGACAAATGATCGCGATAGACGGCGGGATGTCCGCACACGTCATGCTGGACACCGGGGACTAGAAGCGCTTAGGTGCTTGTCGGTCCGAGCGCGTAGGCGCCGGTCTCCGGATGGTGGTACCACCCGCTCGCTGCCTGGGTGCCGCCGTCGACGTGAATTGTCTGCCCGGTGATGTAGCTGGACATCTCAGACGCGAGAAAGACTGCCGCGCCTGCCATCTCGTCGACATGACCCGCGCGCCCGAGCGGAACCGTCAGGCCGAACCGCTCTTCGGAACCCGGGGGTGCGATGTTCCTGATGCCTTCGGTCAAGGTGATGTCGGGGGCCAGGGCGTTGACCCGGATGCCATACGGCGCGAGTTCGAGGGCAGCGGTCTTGGTGTAGTTGATGACCCCGGCTTTGGCGGCCGCGTAGGTCGCGTAACCGGGTGCGGCGCGGACACCTTCGATCGAGGTGACGCTGATGATGCTGCCGGCCAACTTCTGCTCGACGAGGCCGCGGGCCACCCGCTGGGTGCACAGGTAGATGTGACGCAGATTGGATTTGTACAGTGCGTCCCAACCGTTTTCGGTGGTATCGAGTATCCCTGACCAGAAGACTCCGCCGGCGTTGTTGACCAGGATGGTGACCGGTCCGAGTTCGGCGACCGTCTGCGCGAGTGCGGCGTCGACCGCGGCGCTGTCCCGGACGTCGGTGGGGATGCCCAGCGCGCCGATCTCGTCGGCGGCCGACGCACACGATTCGGGGTCGCGCTCCCAGATCGCCACCTTGGCGCCGAATGCCGTCAACCCCGCGGCGATGCCGCGGCCGATGCCGGCGCCGCCACCGGTGACCACTGCCACGCGGTCGGTCAAAAGGATGCTTGCCGGATCGATCGCCATGAACTGAAGATCATATATTTGCACTTCAGGGATTACAAGATTTACTATCTCTGTTAGATATGTAGTCGAAGAAGGGTGTCGTCCATGGCCAGCACGATCTTCGTCACCGGCGCCACCGGCCAGACCGGCGGCAATGTCTGCGAACAACTGATCGAGCGCGGTGACCACGTCCGCGCGCTGGTCCGCAATCCGGACGAGGCCACCGAGTTGGGCGGGATCGGTGTCGAATTGATCAGGGGCGACATCAGTGATGCCGACGATGTGCTTCGCGCAGCCAAGGGGGCCGAGGCGGCCATCCACTGTGCGGCGCTGCTGGGCGGGGCCAGTCAGGACCTCGAGGACTTCAAGGCCGTCAACATGGTCGGCACCACCAACGTTCTCGATGCGGCGAAGAAACATGGCATGCGTCGCGTCGTTGCCCTCAGTACCGCCACCTTCATCAACCTGACCACCGACCTCGACTTCGAAGAAGCCCCCGTTCTCGAGGACCCGCCGGACGACCCGTATACCGTCACCAAGCTCGCCGCGTTCTTGGAAGCCCACCAGCGTGCGGCCGCAGGCGAGGACGTGCTGACCTGCCACCCCGGCGCGATCTACGGTCCCGGCCTGGTAGCGCAGCGGGCTCTGCATCGCACCAGTTTCAACCGGGTGTTGTTGGCCGGCATGCGCGGAAAGATCAAGCGCTACCTGGCATTCCCGGTGACATGGGTGGCCGGCAAGGATGTCGCGAAGGGATCGATTGCCGCCTTGGACCGCGGCGTGGCCGGTGAGCGTTACCTGTTGATCGGACAGCCACAGGCGAATATCACCACCGCCGCCGGTATCAACCGCGCCTGCGAAATCGCCGGAATCGACCATCGCGTAGAGGATCTCGATTACCGCTCCGATCCGGAGGCGTTGACCGCCGAGTTCGGGCCCACTTTGATGGCGATCGCGCAGGCCGCGGCCAGAGACGTTCGCAAGCCAAGATCGAAAGACAACCTCACCACCAAGCGCCTGGGTTACGACCCGATGTCGTTCGATGACGGACTGCGCCTGCTGATCCCATGGCTGCGTGAACTCGGCCGTCTCGATCCGGTGTCCGCCTGAATTCCCGGGCTGGGACCTAGGAGTTGCCATCGTGCCGATTGCTGAGCCACGCGAATCCCGTTCTGATTACGGTGATCTGGCGGATCGGATACTCGATGCGGCCGGGCGGCTGGTGCTGAGTGTGGGCGCCCGGAAGTTGTCGTTGTCTGATGTGGCAACGCTGGCCGGGGTATCACGGCCGACCATCTATCGCTACTTCGTTTCCAAAGAAGACCTCATCGATTCGCTTGGGGCGCAGATACGGCGTCGTTTCGACGCGGCAATGGAACGGGCGATGAACGGGGTCACCGGCCTCGCGCGATGGGAAGCCGCTGTCGATGTCGTCGTGACTTTCATGGAGGACCAGCCGCCCGGGCGTCAACTCGACCTGGATCCGGGCTTCGCGCATGGACAGATGGCCCGGGCATTGCCGATGATCACCGAAAAATTGGTGGATGTCTTGCAGCAGTGTGTCCGTGAGGACGGCTTCGACTCCGCGTTGAGCACCCGAGCCCTCGCCGGTGCAGTCGCGCGAGTCGCACTGAGCCACTACATATTTCCGGATGTTGATCCCGCGGCAGGGGGCCGGGAGATCCGTGCGGCAGCCGGTTTGTCTGCCGATCGGGCGTCCCGTACGGATGTGAATACCAGGAGGACGCGTTGACCACTTCCAAAGTCGTGTTTGATCCGTTTTCCAGCGACTTCTTCAATGCCCCCTTCGCCACCTACCGTCGGATGCGCGACGAGGAGCCGGTCTATTACAGCGAGAATTACGATTTCTATGCGCTGACCCGGCACGCCGATGTGGTGGCGGCCATCAAAGATTCCGAAACGTTCTCGTCCTCACGCGGAGTCGATCTCGAGATGGTGCAGTCCGGTAATCCGGTGCCGCCGTTGATCATCATGATGGACCCGCCCGAGCATCGCCGGATGCGCAATCTGGTCAACAAGGTGTTCACCCCACGCGCCGTCGAGCGGCAACGAGAGTTGGTCGTCGAACAGATCGATCGTTTTCTCGCCGCGGCGAATCCCGACGAGTTCGATGTCGTGCAAGACTTTTCGGCGTTGTTTCCGGTGGAAGTGATCACCCGGATGCTCGGCGTGCCCGCAGAGCTCCGCCAGAACATCCGGCTTCTCTTGGACAAGATGCTCGAACGGGAGTACGGCAACGTCGCAACGCCCGAGGAAGGTGTTCAGGCCGGTATCGAGACCGGACTGATCTACTACAACATCATTCAGGAGCGGCGGGCCGATCCGCAGGACGACATGATCAGCGATCTGATCGCCGTCGAAGTCGAACGCGGCGGCGTGGCGACGAAGCTCGACGACATCGAAATCGCCGCCTTCGCATCGATGTTGGGCGGAGCCGGCGCCGAGACGGTGACCAAATTGGTGGGCAATGCCGTGGTCACTTTCGCCGAACATCCAGATCAATGGCAGATGTTGCTCGATGACCGCAGCCGGGTTCCCGCCGCGGTGGAGGAGTTGCTGCGGTGGGAGGCGCCCGCACAGTATCTGGTGCGTTACAGCATGAAAGACGTTGAGCTGCATGGCACCACAATTCCTGCCGGAAATCCGGTCCTGCTGTGCCTGGGTTCGGCCAACCGGGACGAGCGGGCGTTCACCGACGCGGATACCTTCGACATCAACCGGGACCGCAGCCAGGCACAGAACCTGGGGCTGGGGTATGGGACGCACAGCTGTTTGGGTGCCGCGCTGGCTCGAATGGAGAGCACCCTCGCATTGGACAAGTTGTTGGATCACATGCCGCGCTACGCGATCGTGCCGGAAGGGCTCAGGCGGGTGGCGATGACCAACGTCATCGGCTGGAACAACGTCCCGGTGCGGGTGCTGAGCTGAAACGCTTCCGGCCCGTGATCGCGAGTTAGCTGGCGCGGCGCCTGCGGCAAGCATCCGCTTGACGTTGTCGGTGGGTGGGTATTGACTATCGGTATTCGAACATACATTCGAACATCAGCAGTCACACCCGTACCGCAGGAGTAGTTGATGACGGCGATGCTTGCTTCTGAACAGTCGCATCACAACCGTGCTGAGCAGCTAAAACAGCTGCGACGGCAGATGGCGGCGGTATCCGGGAAGATCGGCTCTCGCGCGGCGCGGCCACGCCAGGTGGACGACCTGCTTCCGGATTCGCAAGCCAGGCTCCCGGTTCCGCAGTTGCTGACGGATGTGTTGCCGGATGCGTTGCCACGGGGAACGGTTGCGGTGCTGTCAGGTGCCCGGTCGCTGCCGCTGAGCATGGTGGCCGCGGTGACGGCCGCCGGCGGAAACGCGGCCATCGTCGGCCAGCCGGATGTCGGCCTGCTGGCCGCGGTCGAAATGGGAGCCGATCTGAGTCGGCTCGCGGTGATCCCGGATCCCGGGACCGACCCGGTAGAGGTCGCCGCGGTGCTCATGGACGGAATGGACCTGATCGTGCTGGCGCTGAGAGGGCGCTCGGTGCCACAGACCCGGGCCCGGGCCGTGGTGGCCCGGGCTCAGCAGAAAGGCTGCACGCTGCTGGTCACCGACGGCGACTGGCAGGGTGCGTCGATACGACTGAAGGCTCGGGTCTGCGGTTACGAAACTACTTCGGACCAGCCGGGTTTCGGGCGGATCAGCAAGGTGCGGCTGGAGGTGTGCGCCGCGGGGCGGGCGATCAGGCAGGCTCGGACGGGGTGAGTGTGGACTCCCGGGTATTGGCGATGTGGTGCATGGACTGGCCCGCGGTCGCCGCCGCGGCGGCCGCGGGACTACCCGCGACGTCACCGGTCGCGGTCACGCTGGCCAACCGGGTGATCGCCTGTTCGTCGGCGGCCCGTTCGGTAGGTGTGCGGCGAGGGCTGCGGCGGCGCGAGGCGTCGGCCCGCTGCCCGCAACTGCACGTCGTCGCCGCCGATCCCGACCGCGACGCCCGCTACTTCGAAGGAATTGTCGCGGCGGTAGACGACCTGGTGCCTCGCGCCGAGGTGCTGCGCCCCGGCCTGGTGGTCATGCCGGTCCGCGGGGCGGCCCGGTTCTTCGGGTCCGAGCAGCAGGTTGCCGAGCGGCTGACCGACGCAGTGGCGGCGGCCGGCGCCGAGTGTCAGGTCGGGATCGCCGATCGGCTGTCGACAGCGGTCTTCGCCGCCCGCGCGGGCCGCATCGTGACGCCGGGGGATGACGCGCGGTTTCTGTCGGCGCTCTCGATTCGGCAACTCGCCACCGAGCCCAGCCTGTCCGGCCCGGGGCGGGCTGACCTGGCAGATCTGTTGTGGCGGATGGGAATTCGAACCGTCGGCCAGTTCGCCGCGCTGTCGCGCACGGATGTGGCCTCCCGGTTCGGCGCCGACGCGGTGAGCGCACACCGGTTCGCCCGCGGCGAGCCGGAACGCGGGCCGTCCGGGCGCGAGCTGCCGGCCGAGCTCGATGCGGTACTGCAGTGCGATCCGCCGATCGACCGGGTCGACGCCGCGGCGTTTGCCGGACGCTCGTTGGCCAGCGCGTTGCATCAGACATTGCTGGCCGCCGGGGTGGGCTGCACCCGACTGGGTGTCCATGCCGTCACCGCCAATGGTGAAGAGCTGAACCGGGTTTGGCGATGCGCCGAGCCGTTGACCGAGGATGCCACCGCCGATCGGGTGCGCTGGCAGCTGGACGGCTGGTTGAACACCCGGATCGTCGTGGATCGGCCCACCGCGCCGGTGGTGCAGTTGCGGCTGCAGGCGGTGGAGGTGGTGTCGGCGGGGGCGCTGCAGTTACCGCTGTGGGGCGGACTCGGTGAAGAGGGCCAGATGCGGGCCCGACGAGCGCTGGTCCGGGTGCAGGGTCTGCTCGGTCCGGAGGCGGTGCAGGTGCCGATGCTGTCCGGCGGTCGCGGGCCGGCCGAACGCATCACGTTGACGCCGCTGGGCGACGAGCCGGTGCCGCTCGCCGAACCGAATCGGCCATGGCCCGGTCAGCTGCCGGAACCATCGCCGACGGTGCTACTCGACGATCCGGTGGAACTGCTTGATGTTCAAGGTAATTCGATTCGGGTGACCAGCCGGGGGCTGTTCTCCGCCGACCCGGCCCGGCTGACCGCCCGCGGCCGCGACGACAGGCTGCACTGGTGGGCCGGCCCATGGCCGGTCGACGAACGGTGGTGGGATCCGGACCGCGCGGGCGGGCCGCACCGCCCGTGTGCAGGTGCTCCTGGAAGGCGAGCGGCCGTCCGACCCCGGTACCGCGCTGCTGCTGTGTTACCGGCAGAGGAGGTGGTATCTGGAGGGAATCTACGAGTGAAGCCGCTCAGGCCAGCCCAGCGGCGAACGGCCCCACTCGATCGACGAACCGGTCGAAGAACACGATCGGATCGGCGTCAACGCCGATCAGCGCGTTGGGCTTTCGCCCCCAGCGTCCCGACCAGTCGGTGACGGTCATGCCGCGGGTCAGGGTGCCGGTCAGTTCGACGTCCACGGTGGCCTGCCGGGTGGCGACGAGCTGCGGGTCCAGCGCGACGGCCGCGGCCAGCGGATCGTGCAAGTGCGCCAGGTAACCGTGGCCCAGACGGTGGTAGGACTCCAGGTAGAAGCGGGTCGCATCCTCGATCACCCGGATCACCGGATTGGACGACGACGACCGGGTGCCCGGCTCGTCGTCGACGCTCAATGCGGTCGTCGTCGTCGCGCCTGCGCTTGCTGCCAGCCTGGTCAGGATGTCGGGCGTGAGAGCGATCTTGCGGGTCACATCCAGCCCGCACAGGATCGGAAGGCTCAGCGGCTCAACGGTTTCGCGTCGGCGACCAGGCGGCGAAGACTTCGGCTGCCGCTTCCGGGTCGAAGGCGATGTTCCACTCTGCCACCGTATTGGTGTTGCCGCGGTAGTCGTACGCGCCGCCCATGATCACCAACCGGCGCAACAGATTCGGCAGTGCCGGCTCCTTGCGCAACGCCAGCGCCAGATTGGTCAGCGGTCCGGTCGCCAGCCCGATCAGTTCGCCCGGGTGCGCGTGGGCGGCACGCACCCACGCCGTCGCGGAATCATCGGCGTCGAGTTGCCGATCGGTCGGCGGCAGTTCGGCGTATCCCAGGCCCCGTGACCCGTGGACTGCGCTGTCGGCCGGTGCGACGGAATTCAGCGGACGCTCGGCGCCTCGCGACACCGGCACGCCCTCGACACGGCACAGGTCCAGCAGGCCCAGGTTGTTTTCGCAGACGTGGTCCACACCAACATTTCCGGCCGTCGACGCAATGCCGACCAGTTGGGCGTCCGGACTGGCCAACAGGTAAATCAGCGCAATGGCATCGTCGACGCCGGTGTCGACATCGGCGAAAACTGGTGCGGCGGCCACCGCGGAGACGATACCTGCTCGCGGCTATTCGACCCGGTCGGCGAAGGCCTCAGTGGTGAGCGGCAGCCCGACCAGCATCAGCACGTGGTGAGCCGGACTTCCCGGTGACGCGACCAAAGCGAGTTCGGTGCCATGGTGGCGCGCGCGTTCCAGCGCTTCGGCCAAGACCCGCAGCCCGGAAGAACCCAGGTGGGTGGCCGACGACAGGTCAACGGTCAAAGGGTAAGTGCCGGAGCGGCTTTTGCGCGCGATCTGCGTCTCCAGAGTCGGTGCTGTCGCGTTGTCGACGTCGCCTGTGACCACCAGGCGATCGTCGACGATCTCGGTAGAGAACTCGTGCGCGGCGGGATGTTCGGTGACGGGCACGACGTTCGGGTCGATCACGATGCGCGCGGGCCGGCACAGCCGGTGCGTAATCGACGCGGTGGTACCGCTGTCGCTGCCGACAATGCGGCTTTCGGTGGCCAGTGCGTCCGCCAGCATCAGCCCGCGGCCGCGCATGCCGGGGTCCGCCGACGGGGGCTTCCACTGGCCACGGTCGGTCACCGAGGCATGGACCATGCCTTGCCCGTCCAGCGTTGCCTCGACGTCGATCGGTCCGGCGGTCGCTGAGCGGTACCCGTGCTCGAAGGAGTTCTCGACGAACTCGCACAGGATCTGCACGATGATCATGACGTCGACTTCGTCGGCGCCGATGTCGGACAACCAGGCCCGCAGTGGCCCGCGCACCTCGCGGGCCGCCTGGACGGCGGCATCGACGGTCAGCTTCAGCGGCGGCGGTGGGGTACGCCGCTGCGCGGCAAGCAAAGTCACGTCGTCGTTGTAGCCCGTAGTGCGCAGCATCAACTCCAGCGTCTGCGAGCACAACCGCTCGACGGGACGTGATGTCGTCTCGATCGGGAACGCCGAGCCGCCCAGGACGCGAGATGCGATGTCGGCGAATTCGGCGGTGCTGGCGGCGAGCGGACGACCGGGACGCTCGATGATGCCGTCGCTGTAGAGCAGTACCGCATCGTCCACATCCACGGTTTCGGTGCGGGTGGGGAAGCCGATCCCGCTGCCCAGCGGTCCCGCGCCGGTCGGCTCGAGAAACCGTGGGACTCCGCCACTGATCAACAGCGGGGGAGGATGTCCCGCAGTGCAATATTCGAAAGCCCCGGTGCCGGCGTCCAAGCGGCCGATGCACAAGGTCGCCGCTTTCGATCCGGGTACGAACTTGCTGAATTGGTCAACCGCCGTGAGGCTTTCGTGGATGTCATTGCCGGCCAACAGCGCCATCCGGATCGCGGTCCGTAGCTGGGCCATCACCGCCGCGGCTTCGACACCGTGCCCGACGACGTCGCCGACGACCAGGAAGACGCTTCCGTCATCGCCGGGCACCGCCTCGAACCAGTCACCGCCGGCGCCGGCGTCCTGGGTGGCCACCAGATATTCGGCTGCAATGTCGGCGCCCGCCAGCACCGGCAGCGCCGGCGAAAGTAGGGCACGTTGGACAAGAATTCCGAGATCCCGTACCTGCGCGTACCGCTCGGACAGTTCTGCCTCGCGCGCTTCCGCGGCGCGGCGTTCCTGCACCTGAGCGGTCACATCGGTCAGCATCACCTGAGTGCCTTCGATGGTTCCGTCCGGGCCGCACCGGGGACTGACGACGATATCGCCGCAGACCTCCTGCATCGTTCCCGATCCGTCGAAGTCGAACTGGAAACGCCACTCCCGGCCCTGCTGGATCTCGCCGGTGCGGTAGACGCGGTTGAGGATCTCGATCAGGTTCTGATCTTCGAATTCGGGAAACAGTTCTCGCGCCGGAACTCCCAGTCGCACCGCGGGAAACGCGGTCCGGGTTGCCGCATTTGCGGCGACGTAATGGTGCTCCGGACCTGCGAAAGCGACGATGAATAGGGGGAGGCTGTCGAATGCCCGCCGGACCACGTCGGCTTTGCCGATCGTGTTGTCCAGGTCCGGATCGTCCCCCACAGTCTTCAGGGTAACCCGAGCGGAATGACGAGACCGCTTTACCAGTGCACGCCGGGAACCAGGCGCACGAGTCGTTTGACCGGACCCGGGACCCGAACGCGGGTTACCGCGGCACGGGCCGGTCGCTTCGGCTGACGCGACGACTGCTGTTCCGCAACGCCTTTCGAATCAGACGGAGCCAGCGCCGCCGGCGCCGTCTCACCGCGCGCCGCGGCCGAATCCGGGTAGCCGAGATACAGCTGATGCAGCATCCGCCGCGACAGCTTGGGGGTGAAGTAGTGGCCGGCCTCGGACAGGGTGCCCAGCGGGGTGTCGATCCGTGACGGGCTTGTCGATCAGCCCACGAACCACCATCGCGGCGGCATGTTCGGCGGTGATCGGCGGAACAGGGTTGAGCCGCCGGGACGGTTTGATCATCGGGGTGGCTACCAACGGCATGTGGATGTTGGTGAATGTGACGTGATCAGAAAGCGTTTCGGTAGCAACCACTTCGGAGAATGCGTCGAGCGCGGCCTTGGTGGGCAGGTAAGCGCTGTACTTGGGGCTGCGCGCCTGCACGCCGGCACTGGAGACGTTGACGACGTGACCGAAGTGGCGCTCACGCCAGTGCGGCAGCAACGCCAACACCATCCGCACCGCGCCGAAGTAGTTGACCGCCATCACGCGCTCGTAGTCGTGCAGCCGGTCGGTTTGGTTGACCACCGATCGGCGGATCGACCGGCCCGCGTTGTTGACCAGGTAGTCGACGTGATCGAAGCGGCCCAGGATGTCTTTGACGGTGTGTTCCACCGACCCGGAATCGGTGATGTCGCAGGTGAAGGCATAGGCCTGACCGCCGTTCGCGCGAATTTCGGTGACCAGATCGTCGAGCGCGTCAGCATTGCGGGCCAGCGCGAATACGCGTCCCGCCCCGTTCGGCGACCGCGATCGCGGACGCCCGGCCGATACCGCTGGACGCTCCGGTGATGATCACGTTGCCGGCCGACCAGCGCGCCCTCCGGATCGTCGCGTCGAGCCCGGTCGGGATCGAGATGCTCGGCCCAGTAACGCCACAGCGCCGGCGCGTAGCTGCCGAACTCAGGCACCGCGATTCCGGTGCCGCGCAACGCTTTCTGCGTCTGCTCGGAAATAAATGTGGGAGCAAGGTCTACGACGTCGAGCACCTCGCCCGGGATGCCCAGTTGGGTGGCGACCATGTTGCGCCATACCTTGGGCCGGCCGCGCACCTTGAGCACCGGCGCCGCCACCGACCGCGGCAGCGACCCGCGCAGCGGCGGCAAACCCGCCGCGTCCGCGACTCCACGGTAAATCCCGCGCAGCCCAATGGTTTTCGGTGAGGTGAGGTGGAACGTCTGGCCGTCACGACCGTCGGCCTGGATCAGCGCGACCAGGGCGTCGGCGACGTAGTCAACCGGCACGATGTTGGTGCGGGCGGTGTCGGGCAACATCATCGGTGTCAGCCGGGGCAGGATGGCCAGCTTGGCCAGCACGCCGAAGAAGTAGTAGGGCCCGTCGATCTTGTCCATTTCGCCGGTGCGGGAATCGCCGACCACCACCGCCGGCCGGTAGATCCGGTATCGCAGCCCCGACGCGGAGCGCACCAGCAATTCGGCTTCGAATTTCGTCTGGTGATACGGCGTCGGGAGCTGTTGGCCGATGTCGAAGTCGTCTTCGGTGTACTCGCCGCGGAAGTCGCCGGCCACCGCGATCGACGACACGTGATGCAGCGTCGCGTCGAGTCGACGGGCCAGGTCGATGACGGCCTGGGTGCCTTCCACGTTGGCGGCGCGTTGCTCGGGTTCGGCGACGGTGATGTCGTAGATCGCCGCGCAATGCACCACATGGCCGACGTCTCCGAGTTCGGCGATCGCCTCGTCGCCGAGCCCAAGCGCTGGCTCAGTCAGCTCACCGACCAGCGGCTTTGCCCGGTCTCCCCACTCTGCGGCCAACTGCTCGAAGCGGCCCAGTGACGAGCGGCGGACCAGCACCCACACCTCGGCGTCCGGGCTGGCGTCTAGCAGACGGGACACCACACGGCGCCCAATAAACCCGGTACCGCCGGTAACGACATAACGCATGCAAGTCATGGTGCGCTCGGTGCGGCCGCACGTCAACGCAGTGTGACGTGATCGTGTCGATCAATGCGACGGTGCCGTGTCAATCAGCGCGGCGACGGCGCCACGGCGTCGTTTTCTTCCGGGTCGTCCCACAGCAGGAGCTGACGAACGGCGGAACGCGACCCGTAGGGCTGCAGCATCGAGCTGGCCGGGCGCGGGCGCACCCGTACCGGCCACCAGAACCACCGGCCGAGCAAGGTCGCAATCGACGGCGTCATGAACGAACGCACGATCAGCGTGTCGAACAGCAGCCCGAGACCGATCGTGGTGCCGATCTGGCCGAGCGTCTGCAGACCGCTGAACACGAATCCACACATCGTCACCGCGAACACCAGACCAGCGGCGGTCACCACCGAGCCGGAGCCGGCCATCGCGCGGATGATGCCGGTCTTCAGTCCGGCGGGAATCTCTTCCTCGAACCGCGAGATCAGCAGCAGGTTGTAGTCCGATCCGACTGCCAGTAGCAGGATGACCGCCAACGGCAGTACCACCCAATACAATTCGATGCCCAGCATGTACTGCCACAGCAGCACGGACAGGCCGAACGACGCGCCCAGGGACAACGCCACTGTGCCGACGATGACGATCGCGGCCACCAGGCTTCGGGTGATCAGCATCATGATCAGCAGGATCAGGCTCAGCGAGGCAACGGCGACGATCAAGATGTCGTAACTCGCCATGTCCTCGATGTCTTTGTAGGTCGAGGCGGTACCGCCGAGATAAAAGCTGGAGTTCGCCAGGGGAGTGCCCTTGACGGCTTCGTGTGCGGCGAGCTTGATCGGCTCGACGCGGGAGATGGCCGCGGGCTCGGCCGGGTCGCCTTCGTGGATGATGATCATCCGCGCCGCCTTGCCGTCCGGCGACAAGAACAGCTTGAGTCCGCGTTTGAAATCGGGGTTGTCGAACACTTCCGGCGGCAGATAGAACAGGTCGTCGTTCTTCGACTTGTCGAAGGCCTGCCCCAGCGCGGCCGGGTTGTCGTTCGCGACCTCGGACTGCTTGTTGATTCCGAGGTTGGTGGCGAAGTTCTTCAGCGTCAGTTCGCGATTGACTTCCTGGCTGGCGATCTGCGGTGGTATCAGCCCGACCAGTTGCGGCTGAATCGTGTCCAGCTTGTCCAGGCTGACCACCAAGTCTTCGAACTTCTCGCTGAGCTGGTCGATGCTGTCAATCGCCTCGAAGGTGTTGCGCAGCGCGAAGCACGCGGGGATGTCGTAGCAGTGCTTTTCCCAGTAGAAGTAACTGTGCAGCGGCCGGAAGAAGTCGTCGAAATTCGCGAGCTTGTCCCGCACTTCGGAGATGATCGCCAGGGTTTCGTGGAACTTCTGGGTCTCTTCGTGTGTGGCGCCGGCGAGTTGCTGTTGCAGGGCGTATTGCTGCTGCAGGATGCCGATGGTCTTGTCGAGTTCTTGGGACTGTCGAAGCAAATCGTGCGCGCGGTCCGATTGGTACTTGAGGTTCTGTACCTGTCCGACGCTCTGCTGGCTGATCTGGAAGGCGATCGAGCTGTGGTCCAGCGGGGTGCCCAGCGGCCTGGTGATGGTCTGTACCTGGGCGATCCCGGGAATGTGGAAGATGCCTTTGGCCACCTTGTCCAACACCAGCATGTCGGCGGGATTGCGTAAGTCATGGTCCGACTCGATCATCAGCAGCTCGGGTTCCAGCCGCGAGCGCGGGAAGTGTCGTTCCGCGGCGGTGTATCCCACGTTGGCGGCGGCGGTACCCGGGATGTAGGGGCGGGTGTCGTAACTGGTCTTGTAGCCGGGCAGGGCCAACAGGCCGATGAGGGCAATGCCGATGGACACCACCAGGATTGGCCCGGGCCACCGGACGATCGCGGTGCCGATTCGGCGCCAGCCGCGAGTTTGCAGCACCCGCTTGGGGTCGAAAAGGCCGAAATGGCTGGCGATCACCAGCATGGCCGGACCCAGGGTGAGCGAGGCCGCCAGCGCGACGAGGATGCCGATCGCAGCGGGTATGCCCAAGACTCTGGAAATAGGGCAGCCGGGTGAAGTAGAGGCACGCCACCGCGCTGGCGACCGTCAGGCCCGAGCCCAGCACGACATGAGCGGTACCGCTGTACATGCTGTAGTACGCGTCTTCTCGCTCTTCGCCGGCCGAGCGGGCCTCTTGATAGCGGCCGACGAAAAATATCGCGTAGTCCGTCCCTGCCGCGATGACCAACAGCGTCAAGCAGATTGGTCGCATAGGTGGACAGGCCCAGGACTCCCACACTTCCAAGGAAGGCAACGAATCCGCGCGCGGCCGCCATCTCGATGAGAACCGTCACCAGGACAAGGGCCGTGGTGGCGAACGACCGGTAGACGAAGAACAACATCACCGCGATCACCGCGATGGTCAGCGCGGTGACTTTGTTGGAACCCTTGCTGCCCTCGGTGAATTGGTCGGCGATCAGAGGGGCCGCGCCGGTCAGATAAGCCTTGACGCCCGGCGGTGGTTTCATCTGGTCGACGGTGGCGCGGATGGCGTCGACGGACTCGTTGGCCAACGCCTCGCCCTGGGCCCCGGCGAGAAAGAGCTGAACGTAGGCGGCCTTGCCGTCGGTGCTCTGCGAGCCCGCCGCGGTCAGGCTGTCGCCCCAGAAATCCTGGATGTGCTGGACGTGCTTCTTGTCCTGCTCCAACTTGTGGATCAGCGCGTCGTAATACTTGTGCGCGTCGGCGCCGAGCGGCTTGTCGCCCTCGAGCACGATCATCGCCGAACTGTCGGTGTCGAACTCGTGGAACACTTTTCCGATGTGTTTGAACGACTGATACGACGGCGCCTCCGGGGAGCTGAGGCCGACGTTGTGCAGTCGGCCGACCTCTTCCAGTTGCGGCACAAGGATATTCGGGAGAGCCGCCAAGGCCACCCAGAACAGCAGGATCGGTACCGCAATGCGGTGGATGATGCGCGGGACGCGTGGCCGGCGGACGCTGTGGTTGCTCATCCGGACTTGTCCAGGCAGAAGGTGTACGCGCTCAATTCGTTGACGGTCCTCTCGTCTTTGACGACGCCGTTGACGGTGATGCGGCACCCCAGCGTGTTGCCGTTGCCTTGGGCGACCACGTTGGCGATGACTGCGGGATCGGTGGTGGTGATCGTGTACGACCATGGCAGCGGGGCGTTGTCGACCCGTTGCGGCGCGGCATGGACGTCCTGATAGTTGATGGTCGCGGTGGCCCCGGGAGCGCCGAAGACTTCGTAGACGACTTCCTTGGGGTTGAACGGAACGATCTCGTTCGAGGCGCCGCCGCCGTGCGCGGCGTTGCCGGCCGAGCCGAAGGCGTCATGCAGTCGATCGACGGCGAACCCCGCGAGGGTTACCACCAGGACGGCGACCAGAACCATCCAGCGCCGCCTGACCAGACGTGAAATGCGGCTCACCCAGTCGCCTTTCGGGTAAGGCTAGGAATAATGACCTCGTCGACAAGAGCTTGCACGGTGTGCTCGGTGGGCGGCCGGTTGGGCATGATGGACCGGAAGATCAGGTAGCCGGGCAGCAGGTCCCAGAGTTCGTCGCTGATCACGGCGGCGTCGATCTCGCCGCGGTCGACCGCCTCGTGCAGGACTTCATGGATCAGCGCTTTGCGTTGATCCAGGAACTGGTTCTGCATCGCGTCGTGGAGTGCGGGGTGGCGCGACACCTCGACCAGTGACTGCGCGGATGGTGCCGGCCTGTTCGCGGGCATGCTGGCGAGATCACCGCTCCCAGTTGCAGCAGATCGCCGCGCAGCGTGCCGGTGCCGGGATGCCACCGCAACCTGGCGACATCCTTCGATGAATGCGGCCAACACCAATTCGGCTTTCGACGGCCAGCGCCGGTACACGGTTGCCTTGCTGGCATGTGCCATGGCCGCCACGGCGTCGATCGTCAACCGTTCATAGCCGTGCTCCTGCAGCAGCTCCAGCGTGACGTCGAGCAGCTCGGTCTCCCGCGGCGACCAGGGCGAGCACTCCGCACCGGGACGAGCAGTCTGGGTCACAGCGGATACCCTAGAGGGAATCGAGGCAGTACTGTCCAGTACCGTACTGCCGACCTGGAACCTCGTCAGTAGCTGAAGTCCCGGATCCCGTCCCAGTCGACCAATGTCCAGCCCGCCTGCCGGGCTGCCGGTGATCACCACGCGGCCGAGGTTGGGCAGCGGATGGCTGGTCGCCAAGCTGTCCTTGGGGTTCTTCACGTTCATCAATGTCCAGTACATGATCGACTCGGCGTGGGCGAACGCCACCGGCTTGCTGTTACCGCTGTCGTAGATCTTCTGGACCGCCGCGCTGAACTGGTCGTTGAATTCCCGTCCGCTGATCGAGCCGGGAATGGCGTCCTGGACGTCGCCGTTCAGCCACAGCGACGGCGCGACCAGATAGGTCAGGTCGGAGCGCTTCGTCGTGGAGTTGTTGTAGCGGCCGGCATCGATTTCGCGCAGTCCGGGCAGGATTTCGACGTGCTTGCCCAGCGCGTGGGCCAGTGGCTCGGCGGTCTGCTGGGTGCGGACCATGTTGGAGGCGTAGATGCCGTCGAAGTTGTTGCGCGACAGTTGATGAGCGAGCTGTTCGGCTTGGCCCTGGCCTTCCTCGGTCAGGCCCGGGCCGGGGATGTCGGTGTTGATGACGTGCTCGGCGTTGCTCAGCGACTCGGCATGCCGGATGAAGGTCAGCGTGATGCTGCGCACCTGCGGTGATCCCGAGCAGGCGCCGACGGTGATGACCGCGGCGAGTACAGCAGCGGCCTTCCAGATGACGGTGCGGGTGCGATTGCGCATGGCGATAGCCTGCCTTGCCGAGGCCCCCGGCGTGGCGCGTTTGCCAGGGTTGGGTGAATAAATCACACCAGCGGTCGGGTGATGGAATGGCGAGGCCAAAATCGATGACCGCCCGATCGAAGAGGAGACCCCAATGGCGATCGACCCGAATGCCGTCGGTGCGACCACCGAACCAATGCTGTTCGAGTGGACCGACCGCGACACATTGCTCTACGCGCTCGGTGTAGGCGCCGGGCTGGAAGATCTGAAGTTCACCACCGAGAACAGCCACGACATCGACCAGCAAGTGCTGCCGACCTACGCGGTGATCTGCTGCCCGGCGTTCGGCGCGGCCGCCAAGGTCGGATCGTTCAACTGGGCGATGCTGCTGCACGGTTCGCAAGGAATTCGGCTGCACGCGCCGCTGCCGCCGGCGGGCAAGCTGTCGGTGGTCACCGAGGTGGCCGACATCCAGGACAAGGGCGAAGGCAAGAACGCGATCATCATGTTGCGCGGCCGCGGCAGCGATCCCGACACCGGCACGCTGCTCGCCGAAACGCTGACCACGCTGGTGATCCGCGGCGAGGGTGGTTTCGGGGGAGAGCCGGGCGAGCGCCCGGTCGCACCGGAGATTCCCGACCGCGAACCCGATGCCCGCGTCGCGCTGCCCACCCGTAAAGATCAGCCGCTGATCTACCGGCTTTCCGGCGACCGTAATCCGCTGCACAGCGATCCCTGGTTCGCCAAGGAACTGGCCGGCTTCCCCGAGCCGATCATGCACGGGCTGTGCACCTACGGGTTCTCCGGTCGCGCGCTGATCGCCGAGCTCGGCAACGGCGACGCCAACGCCATCACGGCTATCGATGCGCGCTTCACCAAGCCGGTTTTTCCCGGCGAGACGCTGACCACGCTGATCTGGCGCACCGAGCCCGGCAAGGCGGTGTTCCGCACGCTGCTTCTGGAGCCTCCGGCTCCGAGGACGGTATCGAGGCGCGGCTGGTGCTCGAGGACGGCGCGGTGGAGTACACCGAGGTTTAACCGGGCCGCCAACGTGGCAGTCCCGGGCATGGCATTCAAACTCACCTATAGCGACGGGCAATCGACGGACTACGACGACAGCACCAAGTGGGAAGTCGACAGCGGGGTCGTCAAGCTGGGCCGCGACGAGGGGGACTGGACGGTCTTCGTCTCCCCGAGCCATTGGGCGACGCTCGAACTGGACACCGGCGACGACAAGAAGGCGGACGACAAGAAGTCCGACGACAAAAAGAAGTCGGACGACAAAGACGCCAAAAAAGACAGCGACAAAGGCGACTGACCGTTACCTGGCAGGTAATCGTGGCGCCGATGCGTCGCGGCTAGCATCGGGGCGATGACGACCCTGACCCGGAGCTCACGGGCAACCCCGGCAGTCGGCCAGCTGCTGCGCGAGTGGCGCGAGCGGCGCCGGATCAGCCAGCTCGACTTGTCGATTCAGGCCGAGATCTCGGCTCGGCATCTGAGCTTCGTGGAGACCGGACGCTCGCAGCCGACCCCGGGAATGATCCTGCGGCTCAGCGAACAACTCGACGTGCCGCTGCGCGAGCGCAACGCGCTGCTGCTGGCCGGCGGATACGCGCCCGCCTATCCCGAACATTCGCTCGACGAGCCGGAGTTGACCAGGCTGCGCGCCGCGCTGCGTCAGATCCTCACCGGCCACGAGCCGTACCCGGCGCTGGTGATCAACCGATGGTGGGACATGCTCGACGGCAACGCCGCCGTCGCGGTGCTCATCGACGGATGCGACCCCGCACTGCTGACGCCGCCGGTCAACGCGCTGCGCGTCTCCCTGCACCCGGACGGCATGGCGTCCCGGATCGTCAATCTGCCGGAGTGGCGCGCGCATGTCCTCGAGCGGCTGCATCGTCAAGTCCGGGCCACGCGCGACCCGCGGCTGACCGAGTTGCTGTCCGAATTGTCGGGCTACCCGGGCGGCGAGGCCGAGCGTCCCGAGCCCACCGACGTCGCGGTTCCATTGCGGTTGCGGCACAACGGAAAAGAGTTGGCGTTCTTTTCCATGACCGCGGTCGTCGGCGCGCCGCTGGATGTCACCGTCGCCGAAGTGGCGATCGAGTCGTTCTATCCCGCCGACGCGGACACCGCAGAGGCGCTGCAGGCACTGGGAAAGTGAGCCGATGACCGACACTGCCGCAACGGAAATGATCCACGGGCTGGTCCCGCTGGCCGTGACGCTGGGCATCACCGCGGACACGGCCGGCCCCGAAGAGGTTGTGCTGAGCCTGGATTGGGCGCCTAGCCTGACGACCGGCGGCGACGTGCTGCACGGCGGAATCGTCATGGCGCTGGCGGACACGTCCGGCGCGGTGTGCGCATTCCTGAATCTCCCCGAGGGCGCCGGCGGCACGACGACCATCGAATCCAAGACCAATTTCTTTGCCGCCACCCGCTCCGGCACGGTCAAGGCGCACAGCCGCCCGCTGCACGTCGGCAGGCGCGTCATCGTGGTCGAAACGGAGATCCGCGGCGAGGACGGCAAGCTGGCCGCCAAAACCATTCAGTCGCAAGCGGTCCTGTGATCAGTCCGCGAGCCGGCGTGCGAGCCGCTCGGTGAATTCCCGCACCCGGTCGGGGTCGTCCAGCGCGTAGCGAGCGGCGGTGGCGCGGTCCCCGTCGTCGCTGTGGCGCACCAGGATCGCGATGCCGTCGTCGGCCACCGCGTCAAAGGCATCCTCGTCGGTGATGTCGTCGCCGAGGTAGATCGGCAGCAGCGAGCCGACTCCTTCGTTGTCGCGGATGTAGTCGAGCACCCAGCGCAACGTTTTTCCCTTGTCCCAGTCGACATCTGGGCGTAGCTCGATGACTTCACGGCCGGTCGTCACGCGAAGGGCGGTTCGCTGCCCGGCGCTTCGCACCGCCGCGGCCACCTCGCCGACGCGGTCACGCGCGGCATTGCGGTAATGCACGGCCACACCGAATCGCTTGTGCTCCACGACGACACCCGGAATGTCGCCGAGCTGGTCGGCCAGCGCGGCCGCCGCCTCCGCCAACACCGGGATGCTTGCGGCCGCCTCAGCGTTCTGGTGGTGCTTGCCGTCGGGTCCGGTCAGCTCGAAGCCATGACTGCCCGCGTACCAGAGGCCGGGCAGGCCGATCCGCTGCCGCACGTCGGCCAGGTCGCGACCGCTCAGGATCGCCACCGGGACACTGAGCGCTCAGCGATGTCAGCGCGTCGGCCGCGCCGTCGGCCAGCCGTGCGGAGTCGGGGTCGTTGACGATCTCGGACAGCGTTCCGTCGAAATCGAAGAACACCGCGGGCTGTCGTTCGGGCGTCAGGTCCAGCGCCTGCAAGCCGTCGGGCAGTTCGGACATCCGGCGATCCCCGGCGCGGACGTCGATGTCGTTCACATCCGCGACCACGGCGTCGGCGCCGCGGCTGCGCAGCGTCCCGGCCGGGTCGATCGCGACCACCAGTGCGAATCCGCCGGCCCGCGCGTCCGTCACGCCCTGTTCGGTCGAGGTGACGACGGCGCAGCGGCCCGGCCGCACCGCCAGCGCGGTCGGCCGTCTCGACCAACGCGGCGGCATCGGATCGATCGACGCGCACGCCGGCGTCGCGCAGTTGCGTCGCGAACGTGGTGTCGGGCTCGCTCGTCGAGGTCGAACAGCACGGCGTCCAGGCGGCGCGGGTCGATGATGACCGACATTCGCCGCCCCGCCTTCCCGGCCCGCCGTCGCGGCGCCGGTAGTCAGGTTAGTCGGTGAGCGGTCAGACCGATTTCCTGTCGAACAGCAGGATCGAGTCCTGGCTGAGCATGTCCAGGCGGGCCACGCCGATCTTGATGCCGTCGGCCAGTTCGTCGATGTCGGCTCCGGCGTCGTAGTCGGCGGTGATACCGAACACCAGATCGTCGGCGTAGCTCAGCACCGCGACGCCGGTGCGCAGCTGCAGGGCGATCGGCGGAATGGGCAGCAGGCGACTGACGGTGTGGCCCATCATCTCCAGCCGACGGTGTGGGCCCGGGACATTGGTTGCCAGCGTCACGATGCCGCGTTGCGGCAGGCGGGTGAGCAATCGAATCAGCCACGAGGACAACATGAATGGGACATAACCGGTCATCGACACCGCCATGTTGCCGGCCTGGCGCTGCCCGCCCTGCTTGGTCCGGGTCAGCCGGCTGTGCACGGTGCGCAACTGCTGGATCGGGTCGTCCTCCTCGACGGGAAGGTAGGGCAGCATGATCGAAATTCGGTTGCCCGGCTTGTCCGCGGAGTCGGGCGAGCGCACCGACACCGGCACCAGGGTGCGCAGCGAATCCGGCCGGGGTTTCTCGCCGCGGTGCAGCAGAACGGATCGATAGCCTTCGGTGATCGCGGCCAGCGCGACGTCGTTGATGGTCACGTCGAACTTGCGGCAGACCTGCTCGACGTCGGCGAGTGGGACGCGGACCGCACGATAGCGCCGCATCGACGTGACGGGTCCGACCAGCGACGATCCGGCGGTCGGGCGCATCAGACCGGCGGCGATCTCGGTCGCGCCGCCGACCGTTCGGGTCACCGTGTCGGTGATTGCCGGTGGCGGTTCGCCAGAGGTCGCTCAGCGGGTTGGTGCGCGGCGTGTGCTCGGGTACCGGCGTCAGGTGCGGGCGCCGGCCTGGTCCGCTTCGCGACGGGCCGTGCGAATACGTCGCCGTCGATCTCGTCGCACAGTCGGGTGAGGATGCGAATCGCCGAGATCCCGTCGGCCATGCAGTGGTGGACCTTCATCAGGATCGCCCACCGATTGCCCTTCAGGCCTTCGATGACCCAGCACTCCCACAGCGGGCGATCGCGGTCCAGTCGGCGCTCCAGCACGTCGGCGACAACCCGGAACAGTTCGGTGTCATCACCTGGCCGCGGAACTGCTATCCGCCGCACATGGCGGCTGATGTCGAATGCCGGATCGTCGACCCACTGCGGCGCACCGACATCGAAAGGCTGGGTGCGCAGCATCTGCGTGCAGCGAGGAATCGATTTAATCCGCTCTGCCAGAACAGCTTTGAATTTTTCGTAGTTGGGCGCCGCGCCGTCGATGATGGCGATTCCGCCGATCGCCAAACTGACGTTGCGGTCCGAATCCTCGGCCATGAGGAAGCCTGCATCGAGCGTATTGAGTTGCTCCACGAGCTCATCACCGCCGTTCATTCTCTTGGATTGCGTTCGAGTATCGGCGGTGACCGCTGGTCAGAGGTGGCGGCAATATTAATTCGTGTAAACAACTGGAGTCGGTTGTGTGGCAACGCAGTTGGAATCGCGCCGCAGATGTTAGTCGCGTGGCCAGCAACGCCTGCGTTTCTCTCATCGGCCTGAGATTCTCTGAGAGTTATTTCGGCCTACGCAACAGTGTTCTGGTTCAGAATATTTCAGTCGAATGACGTGAGCAGCTATTTCGACGAAAGTTTCCGCCAGCTGACAACTGCGACCACGATCCCGATCAGCGCCGTGATCGGACCAGTGATGGACCAGGTTGTGGTGTTGCTCATCTGGCTGCCGCCAAGCACTCCGAATCCCTGGAGCGCCCAGATCAGACCGAACAGTGCGACGAGCAACCCGACCGCGAATGTCGCGACGAAAGTCCTTCTCATATAGGGATCGTAGGCGCGATTTGGTCACTCCGGGTTGAGCGGTGTCGAGGACGATGCCGAAACGGTCTGTCCTAGGCATTGCGCAACGGCGGCTCGTATCGACCGACTTACTCACTCGCCCTTGTTCGGGATGAGCGGCATGTTCGGCATCGGGGTCGTGCCGGGCGGGCACTGAAACCATTGAAACTGCGGCAGGATGCAAGCTTTTCCTTCCTTGACGTGGTCGCCCGTGAGCATGTAGTCGTGGCAGACGGACGTGTCCCAAGCCGGGTAGATGGGAACCCGGTTCCCCCCGTGGCCAGCCGCGTCGATTCGTGATACCCAGCGGCGGAGGATCTCCTGGACACCAGCGAAACTCGCTGGCGTTGGCGGTGCCTTCGGCCAGCCCCAAACCGGCCACCGCGAGAGTCCCCGACACCAGCGCCCCGGTAATGAGATTCTTCAGGTTATGGGTGATGTTCATCGCGGCCACCTTTCGTCGTCGTAGGAGCAGAATTTAACGCCGACCGTTTAATGAATACTTAATGCCGTCGCCGCGAGACACGCTCTTATTCGAACATATATTCGATACACTGGGTCGATGGGGTGGAGCAACGGGCCGCCGGGCTGGTCGGAGATGGAGCGGGTGCTCTCCGGCAAACCGCGCCGCTCCGGCACGCCAACCGTGTGGACTCCGGCGGATGAGGCGCCCTGGTCGCGCAAACGGATCGCCTACCAGCCGCCGGACGAAGACCGGCCGGTTCGCTCGTCCGTCCCGTACGCCGAGCTGCACGCGCATTCGGCGTACAGCTTTCTCGACGGGGCCAGCGCGCCGGAGGAGTTGGTCGAAGAGGCGGTGCGGCTGGGCCTGCGGGCCATCGCGCTGACCGACCACAACGGACTCTATGGTGCGGTGCGGTTCGCCGAAGCGGCCGTGGAACTGGACATGCGGACGGTGTTCGGCGCCGAGCTGTCGTTGGGATCCGGCGCCAGGACCGACGATCCCGATCCGGCGGGCCCGCATCTGCTGGTGTTGGCCCGCGGGCCGGAAGGTTACCGCCGGCTGTCGCGGCAGCTGGCGGTGGCGCATCTGGCCGGCGGTGAGAAAGGCAAGCTGCGTTTCGACTTCGACGCGCTCACCGAGGCGGCGGGCGGCCACTGGCACATTTTGACCGGTTGCCGCAAAGGCCACGTCCGCTCCGCGCTGGCCACTGGCGGACCGGATGCGGCCTCGGCGGCGTTGGCCGATCTGGTGGACCGGTTCGGCTCCGATCGGGTCAGCGTTGAGCTGACCCACCACGGCTGCCCGGTCGATGACGACATCAATGCCGAAATGGCCTTGTTGGCACAGCGATTCGGGCTCAGCAGCGTGGCGACCACCGGCGCGCACTTCGCTGCGCCGTCGCGGCGGCAGCTGGCGATGGCGATGGGCGCGATACGTGCCAGGCAGTCGCTGGACGAGGCGGCCGGCTGGCTTGCCCCGCTGGGCGGTTCGCATCTGCGCTCCGGCGAGGAGATGGCGCGGCTGTTCGCGCAGCACCCCGACGCGGTGACGGCCGCTGCCGAACTCGGCGAGCAGTGCGCCTTCGGCCTGGCGCTGATCGCCCCGCAGTTGCCGCCGTTCGACGTGCCGCCCGGGCACACCGAAGACAGCTGGCTGCGGGAGCTGACGATGGCCGGAGCTCAGCGCCGCTACGGCCGGCGGTCTCAGGCGCGCCGAGCGTATGCCCAGATCGAGCGTGAGCTGGAAATCATTGCGCAACTGAAGTTTCCGGGATACTTCCTGGTGGTCTACGACATCACCCGGTTCTGCCGGGAGAACAACATCCTGTGCCAGGGCAGGGGATCGGCGGCCAACTCGGCAGTCTGCTACGCGCTCGGCGTCACCGCGGTCGACCCGGTGGCCAACGAGTTGCTGTTCGAGCGCTTCCTGTCGCCGGTCCGCGACGGGCCGCCCGACATCGACATCGACATCGAGTCGGATCTGCGCGAAAACGTCATCCAGTACGTCTACGACAAGTACGGCCGCGACTACGCCGCCCAGGTCGCCAACGTGATCACCTACCGCAGCCGTATCGCGGTGCGCGACATGGCCCGTGCCCTGGGGTTCTCGCAAGGGCAGCAGGACGCGTGGAGCAAGCAGATCAGCCACTGGAGTGGACGTCCGTCGGACATCGAGGGCATTCCCGAGCAGGTGATCGAGCTGGCCGACCAGATCCAGAACCTGCCCCGGCACATGGGCATCCATTCCGGCGGCATGGTGATCTGCGATCGCCCGATCGCCGACGTCTGCCCGGTCGAATGGGCCCGGATGGAGAACCGCAGCGTGTTGCAGTGGGACAAAGACGATTGCGCGGCAATCGGTTTGGTGAAATTCGACCTGCTCGGGCTGGGCATGCTCTCGGCGCTGCATTACGCCATCGACCTGGTGGGGGAGCACAAAGGCATCGAGGTCGACCTGGCCGCGCTGGACCTGTCCGAACCGGCGGTGTACGAGATGTTGCAGCGCGCAGATTCCGTCGGGGTGTTCCAGGTGGAGTCCCGCGCGCAGATGGCGACCCTGCCGCGGCTCAAGCCTCGGGTGTTCTACGACCTGGTGGTCGAGGTGGCGTTGATCCGCCCCGGGCCCATCCAGGGCGGATCGGTCCACCCGTACATCCGGCGGCGCAACGGCCTCGACCCGGTCGTCTACGACCACCCGTCGATGGAGCCGGCATTGCGGAAGACGTTGGGAGTGCCGCTGTTTCAGGAACAGCTGATGCAGCTCGCGGTGGACTGCGCCGGTTTCACCGGAGCCGAGGCCGATCAACTGCGCCGTGCCATGGGATCCAAGCGGTCGACCGAACGCATGCAGCGGCTGCGCGGCCGGTTCTTCGACGGCATGCGGAGCCTGCACGGCGCTGCCGACGAGGTGATCGACCGGGTCTACGAAAAGCTGGAAGCCTTCGCCAATTTCGGTTTCCCGGAGAGTCATTCGCTGAGCTTCGCGTCGCTGGTCTTCTACTCGTCGTGGTTCAAGCTGCATCACCCCGCGGCGTTCTGCGCGGCGCTGCTGCGTGCGCAGCCGATGGGCTTCTACTCGCCGCAGTCGCTGGTGGCCGACGCCCGCAGGCACGGGGTGACGGTGCACGGTCCATGCGTGGCCGCCAGCGTGGTGCATGCCACGCTGGAGAACGCCGGCACCGAGGTGCGGCTGGGGCTGGGCGGCGTCCGTCATATCGGAGAAGACCTGGCCGAAAAGCTGGTCGAGGAACGAAAAGCGCACGGCCCCTTCGATTCTCTGCTGGATATGACGACTCGGGTTCAGCTGTCCGTGCCGCAGACCGAAGCGTTGGCCACCGCAGGCGCGCTGCGCTGCTTCGGGATGTCGCGGCGCGAGGCGCTGTGGGCGGCCGGCGCGGCCGCCACCCAACGACCGGATCGATTGCCGGGAGTGGGCTCGTCGTCGCATGTTCCGGCTTTACCCGGGATGAGCGAGGTGGAACTGGCCGCCGCCGACGTGTGGGCCACCGGCATCTCGCCGGACAGCTACCCGACCCAGTTCCTGCGGTCGGATCTCGACGAGATGGGGGTGGTCCCCGCCGCCGATCTGTTGTCGGTGCCCGACGGCGACCGGGTGCTGGTCGCCGGGGCGGTCACCCACCGGCAGCGGCCGGGCACGGCTCAGGGGGTGACGTTCGTCAACCTCGAGGACGAGACCGGGATGGTCAACGTGCTCTGCACGCCGGGGGTGTGGGCGCGGCACCGCAAGGTGGCGCAGACATCGTCGGCGCTGCTGATCCGCGGTCAGGTCCAAAATGCCAGTGGCGCAGTCACTGTCATGGCCGAGCGGATCGCCAAGCTCACCCTGAAGATCGGATCGAAGTCCCGCGACTTCCGGTGAACGCCAACTGACGGTGCGGGCGGGAACGGTGTGACTCCGCGGCATGAGTAATCTCGCGCTCATGGCCCTTAACCTTTCTGTCGACGAACTCCTCACCACCACCCGTTCGGTCCGCAAGCGCCTCGACTTCGACAAGCCGGTCTCCCACGACCTGCTGATGGAATGCCTCGATTTGGCGTTGCAGGCGCCCACCGGCTCCAATTCGCAAGGCTGGCAATGGGTTTTCGTGGAGGACGACGAGAAGAAGAAGGCGATCGGCGAGATCTACCTGGACAACGCCCGTGGCTACCTGAAGTCGCCGGCACCGGAATACGGCGAGGGCGACACCCGTGGCGAGCGGATGGGCGCGGTCCGCGATTCCGCGTCCTACCTGGCCGAGCACATCCACGAAGCGCCGGTGCTGTTGATTCCGTGCATCGAAGGCCGCGAAGACAAGCAGCCGATGGGCGGCGCGGGATTCTGGGCGTCGCTGCACCCGGCGATCTGGAGCTTCTGTCTGGCGCTGCGCTCGCGGGGGCTGGGCACCTGCTGGACGACGCTGCACCTGATCCGCGGCGGCGAGGAGAAGGTGGCCGAGATACTGGGCATTCCCTACGAGAAGTACAGCCAGGCCGGCCTTTTCCCGATCGCCTACACCAAGGGCACCGATTTCAAGCCGGCCAAGCGGCTGCCGGCCGAGCAGCTCACGCACTGGGACACCTGGTAGATCACCCGGCGAAGCGCACCCGGACCGCGACGCGGCCCGCGCTGTCGCGGGTGGCGACGGCGTGGCCGGACCGGTCAGCGCCGTCCAGGCCGACCAGCGTGATCGTTCCGCCGTCGCCGAGGAAGTTGCGCCACCACGACTTGTTGTCGGGGAAAGCCACGCCGATCGTCACGTCGTCGCCGCGACGCGCATAGGAAACCGGGGTCTCGAACGTCTTTCCGGATCGCCGTCCGACGTAGCGAATCACGACCAGCCTGCGCCGGATCACACTGCCCAGCAACGGCACCTTGGCCAATTCGACGAAGAAGGCATTCACCCAGCGGACGAACGGACGGTCGTTGAGTCCCATCCGACCGATGCTAATCAGCTTGACTGCGGGCTGGCTTTATTGCCCGCCTCCTCCTCAGAACGTTTCACGTTCTGCATCGTCAGCGGGCGCCGGTGAACCTCTGCTGCCGCCACGCCTCGTAGACCGCGACCGCGGCGGCGTTGGCCAAATTGAGCGACCGCCGACCGTCCAGCATCGGGATGCGCACCCGGCCGGTGATGTGCGGATCGGCCAGCGTCGCCGCGTCCAGACCGGTGGGCTCCGGGCCGAACATCAGCACATCCCCGGGCTGGTAGCTGACGTCGGTGAACAGTTGCGTCGCGTGGGCGGTGAACGCGAACACCCGCTGCGGCGCGAGCGCCGTCCATGCGTCATCCAGCGACGGATGGACGGTCACCGAGGCGAGGTCGTGGTAGTCCAGGCCGGCCCGACGCAGCTTGGGCTCGGAGAGGTCGAAACCCAACGGCTCGACGAGATGCAGTTCTGCTCCGGTGGCCGCCGCGGTTCGGATTGCATTACCCGTATTGGGCGCGATTCGCGGCGAGTAAAACAGCAGCCTGAACACAACACACCGTAACCGGAAATGGGGCATTTGCCCGATGCGCCGACAGCCGTGCGCGAGAAAGATCCCGATTTATGAACCGACTAATCGCAGGGTGCGCTGCGGCGGTGACGGTGTCCGGCGGCCTCTGGCTGGTCTGGGATGACCGCAGGTCGCCACGCAATCCGCCGGGTGCAGTCAATTCGGCGTGCTGGTGTCCGGGCCAGCCGATGCCCGGCCAGGTGCCTGGGAGATTGGGACAACGGTGGCTGTCACGACTACACTCGCCGACGGTTCCCGCCGGACCGCATGCAGGTGACAGGCCTAGCCCGCAGGCCCGCCCTGGGCGACGATTTTCAGCGGCCCGGCCCAGTGCGGCGGTCTGTAAGCGTGCTTAACTAATTTGCTCGGCGATACGCTGCCGGGTCGCAAGCGCGTCGGTGAACTCTGTCTGTTCAGTAAGAATTGTGGTCACTGCAGCCGCAGCCTGGCATACTCGCTGAATTGCCAGGCGTATATCGCTTGCCCGTCGCTCGGGGTGAGCGCAATTAGCAGGAAGTCTCATGAACGACGCGCTAACACTGCGATTCGGCGGAGCGGACGCTAACACCGCGCTGATCCGGTGACGATGTTTGCCCGCGTCCCGCGGGCGACTTCGCCGGACGAAAGTCGGCCCGCCGAGATCAACGGCGCCGAATCCGCTTCGACGAAACGGCCCGCGTCGTGGTCGCTGCGCAATTGGCCGGTCCGGTGGAAAGTCGTCGCCATTGTCGCGCTGCCTTTGGTACTGGCAATGGTTTTCGGGGGATTTCGCATTGCGGGTGCGTTGAGCGATGCGCACCGACTTCGGTTAGCGGCCGACCGGGCCGAGATGGTTCCGGCGATCACCAAATACATGTCGGCGCTCGACGTCGCGTTGCTGGCGAGCTCAACCGGTGGCGATGCCGACGGAGCGAAGAAGAACTACGACGCCCGCAAAAGTGAGCTCGAAGCCCGCCTGCGCGGAACCGACGTCGCGCCCGATGTGAGCGCCGGCGTCGACGCCATGCTGGACGGCGGCCAGTCGTTGCTGGACAACGTCGCGTCGAACACCCTCGGCTTGACGGCCGCGGGTGACTTCCTACGCGCCCATCCTGTTGACCGCCGAGAACGCGATCGACGGTTCGGTCCGCGTCGACAACGAGCAGATCCGCGCCGAGGCGCAGGGTCTCAGCCGGGCGGTCGGGGCCCGCGGCCAGATGATGATGCAGCAGACGCTGATCGCCCGCGGCGCAGATCTGCCCGAGCCCGAGCTGCGGACGTCGATGATCACCTTGGCCGGTACCGAGCCGTCGACCCTGTTCGGGATGGCCGAAGTGCTCGGCGTCGGCTCGCCGGAGGCCAAGACGCTGCAGCAGCAGATGGTGACCCGGATGGGCGTGATGTCGGATCCGGCGCAGAAGCTGGTCAACAACCCCGAGCTGCTGCGCTCGGTGCAGACCACCGACGGAATCGCCTCGCAGATCATCAAGGACATCACCGCGAAGGTGACCAAGGCCGTCGAGGACCAGGCCCACGACCGTCGCAACGCGGCGATCCGCGACACCGTGCTGGTGCTGGCCGCCATCATTGCCGCGCTGGTCATCGTGTTGCTGGTCGCGCGCTCGCTGATCCGGCCGCTGCGGGTGCTGCGCGACGGCGCGCTGAAGGTGGCGCACGAGGATCTCGAGCGGGAGATCACCCGGGTGCGGGCCGGTGACGAGTCGCCGCCCGAGCCGCTGCCGGTGCACACCACCGAGGAAATCGGTCAGGTCGCGCACGCGGTCGACGAATTGCACACGCAGGCATTGCTTTTGGCCGGCGACGAAGCCCGGCTGCGGCTATTGGTCAACGACATGTTCGAGACGATGTCGCGACGCAACCGTTCGCTGGTCGATCAGCAGCTCTCGCTCATCGACCGCCTGGAGCGCAACGAAGAAGATCCCGAACGGCTCGACAGCCTGTTCCGGCTCGACCACCTGGCCGCCCGGATGCGCCGCAACGGCGCGAACCTGCTGGTGCTGGCGGGCGCGAAGAGCTCGCGGGGAGACCAGCGCACGACCGTGCCGCTGTCGTCGGTCATCCACGCGGCGACCTCCGAGGTCGAGGACTACCGCCGTGTCGAGACGTCGATGGTGCCGGATTGCACGATTGCCGGCGCGGTCTCCGGTGACATCGTTCACCTGCTCGCGGAGTTGATCGACAACGCGCTGCGTTACTCGCCGCCGTCGTCGCCGGTCCGGGTGTCGGCGGGGTTCCGCAGCGACGGAGCGGTCCTGCTGCAGATCGTCGATGTCGGGCTGGGCATGACCGACGGCGACCGCCGTATCGCCAACATGCGCCTGCGCGCCGGGGGAGAGGTCACCCCCGACAGCGCCCGCCACATGGGCCTTTTCGTGGTCAGCCGGTTGGCCGACCGGCACGCTATCCGGGTGCGGCTGCGCGCCTCGTCGCTCGAGGATGCGCGGTCGGGCAGCACCGCGGAGGTCTACCTGCCGTCGACCGTGCTGGCGAGCGGCGGCACCGGCCCGATGGCGCCGCGTGAGACGGCATCGGCCCCGGCAGCGTTCGTGGCACCGCCCGAGCCGCCGGTCGCCGTGCCCGACTACGTCGCCGACCTTGCGCCGGTGGAAGACGCCGACGAGCGCAACGGCTCGCATTCGACCGAGTCTTCGATCAGCCTGCTGCCCCGGCGCAGGCCCGGAGGCAGTGGCATCACCGGCGCCCCGGACGCCCCGCCGGATCGCGACGAGCCACCGGCCGACCCGCAGCGGCAAGCCGCCGAACCGGCGCCGGAACAGCCTGCCGCGCAACCGGTTTCGAACACGTCGTCATTCTTCGGCTCGCGGGCCCGATTCGCCAGAGATGGCCGCCAGCGACCCAAGGCCGAGCCGCCTGTGCCGGTCCCGGTGGCCCAACCCGAACCCGAGTTGCCCGAGGTCGATGACGTCTGGGCCGCCGAACCTGCCGCGCCGTCGACCGAGCCGCCCGAGGACGATCTGATCTACCAGCGGATGCTCTCCGAATGGCTGGTCGACCCGCGCGAGCTGGCCCACAGCCCGGATCTGGATTGGCAGTCGGTGTGGGACCGCGGCTGGTCAGCCGCCGCCGAGGTGGAGAACACGCCCGTAGAAGCGCACACCGAACAGGGCCTGCCGGTACGCGAGCCCCGGCGCCCGGCTGGTGCCGGGCGGTGCCGAGCCGAACGGAAATGCGCACCACCGAGCCGGCGATGACGATAATGGGACAGCCTCCAACGGCGGATCGGGGCGCCGCCCCACGCATCAGGCGCCGGCACGCGACCCCGAGGCCGTCCGCACCTCGATCAGCAGTCATTTCGGCGGCGTCCGCGCAGGACGCGCGCATGCCCGTGACAACGACCTAGGAACCGATCCGAATGACCTCTGGCTTCCACCCAGCCGACAGCTCCGACAATTCGCTGGACTGGCTGGTGTCGAACTTCGCCCGCGAAGTCGGCGGGGTGTCGCACGCGATTCTGGTCTCCGTCGACGGGCTGCTGATCGCGGCCAGCGAGCGCCTGCCGAAGGAGCGGGCCGACCAGCTCGCCGCGGTGTCGTCAGGTCTGGCCAGCTTGGCCAACGGCGCCGCGCAGCTGTTCGACGGTGGCCAGGTCTTGCAGTCGGTGGTGGAGATGCAGAACGGCTACCTGCTGCTGATGCAGGTCGGCGACGGATCCCACCTGGCGACACTGGCCTCGACGTCGTGCGACATCGGGCAGATCGGATACGAGATGGCCGTTCTCGTCGAACGGGTGGGCAACGTCGTGCAATCGTCCCGACGTGCTCCATCGCCCTCGTGAGTCGCCATGGACAACCGCGAACGATCAGGAATCGAACCGCCGCCTCCTGAGGCGAGCCTGGTTCGCCCGTACACGCTGACGGCCGGCCGAACCAAGGCCAGCGTCGACATTCCGCTGGAAGCGCCGGTGCAGGCGTTGCAGTCGGCGATGTTCCACCGGTGGCCGCCCAACGATGTGCGGGGCAGAATTGTGCAACTGTGCGTCAAGAGCCCATCGGTGGCCGAAATATCGGCTCGGCTGGATTTGCCGCTCGGTGTCACGCGCGTGTTGGTCGGCGATCTGGTGACTTCGGGCTACCTTCGAGTTAATCGGACGTTGACCGAACGCTCCACCCGTGATGAACGCCGCGAACTGATAGGAAGGACGCTCCGTGGCCTACGAGCGCTCTGATGCGGGGGCTGCCCCGTATCCGAAGCCGCGCGATACCGCGTCCACCAAGATCGTCGTCGCCGGTGGATTCGGCGCCGGCAAGACAACTTTCGTGGGTGCGGTATCGGAGATCATGCCGCTGCGGACCGAGGCGATGGTCACCGACGCCTCCGCCGGCATCGACATGGTCGACGCCACCCCGAACAAGCGGACCACCACGGTCGCAATGGACTTCGGCCGGATCACCCTCGACGAGGATCTGGTGCTCTATCTGTTCGGAACGCCGGGTCAGCGCCGATTCTGGTTCATGTGGGACGACCTGGTGCGCGGCGCGATCGGCGCGGTCATCCTGGTGGACTGCCGGCGTTTGCAGGACTGCTTCGCCGCGGTCGACTTCTTCGAGCATCGCAACCTGCCGTTCCTGATCGCTGTCAACGAGTTCGAAGGCTCGCCAAGGTATCCCGCCGCCGAGGTACGTAAAGCGCTGACGCTGCCCGCGCACGTCCCGGTGATCAACGTCGACGCCCGCGATCGCAGGTCGGCGACCAACGCGTTGATCGCGGTCAGCGAATACGCGCTGGCGAGCTTGTCGCCCACCGCGTAGTGGATTGGACCGATTGCGAATTCGTCGGCCGTGACTTTCCGCGACGACGATCTCAGTCGCCTGCGCACCGAGCGGGTGGTGTTCACCGAATGCAATTTCAGCGGCGTCAATCTCGCCGAGTCCGAGCATCTGGGCTCAGCGTTTCGCAACTGCACTTTCAACCTGACTACGCTGTGGCACAGCACATTTCGTCAGTGCACCATGCTGGGCTCGGTATTCACCCGGTGCCGGCTTCGGCCGTTGACCCTCGACGAGGTGGACTTCACACTGACCGTGCTCGGCGGAAACGACCTGCGCGGCATCGACTTGAGTGGCTGCCGCCTGCGCGAGGCCAACCTGGTGGAAGCCGACCTGCGCAAGACCGTGTTGCGCGGGGCTGACCTGTCCGGGGCGCGCACCACCGGAACCCGTTTGGACGACGCCGATCTGCGCGGCGCCACCGTCGATCCGTCGCTGTGGACGACGGCGTCGTTGACACGGGCGCGTATCGACATCGAGCAGGCGCTCGCCTACGCCGCGGCCCACGGATTGCGGTTGGACGGGTGACTACCGCTTGAGCCGGATACTCCACCGCACATAGCCGCCGTAGAACAGCGACAGCGCGGCGAGCATGCCCAGGTCGAGGAAGAAGATGTGCTGCGAGTGCTGCCAGATCGGGTCGTTGGTCGGAATCTGCTTGACCTTCACCAGGTCGGGAAGTCGATCGACGACGCCCCCGCGGCGTAACCCCAGCGTCCGGGGGTCAGCCAGGACAGCTGGTTGAGTCCCGCTCGGCCGGTCACCGGGATCATTCCGCCGGCGAGCACCAGCTGCGACATGATCGTCACCACCAGCAGCGGCATGATCTGCTCGTTGGTCTGCGCCAAGGCCGACATCATCAGGCCGAGGATGGCCGAGGCCACACAGGTGCCGGCGACGGTGATGAACAGCGAGAACGTGGAGTCACCGAAGAACGGCGGATGCGCTGTGGGCGCGCCCTTTCCGAGCCGGACGATGAATGTCGCGATCGCCGCCTGGGCCGTCGCGAAGACGCAGAACACGAACACCTTGGCGAGCAGGTAGGCGGTGGTGGACAGGCCCACCGCCTGTTCTCGCCGGAAGATCGGGCGCTCGCCGATCAGGTCGCGGATGGTCAGCGCCGTGCCCATGAACACGGCCCCGATATTGAGCAGCACCATGATGTACTGCGGCTGGGTGGGTGCCAGGCCCAGCGGATCGGCCGGCCCCAGACCAGGTTTCGGGCCTTTCACGGTCAGCGACAGCGCGCCGATGAGGAACGGCAGCACCGCCAAGAACACCGAGTAGCCGCGGTCGGAGATGACCAGGCGAACCTGGCGACGCGCGATCGTGGAGAGCTGGCGCAGCAGGTCGGTGTGCACGGGTTCGCCGAGATCGGCCGGGCTTTCCTTGTCCGGCGCCTTGGACTCCGGCCGCCTGCCGCCCCGTTCCAGGAAGCGGCGGTTCGCCTCGTCCGGGTCGGCGCCGACATTGGCGAAGATGTCCGCCCAGTTCGTGGTGCCCAACGCTTCACCCACCTGGCTGGGCGGCCCGTTGAAGGCCATCTTGCCGCCGGGCGCCATCAGCAGGATCTGGTCGCACACATCCAGGTAGGACACCGAGTGGGTGACCACCAGCACCACACGGCCGGCGTCGGCGAGCTGGCGCAGCATCAGCATCACCTGACGGTCCAGCGCCGGGTCGAGACCGGAGGTCGGCTCGTCGAGCAGCAGCAGCGAAGGCTGGGTGAGCAGCTCCAGCGCGACCGATGCGCGCTTGCGCTGACCGCCCGACAGCTTGTCGACCCGGGTGTCGGCGTGCTTGGTCAGGTCGAGTTCCTCGAGCACCTGCGCGACGACCTGGGCGCGTTCCTCTTTGCTGGTGTCCGGCGGCAGCCGCAGCTCGGCGGCGTAGCCCAGCGCCTGGTTCACCGTCAGCTGGCGGTGCACCACGTCGTCCTGCGGCACCATCCCGATCCGGCTGCGCATCGTCGCGTACTCGGCGTGGATGTCGTGGCCCTCGAACGTGACGTTGCCCGCACTGGGCCGGGTGTATCCGGCGATCAGCCGCGACAGCGTGGTCTTGCCCGCACCGGAGCCGCCGATGATCGCGGTCAGCGTGCCCGGCCGGGCCGTCAGCGAGATCCCGTCCAGCAGTTCCTTGCCGTCGATCCTGAAGTGCACGCTGTTGACCTCGAGGCCACCGGTGCGGGTCGCGGCCTCGGTGCGGCGGACCAGGTTGCCGTCGGTGAAGACCAGGTCGATGTTGCCGATCGTGACCACGTCGCCCTCGTTGAGCACCGCCGAGCCGACGCGCACGCCGTTGACGAAGGTGCCGTTGACGCTGTGGGCGTCCCGGATCTCGGTGCCGAGCGGCGAGTCGACCAGGAACGCGTGATGACGCGACGCCAGCACGTCCTGGATCACGATGTCGTTGTCGTTGGCGCGCCCGATCGTCGCCGAACCCGGTGGCTTGTCTGGGGTCAACGAGCCGGGCAGGATCGCCTGGATCATCTTGGTGGCCAGGTTGCCGATTCGGGCGGCGTGCTGATCGCCGGCGGCGCCATCTCGGGTCTTCGGTGCGACGTTCATCGGGGGAGCCGAGGCCACCGGCTGCCGGACGGGCGGCAGTGGCCTGGTGCTGCGGGCCTGGCGGGTAGGCGGGCGGGCGCGGTGCCGGGTAAGGCTGCTGCGGTGGCGGAGCGCCGGGATACGGGCGCGACGGTCCTTGGCAGGACTTGGCCGGGAGGTCCGGGCGGCCGCTGGTCCGGCCGGCGGGCGCGGTGGTTGCTGCGGTGCGGGCCCCGGACGCGCGGGCGGCCCCGGCCTGGCGATCGGCATCGACGCCGTCTGCGGCGGCCGGCCGGCGATGCCGTCGTGGCGTCCGATCTCGAAAGCTCAGTTGCGGCCCGTCGGGGTTGCCGATGTTGATGGTCTGGCCGTCGTGGAGGTCGATCACCGGCACGCGGCGCCCGTTGGCGTAGGTCCCGTTCAGCGAGCCGTTGTCGATGGCCAGCCAGCGGCCCTGGTCGAAGCGCAGCAGCAGGTGTGCCCGGGAGATCAGCGGATGCGTGATGCGCATGTCGGCGCGCAGATCGCGGCCAACCACGATGTCGTGACCTGCGGCGAAAGTACGTTGTGCTCCGTCGTACCGGACTGTCAGCGCGGGCGGTGCGGCATGACTCATCGCCCCAACATTAGCTGCTTGGCTCACTGCACCGACTGTATCGGCTGCCGTTCAATCGCTTCCGAGCGACACGGGCGACGGGTCAGTGCGCCAGGCAGGTCGGGCGCGCCGGTCACCACGCAGCGGGTGCGGGTGTAGATCGTCGGCATGCACCGGTTGCAGTGCGTGCACGCCGAACGCACGGCGGCGCCGTCGCGCGCGATCCGGTTGATCAAATCGGGCTCGGCCAGCAGCGCCCGGCCCATCGCGACGAACTGAAAGCCTTCGGCCATCGCCAGATCCATCGTCTCGCGGTTGGTGATGCCGCCCAGCAGGATCAGCGGCATCGTCAGCTCGGCGCGGAACTGCTTGGCTTCGCGCAGCAGGTAGGCCTCGCGGTACGGGTATTCGCGGAGGAACTTCTTGCCGGTCATCCGCATGCCCCAGCTCAGCGGCGGTTTGAACGCGCCGGCGAACTCCTTGAGCGGGGCGTCGCCGCGGAACAGGTACATCGGGTTGACCAGCGAACTGCCCGCGGTGAGTTCGATCGCGTCCAATGCGCCGTCGTCCTGCAGCCACTTGGCGGTGGCGATCGCCTCGTCGACCGAGATGCCGCCGCGCACCCCGTCGGACATGTTGAGCTTGGCGGTCACCGCGATCTGATCCCCGACGGCGCGTCTTGACGGCCAGCACCATCCCGCGAGCGACCTTGGCCCGGTTCTCCAGCGAGCCGCCGAACTCGTCGCTGCGGCGGTTGATCAGCGGGCTCAGAAACGCGCTCGCCAGATAGTTGTGGCCCAAATGCACTTCGACGGCGTCGAATCCGGCGTCGACGGCCAGCCGGGCCGCGTTGGCGTGCGCGGCGATCACGTCGTCGATGTCTTGGCGGCTGGCCTTCTTGGCGAACCGCATGCCGATCGGGTTGAAGAACCGCACCGGCGCCAGCGCCGTGGCCTTGTTGGAGCGGGCGTTGGCGACCGGACCCGCATGTCCGATCTGGGCGCAGACCGCCGCGCCCTCGGCGTGGATCGCGTCGGTGAGCCGCCGGAAACCGGGCACGGCTTCCGGGCGCATCCAGATCCCGTTGCCTTCGGTGCGGCCGCCTTGGGAGACCGCGCAGTAGGCCACCGTGGTCATGCCGACTCCGCCGGCGGCCGGCAACCGGTGGTATTCGATCAGGTCGTCGCTGACCAGCGCGCCGGGCGTGCGGGCCTCGAAGGTCGCGGATTTGATGATGCGATTGCGCAGCGTGATGGGCCCGAGCTTCGCCGGTGCCAGCACGTCCGGGGCTTCGGACATGGCAGGAGCCTAACTGGCGATCGCAAGGTCGGCGGAGCCGAACGCGGCGGGTCGCCATCAATCGGCACTGGCGATCGCAAGGTCGGCGGAGCCGAACGCGGCGGGTCGCCATCGATCGGCACCATGGCGATCGCGGCGCCGGACGCATGCCAAACTGGACGACGTGGGTGCGATCACGTTGGACGGCAAAATCACACGTGACGAGATCTTCGTCGACCTCAAGGAGCGGGTGGCCGCCTTGACCGCGGCGGGCGGACGCCCGGGCTGGGCACCGTCCTGGTGGGCGACGACCCGGGGTCGCAGGCCTACGTCCGCGGCAAGCACGCCGACTGCGCCAAGGTGGGCATCACCTCGCTGCGCCGCGACCTGCCCGCCGACATCAGTCAGGCCAAGCTCAACGAGACCATCGACGAACTCAACGCCAACCCCGAATGCACCGGCTACATCGTCCAGCTGCCGCTGCCGAAGCACCTGGACGAGAACGCGGCGTTGGAGCGCGTCGATCCGGCCAAGGACGCCGACGGACTGCACCCGACGAACCTGGGCCGGCTCGTCTTGATGGAGTCGGCGCCGCTGCCCTGCACCCCGCGCGGCATCGTGCACCTGCTGCGGCGCTTCGACGTCGAGATCGCCGGTGCGCACGTCGTCGTCATCGGCCGCGGTGTGACGGTCGGTCGGCCGCTCGGCCTGCTGCTGACCCGTCGCTCGGAGAATGCGACGGTGACGTTGTGCCACACCGGAACTCGTGACCTTCCCGCGCTGACGAAGCAGGCCGACATCATCGTCGCCGGAGTCGGCGTGCCGCACATGCTGACCGCCGACATGGTGCGTCCCGGCGCGGCCGTGATCGACGTGGGCGTCAGCCGGGTGGACGGCAAACTCGCCGGCGACGTGCATCCCGATGTGTGGGAGGTGGCCGGGAAGGTGTCGCCGAATCCCGGCGGCGTCGGCCCGTTGACCCGCGCGTTCCTGCTGACCAACGTCGTCGAGTTGGCCGAAGGGCAGTAAGCATGCGCCGACTCCGACCGCAATGGCCGATCGTCTGGGTCGTGCTGATCTTCGTCGTGGCGTTCAGCCTGGCGGCGGCCAACTTCTGGCGCCGCGGCGCACTGCTGATCGGCATCGCGGTCGGCCTGGCCGCGGTGCTGCGGTTGGCGCTCACCGAGGACCGTGCCGGGCTACTGGTGGTGCGCAGCAAGGCAATTGACTTCACCATGATGGCGTCGGTCGCGGCGGCGATGGTCTACATCGCCTGGACGATCGACCCGCTGGGGACGCGCTAGACGCCCGGGATTCCCGTCACTCCAGGAATCTGCGGCTGACCAGAACGGTTGCCGCCCAACAGGTTTGCCATTTCATCCGGGCAGTAGGTCCGGATCGCGATCGTGGTGAACATCCGCGCCGCCTGCGGCGACATGCCCCGGCGCGCGACGCCCGATGCGGCGGCGGCGAAGCTGCCGCCAGGGGCGCGAGCATCGGGCAGATGGACTGACCGACAGCCATCGCGTTGCCCGGCTCGCCGTACTCGATTCCGGCGTGGCTGAGCGCGTCGATGAAGTTGTCGTCGCTGGGATCTGCCTCGCCCGGTATCGAGAACGCGGTGGCCACCGTGATCAGACAGCCGATACCGATCAATGCTCGCACCGCCAACGGTTGGTTGCTCAGTGCCGGCATCCAATTGCGACCCATACCCACCCCCGGATGTCTGATGTGTCCGCATCGAACTTTGGTCTATCGCAGTCACGTCCAGAACACGGCGGGGTAAAGGTTCGCGCACGTTTGGGGCGACACGCGGTCGAGCGTGCGGTATCGCGGCGTGTCCCGGGTTCGCGTACATGACAATTCGGACATGACGGGTGACATCTCGCGTCAGACATTTCTGCGCGGCGCCGTAGGGGCGTTGGCCGCGGGCGCATTCGTCGGCTCGGGGCGTGCCGGCGGCGCGCCGATCGCGTCGGGCTGGGATGGACTGTCGATCGGCGGGCAGGTCATCCAGCCGGACTCTCCGCAATTCGGTTCGGCCAAAGCGGTTTTCAACACCAACTACAACGGGATGACGCCGGCGGCGGTCGTCGTCCCGACATCGCCGGCCGACGTGCAGAAGGCGATGACGTTCGCGGCCGCCAACAATCTCAAGGTCGCTCCGCGCGGCGGTGGGCATTCCTACGTGGGGGCGTCCACCGCGAACGGCACGATGGTGCTCGATCTGCGGCAACTGCCCGGCGACGTCAATTACGACGCCGCTACCGGTCTGGTCACGGTGACACCCGCGACGAGTCTGTATGCGATGCACCAGGTGCTGGCGGCCGCGGGTCGCGGTATCCCGACCGGGACCTGCCCATCGGTGGGTGCGGCGGGTCACGCCCTGGGCGGCGGACTCGGTGCGCATTCCCGGCACGCCGGCCTGATGTCGGATGCATTGCGGTCGGCCACCGTGGTGCTGCCCAGCGGCCAGACGGTCACCGCGTCCGCCAATTCGCAGCCCGACCTGTTCTGGGCGTTGCGCGGCGGCGGTGGCGGCAACTTCGGCGTCACCACCTCGCTGACCTTCGCGACGTTCCCGACCGCCGAGGTCGACGCGGTGAACCTCAACTTCCCCGCGCAGTCGTTCGCCCAGATGCTGGTGGGTTGGCAGAACTGGCTGCGCACCGCCGACCGAAGCTGCTGGGCGCTGGCGGATGCCACCGTCGACCCGATGGGCACGCACTGCCGCATCCTGGCGACCTGTCCGGCCGGGTCGGGTGGCAGCGTCGCATCCGCCATCACCGCGGCCGTCGGCCTCCAGCCCACCGGGACGGACAGCCACACGTTCAACTACTTGGACCTGACGAACTACCTGGCCGCCGGTAATCTCAACCCCTCGCCGCTCGGATATGTCGGCGGCTCAGACGTTTTCACGACGATCACGCCGGCGGCCGCCCAGGGGATCGCCGCGGCGGTCGACGCGTTCCCGCGCGGAGCGGGTCGCATGCTGGCCATCATGCACGCGCTCGACGGAGCTTTGGCCGACGTGCCCACGGGGTCGTCGGCGTTCCCGTGGCGACGGCAGTCGTCGTTGGTGCAGTGGTATGTCGAAACACCCGGCGATCCGTCGGGTGCGCTCGGCTGGCTCGGCGCGGCGCACCGGGCCGTGCAACCGTATTCGGTTGGCGGGTATGCGAATTACCTCGAGGCCAACCAGCCGGTGTCGCGCTACTTCGGCCCGAATCTGTCGCAGCTGAGCGCCGTTCGGCAGAAGTACGATCCGGGTCGGGTGATGTTCTCCGGGCTGCCGGTGTGAGCTTGGCCTAGCGGTTATCCACAGTTGCACTTTCATCCACAATTGCGCTTCTGCGTGTCGTGATGTCAGTGTGCAGCAATATAATTCGAACATGCGTTCTAGTAGTCGTGAAGAGATCGTCGAGGTGTTCGACGCGCTGAGGCTGGCGATGAAACGCGCGCGTGGATCTGACGTTCGACGTGCTGACCACCCCCGAGCGGCTGGGCTTGCTGCAGCGGTGCGAGGAGATACGCCGCCTGCTGCCCGCCGTCGAACACGCGCTGATCAATCAGCTCGCCGCCCAGGCTGATGCGACCGAGCTGGGTGGCAAGCTGGCCCCGGCGTTGGCCAACCGGTTGCGGATCAGCCGCGCCGAGGCGTCACGGCGGGTCCACGAGGCCGCCGATTTGGGTGAGCGGCGGGCGTTGAACGGTGAACCCTTGGCGCCGGTGCTGCCCGCCACCGCGCACGCGCAACGCAACGGCGAGCTCGGGGCCGGGCATGTCGCGGTGATCCGCGGCTTCTTTCATCGGCTGCCGGACTTCGTCGACATCGAGACCCGCGCCAAGGCCGAAGCGCAGCTGGCCCGCCTGGCCGGTGAGCATCGCCCCGATGAGTTGGCCAAGCTGGCCGACAAGCTCACCGACTGCCTCAACCCCGACGGCGACTTCACCGACATCGACCGCGCCAAACGCCGCGGCCTGTGCATCGGCCGCCAAGACATCGACGGCATGAGCCCGATCAGCGGATATCTGACGCCGGAGGCGCGGGCCACCATCGACGCCGTCTTCGCCAAACTCGCCGCCCCCGGCATGTGCAACCCCGCCGACGAGAGCCCTGCATCAGCGGCACCCCCTCGCAGGCCGCCATCCAGGGCGACACCCGCAGCCTCGCCCAACGCAACCACGACGCGCTACTCGCCGCCGCCCGCGCGCTGCTGGCCTCCGGTGACCTCGGTCAACACAACGGTTTGCCGGCGTCGATCATCGTCACCACCACACTGCAGGAACTCGAAGCCGGCGCCGGCCGCGGGCTCACCGGCGGCGGCACCCTGCTGCCGATGTCGGATGTGATCCGGCTGGGCTCCCACGCCCACCACTACCTGGCGATCTTCGACAAAGGCAAAGCCCTGGCGCTCTATCACACCAAACGCCTGGCCTCACCGGCCCAGCGAATTGTGTTGTACGCCAAAGATCGCGGCTGCACATTCCCCGGCTGCACCGTCCCCGGCTACCTGTGCGAGGTCCACCACTCGACCCCTACGCCACCAACCCGGTCACCGACGTCAACGACCTGACCTTGGCGTGCCGCCCCAACCACGAACTCGCCGAACAAGGCTGGACCACCCGCAAAAACACCCACAGCCAAACCGAATGGATCCCACCACCACACCTCGACCGAGGCCAACCCCGCATCAACACCTTCCACCACCCCGAAAAACTGCTACGCGGCCGAGAACGACGACGACGACGAGCCGGAGGAGTGCCTAGTACGGCAGGGTTGTCGGCAGCAACGTGGCTTTTTCGAGGCAGAAGTTCGATACAGCCGCGCCGATGACAAGCGCGGACAGATGCATGTTCAGGCCGGTCGCACTGTTCTCCTGGTTCACTGCTGCCACCAGCGGATCGAAGCCGACTGGGGAAGCCGGTCGCACAATTGCCGGCCGTACGCGGGTGAGGCCGCGGGGCTACCGTCCGGAATGCCCACGTTTCTCATACCGAACAGATACGCGTTGTCGTTTTCGTCAGCATGGGCCAGCGGTGCAGCGCTCATCGCCAGCGCACAACCGACGACGAGCGATGTCAGTTTCACACCACGAACCATAGCCGCGATTGCCGACGTCAGGACAGCGTCGCCCGCACGCACACCGTGACGTACGGCAGCGCAAGGCCGCCGCGCGTTGGCCAACGCCGGATGGGTGGCCAGCAACTCGCGTACCTGATCCAGCGTCTTGGTGCGGACCTGGGTCGGCGAGGTGATGCAGTAGCTACGCGATGCGACCAAGTCGATCAATGCTTGCGGCGTAAGGTAATTCGTCCACTCGACTTGGTGTCGCTGCACGTCGGTGAACGGCTCCGGCAGCGTGACGTGGTCGCGCATCGGGTCGCCGTCGCGGCCGATGATGCGGCCCAGTTCGCGCACCCACCCGGATCGCTCGTCGCGGGTGTTCCACACCAATCCCAGCCGGCCGCCGGGCCGCAGCACCCGGGCCAACTCGGGAATCGCGCGCGCCGGGTTGAACCAATGCCACGCCTGCGCGACAAGCACTGCGTCAACACTGTTGTCCGCCAGCGGAATATCTTCCGCCGTACCCAGCAGCGCCGGCGTATTCGGCAGCGAGACGCGCAGCATCTCCAGCATCTCGGCGATCGGGTCGACGGCGACCACGTCCAGCCCGCGTTCCACCAGCCGGCTGGTCAGCTTGCCGGTCCCGGCGCCGAGGTCCAGCACGTCGCGCGCGCCGGGCGGCAGCAGCCAGTCGATCGCCTCCGGCGGATACGACGGACGGCCGCGCTCGTACGCGGCCGCTTCAGAGCCAAACGACAATGAGCGGGCCGGTGAAGACTGAGTCACCGCGAACACGCACCCTTCGCCGCGGCCAAATCCAGGGTCTGTCGCACCAATTCCCCAACCGAATCGGTCTCCACCAGAAATCCGTCGTGCCCGAAGATCGAGTCGACCACCTGAAGCCCGTCGCATCCGGGCAACAGATCGGCCAGTTCGGCCTGCAGGCGCAGCGGGTAGAGCCGGTCGGAGGTGATCCCGCCGACCACTGCCGGCACCGGACAGCCGCGCAGCGCGGCCTCGACACCGCCGCGGCCCCGGCCGACGTCGTGACTGGACAGCGACTCGGTGAGCACCACGTAGCTGCCGGCGTCGAACCGCGACACCAGCTTGCCGCCCTGGTGTTGCAGGTAGCTCTGCACCGCGTAGCGGCCACCGGACGCCAGATCTGCTGGATCTTCGTCACCCTGCGCTCTCATTGGCGAAGCGGGTGTCCAGCTCGGCCTCGCCGCGGTAGGTCAGGTGAGC
>CAVVSN010000008.1:0-155760 GCA_963750885.1 uncultured Actinomycetota bacterium
CCACCCGGTCACCCCCAGCGCGTCGACCGCCCCGGAAACTGACAGCAGCGCGGCCGCGGCTGGCAGCACATCGCAGATCGAACGGGGCGATCGCAAGCGCGGCGAAGCCGGGCGCAGCGGGTCGCCCCGCGACGAACGGGACGATCGCAATCGCCGCGAAGCCGGGTGCAGCGGGTCGTCCCGCGATAGACCGGACACGACGTGAGTCTGACAGTCGCACCGAATCATGCCCGAGTGCTGCCGATCCAGCCATTGTCTGCGATTCGGTGACCGGCTGCGTGATACTGGATGAGTGGCCAGGCCATCTGCCTTGGATCCCGCCGTCACCGAGCGGATCGGCGAACTGCTGCGTGCTCACGGCCTGCGTCGGATGGCGTCCCGAATCGCCGTCTTGGCAGTGCTCGAGCCGATCCACGGTCATCTGTCGGTTGCCGAGATCGACCAGCGGCTGCGCGAGTGCATGCCGGCCGAAGACCAGCCGCCGGACTTGGCCACGATCTACCGCACGGTGACCACACTGGTCGACCAGGATGTGTTGCATGCGTTAACCCTGGAGGGCGGGGTCACCACCTACGGCCTGGCCGCCGATCCGCACCACCACGCCGTGTGCACACGATGCGGCTCGATGATCGAAGTGCCCGCGGGCCGACTGGCCTCTGCGCTGGAACATGCGATGGTGGGCAGTTCGTTCACGCTGTCCGAACGTGCCGGCCTCACCCTGCGCGGACTATGTCCGGGATGCCAGAAAGAGGGACCGGAGGCCACCGGCGGGGCAGGATTGCCGCGATGCTAGACGAGCGCCAGCCGTTCATTTGTCACGTCGAGCTGGCGGGTGGTGCTTTCCGCCAACGTCTCGATCTGGTCGGGTCGCAACCGGCTGCATAGCCGGCCCCAGTGAATCGCAATCTCGTCATTGACGGCTACGTCCGGCACCGCGCTGTATCCGTCGGCCCAGACGTCAAAGACACGCGCCGACGGCTCGGACAGCGTGAGCGCTTGCCCATCCCAGGCCAGCCCCTGACACATCACGTCAACCTGATCGGCAGCGCGGGAAATCACTGTGCCCCAAGTGATCCGGCAATTATCCAGCACACTCAGCGGCTGCTGGTCCATGCCGCGGCCCAGAAACCGTGTCCACGGATAAACGCCGAATACATGAAAGCAGTGATTGCCGGCCGCCTCACCCGCCAGGTCGGGCGTGAGATGCGACCAGTACTGGCCTGCCCGCGGGCCGATGATGGCCAGCAACGCATCGAAGAATTCTTCCGCATCCAGGTTGGCGCCGACTCCGCCACCCAGCCAATATGACTCGACAAGCCGGTAGTCCAGCGGATCGCTGATACCGGTCATCTTCGCGAGCACCCGCAAGTACGGCCAGGCGCCGGAAAACTGTGTCGCGGCGCGGCGCACCTCGTCGACCGAGCCGTCGCGCAGGGTGGCGCCCAGTGGGGGACCGCAATAGCCCAGCGCGTTGGGCGCGTGGGCGTACCGAGCGAACATCTCGACGCCGCGGGTCTCCGGGTCCAACTGTCACGCCCGCCCGGTTTGTCCCACCAGCTTGGCGGCGTCGCGATGCATGCGGCCGAAGTTGTAGTAGGCCGCACACGCTCCCTCTGGTGACACCATGCAGGTGCCGATCGGCGTCTCCGGGGTGCAGGCGGTGCCGAAAACCTTGCATTCCCAGGGCTTGAGCACACCTTTGAGCACCTCGCCACATTGGCACGCCTTGGGGTCGGCGACCCGAACGCCGGGCATCGAGAATCGCAGTTCGGCGTCGAACTCTGCGAAGTCGTCGTGCAGCCGCAACGCGCTTTGCGAGATGAATCCCAGTCCGCGCCATTCGAAGTGCGGACGCAATGCGAACACCGTGCCCATCAGCGCCAGTGCCGCCGGGTTGCCGTCTTCGGGCACCACGCGTTTGTACTGGTTCTCCACCTCGCATCGGCCTTCACGGAGCTGGCGTAGCAGCATGGTGACCGCCGCGAGAATGTCCAGCGGCTCAAATCCAGCCACCACCAACGGCTTTCCGTACACGTCGGGCACGAACCGGTACGGCCGGTTGCCCACTACCGTTGAGACGTGTCCGGGGCCGATGAAGCCGGACAGCCGCAGGTCCGGTGATTCCAGGATGGCCTTGATCGGCGGCACGATGGTGACGTGGTTGCAGAACACACTGAAATTTCGCAGGCCAAGGTCGCGGGCACGAACCAGCGTCACCGCGGTCGACGGGGCCGTGGTCTCGAAGCCAATGGCGAAGAACACCACGTGTTTGTCGGGGTTGTCGACAGCGACCTTAAGCGCGTCGAGCGGGGAGTAGACGAACCGGACATCGGCGCCGCGTGCCTTGGCGTCCAGCAGACTGCCGGCCGACCCGGGCACCCGCATCATGTCGCCGAAACAGGTGAAGATCACGTCGGGTTGGCCGGCCAGCCACATCGCGTCGTCGATACGACCCATCGGGATGACGCAGACCGGACACCCGGGGCCATGGACCAGTTCGACGTTGTCGGGCAACAGGTGTTCGATGCCGTGTCGGTAAATGGTGTGAGTGTGCCCGCCGCACACCTCCATGAACTTGAAGTGGTCGGAGCCGCTTCCCGCCAAGTGTTCGATGGCCGCCAACAGCTTGCGGGCCGCAGCCGGATCGCGGAATTCGTCAACGAATTTCATCGTCGCCTCCCTTAGACAATCGCTGACGAGTCGAATGCCTCGACTTCGGTGGTGTACGCGTCGCCGAGTTTTTTGACAGCGGCCAGGGTCAGCAACGCCTCAGTCTCGTCGATCTTGGCCATTGCGAATCCGACATGGACCAGCACCCAGTCGTCGGGCTCGGGCATGTCGTTTTCCAGCAACCGCACGCTGATCGTGCGTTGCACCCCGCTGACGTCCACCTTCGCCAAATAGCTTGCGGGATCGGTAATCTCAACGATCCGACCCGGAATTCCAAGGCACATAGCGGTCACTCCTTTCTTTGTCTCGAGCCCTCAACAGATCCGCGGCAGCGGGTCGCCGACGAGCATGTCGACGATCCGGGTGCCGCCGAACGCGGTACGCAACACCACGGTTTCCGCCGGTTCGGTGACGATTTCCCCGACCTCGCAGGCCTCGACGCCCAGTGGGTGCGAGCGCAGCGCGGCCAGCCCGGCGTCGGCCTCTTCGGCTGCGACGACGGCGACGAACTTGCCCTCGTTGGCTACGTAGAGCGGATCGATGCCAAGCAGCTCGCACGCGCCATTAACCATGGGCCGCACCGGCAGTCGCTCCTCTTCGAGCAGCACTCCGAGGCCGCAGGCCTGAGCCAATTCGTTGCAGACGGTCCCGACCCCGCCCCGGGTCGCGTCCCGCAGCCACCGGGTGGACGGCGCGGCCGCCATCAGCAATTCCACCAGCGGGCTGACCGACGCGGTGTCGGAATGGATGTCGGCCTCGATGGCGAGATCACCCCGGGCGAGCATCACCGCCATGCCGTGATCGCCCATCGAGCCCGACAAGAGCACCTTGTCGCCGTCGCGTACCGATGCGGGCGAAAGTGTGCGTCCCGAAGGAATGATGCCGACCCCCGTGGTGGTGACGAACATGCCGTCGGCGGCTCCCTTGGGTACCACCTTGGTGTCGCCGGTGACGATCTGCACACCCGCGTTGGCCGCCGCGGCGGCCATGTCGGCGACGATCTCCTTCAACTCGGCGATCGGAAAACCCTCTTCCAGCACGAACGCTGCCGAGATCCAGGACGGCACCGCGCCGGACATGGCGACGTCGTTGCAGGTGCCGTGTACAGCGAGTTCACCGATGGAGCCGCCGGGAAAACGCTTGGGCTGCACCACGAATGAATCGGTAGACATCGCCAGCCGCTGACCGCCGGGCAGCGTGATAACCGCGCCGTCGCCGAGCGACTCCAGCAGTGGATTGCGGAATGCTTCGATGAATATTGCGTCGATCAGCGCGGCCGATGCCTTGCCACCCGCTCCGTGCGCCAAGTTGACGTGGTCGTCGAGCAACCGGGGCCGGCGCCTGCGGAACACTTCGATCCGCTCGATCACCTCGCCTTCGGCGAACTGCGGCCCCGACGACAGATATTCGCCGGCTGACTTGCTCATGCGGCCCCCAAACCTCGATCGTCGGACCGTCGCTGGGTGACCGACCACAGCTGATAGGCCAGCAGCGCTTGTGATTCCTGAATTCGGTGCACGCTTTGCGAGCGAACGATGAAGCAAGCGTCCACATTTGAATCATTCGCGAAGGCTCCGCCGTCGTATCCGGCGAATCCCACTGTGTACAAACCAATTTGTCGTGCCTCGGCCAGCGCGGCCAGCAGGTTGGGCGAATTGCCACTGGTCGACATCGCGAGAGCGATGTCGCCGGCCTTCGCACGGGCGATCAACTGGCGGACGAACACCAACTCGAACCCGACGTCGTTGCCCAGGGCGGTCACAATCGCCTGATCAGCAGTCAACGACCAAGCCGGTAGCGGCTTGCCGGCCGGCGGGCGGGAAAACAGGGCGGCCAAGGTGGTGGAATCGGTGCAGCTGCCGCCGTTTCCGAAGGTGAACATACGTCCGCCGGCCGCGAAGCGTCGTGCCATCTCGGTAGCAGCGTGATCCAGCAGGCCGGCGTTGGCTTCCAGTGTGGTGCGCCGCAGCGCCACACTCTCGGCGGCCTTTGCCTGCGCTGACGCGGCAAGATCGGCTAGCAGCGATTGTGGGTCGTCCTCCTGCGCATCGATGAACGGATACAGGAAGTTGGTGGGTTCTTCGTCCATCAGCGCCGGTCCTCCTCGATGCGGCTGATCGCTGTTCCCGCATGCACCAGCACCAGCTGACCTGCGTCGACGGGGTCGATCAGCACCGTCACCACGTTCTCGACGCCCCGCGCGGTACGCACTGCGGCCGTCCCGTCGGCCGACGGCGACACCACCTCACCCAGGCGCCCCTCGTCACTGCAGGTGACGCAAACCTCATCGGCACATTCGGATTTGAGCAATCCCGAGTGCTCGAAACACACGTGGGTCAACTCCCACAACAGGTGGTAAAACAGCACAAACCCGCCCGTTACGGGGACGCGCGGATCGGCGTCGTCGAGCCACAGCACGTGATCGGCCGCACCGGCTGAGGGCCGCTCACCGCTGCCGATCCAGATCGTGGTGGCACCCCAGGCCGGGCTGCGGCGCATCACCGAAAGCACCTGCGCGTCATCGGCCCCACCAACCCCGATCACGAGGTCGCCGGGCCGAACCGACACCCGGACCAGATCGACGAGGTCGGATCCGGTCAGGGCCACGGCCGGCAATGCGCGCTTCCCCATGATCACCGGATGCACGAACTCGACCGCGATGTGCAGCGCATGCGGCTCCCATGACGGCGCGATCGACCACAGGGTCGCACCGGCGGCGAACCGCCTGGCCAGTGTGAAGGCGGCCGCGGCCAGATCGGCGGCCAACTCGGCGCCAAGCCCGCGATCGATCGCAGTGGTGGTCATCGCAACTCAGCCTCTGCCAGCGCGGTCAGCGCGGAGATCGCGGCCTGACCCAGCGCCAGGCCGCCGTCGTTGGGCGGCACTGTGTGATGAGTCAGCACTTCGAATCCCGCCTGCTGCAACCGTTGTCGGCATCCACGCAGCAACAACACATTCTGGAAAACCCCGCCGGTAAGGCCCACCAGCCGCACCGGCCCGGCGACCAATTCCACCGCCTCGGCGACGGCGATCGCGACTGCCCGATGGAACCCTGCGGCCAGCACTGCCGGCTGAACCCCGGCGCGCAGGGCCGACACCATCGTCCGCAGCATGTCGGCGGGGTCGATCACCCCGTCGGGGCGGACCGCCAGTTTCAGCCTCGGCCCCGCTATGTCGCCGACCGAGTCGGCCAGCGCCTCGAGTTCGATGGCGGCCTGGCCTTCATAATCGATCCGGTGCCGCACCCCCAGCAGCGACGCGACCGCGTCGAACAGCCGCCCCATGCTCGAGCACGGCACACACCCGGTGCCGGATTCTAATTGTGAACGGGTGAGGCGCAGTTCGGCTGGCGTCGTGGCAGCGATCGGGGGGAGATCCGGTGTCCAGTCGATTCCGGCAATCCACAACTGAGACAGCGCCATCCGCCACGGGTTGCGCACAGCCGCATGACCGCCCGGCAATGGCACCGGCAACAGGTGGCCGACCCGGACGAATCGGTGGCTGTCGCGTCCAAGCTTGAGAATCTCACCGCCCCAGATGGTGTGATCGCAGCCGTAGCCGGTGCCGTCGAACGCAATCCCGATGACGGGTTCACCGATACGCCTGTGCTCGGCCAGCAGCGACACCACATGCGCGTGGTGGTGTTGAATTAGATCCAGTGGTCGATCGCCGACGCGGCGCTCGGCCCAACTGCGGGTGTGATACCCCGGATGCAGATCGGCGGCCAATCGCACTGGCTGGTGCCGGATTCCGCTGAGTTGGCCTACCGCGCGCTCGAACGCCCGCAGGGTTTCCAATGTCTCCATATCACCGATGTGGCCGGACAGGTATGCGCGTGCACCGTCGGTAAGGCAGAAGGTGTTCTTGAGTTCGCCGCCGACCGCCAGCACCGGTGGGCCATCGAGGCCGAGGTCGACGGGTAGCGGTGCGTATCCGCGGGACCGGCGGATCGGCAGTTCACGACCGTCCACCACCCGCACTACCGAATCATCACAGGGCACGTGGATCGGGCGGTCGTGCTCCAGCACTGCGTCGCAAAGAGAAGGAAGACGTTGCACAGCATCATCTTCGGTGAAGCAGATGGGGTCGTCGGACCGGTTGGCGCTTGTCAGCACCAGGGCGTCGGGCACCGCTGTTTCACCGCCGGGCACGGACGCGAGCAGTAAGTGATGGACCGGCGAGTAGGGCAGCATCAGCCCGACCAACGGGCTGCCGGCTGCGACAGCATCGGCGAGTGGTGCGTGGCGGCGACGCCGCAACAGCACGATGGGCCGGGCGGGACTCCAGAGCGCCGCGGCTTCGGCATCATCGATGTGGGCGTACCGGCGCGCGACGTCGAGATCACGCACCAGCATCGCAAACGGCTTGGCGCCCCGCGCTTTCCGTGCTCGCAACGCGGCGACCGCGGATTCCTGGTCAACTCGACAGGCTAGGTGATAACCGCCGATACCCTTGATTGCGACCACGGCGCCCGAGGCCAGTGCCTGCTGGGTGGCCGCCAGCGCGGCATCCGATCCGACGACCCGCTCGCCGCGGACCACGAGCCAGAGCGACGGCCCGCAGTCCGGGCAAGCGATCGGCTGCGCGTGGAACCGCCGGTTGGCCGGGTCGTGATATTCGTCCGCGCAGCGCTCGCACATGCTGAACGCCGACATGGTGGTGGCCGGACGGTCGTAGGGCAGGGCGCGGATGATGGTGAATCGGGGACCGCAATTGGTGCACGTTACGAACGGGTGCCGGTAACGACGGTCGCAAGGGTCGAACAACTCGGCGATGCAGTCGTCGCAGACCGCTACGTCTGGTGGGATCGGAGTAGTGGCGCCGGCAAATACCTGGCTGGCCACAATGCGAAAAACATTGTCGCACTGGATGTTTGCGTCGATATTGACAACGCGGACGGCGCTGATCGCCGCCAGTGGCGGCGCCTCCGCGCGCAGCCGCCGACTGAATTCGTCAATGCGTGCACCAGCCCCCTGCACTTCGAGGAAGACCGCGCCCGAATCGTTGCCAACGAAACCGATCAGCCCGAGTTCGGTGGCGATCCGGTGGATGAATGGCCGGAACCCGACCCCTTGGACGACACCGGTCACGGTGAACCGTTGCCGGACGTCGTCGAATCCCACAAGCGTGTCAGTCATCGTCGCGGCCCCGGCCCATCAACTCCAGACCGGCCATCGCCTGGTCGGCGCCGGCTCGGTCGGTTCTCTCGACGACGAACCCCATGTGAATGATCACCCAGTCACCGGGTGCAAACGTCTCCTCCGGCAACATGCCGACATTGACGTTGCGTTGCTTTCCGGCGACGTCGACCAGTGCGAGTTGCCCTTCGTAACCGTCCAGCATGCTGACCACTTGGCCCGGTATGCCCAGACACATCGGTCAGCCCTGCCCTTCCACCGACGCCGCCGGCGATCGAGTCCGTAGACCAGCAACGACTTCCTTAACGGCGTCGATGGCCAGTGGCACTGCGCCCGCGACGGACTCGGTAAGACCGATGCCCTCGTCGACACTCCCGGCCTCGCAGCCGATGACCACCGTGTAGGGCGGTGTGCCGCCGAGCGCGTTCAGGCTGGCGAACACTGCCGCGGGGTCCATGCTGTGAGCATCCAGAGCAGCTGTGGCCGACTGTGATTCATGGTCGGCCTCAAAGACGTGCAGGGCACCCGGGTTGCCTCGGCTTGGTATTGCGTCGACGAGTACCAGCGCATCCCAGTCGTCCAGCAAGTCGTAGGCCAGGTGCATGCCCCCTATACCGTAGTCGACGACCCGCACGCCCGAATTGTCCTGCTGGACTGGGACGTGCCGGACTACCTCGGAGCCGAACCCATCGTCGCCGAGAAAGATGTTGCCGATGCCGGCCACCAGGATGCGCACTGGAATCGGAGCGTCCAGCACGCTACATACGCCGGATCTTGAGGTAGCGCCGGGCATCCGGAAACGACCGAAGCCCCAATGCCACTCCCATGAGAACGAACACCGTCAGCAGGCCGATGAACACCCAACCTAAGATCGCCATGTCGAATCCCTTTCTGTAGTACTGCTTTCGAGCGGTTCGACTTCGTCGGGGGAGAAGTAGAGGTAGCGGCCGTACCAGTCGGGTAGGTCGACCGCCGGATCGTCCTCGACGACGACACCGACGTGCTGGTTGCCGTCGACGTCTTCGTGAACGGTGGTGACACGAGCCGCCTTGCCTGCGAAGAACATGTCCTGCGCGTCGGCTCGGCGCGCCGGATGCAGCAGTACCCGACTGCCTCGCGCGACCCGGACACCGTTTACCAGCACCGCGTCCACTTCGGGGTTTACCGCGTTGTCGGCCAACGGGTCCCACCAATCCACGCCTTCGGGGACCTCCGGAATCAAGCCAACGGCATCTCGCGAATCCCGCAGAGCTCCGTGCAGGAGCGCCATGGCTTCGGGCGACATGGATTCGCAGCGGTCGATGATCTGCGCGGCCAGCGGATCGGTGGCGCGGGCCTGTACCTTCTCCTCGTCGGTCAGCGTCATCACGCGCAGCGTGAGGATCTCGTCGATCTCGGTGCAGTCATATAGCGCGGTTTCGCTCTGTTCGGCGACCTCGGGGTGGTCATAGAGGATGATAGGCGAGATCAGTAGCAGATCCTCGGCGCCGGGCGGGCCGGCCAGCACCGGGAAGCAGCGATGCTGGCTGCATCGAGACACCGCGTCAGCGGCGGCCAGCGGCGGCTCCAGGAGCGAGACAAATTCGCCGTCGACGACTTCCGCGATGACATGGGTGCCGATCATCGATCGCGCGATCGCGTCGTCCTTGTCCGCAGCGGGGCTACCGGTGTTCGCGACCCGTACCGACACCCGATGCAGTACACCGTCCGGCTCGATCCGTACGGTCAACGCAGCGCTTACCTGCCGCCGGACCCGCACCAGTCGACCTTCTTCGACCGACTCGACGTCGGTTGCCGAAGGGATGGCCAGCGACAGGAACCACGGCTGTGCCGGATCATCGAGGGCAAGAGGGCCGAACGACGTTTCACACTCGATTGCTTCGTCCCAGGTCACCCACGAACCGGACGACGTGATGAGTTCGTCGACCGGTTCGAAGCGCCCACCACCGGTGTCGCGCTCGGCGTGGCGGTGCTGCAGTTGCAGGAAGCGCACCACCAGAGTGATTGCGTGGCCTCCGTCGACCAGAAACTGTGCCGCGATGCTGTCGTCCTCGCCGATTCCGGCGTCGGCCGCGCCTGCGGGACTCAAAACGCCCCACTGCCAACGTGATCGGTTTCGACTCGACGTCGCGCGGTACGGGTAAAGCAGGTAACCCTCGTACAGGACGGCATCGGCTACGGCGCGGGCCCGGTGCCAGTCCGCGGTCATCCCGCGTCCTGGCGTGCCGCGTCCAGCAACGTGGTGACCGCGTCCTCGATGCTCAACAGGCCGCGCACCGACTTGTAGGCGGCCAGCGCGGCGACCGTGTCGTGAGGCAGACGCACCCATCCGGTGTCCGGGTAGTGCTGCCGGATGAGGTCCCGCCACACCGCCACCGGCATGTCGTAGCGGTCCTCGCAGTTCCACGACACCTGCTGAACGGAAAATCCGCGCTCACCAGTCTTGAATATTGTTCCGCTGAACAGGAATTGGACTGGCACGGCACCGTCGCCCAGCGCGTGCAGATACTTGGCGGCAGCGACCTCGAAATCGTAAGTGCATTCCAGGGACAGCGTCATCTCGGTGGTGCCGATAAACGCCGGCACCATCGCCGTGCAGTGCTGCCACAGGAATGTGCGTTGGGTTGTCGCCCAGCGTTCCCGCGGCCCGAACAAATCAGTCAGCGCCACCGCTTCCTCGTCGGAGTAGCCGCGTCGTATTGGTTCGAAGCGAACCTGGCAGCGCAGCGCGATCGCTTGCACTGGTTCGTCGTCAGGCGCCGTGACACCGATGTGCGCGGTCAGTACCGGGACCGCCGCGTAGGGCTCGGGAACCACGTCGAGGATGGTGAACGCCATGTCGTTCGCCTGATTGGCGGACCCGGTCATCGGCGTCGCTCCGTACTGCGGGCAGCGAGCTGATCGAAGAATGCACCGATATACTCGCGGGACTCCTGCCCACCGTCGAAGCCACGCCACAACATGCGCAGCCCGCCGACGAACTCGTAACACGCGTCGATGGGAACCAGAAAGCAATCGGGTTGTTCGTCCTCGCGGACTCGCACCAGCAGAGCCTCGACGTCGTCGGCGACCAGGCTTACCCGGGGGTCGGCCGAGTTGATCGCGGTCCACGCCTCGAGGTCCAGGTCGGATTCGGTGGCCCCCGCCGGTCCCGGGTAGAACGCGACTGTGCGATCCAGCGCCGAGTTGCGGAAAAAGAACGCCAGGCCGACCGGAATCTGCAGCGCTTCCCAGGTGCGGCGATCAAGCGCGAAGTCGGGAAATGACAAGTACCGATCGGGGACCGAGCGGTAGCGCAGCTGCGCGTGGCTGTCGCTGAACAACAGATAGCAGCCACGGCATACGCACATCAGTTGCCGCCCAGCCACATTCACCACATGTTGGTGTTCATCGGCGATGGCCTCCGAACACATTTCGCACCGCTCCCCGGCTGGCTGCGGTGCCTGCCGGTTGCTGGTGATTCGGGTCAGGACGTCGTACGGAGTGGTCATACCGGCGCGCCCATCGGCTCGGCCGGTAGCGCGATGGACAGCACGCCGTCGCGCATCAACAGCGGGATGGGGTCGAGATGACGCTCGGCTCCGTTGTCGAGGCTCGCCCCGGCGTGCACGACGTCGAAATGCGCGTGACAGCGCGGACATCGCAACACTGGCTCGGCGGTGGTGGCCCGTCGGTGCAGCGCCGCGCCGGCCAGGGATCGATCACAGGCCGGGCAGTGGTCACGATAGGCGTACAACTGTTCGCCAACTCGGCAAGCCAGCACCACGGCGCTGCCAACCGAGAAGCCGCCGACTTCACCGGGAGCTAGGTCCTCCAGGTCGGGCACCGGATGCCAGGCCGCCGAGCTGCCGCCGTTGGCGTGGACTCTGGCATGGACCTGAGCCAGCAGCGATTCCGCCGGGATGACCGTCGTTGGCTCGGCTGCTGCGGCTTTGGGGGCCACCAGTTCGATCGACGAAACCTCCGGTGCGGCAGCGCGAATCGCGTCCTCCACCGCCAGCTCTAGCGTCACCGCCGACGACGGGCAACTCTTACAGCTACCGGCGAACTGAAGCTGCACGGTGTCGCCGACCATGTCGAGCAGATGCACATCGCCCCCGTGCGAGCCCAGATACGGCCGGACCCGGTCGAGCGCGTCGGAAACCCGGCGACGCACGTCGTGTGGGTGCAGGCCGTGGACCAGCAGAAGGCTGGCCACCAAGTCGTCGGCGACCAGGCGGTCCAGTGTGCCGGGTTCCGCCTGATCACCCACTACGGCCAGAATTCGTGATAGGCCCGCGCCGTAGAAATCGACTACCTCGCGAACCAACTGCTCAGCGCGCTCCCGCGCGACCGCCCCGCCGCCCGACGTCGCGTCCAGCAGCGTCTGGATCCGATCACCCGCCGAGCGCCACTGCGCGTCCCCCTGCAAGTCCTCGGGGCGATCAGCCATGCATCACTCCCCGGTCGCCGCTTGCGTCGGTGAGTGCAGCCGCTCGATTGTCTTGCCCTTGCCGAGGTACATGTGCACACCGCACGGCAGGCACGGGTCAAAGCTGCGCACCGTGCGCATGATGTCGATGCCCTTGAAATGTTCCCGGTCGTTCTCTTCGAAGATCGGCTGTCCTTGTACCGCATCCTCGTAGGGCCCTGGCGTGCCGTAGCTGTCGCGCGGGTTGGCGTTCCACGGGGTGGGCGGGTACGGGTGGTAGTTGGCGATCTTGCCGTCGCGAATCACCATGTGATGGCTCAAAACCCCGCGCACAGCCTCGGTGAAGCCGCACCCGATACCGTCCTTGGGTACTTCGAACTTCTCCCACGTCTTGGTGCGGCCGGCCCGGATCTCGACGAGCGCCTTCTCGGCGAAGTGCAGTGCGGCCGCCGCCGCGTAGGCCGCGAAGTAGCTGCGTGCACGGCCCCGCTCGATAGTGTTGGACCACTGCGGGATTTTCCACTCGAAGCTGACCGGGCCCTTGAGCGCGGTCTTTGGCAGGTTGATCTCGACCGAATGTCCGGTGGACTTGACGTAGCCGATGTCGACGAGGCCGGCGAGCGCGGTCGACCACAACCGGGCGATCGGCCCACCTCCAGTATCCAGTGCCAGGTGGTCCTGGCCGTCGAACCACCGGGGTGACATCACCCAGCTGTAGTTGCCCCCATCCATCTCGCGCTTTTGCGGCTTGGGGTTGGTGTGCTGATTCCACGGGTGCCGCCGATCGACCGGGTTGCCCAGCGGGTCGGTCTTGACGAACATCTCCTGTTCGGTCCAGTCATCGTAATACGAACTGCCCAACAGGATTCGGATTCCCAAGTTGATGTCGACCAGTGACGTGGTAACCAGCTTGCCGTCGACGACCACGCCGGGCGTGACGAACATCTTGCGGCCCCACTGCTCCATGTCCTTGTAGTCGAAGTTGCAGTACTCGGGATCCTGGAAGGAGCCCCAGCAGCCCAGCAGGGTGCGGCGCAGGCCGACCTTCTCGTAACCGGGCAGCGCCTCGTAGAAGAAGTCGAAAATGTCGTCGTGCATCGGGACGACCTTCTTCATGAACTCGACGTAGCGCATCAGCCGAGTGATGTAGTCGGTCATCAACTGAATGGTCGCCACGGTCCCAACTCCGCCGGGGTACAGCGTGGAGGGATGCACGTGGCGGCCCTCCATCAGGCAGAACATCTCCCGCGTGTACCGGCTGACCTGTAACGCCTCGCGGTAGAACTCGCCAGTGAACGGGTTGAGACAGCGCATGATGTCGGCGATGGTCTTGTAGCCGTGCGCGTCGGCCCGGGGAGCCGGCGTGTTCTCGGCTTTAGCCAGGACACTCGGGTTGGTCTCGGCGACCATCTTCTCGCAGTAATCGACCATCAGCAGGTTTTCCTGATAGATGTTGTGGTCGAACATGTATTCCGCGGCCTCACCGAGGTTGACGATCCACTCGCCGAGGGCCGGTGGCTTGACGCCGTAAGCCATGTTTTGCGCGTAGCACGAGCAGGTGGCGTGGTTGTCACCACAGATACCGCAGATCCGGCTGGTGATGAAATGGGCGTCGCGGGGGTCTTTGCCCTTCATGAAAATCGAGTACCCGCGGAAGATCGATGAAGTGCTGTGGCATTCGACGACTTCGCGGTTCTCGAAGTCGATCTTGGTGTAAATGCCGAGGCTCCCTACGATCCGGGTGATCGGGTCCCAGGCCATTTCCACGAGTTGGCCGGGGTCGCGCTTGGCGTGGGAGGGCACGGGGATGGTCTGGGTCATCGATTCACTCTTTCTTCGTTAATGCGCCGCGCCCTACCAGGTGCGGCGGGCGCCTGTCGTGAGTTCCTTGCCCGTATGCCGCCACTTCGGCTCCTTGTCGAGGGTGCGCCCTGTGATGCGGCGCAGAGGGCGGATCAAAGACCCGTACAGCCCCGACACGCCCGATGAGAGCGTGCCGCCCGGCGGCTCGTCCATAAACGGCATGAATTTGTCCGGGAAACCGGGCATGGTGCAGCCGATGCAAATGCCGCCGACGTTCGGGCAGCCGCCGACACCATTGATCCAGCCCCGCTTGGGCACATTGCATTTCACGACCGGACCCCAGCAGCCAAGCTTGACAATGCATTTGGGCGACCCGTACTCGGTGGCGAAATCCCCTTGCTCGTAATACCCGGCCCGGTCGCAGCCTTCGTGCACGGTGGCCCCGAACAGCCATTGCGGCCGCAGCGCGTCGTCGAGCGGAATCATCGGCGCTTGTCCGGTGGCCATGTACAGCAGGTAGGTCAGCGTCTCCGAGAGGTTGTCCCCCTGGATCGGGCAGCCGGGCACGCAGACGATCGGGATGCCGGCCTTGCTCTTCCAATCCCAGCCCAGGTAATCGGGCACACCCATCGCGCCGGTCGGATTTCCGGCCATCGCGTGGATGCCGCCATAGGTGGCACAGGTCCCCACCGCGACGATCGCGGTTGCCTTGGGCGCCAACCGGTCCAGCCACTCACTGGTGGTCATCGGCTGCCCGGTCGCCGGGTCGTTGCCGAATCCGCACCAGTAGCCCTCATCGTGGAGTTTTTCGTTGGGTATCGAGCCCTCGACGACGAGCACGAACGGCTCGAGTTCACCGCGGTCGGCTTTGAAGAACCACTCCAGGAAATCATCCGCGCCCCCATTGGGCCCGCATTCGAAGTCGATCAACGGCCAGTGCACCGCGACCTGGGGCAGTCCGGGGAGCGCGCCGAGCGCAATTTCCTCGATACTTGGCTGGGTAGCGCCGGTTAGCGCCACCGAATCGCCATCACAACTCAGACCGGCGTTGATCCAGAGCACATGGATCAACGTTTCTTCCGCTTTGACTGCTGCTTCCGTTGGCATACCGCAGCTTTCCGGGACTCTGGCTTGAGTCCCTGACACCCGCGGGAGTCGACGATCGGCCCGCTTACGCGGCGTTAATTCCTGGGTCTACTCTGGCTGAACTGCCTTGTCAACGGTCTGGCGTCAAACCCGGCCATCTAGTACGGGCTTTCGGATTTCGCCATTGTCGGCGTACCGCAAGGTTACTGTTCTGGCTGCGCACGGTCCTGCGAATTACTTGCATCTGTTGTCTTGCAACCAGTTTGCATCTGGCGTCGGAGCTGGATCTTGCGGTCGGGCCCGGGCCCCAAGTCACCCAGCCCGCCGTTCCCGACCCCATGGGCTCGGTCAATGATGTTGAGCAGCATGGCATTCGCTGTCCGGCAACCCTCGCGCTGCGACTAAAGGGTTGCAAGCTTCGATCGGTGTTTCTCGGCGATCCCGAGGCGCTGGACACCGGCCTCGTCGAACTGGTGGTGTGGCGGCGGGTCGGTCGATCGTCTGGTTTGGGCGCCCTCAGCCCGGGTACGCCCACAGGGACTCTTCGCGCAGCCTGCGTGGCGGGTCACGAGGAGGAGTCGTGGAAGACACCACACCTGACAACCACTTGTCAGAGGAACCGCAATCCGAGCGGGGCGAGACGGGATCGCGCGACACCGGATCCGACCGACCGGGTGGCGGGCCTGCCGATCGGCCGGAAGGCACAGTCCAAGGAGATGAAGGGGTTCCGTCACACGGCGGCTCTGAAGGTGAAGTCGGCGGCACCGACAACCTGACACCGCAAGCCGCCGCGCCAGCAGTACCGCCGTATGAGGGACGCCAGACCGAAGCCAAGCCGGTCGGTGAAAGTGGCACCGAAGGGGGCGTCAAACCGGTTGAGTCGGCATCGTTCAAGGCTCCCGCTCCAGAAAGCACACCGGGAGGCGCAACGGCGTCGCCCGGCGACGAGCAACCGGCCGGGGAGCAGGCTGAAACAGACCTCGGCGACGATCAGGTCGGCCCGGCCCACACTGCGGGCACCGGCCAAGGTGAAAAGCAGATCTGAGCCGCGCAACGGCGCTCGCGTTCAAGCCTGGCCCAGAACCGACAGCGCCCGTCCTGGGGAGGCGCGGTTTGCACTCAGGCCGGCGAACCTGCCGTGAACTGTCGCAGCCAGCTGAACCAGGCGTCCATGCCGACGCCGGTGCGGGCGCTGACTGGCAAAATCGTCGCCGTCGGATTGACCTCGCGCACGCGGCCGATATACGAGTCGATCTCGATATCCAAGTACGGCACCAGATCTATCTTGTTGAGCAGCACCACGTCGACGGCGCGGAACATTACCGGGTACTTCAGCGGTTTGTCGTCACCCTCGGTGACCGAATAGACCATCGCCTTAGCGTGTTCGCCGACGTCGAATTCGGCGGGGCACACCAGGTTTCCGACGTTTTCGATGATCACCAGGTCGAGGGTGTCCAGATCCAGTCCCTGTAGCGCGCGGTTGACCATTGGCGCGTCGAGATGACATTCGCCGCCGAATCCGTTGCCGGTGTTCAGCAGGGATATCTGGGCGCCCCGGCCACCGAGCTTGGCGGCGTCCAGGTCGGTGGCGATGTCACCCTCGATCACACCGACGGCGATCTCGCCGGCGAGATCGTCGAGGGTGGCCTGCAATACCGTTGTCTTGCCGGAGCCCGGGGAACTCATCAGGTTGATCGCACGAACACGATTGGCCTCAAACGCGTTTCGGTTAAACACGGCCCGGACATCGTTCTCCGCGAAGATTGACTCCAGCACGTCGACGCGCTGAGCACCGGTGTGATAGCCGCTGTGATCGCCGTGGTCGTGAGGATGGACGTGGTCGTGATCGCCGTGCTCGTGGGCATGCCCGGTTCCGTCGTCGTGGCGATGAAATCTACCCATTACCAACACCTTTCACGAGACATCCAATGACGTCACCAGAAACTCGTTGCCATGCAGCACCTCGACGTCGGCGCTCCCGCATTGCGGGCATAGCAAGGACCACTGCGAAGTGATCGCCGACTCGTTGCCGCAGGACCGGCAGCGCACCTCAGCGGCGACAAACTCGAGCTCCAACTCGGCCTCGGGCATGTCCTCGTAGTCTCGCAGCAGCGTCCAGCAAAACGACAGCGACTCGGGAACCACCTGACGAAGCGCGCCGATCTTGACGCGCACCACGTCGACGTGGCGACCGTCGGCATACGGTTTGACCACGCCGGCGATCGCCTCGCATAGCGAAAGCTCATGCAAGGCTGATCACCGCCGAGTCCCGGAAGCCTGGCACCAGAGGCCCATGGGCACTGTTCTACACCCCAGCCGCCGCGAGGGTTGCGGACCAGATAGATAACGTCAATCCACTCGGTCCGGGTTGTTCCCAGGGGTCACCGAGAGAGAGCACAATAGATACGGCCGGAATCTCACCGTAAAGGAGACGACAGTGACAGACCATCGAGACGGTCACGACGAACCGCACACCCACGATCACGCCCACTCCGACGGAACTGAACACACGCATCCGCACACCAGCCACGAGCACGAACATCTCGAGCACGACCACGACCACGCCCACGCTGACGGAACTGAACACACGCATCCGCACGTGCACCAAGCCGAGTTAGGGCAGGAGCACAACCACCCCCACTAGGTAGCAGCGACCCACGACAGGCGAGCTGGATTTCGGGGGCGCCGCACCGCCGCCGAACGCGCGTTCGACGATGTCGGCAGGGCGGTCGGACCTGACCGGTGGGAAGACCGTGATCAACCTCAACCGCCCCATATGACGGAGCCATTGCCGACTGCGAGCGTGACCGCCGACGACCTGGTCCGCCGGAGTGCTTCCTGGCAGTCGGTCGCCGACCGGCGCCGCCTGACCAGGTCAGTCCGACAGTCCCAGAAGCGCGTTCTCGACGACTTCGGGCAGCGCCGGGTGAATCCAGTACTGGCCGCGCGCCATGTCGTGCACGCTCAAGCCGAAGGTCATCGCCTGAATGAGCGGCTGGATGATCGAGGAAGCCTGTTGTCCCATGATGTGCGCACCAAGTAGGCGGCCGCTCTTGGAATCCGAGATGAGTTTCACGATGCCGGTGGTGTCTTCGGTGGCCCAGCCGTACGCGACGTCGGCGTAGTCCTGAATTTTGCAGGACACGTCGAAACCCTGTGCCACTGCCTCATTCTCGGTCAGACCGATGTAGGCGATCTGCGGATCGGTGAACACCGCGGCGGGAACGAAGCGGTGGTCGGTGGCGGTCATCGATGCGGTGTGGTCCCAGTCGTGAAGAAGGTTGTGCTGCACCACGCGCGCTTCGTGGTTGGCGACGTGCTTGAGTTCATACGGCGACGACACGTCGCCGAGTGCGAAGACGTTGCGCGCAGTGGTCCGTTGGTATTTGTCGACGACGACACGGCGATCATCGAGTTCGACTCCGGCCTTCTCAGCGTCCAGTCGATCGCCGTTGGAACGCCGCCCGGTGGCCACCAGTACGACATCGGCTTTCAGCTCCGAGCCATCGTCGAGTTCGAGCACGATGCCGGAGCGGTCCTCGTGCGATCCGAGAATGTTGCGATGGCTGCGCACTTCCCACTTACTCGAGGCAATGTGCGTGAACTTTCTGGCCAGGGTGTCATCCAGATGCCGGAGCAGTGCGCCGCCGCGGATCACCAACGTGATCCGGACCCCGAGGGCAGAAAAGATGTGCGCGAACTCGCACGCCACGAAACCGCCACCGACGATCACCATGTGTTTGGGCAGTTCCGGTAGCCGCATGATGTCGTCGCTGGTGTAGTAGCGCACCCCGCAGTCCAGGATGGCCGGCGGAACCTCGGCCCGCGCACCCGCAGCGATCACCACCTTTTCGGCGGTGAACTCCTTGCCGTCGTCGGTGCGCAGCAGATAGCGACCGTCGTCCTGCACCCCGGCGAAGCGGGTGTGGGTGTCGTAGACGTCGACGTTGGGTTGAGCTCGCCGATAATCCTCACCGCCGATCGCGATCGGGTCGATGCGGCCGAATACGCGCGAGACGATGTCGTCCCAACGCACCCGGTCGATGTGTGCATCGATGCCGTAACGCGATGCGGTGCGGATTGTTTCGGCCACCTCAGCGGCGTAGACGAACATCTTGGTCGGAATGCAGCCGACGTTGAGGCACGTGCCGCCGAAAGTTCCCTGCTCGCAGATCGCCACCCGTTTCCTGGCGTAGCGGTCACTGAGAATGCTGTTGCCGGAACCGGTTCCGATGATCGCCAGGTCGTAGCTTTCCATCCAGCAGCCCTTCAGCCGTTGTGCGACGCGACGCCGGTGGCCGCACCCAAGTAGTCACCCAACCAGGTGTCCAGCTGCTGGTACGCAACCTTTCGCGGCTGCGGCATGGACAGGAACACATCGTGTTTGGCGTCGATCACCGGAACGATGTTGGTGCGGTTACCGATACATCCGGCCCAGCGCGCAATGTGTTTGACGTCGAGAACCGCATCGCCACATTGCAAGGCCGCAGCATCCGACGCTTCGATCACGCTGTGGTCGGAGCGCAGGATCAGGTTGGGTACGCCGACATCGAGTCCGCGGTGCAGCTTTGTCTGGCCGGCTCGCACGGCGGACAGCCAGCCGAAGGTGATAGGGAAGCCGCCCAACGGTTTCCACTGCAGGTCGTAGTCGAACTCACCGTGGTAGTCGCGATGCAGGCTGGCGCCGTAGCCGCCACCGGTCTCACGCGGGGCGCGCGCGACCCGTTTGTTGCCGGCCCGGGCGATCGCCGCGATCAGCGCCCTCGTCGGCGGCCAGCGCAGCGGCATCGGCCCGGGCACGTCCAGGAAAGGGCTGTTGAGCACCAGCCCTGTCACCCGTGCGCGGCTGATCGCGCCACGTCGCCGCAGCCGGTCCAACCACAGCGAGACAATCAGGCCACCGGCCGAATGCCCGTACACCAGCACCCGAGCCGACCCCGTCTCCTGGCCGATGATCTCGACCGCGGAGGAGAGTTCACGGTCGTAGCGCGCCAGGTCGGTGATGAAGTGCGGCGTAAGGCCGCTGCGCGACGACCGGCCGCACTTGCGTAAATCGAGCGCATAGAACGCGAAGCCGCGGCCCGCGAAGTGATCGGCCAGCGAGGTGTTGAAGAAGTAGTCGGTGTACCCGTGCACCGCGAGGACGGCATCGGTGGCCGGCACCGCATCACCCCGACGCAGCAGCGTCGCGTCTATACGGCCCTCGCCGTCGGGATCGTCGCCCAGCGGGATGGTGAGTTGCCAGTAGCCGGGCAGAACGTCGGGCTGCCAGCCAGTCACGCACGTCAGCTTACAAACCTCGCAGATCTCCCAACGCCGATCCGGCCGGGATAACCTGACGAGCGATACAACCCGCGATTGCAAAGGACGAACAACTCGGTGTCAGACCCGCAGGCAGGGACAACCTCAAAGGTCGATGCCGTGCTGGTCGGAACCGGGATCATGAGCGCCACTCTGTCGGCGCTGTTGCGCCGGTTGGAGCCGAACTGGTCGATCACCGTCGTCGAGCGCCTCGACGGCGCCGCAGCCGAGAGCAGCGACCCGTGGAATAACGCCGGCACGGGTCACGCGGGATTATGCGAGCTCTTCTACACCCCGCAGCGACCCGACGGTTCGATCGATATCACCAAAGCGGTGCGGGTGAACGAGCAGTTTCAGGTCACCCGCCAGTTCTGGGCGTACGCGGCCGATAACGGCATGCTGTCCGATGTCCGCGGCTTTTTGAATGCCGTTCCGCACGTCAGCTTCGTGCAGGGCGCCGAGCGCGTCGATTATCTGCGTCGCCGTCACCGAGCGCTGGTCGATAATCCACTGTTCGCCCGCAACGAATGGGTGCAGGGTGGCAACGAATTCGCCCGGCGGCTGCCGTACATGGCCGCCAAGCGCGACCTCGCGGGACCTGCTGCGCCCATTGCGCTCAGTTGGGCGACAGACGGCACCGATGTCGACTTCGGTGCGCTGTCGCGTCAACTCATCGGCTACGGGCTGCGCAACGGAACCACCGCGTTATTCGGCCACGAGGTCCGCAACCTGACCCGTCAGCGTGACGGCAGTTGGACGTTAACCATGCGCAACCGTCGCCGCGGTAACAGCCACAAGCTGAACGCCGCCTTCGTCTTCGTCGGCGCCGGGGGACAGGCACTGCCATTGCTGCAGAAGTCAGGCATCAAAGAAATCAAGGGTTTTGGTGGCTTCCCGGTCGGCGGACGATTTCTTCGCAGCGGCAACCCGGCGGTCACCGGTCGGCACCGGGCCAAGGTCTACGGATTGCCGGCCCCAGGCGCGCCCGGGATGACGGCGGCCCACCTCGACACCCGGATCGTCAATGGCAAGCCATGGCTGATGTTCGGTCCGTTCGCCGGCTGGTCGCCAAAGTTCCTCAAGCACGGGCATGTCAGCGATCTGCCGCGATCTGTGACGCTCGGCAATCTTTCGACCGTGGTCGGGGCAGGGCTCGGTCAACGGGAGCTGGTCAACTATCTGATCGGCCAGCTGCGGATGTCGAAGGCCACGCGTGTAGAGGCCTTACGCGAATTCGCGCCCAGCGCAGTCGATTCCGAATGGAGCCTGACGACCTCTGGTCAACGGGTCCAGGTGATTCGACGCGACGGACGCCGAGGGGGCCGGCTCGAGTTCGACACCACGGTGCTCACCGCGGCGGACGGCAGCATCGCCGGACTGCTCGGCGCGTCGCCGGGAGCCTCGACCGCGGTGACCGCGATGCTCGACGTGCTGCAGCGCTGTTTTCCCGACCGATACCCAGCGTGGCTGCCGACGTGCAAGGAGATGATTCCGTCGTTGGGGGTCACCCTGTCCACCGAGCCGGCGCTCTACGAGGAGCTGCGGTCGTGGACCACCAAATCGTTGGAGCTGGAGTCATGACTGCCGCACTGCACCGCATGTGGGCGAAAGACCTTGATGTGCCGACTCTCTACGCGCTCCTCAAGCTGCGGGTCGAGGTGTTCGTCGTCGAGCAGGCTGCTCCATATCCCGAGCTCGACGGGCGCGACCTGCTCGCTGAGACCCGGCACTTCTGGCTCGAATCTGCCGACGGGGAGGTGATCTGCACGCTGCGGCTGATGGAGGAACACGCGGGCGGTCACAAGGCGTTCAGGCTCGGTCGGCTGTGCACCAAACGCAGCGCCCGGGGCGAGGGCCACACCACCCGACTTCTGCGTGCGGCGCTGGCTGAGGTCGGGGACTACCCGTGCCGGATCAACGCTCAGGTATATCTGGCGGACATGTATGCCCAGCATGGATTCGTCCGAGACGGCGATGACTTTCTCGACGACGGCGTCCCGCACGTTCCGATGCTGCGCCCGGGGTTCCACACGTGACGACACCGGAGACTCCATATCTGGTCGGGCTGCGGTTGGCCGGCAAAAAGGTCGTCGTGGTCGGCGGTGGCAGTGTCGCCCAACGCCGGCTCCCGCTGCTGGTGGCCAGCGGCGCGGACGTGCACGTGATCAGCCGCAGCGCCACCCGCTCGGTCGAGGCGATGGACGGAATCACGTTGTCGCTGCGGGACTACTGCGACGGTGACCTCACCGGGGCCTGGTATGCGATCGCGGCCACCGACGACGCGCAGGTGAACGAGGCGATCGTCGCAGAGGCGGACCGCCACCGAATCTTCTGCGTCCGGGCCGACATCGCGATCGACGGCAGCGCGGTGACCCCGGCGTCCTTCGAGTACGCCGGTCTGTCGGTTGGAGTCCTGGCCGGCGGCGAACACCGCCGCTCGGCGGGCATCCGGTCCGCGATCCGTGAGGCTCTGCAGCAGGGCGTGATTTCCCCGGAGAGTTTCGAGAGCAACGACGTGGTCCGCGGTGGCGTGGCGTTGATCGGCGGCGGACCCGGCGATCCCGAGCTGATCACCGTGCGGGGCCGGCGACTGCTCGCCCAGGCCGACGTCGTCGTCGCCGACCGACTGGCGCCCCCGGAACTGCTCGCCGAACTGGCGCCGAACGTCGAGGTGATCGACGCCGCCAAGATTCCCTACGGGCGGGCGATGGCCCAGGACGCCATCAACGCGGTGATGATCGACCGGGCGCGGGCCGGTCACTTCGTGGTGCGCCTCAAGGGCGGCGACCCGTTCGTGTTCGCCCGTGGTTACGAGGAAGTGCTGGCGTGTGTCGATGCCGGCATCCCCGTCACCGTTGTGCCGGGTGTGACAAGTGCCATAGCGGTGCCCGCATCCGCGGGTGTGCCCGTCACTCATCGCGCGATCAACCACGAGTTTGTGGTGGTCAGCGGACACCTTGCGCCGGACCATCCCGAATCGTTAGTGAATTGGGATGCATTAGCAGCAATGACCGGAACGATCGTTTTGCTGATGGCGGTCGAACGCATCGAACTCTTCGCCGAGGTTCTGCTAAAGGGCGGCCGACCTGCGGATACGCCAGTTGTTGTGGTTCAGCAGGGTACGACTGCCGCCGAGCACACATTGCGGGCCACGCTGGCGGACGCGCCGGAGAAGATCCGTTCGGAGGGCATCCGACCTCCCGCGATCGTCGTTATCGGGTCTGTGGCGGGCTTCGGCATTTAAAAGATCCCTAAGATTACTGTAGGGTAAGTTCTTATGACGGCTCTCAACGATGCAGAGCGGGCTGTCCAAAGATGGACGACTGAACCCTCGAAGCGAGCAGTTCAAATGCCCGAAACGCACCCAGAAAAGACCGCCGAGTCCACGTCGAACACCGCGTCGACACCGTGGATGCCGACGCGGCGATTCTTCACCGCTGTGATCGCAATCGCCGGTATGCAGCTGATGGCGACCATGGACGGCACCATCGCGATCGTCGCCCTTCCCAAAATCCAGAACGAGCTGAGCCTGTCCGACGCCGGTCGTAGCTGGGTTATCACCGCTTACGTGCTGACCTTCGGCGGTTTGATGCTGCTGGGTGGCCGCCTCGGTGACACCATCGGCCGCAAGCGGACCTTCATCGTCGGCGTCACTCTGTTCACCATCGCCTCCGCGCTGTGCGGCATCGCCTGGGACGACGTCACGTTGGTGATCGCCCGACTGTTGCAGGGTGTGGGCGCTGCTATCGCGTCGCCTACCGGCTTCGCGCTGGTCGCCACCACATTCGCCAAGGGACCCGCGCGCAACGCCGCCATCGCGGTATTCGGCGCGATGACCGGAGTCGGATCCGTGATGGGCCTGGTTGTCGGCGGGGCGCTGACCGAGGTGTCATGGCGGCTGGCGTTTTTGGTCAACGTGCCGATCGGTCTGGTGATGATCTACCTGGCCCGTACCGCGCTGCGGGAAACCAACCGCGAGCGGATGAAGCTCGATGCGGCCGGCGCGGTGCTGGCCACGCTCGGCTGCACCGCCGCGGTGTTGGCCTTCTCCTCGGGCCCCGAAGCGGGCTGGGTCTCGTTCACCACGCTTGGTTCGGCCGTGGTGGCGCTCCTTGCCTTCGTCGGGTTCGCGCTCGCGGAGCGCACCGCCGAAAATCCCGTCGTTCCCCTCAACTTATTCTTCGACCGCAACCGGCTGGCCACCTTCGTGGCGATCTTCATGGCCGGTGGTGTCTTGTTCACCGTCACCGTGCTGGTCGCCCTGTACGTGCAGGACATCATGGGCTACAGCGCCCTGCGTGCCGGTGTCGGCTTCATCCCGTTCGCGATCGCGATGGGCATCGGCCTGGCCGGTTCGTCGCAGCTGGTGTCCCGCTTCCAGCCGCGGGTCGTGGTCATCGCCGGCGGAGCGCTGGTGGTCGGCGCGATGGTCTACGGATCGACCTTCAACGGCGCGATGCCGTATTTCCCGAACCTGATAGTGCCCGTCGTGATCGCGGGTATCGGGATCGGGATGATCGTCGTCCCGGTCGCGCTGGCGGCTATTGCGGGTGTCGGTTTCGACCAGATCGGGCCGACGTCGGCGATCGTGCTGATGCTGCAGAACCTCGGTGGCCCCGTCGTTCTCGCCGTTATCCAGGCCGTCATCACGTCGCGCACGCTGTACCTGGGCGGTACCAACGGCCCGGTGAAGAACATGACCAAACTTCAGCTGCATGCCCTCGACAAGGGCTACACCTACGGCTTGCTGTGGGTGGCCGGCGTAGCCGTCATCGTCGGCGGGGTGTCCCTGCTGATCGGCTACACCGCCGAGCAGGTGGCGCACGCGCAGGAAGTCAAAGACGCTATCGACGCCGGCGAGCTCTAGCTCCAGGCATCACCAACCAGAAGCCACGGCTGTCATCCCTCGCGGATCGCAGCCGTGGTTGCTGTCTGGCGGTTAATAACTACTAGTTAGGCTTGCGCGCTGTGATCACCCGGATGTCCGAGCTGTTCTTGCGCACCCTGCGCGACGCCCCCGCCGATGCCGAAGTAGCCAGCCACAAGCTGCTGATCCGCGCCGGCTACGTGCGGCCGATCGCGCCGGGACTCTATAGCTGGCTGCCGCTGGGGCTGCGGGTGCTGCGCAAGATCGAACGGGTCGTGCGCGAAGAAATGAACGCGATCGGCGGCCAGGAGATCCTGTTCCCCGCGCTGCTGCCGCGCGCGCCGTACGAGACCACGAACCGGTGGACCGAATACGGCGACGGCGTGTTCCGGCTCAAGGACCGTCGGGGCAACGACTACATGCTCGGGCCCACCCACGAAGAGCTCTTCGCGTTGACGGTCAAGGGGGAGTACAGCTCTTACAAGGACTTTCCGCTGACGGTGTACCAAATCCAAACCAAATACCGCGATGAGGCGCGTCCACGGGCCGGCATCCTGCGTGGCCGCGAGTTCATCATGAAGGACTCCTATTCCTTCGACATCGACGACAGCGGCCTCAAGAACGCCTACCACGCACACCGCGAGGCCTACCAACGCATCTTCGGTCGGCTGGACATCGACTATGTGATCGTGTCCGCGGTATCGGGCGCGATGGGCGGCTCGGCCTCCGAGGAATTCTTGGCCGAGAGTCCGATCGGCGAGGACACCTTCGTGCGGTGCCCGGAATCCGGTTACGCGGCCAACGTCGAGGCCGTCATCACCGCGCGGCCGGAAAGCCTGCCCATCGACGGACAACCCGACGCGGTGGTCCACGACACCGGTAACACCCCGACCATCGCGACACTGGTCGAGTGGGCCAACGGCGCCGATCTGGGTCGCGCTGTCACGGCCGCCGACACCCTGAAGAACGTCCTACTCAAGGTGCGTCAACCGGGCGGCGACTGGGAGCTGTTGGGCATCGGTGTGCCCGGCGACCGCGAGGTCGACGACAAACGGCTGGGTGCCGCGCTCGACCCGGTCGAGTACGCGTTGCTCGACGACGCCGACTTCGCCAAGCGCCCTTTCCTGGTCAAGGGATACATCGGCCCGAAAGCACTGCTGGACAACGGTGTTCGATATCTGGTGGATCCGCGGGTAGTGGATGGCAGCAGCTGGATCACCGGTGCGGATGAGCAGGGCAAGCATGTCGTCGGCTTGGTGGCCGGTCGTGACTTCATCGCGGACGGAACCATCGAGGCCGCCGAGGTGCGCGACGGCGATCTGTCTCCGGACGGCCGGGGCACATTGGTCGCCGCGCGCGGGATCGAGATCGGCCACATCTTCCAGCTCGGCCGCAAATACACCGACGCCTTCACCGTCGATGTACTCGGCGAGAACGGCAAGCCGGTCCGACTGACCATGGGCTCCTACGGAGTCGGGGTCTCGCGGCTGGTGGCGGTCATCGCCGAGCAGCAGCACGACGAGCTCGGGCTGCGCTGGCCGTCGGAGGTGTCGCCGTTCGACGTCCACCTGGTGATCGCCAACAAGGACGCCGAAGCGCGGACCGGCGCCACCGCATTGGCCACCGATCTGGATCGGCTGGGCATCGAGGTGCTACTCGACGACCGGACGGCATCACCCGGGGTGAAGTTCAAAGATGCCGAGTTGCTCGGTGTGCCATGGATCGTCGTGGTGGGGCGTGGCTGGGCTGACGGAAAGGTCGAGCTGCGCAACCGGTTCAGCGGTGAAACGCGTGAATTGCCGGTCGGCACGAGTCTGGCCACCGACGTCGCCGCGGCCGTCTCCGGCTAGCTAGCCCGGTGACGATGCGGCCTGCCTGCAGGCCGTTGAGGAGGCGGGCAATCTGATCACGTGGTGCCAGGGAAGGCCGTGGTGATCGGCGAGTCGCCGAGCTGCTGCTTCCACTTCGCGGCCAATACTGCGCTCTGAGTCAGCGCCGTCACGCCGAACGTCCGGTCCTCGCTGCTCTGGGCCTGCTCGATGAACGCGCGCCACGCGGCCTCGGTGTCCTTTTCCATCCGCGCGGCCAGTTTGTCGGCGTCGGTGGGAGTGTCGACCGGCATCGGCAGCTGATAACCGGCGGCGGCCACCGGCGCCGCGACCTTGCGGCCGGCCAGCATCGAGGTGACCTGGTCGCGACGCTGGCGGTGCTGATTGAGCGCAAACGAGACCAGCGTGTTCATCTCCGGCGCGCAGCGCGCCGACACGATGCCGTAGCCGTAGACAACGGCGTGCTCGTTGGCCAGGGCGGCACACAGCGCGGCTTCGCCCGGGGACGGCTCGGCGGATGTCACGACGTGGCCGTTCCCGATGCCAGCGCGACGCTGTAGGACGCCGTACACGACGCCGCGATCGAGCCGAGCAGTCCGGCGCGATAGCCCGACAGGGTGCTCGCCAGCTTGGCGGCGCTGTCCGCGGACGCCCGTAGCGCCGTGACCACGTCGGCCACCGGCGGAGGGGGAGTGGCGGCTGCCGACGCGGTGGTGGTCGGGCTGGTTGTCGCGGCAGACGCTGAAGTCGTCGGGGCGACGCGCTTGATCTCGTTGGCTAGAGCCTGCGCGTGCCGCGTGCGTTCGCCGGCAACCTGCGTGAGTGCGGTGCTGACTGCCGTTGACGCGCCCGCGGCCGCCGCGGTGGCCAGCTCAGTGTCCTGGTGCGCCAGGGTCAACTGCGCTTCGAGTTCGTCGACGGCCGGCGGCGCGGGCGGCGAACTGCACGCGGGCGTCGCAAGGGCGAGCACGGCGAGCGCGACGCCGCCCGTCAACACCCGTCGTCGGTTGACGACCGGCTCAAAACCGGGCTCGGTGCGCAGCATTGCCACATCCTGCCATTGCCGCAACGGCCGACCGTAACGCCAGGTGACCTAGTCGCGATCACGTCTTACAACGCTCTCCTGGCGTATCGTTGAAGGCTGCTCGTCGGGTTCGCCGAATTTCTGGCACCCCGGGCGACCGACCGGACAACTCAAGATGAGGAGCTCGCCGTGGCCACCGGGCTACCATCGCAGACGCAGGTGATCGAGCTGCTCGATGATGAGTTCGCGCGCGCCGGCTACGAAATCGAAGATGTCGTCATCGACGAACGGTCGCGGCCGCCACGGATCACCGTGATCGCCGCGGGCGACACCGCCCTGAACTTGGACACCGTTGCCGCGCTGTCTCGTTCGGCCTCGGATCTGCTGGACGAGAAACGTGATATCGCCGGCACCTACGTCCTGGAAGTCAGCTCGCCGGGCATCGATCGCCCATTGACCACCGAGAAACACTTTCGCCGCGCGCGGGGCCGCAAGGTCGATCTGACGCTGACGGACGGGACACAGGTCAGCGGACGGGTCGGCGAGATCCGAGACGGCACGCTAGATGTGGTGATTCGCGACGGCCGGAGCTGGGCGGTTCGGCCGATCCCACTCAGCGATGCCGCCAAAGCTGTTGTCCAGGTGGAGTTTTCGCAGCCTCCACAACGTGAGCTGGAACTGGCCGGGGTCGATAGGGCCGATCGAAGCGCGGAGAACGAGGGCGGCGCATGAACATCGACATGGGTGCTCTGCACACGATCGTCGCAGAACGCGGCATCTCATTCGACGACCTGCTCGAGGACGTCAAGGCCGCGGTGCTGAGCGCCTACCGGCACACCGAGGGGCATCAGCCTGATGCCCACATCGACATCGACCGCAAATCCGGTGGGGTCCGGGTGGTGGCCCGCGAACTCGACGCAGACGGCAACGTGCTCAGCGAATGGGAGGACACGCCGGAGGGTTTCGGGCGGATCGCCGCGACCACCGCACGCCAGGTGATGCTGCAGCGGCTCCGCGACGCCGAGAACGAGCGCACCTATGGCGAGTTCTCCACCCACGAGGGCGAGATCGTCGCCGGCGTCATCCAGCGCGACAGCCGGGCCAACTCGCGGGGTCTGATCATTGTCCGGATGGGCAGCGAGACCAAGGGCTCCGAGGGCGTGATCCCCGCCGCTGAACAGGTGCCCGGCGAGGCGTACGAGCACGGCGACCGGCTGCGCTGCTACGTCGTGGGCGTGAGCCGCGGCGCCCGGGAGCCGGTGATCACGTTGTCGCGCACCCACCCCAACCTGGTCCGCAAACTGTTCTCGCTGGAAGTCCCCGAGATCGCCAATGGCTCGGTGGAGATCGTGGCGGTGGCCCGGGAAGCCGGTCACCGCTCGAAGATCGCGGTCGCGTCGAGGGCTCCGGGTCTCAACGCCAAGGGCGCCTGCATCGGCCCGATGGGACAGCGGGTGCGCAACGTGATGAGCGAGCTTTCCGGGGAAAAGATCGACATCATCGACTTCGACGACGACCCGGCGCAGTTCGTCGCCAACGCGTTGTCGCCGGCGAAGGTAGTTTCGGTCACGGTGATCGATCAGAGTGCCCGGGCCGCCCGCGTGGTGGTGCCCGACTTCCAGCTATCGCTCGCCATCGGCAAAGAGGGCCAGAACGCACGTCTGGCGGCCCGTCTCACCGGCTGGCGCATCGACATCCGCGGCGACTCGCCGGACCAGGAGGACGAGCATCCCGAGCAGGGGGCCGCGCACGGGATGGCGAACGAGCTCTAGCCGCAGCGGGTGGTTCTGACCACCCGTCGGATGCAGGTAAACTAAGCCGTGATCCAGCGCGAGTCTTCTGCCTCGGCGCATCGACGTACCGAAGGACCGGTGCGGACCTGCGTCGGATGCCGAAAACGAGAGCTGGCCGTCGAACTGCTCCGAGTGGTGGCTGTGTCGATCGGGAACGGCAAACACGCCGTGACCGTTGATCCGGCAGGTACTCTGCCGGGGCGGGGTGCTTGGTTGCATCCCGTTCCACAGTGCGCCAAAGAAGCAATCCGGCGGCGAGCTTTCGCTCGAGCGCTGCGCATCACCGGCGCACCGGAAACGTCAGCGGTGGTCGAGCACATAGAGTCTCTGCGAGGCTCCGAATGCGCCGACCATCCCGCCAAGAGAACAGGCAGCAAAGAACATGAGCACACCGTGAAGTCCCGATGACCATGTGTCATAGCTAAACCCGAGGCGCGGCCTACCCACCGCTGTCGCCTCATAGACAGGAGATGTAGTGGCAGGCAAGGCCCGCGTACACGAGTTAGCCAAAGAACTCGGTGTTACCAGCAAGGAAGTTCTCGCCCGGTTAGGTCAACAGGGCGAATTCGTTAAATCCGCATCGTCGACGGTGGAAGCACCCGTCGCGCGTCGACTGCGTGAGTCATACGGCGGCAGCAAGCCCGCTCCGGAGAAAGCCTCCGGCAATGGCGCGGCGACTGCAAAGCCCGCAGCCAAGTCCGAGGCCCCGGCGGCCAAGCCCGCCGCCCCCAAACCCGCTGCTCCAGCTGCACCCGAGCCGCCGGCGCCACCGCCGGCGCCGGCTGTCGAACAGCCGCCCGCCGCTGCCGCAACAACCCCGGCGCCGAGCCCGACTGTCCCCGGGCCGACGCCAGGTCCGCGACCGGCTGCTCCGAAACCGGCGGCCCGCACGCCGCGGGTCGGAAACAACCCGTTCTCCTCAGCGCAGCCCGTAGAACGGCCGGCCATGCCACGCCCGCAGGCGCCACGCCCGGGTGCGCCCCCTCGTCCCGGTGCCCCTCGTCCCGGTGGCGCCTCACCAGGCAACATGCCACCGCGCCCGGCGGGCGCAACTGGTCGCCCACCGCGTCCCGGTGGTCCGCGACCCGGCGGCCCCGGCGGCCCCGGCGGTCGTCCCGGCGCTCCGGCCGGTGGCGGACGCCCCGGCGGCGGTGGTGGCGGTAACTACCGCGGTGGCGGCGCCGGTGGTGCTGCCGGCGGAGCTGGTGCCCCACCCGGAGGCGGTGGCTACCGTGGCCGCCCCGGCGGCGGCGGAGGCGGTGGACGTCCCGGCCAGCGCGGGGGTGCTGCCGGTGCATTCGGCCGTCCAGGCGGTGCGCCGCGACGCGGCCGCAAGTCGAAGCGGGCGAAACGCGCCGAATACGAGAACATGCAGGCGCCCGTCGTCGGTGGTGTGCGGTTGCCGCACGGCAACGGCGAGACGATCCGTCTGGCCCGTGGTGCCTCACTGTCCGACTTCGCCGAAAAGATCGACGCGAACCCGGCTTCGCTGGTGCAGGCGTTGTTCAATCTCGGCGAGATGGTGACGGCGACGCAGTCGGTCGGTGACGAGACGCTCGAGCTGCTGGGCGGCGAGATGAACTACGTCGTTCAGGTCGTCAGCCCCGAGGACGAGGACCGCGAGCTGCTGCAGTCCTTCGACCTGACCTACGGCGAAGACGAAGGTGGCGAGGACGACCTCGAACAGCGTCCGCCGGTGGTGACCGTGATGGGTCACGTCGACCACGGTAAGACCCGCCTGCTGGACACCATCCGAAACGCCAGCGTCCGCGAGGGCGAGGCCGGTGGCATCACCCAGCACATCGGCGCCTACCAGGTCGGCGTTGATTTCGAGGGCGGCGAGCGGCTGATCACCTTCATCGACACCCCGGGTCACGAGGCGTTCACCGCCATGCGTGCCCGCGGTGCCAAGGCAACCGACATCGCGATCCTGGTGGTGGCCGCCGATGACGGTGTGATGCCGCAGACGGTGGAGGCCATCAACCACGCGCAAGCGGCCGACGTGCCAATTGTGGTGGCGGTCAACAAGATCGACAAAGAAGGCGCCGATCCGGCCAAGATCCGGGCTCAGCTCACCGAATACAACTTGGTGGCGGAGGATTTCGGTGGCGACACGATGTTCGTCGACATCTCCGCGAAGGCCGGCACCAACATCAAGGCGCTGGAAGAGGCGGTCCTGTTGACCGCCGACGCCGCCTTGGACCTGCGGGCCAACCCCGACATGGAGGCTCAGGGTGTGGCCATCGAGGCGCACCTCGACCGCGGTCGAGGGCCCGTGGCCACCGTGCTGATCCAGCGCGGCACGCTGCGGGTCGGCGACTCGATTGTCGCCGGCGACGCGTACGGCCGCGTGCGACGGATGGTCGACGAGCATGGCGAGGACATCCACGAGGCACTGCCGTCGCGGCCCGTCCAGGTCATCGGCTTCACGTCGGTGCCCGGCGCTGGTGACAACCTGCTGGTCGTCGACGAGGACCGGATCGCTCGCCAGATCGCCGACCGGCGCAGCGCCCGCAAGCGCAACGCGCTGGCGGCCCGCACCCGCAAGCGCATCAGCCTGGACGATCTGGATGCCGCGCTGAAGGAAACCAGTCAGCTGAACCTGATCCTGAAGGGCGACAACTCCGGAACCGTCGAGGCTCTGGAGGAGGCCCTGCTGGGTATCGAGATCGACGACGAGGTGGAACTGCGCGTCATCGACCGCGGTGTCGGTGGCGTGACCGAGACGAACGTCAACCTGGCCTCCGCTTCGGACGCGATCATCATCGGGTTCAACGTCCGCGCGGAGGGCAAAGCGACCGAGCTGGCCAACCGCGAAGGTGTGGACATCCGCTACTACTCGGTGATCTACCAGGCCATCGACGAGATCCAGAGCGCGTTGAAGGGCATGCTCAAGCCGGTCTACGAAGAGCACCAGCTGGGCCGTGCCGAGATTCGCGCGCTGTTCCGGTCGTCGAAGGTCGGGATCATCGCCGGTTGCCTGGTCCAATCCGGCATCATGCGACGCAACGCGAAAGCCCGGTTGTTGCGGGACAACATCGTGGTAGCCGAAAACCTCACGGTGTCCTCGCTGCGGCGGGAGAAGGACGATGTCACCGAGGTCCGCGACGGTTACGAATGTGGTCTGACGCTGACCTACTCCGACCTCAAAGCGGGCGACGTCATCGAGACCTACGAGCTGGTGGAGAAGGAGCGCGTCTGAGTATGAGCTCCGACAAGCTGAACCTGCGGCATGGCTGACCCGGCGCGGGCGCGCCGGTTGGCCAAGCGGGTCTCTGAGATCGTCGCGACGGCGATCGACTACGAGATCAAGGACCCGGGGTTGGTCGGAGTCACTATCGTCGACGCCAAGTTGTCCGGTGACCTGCACGACGCGACGCTGTACTACACGGTGATCGGCTCCACGTTGAACGAGGAACCCGACTATCAGGGGGCTGCTGCGGCGTTGGAGCGCGCAAAGGGTGTGCTGCGCAGCAAGGTTGGGGCCGGCACCGGTGTGCGTTTCACGCCGACGCTCACTTTCACCCGCGACACGGTTGGGGACTCTGTGCAGCGGATGGAGGAGTTACTGGCCCGTGCCCGCGCCGCTGACGCCGATGTGGCTCGAGTCCGCGAAGGAGCCACACCGGCCGGTGAGGCCGATCCGTACCGGGTATCCGGCGATAACGAGGACGAGCAAGCCGGGCAATCAGAACCAGGGGCACCAACCACCAACGGGGAAGGCGCCGGTGACGACGATCAACTCAAAGACTGAACCCGCTGCGGCACAACGGGTCGACGCCATCGGCGCGGCCAAAGTTCTCAATGCCGCGGAAACGGTCGGGGTGGTCTGTCATGTGCATCCCGATGCCGACACGATCGGCGCGGGTCTGGCGCTGGCGCTGGTGCTGGACCGGTGCGGTAAGTCCGTCGAGGTCAGCTTTGCGGCACCTGCCGCGCTCCCGGAATCGTTGCGGTCGCTGCCCGGGGGGCAGCTTCTGGTCGATCCGGATGCCATGCGTCGAGACGTCGATCTTGTTGTGACCGTGGACATTCCGAGCATGAACCGGCTCGGTGGCCTGCGCGACATGGCCGGCAACGGGCACGACGTGCTGGTGATCGACCATCACGCGTCGAATCAGATGTTCGGCACATCGAATTTCGTTGAGCCAGCGGCGGACTCGACCACAATGATGGTGGCCGAGCTGCTCGATGCGTGGGACAAGCCGATCGACACCGACGTGGCGTATTGCCTGTATGCGGGTCTGACCACCGACACCGGGTCGTTTCGGTGGGCCAGCGCAGGCGCGTATCGGTTGGCAGCGCGGTTGGTCGAACAGGGCATCGACAATGCCGCGATCACCCGGTCGCTGATGGACACCCACCCCTTTGCCTGGCTGTCGATGTTGTCCCGGGTGCTGGGCTCCGCGCAAATGGTGCCCGACGCCGCCGACGGCCGCGGCCTGGTCTACGCCGTCGTCACCAACCAGGAGTGGGTCACCGCACGTCCGGAAGAAGTCGAGAGCATCGTCGACATCGTTCGCACCACGCAGCAGGCCGAGGTGGCCGCGGTGTTCAAAGAGATTGAACCGCAGCACTGGTCGGTGTCGATGCGGGCCAAGGACGCCGTCGACCTCTCGGCCGTCGCGTCGACCTTCGGCGGCGGCGGACACAGGCTGGCCGCCGGCTACTCGACCACGGGTTCGATCGACGAGGCTGTCGCCGCATTGAGCGCCGCTCTGGGGTGAGCGGGCCGGTCCGGTCGCAGCCGGGTGGTCGCCAGATCGCAGCGCTGGCGCTGCCGGCCCTGGGCGTGCTGGCCGCCGAACCGCTCTACCTGCTCTTCGATACCGCGATCGTCGGCCGACTCGGTGCGCTGAGCCTGGCCGGGCTGGCCATCGGCGGTTTGATTCTCGGCATGGTCGGCTCCCAGTTGACCTTCCTGTCGTACGGCACCACAGCGCGCTCGGCCCGGTATTTCGGCACTGGCGACCGGGTGTCGGCGGTGGGCGAGGGTGTGCAGGCAACCTGGCTGGCGCTGGGACTGGGTGTGTTGATCATCGTCGCGGTGCAGGCCGCGGCGGTCCCGCTGGTCTCGGTCATCGCGGGCTCGAGCGACATCGCGAATGCGGCATTGCCGTGGCTGCGTATCGCGATCGTCGGGGCGCCCGCGATTTTGGTGTCGATGGCCGGCAACGGCTGGTTACGCGGCGTGCAGGACACCGGTCGCCCACTTCGTTACGTGCTCACCGGCTTCGGCCTGTCGGCGCTGCTGTGCCCGTTGCTGGTGTACGGGTGGCTGGGCTTACCCCGGCTGGGTTTGGCCGGTTCGGCTGTCGCCAACCTGTCGGGTCAGTGGTTGGCCGCCCTGTTTTTCGGGCGCGCGTTACTGGCCGAGGGTGTGCCGCTGCGTCTACACCCCCATGCGCTGCGGGCCCAGATCGTGCTGGGCCGCGACCTGTTGGTGCGGGCGCTCGTTTTCCAGGCGTGCTTCGTTTCCGCCGCCGCGGTCGCGGCCCGCTTCGGTGCTGCTGCGGTGGCTGCCCATCAGGTCGTGCTGCAGCTGTGGAGTTTACTTGGGCTGCTTCTCGATTCGCTGGCCATCGCGGCGCAGGCTTTGGTCGGTGCGGCGCTGGGCGCCGGTGACGTTGCGCTCGCAACCGCGACGGCGCGAAGAGTGACAGTGTCCTCGGCGATCGCGGCTATCGGCCTGGCCGCCGTGTTCGCAGCGGGTTCCTCGGTGTTGCCTCGGCTGTTCACCGACGATAGGTCGGTGTTGGCCGCGGTCGGGGTGCCGTGGTGGTTCATGGTCGCCCAATTGCCCTTGGCTGGAGTCGTTTTCGCACTTGACGGGGTACTGATCGGCGCCGGTGACGCCGCGTTCATGCGTACGGCCACCGTCGTCAGCGCGCTGATCGGTTTCCTACCGCCGATCTGGCTGTCGCTGAGGTTCGATTGGGGGCTGGCCGGAATCTGGTCCGGACTGAGCAGCTTCATCGCGCTGCGATTGATCTTCGTCGGCTGGCGAGCCCTATCGGGTCGCTGGCTTGTGATTGGAAAGTAGTTGCGAGGCATGCCAAGTCAGCGCGATCGAATGCTCAGCGGCGAGCCGTACCGTCCCGAAGATCCCGAATTGGTGGCCGGTCGCCAGGCATGTCAGCGCCTGATCGAACTGTTCAATGCCGGCCAGACGCAGGTGCTGCGTCAGTTGCTCGGATCGCTGGGCGAGGGATCGGAGATACTGCCGCGATTCCAATGCGACTACGGCACGCAGATCGTCATCGGCGCCGGCTGTTTCATCAACTACGACGCAATCTTTCTCGACTGCGCCCCGATCACGATCGGCGACAATGTATCGATCGGCCCACGCGCGCAGCTTGTTACGGCTCTTCATCCGGTCGAGGACCATGAGGCCCGGCGCGCCGGTTGGGAGTCCGCGGCCCCGATCGTCATAGGCGACAACGTGTGGCTGGCCGCCGGAGTCATCGTGTGTCCGGGCGTGACCATCGGGGAGAACACGGTGATCGGGGCGGGCAGCGTCGTCACCAAGGACGTACCGGCGCGGGTGTTGGCGGCCGGTAACCCGTGCCGGGTCATCAGGGATCTGGCGGATTGACCGCCGCGCACACTGAATCAGTCCGCGACGTAAATAAGTCCGCGCTGCAACGTCGCGCGGCGGCAAAACAAGGTCACAATGTGAGCTGACGCCCACGTCGACCGAAAGGCTGCCGCGCGATGTCCAACGCAGGTCTCCAATTCGCTGTGCTGGGACCGCTGCAACTGCGGGCCGGCAGCGCCCTGGTGCCACTGGGTGCGCCCAAGCAGCGAGCAGTGCTGGGCATGCTGGTGATGAATCGCAACCGCGCGGTGTCGGTCGACGCGTTGATCGATGCGGTCTGGGGCGAGTCGCCGGTTCCGGCCGCACGGACCAGTATCCATTCCTACGTATCCAACCTGCGTCGACTGCTCGGCAACGGGACCCGTGACCCGAATCAGGTGCTGGCAAGTGCCCCGCCGGGCTATCAGCTCAACGTCGCAGATGCCGATTGCGACCTCGGACGCTTTGTCATCGAAAAGAACGCGGGTGTGCACGCCGCCGCCGCGGGGCGGTTCGAGGACGCCAGCACCTGTCTGACAGCCGCCCTCGCCGAATGGCGTGGGCCCTTCCTCGACGATCTTCGCGAATTCGCCTTCGTCGACATGTTCGCCACCGCACTGGCCGAGGTCAGGGTGGCGGTCCAGACCGCCCACGCCGAGGCCGAGATCGCCTGCGGACGTGCCGATTCGATCATCCCGCGCCTGGAGGTCCTGAGCGCCGAACATCCTTTCCGCGAACGGCTTTGGGCCCAGTTGATCACGGCCTATTACGTGGCCGAGCGTCAGTCTGATGCCCTCGACGCCTACCGGCGGTTGAAAACCAACCTGGCCGAAAATCTTGGGATCGACCCCGGCCCGACCGTACGAGCCCTGCACGAACGGATCCTGCGCCAAGAGGCGTTGAACACGGCCGAGGCGGCGCAGACCACCGCGACGCACAGCGTCGTCGAACCCGGCCTGCACACCGGCACCTTGGCGGGCCCGTCGGCCATCGCCGAACTGCGCGCCAACGATGGCCAGCGCTACCGGTTGGAGTCGTCGAACCGGGTCGGCCGCCGCCCCGACAACGACATCGTCCTCGACGACGAAGACGTCAGCCGCTATCACGCGGTCGTCATCGACACCGGAGGCGAATTCGTCATCAGCGATCTGCGGTCGACCAACGGTGTCGAGGTCGCGGGCCGCCGCATCCGGGGCAGCGCCACCTTGGCCGACGGCGACCAGATCCGAATCGGCAACCACCAGTTCACGTTCGAGATTCGTCCTCGCTGAACTGCTGAAGTGCCCGCCGGCGGCAGTCGCAAGAAGTTCGCAAGAATCTCGCCAGGATCCGTCAAGGCCGCAGGTTCAGGCTGTTCATGTCGGCGAAGGTCACCGACCCCGCGAAGTAAGGACTCAGAACCATGAAAGCTTCCAAACTGCGTGTTGCAGCGGCCGGGCTGTTTGCCGCCGTCGGTCTGTCCCTCCTCGGATCACTCGCGGCGGCCGATCGCGTCGGCCGACCCGTGGGTGCCAGGCAGCGGACCGCTGCACCCGATCCGCCACTACGCCGCCGACATGCTCGCACCCTATCTATGCTGATCACGCACCCAATCTGCGTGCAATCATCCCGTGATCTCGCCGATCTGCTGACATTCTGCCCCGCTTCCACCCTTCGGAAGCGGGGCAGAAGGCTGCTAGCGAACCTGAGCGCGACCGCGCTGCAGAACCGCCTCGCGGTTGGCGGCGATATCGTCGCCGGAGGTCCGGAATGCCCGCGCCGCAGTCGCTTCCAGCCACAGACCCTCGCTGGTGTGCGAATCGTCGATGCGGTGGTAGGACGACAGCAGTGCCCGCACCGCGTCCTGGTTGTTGCCGACGATGCTCTCGGCGACCTTGCGCGCGGCGGGCAGCAACTCCTCGTGCGGCACGACTTCGGTGACCAGGCCGGCGCGCAGCGCATCCTGCGCGGACAGGTAGTCACCGGTCAGGCTCATCCGGCGGGCCAGTCCGATGCCGACTTTCTGGGGCAGACGCACGCTGAGCCCCCAGGTGGGCAGCAGGCCCACGCGGGCGTGGGTGTCGGCGAACCGCGCCTGTTCGGACGCGATCAGGATGTCGCAGTACAGCGTCACCTCAGCCCGCCGGTCACCGCGGCGCCGTTGATCGCGCCGATGACGGGCTTGCTCAGCGCCGGCCAGCGCGGCGAGATGTCCGGTAGCGCCGTCTGCCCACCCAGCTCCTTGAGGTCGAGTCCGGCGCAGAACACCGGGTCGGTGCCGGTGACGATGATGACGTCGACGTCGTCGTCGGTTTCGGCGTCGGCCAGGGCGCCGAAGAACTGGTCCCGCAGCGCAGCCGACAGCGCGTTGCGCGATTGCGGCCGGTTCAGGGTCAGGGTTCGCACCCGCTCGTCGGTGTGGATCAACAGAATGTCGTCAGTCGTCATAGCGCCACCGTAGTCATCGCCACACCGAGCGCGCATGACCGCACCTATCGTTGAGGGATGTGCCGGAACATCACTGAATTGCGCGGGCTCGAACCGCCGGCGACCACCGCGGAGATCGAGGCGGCAGCCCGGCAGTATGTGCGCAAGGTCAGCGGCTTCACCCGCCCGTCGTCGGCCAACGCCGAGGCGTTCGAGGCGGCGGTCGCCGAAGTAGCAGCGACCACGGCGCGACTGCTGCACGCCCTGCCGGAGCGCCGCCAGCCGCCCAAGACCGATCCGCCGTTGCGCCGCCTCGCGAGCAGGTGACAGATCACTGCGCTCAAGGAGTGGAGCGCGGCGGTGCATGCGTTGCTGGACGGCCGGCAACAGGTGTTGCTGCGTAAGGGCGGAATCGGCGAGAAGCGTTTCGACGTCACGGTTGCCCGCGAGTTCCTGTTGTTCCCGACCGTTGCGCACAGCCATGCCGAGCGGGTGCGGCCGGAGTTCCGCGACCTGCTCGAGGCGGCGGCGCCCGATAGCAGCGACGGACCGTCTCGTAGTGCGGGCGGCAGCGAAAGTCGTTGCGGCGCTGCCCGTCAACCGGCCGGACAACATCGAGGCGATCGAGGATCTGCACATCTGGACGGCCGAGTCGGTGCGCCGTGACCGGCTGGACTTTCGCCCGAAGCATCGGCTGGCCGTGTTGGTCGTGCAGGCCATCCCGCTGCTCGAGCCGATAGAACTTCCGCGAACTCCCGACTACGCCGGCTGCACCAGCTGGGTGCCGTTGCCGCTGACCGACCCGCCGCTGGGCGCGCCCGTGCATGACGACGCGTCGCTGCGTGAGGTTGCCGCGCGCGTCCGCGATGCCGTCGAATAGCTCTACGCTGCAGCTGTTTTCACGGAGTCTGGTCGACGAGCACCGCGCCCTGCGGGCCAGTCGCCGACCGTGCCCAGCGACGTCGGTTCGGCAGCGGCGGTCAGTCGCACGACGTCGGCCAGCTGCGCCGGAGCGTCGCACTGCAGATAGTGATCGGCGCTCGGCAGTATCCAGTAGCGATTCAATCCGGGCTTGTCCCTGAGGAACTCCTGCCACACATAGTTCGCGACCCGGATCGGGGCGACATTGTCGTGCAGGCCCCACACCAGGCGTGGTGTTGACGTCGCTGGCGGAAAGCGCCTGGAGCCAATTGGTTTCGTCGGCGGCCCGCTCGTTGAGGTACTGAATCGTGTCCGGCAGCACGGCGATCTGATCGTTGTGCGCGAAGCACTGCGCCAGCGCGGCGATCTCGGAATCGTCCAGCCCTCGTCGCGGCATGAACGTCGTCGCACCCATGCCCGCGGCCAGCATCTCCGGCGTGGTCGCGCGTGCGGTGCTGCGCGCGACGGTCGGATCCAGCAGCGCCTTCTGGAAACCAGTCAGATTGGCAAGCGGGAGATAGATGTTCGCGTTCGTGAAGATGACCTCGGATGGCGGGCCGGCATCCTCGAGGTCGGCGAACATCGACAGCGCGATCATGCCGATGCTGGTCCCGCGGTCGTGGGTCAGCATCATGTAGTCGGTCAGCTGCCAGAGTTGCGTGATCGCGTGGATCAGCAGGCGCGCATCGTCGTACAGCGAATACGTATAAGGCGCAGAGGGTTTGTCGGACAATCCGTAACCGGGGAAGTCGAGCAGATAGATGTCGAAATCGGCGTCGAGTTCGCGGGTCAGCGCGTGGAAGTCAATGCTTGCCGTCGGGAAGCCATGCACGCAGACCAATGCCGGCGCTCCGGGTGTGCCGCACCGGCGGGTGAACACGGTGACGTCCGCGCCGGAGTTCGCGGCGGTCGTCGACCTCCAGCGGATTTCCGTTCCGCCGCTTCGCCATTCGTCGAAGGCGGTCATCAGGACCCGACCGGGAACACGATCCGGGATGTGCCGAAGTGCACCTCATGGGTGGACGGTGCGAGCTGGCTGCCGGTCGATGTCGCCTCGCCGTGGCCGAGGTTGCGGTCGAAGCGCGGAAAGCTTCCTCCGGCGATCAGCACGCGGATGCGCGTCCCGGCGCGGAATCGGTGCGAGATCGCGTCGAGCTCGAGGCTGACCTGGTCGGTCGCCTGGGCCAGCCGCCGGTAGCCGTCGCTGACGTTTCGGGAGCGGCCCTTGGCGTCGACTTCGCTGATCCGGACGAACACGTCGACGTAGGGGTTGTCGGAGCTGTGCGCCAACTCGGCGACAGGGCTGCCGTGCACGACAAGATCGGTGGTGAGCACGTCGCTGGTGAAGCTGAGCACATCGCGTCGCGCCGCCAGCGCGGTGTCGTCGCGGTAGCCGCCGTCGGGGGAGAGCAGTCGCCCCCCGATGGTGGGTGTCGGTTCGGTCGGGTCATAGCGGAAGCTCGCCGAGGAGCCGGCCGTCGGCGCTGTCTCGGCCAGCCCACCGCCCGGCTGTAGGTAGAGCGGGCGCTCGGTGGTGGTCGGCGGCCAGTCCGGCAGCGCGCGCCAGCCCTCGTTGGCGACGAAGAACCGGAATCGGCCGGCACGCGGAGTTGCGGGCCGACCGGCGAGGTGGGTGTCCAGCCATTCCTGGGTTTCGCGCGCGATGGTGGCGAGTCCGGTGACCAGCAGCTGGGTGTGCGTCCACGGCCCCATGGTCAGCGCGACGTCGACACCCCGCTGGCGAAGGTGCCGGAATTGGTGCAGCGTCTGCGGCAAGAACAGGTCTTGCCAGCCGCTGAGCAGCAGCAGGGGCACCTGGACCCGGTCGAGCGCGGAGTCGACTTTCAGCGGCCCCCAGAACGGGTTGTCCTCCGCCGGGGGTGTCAGCCATGACTCCCACCACGGCGCCGCGTCGCCGAGCAGCGCCCGGCCGGATGCGCCCAGCGGCGCCTCACCGGCCGCACGCACCACGCTTTTCTGGGCGCGCAGCTGGCGGATGCCGGCGCGGAGCCGGCCCGGATCTTCCTGATGCGCCACCAGGTTGCTCCAGCCGAGGAAGTCGTTGACGGTGAACGATCCGGTGCCCCAGGCCGACAGGCTCATATCGTGTGGGCCCGCGACGATCACGCTGGTGACGAGCTCCGGCGGCGGATCCTGCAGCAGTGCGAACTGAGTGAATCCGAGATACGAGATGCCGATCGTGGCGAAGCGGCCGGTGAACCACGGCTGCCGACGCATCCACTCCACGGTGTCGGCGCCGTCGGCGGCCTCGTGCGCCATCGGTGCAGAAGTCTCCGCCCGACCCGAATGTCCCTCGCACGCTTTGCAGCACCACGCGATATCCCCGGGCGGCGTGCAAATCGGCGAACACCATCGAGAACGGAAACGCCCGGCCGTAGGGACCGCGGGCCAACAGGGTGCCGACGGTTTCGCCGGTGGGCTCGTAGACGTCGGCGACCAGTTCGACGCCATCGCGCATCGGGATCTTCACGCTGCTGACCGTGTAGCTCGTGGTCGGCGCGGGCAGCCGCAAGGTCCGGGCGAGCGCCCGGCCGGCGAGTCGTCGGGGCAGGGTGCGCAGCGTCGACCCAGCGGGCCGGTCGGAGGTGGTCGTCACCGCACCAGATTATGGGCGCGACGGCGCCGGCGGGCCTAGAACTTGTAGTACGGCGCAAGCTCGTTGGCGCGCTGCAGGTTGGTGGACGGGCAGTCGACTTCAGGGCTGGAATAGATCGTCGAGTAGAACAGCGACTGCTGGATGACCCCGTAACTGGTTTTGAACGCCACCATGCAGGAGAAGTAGAAGTAGCTGTTGTGGTAGGTGGGCTTGAGGTTCCACCACTGCGCCGCGCGGTGGCCGGCGATCGTGGTCTCGACGGCGTCGGCAGGCAGCGACTGGTCGTACTGCCGCCAGACGATCGGCTCGACCGCCAACTGGTAGTTGCCGGCGTCGTAGTGGCAGCGCAGCCCTTCTTCGGGAATCGGCGGGGTGAAACCCAGGCCCAACCGCTGGACCACGTCGAACGGAATGTCCTCACACGGGTTGAACGGGCTCGGGTCGGTGGTCGCGACGATCGGGCTTTTCATCGTGGTGGGTGGATCCATCGGGGCCGCGGTGGACCGCAGTTGCACCTTGGGCGCTGCGACCGGTGCCGGCGGCGCGCTCTGCCAGACGACTACCACGGCCGTGAGCAGGGCGCCGAACGCCGCAAGCAGCCGTAGCTTGCCGACCATGACACCCCCTCTGAACTATGTCCGCTTGCGGGGAGCTTACAAGTCGCACCCGCGCCGCCACAGAGTAAACGAGAACCTGTTCTAGTCCGCAGTGGTGGCGCGTGACGCGTCGCCCGGCGACCAGCCGTTAGGCTTGGGAGTCGTGGCTTCGCAAGAACCTGGGCAGCAGCCCCCGACCGCACGGCAGCCGACCCTGTGGGCGGTATCGGATCTACACACCGGCCATCTGGGCAACAAGCCCGTCACCGAATCCCTGTATCCGTCGACGCCGGACGACTGGCTGATCGTCTGCGGTGACGTCGCCGAACGCACCGACGAGATTCGCTGGGCGCTGGACCTGCTGCGGCGCCGGTTCGCCAAGGTGATCTGGGTGCCCGGCAACCACGAACTGTGGACGACGACCAAGGACCCGATGCAGATCTTCGGGCGGGACCGCTACGACTACCTGGTCAACATGTGCGACGAGCTGGGTGTCGTGAGCCCCGAGCATCCGTTTCCGGTGTGGACCGAGCGAGGCGGGCCGGCGACCATCGTGCCGCTGTTCCTGCTCTACGACTACTCGTTCCTGCCGAACGGCGCGACGACCAAGGCCGAGGGCATGGCGATCGCGCGGGAACGCAACGTCATGTGCACCGACGAATTCCTGCTCTCGCCCGAGCCATACCCGACCCGTGAGGCGTGGTGCCACGAGCGCGTTGCGGCCACCCGCAAGCGGCTCGACGATCTGGACTGGATGAATCCGACCGTGCTGGTCAACCACTTCCCGATGGTGCGCCAGCCGTGCGATGCGCTGTTCCTGCCGGAGTTCTCACTGTGGTGCGGAACGACCGAGACCGCGGACTGGCACACCCGCTACAACGCGGTGTGCTCGGTATACGGGCACCTGCACATTCCGCGCACCACCTGGTACGACGACGTCCGCTTCGAAGAGGTGTCGGTCGGCTATCCGCGCGAGTGGCGCCGCCGTAAGCCCTACAGCTGGCTGCGCCAGATACTGCCCGATCCGCAATATGCGCCCGGCTTTCTCAACGACTTCGGCGGCCACTTCGTCATCACCGCGGAGATGAAGGCGCAGGCTGAGCAGTTCCGCGACCGACTGCGCCAGCGGTAGTCGCGATGACGTTGACCACCTTGATGTCTGCGGTGCTGCCCGACATCGCCGACTTGGCGTGTGCCGAGTTGTACGCCGACCCACCAGGGTTGACGCCGATGGCCGAGGAGGAGCCGCTGATCGAACGGTCGGTGGCCAAGCGCCGCAACGAGTTCATCACCGTTCGGTACTGCGCCCGTATTGCCTTGGGCGAATTGGGATTTCCGCCGGTTCCGATTCTCAAGGGGGAGAAGGGCGAACCGTGCTGGCCCGACGGCGTGGTCGGCAGCATCACCCATACCGCGGGCTATCGAGGGGCGGTGGTCGGTCGTGCAGGCGCTGTTCGTTCGCTGGGCGTGGATGCCGAACCGCATGACGTCCTGCCCGACGGCGTGCTGGACGCGATCAGCCTCCCGGCCGAGCGCGCCGAGTTGGCAGCGCTGCCTTCCGGTATCCACTGGGATCGAATCTTGTTCTGCGCCAAGGAAGCAACGTACAAAGCGTGGTTCCCGCTGACCAAACGGTGGCTCGGTTTCGAAGATGCGCACATCATCTTCACCGTCGACGACTCCGGCTCGTCCGGGTCGTTTGAATCGACGATTCTGATCGACGGTGAAACGCTTTCGGGCCCGCCGTTGAGTACGCTGACCGGGCGATGGTCGGTGGACCGCGAGTTGGTCTTGACGGCGATCGCGCTATGAACCCCGGTCTTGTCATCGTCGACAAGCCCGCCGGTATGACAAGCCATGACGTGGTGGGGCGTTGCCGGCGCATCTTCGGGACCCGGCGGGTAGGGCACGCCGGGACGCTGGACCCGATGGCCACCGGAGTTCTGGTGATCGGAATCGAGCGGGCCACCAAGATCCTGGGCCTGGTCACCGAAACGACGAAGTCTTATGCGGCGACCGTGCGACTCGGACAGTCCACATCCACCGAGGACGCCGAAGGCGATATCACGCAACAGGTTTCGGCCAAGGATGTCAGCGACGAAGCGATTGAGGCCGCATCGCCGGTTTGCGCGGCGATATCGCGCAGATCCCGTCGTCGGTCAGTGCGATCAAAGTCGACGGCCAGCGGGCCTACCGATTGGTCCGCGAGGGCCACGTCGTCGAACTGGCTGCGCGGCCGGTGCGCATCGACAGGTTCGAGATGCTGGCGGTGCGTCGCCACGACGAACTCGTCGACGTCGACGTCGACGTGGACTGTTCGTCGGGCACCTACATCCGAGCCCTCGCCCGAGACGTCGGCGCCACGCTGGCGGTGGGCGGTCACCTGACTGCGCTGCGGCGCACCAGGGTCGGCCGGTTCGGGCTGGATCAAGCCCGCTCACTCGATGAATTGGCCGAACAGCCCGCGTTGAGCCTGACGCTCGACGAGGCATGCCTGCAGTTGTTTCCCCACCGACCACTCGCCGACGCGAGGCCGACGCGGTCGCCAACGGCCGCGCGTTGAACCCGGCCGGCATCGACGGCATTTACGCCGCGCACACCGTCGACGGTCGGGTCATCGGATTGCTGCGGGACGAGGGGTCAGGACGAAGTCCGTCGTCGTCATCCGGCCGTCAACGCTTTAACGGCACGCCGAACGGCGTGCTCCGGTAACATTCTGAAAAGAATGTAAGTTGACCGGGAAAGTGTAGGCGGCAAAGATCGTGGCGGAAGTTGGCGAGCGGCGGGTCAGGCGCACGCAAGCGGAGCGCAGCGCCGCCATGCGCACACGTCTGCTCGACGCGACCATCGAGTGCCTGGTGACCTACGGATACGCCGGGACCACGACGCCGCGCGTCGCCGAACACGCCGGCGTCACTCGGGGAGCGCAGATCCACCACTTCCGCTCGAAGGAAGATCTGGTGGTCGCAGCGATCGAGCATCTCGCCCAGCAGCGCGTGCAGGCGGCCATGCGCGAATTCGGACGCGTGGAAGCCAGTAGTGACCCGGTCTCGACGGTGCTCGATTTCCTCTGGGAGGCCCACCAGGGTCCGATGTTCGTTGCGACGGTGGAGCTTTGGATCGCCGCACGTACCGACTCCGTACTGGCCGGCCACGTCGAACGGGTCGAGCCGCTGGTCAACAGCACCCTGATCTCAGCGATCGCCCAACTGGTGCCAGATCACGCCATGCGCAAAGACCTGCGCAACTTCGTCTACACCGCGATGGACGCATTGCGGGGGATCCTGCTGGCGAGTTTCGTCGATCGTGACAATGTCCGGGCTCGCCGGCGCTGGGATCGCGCGTGCGAGCAACTGCGGATCATCGTCGGCGGACTACTGACCGCCGATTCCCTGGACTGATTCCCCGTTCACCAAGGCCGACACGCGCCGCATCGCAGGCCGATTGCAAAGATACAATCAGGTGTGTATGTTTTTTCTCAAGACGGAAGTCAGTTCGAGGGAGCGGTATGTCAAACAAGGTCTACGTCATCGGCGTGGGGATGACGAAGTTCGAAAAGCCGGGGCGCCGGGCGAACTGGGACTATCCGGACATGGCGCGCGAGTCCGGCACCAAGGCGCTCGAAGACGCCGGCATCGACTATGCCGAGGTTGAGCAGGGTTACGTCGGTTACGTCTACGGCGAGTCGACATCGGGTCAGCGGGCGCTCTACGAGCTGGGCCTGAGCGGGATCCCGATCGTCAACGTCAACAACAACTGTTCGACCGGGTCGACTGCGTTGTACCTTGCCGCGCAGGCGATTCGCGGCGGCCTGGCCGACTGCACGATCGCACTCGGGTTCGAGAAGATGAAGCCCGGTTCGCTGGAATCGACCTACGACGACCGCACGAACCCGATGGAAAAACACATCATGGCGATGGCCGAGATTTCTGAGGTGTTGTTTCCGCCGGCGCCGTGGATGTTCGGCGCCGCGGGCCGCGAGCACATGCAGCAATACGGAAGCACCGCCGAGCATTTCGCCAAGATCGGCTACAAAAACCACTTGCATTCGGTGAACAATCCCTACGCCCAGTTCCAGGAGTCCTACAGCCTCGACGACATCCTGGCATCGCGGATGATCTACGACCCGCTGACCAAGCTGCAGTGCTCACCGACATCGGACGGGTCGGGCGCGGCGATCCTGGCTTCCGAGGCGTTCGTCGACAAGCACGGTCTGGCCGGCCAGGCGGTGGAGATCGTCGGACAGGCCATGACCACCGACTTCGCCAGCAGCTTCGACGGCACCTGCAAGGGACTGATCGGTTACGACATGAATGTGCAAGCCGCTCAACGGGTTTACGACCAGTCAGGCCTGGGACCGGAGGAGTTTCAGGTGATCGAGTTGCACGACTGCTTCTCGGCCAACGAACTGCTGCTCTATGAAGCGTTGGGGCTGTGTGCCGAAGGTGAGGCAGCCAAGCTGATCGACAACGGCGACGTCACCTACGGCGGCCGTTGGGTGGTCAACCCGTCCGGTGGCCTGATCTCGAAGGGTCATCCGCTGGGGGCCACCGGTCTAGCGCAGTGCGCCGAACTGACCTGGCAGCTGCGCGGCACGGCCGACAAGCGGCAGGTCGACAACGTCACCGCCGCACTGCAACACAACATCGGGCTCGGCGGCGCCGCCGTCGTCACCGCGTATCAGCGCGCCGAACGCTAACGACACCAACAACGTACGAAAGGGAACACAATCATGGGACACATCGAGGCAAGCCGCGAACTGTCGGCCGACCCGGAAGCATTGTGGGGAACCGTCAGCGACCTGGCCAACTGGGACAAGTGGTTCACCGTGCACGAGAAGTGGCTCGAGGGCCCGCCGGACACCCTTACCGAAGGCGCCAAGCTGACGGCCAAGATCGTCATGCTGGGGATGGCCAACAAGATCGAGTGGACGATCGAAAAGGTCGACGCGCCGCGATCGTTGGTGCTCTCGGGAACCGGAATGGCCGGTGTGAAGGCCAAGTTCACCTTCACCATCGACCCGGCCGATAAAGGCTCCAAATTCACCGTTTTCGGCGACTTCGAGGGCGCGATGATCAAGGGCGCGCTGGGCAAGGCCGTGGAGAAGGACGGCGCCAAGCAACTCGACAAGACACTCGACCAGCTCGACGCGCTGGCGTCGGCATCCGCGTAGGACCTCAATCGATGACCGAAACGCTGGAATTCGACGACGCAGGCCTGGACCTCTGGACCGACGACGAGAAGTTCGACGTCACCCGGGAGCGGTTGGCCGAGTACGCCGCGGCCACCAACGACCCCATCGAAGCGCACCGCAGAGGGGACGTTGCGCCGCCGGTATTCTCGATCGTCCCCGTTTTCGAGTCGTTGCTCACACCGGCGGTCGACGTGATGCCGGTCGAGGCTATCCCGCGAATCGTCCACGGCGAACAGGATTTCCACTTTCACCGGCCGATTCACCCGGGAGACAAGCTGGTCTCGCGGGGAAAGATGATCGGATACCAAGGTCTGGAGAAAGGCACTCGTGCAGCGATCCTGCTCGAATGTCGCACCGAGGACGGCGAACTGGTCAACGAGCAGTACGTCACCACGTTCGTGCGGGGCATGACCGTCGACAAGACGCTCGGTGAGCTGAGCCCCGGACACAAATTCGACGACAAGCTTCGCGAACAAGCGCCGGTGGCCAAGGTCGTGCAGCACATCGACAATGACCAGACCTTCCGGTACTCGCCCGCCGCCGGCGACCCGATGCCGATCCACCTCGATGAAGAGGTGGCCAGGGATGCGGGTCTGCCCGGGATCATCGCGCACGGGCTGTGCACCATGGCGTTCACCTCGTGGGCCGTGCTCACCGAGCTTGCCGGCTCGGATGTCAACCGGCTCAAGCGGTTCGCGGTCCGATTCTCCAAGCCAGTGCTGCCCGGCGATGAGCTGGAAACCAGGATCTGGAAAGCCGGCAGCGCGAACGGAACGACAAGCTACGCATTCGAAACGGCTAGAGGCCGCGATGGCGGCCAAGAACTCGTCATCACCGACGGCCTGGCCGTACTGGCCGACTGACACAAGGAGTCTCACAACCATGGGTGCATTAGAAGGCCGGGTCGCGGTCATCACCGGCGCGGGCCGCGGAATCGGGCGCGAACACGCACTGCTGTTCGCCAAGGAGGGCGCCAAGATCGTCGTCAACGACCTCGGCGGCAGCAACGAGGGCGAGGGCGCCGACACCGGCCCGGCGCACGAGGTGGCCGAAGAGATCAAAGCGGCCGGCGGGTCGGCCGTCGCCAACACCGAGAACGTCTCCACCTGGAGCGGCGCGGAAAGCGTTGTGCAACAAGCCATCGACGAGTTCGGTGGCCTCGACATCCTGGTCAACAACGCCGGTATCCTGCGCGATGCGTTCATCGCCGGTATGGAGGAAGCGCAGTGGGACTCGGTGATCGCGGTCCATTTGAAGGGCCATTTCGCGATGCTGCATCACGCGGCCGCGTACTGGAAAGCGACAATCGAAAGCGGGTGATCAGCCCAACGCCGCGGTGATCAACACCGCCTCGGGCTCCGGCGTGACGCTGCCGAATGCCGGCCAGGCCAACTACGGTTCGGCGAAAGCGGGCATCGCGGCTCTGACCTTGATCGCCGCCGAGGAGCTGGAGCGCTACGGCGTACGGGTCAACGCGATCGCACCGATCGCGCGAACCCGGCTCACGCTGGCTACGCCCGGCATGGGTTCGCTGATGGCGGAACCCGAGGACGGCGAACTCGACTTGTTCAGTCCGGCCAACATCTCCCCGCTGGTGGCCTACCTGGCCACCGACAAGTGCCCGATCACCGGGAAGGTGTACGCGGTGCAGGGCGGCGCGATCTCGTCCCTGTCGGGCTGGCACGACGTAGACACGATCGAGACCGACGGTCTGTGGCTGATCGACGACATCGCCACCCGGCTGCCGCAGTAATCAAGGAGCAGAACATGTTCGAATGGTCCGACACCGACCTGATCATGCGGGACACCATCCGCGGATTCATCGACAAGGAGATCCGGCCGAATCTCGACACGCTGGAAACCGGCGAGATCTCGCCGTATCCGATCGCGCGCAAGCTGTTCAGCGAATTCGGCCTCGATGTGCTCGCCGCCGAAGCAGTCAAGACGATGCTCGACAAAGAGCGCGTCGAAGCAGGATGCCGGGCAGTCCGCCAAGGACGACACGAGCACCGAGAAGAAGTCGTCCGGCGGGCTCGCCGGCCTGGGCGCTCAGGCTTCGATGGCCGCCGTGCTGGTCTCCGAAGTCGCCGGGGTGAGCCTCGGCTTGCTCAGTGCTGTCGGGGTCAGCCTCGGTCTGGGGGCGACGACGATCATGAGCCGCGGAACTCTCGCTCAAAAAGAGCGCTGGCTACCGGAACTCATGACGCTGGAGAAGATCGCGGCGTGGGCGATCACCGAGCCTGAGTCCGGGTCCGATGCGTTTGGTGGGATGAAGACAACCGTGCGACGCACTGGTGATAAGGACGGGGCTTACATTCTCAACGGCGCCAAGACATTCATCACCAACGGTCCTTTCGCCGATGTGCTGATCGTCTACGCCAAGCTGGATGATGGCTCGGCCGACCGGCGCAACCGGCCAGTGCTGACGTTCGTGCTGGACGCCGGCATGGAGGGGCTTGTCCAGAGCAAGCCGTTCAAGAAGATGGGCATGATGTCGTCGCCGACCGGCGAATTGTTCTTCGACAACGTCCGGCTCTCACCCGACCGGCTACTCGGCGAAACTGAACAGCACGCCAGCGGGGACGGCCGCGACAGCGCGCGGGCCAATTTCTCCGCCGAACGGCTCGGGGTCGCGCTGATGTCGTTGGGAATCATCAATGAGTGCCACCGGCTCTGCATCGACTACGCCAAAACCCGCACATTGTGGGGCAAGAACATCGGCCAGTTCCAGCTGATTCAGCTGAAGCTGGCCAAGATGGAAGTGGCGCGGATTAACGTGCAGAACATGGTGTTCCAAACGCTGGAAAAGGCACAGGCCGGCAAGATGCCGTCGCTGGCCGAGGCGTCGGCCATCAAGCTGTACTCCTCGGAGGCCGCCACCGACGTGGCCATGGAGGCCGTGCAACTCTTCGGCGGCAACGGCTACATGGCCGAGTACCGCGTCGAACAACTGGCCCGCGACGCGAAGTCGCTGATGATCTATGCCGGCAGCAACGAAGTCCAGATGACTCACATCGCCAAGGGGCTGCTTGCGGGATGAAGGCCAGTTCGACAGCAAAGGTGCTGCGGCGCAGAACGATGACCATGGTCGAGCGAATGACCTACGTTCCTGTTTCGCGGCTGACCCTCAACATCATGCTCAATGTGCTGGTGTCGCAACAATGGTTGTTCACCGGGCTGCGCCCGGCGGCCGACTACCTGATCGCCCGCACCGCTCCGGTGGTGCCTGGCGTGCGGGTCAAGCAGGTCGCCGCGCCGGTTCGGGGGGAGTGGGTCTGGGCGCCGCGAGGCCCAGGACACCGCGGCCGCGGCCGGCGTGGTCTTGGTCCTGCACGGCAGTGGCTACCTGGTCTGCTCGTCGCGCACCCACCGCGGGTTCGCCTCGCATCTGTCTGAATACTCCGGCATGCCCACCTTCACCGTGGACTACCGGCTCGCACCGGAGCATCCTTTCCCCGCAGCCGAAGACGATGCTTTCGCCGCCTACCGTTGGCTGCTGGCGCAAGGGCACGATCCGGCGAAGATCGTCGTCGCAGGGGACTCGGCCGGTGGGCACCTCGCGATCGCACTCGCCGTGCGACTTCGCAGCGAAGGGCTGCCGGCACCGGCGGCGCTCGCACTGTTCGGCCCGCTGATCGATCCGTCATACCGGGCCTCTATCGCTGACCCGCGGGTCCGCAGCCAGCCGCTGGATCCGCGCACGGCCAAACGTGCCGTCGCGTTGTATGTCGGGAATCACGATGATCAGGATCCCCGGCTGAATCTGTTGAATGCCGACCTGTCCAATTTGCCGCCGATCCAAATACACTTCGGCTCAAGGGAAGTCATGCGCGCCGATGCGGAGGCTTTCGCCAAGCAAGTGCTGGAATTGGGCGGTCGCTGCGACGAGCAGTTGTGGCCGGGTCTGATGCACGCCTACTGGCTGTGGCCGCGGGACGGGGGTCTCACCAGCTTGCAGGTGGCCGGGCGCTTTCTGCGTGCATCGATCGCCGAGGCCAACACCGCGTGAGCGTCTCCGGCCTGGCCCGCGTCCGCGACCGACTGGCCGCGGCCCGAGTGCTGCAGCGCCGCGGCCTGGTCGACCTACGTCGACCTGACGAGGCGGTGCGGGCCTTCCTGGCCATCCGGCGCCACGGCGCATTCGGCGGACTGCTCGGCCACGCCGCAGCCCTGCACGGGGACGCGCCCGCCATCACCGATGACCGCGGCACCATCAATTTTCGCGAACTCGACGAGACGTCCAACGCGTTGGCACGCGGCTTGGTGGCCAAGGGAATTCGGGCCGGGGCGGTGATCGCGGCACTACATCGCAACAGCCGCGATGTCATGGTGACCATCAGCGCGGCGAACAAGATCGGGGTTCGGACGGTGCTGATGAACACCGGCTTCGCCGGCCCGCAACTGGCCGATGTGTCCGCGCGGGAAAACGTCAGCTGCATTCTGGTCGACGACGAGTTCGAGGACATCCTCACCACGCTGCCGCCGGGGACCCTGCGCTTCACCAGCAGCCGGCGGCACGAGTTGATCGACCATCAATCAACATCACCGCTGCCAGCACCGCGGCAGCCGGGCGGTATGGCGTTACTGACCAGTGGCACCACAGGTACCCCGAAAGGTGTGCCGCGCAACAAAATTGACCCTTCGCAGTCCGCCCAGCTACTCGATCGGATTCCCTGGCCGCTCGACGCCGCCTACTACATCGCCGCGCCGCTGTTCCACGCGACGGGCTTAGCCACCTGCGCGCTGGGTCTGGCCCTGGGCAACCGCGTCGTGATGACACGCCGCTTCGACCCGGAGGCGACGCTGAAGGCGATCGCCGATTATCGAGTCGGTGCGGTGGTACTGGTACCCACGATGCTGCAACGCATCCTCGACCTGGGTCCCGATGTGCTGGCGAAGTACGACACCTCATCACTGACCGTGCTTTTCGCCGCAGGCTCTTCACTGTCACCGGATCTCTGTCGTCGTACCCATGAGGCGTTCGGTCCAGTGCTCTACAACCTGTACGGGTCCACCGAAGTAGCCGTCGCCGCCGTCGCCACGCCGGACGAACTGCACCGTGCGCCCGGGACGGTCGGTCGCCCGCCGGTCGGATGCACGGTGGCTCTCTACGACGAGAATCGCCGCAGGATCAGCGAACCCGGCAAGGTCGGAACCGTGTTCGTGTCCAGTGGTCTGAGTTTCTCGGGCTACACCGACGGCGGTAACAAAGAGATCGTCGACGGGCTGCTGTCCAGCGGAGACACCGGGCATTTCGACGAGACCGGCCTGTGGTTCATCGACGGCCGCGACGACGACATGATCGTGTCCGGCGGTGAGAACGTCTTCCCGTTGGAGGTCGAGAATTTGCTTGCCGATCATCCCGACATCGTCGAGGCGTCGGTGGTGGGGGTCGACGACGCCGAATTCGGTAAACGGCTCGCCGCCTATGTGGTCGGTCGGCCCGAATCTGCTTTGGACGCCGACGCTGTCAAGTCGCATGTACGCGCACAGCTGGCTCGTCACAAGATCCCGCGCGACGTGTTTTTTGTAAAACAGTTGCCGCGCAACGAGACCGGCAAGGTACTGCGAAGGCAGCTCACCGGCAAGTAGGCGAAGGAGCGTGAGCACCGTGTCTGAAGGTGTCAAATCGGTGTCTGCTTTTCTCATTCGCTTTCGTCCGCGGCGGGCATAGTGTGATGAGGGTGAGTCGCAATCTGAGCCATAAAGTCGTGGTGATCACCGGCGCCGCGCGCGGTATCGGCGCGCAGGTGGCCCGCGACCTCGTCGGCGCCGGCGCGCGGGTTGTGCTACTCGATTGCGACCTGCCCGGCGTGCGACTACTTGCGGACGAACTCGGCTCTGCCGCAGTGGCATTCGAGGCTGACGTTACCTCGGCGGAATCTATGCAGACGGGGTGCGCCGCCGCTCTGCAGCACTTCGGGAAGATCGATGTCGTGGTCGCCAACGCCGGCATCGCCGGGCCGGGCTCCTCTGTCGCGGCGGTCGATCCGGCCGAGTGGCGCCAAGTCATCGACGTCAACCTGGTCGGTGCATTCAACACGCTCCACGCCGCGCTGCCACATCTCAAAGCCACCGGCGGGTACGCGATGGTGGTGGCCTCGATCGGCGCGGTGATTCCGGGACCGCTGGTGAGCGCGTATGTGGCGTCGAAGGCGGGCGTCGAGTCTATGGTGCGCGCGGCGCGCATCGAGGTCGCTGCCGACGGGGTAGGTGTCGGCATCGCGTATTTCGGGATGATCGACACCGGCCTGGCCGATCAGATGCTGACCCGCTCCGGGCTGGGCGTCGTCTTACCCGGGCCGTTGGGCAAACTCGCGCCGGTCGAGGTGGCCGCCTCGGCCATCACCGCGGGAATCGCGCGCCGTGCGCGGCGGGTGTACGCGCCCTGGTGGGTCGCGCCGATGCTCGACCTGCGGCCCTTGCTGTTCCTCGTAGACCGTTTACTGGCAAGGCTGCCGAGCATCCGCCGGGTGGTCCGCGCCGCCGACCACGAGGGAGTGCGCTGATGCGGCAACGACAACCGTCAGTGGGCATCGTCGGCGCCGGCATGTCCGGACTGTGCCAGGCAATCGTGTTGCGGCAAGCCGGGATCACCGACGTCACGATCTACGAGAAATCCCGTGACGTGGGCGGAACCTGGCGCGACAACACCTACCCCGGGCTGTCCTGCGACGTGCCATCGCGCTTCTACCAGTTCACCTTTGCGATGAATCCGGGCTGGACCAAGTTGTTCTCGCCGGGCGCGGAGATATACGAATACTTCCGTGAGCTGACCGGTCACTACCGGCTGAACGACGTCATCCGCTTCGGCGTCGAGATCGTCGACGCTCGGTTCGCCGACGGCCGCTGGCACCTCACCACCGATGCCGGCGAGGAGATGTCGCACGACTTCCTGATCGCAGCGACCGGCGTCCTGCGTGAGCCACGTACGCCGGCGATCAACGGCCTGGCCGAATTCGACGGTCCCGTCATGCATTCCGCGCGCTGGAACCACGAGGTGGATATGGCCGGCAAGCGGGTCGCTGTCATCGGAACCGGCTCCACCGGAGCGCAGATCGTCTGTGGGCTGGCCGATTCCGCCGGCCGCCTCGACCTGTTCCAGCGCAGCGCGCAGTGGATTCTGCCGCTACCCAATCCGCACTATCGCCGCTGGTCGGGCCCGATACACCGCAGGGTGCCGACGCTGAGCAAGATGTCCTACTACGTCTACCATCTGGTGTTCGAGTGGCTGGCTCGCGCGCTGGTCAAGCCAGGGTGGCGCCGCCGATTGATGAGCGGCCTGTGCCGCGCCAACCTGCGATCGATCCGCGACCCCGACCTACGGCGCCGCCTCACACCGGACTATCAGCCGATGTGCCGACGGCTGATCATGTCAGCCGGCTTCTATCCCGCCATGCAGCGCGACAACGTGAACCTGGTCGACTCCGGAATCGACCACGTCGAGCAGCGCGGAATCGTCACCGCCGAAGGGACTTTGCACGAACTGGATGCCATCGTGCTGGCCACCGGCTTCGACGCCCACGCCTTCATGCGACCGATGTCGTTGGTAGGTCGCGACGGCCTGACCATCCAACGATTATGGGCAGACGGACCCAGGGCGCACCTGGGTGTGGCGCTGCCGGGGTTCCCGAACTTCTTCATGCTGATGGGCCCGCACAGCCCGGTCGGCAACTACTCCCTGACCGCGATCGCCGAGGCGCAAGCCGGCCACATCCTGGGCTGGATCCAGCGCTGGCGTACAGGCGAATTCGACAACGTCGCGCCCACTGCACACGCCACGGACGAGTTCAATGCGAGCATGCGCCGGGCCTTGCCGGGGACGGTGTGGGCATCGGGCTGCACCAGTTGGTACCTGGGGGCCGACGGTCTCCCGGAGTTGTGGCCGTGGACCCCCAATGCTTACCGGCAACGGCTCGCTGCGACACCCGACATCAACGATTACGACATCGACACATTGGTGAGGTCAGCATGAAGACAGCGTTGAACGGTCGGGTCGTGGCGATCACCGGCGGCGCGCGGGGCATCGGCCTGGCCACCGCGAAAGCTTTTGTGGCCGCGGGCGCCAAGGTGGCGATCGGAGACCTCGACACTGACCTGGTCAAACGCGTTGCCGCCGACATCGACGGGGACGTAGTCGCATTATCGCTGGACGTGACTGTCCCGGAATCCTTTTCGGCATTCCTCGACGACGCGGCACGCATCCACGGCCCGCTCGACATCGTGGTCAACAACGCCGGCGTCATGCTCACCGGAGAGTTCGTCGACGAACCATCGACGGCTGAAGACAAGATGATCGACATCAACCTGCGTGGCGTCATCCTGGGTTGCAAACTGGCGGCCGCACACTTCATCCGCAACGGCGGCGGCACGATCATCAACGTGGCGTCGATGGCAGGCGTCGCCGGCTTTCCGGGGGTGGCCACCTACTGCGCCACCAAGTTCGGTGTGGTGGGGTTGACGTACGCGCTGCGCGAAGAACTGCGCCCGCACCGAATCCAGGTCAGCGCGATTCTGCCGGGAGTGGTGCACACCGAACTCTCCGCCGGGATCCAGCTGCCCAGGGCGATCGAGAACTTTGTCTCGGTCGAGCCCGAAGACATCGCGGCGACCGTGGTCGCTGCCGCGCGCAACCACCGCGGCATGTCCTTCGCGCCTCGACGGCTGCAATTGCTTTTGCGTACAGCCCTTTTGATGCCCGAACGGCCACGTCGATTCGTCTCCCGAGTAACCCGTACCGAGCAGGCCTATCTGGCGGTGGACCGCGCTACCCGGGATTCCTATCACGCCAGGGCAGTCGCCGCTGCAGCGCAGAGCGCGCCAGGGGAGCGGCCAGGCGCATGACGTCGGCGTAGCGGGTCGGCAGCAATGTCGCGGCGAGGTAGGTCAATCGCGCGTCGAGTCCGACCATGATCCGCGTCTGTCCCCGACTGACACCGCGGTGGATGATCTCGGCTGCTTGCTCCGGCGAGGTCAGGGCCAGCGCCGAGAAATTGTGGTGGAACTTTTCGAGGTCCGAATCTCCCAGCGGATCGACCCGGATGCGGCCACTGCGGGTGATCGGTGTCCGCACCCCGCCCGGGTGCACCGTAGCGGCGCGCACGCCCGTCCCGTGAAGTTCCTGACGGACGGCTTCGGTATAGCCGCGGACAGCGAATTTTGCTGCACAGTATGCACTTTGGCTGGGAAACGCACACAGCCCGAAGATGCTCGACATGTTGACCACCACCCCCGAGCCCTGATCGATCAGATGCGGCAAGAACGCCCGCGTGCCGTGTGCGACACCCCAGAAGTTGATGTCCATCAGCCACTTGTCGTCGTCGTAGTCGGCCTGCGCGGCCCATTCGGTGAGCACCACCCCGGCGTTGTTGATGACGGCGCCCAGGGGGGTCGGCGCCCAGCCGACGACGTCGTCGGCCCAACAGAGTTGAGCGTCGCGATCCCGGACGTCGAGCACCCGATACATCACCGGTGTATCCACCAGCGCCGCAGTTTCTTTCAGGCCGGCCTCGTCCCAGTCGCTGAGCGCCAGCGCACAGCCGTGCCCGGCCAGGCGGAGCGCGAGCGCACGTCCGATGCCCGAGGCGGCACCGCTTATCACCCCGGTCCGCCCGCTCACCTGGACTCGTTCTTTCATGTGCGGCGCCGAATCAGCATGGGTAGCCCCCCTTTGGGGCGCAACGTGGTGAACCCTTCTTCGACCACCCGGTGGCCTGGCGCTGCGTCCAAGACAAAGCGCTGGCTGGTTGTCGCGGCGATCATGATCGCCTCCAGCATGGCGAACTGTGACCCGATGCAGATGCGTCGGCCGCCGCCGAACGGCACGTAGGCGGCTTTCGGCCGCTCCACGGTGGTGCCGGGAAGAAACCGCTCGGGATCGAATCGGTCTGGTTCGGGCCAGAAGTCAGGATTGCGATGCAGTCGATGCGTCAGGACCACCACGATCGTGCCCCGCGTGATGCGGTAGCCGTTCAGGTCGTCGTCGACGGTCGCTCTGCGCATCGACAGATACACCGGCGGATGGATACGCATCGCTTCCGAGAAGCACGCTTTGGTCCACGGCAGGCGATCGAAATCGTCATATGCGGGCGGGCGGCCCTGCAGCACGGTGTCCACCTCGTCGAGCATCCGGTCCCGCGCCTCGAGGTTCTGCGACAGCAGATGCCAGAACCACGCCATGGCCGTCGCCGTCGTCTCATGCCCGGCTGCCAAAAACGTTGCCGACTGCTCTAAAACCTCTGCGCGCGAGAGGTGTTGCCCGGTGGCTTGATCCTGCGCGGCGAGCACCAGGCCGAGAAAATCCGTGGGTGGATCATCAGAGTCTCCGGCGCGCTGTTCGATCCGTCTGGTGATCATCGCGTCCAATTCGCGCAGCCGACTCGCGATGCGCCGGGCCCGCCAATGCGCTGAGGCGGCGGACGCCATGTCCACTCCCGGCAGTGCCTGCAGCAACCAGGTCACCGGCGAATTACCAACTCGCAGCATATCTTCGAGTGCCTGGGTGAGACCCTTGCCGACAGTGGCCACCTCGCCGTCCGACAGGTGTGTGCCGAACATCGTCTCGGCGGCGATTTGTAGCGCGACCACCATCATGTCGTGCGCGACATCCGAGCGTGCACCGTCTGGGTGGGTCGCCCACCCATCCAGCATGACGTTCGCCTGGTTGACCATGCTGCTGGTGAAAGCTTCGAGATGGCGCCGCGCGAACATCGGATTGAGCATGGCGCGGTCGCGTTTCCACCGTTCCCCGCGACTGGTCACCAGGCCCCGGCGCAGACCCAGCGCAGGCACGTCGTATTCCTCACCCTTCACGTAGATGTCCTGCTTGCGCAAGAAGATCTGCTCGACGTCTTGCGGGCGGTCGACGAGTACCAGGTCGACGACGCCCGGCACGTGCATCCGGGCCGGCGAACCGGTGGTCTCGAACAACACGTTGAGGGCGGGCACCATGTCGTGGCGTGCGGTCCGCAGCAGGTGCGGAACAGCTTTGAGCGGCAACGGTGTGGGCCGGCGAAGCGTGGTATCCAACGGCATAGTGCGACGCTACGAAGCGATGGCGCGCGCCGTAATGACCCTTACGGACGCTGATTTGATACGTTCGGACACATGCAGGACCCGCCGCCGGCCGGCGAAGAGCTTCAAACCGCCGAATGGGACGTCCCGCGTCCTGCGGCGACGTGCCGGCACCTGCTGGAGGCGGCACGTCTGCACGACATAGCCGCTTCGGTGTGTCTTGCAGACACCGATCTGACGCTCGCCGACCTCGAAGACAGCGCGACAGAGGTGCAAGCCGGTCAAGAGTTGCGAATGGTCCGCAATATCCTTGCCCACGTTGATGATTCGCACGAATTTGCCCGCGCTGTAGGCCTGCGGTACAACTTCGCCAACACCGGTATTCTCGGTTACGCCTTGCTGGCAAGTCCGACCATCGGCGATGCGATCAACGTCGCCTGCCGCTACGCCTCGCTGTCATCGAGTTTCCTGGGGCTCAACCGGCAGGACAGCGCCGCCGGGGCGGTCATCGAATTCGACAACAGCCATGTTCCCGCCGACGTGCGCGAGTTCATGCTTGAACGCGATATGTACGCCATCACGAATTTGGCTCCGCTTCTCATCGGCCAGCTCGATGCCGACGTCGTGCTCACGGTCGAGGTGCCTGGTTTCGAGTTGCCGCTCGAGCGGCTCGAATTGTCCCGGCTGACAATCGAAATCGATAGGTCGTCGGCACGCACCGCCGTGGCCATCCCCGCCGAGGTGTTGCGGCTGGCGATGCCCGCTGCCGATGCTGCTACCGCGCAGGCGTGCGTGCAGCAGTGTGAAGACCTGCTGCAGGCCCGTCGTCAGCGCCGCGGCATGGCAGCCCTGGTGCGGACCCGACTGATCCGGGACCCCGGCCAGTTGCCGGCCATGGCGGTGATTGCGCGGGAATTGTGTATCACCGAACGCACGATGCACCGTCGACTTGCTGCCGAACACACCAGTTACCGTGCGCTGGTCGACGAGGTTCGGGTGAACCTGGCCTCGGCGCTGCTGGAGTCGGGTCTCACCGTCGAGGAGACCGCCCGCCAGCTTGGCTACTCCGAGACCGCTGCATTCACCCGCGCATTCATCCGCATGCGCGGAAAGCCGCCCAGTAAGTATCGTCGCCGTGGAAACTAGCGAGCGACCATCCAAATCGCCTGAGCGGCAGGGCTTCCCAAGTCGACCGTGGTCGGGGCTCCGTCCGTCGATTCCACCGCGACCGAGATCATCCCGGCGAACTCTCGGCGGGTGAGCACCCGCAACCTGGAGTCGAGGCTGATCCCGATGCTGTCGAAGTAGCGCAACATCTCCGGATCCTTGTCGGATATCCGGGCGACGGTGCCGGCGTCGCCGTCGGCACACGACCACAGCTGACGAGCGGGTGGGGTCGGCACCTGGCCGTCGGAGCCCGGGATGGGATCGCCATGCGGGTCGCGCTGTGGGAACCCCAGCTTGGCGTCGATACGCGCGATCAGCCGGTCGGACACCGCGTGTTCGAGCACCTCGGCTTCGTCGTGCACTTCGTCCCAGCCGTAGCCGAGTTCGGTGACCAGGAAGGCCTCGAGCAGACGGTGGCGGCGAACCATCGCCAGCGCCGCACGGCGCCCCGACTCGGTCAACGTGACCGCACCGTATTTCTCGTGGTCGACCAGCCCCTGCTCGGCGAGTTTGCGGATCGATTCCGAGGCCGTGCTGGCCGACACCCCGAGCTTTTCGGCCAGCATCTTGGTGCTGACCTTGGCAGGCGACCATTCCTGGGCGTTCCAGATGACTTTGAGGTAGTCCTGGGACACCGCACTGAGCTCGGCGGGCTCTTCGGCAGGTAGGTCAGGGCGCACAACGGAAGTTTAAGCAATCCTCATCTGGACTGTGGCTCTCGCACGACCACGCGCTACCTGGCCCCGTAGGCTGGGAGTCGTGCAAAGGTGGCGCGGCCAGGACGAGATCCCCACTGACTGGGGCCGATGCGTGGTCACCATCGGAGTGTTCGACGGGCTGCACCGTGGACACGCTGAGCTGATCGAACACGCGGTCAAGTCGGGTCGTGCGCGCGGAGTGCCGACCGTTTTGATGACGTTCGACCCACACCCGATGGAAGTAGTGCACCCCGGCAGTCATCCCGCGCAATTGACGACTCTGACCCGGCGCGCCGAGTTGGCCGAGGAATTCGGCATCGACGTCTTCCTGGTCATGCCGTTCACCACCGCTTTCATGAAGCTCACGCCGGAGCGTTACGTCCACGAACTCCTCGTCGAGGACCTACACGTGGTGGAAGTCGTCGTTGGGGAGAACTTCACCTTCGGCAAGAAGGCCGCCGGCACGGTGGAGACCCTGCGCAGCGCCGGTGCGCGACTCGGGTTCGCGGTGGAGGCGATGTCGCTGGTATCCGAACACCACAACGCCGAGACCGTGACTTTTTCGTCGACGTACATCCGGTCTTGTGTCGACGCCGGCGACGTCGTTGCGGCGGCCGAGGCGCTGGGCCGTCCGCACCGGGTCGAAGGTGTGGTCGTGCGCGGTGACGGGCGGGGGACGGAGATGGGTTTTCCCACCGCGAACGTGGCACCGCCAATGCACTCGGCCATCCCGGCCGACGGGGTGTATGCCGCATGGTTCACCGTCTTGGGCCACGGCCCGGTGACCGGCAGCGTGGTGCCGGGCGAGCGCTACCAGGCCGCGGTGTCGGTGGGGACCAACCCGACCTTCTCCGGACGGACCCGCACGGTCGAAGCTTTCGTCCTCGACACCGCCGCAGACCTGTACGGGCAGCACGTGGCGCTGGACTTCGTCGCGCGTATCCGCGGACAGGAGAAGTTCGGCTCGGTGGGCGATCTGGTCGACGCGATGCGCAACGACACGGACCGCGCACGAACCCTGCTTTAGGCCATCCGAGACCGGCTTGACCAGCAGATTCAGGCCTGGGACGGCTCGCTGTTAGACTTCCGGGCGACACAGCGCGTGCTGCAGTTCGCGGCGGCCGCACTTCAGCTCAATGATCGCGGACCTATTGATGGAGATATTTCGTGGCGCTTACCGTCGAGCAGAAAAAAGAAATTCTGGGCTCTTACGGCCTGCATGCGACGGACACCGGTTCGCCTGAGGCGCAGGTCGCCATGCTGACCAAGCGGATCGCTGACCTGACCGAACACCTCAAGAAGCACAAGCACGACCACCACTCGCGGCGCGGCCTGCTGCTGCTGGTCGGCCGTCGCCGTCGGCTGCTCAAGTACATCGCCCAGGTCGACGTGGCGCGCTACCGCTCGTTGATCGAGCGGCTCGGCCTGCGCCGCTGACCCTGCTTGTTTCCCGGTCGCGAGACGGCCCGCATCGTCGGCCGGGCGTGGTTGAATGGCCCGGCTCCTCAGCGGGCCGCCTACGGCCCGCATCGTCGGCCGGGCGGTAGGGAATCGCCAGGTCGGCGTGTAGAGTCAAGGTCGTTCTGGGCCCATCGGCCCGAGCCTGGTGCGGCGTGCGCAATCCGCGCGCACCGTCCCAGCGAGGCACAACAGGACTTCAAGGAAGACAAGTCTGTATCGCGCGGTCTTCGGTAGTGGCTGCCGAACCCCCCAATTCGGGGGTAGGTCGGCAGCTTCGATCGACGGCCGTCGCCGCATCCAGATTCCGCGTCTTTCCAGGGTCCTCCGGGTTCGTCCTGGCACCCCTCCGGGTTGTGCGTGCCTGCGCAAATAGCTGAACAAATCCAGAGAGGCTGCACGGACGAATATGTCTGTAGCTGAAATTGACGAAGGCGTGTTTGAAGTCAACCGCCACCATTGACAACGGGAGCTTCGGCACCCGCACCATCCGTTTCGAAACCGGTCGGCTGGCCAAGCAGGCCGCCGGCGCCGTCGTCGCCTACCTCGACGACGAGACCATGCTCCTATCGGCCACCACGGCCAGCAAGTCGCCGAAGGACCACTTCGACTTCTTCCCGCTGACTATTGACGTCGAAGAACGCATGTACGCCGCGGGACGCATCCCCGGTTCGTTCTTCCGTCGCGAGGGCCGTCCCTCCACCGACGCGATCCTGACGTGCCGGCTGATCGACCGCCCGCTGCGGCCGACGTTCGTGTCCGGACTGCGTAACGAGATCCAGGTTGTCGTCACGATCCTGAGCCTGGATCCCAAGGACCTCTACGACGTGCTGGCTATCAACGCCGCGTCGGCGTCGACCCAGATCTCGGGTCTGCCGTTCTCCGGCCCGGTCGGCGGCGTGCGCGTCGCGCTGATCAACGGCCAGTGGGTCGCGTTCCCCACCGTCGAGCAGCTCGAAGGCGCTGTCTTCGACATGGTTGTAGCCGGTCGCAAGGCCGGCGATGACGTCGCGATCATGATGGTCGAGGCAGAAGCCACCGACAAGGTCATCGATCTGATTGCCGGTGGCGCCGGTGCGCCGACCGAAAGCGTTGTGGCGGAGGGCCTTGAGGCCGCCAAGCCCTTCATCGCCGCGTTGTGTACCGCGCAGCAGGAGCTGGCTGACGCCGCCGGCAAGGAAACCGCCGAGTACCCGCTGTTCCCGGAATACCAGGACGACGTCTTCTACGCCGTGTCTTCGGTGGCCACCGAAGAGCTCTCCAAGGCGCTCACCATCGCCGGCAAGGAAGAGCGCGACGGCCGCACTGACGAGCTCAAGTCCGAGGTTCTTGCGCGGCTTGCCGACACCTACGAGGGTCGTGAGAAAGAGGTCAGCGCCGCGTTCCGCTCGCTGACCAAAAAGCTGGTGCGCCAGCGCATTCTGACCGATCACTTCCGCATCGACGGCCGCGGCGTCACCGACATTCGCGCGCTGTCCGCGGAGGTCGCGGTCATCCCGCGGGCGCACGGCAGTGCGTTGTTCGAGCGCGGCGAGACCCAGATCATGGGCGTGACCACGCTCGACATGGTGAAGATGGCCCAGCAGATCGACTCGCTAGGGCCGGAGAAGTCGAAGCGCTACATGCACCACTACAACTTCCCGCCGTTCTCCACCGGTGAGACCGGTCGCGTGGGCTCGCCCAAGCGACGCGAGATCGGGCACGGCGCGCTGGCCGAGCGGGCCCTGATGCCGGTGCTGCCGAGCGTCGACGAGTTCCCCTACGCGATCCGTCAGGTCTCAGAAGCGTTGAGTTCCAACGGCTCCACGTCGATGGGCTCGGTCTGTGCGTCCACGCTGTCGCTGCTGAACGCCGGCGTGCCGCTGAAGGCGCCCGTCGCCGGCATCGCGATGGGCCTGGTCTCCGACGACGTCGAAGTTGAGGCAGGAGATGGACAAAATCGACCGAGCGTCGCTTCGTCACGCTCACCGACATCCTCGGCGCCGAGGACGCGTTCGGGGACATGGACTTCAAGTGCGCGGGCACCAAGGACTTCGTCACCGCACTTCAGTTGGACACCAAGCTCGACGGCATTCCGTCGAAGGTGCTGGCCGGCGCTCTCGCGCAGGCCAAGGATGCGCGTCTGACGATTCTCGAGGTGATGGCTGAGGCCATCGACGAGCCCGATCAGATGAGCCCGTACGCGCCGGTGGTCACCACCATCAAGGTGCCGATCGACAAGATCGGTGAGGTCATCGGCCCCAAGGGCAAGATGATCAACTCCATCACCGAGGAGACCGGCGCCCAGATCTCCATCGAGGACGACGGCACCGTGTTCGTCGGTGCTACCGACGGACCGTCGGCGCAGGCCGCGATCGACAAGATCAACGCGATTGCCAACCCGCAGTTGCCCAAGACCGGTGAGCGGTTCCTCGGAACCGTGGTCAAGACCACCGATTTCGGCGCGTTCGTGTCGCTACTGCCGGGCCGCGACGGTCTGGTCCACATCTCCAAGCTCGGTCGGGGAAAGCGCATCAACAAGGTGGAGGACGTGGTGAACCTCGGCGACAAGCTCCGCGTCGAGATCGCCGACATCGACAAGCGAGGCAAGATCTCCCTGGTGCTTGTCGACGAAGATGCCGGAGATTCCGGCAACGGCGAGTCCGCCCCAAGCCCGGAGACTGTGCAGCCGTCGGAAGCCGATGCTGCGACGGCCAGCAGTTAGTCCATCGACGCAGCCGCTACGCCGCGGCCGGCACAGTTCTGAGCCGTCCGCGGCGTTCCGGCGCACCACACTTCCCGGCGGTTTGCGGGTTGTCACCGAATACCTTCCCGGGGTTCGTTCTGCTTCGGTAGGGGTGTGGGTAGGCGTCGGATCGCGCGACGAGGGTGCCACGGTGGCCGGTGCCGCGCACTTCCTGGAACACCTGTTGTTCAAGTCGACCCCGACGCGCACCGCTGTCGACATCGCGCAGGCGATGGATGCGGTCGGCGGCGAGCTGAACGCCTTCACGTCCAAGGAGCACACCTGCTACTACGCGCACGTGCTCGACAGCGACCTTGCGCTGGCCATCGACTTAGTCAGTGACGTGGTGCTCAATGGACGTTGCGCCGCAAGCGATGTCGAGCTGGAACGCGACGTCGTCCTCGAAGAGATCGCGATGCGCGACGACGATCCCGAAGACGCACTGGCTGACCAGTTCTTGGCCGCGCTGTTCGGTGATCACCCAGTGGGTCGCCCGGTGATCGGCAGCGTGCAGTCGGTGTCGTCGATGACGCGCGCCCAGCTGCATTCGTTTCATCAGCGGCGCTACACGCCCGAGCGGATGGTCGTGGCGGTGGCAGGCAACGTCAATCACGACGACGTGGTGAAGCTCGTGCGTGAGCACTTCGGGGCACGGTTGGTCCGGGGGCGTCATGCGGTTGCGCCGCGCAAGGGCGCCGGCCGGGTCACCGGTCGCCCGCAATTGACCGTCGTCAACCGCGATGCCGAGCAGACCCATGTTTTCCTCGGAGTTCGGACCCCGGGCCGGCACTGGAAGCATCGCTGGGCTTTGACGGTGCTCAACACCGCGCTGGGCGGCGGACTGAGTTCCCGCTTGTTCCAACAGGTTCGGGAATCTCGCGGGCTGGCGTACTCGGTGTACTCGTCGCTGGACACCTTCTCCGACGCCGGAGCCTTATCGGTGTACTCCGCGTGCCTGCCCGAGCGGTTCGCCGAAGTGATCCGGGTGACCGCCGATGTGCTCGAGGAAGTGGGGCGCGACGGCATCACCGAGACGGAGTGCCGGATCGCCAAAGGTTCGCTGCGCGGCGGGCTGGTGCTCGGCCTGGAGGATTCCAGTTCACGGATGCACCGCATCGGTCGTGGCGAACTCAACTACGCTGAACACCGAAGCATCGACCGGACGCTGCAGGAGCTCGATGAGGTCACCCTGGACGAGGTCAACGCGATTGCGCGCCAACTTCTCACCCAGCCCTACGGCTCAGCCGTTCTCGGGCCGCATCAGTCGAAAAAATCTCTGCCGCACCAACTTCGGACAATGACGAGGTAACGCGATGGTACTGGGCTTCTGGGATCTCGATGTGCCGATCGTGGGTGCGCCGATGGCAGGCGGCCCCGGTACGCCGGCGCTGGCCGCAGCGGTGTCCAACGCGGGCGGACTCGGCTTTCTGGCCGGCGGCTATATCAGCGCGGAGCGCCTGGCCAACGACATCGTGGCCGCACGCGCAAAGACCACCGGCCCGATCGGCGTCAACCTGTTCGTGCCCCAGCCCAGCGTGGCCGACGTCCTCGCGCTGGACCATTACGCCGAGGCGCTCGACGAGTTGGCCGAGCACTACGACGTCGAAGTCGGCTATCCAGAATTCGGCGACGACGACGGCTGGCAACAGAAGCTCGAGGTGGTCGCCGACCTTCGGCCCGAGTTGGTGTCGTTCACGTTCGGTGCGCCGTCGCCGGATGTGCTGCGCTGGTTCGGTGCACTGGGAATGCTGCTGTACATCACCGTCACGTCGACCTACGAGGCCGGGGTGGCCGTCGCCGCGGGGGCGGACGGCCTGGTAGTTCAGGGTCCGAACGCGGGCGGGCATCGCGGCACGTTCGCGCCCGACATGGAGCCGGGAACCGATGCCGCTGACCGACCTGCTCGATCGCATCGGCCACGCCCACGACGTTCCGCTGATCGCCGCCGGCGGGTTGGGGACCACCGAAGACGTCGCTGCGGTGTTGCGCAGGGGAGCGGCCGCCGCCCAGATCGGGACCGCGCTGCTGCTGGCCGACGAGGCCGGAACCAACGAGGCGCACCGGTCGGCTCTGGGGCATCCGCAATTCGACAATACCGTTGTCACCCGGGCATTTTCGGGCCGGTATGCCCGCGGTCTGGCGAACGACTTCACCCGGATGCTGGATCATATTGCGCCGCTTGGCTATCCCGAGGTCAACCAGATGACGTCGCCGATCCGTCGAGCGGCCGTCGAGTTGGAAGACCCGCACGGCACCAACCTGTGGGCGGGAACCGCATATCGTCAGTCCGTCGCCGCGCCGACTAAAGACATCGTCGACAAGCTCGGCCACGTCTAGACCGGTGGCGTTGCGGTGCACCCAGGGCTTGGCGGATTCCAGTTGGCTGGCCACCTGCAGCAGAACATCTTCGCGCCCGTAGCCCGCTACGAGTTGCACCCCGACCGGCAGCCCGGCGTCGGTCCACTCGACCGGCACGTTGATCGCGGGCTGACCGCTCAGATTGAACGGCGGGGTGAACGGGATGAACTGGAACGAGCGCTCGATGGCGGCCAGCGGATTGTCGGGGTCGTTCCCGATCGTGCCGAGCGGCAACGGAAGTTCGGCAACCGTCGGTGTGAGTAACAAGTCCCAGCCGTCGGCCCACCACGCCTGCAGGGACCGGCGAAAGTGGGTGGCGGCGGAGAACGCCAGAGCGTAGTCGACGGCGGTGAAATGCGCCGCGACCTCGGCCTGAATTCGGTTTACCGGCTCGAATTCGTCGGCGGTCAGCGGCCTTCCGATCTGCTCTTCGAACCGTCGCAACCCGACGCCCATGTTCGTGCTCCACAGCGTCGCGAAGTGCACTCGCAACGATGTGTCCTCCAACGCTTTCGGCCACGCCTGTTCGACAGTGTGGCCGAAGGATTCGAGCAGCGTCGCGACGGAGCGGGCCGCGGCCGCGCATTCGGGCGCCACCGCCCCGCCCTGCGGATGGTGGTCGAGCAGGCCGATCCGTAACCGGCCGGGTTCTGCGCCGAGCTCGTCCACGTAGCGGCGGGCGGGAGCCGGCGCCATCACCGTGTCGCCGATGGCGGACCCGCGTACCGCGTCGAGAAGTGTTGCGGTGTCACGCACCGTGCGGCTGACGCACAGCTCGACCGACAGCGCGGTTTCGTCGCGGACCGGTCCGAGTGAGATCCGGCCCTGACTGGGTTTCAGGCCGACAAGTCCGCAGCACGACGCGGGAATGCGAATCGAGCCGCCGCCATCGCTGGCGTGTGCGAACGGCACCATCCCGCTGGCGACGGCGGCCGCCGCACCGCCGCTCGAGCCGCCCGGCGAACGACTGGTGTCCCACGGGTTGTGGGTGGCGCCCCAGGCGAGCGGCTCGGTGGTCGGCACGCTGCCCAATTCGGGGCTGTTGGTCCGGCCGGCGATTACCAGGCCGGCATCGCGGAAGCGGCTCACCAGCGTGGTGTCGGCCGCAGAGATCGCCCCTTCCTTCTTTGAGTGCGCGGTTGCCGTTGGTGATCAATTGACCTGCGTAGCCGGCGAACAGGTCCTTGATCAGAAACGGCACTCCGCGAAACGGGCCGTCGGGCAGCTCAGTTCGTGCGGTGTCGCGCGCATGATCGAACCAGCGGATGACGACCGCATTGAGCACCGGATCGATGCGTTCGATCCGCTCGATGGCCGCTTCGAGCAACTCCAGCGGACTTACCTCACCGCGCGCCACCAGGGCGGCCTGCTCGACCGCATCCATCCATCGGGTGTCATCAGCGAGTGAAGTCACGCGGCTTGTGTAGCACGAACCCCAACCTCAGACCAGCATTGCCGCCGGGTCGGTGAACGGCAGCGCCAGGTCGGCGGCGACCCGCTGGCACACCAGCGCGCCGTCATGGGTCGAAAGTCCCTTGGTGAGAGCCTGATTCGATCGACATGCGGCTTGCCAACCCTGGTCGGCAAGGTCGATCACATACGGCAGGGTCGCGTTGGTGAGCGCGACCGTCGACGTCGCGGGAACTGCGGCAGGCATGTTCGCCACGCAGTAGAACACCGTGTCATGCACGGCGAACGTGGGGTCGTCGTGGGTGGTCGGCCGCGAGTCTTCGAAGCAGCCGCCCTGGTCGATGGCGATGTCCACCAGCACCGCACCCGGCTTCATATGAGCGACAAGCGAATTCGACACCAAAGTCGGAGCCTTACCGCCGGGCAACAACACGGCGCCGATCACAAGGTCGGCGCGTTTGACAGCTTCCTCGACTTCCAGTGCCGTCGAGTAGCGGGTTTGCACATGGCCGCTGAAAGCGTGGTCGACCTCGCGTAGCTTGTTGATGTTGACATCGAGGACGGTGACCGCCGCGCCCATCCCGTGAGCGACTCGGGCGGCGTTGTAGCCGGCGGTCCCCGCGCCGATGACCACTACCGCGGCCGGTTCGACGCCGGGCACACCGCCCATCAACACGCCTCGACCGCCGTGCGTGCGCATCAGGTGGTACGCCCCGACCTGAGCCGACAGCCGACCGGCGACTTCACTCATCGGGGCCAGCAGCGGCAAGGCACCGTCGGCGGTCTGCACGGTCTCGTAGGCGATCGAGGTGGTGCCCGAAGCCAGCAGCGCCTCGGTGCATGAGCGCGACGCTGCCAGATGCAGATAGGTGAACAGAGTCTGGCCGCGCCGCATCCGCGAATATTCGAGCGGCATCGGCTCTTTCACCTTGAGGATCAGGTCGGCGTCGGCCCACAGGGCCTCGGCGGTGGAGACAACCTGCGCGCCGGCGGCCTTGAAATCGCTGTCGTTGATCGCCGAGCCTTCACCGGCGCCCGCCTGGATGAGGACATCGTGCCCGCGTCGGGTCAATTCGGTGACCCCGGAGGGCGTGATCGCCACGCGGAATTCGTTGTTCTTCACTTCGGTTGGGATGCCGACACGCATGCCTCCAATTGTGAAGAAGATTCGTGCAACATGCAAAGACGGCGAAGACACGTCGGTAGTATCCGCTTATGGTCGAATTAAGCACGGAATATGCGCCTGGCAACCGGGCGGCATCGAAGGATCTTCGGGCGGCGGATGTGGACCGCGTCGACCGCAGAATTCTCAGCCTGCTGCACGCCGACGCCCGGATGACCAACAGCGCCCTCGCCGAAGAACTCGACATCGCTGCGTCGACTTGTCACGGCCGTGTTCGTCGGTTGCTGGAGTCCGGCGTCATCCGCGGCTTCTACGCCGACATCGATCCGACCGCGGTGGGATTGCCACTGCAGGCGATGATTTCGGTCAGCCTGCAGTCCCACGCCCGTGGCAAGATCCGCGACTTCATCCAGCAGATTCGTCGCCGTCCCCAGGTGATGGACGTTTATTTCCTGGCCGGTACCGACGACTTCATCCTGCACGTCGCTGCGCGCGATACCGAGGACCTGCGCTCGTTCGTCGTGGAGAACCTCAACTCCGACGCCGACGTCGCAGGCACCCAGACATCGCTGATCTTCGAACACCTGCGGGGGGCCGCGCCGGTCTGACCGCGCAGTATTCCCGATACCGGCGGTACCGGGTATGCTGCTGCGAATGTTCACGGTCAACGACGAAGCTGTCGGCCCGCACCTACAGGGTCACGGGACAGGGGCTGTTAACGGTCCGATCACGAGCGATTGGTCCTCGAGGCGCGCGACGTCTCTTTCGACTGGGCTGAGCTGCCGTTCCACTACGTGCCTGACGAGCCGTTCACCACGCACATGCTCAACGTGCTGCATCTGCTGCTGCCGGCCGGCGAAGAGTTCTTCGTCGATCTGTTCAAGCAGGCACTCCCGCTGATCAAAGACGATCAGCTGCGCCTCGACGTCCAGGGTTTCATCGGCCAGGAGGCGATGCACGCCCAGGCGCACACCGGCGTGCAGGAATACTTCGCCGCCAACAACGTCGACGTGACGCCGTTCACCGACCAGATGAACTGGCTGTTCGCCAAGCTTCTGGGCGACCGGCCGCAGTGGGGCGTGCGGCGCCAGCGCAGCTGGCTGCTCGAGCGGGTCGCGATCGTCTCGGCAATCGAGCACTACACCGCGATTCTGGGCGAATGGATCCTCAACACCCCGGAGCACGATGCGATCGGCACCGACCCGGTGATGCTGGACATGCTCCGGTGGCACGGCGCCGAAGAGGTCGAACACAAAGCGGTGGCCTTCGACTTGATGAAGCACCTGCGGGCCGGATTCTTGCGTCAGGTCCGCACCCAACTGGTCGTGACGCCGATGATGTTCCTGATGTGGGTGCGCGGAGTCCGATTCATGTACTCCATCGACCACCACGTGCCGCCCGGAGCCAAGCCGCGCTGGCGTGACTACTTCATTGCCGCGCGCCGCGGATTGATGCCGGGACCGCTGCGTTTCATCCGGGTGATCGGCGCCTACTATCTGCCCCGCTTCCATCCCTCGCAGCTGGGCGGGGTGGAGAAGGCGGTCGACTACCTGGCGATCTCGCCTGCCGCCCGCGCCTCGCACTGAGCCGAGAGGATCCCATGACCATCGCACCGGCTGGCAGTTCCCATGTGCCGACCCGCACCACTGTGACCGCCTCGGATGGCATCACGTTGGCGGTGCACGCCTACACCGAGATCGACCCGCAACGGCCGACCGTGCTGGCCATCCACGGTTATCCCGACAACCACCACCTGTGGGACGGCGTGGCCGAGCATCTCGGGCGACGACGCCAAATACAACTTCGTCGCGTACGACGTGCGGGGGGCCGGCGAGTCCGAACGCCCGGCGGCCCGCTCCGATTACCGCTTCTCCCAGTTGGTTTCCGATATCGGCGCGGTCATCGACAGCCTTGGCGTCGGACGCGTCCATCTGCTGGCTCACGACTGGGGCTCGATACAAACCTGGGCCGCGGTCACTGACCCGACGGTGATGGACAAAGTGGCCTCGTTCACCTCGATCTCCGGGCCGCACCTGAACTACGCGGGCAAGTTCCTGCGGTCGGCGCGCACCCCGCGCGGTCTCGTCGACGTGATCCGGCAGTTCTTCGCGTCGGGCTACATCTGGTTCTTCCTCACCCCGGGTCTGCCGGAACTGCTGATCCGCGCCGGCGTAGGCGTGAAACTTGTTGAGGCATTCGGTCGTATCGGGAATTCCAGCACCCAGACCCGCCCCGGCGACCCGGTGCGCTCGACCGGCGACTACGTCAACGGGCTCAACTTGTACCGCGCCAACATGCCCGGTCCTTTCCTGGCGCCGGGCGCAAAGCTGCCCGACACCACCGTTCCCGTTCAGGTGCTGGTGCCGCGGATGGACATGTTCGTCACGCCGGCGCTGCAGCGGTTCACCGGTTCAATCCCGTTGGGCAGCAGGGTGGTTCCGATCGAGGGCGGCCACTGGGTGGTGACCGCACGTCCGGACGTCATCGCGCGACTGGCCGCCGAATGGATCGACCGTCATGTCAGCGGCGCCGCGTTGGCCGCCGCAAGCACCGTGCAGACCGGGCCGCGCACGTCCGGGGCAAACTCGCGTTGGTCACCGGAGCGGGCGCCGGTATCGGTCGTGCCACCGCCGTCGAGTTGGCCCGTCAGGGCGCCGACACCGTCGTGATCGTCGACCGTGATCTGGCCGCTGCGCAGGACACCGCCGCCGCGGTCCGCGAAGCCGGCGCCGGTGCTGCGGCCTACCAGGCCGATGTCAGCGATGAAGCCGCGATCAATGCGCTTGCCGCACAAGTCAACAGCGACCACGGCGTGGTCGACATCCTGGTGAACAATGCCGGCATCGGGATGGCCGGACGATTCCTGGAGACCACATCGGAGAACTGGGACAACATCCTGGGGGTCAATCTGCGCGGCGTGCTCAACGGAAGCCGGGCGTTCGCCACTCAGATGGTCGACCGCGGTCAGGGCGGCACCATCATCAACGTCTCCTCGGCCGCTGCTTTTCTCCCGTCGAAGTCGATGATCGCTTACGGCACAACAAAAGCCGCGGTGCTGGCCTTCAGCGAATCGTTGCGCGCCGACCTGGCTGACGACGGCATCACCGTCACAGCGGTGTGCCCGGGATTCGTCAACACGAACATCGCCAAGAACACCGTCTACGCCGGGATGACGTCCGACCAGCAGGAGAGCGCCCGGTATAAGGCCGACGTCGCCTACCGCCGTCGCAACTACACGCCGGAGGCGACCGCCAAGGCGATCGTCAAAGCGGTCAAGAGTGGTCCGCCGGTGCTGCCGATCGCGGCGGAGTCACGAGTCGGCTATGCGCTGCGGCGTATCAGTCCCTCGTTGATCCGGCTGTTGGCCCGATACGACATACGGCCCTAAGGGCACTGAAGTTATTGTGTCGCAGAGCATTTGGGGCAGCAGGCCCGCAGACATCTACGGTCGTCGTCAGCGCGACCGGCTCTACACCGCGATCTGGGGACTGGCCACCGTGCTCGGCGGGTTCTCCTCGGCGAGCCGATGGAAGCCGTCCCGCGTGGTGCCGGTGGGTCGCACCCACACGGCGGTGATCACCAAACGCGAGCAGCTCAGCCCGGACGTGGTCGCGATTGACGTTCGCCGATCCCGATGGCGGGCTACTTCCGGTCCTGGACGCCCGGCGGCCATGTCGACGTGCAACTACCTTCCGGCCGTCGTCGCCAATACTCGCTGTGCGGGCCGCCCGGCCGGCGCACCGACTATCGAATTGCGGTGCGCCGCATCGCCGATGGCGGCGGCGGTTCGATCGAGATGCACGAAGCGTTCACTGTCGGCGACGCGCTGGTGTTCGAAGGTCCGCGCAACGCGTTCTATCTCGGCGGCGACGAACGTGACGTGCTGTTCGTCATCGGCGGGATCGGCGTGACGCCCATCCTGTCGATGATGCGGGCCGCGCATCAACGCGGAATGGATTGGCGCGCAATCTATGCCGGTCGCAGCCGCGAATACATGCCACTGCTGGACGAAGTGACATCGCTGGATCCCGACCGGGTCACCATATGGGCCGACGACGAGCGTGGGCGATTCGCGACCGCCGAAGATCTGCTGATCGATGCCACCCCGACGACCGCGGTGTACGTGTGCGGGCCAACCGGAATGCTCGAATCGGTGCGCATCGCCCGCGACGAGCACGCCAATGCGCCGCTGCACTACGAGCGCTTCAGCCCACCACCGGTCGTCGACGGAATCCCGTTCGAACTCGAACTCGCTCGTTCCCGGCGCGTGCTCGACGTCCCCGCCAACCGCTCGGCGCTGGACGTCATGCTCGACAACGACCCGACGGCGGCGCACTCCTGCCGGCAGGGTTTCTGTGGGACCTGCAAGGTCAAGGTGCTCGGCGGGCAGGTCGACCGTCGCGGTCGCACCGCCGAAGTCCGACAGCGAGATGCTGGTGTGTGTCTCCCGCGCGGCCGGTGGCCGCGTGGTGATCGACGCTTAGGTCGCCAGCGCCAAGTGCAGTTTGTTGGTCTCCTGGTAACCCTGCGGGTTGCCACACGCGGCCACGTTGTTGGTGATCTGCACGGTGCCGTCCAGCGTGTTCGGGTCCCAGGAGTAGTGGAAGCCAATGGCGTCGTGAACGTCGCCACCGTCTTCGCAGGACACGCCGCCCTTGCCGTCCAGCGTCCACTGTCCGTCGACCAGATGCGCCTCGCCCAGTTCTTTGATGGACGCGCACCCGTCACCGCAAGGGGCGATGAACCAGTCGTCGTGGACCGAATGGCCGTCCGGGTAGCTCTCGGTCTCGATGTAGTGGCCGTTGAGCGGGTCCGCCGAGGCCACCGGAGCGGTAAGTACAAAGGCGAGACCGGCGAACAGCGCGCCGGCGGTAAAACCGCGTGTGATCGTCATGATCCGGTTCCTTTCGTGGAGCTGGTCAGTGCGTCGAGCACCTGTTGGTGGGTATCACAGGAGCTTCTGGCTTCGTGTGCGTTTGGTGATTCTTTCGGGTGAACGCACGATGACAAATGCGAAATCCGAAGTGCTCACTCGCGCGAGCGCTTGTCGCTGAAAAAGCGTTCGGGATGATGATAGTCATTGACTCTCGCCTGGCCGTGGTCGAGATGCGGCGGCGGAATCCACTGGGTGTCACCGTTTCCGAGCTTTATTGTCCGCCAGCCTTTGTCAACCATTTGATGATCGGGCTTACACGCCAGTGTCAACCGGTCGATGTCGGTCCGGCCGCCGCGGGCCCAATCGTCGTCGTGATGAACTTCGGTCCAATACGCGGGAACGGCGCAGCCGGGGGCGCTGCAGCCGCGATCCTTGGCGTAAAGGACCAGTCGCTGGTCCGCTGAGGCTATTCGACGCGCTCGGCCCAAATACAGCGGCCGTTTTTGATGGCCATCAAAAACCGCCAAGTAGTGGTACGCGCTGCTAGCCATCCGGATCAGGTCGCGCATGGGCAGCAGCGTTCCGCCGGCAGTCACCGCTTGTCCGGCAGCGGAGCTGAGTTCCTGCAGCGTGGTCGACACGACGACCGTTACCGGTAGTCCGTTGTGCACTCCGAGTTTCGGATCACCGAGTTGACCGCGCACCAGTGCATTGAGCGCGTCGTGCTGCCGCTGAGCGTGACTACGGATATCGGCTCCGTCTGTGGCGCAGTCGTTTTCGTCGTCGGACACCGATGCACCCGGAGCGGCGAACCGCGCCAACCACGCGTCGAGGTTGGCGCGCAGCTCAGGGGAGGCGACCAGCTTGCCGATGCTCATTCCGTCGGAGCGCTGCGGCGACCAGGTGAACCCGCGTCGGCGCGCCCGGTCGATGTCGGCGAACTTGCCGTCCGGATTGATCAGCACCGCGCACCGGTTCGCTACTTTCTCCAATTGGTCGGGCCGTAGCTTGCTGGCCTGCTCGGCCAGGAACCGCTCGGCACCTTCGGCAATGTCGGGCGGCGTTTCCGCCGGCAGGTCGCGGACGAACGTTTGAATCACCTTCAGGTGTTGCGGGTCGAGCAAGCCGTCCCGCCAGACTTGAGCCGTCGCGGGCAGTTCGGCAGGCAACGTTTCCCCGGTGATGGTGGTGCGCGGTACCAGCTGTTCGGCGTCGCGTAGACGGCGGCGGGCCTCAGTGCAGCTGATCCGGAGCCAGTCGGCGATGACCTTGAGCACCGGACCGCCCACGTCGGCCGGATCCTCGTGGGCCAGACCGCCGAGAAGGTCGTAGCCGATTACCAGCTGACGACGACGGGCCGTCTCCAGGCGTTCGAGTGCGCGCAGGCGAGTGACGGGGTCGGCGGCGGCAAAATCCAGCTCGCTGACCGCGGTCATGGCGGCATCGAGCGCGTCGAGTGCTGCCGGTATCGAATGCATGTTCGAAACATTATTCGGAGTCATCGATAGAGGGCGTCGCCGAGGCGGCGCGTTGACGGCGATTGTGGATAAAGGCGCGACTGTGGACAAAGTCGGCACGCTTTAGGGTGAAGTCATGCGGGTAGCTGTGCTGGGGTCCAAGGGCAAAGTCGGAACGACGATGGTGCAGGCGGTGCAGGACGCCGACGATCTGACCCTGTCCGCCGAAGTCGACGCCGGCGATGCGCTGAGCCTGTTGACCGACAACAACACTGAGGCTGTCATCGACTTCACCCATCCCGACGTCGTGATGGCCAACCTCGAATTCTTGATCGACAATGGCATCCACGCCGTCGTGGGAACCACCGGCTTCACCGACGAACGGCTGCAGCAAGTCCGGTCCTGGCTGGCGGCCAAGCCCGGCGTCTCGGTGCTCATCGCACCCAACTTCGCCATCGGGGCGGTGCTGTCCATGCATTTCGCCAAGCAGGCCGCGCCGTTCTTCGAGTCGGTCGAAGTGATCGAGTTGCATCATCCGCACAAAGCCGATGCGCCGTCGGGCACCGCCACCCGGACCGCCGCGCTGATCGCCGAAGCGCGAAAAGGCTTGCCGCCCAACCCAGATGCCACCAGCACCAGCCTGCCTGGTGCCCGCGGCGCCGATGTCGACGGCGTGCCGGTGCACTCGGTGCGGCTGGCCGGGCTGGTCGCGCACCAGGAAGTGCTGTTCGGCACGCTGGGGGAGACCTTGACCATCCGGCACGACAGCATCGACCGCACGTCGTTCGTGCCCGGCGTACTGCTCGCGGTTCGCCGGGTCGCCGAAAATCCCGGTCTCACAATAGGAATCGAATCGCTGCTCAATCTGCAATGACCTCAAAGTCGCGCGGTGTGCGCATTCAGCTGATGATCGCGCTCATGTGCGCGGCGCTGCTGGTGTACATCGTGCTGCTGGGCAGGACGGCTGTGCTGATGATCAGCTCCGGGCGTGCCGTCGCCATCGCGCTGGGCAGTGCGCTGCTCATCCTGCCGGCGATCGGGTTGTGGGCGATGATCGCCACCGTGAGTGCCGGTCTCGCGCATCAGAAGCTGGCCCGCCTGGCTGCCGACGACGGAATGGAACTCGACGTGAGCGCGCTGCCTCGGCGTCCGTCGGGGCGTATCGAGCGCGACGCCGCCGACGCCTTGTTCGCCGATGTCCGTGCCGAATTGGAAGCCGATCCGGATAATTGGTGCCGGTGGTACCGGCTGGCCCGTGCCTACGACTACGCCGGAGATCGGGGTCGCGCCCGGGAAACCATGAAGAAAGCCGTCGAACTACAGGGGCGTGAATGAGCAAGACGCTGTTGATCGTTCACCACACCCCGTCGCCTGCCACCCGCGAGATCCTCGAGGCGGTGCTGTCCGGAGCCAACGACCCCGACATCGATGGTGTGGACGTGGTGGCACGGCCCGCGTTGGCGGCCACCGTTATCGACATGCTCGACGCCGACGGCTATCTGTTCGGTACCCCCGCCAACCTCGGATACATGTCCGGGGCGCTCAAGCATTTCTTCGACACGGTGTACTACCCGAGTCTGGATCATGTGGCGGGCCGGCCCTACGGCCTCTGGGTGCACGGCAATGACGACACCGTCGGCGCGGTGGCGTCGGTGGACAAGGTCGTCACCGGGCTGGCGCTATCCAAAGCCGCTGATGCACTGGAGATTACCGGCGCGATCGACGCCGGCGTCCGCGAGCGGGCCTACGAGCTGGGTGGAACTCTGGCGGCGACACTGATGGAGTGACCCGGCGTCAGTGCGGGCGCAGGATGGTGATCGCGTTGTCGAATTTCTTGAAGGAGTTGAACGTGTCGGCGGGCACACCAAAGATGGCGGACAACACATCCGGCGGAATCTGACTCAACGACTCGCCGATGCCGATGTTGTCCTTGTCCTCCGCTGCGCTGGCGTTCTGGATGATCAGCACATCCAGATCTTCGGTGCCGAGGTTCTCGAAGTAATGCAGCGAACCCTGGGGCGCGAACACCAGGTCGTCGACATGGGCGTCGAAGACTTCGTGGTTGCCGTTCCCGTCGATCAGGACCCAGCTCGCGACTCCCTTGGTGACCAGGTTGATCTCCCATGCGCTGGGATGCCAGTGCGGTTCGCGAATACCGCCGGGCTGCAACGTGATCAGCTGGATGCTGGCCTCTTGACCGGTGAGTATCGGGAAATTCTGTTCGTGTGCCTGCTGCTGCGAGCCACCGTCGTAGGTGGCTGCGGGCAAGGCGCTCAGCTCGAACAGGTGCGATTTCGAGGTGATCGTCTCCGCGGGCATGCGGGGATCACCGAAGCGGTCCGCGTCATCAGTCATCGAATTTCCTACTGCCGTTTCAGGACGATGATGGCTTTGTCGAATTTCTTGAAGGACTCGAAGGTTTTCTCGGGGACGCCGAAGATGGCGGACAAAACCCGAGGCGGAAGTTTGCTGATCGATTCGCCGATGCCGATGTTGTCCTTGGCTTCCGGCGCACTGGTGTTCTGCACGATGATGATCTTCATGTCGTCGGTGCCGCGGTTTTCGAAGTAATGGAACGAACCCTGGGGTGCGAACACCACATCGCCCACCTTCTGGTCGAAACTCTCGTGGTTGCCGTTCCCGTCAACCAGGGACCAGGCGGCGACACCTTTGGTGACGATGTTGATCTCCCATGCGCTGGGATGCCAGTGCGGTTCGCGAATACCGCCGGGCTGCAAAGTCAGCGACACGATGCTGGCTTCTTGACCCTTGAGGATCGGGAAAACCTCTTCGTCCGCCTGCCGGAAGAAGCCGCCGTCGAAGCTGGTGAGCGGCGAGTCGCCGAGATGGAACAGGTGCGAGTTCGAGGTGATGATCTCATCGGGCAGGCGGGGATCGCCGAAGCGCGCGGCATCGTCTGCCAGCGACACTTCCTTGTCGGTGCGATAGCCGGAGACCAGGTGATCGACTCCCACGCCGGCCGCGGCCGCCGCACCGGCGATACCCGCCCCACCTAGGACTTTGCGACGGTTGATCGACACTCGCCGAAATTACCCCAGGTGTCAGGTCCGGGACACCGCATAACGTCGAACTGGTTTTTTCCAGTGCTACGGGTCGATGTGGGTGGGGATCGAGGCGAGGATGGGGTCACCCTCCGTCGGAGGATCGCCCGCGCTCATCGTTTGGCAGTCGACCTTCGCCGGGTTCAGTGGCCCGCCGGGGAAGGACGTCAGGCAGCGTTCCCACATTCCGTCGGAGTCGACGGGGCTGTCACACAGTTGGGGCGCCGCGGGCCCGTTGTTCACGCATCCGGCGCCGGCCGGAGCCGCCGTGGCGGTCAGTCCAGCGGTAGCCAGCACGGCTCCCAGGGCTGCGGTCAGGTAGCGCTTGGTCATCTCGTCCTCCAGAGAGGTGTAGTGCTTGATCGTCGATGGGCGTCGGTGGGTCATTAAACGCCTGAGCCCGCGGGGGCCGATATTCAGGTAATCGCGGGAGCGGCATGATGTGATCGGGATGGATGCTAGATCCCCCGAGAGTCGACCTCGAGAAGGACCGGACGTGACGCGCCTGCTGATCGCTAACCGCGGTGAGATTGCGCTCCGAATCATCCGCACCGCAACCGAGTTGGAGCTCGACACGGTTGCTGTCTACGCCGAGGACGATGCCGACAGCCCGCACGTCCACGCGGCTGACGAAGCCATTGCCCTTCCCGGCGCCGGACCGGCCGCTTACCTGGACCACGCGGCGGTGCTGGCTGCCGCCAAGGATTCCGGCGCCGATCTCATTCATCCCGGCTACGGGTTTCTCAGCGAACAGCCCGAGTTTGCCCGCGCGTGTGCGAGCGCGGGGTTCACCTTCGTCGGACCGGACGCCGCCGCGCTCGATCTGTTCGGCAACAAGGCATCGGCCCGACGGGCGGCGACGGCGGCCGGTGTCCCAGTGCTGCCTGCCACCGACGGGCCCAGCAGCGCCGACGAGATTCGCGCCTTCGCGATCGCCCAGGGCGGACCGATCGTGATCAAGGCACTTTCCGGCGGCGGCGGTCGCGGCATGCGAATCGTCCACAACCTCGAGCAGATCGACGATGCCTATCGGCAGTGCGCCGCCGAAGCCGAACTGGGGTTCGGCGATCCGGCGTTGTTCGCTGAGGCGCATCTGGGCGACGCGCGTCATATCGAGGTGCAGATCGTCGCAACGCCGGGTCGCGCACTCGCGCTGGGCGACCGCGACTGCAGCATTCAGCGCCGTCACCAGAAGCTGGTTGAAGTCGCACCGGCACAGGCTATTTCAGTGGCGCTGCGTCGTGATCTGCACCGGGCCGCGGCCCGGTTGTGCGCGCAGGCCAACTACCGCGGTGTCGCCACGGTCGAGTTTCTGGTGGCCGGTGAAGAGTTCGTCTTCCTCGAAGTAAACCCGCGCATCCAGGTGGAGCACACGGTGACCGAAGAGGTCACCGGCGTCGATCTGGTGGCCGTGCAGTTGCGCATCGCCCAGGGCGCACCGTTTCATCAGCTGAGGTTGCCGGCCGGCGTGACGGCCGACGGCGATGAGGTGGTCGGCGCGCTGGCAGCGGTGCGCGGGATCGCGATCCAGACGCGGGTCAACATGGAAACGATGGACGCCGACGGGTCGGTGCTACCGACGGCGGGCACCCTCGCGGCGTTCTCGCCGCCCAGCGGACCCGGAGTGCGGGTGGACACCTTCGGCCGCGCCGGGCCTGACGCCCAGCCCACGCTATGACTCGTTGCTGGCCAAGGTGATCACCCGGGTGCGTGGATCGTCGTATTCCGCGGCGCTGAGAAAGGCGCAAACCGCGCTCGACGAGTTCGGCATCGAAGGCATCCGGACCAATATCGCATTTCTCCGGGAGATCCTGTCGCACAGCAGCACTCATGCAGGACCGGTCAGCACGAGCTTCGTCGACGAGAACCTGTCCGCGTTGGTCGGTGCCTCGCAGTCTTGGCGTGACGAGGCCCGGCCCGCGCCGCCGGAGCTGCATCCGGGCGAGGAGGTGTTGCGTGCTCAATTGGCCGGCACCGTGATCGAGGTTGCGGCCGAAGGGGCCGAGTTCGCCGCGGGCGCGCAGCTGGTGGTCCTCGAAGCAATGAAGATGCAGCATGTGCTGGCCGCACCCGACGCGGTGCGTACGGTCCGGGTCCTGGTGGCACCCGGTCAGGTAATCGGAACCGGTGACCCGCTGGTGGTGTTCACCCGCACCGATGACGGTGTAGGAGCCGACGACGCTGACCGCGTGCTCGATCTCGACCGGGATCGTGCTGACCTCGACGAAGTCCGGCGCCGTCACCTGCTCACCCGGGACGAGGGCCGTCCGGCTGCGATCACCAAGCGGCACAACCAGAATCGGCGCACCGCGCGCGAGAACATCGATGACCTTATCGACTCGGAAAGCTTCGTGGAATACGGTGCGTTGGCGGTGGCAGCGCAGCGCAGCCGGCGCTCGGAAGAAGACTTGATCACCAACACCCCGGCCGACGGACTGATCGCCGGGTTGGCGAGGATCGCGGGCGGCGAAGTGGCCGTGCTGTCGTACGACTACACCGTGCTCGCGGGTACGCAGGGGATGCGCAATCACGCCAAAACCGATCGGGTCTTCGAATTGGCCGCCCGCCGACGGCTGCCGGTCGTGCTGTTCGCCGAGGGTGGCGGTGGCCGGCCCGGCGACACCGACGTCGCGAGCGTCGCCGGTTTGGACGTCCCGACGTTCCGGTCGCTCGGTGCGCTCAGCGGCAAAGTGCCGCTGGTGTCGATCGTGTCCGGTCGGTGCTTTGCCGGCAACGCCGCGCTGGCCGGCACCTGCGACGTGATCATCGCAACCCCCGACGCGAACATCGGCATGGGCGGTCCGGCGATGATCGAAGGCGGCGGACTCGGCCGATACCGTCCCGAGGACATCGGGCCCATCGATGTGCAGCGGCGCAACGGTGTCGTCGGCTTGGCCGCCCGCGACGAGGTGCACGCCGTGTCGTTGGCCAAGCAGTACCTGTCGTATTTCCAAGGCAGACAGGATGACTGGGAGGCGCCTGATCCGCGGCGGGCGCGGCACGTGGTGCCGGAGAATCGTTTACGCGCCTACGACGTACACCGCGCGATCGAGTCGATCGCCGACGTCGGATCCGTTCTGGAGTTGCGGGCGGATTACGGGGTCGGTGTGGTCGCTGCGCTGGTCCGCGTCGAGGGGGTCCCGATCGGCTTGCTGGCCAACAGCAGTCATCACCTCGGTGGTGCCATCGACGCCGAGGCAGCCGACAAGATGGCCGACTTCCTGACGCTCTGCGAATCGGCTGGGCTGCCGATCATTTCGCTCTGCGATACGCCGGGCTTCATGGTCGGCCCGGACGCCGAAGTCGAGGCCGCCGTTCGGCGATTCAGCAGGCTGTTCATCGTCGGGGCACGACTGACCGTGCCGTTCGGCATGGTCATCCTGCGCAAGGGCTACGGGCTGGGCGCGATGGCGATGGCCGGCGGCTCATTTCACGCTCCGGAATTCACCGTGGCCTGGCCGACCGGGGAGATCGGCGGCATGGGACTCGAGGGAGCGGTTCGGCTGGGGTTCAGCAAGGAGCTGGCCGCGATCGCCGATCCGGCCGAACGTCAGAATCTGTTCGACAAGCTGGTCGAGGCCGCCTATCAGCACGGCAAGGCGCTCACCTCAGCCACCACGTTCGAACTCGACGACGTGATCGACCCGGCGGACACCCGGAGCTGGATCATCAGGCTGCTATTCAGAGCAGTTCCGATCAACCATGAAGGAGGGCGCTTGTGAAAGTTGCCGACAAGGTCGCCATCGTCACCGGCGGCGGCAACGGTATCGGTGCGGCGCTGTCAGCGAAGCTGGCGCAACTGGATGCCCGGATCGTTGTCGCCGACTTGGACGGCGATGCCGCGCGGGCGGTGGCGGACACCATCAACGCCGAGCGGCCCGGGGTCGCCGTCGCATCCGGTGGCGACGTCTCCGACACCGAACATATCAAACAGCTGATCGCATTGGCGGACAACGAATTCGGACCTGTCGACCTGTATTTCGCGAATGCGGGTATCACCGGCGTTTCAGGTTTGGAGGTCACCGAACACGAGTGGGATCAATCCATTGATGTGAACTTGCGGGCGCACATCCGCGCGGCGCAGCTGCTGGTGCCCGGCTGGGTCGAACGCGGCGAGGGCTACTTCGTCAGCACCGCCTCGGCGGCCGGGCTGCTCACCCAACTCGGGTCGGCCACCTACTCGGTGACCAAGCACGCCGCAGTGGGCTTCGCCGAATGGTTGAACATCACCTTCGGCGACCAGGGCGTGCGGGTCAGCTGTCTGTGCCCGATGGGCGTCAACACCAAACTGCTGTATTCGCCCGGGGAATCCGAAGATCCACTGGCTCGGCTCGCGACCCGCGCCGTCACCTCCGCGGGCAACGTGATCGAGCCGGCCGATGTCGCGGAAATCGTGCTTGCCGCGGTCGACGACGAACACTTCCTGATCCTTCCGCACCCAGCCGTGCTGGAGATGTACCGGCACAAAGGTGCCGACTATGACCGATGGCTGCGCGGTATGCGTCGTTACCAGCACAGCCTGATGGAGGCGCTATGACCACAACGAATTTCGACGGCCGCACCGCGATCATCACCGGGGGCTCCCGAGGGATCGGCCTGGCCATCGCGCAACGGCTGGCGCGGGGCGGCGCCAACATCGTGCTGACCTCACGCAAGCAGGAGAGCGCGGACGCCGCAGCAGAGGTGGTCGGCGGCAACACCATCGGCGTTGCCGCACACGCAGTCGACGAGGACGCCGCCCGCCATTGCGTCGACGTGACCCTCGAACGATTCGGCAGCATCGACATCCTGGTCAACAACGCCGGCACAAACCCGGCCTACGGCCCGCTGATCGACCAGGACCACGCGCGCTTCACCAAGACGTTTGACGTCAATCTGTGGGCGCCGCTGCTATGGACCTCGCTGGCCGCCAAAGCCTGGATGCGGGAGCACGGCGGGGTGGTGGTCAACACGGCGTCGATCGGCGGCATGCACACGTCGCCGAACATGGGCATGTACAACGCCACCAAAGCCGCCCTCATCCACGTCACCAAGCAACTGGCACTGGAACTTTCACCACGGGTCCGGGTGAATGCGATCGCCCCGGGTGTGGTTCGGACCAAGCTCGCCGAAGCGCTGTGGAAGGAGCATGAAGAGCTGGTGGCGGAAGGAACGGCGCTGGGGCGCATCGGCGAGCCGCCCGATGTGGCGGCTGCTGTGGCGTTCCTGGTGTCCGACGAGTCGAGCTGGATCACCGGCGAGACGCTGGTGCTCGACGGCGGTCGACTGCTCGGCGATCCGGCAGGCTTCCGGTGAGCGCCGAAGACCTGCAGTCGCGGGTGCGGGCGCTGCTCGACGAGCACGACCCGGTGCACACCGACCCGCACGAATTCCTCGCGGCGCGGTTCGACGCCGGACTGGCCTGGGTGCACTTCCCGGTCGGCTCGGGCGGACTGGACCTGTCGCGCAGCTTTCAGGCGCAGGTCGAGGACGAGCTGACCGCGGCTGGTGCGCCACCTGGTGGTGGCGGTGCCCGCAACGGCATCGGGATGGGCATGGCCGCACCGACCATCGCGGCGTTCGGCAGCGAGCAGCAGCGGCGAGAGTTTCTGCGGCCGTTGTTCACTGGCGAACACATCTATTGCCAGTTGTTCAGCGAACCGGGTGCGGGGTCCGACCTGGCCGGTGTGGCCACCCGCGCTGTCCGTGACGGTGACAACTGGATTGTCAACGGGCAGAAGGTATGGACGTCGAGCGCGCAGAACGCACAGCGAGCGATCCTGGTCGCCAGGACCGATCCGACCGTGCCCAAACACCAGGGTCTGACCTACTTCGTCCTCGACATGACCGACCCCGGTGTCGACGTGCGGCCGCTGCGGCAGATCACCGGCGAAGCCGAATTCAACGAGGTTTTCCTGACTGACGTACGAGTGCCCGACGCCTACCGGCTGGGCGCCGAGGGCGGCGGCTGGAAGGTTGCCACTACGACGCTGAACAACGAGCGGGTCGCCATCGGGTCCATGGCCGGCGGCACTCGCGAAAGCGGAATCATCGGCAAGGTCACCGAGGCGTGGCGGACGCAACCCGCCCTGCGCAACGCCGCGATGCATGACGAGCTGATGAAGCTGTGGGTGGAGGCCGAAGTCGTTCGTCTGACCGGTCTGCGGCTACGTCAGCGTATGGCGGTCGGACAGCCCGGGCCCGAAGGGGCCGGGATGAAGGTTGCGTTTGCCCGCTTGGCGCAAGCGGTTTCGGGGTTCGAGATCGAACTACATCCGGAGGAGGGCCTGCAGTACGACGACTGGACCATGCGGCAACCGGACTCGGTCGATTTCATCGGTCGCGATCCCGGATACCGCTACCTGCGAGCCAAAGGCAACTCGATCGAGGGCGGCACATCGGAGATATTGCGCAACACCATCGCCGAGCGAATTCTCGGTCTCCCGCCGGAGCACCGGGTCGACAAGGACGTCGCCTACAAGGATTTGGACAAGTGAGCGCGATGAGCGATCTGCTGTACTCCGACACCGAGGACGCATTACGCGACAGCGTGCGGCGACTGTTCGCCGACCGGTGCCCACCGGAAGCAATTAATTCGGTGTACGACGCTGCACCGCAAGACTTTTCCGGCGTCTGGCGGGCTCTGGCCGCCGAACTGGGCATGGCTGGACTCCTGGTACCCGAGGAACTCGGCGGTGCGGGCGCAACTGCCCGCGAAGCAGCCGTGGTGATGGAGGAAATCGGTCGCGCCGTCGCGCCGGTGCCCTACCTGTCCAGCGCGGTGGTTGCCACGGTCGCGCTCCTGAAGGTGGGCGACACCGACACCGTCCGAGACTTGGCGACGGGCTCGCTGACCGCTGCCTTGGCGGTGCCGCTGTCCACTGCGCCCAGTGACGTGATCACCGGTGTCCATGCCGACGAGAATGGCGTGACTGGCCGGATCACCAGCGTGGCCGGGGTGGGGGAGGCCGACGTGCTGTTGGTTCCGGTCGCCGGACCCGACGGGCTGGAGTTACACACCGTCGCCCGTGATGCAGCGGGGGTGAACGTGTCACCGGTCCTGAGCCTGGACATGACGAGACCCCTTGCGAACGTTGAGCTCTCCGATGCGGCGTCGTCGCGCGTCGGTTCCGCGCCCGCCGATGCCGCGGTGGCCGCGGCTCTGGAGACTGGCGCTGCGCTCCTCGCCTCTGAGCAACTGGGCATTGCGCAGTGGTGTTTCGAGACCACGGTGGCGTACGCCAAGCAGCGCAAGCAGTTCGGCCGGGCGATCGGCTCATACCAGGCCATCAAGCATCGGCTCGCGGATCTGTGGGTTGAGCTCAACTCCGCCGCCGCGGCGGCCCGGTACGCCGCCGACACCTGCGCCCGAGAAGACTCCGACGCGACGATCGCGGCGACCGTTGCGCAGGCTTACTGCAGCGGCACCGCCGTACACGCGGCCGAGGAATGCGTTCAGCTGCACGGCGGCCTCGGCATGACGTGGGAATATCCGGCCCATCTGTATCTGAAGCGGGCCAAGAGCGATCAGTTGGCGTTCGGCACCACCTACCGTCACCGTGCCCGGTTAGCCGGGCTGGTGGATCTGCCTGCGTCGTAAGGGGAGTAACAGATGGACAAGCGCATCCTGGGCGACAGCCTAGAGGTCTCGGCAATTGGTTTGGGCTGCATGGGAATGAGTCGAGGCTTCGGCCCATCCGGACCCAGAGCCGACATGATTGCGGTGATCCGTGGCGCGGTCGAACGCGGCGTCACGTTCTTCGACACCGCGGAAGCCTACGGAGACAACGAGGAACTGGTCGGCGAGGCACTCGCGCCGTTCGCGGGTGAGGTGGTGATTGCAACCAAATTCGGTTTCAAGTTCGGCGCCGACGGCAACGTCGCGGGGTTGGACAGTCGGCCCGAACACATCAAAGAGGTCACTGACAATTCGCTGCGCCGACTGGGTGTGGAGACCATCGACCTGCTCTACCAACATCGCGTCGATCCCGAGATCCCCATCGAAGACGTTGCCGGCACGGTCAAAGAACTGATCGACAGCGGCAAGGTGAAACACTTCGGAATGTCGGAGGCATCGGCGCAGACCATTCGCCAGGCGCACGCCGTACAACCCGTCACCGCGGTGCAAAGCGAATATTCGCTGTGGTGGCGCGAACCGGAGTCGCCGGAGACCGGCGTGCTGTCCACGCTGGCCGAACTCGGCATCGGCTTCGTGCCCTACAGCCCGCTGGGCAAGGGCTTTCTCACCGGAAGCATCAGCGAGAGCACTCAATTCGACAGCTCCGACATTCGCAACAGCATCCCTCGGTTCGCCGCGGACGTCCGCGATGCCAACCGGGCCGTCGTCGACCTGCTCCAGACGATCGCAGATCGTAAGGGCGCAACGGCCGCTCAGATCGCACTGGCCTGGCTGCTCGCCCAGCGCCCCTGGATCGCCCCCATCCCGGGCACCCGGCGTGTGGAGCGGCTGGAGGAAAACCTGGCAGCAGCCGACGTCGAGCTGACCACCGAAGATCTCAGCGAAATCGATTCTGCCTCAGCGGCTATCGAGGTGAAGGGCGCGCGCTACCCCGACTTCATGCAGCGGATGATCGGGCGCTGATCCGACGGGCGACCTCGCCGTACCGCTCGAAGCGGTCCGGATCGCCGACGGCGTTGTACAAGACCAGGCGGGTGGCCGTCCCGGCGTACTTCTCGATCAGATTGTCGGCCAACGTATCCCATGTCGATTCGGTGGCGAAGGCGGCCACGTGGTCGTCGCTGACTTGGGCGGCCATCCCGGAGAGGTCGCCGGCCTTCTGCTTCTCGCGGATCCGTGCGGTCGTGCCCTCGAACCCGGCCTCGTCCCAGATGAACGCATAGTTGGGCGTGCTCCCGTAGAACGCCATGCTGGCGCGCACCCCTTCGCGCTGCTTGTCGCGCTCTTCGTCGGTATCGCCGACGATCGTCATGACCGGGACGATGATCGCGACGTCTGACGGTGAACGTCCCGACCTCTTTGCTCCCTCAGCCACTTTCGGCACCACGTGGCGGGCGATGTAACCGGGTTCGCCGATCGGGTGGACGTGCACTCCGTCGGCTACTTCGCCGGCCATCCGCAGCATCCACGGATTCACCGCCGCGATGTCGACTTTGGGGTCGGGCGCGTCGATCGGCCCCGCACTCCATTGCGGGGTGATGAAGTCCAGGTCGTAGAACTCGCCGTGGTGATCGAGCTTTCCGGACCGGAATGCTGAAAAGCACGCCTTCACCGACAGCAGGTAGTCGCGCAGTCGTGGGCCCGGCCGCTCGAAATCAACGCCGTATCGCCGAACGACGTGGGTGCGTACCTGGGTGCCCAGGCCGAGGCGAAAGTTACCGCCTGATGCCTCCTGCAGTTCCCACGCCGCGGCCGCGGTCACGAATGGACTACGCGGAAAGGCCACCGCGACACCGGTTGACAACTCGAGGCCGGGTGCAGCTTGCGAGGCCACCGCGGCATTCAGATAAGCCGTGCGGCCCGTCTCGGTGAACAGCAGACCGGAGAAGCCCGCGGCCTGCGTTCGCTGCGGCCAGGTCACCGACCCGGCCGAGCGGCTGCGGGACCGTCATGGCGTCGACGTGCATGCCGGTGGCTAGAGGTTCGCCCCGAAGATCTCTCGCATCGCCGTCCAGTGCCGCTCGGCGGCATCGGCGTCATACGACTGGTTGTCCGGCACGGCATAGCCGTGCCCGGCGGCATACGTTTCGATCGTGTGCTCGACGCCGGCCGCGGTGAGGGCCTTCTCGAGCTGTTCGGCGTGGTCGGCGGTGAACGAAGCGTCGTTCTCGGCACCGCCTACATAGACCACCGCCTGGATCTGGTCGGCCCGCAGATGCGGGCTGTCGCTGCCATCGGTGACCAGCCCGCCGCCATGGAATGACGTCGCGGCGGCCACCCGGTTCGGAACAAGGCCGGCAACGGTCAACGCGGCGCGCCCGCCCATGCAGTAACCGGTGATGCCGAACGTGCTGCCGCTGACCTCAGGCCGGGCCTCCAGGTAGTCGAAGTACGCGTTCGCATCGGAGGCCCAACCGTCGGGGGTGATGCTGCCGATGAATGAATACAGGCGCTTGCGCTCGTTGTCGTCGGAGAACGCAGTCTTCATGTCGAACGGCGCCCAGTCGCCTTGGCGGTAGTAGACATCCGGCAGCAGCACCGCATAACCGAGGTCGGCCAGCCTGGCAGCCATGTCGACGAAGGTCTGTCGGACGCCGCCGGCGTCGGGAATCATGACGATGCCTGGCCAGGGGCCCTGTCCTTCGGGGGTGAGCAGGCGGACCGGGGCGGAGCCATCGGCAGTGGTGACGGTGTCGGTGATTGTCGGCATGCCATCCGTTCTACTCCCCGTCTCCCGAGCTGATTATTTGGCGTCGACCCGCCGCGCCCGGCTACGCCGCGCCCGGCTACGCCGCGCTTGCGATCGCCGACGTGATTATTTGGCGTCGACCCGCCGCGCCCGGCTACGCCGCGCTTGCGATCGCCGCTAGTCTGATCGCGTGCCGATCCCCACGCCGTACGAGGACCTCCTGCGGCTGGTACTCGAGCAGGGCACACCGAAGGCCGACCGCACCGGCACCGGTACCCGCAGCCTGTTCGGACACCAGATGCGATTCGACCTGTCTGACGGTTTTCCGCTGATCACCACCAAAAAGGTCCATCTGAAGTCGGTGGTCTACGAGCTGCTGTGGTTTTTGCGCGGCGAATCCAATGTCAGCTGGCTGCACGAACACGGCGTCTCGATCTGGGATGAATGGGCCAGCGACACAGGCGATCTCGGTCCGGTGTACGGGGTCCAGTGGCGATCCTGGCCGACGCCGTCGGGCGAGCACGTCGACCAGATCAGCGCGGCCCTGAATCTGCTGCGGACCGACCCCGACTCGCGACGCATCATCGTGTCGGCCTGGAACGTCGGTGAGATCCCGCAGATGGCGCTCGCTCCGTGTCACGCGCTGTTCCAGTTCTACGTGGCCGACGGACGGCTCAGCTGCCAGCTCTACCAGCGCAGCGCCGACCTGTTTCTCGGCGTGCCGTTCAACATCGCGAGCTACGCGCTGCTCACTCACATGATGGCTGCGCAGGCCGGACTGGGGGTCGGCGATTTCGTCTGGACCGGCGGCGATTGCCACATTTACGACAACCACGTCGAGCAGGTCACCGAGCAGCTGGCTCGCGATCCGCGCCCGTATCCCAAGCTTGTTCTGGCGCAGCGAGACTCGATCTTCGACTACACCTACGACGATGTTGTCGTCGAGGATTACCACCCGCATCCCGCCATCAAAGCCCCCGTCGCTGTATGAGTGGACTCGGCCTGATCTGGGCGCAGTCGACGTCGGGAGTGATCGGACGGGATGGCGACATCCCGTGGCAGGTCCCCGAGGACCTGATCCGCTTCAAGGAGGTCACCCTCGGTCACACCGTGGTGATGGGCCGTCGGACCTGGGATTCGTTGCCGTCGAGATTTCGGCCGCTGCCGGGACGCAGCAATGTCGTAGTGAGCCGCCAGACTGACTTCATGGCTGATGGCGCAACCGTGGTACACCGCCTCGAGGAGGCGCTGACCGATCCGGACACCTGGGTGATCGGCGGCGAACAGATCTATACGCTGGCCCTACCGCAGGCCAGTCGCTGTGAGGTCACCGAGATCGATATCGACCTGCCCCGCGATGACGGCGATGCCGTGGCCCCCGTGCTCGACGAGCATTGGGTCGGCACGCAGGGGGAGTGGCACACCAGCCGCGCGGGCGTGCGATACCGGTTTCACAGCTACCACCGCTCCTGACCTGCGCTGGAGGGCCGGCCTGACACAATCGGACTGATCATGCCCGTCAGCTCTGCAGAGGAGGAACGCCGTGGAAGGCGAATCCAAGATGTTCACTCGCACCTTTATCGGTTATCAACCGGCTGCGGTCGATGCACACGTGGAGATGCTGGCCACCAAGCAGCAACTGCTGCTCGACGATGTCGAGAGCCTGAGGGCAAAGCTGAGTGAACTGGGCGATGAAGCCGGTTCGCTGCGAAAGGAGGTCGCGCTGCTGACCGACACGTCGCCGTCGCCACATGCGGTGCAAAAACGAATGGCGCAGATGCTGCGGCGAGCGGTTGACGAAGTATCGGAGATGCGAGTCGAAGCACAAGCTGAAGCCGACGCCACGGTCACGGCGGCAGAAGTCGAGGCGGAGGCGGTGACTGCGCGACGCGAAGTGATGGAAGCCGAGTATGCCGAGGCCAAAGCAATTCTCGAACACGAATTAGGCGAGCTGGGCGCCGACGCTCACCAAGCGCGAGAACGGCTTCTCGCCGAAGCCAAGCGAGAAGCCGATCATTACCGCGAGGAGGCTCAGCGGGCCGTGACCGAGGCAAGTCAGCGGCGGATCGACATCCTTGAGCAACTGATGGGTGTCTACCGCGACCTCGAAGACGTTCCAGCCACGCTTGAATCGGCGTATCGCGCGCTGAAGAATCCGTCAGACGTAATTCTCGGCGCCGTGTCCACCCGGACCTCGAAGCTGACTGCCCCGCAGGCCCGGCGAATAGCTGTTGCAGCGCAAGGATTTAACGAACCGCACCCCAACGGACCCGTCACCCGTGCACATCTACGGCGGGTTATCTCACGCATTCAGGTGCTGCAGCTGGACTCGGTGTCCGTCGCGGTGCGAGCCCACTACGCGCCCGTGTTCAGCCGGCTGGGGCCCTACGACCGCGACGTGCTGGATCGTGCCGCGTGGGCGCACACCGCACGCTCGCCCCGGTTGCTCGTCGAGTACTGGGCGCACGAGGCCGCGTTGATGGCCGTCGACGACTGGCCGCTGATGCGCTGGCGGATGGGGCAATACCAGCACGGCCGCTGGGGCACGCACATCGTCAAAGCCAACCCGAAACTCGCCGACAGAATCGTGGCCGCCGTCGGCGAACTCGGGCCGAGCACCGCAGGGCAGATCGAGGCGCATCTGGCCACCGCGCCGCGCGGCCCGCGGGGGGATTGGTGGGGGAGCCGAAGCGACACCAAGTGGGTGGCCGAGGCGCTGTTCGCCGCCGGCACGCTGACCACGGCGACCCGGGTGGGTTTCGCCCGGCACTACGACCTGGCCGAACGGGTGCTACCGGCGGAGGTGGTCGGCCGCGAAGTGCACGAAGAGGAGGCCGTGCGCGAGCTCATTCTGCGGGCCGCCACGGCGCTCGGGGTGGCCACCGAGGCCGACCTCCGCGACTACTTCCGGCTGGCTGCCGGGCAGGCGAAGCCGGCGATCGCCGGGCTGGTCGCCGCTGGTGAGCTGGACCCGGTCGAGGTCGATGGCTGGTCGGCGCCGGCGTATCTTCGTGCAGGACAGACGATTCCACGCCGCGACCGCGGCACGGCGCTGTTGTGCCCGTTCGATCCGCTGATCTTCTTCCGTCCGCGGGTGGAGCGACTGTTCGGCTTTCACTATCGCATCGAGATCTACACGCCCGCCGACAAGCGTCAATACGGCTACTACGTATGGCCGTATCTGCTCGACGGCGAATTGGTGGGGCGGGTTGACCTGAAAGCCGACCGCTCCGCGGACGCGTTGCATGTGGTGGGTGCGTTCGTCGAGGCAGATCGCTCGCCGTCGCGGGTGGCCGGGCCGCTGGCCCGCGACCTGGAGACGATGGCGCATTGGTTGGGACTGTCCCGCGTGACGGTCGGCAAGCACGGCGATCTGGCCGGCGCGCTGCGGGCTCAGGGCAGGTAGATGCCCCGAATGCGGTGGAATCGGTGCCGGCCGAGCAGTGCGTTGGCCGCGAGGAGCCCCGACATCACCGCTGCTTCGATGCAGCCCGCGTTCATGGCGCAGTCCGTCCAGTCGCCGGCCAAAATCAAGTTGTCGTAACCGCTTTCGTCGGGCCGCAAGCGGTAGCGCTCGGTGCCGGGGACCGACTGCACGTAGCGGTCCGACGGATCGACGTTGACGCTCACGTGCTGCGTGTCCAACGCGGCGCGGCCTTGTTCGCCGTTGACGCCGCTGAGGAGATGCCAGTCGAATCCGCTCTCGGTGACCGCGTTGGGAAAGAACGGCCGCAGATTCCGGTCGATGTAGTCGGCAGCCTGGTCGCGTACCTGCTGCTGGTAGCGATCCAGATAACCGGCGCCCGACTCACTGGTCGGCCACGCCGCATTCATCGTGCCGCAGAAGTAGGCGACGGTGCCGGGCCGATCATCCTCCGGCCAATCCTCGCTCCACAGCGTCTGCGGCATCGACGCCCAGGTCTCGAACGGTCGAAGATAGCCGCTGATCGTCACGGCCGGCTCGTGCCAGCCCAACGTGGGTTCGTCTGGGCGGAGCCAGATTTGAAAGGCCTGGGTGGCGACCGTGCGGACACGCGACGTCATCTCTTGCCATTCGACCCGATCCTCGATCATCTCCCCGGCGACGATTGGCAGCATGCCCACCGATACGGCGAGCACAACGTGGTCGAAATCGACGCCGCGGCGCAACACCCGTGTCTCCGCGTCGTTGCGGTCGGACCAGTGGGTCTCCAGCGAATGCCAACCACCGCTCGGTATCTCGCCGTCCGCCAATTGCTCGGTCAACGGGACACTCGGGAACACCGGCAGCCCAAGCACTTTGGTCAACGGATCGTAGGCGTTCAAGCCTTCGGTGAGACGGACCTGCCGGCCCATCGAGATCGATTCAACCGCCAGACGCTGGTCATCGAGATGCAGCGCGTCGAGGCGATGGAAGAATTCGAAATCCACACCGCGCTGCCGCAGAGCTTGATACAGCGGCGCGATCACGATGTCGCCCATCCCGGCGGTCATCTTCCAAAAGATCGCACCTTTGTACTGGAACAGCGCCAGAGCGGTCAGGAAGATCGCTTGTCCCGCTCCGAAAGACGGCCGCTGCGGATCGGCGTCCTCGTAGGCGAAGACCAGGTCATAGAGGCCGCGGACCAACGCGAAGTCGAGGACGTCGGGATGCGCCCCGTGGCGCAACAGCCACGCGTTGTAGTCCTCGCCGTTGATCGCCCGAAAGCCGCGCGGATCGGTCACCAGGTTGTCGGCGAGTATCCCGCGGATCACCGCGACCATCATCGACAGCAGTTGCCACGACCGCCGATGGTCCGGGCGTCGTTCGTAATCAAGAGCCTCCCGCGTGGCGGTGACCGCATTGTCGATCATCGAGTTCAATGTGGGCTTCGCTGCGTCGGGGTCGGTGAGTGCGAGGAGGACGGCCATCGCCGCGCACTGGACGGCATCGATCCAGCCCGACGTAGGCGCCGGGTCAGCCGACGTGGACAGCTCCAGCCCGATCGGTGCTGCGCTGCGCTGAGATTCGGCGAAGTCGCGCACCAGTCGCACGGCACGGCAGGTGAATTCGAACACCGTCATCTCTCGGCCGGTGGCGTCCGGTTCGCCGGGAAGTCCGCCATTGCGAGTGAACGTTCCCAGCCACATCAGCCAATCGCTACCGAACCGGTCGGCTAATCCGAGATTGTCACCCGGTATCAACGCCTGATCCCAGGTAGTGATGGGAGCGGCCGGATCGTTTGTGGCACGGTCGATTTCGGAGTAGCACTCCCGTAGCATCCCGAATGCGTTCTCGTAGTAGCCCAGCCAGATGTGCAGGCCGTGCTCTTCGATGCGGCCGTTCGGCCCGCGACTGGAAGCTGCTTTGCCGCCGAGGCGCCAGCCGCGCTGATACACGGTGATGGAATCGAAACGATCGCGCCAGCCGGGTTCGCTGAGCCGCCAGGCGGCACTCAATCCGGCCATGCCACCACCGAGAATGACGACCTTGCCTCCCGGCCGGCTCACCCGAGCAGTGCCCGCGCTCGAGCCAGATCGGGCCATTCGCTGGCGGCCGGAAAACGACCGATGGCAGCAGACAACGTGTTTCGCGAGTGTTCGCCGCGAAGCTTGAAAGCATCGAGCGCGGCGCGCAATTCGAAGATTGGCGCCTGCTGTTCACGAGCCGTCTCGATCGCGGCGTTCAGGTCTGCATCGCGGGCGTCTGCGTCGTCGGTCGTCTGGGCACGAAGGCGCAACAGCTCTGCGCGGTAGAAGTTCACCCCCGTCTCGTCGCCCAATTGCAAGGCGATGTCCAGACGTTCGCGGGCACTGTCGCGTTTGCCTGCTGCGGCGAGCAGTCGCGCCAGGACAGCGTCATAGAACGACACGAATAGCTTCGCCTCCGCGGCGCGCCAGCTCTGCACGGCGAACAGCATGGTCGCGATGTGGGTCTGAAGCTGGGCCGGGTCCGGGTCGCCGGAGGCCAGCAGCCCGAGCCCGTTGACGGCGACCTGCTGGGCACCGGCCATCAATGCCCAGAATTCGAAGCCGTGTCGCGTGGCGTCAGTCACGAGCTGACTGACGATTTCGCCAGCCCGGTCGAGTTGACCTGACTCGATGCGCATCCATATTTCGTAGCAGCGTTCGTAGTCATGACTGAACGGTCCTTGCGGGAAGCCAAGGGTGTCCGTTCGCCGGACCGCCTCGTCCAACTGCTCCTCGGCGCCACTGAAATCGCCCTGGACGAACCGTGCCAAGGCCAGATGTGTGTGCCTCGATGCGACCGGCTCGTTAGGCACAAACCACGCCGATCCGGTATCGGGACGCGCGAGGCTCGCGATCCCGGAGATGTCTTCTTCGAGTAACTCTCGCGCCTCGGCGAAGTCGCCGCTGTACCACGCGACCATGCCGTAGGCGGTGTTGATCAGGCTCCGAAACCAGCGACGGTCGGTGGGAATCTGGCGGCGAATGGAGTCCGAGACCTGGATCGTTCGACGGAGGTCGCCGCGCGGTAGGTAGTACGCCCACAGCGCGGTCAGGGTGGCCACCAGGTCTGCTTCGCGCAGGTCGGTGCCGACGAGTTCCAGGCAGCGCTCGAAGTCCGCCGCGGCATGTGAGCTCGCGTGTCCTTCCGCGGCGGAGGCCAGAAACCCGCGGCGCAGCCGAAGCCGCACTTCCCGTCGGTCCCGCGCGGCCCCCGGCGCCGCGCGTTCGATCTGCGCGATGGCACGGGTCAGGCAGACACGGGATTCGTCCAGCGCGCCGCGACGGCGGGCGTCGTGGGCTGCCTGCTGATGCGCGTTCGCAGCATCATCGAATCGCTCCGCCTGCTCGTAATGCTGTGCTGCCACATGCCAGTCTGGATGCTCCGAATCGCCGACGAGGGCATCGGCCACCCGACTGTGCAGAATGCGCTGCACACTCGGCGGCGGGAGTTCGTAGGCGACCTCGCGCAGAAGTTGATGGCGAAATCGCCAGCTGTCAGTACCCGTCGGCTCGAAGACGAGCGCGTTCTCGAGGTCGTGGATGGCGGCGTCGAAATCGGCTGCTGTCATGTCCGAGGCGCTCCGCAGGATGTCGCGGTCGAATTCTCGTCCTATTGTGGCCGCGGCCTCGACGACCTGAATGGTGACGTCGCTGGTCCGAAGACGTGCGAACAGCGGCTCGTAAAGCGCGTCCGGTACGCGTGCCCACCGCGCGCCGTCGGTGGGTTGCTCATGCAGCTTGGTGACGATCTCCTCGATGAAGAGCGGCACGCCGTCGCAGCGATGCCGGACTTTTGTCCGCTCGTCGGCGGTCAACGTAGGGTCGAGCGCCGTGATGAGTTCATCGGTTTCTGCCGATGTCAACGGAGGCAGGTGAAAGGTCTTCACTTCAGCGGTGTTCGGCAGCGAACGGGGCTCGCGTGCGGTGAGGATGACGAGTAGCCGCCCGGTGCTCGCGCGCAGCAGTGAGTCGATAACGCCGACCGTCGACGAGTCGAACCAATGCATGTCCTCAGCCAAAATCACGGCCGGGCCGTCGCCGACGATGGCAATCAGGTAGCGCTGGACAGCTTTTGCGATCAGATGCGACAGCTTGGCACCCTCGGCGCGAACCGGTTCGTAGCCGTGGTCGGCGGAAATGCCCAGCACCAGCGCCAACAGCGGGACTGAGGATTCCGGATCGAACCCGTGGGTGCGCACCTGCTCGTCGAGCAGTCGCAGCCGGCCGGCCTGTTCGGTGGTCCGCTCGATCCCACACCGCTGCTCGATCAGCGCGCGAATCGGATACAGACCAACGTCGCTGTGAAATGGCGACCCGATCAGCGCGAGAACCGGGTGGCCCGACTGCTCGGCGATGTCAGCGGCGAAGGTGGCCAAACGACTCTTCCCGACGCCGGCCTCACCGGTGAAGCCGACGCCAGGGTTGGTCAACGAGCCACGTTGCGCCTCAGCCCAACTGGCTTGCAAGTGCTTCACCTCTTCTCTGCGACCGACGAGCGGGCCGAGCGGTATTCGAGTCCAATTGACGCGTTCGCCGAGGACCTGAGAATGCTCGACGGGCTCATCGATTCCCTTGACGGTTTGCGCCTGCTTCGCCTCGAGTTCGAAGTAGGCCCGAGCCAACGGCGCGATTGCGCCGGAGACCACGACGCCGCCCGGTGGTGCCAGCCCCGACACCCGGGAGGCCAGATTGGCGCCGAGTCCATATACATCGTCTTGCGCGACATCCAGATAGACCAGGCCGCGGTGGATTCCGGCGCGCACCGAGATGTCGAAGTCGAACCGCGATCGCACCTGCTTACTGAGCCGGGCCACCTCTCGGGCGATATCCAGACCGGCCTGTACTGCCCGCCGGACGTCGTTCTCGTGGGCTTTCGGGTGACCGAACACCGCGAGTAGCCCGTCGCCCTTGGTGGAGAAGACGTGACCCTCATAGCGGTTGACGATGTCGTTGACCTGCTGGCGGTACCGCCCGATCACCGTGCGGTAGATCTCAGGCTCGATACGGGTAGACAGCGCGGTCGAGTCGACCACGTCAGCGAAAAGTATTGTCAACCTTCGCAATTCGCCGGTCCCGGCCGCCGGAGAGGCAAGCAGGTCCTCGGCGTCCTGGTTGCCGCTATCGACGGCCAGCACTTGCTGCGCCAGCGCGCTCGCGGTCGCACGATCTCCGCTGTTGATTGCACGCACCGCACGGTCGAGCAACTCGTCGATCGTGCGCGGCGGTCCGGTCGTGCTCACAGGTCGATGGTGACGACCACATCGCGCGGACCCGCGTTGCCGGGCCCGACCTGTGTCAGCCGCACCGTTCCCCGATAAGTGCCGCTGCGAAGGTTGGGCCAGTTGACTCCTATCCGAAACGAAGTGGCATGGACGCGAACGATAGGTGGCACGAAGAAGATCGACTGGCTCGGGATCACGCACGACGGTGCACCCTGCTGGACGAACGGATTGACAACCGACAGGACGCGCTGGAATTGCCCGTCTGGCGCCACCTTGATGAAGTCGGACAGGTCACGTGTGTCGACCGCCTGTGAAAAACACGGAAGCGGCATCATTTGCGGGACGAGGTCGAGGCCTGCGGTGAGCGCGAGATTCACCAGTTTCTGCGCTGACTTAGTCCACTGCTCCGTGGTGAAGGTGCCGTCGCTGATTTGCGTGTTGGCTTGCAGCACAAGCGCGCTCGCGTCGTTGACCAGCCGCCGCGAGGATTCGGCCCACCCGGTGACGCGCGAACTCGGATTTGTCATGTGCCGTTCCCTTGCGTCGGGTCGCCCAGTCGCTGCAGGAAACGCCACGGGTCGGTGGCCAACCGGATCGCCAGGTCGCTGCTGTAGGCGATGGTTTCCTCAATCGGCACCGCACCGGTCGCCCACTTCGCGGCAATTGCCGCGCTCTTTGTGGACATATCGTCGATACATTCGTTGAGCATGTCGACAGCAAGCACCACAGCGCGCCGGCTCACGTCGGGAGGCTCGCCCGGCGTTCCCGGTTCCCCGGGTTGCGTTGGAGAACCGGTCGGCGTGTTCGACGGCGTCCAGCCCGTCCAGCCGTTGGCGTTTTTCGCATGCTGCGCGACCCCATCGAGCAGCATGCTCATGCCCTCGTAGCCGTAACCCATCGAGCACGCGAAGATCGCTCCGGCGATCCACGGCAGGTCGCGGAAGCCGACGACCTTCCGGGTGCGGACCCGCACCCCGTGGTTCGTCGGATCGGGGGTCGTTGAAACGGGGCCCGTCGCCGTCATGCTGATGAAGCCCTCGTCGACAACGATTCTGCCGTCACCTTTTTCGTCGGCGACCGGAAGGTCGTCGAGCGCATAGTCGACGTATGCGGTCACCTGGGGTTCGCTTGCCGGCGGTCCTTTCCAGTACTTGAGCGGCGTCACCATCTGCGGTGTGCCAATGATCGAGCATGTGGTGCTGACGTGCTCGAGGACGCGGTCCCAGCCGTCGTCGCGTGGTGTCTTTGGCTCCATCTCGCAAAAGAACGACATGCATTTGGCCCAGTTCAGCGGATCAACGACGCCTTTAAGCTCGTCAAGCGAGACCTTGTCGCTCGTGAATTCCGTTGTCAACACCGCGCATAACTGACCGCGCACCCACTTGATTCTGGCCTCGCACAGCGGGACAGCGGCCACAGTGGGGTCGATCAAATTTCGATCTACCGCGGATTTCATCGCGTGGGGCCAATCGTCGCGACTGCGGAACAAGCGTCGCAGCAACGAAAGCAGGTCGTCAGCGTCCGGGGGAATGGCGCCAGACACTTGCGCTGGCTGCCCGGAGGGTTCTGGCGCGACCACGGTCAACGCTTGCGAAAACTGTTCGCTGTGGCTTTCATAGCCGGGAAGCTGACTGAGCGCCCCAATCGCGTAGGCCATTCGAGCCCACTGCACCGTGCTCAGCGTGCCGGGTGTCGCCCCTGGGGTGAGCGGGAGGCGGTGGGCCTGCAACACCATGAGCGCCTCGTCGAGATCCGGGACCGCGCGGGATTCCGGGGTGTCACGCGGCGCAGCGTGCGACGGTTGATTCAGAAAGCCCAGGAGCTCGTCGTACCAGCCTGCGTGCACTCCGGTGCTGCCCGGCAGGTAACGCTCGACGATGGCTTCGGTGCCACCCCCGCGGTTGCTGGTGACTGCCTGATCGAGTGCACCGTAGAGCGCCAGGAGAGCTTGGTTGGCCGTCGCGTTCGCGGGCATAGCCATTGGCACCTCCACAGCCGGTTTGCCCAGGTAGCATACCGTCGCACTGGCTTCATTCACAGCGTTAACTCACATGCTATTGCCCTTCGTGCAATACGGCAGACTCTGCGGGAGGCATCGTTGTCCAATCGGGGATTCGGCGACGACGGAACGGTCGATGATTTGCCGTGGGCGTCGGTATTCGATCCCGCCGCAAACGCTCGGGCGCTTAGCGCGATTCAATCCGAGGGATTTCGGGCCGCAAGCCGGATCGTGGATCGATTCGTCAAAGCCGTAGGACCAAGCGCGAGCGAGGATGCCGCCGCGACCTCCTCCAATGCCGTTGAGGACAACCCTGGCTTAGACGGCCGCGGTGCGGGCCTTCAGGAGTTCGAACGCTTCACCCGGGCCTGGTGGTCGATGGCCGGGCAATTTCTGCTCCGGTCGATGCCGACAGCGGCCACGGCGCCTGGCGGGTCCGTGAGCTTGGATGTCAACAGCCCGGATCACGCGGGCTCGGTGGATCTGGATGCCGCCGTTGGTGGTTCGGCAAGTGCGGAGGTGTGGGTGCACAACAGGGGAGCCGACGATCGGGGCGATGTCAGGCTGCATTGCAGCGATCTGCTGAGTCACGATGGCGATATCCTCCGCGCCAGCGCAGTGGATATCGACACCGATGTCGTGACGATGTCGCGGCGGTCCAGCCGCGGAGTCGCCATCACGATCGACGTTGGGCCGGAAATTCGGCCCGGCGTTTACCGTGGAACCTTGCTCGCCAGCGGCCATCCGGATCTCTGGCTGCCAGTAGCGCTCACTGTCAGGCTGCCCAGCACATGACCAGCACCGCCGACCGCGCCGCGCTGGTGGGTGTGGTCGATGAACGTCTGCGCGAGGTGGCCAAGGTGGTTCGCCGATCCATGCTCGACGCGATGCCCGACGGGGAGCCCAGTCAGTGGCTCTATGCGCCGATGCGGGAATACCCGTCGCGACCGGGCAAGGCATTGCGGCCGGCGATGTGCTTGGCGGCAGGTCGGGCATTCGGGGCCGAGCCGAACGAGCTGTTGGGGCTGGCCGTCGCGATCGAACTACTGCACAACGCTTTTCTGGTCCACGACGACATTGCTGACGGTAGCGAAATGCGGCGCGGCAGACCGACTTTGGCGGCCTCGCACGGGATGGCGGCCGCGCTCAACGCCGGCGATGCGTTGGCGGTGGTGGCCGGACAGGTTTTGCGCCGGGCCACCCGACGGCTGGATCGCGATCTCGCGGATCTGGTGTGGGCCGAGTTCGACACGATGGCCCTGCGAACCCTGGAGGGGCAGGCGACCGAGGTCGGTTGGCAGCTCGACGAAGTGATGGATCTGGGTCCGGAGGATTACCTGAACCTCATCATGCACAAGACGTGCTGGTATACGACGATTCACCCGCTTCGGGTCGGTGCGATCGTCGGATCGCGCGGCACGGCGGAGCTAGGGCCGTTGGTGCGCTTCGGCTTTCACTTTGGCGCGGCCTTTCAAATCCGTGACGACCTGCTGAACTTGGTCGGGGACGAGCAGACCTACGGCAAGGAAATTTTGGGCGACCTCTTCGAGGGCAAGCGCACGCTGCCGTTGATGCACTTGGGAAGTGTTGCTTCGGGTTCCGACCGTGCGGTCGTCCGCGACTACCTTCGCCTGACCCGGTCGCAACGGTCGGCGGAGCTGGTCGGCACGATCCGCCGCCTGATGGATGACTACGGCAGCATCACCTACACCAGCGAATACGCCGAGGGCATCTTGCTGGTCGCCGAGGAGTATTTCGAGGAGGCTTTCGCCGATGCCGAGTCCGGGCCGGATCTGGACTTCCTGCGGGCGCTGGTGCCGTACGTCTGGGCGCGCTGGCGCTGAGGGCCGACAGGCGGAGCCCCGATTGCCCGGCTCGCCCCCTCGCCGCTTCGCGGCTGGGGGTACCCCCACCTCATCGCGCTGCGCGCTCTGCACCGTCGCCGGGCTAGGGTGAGCGCCGTGGCTGAGACCGCGCCGTTGCACGTGCAACTGATCGCCAAGACCGACTTCATCACGCCGCCCGGCGTGGAGTGGGACACCGACGCCGAGGGCGGCGAGGCGCTGGTCGAGTTCGCCGGCCGGGCCTGCTACCAGAGCTGGTCCAAGCCCAACCCCAAGACCGCGACCAATGCCGGCTATCTGCGGCACATCATCGACGTCGGTCATTTCTCGGTGCTCGAGCACGCCAGTGTCTCGGTCTACATCACTGGAATCTCGCGATCATGTACCCACGAGTTGATCCGCCACCGCCACTTCTCCTACTCGCAGCTGTCGCAGCGGTATGTGCCGGAAAACGAGTCGCGGATCGTCGTGCCGCCGGGCATCGAAGACGACGAGGAATTGCAAGGCATCCTCGCCGAGGCCGCCGACGCCAGTCGCGCCACCTACGCAGAACTACTGGACAAGCTCGAAGCCAAGTTCGCGGGTCAACCCAATGCGGTACTACGCCGCAAACAGGCCCGGCAGGCCGCGCGGGCCGTACTACCGAATGCCACCGAGACCCGCATCGTGGTCACCGGCAACTACCGTGCGTGGCGGCACTTCATCGCGATGCGAGCCAGCGAACACGCCGATATCGAGATTCGGCGGCTGGCCATCGCATGCCTGCGGTTGCTGGTCGGCGCCGCGCCGGCGGTGTTCAGCGACTTCGAGATCGCCGCGCTGGCGGATGGCACCGAGGTGGCGACAAGTCCATTGGCCACCGAGGCCTGAGCAAACAGCGCTGCAGGGGCAAATGGGTTTGGTACCGCCAGGTAACCTTGGGTCCGTGAGCACCGGCGGATTCGACGTTTACACGCGCTTGGGCACGCTACTGACCGCCATGGTGACGCCGTTCGCCCCGGACGGTTCCCTGGACCTTCCGGCCGCGGCCCGATTGGCGACACACCTGGTCGACGCCGGTTGCGACGGTCTGGTGATATCCGGAACCACCGGCGAATCGCCGACCACCACCGACGCCGAGAAGCTCGCGCTGCTGCGGACCGTCCTCGAGGCCGTGGGTGACCGAGCCCGCGTCATCGCCGGTGCGGGCAGCTACGACACCGCGCACAGTGTCAATTTGGCGAGGGCCAGCGCCGCCGAGGGAGCGCACGGCCTTTTGGTAGTCACGCCTTACTACTCGCGGCCGCCGCAGGCCGGGTTGCTCGCGCATTTCACGGCGGTCGCCGACGCGACACCGTTGCCGGTGCTGCTCTACGACATTCCGCCGCGCTCGGTGGTACCGATCGAGTACGACACACTGCGCGCGCTGTCCGCCCACCCGAACATCGTCGGAGTGAAAGACGCCAAGGGCGACTTACACGCCGGCACGCAGCTGATGGCCGAGTCGGGCCTGGTCTATTACTCCGGCGACGACGCGCTGAACCTGCCGTGGCTGGCGATGGGCGCCACCGGATTCATCAGCGTGATCTCGCATCTGGCACCCGGCCAGCTACGAGACTTGTTAACTGCCTTCGCTTCTGGAGATCACACCACCGCGCGCAAGATCAATGTGGCGATCGCCCCGCTGTCGAACGCGATGAGTCGACTCGGAGGAGTGACCATGTCGAAAGCGGGACTGCGACTGCAGGGCATCGAGGTCGGTGACCCGCGGCTGCCGCAGGTGGCCGCGACGGCCGAGCAACTCGACGCGCTGGCTGCCGACATGCGCGCAGCCTCGGTGCTCAGGTGAACCGGTGGATGTAGACCTCCAGCCGCCGGGTCCGTTGGCCAAGGGCGGTCTGCGGGTGACGGCGCTGGGCGGAATCAGCGAAATCGGCCGCAACATGACCGTTTTCGAGCATCTGGGCCGCTTGCTGATCATCGACTGCGGGGTGATGTTCCCCACCCACGACGAGCCCGGCGTCGATCTGATCCTGCCCGACCTGCGGCACATCGAGCACCGACTCGACGACGTCGAGGCGCTTGTTCTCACACATGCGCACGAAGACCACATCGGGGCGATTCCGTTCCTGCTCAAGCTACGTCCTGACATTCCGGTCGTCGGCTCGAAGTTCACCTTGGCCCTGGTCGCCGCGAAATGTCGCGAACACCGGGTCAAGCCGGTGTTCATTCAAGTCGCCGAAGGGATGCGCAGCACGCACGGCGTGTTCGAGTGCGAGTACTTCGCGGTCAACCACTCCATTCCCGACGCGCTGGCCATCGCGGTGCGCTCGGGTGCCGGAACTGTGTTGCACACCGGCGACATCAAACTCGACCAGCTGCCACTCGACCGCCGGCCCACCGATCTGCCGGGCATGTCCAGGCTCGGGGACTCCGGAGTGGATCTTTTCCTGTGCGACTCCACCAACGCCGAGATCCCCGGTGTCGGGCCGTCGGAGAGTGAAATCGGTCCGACGTTGCACCGGCTGATCCGCGGTGCGGAGGGTCGCGTCATCGTCGCCTGTTTTGCCTCCAACGTGGATCGGGTGCAACAGATCATCGATGCCGCAACGGCATTGGGCCGTCGAGTGTCCTTTGTGGGGCGGTCGATGGTGCGCAACATGGGAATAGCGCGCGACCTGGGATTCCTGCAAGTCGACGATTCCGACCTGGTTGAAATCGGTGCCGCGGAGATGATGCCGGCCGATCAGGTGGTGCTGATCACCACCGGAACACAGGGCGAGCCGATGGCGGCGCTGTCGCGGATGTCGCGCGGCGAGCATCGCAGCATCACGCTGACGTCGGGGGACCTGATCATCTTGTCGTCATCGTTGATACCGGGCAACGAGGAGGCGGTTTACGGCGTCATCGACGAGCTGGCCAAGATCGGAGCTCGGGTCGTCACCAATCAGCAAGCCCGAGTGCATGTTTCGGGTCATGCCTACTCCGGTGAGCTGCTATTCCTCTACAACGGGATCCGGCCGCGCAACGTCATGCCGGTGCACGGCACCTGGCGGATGCTGCGCGCCAACGCCAAACTCGCCGCGAGCACCGGTGTGCCAGAAGAGTCGATCGTGGTGGCAGAGAACGGCGTCAGCGTCGACCTGGTCGGCGGAGCGGTGAGCATCGCCGGCGCGGTGCCGGTCGGCAAGATGTTCGTCGACGGATTGATCACCGGCGACGTTGGCGACACCACGTTGGGTGAACGGCTGATTCTGTCCTCGGGTTTCATCGCGATCACCGTGGCTGTGCGGCGCGAGACCGGTGCGCCCGCTGCGCGCCCGGTGCTGTATTCACGCGGCTTCTCTGAGGACCCGAAGGCGTTGGAGCCTGTCGTCATCAAGGTCGAAGCAGAGCTGGAATCGCTTGCGGCACAGCATGTCACCGATCCAGCGCGGATCGCGCAGGCTGTCCGGCGCATTGTCGGCAAGTGGGTGGGGGAGACCTATCGCCGCCAGCCGATGATCGTGCCGACCGTTATCGAAATCTGACCTCAGCGTCGAGCAGACCCATCGCTTCGATGATGTGGCCGAACAGCATGCCGACAAACGCGGCCAGTTGGCTGCGCGCCAGGATGAGTTGTTGGCGCAGCGGCGGCGCCGTGGTGAAATCGCCGCCGGCCAGCTGATCAAGCAGCGCGATACCGCCGGTATATTGATTGCGAAGCTCGGCCACCCGCTGCCGTAGCGATCCCACCACATGCAGCCCGCCCGGCGCGACGTTCAGCACCGAAAGCAGACGGTCGACGTAGATGATCACACGATGCTCGTCCGGGTCGTCCTGCGAGCCGAGATCCAAACCGCGAGTGGCAGCGTCGAGTACCGCCGCCTGATGCGCTGACAGGTAGCGGTACGCCGGTTCGGCAACAGCCCCCGGCAGGATTCCCGGTAGCGGGACAGCCTCGTCGCTGGCCACATTTGGAGTATGACCCTGCCGGCGACCGTGACGTGGGAACGCCCACGTCACGGCGTGTCGGGAAGCTTCAGGTCTACGCTTTCTCGGCATATGCCGTCCATTCGATCGGCGACGTGGTGAGGTGACGGCCGGTCGGTTCGATGTAGCGCTGCATGATCAGATCCGGCCCGGCTTGCTCGGAGAGTTGCCAGCCGTGCCCGGCCACAAACGTGGCAACGTCCTGCGGCGGTAATCCGAAATGCCACAACTGTTGCCGCTGGACAAATCTGCGGTACAAGGCTTCCGCGCCGTACAGGTTGATCCCGTCGATGAAATCTCTTCGGACATAGGTGAACACGAGTCGACTTCCTGCAGGCGCCGAGCGCAGACTTGTCAGCGTGGCGTGCACGGCTTCGGCAGTCAGATATTGGGTGACGGCTTCCCAGACGAAAATGGTCCGGCTCTCCGGTCGGTATCCATGCTCGGTCAACGCGGTGAGCACGTCGTCGCGTTCGAAGTCCAACGGCACCAACTGAACTGAGCTGGGCGGCGCGCCGAGTGCCCGTTTCACCGCTGCGGTCTTACGCGCGACGTTCTCGGGCTGGTCGACCTCGAAGATCGGGATGCGGGTTACTCGTGCCAACCGGTAAGCGAGAGTGTCCAATCCGGCGCCAAGCACGACGACGGCATCGATGTCGTCTAGCGCCGCTGTGACCTTGTCGGCGATGTAGCGTTTCCGGCAGTTCAGGCTGGCCCATAGCCCCGGTCCTTCGCGCTCAACTGCAGCAATAGTCAGTCGTCGCAGCAGAGTCGGGGGCGCCGCGGCGACCAGCCACCGGATCGGTGTTGGCAGAAACTGGACCGCCAGGTCGTCGTCCACCAAGCGACGGTCCGGCGCTTCGCTCTGCTCGACGGCGACCAGCACCATCGGGCCGACAGCTGTCTGCGCCGCGGGGTTTCGTGGCATCTCGGTCTACTTGTTCAGGAAGCCCGCATCGACCGGCAGGGTCACGCCTGTGATGTAGCGGGCCTGGTCGGATACCAGCCACGCCACCGCGTTGGCGATGTCCTCGGGTTGCAGCACTTCCACCGGCAACGCGTTGCCCATGGCGCCCGGCGTGTCCGTCGCAGCAGCCATTTTGGCCAGCCACTCGCGAGTGAACTCGTTGTTGATCATCGGTGTCTCGACGCCTGTCGGGTGAAGCGAGTTGACCCGAATATTCTGCTGGGCAAGCAAATTTGCGTACACGCGCATCAGACCGACCACACCGTGCTTGGCGGCGGCGTAGCCCACCGAGCCCGCGTCGGGGCTGCCGACACCGGCGAGTCCGGCGGCAGAGCTGATCAGCACGATGGATCCGCCGGCGCCTTGCTTGACCATGGTGGGTATCGCGGCCTTGATGGTGTTGTAGACACCGGTCAGATTGACGTCGATGACGTCGCGCCAGCCGTCGTCACCCGATTGCATGGGCGCGATACCCGCGTTGGCCACCACGATGTCGAGGCGGCCGAGCTCGTCGATGCCCGCCTGTACGGCGGCCGACAACGCGGCGCGGTCGCGGACATCGGACTCTTTGGCGACGATCCGTGCCCCGGTGTCCTCGACGAGTTTGACGGTAGCGGCCAAATCATCGGCGGTCGCCAGCGGGTAGGGAACGCTGGCGATCGGCGCGCAGATGTCGACCCCGATGATGTCGGCGCCCTCGGACGCCAGCCGGACCGCGTGGGCGCGACCCTGCCCGCGGGCAACGCCGGTGATCAGCGCGACTTTGCCTGCCAGTGGGCCGGTGGTCACCGGCGAATCTGTCCTTTGTCTGGATCGCCGGCCGGAACGGGCTGCAGCATCTTGATGTCCGGGGGGCCGGCCAGGTGCTCGCCGGCGGCGCTGAACATCTTCGCTACCGCGGGGGCGCTGCTATGGGTCTTCAGCGCGTCTTCGTCGGCCCATTGCTCGACGAAGACAAACGTCTCGCCCGATTGGTTCACCGAATACAGCTGGCAACCGGGTTCTTGGTGTACCTCCTCGGCCGCGGTCGTGAGGATGTCACGAACGGTGTCGACCGATTCGGGCTTGACGGTCAGGGTGGCGACGACGACGACGGGCATTCCGGCCTCCTGGACGAAGAGTGACGGTTGTCACCCTACCCAGCTGTTTTCCACGCTGAATCGCCGGTTCGACGGTAACGCTCAGGTAACCAGTGTGGCGGATGGTGCGGATGGTGTATTTGCGATTAGGCTTGCCGCATGGCTAGCAAGACTGTCGCGCGGTCCGGGGCTCGAACGAGCAGGTCAAAGGCGGTTCCACGAAGCGGTGCCCGATCGGCGCAGCCGCGAAAGAAGCCGGCTCGCCGGCCCGCTCAGGCTGCGCGTCGGCCGGCCCGGCGACGCCACCACGGCGTAGTGGCCGGAGCGGGTCTGACCGCGGGCCGAGCAGTGCGGGCGACGTGGCTGATGCTGGCCAAGGGGACCGGTAGCACCGCGCGCTCGGTGGGGCGGGCCCGCGAGATCGATCCGGGCCACCGTCGTGACGGTATTGCCCTGGCGATGCTGGGCATCGCAGTCGTGATCGCCGCCAGTTCCTGGTTCCACGCCGCCCGCCCGTCGGCGCATGGGTCGACTCGGTGGTACGGATCTTCATCGGCTCCGCGGTCGGGGTGCTGCCCGTCGTCACCGCCGCTTTGGCGCTGCTGTTGATGCGCACCGAGCCCAACCCCGAGGCCCGCCCGAGGCTGGTGCTGGGCGCGACAATGGTCGCGCTGCCGGCGCTGGGGCTGTGGCATCTGTGGGCCGGCTCGCCGGACACGCCGGCCGGGCGCGCACACGCCGCGGGATTCATCGGCTTCGCCATCGGGGGACCGCTCTCGGAGGGGCTGACCCCGTGGATCTGTGCGCCGCTGCTGTTCATCGGGGTGTTGTTCGGCCTGCTGCTGTTGACCGGCACCACTATTCGCGAAGTGCCCGAGACGCTGCGGTCGATGTTCGGCACCCGGATGTTCGACTACGCCGACGGCGACGATATTTACTACGACGACGACGAAGCCGTCGAAAGCGAAGTCACGGAGGACTTTTCCGACGGCTACTACGACGAGCCATCGGTCTATGACGACGCTGAAGCAGCCCAGGCGTGGCCATCGAGCACCGACCCGGCGGCGGTCGATGAGAACTCGACGGTGCCCGAGCCCGCGGCGTCGCGCAGCCGCAAGCGCGTTGCCAAATCCGAAGCCAAACCTATTGCCACACAAGACACTCTGGTTCTCGACAGGGTTGTCGAGGGGCCCTACGTTCTGCCGTCGCTGAGCCTGCTGGTCGCCGGAGACCCGCCCAAGAAACGCAGCGCCGCCAACAACGTGATGGCCGATGCGATCAGCGAAGTACTCAACCAGTTCAAGGTCGACGCATCGGTCACCGGATGCACCCGAGGACCGACGGTCACCCGCTACGAGGTGGAACTGGGCCCGGGCGTCAAGGTGGAGAAGATCACCGCGCTGCAGAAGAACATCGCCTACGCGGTGGCCACCGAGAGCGTCCGGATGCTGGCGCCGATCCCTGGGAAGTCCGCGGTCGGCATCGAGGTGCCCAACACCGATCGCGAAATGGTGCGTCTCGCCGACGTTCTCACCGCGGCGCCGACCCGCCGCGACCATCACCCACTGGTGATCGGGCTGGGCAAGGACATCGAGGGCGACTTCATCTCGGCCAACCTGGCCAAGATGCCGCACCTGCTGGTCGCCGGTTCCACGGGGTCCGGTAAGTCCAGCTTCGTCAACTCCATGCTGGTGTCGCTGCTCACCCGTTGCACCCCGGAAGAGGTCAGGATGATCCTGATCGATCCGAAGATGGTGGAACTGACGCCGTATGAAGGCATTCCGCACCTGATCACCCCGATCATCACCCAGCCGAAGAAGGCGGCGGCCGCGCTGGCGTGGCTGGTCGAGGAGATGGAACAGCGCTACCAGGACATGCAGGCGTCCCGGGTGCGTCACATCGACGACTTCAACGCCAAGGTGCGCAGCCGGCGAGATCACCGCGCCGTTGGGCAGCCAGCGCGTGTACCGGCCCTACCCGTACGTCGTTGCGATCGTCGACGAGTTGGCCGACTTGATGATGACCGCCCCGCGTGATGTCGAGGACGCCATCGTGCGGATCACCCAGAAAGCCCGTGCCGCAGGCATTCACCTGGTGTTGGCCACCCAGCGGCCGTCGGTCGACGTGGTGACCGGCCTGATCAAGACCAACGTGCCGTCCCGGTTGGCGTTCGCGACGTCGTCGCTGATCGACAGCCGGGTGATCCTGGACCAGGCCGGCGCCGAAAAGCTGATCGGCATGGGCGACGGCCTCTTCCTGCCGATGGGCGCCGGCAAACCGATCCGGCTGCAGGGCGCCTACATCACCGACGAGGAGATCCAGGCCGTCGTGGCCGCCTGCAAGGAGCAGGCCGAGCCCGAATACACCGAGGGCGTCACCGCAGCCAAGCCCACCGGGGAACGCACCGATGCCGATCCTGACATCGGCGACGACATGGACGTCTTCCTGCAGGCCGTCGAGTTGGTGGTATCCAGCCAGTTCGGCTCGACATCGATGCTGCAGCGCAAGCTTCGCGTCGGGTTCGCCAAAGCCGGCCGGCTGATGGACCTGATGGAGACCCGCGACATCGTCGGCCCGAGCGAAGGTTCCAAAGCGCGCGACGTGTTGGTCAAGCCCGAGGACCTGGCCGGAACGCTGGCGCTGATCCGCGGTGGCCCGACGCCGACGGCTCGGATGCCGACGGCGAAATCGACTGAGCCGCAGACTAGTCGAGCCGAGACGCCTGGTAGTAGTAAATGCTCCAGCCGTCTTCGTCGTGCTTGACAACCACGCCGAGGAACACGCTGACGACGCGGCGGTCTGGGAACGTGAAGTCGGCGTGGACATACCCGAGCACCTGGTCGGCGGCCAGTCGGCGGGTCTGCAGGATCTGGTATTCGACTGTCAGGCCTACCGGCTGGCTCGCGTAGTAGTCGATGACGCCTTGGCGCCCAACGCTGTAGGGGCGTAGACCCTGGAAGATGGCGTCCTCGGTGAAGACCTCGGAAACCTGTACGGGCTGGTGTGCGTCGATGCCGGCCTTCCAGCGGTCCAGCGCATCGCGCAGCGCATCAGTGTCCGGCACTTTGACCTCCATCCACATGGAGGATCTCGCCGGTGACAAACGGCGAGTTCTCCAGAAACAACACGGCCTTGACGACATCGTCGATCTCGCCCACGCGCCCCAACGGATGCCTCTTGGCCAGTGCAGCGTATGTCGCCGGATCATGCATGGGAGTGCGAATGTCGCCGAGAGCGACGGCGTTGCACCGGATGCCGTGCTTTGCGTACTCGATGGCCAGTTCTCTGGTCACGGCGTTCAACCCGCCTTTGGTCAGTGACGCCAACGCCGACGGGACCGCAGAGTCGGCGTGGTCGACCAGGCTGGTGGAGATGTTGACCAGGTGGCCGCCCGTCCCGCCACTCAGCATCGCGGACACCGCTGCCCGCGAAACCTCGAAAAAGCCACGGAGATTGACGCCGGTGATCGCGTCGAAGTCCGCGTCGGTGTACTCGGTGAAGGGCTTGGAGATGAAGATGCCGGCGTTGTTGACCACTGTTCGGATCTGTCCGAACCGCTCCAGCGCGGCGTCGACGATGCGTTGGCCGACACCGGGTTGCGCGATATCGCCGGCGACCGCGAGCACCATCGGATCGTCGCTTGGGGTCACATTCCGCGAGTTGGCGACGACGGCGTAGCCGAGCCTGCGGTAGCCGACGACCAAGCCGGCGCCGATGCCCTGGGAGGCGCCGGTGATGACGACGACGGGTTGAGAGCTCACCTGTCTGAATCCCTTCTCGTCGTTAGAGCACCAGCAGCATCCGCGAATTGCCCAGCGTGTTCGGCTTGACGTAGCTGAGATCGAGGAACTCGGCGACACCGATGTCGTAGGAGCGTTGCATTTCCGCGAACACTTCGGTCGTCACCGGGGTGCCCTCGATCTCGGTGAACCCGTGCCTGCCGAAAAACTCGGTCTCGAAGGTCAGCACGAACAGCCGCTCCAACTGCAGGTCACGGGCGACGCGGAGAAGCTGGTCGACGATGGCATGGCCGATCCCGCGGCCGGTCATCGAAGGATCGACGGCCACGGTACGAACCTCGCCGAGATCGGCCCACAGCACGTGCAGCGCCCCGCAGCCGACCACCTTGCCCTCGTACTCGGCCACCCAGAACTCCTGGACGGCCTCATAGAGCGTCACCAGGTTCTTCTCCAGCAGGATCTTGCCGGCGTAGGTGTCGACGAGATGCTTGATCAGGGGGACGTCCGAGGTGTGCGCGCGCCGGATCGTCGGCTCGTTGGCCGGTGCTCCGCTCGCTGCGCTCACGAAATGCAGAGTATCGGTTTGGGCCGCCCGCGACGATGCAGAGCGGCGTGGCGCGATCGGGCAGGAGCGGGCAATACGGCTGAGTTGGCCGGTAACCGATATTCTGTTGCGGTGTCGGGGCAGCCGCAGTCAGGTCCGGTGGTCCCGCGCGTTCGGGTCACCAACCTCGCCAACGTGCTCACACTGTTGCGACTGGTGTTGGTGCCGGTCTTCCTGCTGGCGTTGTTCGCCGGCAACGGGCACGAAACCCCCAGCCGCATCATCGCTTTCGTCGTGTTCGCCGTCGCGGTCATCACCGATCGCTTGGACGGCGCGCTGGCCCGCAACTACGGGATGGTGACCGAATTCGGCACGATGGCCGATCCGATCGCCGACAAGACCTTGATCGGCGCGGCGCTGATCGGGCTGTCGATGCTCGGCGACCTGCATTGGTGGGTGACGGTGGTCATCCTGGCCCGCGAGGTCGGGATCACCGTTCTGCGGTTCGTGATGCTGCGCCACGGCGTCATCCCCGCCAGCCGCGGCGGGAAACTCAAGACGCTCGTCCAGGCGGTCGCGATCGGGTTGTACGTGTTGCCGGTATCGGGGACGTGGCTGATGGTCGCGTGGGTGATGATGGCGGCCGCGATCGTGCTGACCGTGGTCACCGGACTGGACTACGTGGTTTCCGCCGTCAGGGACAGCCGTGGACGACCCGCTGCTGACTGAGGACGCGCGTGGCACTGGTCGCCGATCTGACGATTCGCAAGCAGAGCGTCGCGACCGCTGAGTCGCTCACCGCGGGGCTGCTGGCGGCGACCCTCGCCGGCGTGCCCGGTGCCAGTGAAGTGCTGCGCGGCGGCCTGGTCACCTACACCGAGCACACCAAAATCCTGCTGGCCGGTGTTGCGCCGGAGATTCTCGACGAGGTCGGACCTGTCGCGGCCCCGACTGCCCGGGCGTTGGCCGTCGGTGCACGTCAACGCTGCGAAGCGACCTGGGGTGTCGGGTTGACCGGCGTCGCCGGACCCGAACCGCACGGCGGGCATGCCGTGGGCACGGTATTCATGGGCCTGGCCGGTCCCGGTGAAACGGATGCCATCGAGGTGGTCGAGCTGCACCTGTCCGGAACCCGCTGGGATATCCGGCTCTCGGCGGTTCGCGAGTCGATCAGCCGACTGCGGGCACTGGTCGCGGCCGCCTAGCGGGTCGAATGAAGTCCAGCCGGGAACCAATGGCCGCGCCGGGTGCGTTGAGCTGATCAAGAATCAAGCTGACCGGACGTAAGGAGAGCGCGATGCCGTCATTGCTACGCGAGGTTCTCGGCGACGTACTGCGGGAAGCCCGCATCACCCAGGGTCGGACACTGCGACAGGTCTCCGACGCCGCCCGGGTCAGCCTGGGATACCTCTCAGAGGTCGAGCGCGGCCGCAAAGAGGCATCCAGCGAGCTGCTCAGCGCGATCTGCGATGCGCTGGACGTGCCGCTGTCTCAGCTGCTCACCGATGCCAGCGAACAGCTGCTCGGCCAGGAGTCGATCAAGCCCGACTCGCCGATCGCGGCCAGTATCGACGCCAGCACCAAAGTCGTCATCCCGCCGGTCGCGGCCCCAGCCTTGGCGGCCAGTGCCTAATCACGACGAGCAAGGGTGTGGCAATTGCGGCGGAGACGATAAGTTGAGCCTGACGGCATACATCTACACACGAAGGCAGAGCTAACTGATGGCCAATCCGTTCGTCAAAGCGTGGAAGTACGTCATGGCGTTGTTCAACGCGAAAATCGACGAGCACGCCGACCCCAAAGTGCAGATCCAGCAGGCCATCGAGGATGCGCAGCGTCAGCACCAAGGGCTGACCCAGCAAGCCGCGCAGGTGATCGGCAACCAGCGCCAACTCGAGATGCGGCTCAACCGTCAACTGGCCGACATCGAGAAACTGCAGGTCAACGTCCGGCAGGCGGTGACACTCGCCGATCAGGCCACCGCCGCGGGCGACGCCGCCAAAGCCACCGAATACAACAACGCCGCCGAGGCGTTCGCGGCGCAGCTGGTGACGTCCGAGCAGAGCGTGGAAGACCTCAAGGCGCTGCACGACCAGGCACTCGGTGCCGCCGCGCAGGCCAAGAAGGCCGTCGAGCAGAACGCGATGGTGCTGCAGCAGAAGATCGCCGAGCGCACCAAACTGCTCAGCCAGCTCGAGCAGGCCAAGATGCAGGAGCAGGTCAGCAAGTCGCTGCGGTCGATGAGCGAGATCGCCGCTCCCGGCACCACGCCGAACCTCGACGAGGTGCGCGACAAGATCGAGCGCCGCTACGCCAACGCGCTGGGCCAGGCTGAGCTGGCGCAGAACTCGGTGCAGGGCCGCATGATCGAGGTCCAACAGGCCGGTGTGGAGATGGCCGGCCACTCCCGTCTGGAGCAGATCCGGGCGTCAATGCGCGGCGACGCGTTGCCGGCCGGCGGGTCGACGACCGCCGATCCGACGGCGCCCCGCGACCCCGGCCGCGGCGCCCCAGGCCACGCCCACCGAGAAGCCCATCGGCCAGTAGGGGACGAGCGAGCGCATGGCAGTGCAGTCCGGTCGCAGTACGGTCGTGGCGGACCTTGCTGCTGCGCGGCCTCGACACGGCCAGCGACGTTTCCGAGCTGGTAGTCCAAAAGATCAGCGCCGCAACCGATCCCCGGGAGCGACAGCTTCGTCGCCGCCGACGTGCGCTGCGCTGGGGTCTGATCTTCACCGCCGGGTGTGTGTTCTGGGGCGCGGTGACGGCGATCCTGGCGGCGTGGGGTTGGTTCGCGCTGCTGCTGGAGATCACCGGCGGAGTCGCTGTGGTGGAAGCGATGATCGCCACGCTGCTGCTGATCCGCTACCGGTGGCTGAAAGCTGATCCGCTGCCCGCGCAGCGGCCGACCAACATCCGGCGCCTGCCGCCCCCGAGTTCGGCGGCACGACCGGCGATGTACGCGCTCGGAGCCTCCGAGCGGGGATTCTTCTCCTTGCTCGGCGTCATGGAGCGCGGCAACATGTTGCCCGACACCGAGATTCGTGAGCTGACCACAGCGGCCAAACAAAGCTCCGCTGCCATGGCGGCGACCGCCGCCGAGGTGGTGTCGATGGAACGGGCGGCTCACGGAACTCCGCAGTCACGCACCTATCTGGCGCCCACGATCAACGCGTTCACTGCACAGCTGAGCGCCGGGGTGCGTCAGTACAACGAAATGGTCACCGCCGCAGCGCAATTGGTGTCATCCGCGAACGCCGACGTCGGCGCCGCGCTGGTCGCGTCGCGACAGCGGTACCGCGACGAGCTGGCCGGTGCGACCGATCGACTGATCGGTTGGTCGCAGGCGTTCGACGAACTCGGCGGGCTGCCCCGACGGGCGTAGCAGAGTCTGGTCGTAACTCGTCCCTCGGGCCGTAGCGCTCGATGTACGACTGGCGCATCTGCTCGTCGCGCTTACTGCGTTGTGCGTCGACGAGATTCGGGTCGAGGCCGTGCACCTGCAGCATGTGCCGGCGCCACACCTTGTTCAGCGCGTGCGAGAAGTACACGAACGGAATCAGGATCGGCAGCGTCATGCTCAGATGCACGTCGAGTGTCGTCGGGATCAGCCAGAACGGGATGAGCACCAGCACCGCCGGAACAGCGACCCGTCGCATCATCCGGCCCGTCGCACCCTTGCTGGTCAGATCGTTGCGCACCCAGTCCCGCATCGAGTCGGGCAGTTGCCCACCGCAGCAGTACCGGATGAACTGAAGTGCGTTGGGCCGCACGGCGCTGTCGGTCATCGTCGTCTAGAGCGAGGTTCGCAGTGCCGGGATCACCAGGCCCGCGAGGCCACGCAGGGTCGCCTTGAACATGTCGAAGAAATCGAAGTAGTCGCGCCACAACGTGATCTGCCCGTCGTGGACCTCGAAGACGCCGCACACCCAGAACTGCAGCCGCAGCGGGCCGATGATCAGTGCGTCGGTGCGTTCGGTGAGTACAGCGGCGCCGTCGGCGGCGATCCGGTGGATCTTCACTTCGAAACCGCTTGCGCCGCCCAGCGAGCTGAACAGCTTCATTGCCCGGCGACGTCCGTGAATGGTTGGCAATCCGACGTTCTGGTACACCAGATCTTCGGCCAGCGCGGCGCCTGCCGTATCGAGGTCGGCGTCCTGCAGTGCATGCAGGAAGACCTCCACAGTGCGGGTGTTGTCGAGAGTCTGCTCGGTCATGATCAACAGCCTAACCAGTCGCTGTGGCAGGGTAGGGCGATGCGCGTCGCGGTGGTGGCCGGGCCAGACCCCGGGCACTCCTTTCCGGCGATCGCGCTGTGTCGGCGATTCCTGGCGGCGGGCGACACACCCACGTTGCTGACCGGCACCAAATGGCTGGACACCGCTCGCGCCGCCGGTGTCGATGCCGTCGAATTGGCCGGGCTGGATCCGACCGCGGACGACGACGACGGCGACGCCGGCGCCAAGATCCACCAGCGCGCCGCCCGGATGGCCGTGCTGAACCTCTCGCAGCTGCAGGCGATGGGGCTGGATTTGGTCGTGTCCGACGTGATCACCGCGTGCGGCGGTATGTCGGCGGAACTGCTGGGGATCCCGTGGATCGAGCTCAACCCGCATCCGCTGTACCGGCCGTCCGCTGGGCTACCGCCGATCGGCAGTGGACTGGCGCCCGGCACCGGGATTCGCGGTCGGCTGCGCGACGCCACGATGCGCGCGTTGACGGCGCGGTCGCTGCGGGCCGGTGACCGGCAGCGAGCGCAGGCCCGCACTGAAATCGGTTTGCCGGCAAGCGATCCCGGGCCACTGCGGAGGCTGATTGCGACGTTGCCCGCCCTGGAGGTTCCGCGCCCGGACTGGCCGGCCGAGGCCATCCTGGTGGGCCCGCTGCACTTCGAGCCGACCGAGCAGGTGTTGTCGATTCCGTCGGGCTCGGGGCCCGTGGTGGTCGTTGCGCCGTCGACGGCGACGACCGGAACCAAAGGGATGGCCGAGACGGCCCTGGACAGTTTGGTGCCCGGGGTCGGGCTGCCTTCCGGCGCCCGGGTGGTGGTGTCGCGGCTGGGCGGTCCGGAGCTGACGTTGCCGTCGTGGGCGGTGGCCGGGCTGGGCCGGCAAGACGATCTGCTCACCCAGGCCGATGTGGTGATCTGCGGCGGTGGACACGGCATGGTGGCCAAGACGTTGTTGGCGGGCGTGCCGCTGGTGATCGTTCCCGGCGGCGGCGATCAATGGGAGATCGCCAACCGTGTGGCGCGCCACGGCAGCGGGCGGCTGGTGCGGCCGTTGACCGGGGAGGCGCTGGCCGGTGCGGTCGCCGACGTGCTGGCGACGCCCGCCTACCGCGCCGCCGCGCAGCGCGCCGCGGCCGGCGCCGCCGATGTGGCCGATCCGGTGCAGGTGTGCCATCAGGCGCTGGTGCCCGCCGGGTAGGTAGCTTGGCGGGGTGCGACTCACGGAATTCAACGAGCGGGTCACCCTGCGATTCGGCGCCACGTACGGCACCTCGGTGCTGGCTGATCACGTGCTGACCGGGTTCGACGGGCGCACCGCCGCGCAGGCGATCGAGGACGGGATCGATCCGCGCGACGTGTGGCGGGCGCTGTGCGTCGACTTCGACGTGCCCCGCGAGCAGTGGTGAAATACCGCGCCCGACGCTAGGCGCCGACGCGAGACACGCCAGCGGCGCGCCTCCTTGCGTTCGAACAGGTGTTCGCTACTGTGGTGATTGTTCGACGGGCCCGACTTGTCGGTGGGCTGCTTTAACGTCACGGCCAACTGACCAAGACCGGTCAAACCGAACAACGACAGACAACACCGAGAGGTAGCACCATGGCACAAGCCCCAGATCGCGAAAAGGCCCTCGAATTGGCACTGGCCCAAATCGAGAAGAGTCACGGCAAAGGTTCGGTGATGCGCCTCGGTGACGAAGTGCGCGTACCGATCTCGGTCATCCCGACCGGATCGATCGCGCTGGACGTCGCCCTGGGCATCGGCGGTCTGCCCCGCGGCCGCATCGTGGAGATCTACGGCCCGGAGTCCTCGGGTAAAACGACCGTCGCGCTGCACGCGGTGGCCAACGCCCAGGCGGCAGGTGGCATCGCGGCGTTCATCGACGCCGAGCACGCGCTGGATCCCGACTACGCCAGCAAGCTGGGTGTGGACACCGATTCGCTGCTGGTCAGCCAACCGGATACCGGCGAGCAGGCCCTCGAGATCGCCGACATGCTGATCCGCTCGGGCGCGCTGGACATCCTGGTCATCGACTCGGTGGCCGCACTGGTGCCACGCGCCGAGATCGAAGGCGAGATGGGTGACAGCCATGTCGGCCTGCAGGCCCGGCTGATGAGCCAGGCGCTGCGGAAGATCACCGGTGCGCTGAGCAATTCGGGTACGACGGCGATCTTCATCAACCAGCTTCGCGAGAAGATCGGGGTGATGTTCGGCTCACCCGAAACGACCACGGGTGGAAAGGCTTTGAAGTTCTACTCGTCGATACGTCTGGATGTGCGCCGGATCGAGACACTCAAGGACGGCACCGATGCGGTCGGTAACCGCACCCGGGTCAAGGTCGTCAAGAACAAGGTGTCGCCGCCGTTCAAGCAGGCCGAGTTCGACATCCTCTACGGCAAGGGCATCAGCCGGGAAGGCTCGCTGATCGACATGGGTGTGGATCAGGGCTTCGTCCGTAAGTCCGGGTCGTGGTTCACCTATGAGGGCGAACAGCTGGGGCAGGGCAAGGAGAACGCCCGCAACTTCCTGATGGAGAACCCCGACGTGGCTAACGAGATCGAGAAGAAGATCAAGGAAAAGCTCGGTATCGGCGCGGTAGTGACGGATGACCTTCCCAATGACAGCGTCTTGCCCGCTCCCGTCGACTTCTGAGCCATCTCGCGAAGAGCAGGCGCGGGCGCTGTGCCTGCGCCTGCTCACCGCGAGAGCGCGTACCCGCGCCGAGTTGGCCGGCCAGCTGGCCAAGCGCGGATATCCCGACGATGTCAGCAACCGGGTGCTGGACCGGCTTACCGATGTCGGGCTACTGGACGATGCCGACTTCGCCGAGCAGTGGGTGCACTCCCGGCTGGCCAACGCGGGAAAAGGCAAGCGCGCGTTGGCCGCTGAGCTGCACACCAAAGGGCGTCGACAAAGAGCTGATCACGTCGGTGCTCGGCGGCATCAATCCCGCCGCCGAGCGTGGCCGCGCCGAAGAACTGGTCCGCAAGAAGCTCCGGCGCGAGAACCTCAGCGACGAAGCCGCCGATGCCCGGGTAACCCGCCGACTGATCGGAATGCTCGCGCGTCGCGGTTTCAGCCAGAGCATGGCCTTCGACGTGGTCAGCGTCGAGTTGGCAGGCGGAGCGCGAGCGCAGGCGGGTCTAGGTCGGCCGAACGTCGCAGCGTCGCCTCGCCGTACCATGGCCCAGTGACGTCGACGGTGGTATCGGATGCAGCGCCCGCTGTGCCGTCAGTCGCGCCAGGGTCAATGCAGCGCACCTACCAGGTCCGCACGTACGGATGTCAGATGAATGTCCACGATTCGGAGCGCCTGGCGGGTCTGCTCGAGGCGGCCGGCTATCAGCGGGCGCCTGACGGCGACGACGCCGACGTCGTGGTCTTCAACACGTGCGCGGTGCGGGAGAACGCCGACAACAAGCTGTACGGGAACATCAGCCATCTGGCACCGCGAAAGCGGAGCAACCCCGACATGCAGATCGCGGTCGGCGGATGCCTGGCCCAGAAAGACAAAGACGACGTGCTGCGCAAAGCGCCGTGGGTCGACGTCGTGTTCGGCACCCACAACATCGGGTCGCTGCCCACGTTGCTCGAACGGGCGCGGCACAACAGGGTCGCGCAGGTGGAAATCGCCGACGCGCTGCAGGAGTTTCCCTCGGCGCTGCCGGCTGCCCGCGAATCCGCTTACGCCGCTTGGGTTTCCATCTCGGTGGGATGCAACAACAACTGCACGTTCTGCATCGTCCCGGCCCTGCGGGGCAAAGAAGTGGACCGCAGCCCAGGCGACATCCTCGCCGAGGTGCGCTCGCTGGTGGACGACGGCGTGCTGGAAGTCACGCTGCTGGGTCAAAACGTCAACGCCTACGGGGTGTCGTTCGCCGACCCGCAGATACCGCGCAATCGCGGCGCCTTCGCCGAGTTGCTGACCGCATGCGGACGCATTGACGGGCTGGAGCGGGTGCGATTCACCTCGCCACACCCGGCCGAGTTCACTGACGACGTCATCGAAGCGATGGCGCAGACCCCGAATGTCTGTCCGGCCCTGCACATGCCGCTGCAGTCCGGCTCGGACCGGATGTTGCGCGCGATGCGGCGTTCCTACCGGGCCGAGCGTTACCTCGGCATCATCGACCGGGTACGTGCGGCCATGCCGCACGCCGCAATAACCACCGACCTGATCGTCGGCTTTCCCGGTGAAACCGAGGAAGACTTCGCCGCCACCCTCGATGTGGTCCGGCAGGCCCGCTTCGCCAACGCCTTCACCTTCCAGTACTCCAAGCGTCCCGGCACTCCGGCTGCCGAACTCGACGGTCAGCTCCCGAAAGCCGTTGTGCAAGAACGCTACGACCGATTGATCGCGCTACAGGACCAGATCGCGCTGGAAGAGAACCGTGACCAGATCGGTCGAACCGTCGAGTTACTGGTGGCCACCGGCGAAGGTCGCAAGGACAGCAGCACCGCGCGGATGAGCGGGCGCGCGCGCGATGGACGACTGGTGCATTTCGCGCCCGGTGAGCAGCAGGTACGCCCGGGCGACATCGTCACCATCGCGGTCACCGGTGCCGCGCCGCATCATCTGATCGCCGACGGCGACGTCATCAACTATCGCCGCACACGCGCGGGTGACGCCCACGCTGCCGGGCACCGTCCGCGCGGTAGCGGTACCGGTCTCGGCATGCCGACGATCGGGCAACCGCCCGCGGCGGCCGAGGCGCCGGGGTGCACGCGGTGAGCGGCCCCCGGGGCGAGTTCGATGCCTTCCGCGACGACATCGAGGCAGCCGAACGCCGTATCGCCCGTGAAATAGAGCCGGGCACAAGGGCTTTGGTCGTCGCAATCCTGGTGTTCGTGTTGATCGGGTCGTTCATCCTGCCGCACACCGGCAGTGTGCGCGGGTGGGATGTGCTGGTCTTATCGCACGGCGCCGGCAAGGCGGCGATCGCCCTGCCGTCACGCGTATTCAGTTGGTTGGCATTGGTTTTCGGTGTCGGTTTTTCGATGCTGGCACTGTTGACCCGCCGCTGGGCTCTGGCCTGGGTGGCGCTGGCTGGTTCCGCGGTGGCCAGCGCTGCCGGGTTGCTGGCCATCTGGTCACGGCAGACGGTGGCTTCGGGGCATCCAGGTCCCGGTATCGGGCTGATCGTGGGATGGATCGCCATCATCCTGCTGACGTTCCACTGGGCGCGGGTGGTGTGGTCACGCACGATCGTGCAGCTCGCCGCCGAGGAACAGCGTCGTCAGTCCGCGGCGAAGCGACAGGCCCGAACGCTGCTGGAAACCCTCGACGGCCCCGACGCGGCACAGCCGCCCACGCCGGACGGCAAGGCGCCGGGGGCCGGCTAGCGCTTGCGGGTCAGCGCATCGGCTGCCGCATCAGCCCATTGCCGCCATTGCTCGGCGTTGGCCTTGGCCTCTTCGGCTTCCTTGCCTCGGCCGGCCGCCTCGGCCTTCTGCGCCTGACGTTCGTATTGCTCGGCACGCTCGCGGAACTGCTCCGCACGCGCCTGGGCCTGCGGGTCGGGCCCGGAAGGCTCGGCGGCGTCGCGCACCTTCTTCTCGACCGCGCGCATGCGCCGCTCGAGGTCGGCCGACTTCTCCCGGGGAACCTTGCCGATTGCGTCCCATTTGTCGCCGATCGTCCGCAGCGCCGCGCGCGCGTCGTGGCTGCCGGTATCGAGCTTTTCGGCTTCAGACAGCAGCGCCTCTTTGGCGCTCGCGTTCGCATGGAATTCCGCATCCCGCTCGGCGGTCGCGGCGTTACGGGCCTTGAAGAAGGTGTCCTGGGCGCCCTTGAAGCGGGCCCACAGGGCGTCATCGACATCGCGAGCCGCGCGGCCGGCGGCCTTCCAATCGACGAGCAGCTTGCGGAATTCAGCGCTGGTGGTGCCCCAATCCGTCGAGTCGACAAGCGCTTCGGCCTGGACGCAGAGCTTCTCCTTGGCCTCGCGGGCGCCCGCTCGATCGCGGTCCATCTCCGCGAAATGCGATCCGCGGCGGCGGTTGAACGCTTCGCGGGCCGCCGAATAGCGCTTCCACAGCGCGTCATCGGTTTTGCGGTCCAGCCCGTTGATCGTCTTCCATTCGTCCAGAATCGTGCGCAGCCGATCGCCGGCGACCTTCCACTGCGTCGAGGTGTTGCCCAGCTCCTCCGCCTCGGCGGCCAGGGCATCCTTGCGCGCGGTTTGGGCGGCGCGATGCTCGTCGCGGCGACTGCGGTCAGCCGCGGCGGCGGCATCGGCATGCTCGGCGATGCCGTTGAGGCGGGCCGCCAGCGCGTCGACATCGCCGAGCACGTTCGCACTCGGCAGCGTTTCCGCCAATCCCGCGGCGGTGGCTTTGATCTTGCGTGCATCGCCGGTGCCGGCCGCCAGGCGTTCTTCGAGCAGCAGGATCTCGGTGCTCAAGTCGTCGAAACGCCGACCGAAGTGGGTGAAAGCCGCCTCGGTGTCGCCGGCTTGCCAGGAGCCGACGATGCGCTCGCCGGCCGAACTGATCAGCCAGACCGTTCCGTCGGCGTCGACCCTGCCGAATCGGTGCGGGTCGCTGGCGGGCGTCGGCGTGACCACCGGGTGGGCGTGGGGACGTGGTGTCGGCTTGGGACCTGGCCGCGGTCCCGGTCGTCGGGATGGGCCGGGGCGTGTTGTCTGGTTCGTCAGGTGTCATGAACTGCCGTTACCTACCCTTCGCGCGGTTATTGACCACGCACCTGCCGCGCATAGCGGCGCCGTCGACACGAGGCATTCACATACGCGCCTCATCAGTATTGAAGCAGCTTGTCGCCCGGAGCGTCCTGAGTTGGCGGCTCAGCGCCGTGGGGCAAGCCGAAGAAGCTCGGCGCCGCGACTTAGGCTGGTTGGCGAAATCAGAGATGAATGGGCGGTGAACGATGTCGACGGCAGAGGTGGCGGCGCTCATCGCGTTGTGCGCTGCGCTGGCGTCGGCGATCGGCGATGTGATCCGTCAGCGATCGGCTCAGGAGATCACCGATAAAGAGGTCGGCCACCTCGAGCTTTTCTGGTTGTCGGTGCGCGACCCTCGGTGGTGGATGGGCGGCATGGGCGCGGTGGCCAACTACAGCCTGCAGGCCGGCGCGCTCGCACTGGGTTCGGTGATGCTGGTGACGGCATTGCAGGTGACGGCGCTGCTGTTCGCTCTGCCGATCTACGCCCGACTGGCCCACCACCGCGTCACCCGCTGGGAATGGACGTGGGCGGTGATGCTGGCCGGTTCGCTGGCCGTCCTGGTCACTGTCGGCGATCCGGACGCCGGGAACGCGCGGGGTTCGCTGGGCAGTTGGCTGGTGGTGGCCGCCGTGATGGGCCCGGTCCTGGTGTTGTGCCTGGTGGGCGCGAAGTTGTGGGCCCGCAGTGCGGTTGCGCCGGTGCTGCTGGCGGTGGTGGCCGGTTCGTCGCTGGCGCTTTTCGCCGTGCTGACCAAAGGTGCCGTCGGTGCCGCATCGGGCGGCTTCGGGGCATTTCTGCGCGCACCTGAGTCCTACTGCCTGTTACCGGCCGCGTTGGCGGGGATGATTTTCCAGCAGTCGGCCTTTCGCGCCGGGGCGCTGACCGCCTCGTTGCCGACGGTGACCGTGGCCAAGCCGATGGTCGCCTCGCTGCTGGGCATTCTGGTCCTCGGCGAGACGCTGAATGCCAGCGGCCCGCGCCTGTTGACGCTGCTCGCTGCCGGCGTGGTGGTGGTGATTGCCACGATCGCGCTGGCTCGCGGTGAGGCGGCGACCATCGCGGCGGGGGCTGGTCAGGACGTGGTCGTGTCTGAGAAAGAGCCGTTGAATCGCTGACCGCGACGCGCCGCGTCGGGGTTTTCATCGCCGGCATCAGTACCGTGGCGGGGAAGAGATGGACGTGAGGGGGTAGACCGTGCCGAAAGAAGATATCGCTGTCGTGCTGGCACTGGCCGCCGCGTTCGCGTCGGCAATCGGCAACGTGGCGCGGCAGCGGTCCGCTCACGAGGTCACCGAGGAGCGGGTCGGCTACCTCGCCTTGTTTTTCATGTCGTGGCGTAACCGCGACTGGCGGCTCGGGGCGGTGGCTGCGGTCGCCAACTACGGCCTGCAGGCCGGGGCGCTGAGCCTCGGCTCGGTGATTTTGGTGACCGGGCTGCAGGTGACGGCGTTGCTGTTCGCCTTGCCGCTGTACGCGCGGATGACCGGGGCTCCGGTGAGCCGATGGGATTGGGGTTGGGCGGCGATCTTGGCGGCCGCGCTGGCCGTCGTCGTCACCGTCGGAAATCCGGTGGCCGGGCACTCGCGTGCGTCGCTGCAGACGTGGCTGGTGGTCGCCGCCATCGCGGGCCCGCTGGTGGGGCTGTGTCTGCTCGGGGCGCGGCTCTGGCCGGACGGGGCGATCGGGGCGGTGCTGCTGGCGGCGGTGTCCGGTGCGTCGCTGGCCTTGTTCGCGGTGCTGGTCAAGGGCGCGGTCGAGGCGGCCAAGGGCGGCATCGTGGCGGTGCTGGCCACTCCTGAGCTTTACGCCTGCATCGGGGCTGCGGTCGCCGGGATGGTGTTCCAGCAGTCGGCGTATCGAGGCGGGCCGCTGAACGCGTCGATGCCGACCATGACGGTGGCCAAGCCGACAGTGGGTGCGCTGCTCGGGGTGTTCGTGCTCGGCGAAACGGTGAACTCGGGCGACGAGACGGTGTTTGTCCTCGCAGATCGCGGTCGCGGTGATGGTGATCGCGACCGCCGCGCTGGCCCGCGGCGAGGCCGAAACGGTCGAAGCGCACACCGACACGTTCGCCGCGGTCACGTCGACCCGTTAGTTTGATGGCGTGCTGAGCGCCATCTCGATCATCCCGTCAGCGCCGGTGCTGGTTCCCGAGCTTGCCGGTGGGGCGGCCGACGAGGTGGCGGAGTTGCGGGCGGCGATGATCGCTGCGGCCGCCGCGCTGCCGCCGCGCTGGGTCGTCATCGGGGTGGGCGCCGCGGATGGAGTCATCGGCTCTGACCGCGTCGGGACGTTCGCGGGTTTCGGCGTCGACGTGCTGGTGCGGCTTTCGCCGCAGGCCGGCGGGCAACCCGTCGAGATGCCGCTGTGTGCGCTGATCGGCGGCTGGATCCGGTCGCAGGCCCAGCCGGACGCCCGCGCGCAGGTCCGGGTCTACGCCGAGAGCCACGACGCCGGGGCGGCGGTCGAGCTTGGCCGGCGGCTGCGTAAGTGAGATCGACCTGTCGAGCGAGCCGACCGGGGTGCTGGTCGTCGCCGACGGCGCGAACACGTTGACTCCGGCCGCTCCCGGCGGCTATCAGCCCGCTGACGTCGAGGTGCAGGATGCGCCTGGACGATGCGCTGGCCGGCGGCGACGTGGCCGCGCTGGCTCGGCTGCCCGCGCAGGTCGGGGGACGGGTCGCGTTCGGCGTGCTGGCCGGGCTGGCCGGGCCGACGCCGCGGTCGGCCAAGGAGCTCTACCGCGCGGCGCCTTACGGCGTCGGGTACTTCGCCGGCGTCTGGCAGCCGTGAGGCCGCTGGCGATCGTCGGGCCGACCGGTACCGGCAAATCGCAACTGGCCCTTGACGTTGCGGAGCGGCTCGGCGGTGGAGCCGAGATCGTCAACGCCGACGCGATGCAGTTCTACCGCGGCATGGACATCGGCACCGCGAAACTGCCCGTCGCGCAACGCCGCGGCATCCCGCACCACCAGCTCGACGTCCTCGACGTCACCGCCACCGCGACCGTCGCGCGCTACCAGCAGGACGCCGCCGCCGACATCGAGGCGATCGCCGCGCGCGGCAAGGTTCCGGTGCTGGTGGGCGGCTCGATGCTGTACATCCAATCGCTGCTCGACGACTGGTCGTTCCCGGCGACCGATCCAGCGGTGCGGGCGAAATGGGAGCAGCGGCTCGCCGAGGTCGGCACCGGCGCCCTGCACGCCGAGCTCGCCGACCGCGACCCGGCCGCCGCGGCGTCGATCCTGGCGACCGACGGGCGGCGCATCGTGCGCGCGCTGGAGGTGGTGGAACTCACCGGCCAACCGTTCGCCGCGTCGGCGCCCGTCATCGGCACACCGCGATGGGACACAGCGATCATCGGATTAGATTGCGACACAGAGCTTCTCGACCAGCGACTGGCCCAGCGCACCGAGACGATGTTCACCGAAGGGCTCGTCGACGAGGTGATCACGCTGCTCGACCTCGGCCTGCGCGACGGCGTGACCGCGTCGCGGGCGCTGGGCTACGCGCAGGTTCTCGACGACCTCGACGCCGGCGGTGACGGCGACGCCGCCCGGGAGCCGACGTTCATCGGCACCCGACGCTACGTGCGCCGTCAGCGGTCGTGGTTCCGTCGCGACCACCGCATCCACTGGCTGGATGCGACCGCTGACGGCAACGCCGACGCGGCGCTGCGGGCGTGGCGCCACGTATCCTGAGCAGGTGCTAGCCGGCTTGGCCGTGGGTGCCGGTCGCACCTTGAACCCCGTTGGCACCCGCACTCCCGTTGGTGCCGTGCTGCACGATTGTCCCGAGCCCGTTCGTTCCAGTACCACCTGTACCGCCGGTACCCCCTGACCCGCCGGCCCCGCCGGTGCCGCCGGTGCCCCCTGACCCGCCCCCGCCGACGGTACCGGCGGTGCCGTGGGTGGCCGTGCCACCCACGCCGCCCCCACCACCGTTGCCCCCGGTACCGCCGACGCCACCGTTCACGCCGGCCCCGCCGTTGCCGCCGTTGCCGCCGACGACCGTTCCGACGTTCGCAGTGATGGTCGCGTTGCCGCCGTTGCCGCCGTTGCCGCCGGACGGCCCGACGGCACCCGTGCCACCCGTACCGCCGGTGCCGCCGCTGCCTCCTGCGCCGCCGTTACCTGAGATCGATCCGCCCGCACCGCCGCCGCCGCCGGTGCCGCCGGTGCCGCCGCCACCGCCGGTAGTGCCCACACCAGTAGCGGCGCCGCCCGTGCCGCCGTTCCCGGCATTAGCTGTGCCGAGACCGGCCACCGCGGTGGCGTTGCCGCCGTTGCCGCCGGTGCCGCCGGCGGCGACGTCGCCGGTACCGCCGTTACCGCCGGCCGCGCCTTGGGCTCCTATTAGCCCTGAATACGCCGGTACCGGAACCGCCCGTGCCGCCGTTCCCGCCGGCCTGCCCGGCAACGGTGCCGTTGGTGCCGTTACCGCCCACGCCGGGAGGGGTGAGGCCGGATTGGTTGCTGCCGGTGCCGCCGTTGCCGCGGCATGGCCGCCTGATGGATTGACTCCGGTCGACGCCGGTGGCGCCGTTGCCGCCGGTGCCGCCGCCACCGCCGTTGCCCTGGCTGCCGCCGTTACCGCCGTTGCCGCCGTTGCCGCCCGAGCCGCCGGCGGTGGTCGCGGTCGCACCGTTGCCGCCGGTGCCGCCGTTACCGACCGGGCCGGTGGGGTGGCGCCGACGCTGCCGTTGGCTCCGGGGGTCGAACCGGTGCCGCCGGTACCGCCGGACGCCGGCGGTACCGCCCACTGCCGCCGTTGCCGCCGTTGCCACCGGCGCCGCGGTTGCCGCCGGTGCCGGCCACCGCCGTTGACGCCGCCGCGCCGCCGCCGCCGCTGCCGGCGTTGCCGGCGGCGCCGCCGTTGCCGGCCGTGCCGCCGGTGCCGGTGGTGCCGGTGCTGCCGTGCGCGCGGCGGTCGCCGCCGGTCCCGCCGTTGCCGCCGCCACCGCCGCCGCCGCCGTTGCCGCCGTTGCCGCCGGAGCCCGCCGACACCGTTGCTGGCTGCCGCGATATACCGGTCGCGCCGCCTGCTCCGGTGCCGCCGCCGCCGCCGTCGGCGCCGGTGCCACCGACCCGCACCGTTACCGCCGTTGCCGCCCGCAGTCGCCGAGCCGCCGGTGCCGCCGGCCCCGCCGTTGCCGCCGCCGCCCCCGACGCCGCCGGCGCCGCCGTTGCCGCCGGTCGCCGCGGTGGAGGCGCCGTGGTGCCGCCGTGGCGCCGCGCCGCCGTTGCCGCCGGTGCCGCCGCCGCCGCCGCTGCCGCCGTCGCCGCCGTTACCGCCGGCCCCGCCGTTGCCGCCGAGCCGCCGGCGGTGGTCGCCGTCGCCGCCGTTGCCGCCGTTGCCGCCGTTGCCGTTACCGGCGCCGCCTGGGGGTCGGCCCCGCTGCTGCTGGCGCCGGGGGTCGCAGCCGGTGCCGCCGGCACCGCCGGTGCCCGGCGGTAGCCGACATTGCCGCCGTTACCGCCGTTGCCGCCGTTGCGGGTTGCGCGCGTAGTCGCCGGCTGCCGCCGTTGCCGCCGTTCGCAGGTGTACCGACCGTTACCGCCGGTGCCACCGTCACCGCCGGTGCCGGCCGTCCCGGTGGTGTCGTTGGTCCCGCCCCGCCGTCGCCGCCGTTGCCGCCGTTACCGCCGGCGCCGCCCGCGCCGCCGCCCCCGCCAGCCTGGCCGATTCCGGTGCCGCTGCCGGCGAATGACCCGTTCGCGCCCGCTGCGCCGGTGCCCCGTTGCCGCCTATCCCGCCGAGAGCCCCGGCGCCGCCGTCGCCGGCGACGGTGCCGTTGCCACCGTTACCGCCAGCGCCGCCGTTACCTCCGTGGCCACCGCCGTTACCGTTCGCGCCCGCGTTGGTGGCACCGGCGCCGGCGTAGCCGTTGCCGCCGTTGCTCGCCCGCCCCGCCGTTGCCGCCGTTACCCTGGGCGCCGCTTCCGGCCTGTCCGGCGCCGCTGTTGCCGCCGGTGCCGCCCGCCCCGCCGTTGCCGCCGTCCCCGCCGGCACCGCCGGCCCCCCCGATGGGGTTGGCCGCGTCGGCGTTGGCACCGGCCCCGCCGGTGCCGCCCGCCCCGCCGTTGCCGCCGTCCCCGCGGCGCCGCCAACACCGATCAATGTCGAGCCGTCGCCACCGGTGCCGCCGCTACCCCCGGCCTCACCGGAGCTGCCCGCACCGCCGGCCGCACCCGGCGAAGTGGCGGCTGCACCGTTGGCACCGACATAGCCGGCCCCGCCGGCCCCGCCGGCGCCGCCGTTGCCGAGCGCGCTGACATCGGTGATGTTTTGGCCGATGCTGCCGCCGTTGCCGCCGTTGCCGGCGGCCACACCGAAACCGCCGTTCCCGCCGTCTCCGCCTAGGCCGCCATCGCCCATCACCCAGCTGCCGGCGCCGCCATTGCCACCGTCGGCACCGAGCGCGCCGTAACCGCCATCGCCGCCGTCACCGATTCCCAGGGCATCCCCGCCATTACCACCGGCCACGCCGGCCTCGGTGCTCGTCCAGCCAGCCCCACCGTCACCAGCCAAAAACCCGCCGTAACCGCTGGTAGGGTCTGCCTCTGTTCCGGGGACGCCGTTGCAAATCACGCCGCAGACGTTGCTCGGCGTGATGAAGAGGCTGTTGATCCCATTGTCGAACTGCTGACCGAATGGGCTGCCGATCCAGGCCTGAATGAACGTGTGCGCCGGCTGATAGATGTACTCCTGGAAGGCAGCCGCGAGTTCGGGGCTATCGGGTGTCCCGTTACCACCAAGCCATAGGCCAGCAGTTCGCTCAAAGGAACTGCCTGCCTGGTCGGCGGCGGCCCGACCGGGCCAGGGTCGGCGGCGGCCGCGAAGGGGCCAAGGTCGGGGAGGTCAGTGATCGCGAAAGCGGTGGATCGGTTGCCATGCCGCTCACGCAAGATCCCGACCCACGCGCCGCACTCGAACCCGGATACTCCGCCGACGGCCGCGACCGCGCATAGAGACGCTCCGACGCGCGCCCGCGCCCCCCCCGCCAGAGACTCGGAGCTCGCGCGCTCTCGTAGCCCATACGAGTCTTTCCCTACTTCCGGCGATCCCCGCCCTCGCGTCGCCGCAGTGCCGCCCGCTTTCTTTCGCTTCTCTCGCGCCTTCCTGACCCGACCTCACCCCCCGACCTGCGCTACGGCGCGTTGCAGGCGTGGCGCCACGTATCCTGAGCAGGTGATCCGCCCAGCCGACGACGATGATGGCGGCGCAGCCGCGATCGAGGAGTGGCGTCGATGAGATTCGCCAAAGGCCATGGCACCCAGAACGACTTCGTCGTGCTGGGTGACCTGGATGCCGCGCTGACGCTGACGCCGGAGGTGGTGTCGGCGTTGTGCGACCGGCGCCGCGGTCTTGGCGCCGACGGCGTGCTGCGGGTCACCACCGCCGGGGCGGCGCTGGCCGCGGGCGTGTTCGACCGGATACCCGACGGCGTGCGCGCCGACGACTGGTACATGGACTACCGCAACGCCGACGGGTCGATCGCGCAGATGTGCGGCAACGGCGTGCGGGTGTTCGCGCACTACCTGCGGGCCGGTGGCCTGGAAACCCGCGACGAATTCGTCGTCGGATCGTTGGCCGGCCCGCGGCCGGTCGTCATGCACCACGTCGATGCGACCAACGCCGACGTCAGGGTCGACATGGGCAAGGCCAACCTGCTCGGGCCCGGGCAGGCTGTCGTCGGCGGCCGGACGTTCAACGGGTTGGCGGTCGACGTCGGCAACCCGCACCTGGCCTGCGTCGACTCTGCGCTCACGCTCGAGGCGCTGGCGGAGTTGGATGTCGCGGCGCCGGTGAGTTTCGATCACGACCAATTCCCCGACGGCGTCAACGTCGAGATTCTGACCGCCCCGGTCGACGGCGCGGTGAGCATGCGGGTGCATGAGCGGGGAGTGGGCGAAACCCGTTCCTGCGGAACAGGAACCGTCGCCGCTGCCGTCGCCGCGCTGTCGCATGCGCGGCGCCACCAGCGGCACCTTGACCGTGCGGGTTCCCGGCGGCGATGTCGTCGTCACCGTCACCGAGGCCACCAGCTACCTGCGTGGACCGTCGGTGTTGGTGGCCCAGGGAGAACTCAGCGAGCAATGGTGGCGGGAGGCGTCACGTTAAATCGGATGCGCGCCGCCGCTTCGGCGTGCACCATGGGTAATTGCCTATGACATATCCGGACTCTCCAAATCGACCTGGCCAGCACCCCCAGCACGGGTGAACTCGCGCTCGACGATCGCGCGGCGCTACGCCGTGTCGCCGGGCTGTCCACCGAACTCGCCGACGTCTCCGAGGTCGAGTACCGCCAACTGCGTCTCGAGCGGGTGGTGCTGGTCGGCGTGTGGACCGACGGCAGTGCCGCCGACGCCGACGCCAGCCTCGCCGAGTTGGCCGCGCTGGCCGAGACCGCGGGTTCGGAGGTGCTCGAAGGCATGGTCCAGCGGCGCAGCAAGCCGGATCCCTCGACCTACATCGGCTCGGGCAAGGCAGCGGAGTTGCGTGACGTGGTGCTCGCCACCGGCGCCGACACCGTCATCTGCGACGGCGAACTGTCGCCGGCGCAGCTGAACGCGCTGGAGAAGGCCGTCAAGGTCAAGGTCATCGACCGCACCGCGCTGATCCTGGACATCTTCGCCCAGCACGCCACCAGCCGAGAAGGCAAGGCGCAGGTGTCGCTGGCGCAGATGGAGTACATGCTGCCGCGGCTGCGCGGCTGGGGTGAGTCGATGTCGCGGCAGGCCGGTGGTCGTGCCGGTGGCAGCGGCGGCGGGGTGGGTATGCGTGGGCCCGGTGAGACGAAGATCGAGACCGATCGGCGCCGCATCCGCGAGCGAATGTCCAAGCTGCGCCGCGAGATCAAGGCGATGAAGCAGGTCCGCGACACCCAGCGCAGCCGCCGGGTGCACAGCGACATGCCGTCGATCGCGATCGTCGGCTACACCAACGCCGGCAAGTCCAGCCTGCTGAATGCGCTGACCGGCGCCGGGGTGCTGGTGCAGGACGCGTTGTTCGCGACCCTGGAACCCACCACTCGCCGTGGACAATTCGACGACGGGCGGGCGTTCGTGGTCAGTGACACCGTCGGTTTCGTGCGGCACCTGCCGACCCAGTTGGTCGAGGCGTTCCGCTCGACGCTGGAGGAGGTGGTCGACGCCGATCTGCTGGTGCACGTCGTCGACGGCTCGGACGTCAACCCGCTGGCCCAGATCAGCGCGGTGCGCCAGGTGATCTCCGAGGTCTTCGCCGACCACGACAGCGGTCCGGCGCCGGAGCTGATCGTCGTCAACAAGATCGATGCCGCAGGCGATTTGGGGCTGGCCAAGCTGCGCCGTGCGCTGCCCGGGGCGATGTTCGTCTCGGCCCGCACCGGCGACGGCGTCGAGGCGCTGCGCCGGCGGATGGCCGAGCTGGCCGCTCCCACCGACACCGCGGTCGACGTGGTGATCCCTTACGACCGTGGCGATCTGGTGTCGCGCGTGCACGCCGACGGCCGGGTTCAGCAAACCGAGCACATCAGCGACGGCACCCGGATCAAAGCGCGGGTGCCGGTGGCGCTGGCCGCAAGCCTGCGGCAATTCTCGGCGACCTGAAAAAGCTCGCAGATAACAGAAAACGCCGGAGCCCCCGCCCCGGCGCTTCTGTTTCCCCGTGTTACAGCGACACCGCCGAGAAGCGAAGTGACGTCGGAGACGGCCCTGAAGTCGGTGCTGAAGTTGGTGCCCAGGTCGCTGAAGCCGGCTCAGGTCGGTGAGCAGGGTGCCCAGATCGCCGAGGGCGCTCGCGTCGCCCGCTGACCAGGTCGCCCAGGTAGCCCTCGCAGGTCGCTCAGCCGCGAGAGCGTAAGTCCGCGTTGGCGATCGCCGTCAGGTCCGTGTCGAAGGCCGACGTGCCCACGGCAGCGGTGAGTTCGGCAAGCGTGACACCGGCGCTGGCGGGGATCGGCGACAAAATCGGTGCTGGTGAACACGTCGAGAAGCGCCGTCTGCGAGTCGCGACGCGGTGACGCCGAACAGCTGGTTGATGCTGGTCTTCGCCGGCCAGTCGCGTCCAGGAACAGCGCCCTCGAAGAACTCGGCTCTCCGCGCCGTTGAAGACGCCGCTGAAGATGGGCGTTGGCGGCGGTGGCGTCAAGCAGGGTGGTCGGCCGTCGGTAGCGCCAAACGATCGCGGTGACAGAGGCACTGAACAGCTGCTCTTCGGCTCCGGTCGGCCCCAGGACGTCGTTGTAGAAAGCGGTGTCGAAGGTGCCCTCCTCGCCTAAGGAGCGTCGCGTCGGCGTCGACCAGCGCGACGTCGTGGTGCTGGGTCGGCACGCCTTGGGCCTGCGACGACCCGTGGTAGGGCAGCGACCCGAAGAGTCCTGCCGCCGTCAGGGCGGCTGCCGCGATGAGTGTTCGTTTGGTTGCGGAGCGCATGATTTCCCTTCCCCGGAACGATTTGGGCTGTCGGCGTGATTGCCACCGGAGTCATTCCGAACGCAATGCGCCACCGCAGCCTCTTATGAACCCCACGCTGCTTCGCCGACTGGCCATGGCCCCGTCCTCCCCATAAGGACACCTGAGAATTCTCAGGTGGAATTAAGCTACCGCTTAAGATTTGTGCGAGTAAAGGAAATTGCCGGACAAACTTTATGACTTTTTTCAATAGCCTATTGATGCTGGTAGAAGGGATTTCTGCGCGTTGTCGAGACCGATCTCGAGAGGCTAACTTAACGCGCAGTCGAAGAAATACTCAGCAGCAACTTATCAGAGATCAATATAATCCGGATTATCGGACTAGTAGACCAATTCGTAGACATCCTCGGCGGGTGCCGCCAGGATCTGGCTGTGCCATCTGGGCCTTCATCTCGTCGAGGTGAGCCTCCTCGGCCTGATCGCGTTCGGCCTTGCCGGCTAGCTCGAAGAATTCGGCGGTGACGAAGCCCGGGCGCAGCAGCAGCGTCGCTGTGCGGCCGTTGACCGAGACCTGGAAGACAAAGCTTTGCAGCAGCCGCCCGCGGTCGGGTCGCGCCAGGGCCGGATCGATGGTGTAGCGACCATCGGTCACCGCACGGGTGACGGCTTCGAAGCCGTCGCGGGTCCCTGGTCCCTCAAAGGCGGTCCGGATGACGACTGAACGCCGTTGCGGTGGGTGGTTGGGGGACAGCGCGGCAAATGCCCGCTGCATCACCTTCAACGCGCTGGCCACGCCGGCCGGGGAGATACGGCCCGGCGTAACACAGCATGTCGGTGTAGGAGAACTCGAGCAGCTGCCCGAGCTCCTGCACCAGGATCGTCTCGTCCATTCGCTGACTCTAGGCCGCGACGCGGCGCCATGGGCCTACCAACCATCCGGTTGGTATATCTTGGGCGGCAGTGTTCCCAACCCGCCGGAGGTCATCTCATGGGTAGCGCCGTCAAATACCAGCGCACGCTGTTCGAGCCCGAGCACGACTTGTTCCGCGAGTCCTACCGGTCGTTCCTGGAACGCCACGTCGCGCCGTACCACGACGAGTGGGAGAAGGCGAAGATCGTCGACCGCGGCGTGTGGCTGGAGGCCGGCAAGCAGGGATTTCTGGGAATGTCGATTCCCGAGGAGTACGGCGGCGGTGGAAACTCCGACTTCCGCTACAACACGATCATCACCGAGGAGACCACCTACGGCCGCTTCAGCGGCATCGGGTTCGGCCTGCACAACGACATCGTGGCGCCCTACCTGCTGAGCCTGGCCAATGAGGAGCAGAAGCAGCGCTGGCTGCCCAAGTTCTGCACGGGCGAGATGATCACCGCGATCGCGATGACCGAGCCGGGCACCGGCAGCGACCTGCAGGGCATCAAGACCCGCGCGGTCAAGCAGGGTGACCATTACATTCTCAACGGTTCAAAGACGTTCATCACCAACGGAATCAACGCCGACCTGGTGATCGTGGTGGCTCAGACCGACCCCGACAAAGGTGCACAAGGCTTTTCGCTGTTGGCCGTCGAACGCGGCATGAAGGGATTCGAGCGCGGCCGGCACTTGGACAAGATCGGCCTGGATGCGCAGGACACCGCCGAACTGTCTTTCACCGACGTCGAAGTGCCCGCCGAGAACCTGCTCGGCGAAGAGGGCAAGGGCTTCATCTACCTGATGCAGAATCTGCCGCAGGAGCGAATCTCGATCGCAATCATGGCCGCTGCTGCCATGGAGCAGGTGCTGGAGCAGACGATTCAATACACCAAGGAGCGCAAAGCCTTTGGGAAGCCTATCGGCAGTTTCCAGAACAGCCGATTCTTACTCGCCGAACTGGCCACTGAGGCCACGGTGGTGCGGATCATGGTCGATGAGTTCGTCGCGCTGCACCTCGAGGAGAAACTCACCGTCGAACAGGCCGCGATGGCCAAGTGGTATGCCACCGAGAAGCAGGTGTACTTGATCGACCGCTGCCTGCAGCTCCACGGCGGTTACGGGTACATGCGCGAATACCCGGTCGCACGTGCGTATCTCGACGCGCGGGTGCAGACGATCTACGGCGGCACCACCGAGATCATGAAGGAAATCATCGGCCGCAGCCTCGGCGTCTAGCCGCGGTATTGCGTGGGAGCGAAAATTTCGCGCTCTCGGACGTCGCTTCGGCGGTAGTAATTGCCTGACGGCATTCGCGACATGCGGATTGCCGGTCGAAAGTGCCTGCGTTCCCCACGTGGCACGCGAAAGATTCGCTGCCCAGCACGACGTCAGAGTCCATGTGCGCGATAATCGAGCGTCACGAATTCGACTGAAATCGGGCCACGGAAGCCTAAAAGCGAACGAGCAGAATGCGACACCACCGCCCTGTGGTGAATAATTCGGCGTCGACGGGATATCTATTCCGTAGTGTCTTCGTATGACTTCGCACGCGTCGTCGCCCGCAGCAGAGTTGCGGCGGCCCGCCGGGCGGTTGAAACTGGCGCTCCAGGCTTCGTACTGGGCGGCCGCGGGGAGGGCGGGATGACAAGGCAGCAAGCACGATCGGGTGCCGTCGCGCGCGCTGCGCGTGGTCTGGCGGCGCTGGTCGCAGGATTGACGTGCATGGCGCTGCTGACGCCCGTCGCGGCGGCATCCCCAATCGGCGACGCCGACAACGCGATCACCGCGGCCTGGAAAGACGCCGGCGGCGACACCTCGGATCTGGGCGCCAAGCAAGGCGATTGCTACGTCGCTGGTCAGGGATTTGCTCAGGACTTCGTGCACGGCAAGATGTTCTTTACTCCGGCCACCGGACCCAGGTCGATGATGGGCGCCATTCTGGACAAATACGAAGCCCTCGGTGGTCCGGCGGCCTCGGATCTTGGCTTTCCGACCGCTAACGAAGTTCGCGGTCTGGCCGGCCCCGACAGCCGGGTCAGCACCTTCTCGGCCAGCGACAAACCGCTGATCTACTGGACCGCCGACCACGGCGCATTCGTCGTGCGCGGTGCGATCAACGCCGCATGGGACAAACTGGGCAGCTCCGGGGGCGCCCTGGGCGTGCCGACCGGCGACGAAACCTTTGACGGCGAACTCGCCACGCAGGCGTTCAGCGGCGGCAAGGTGTCCTGGAACAGGCTGACCAAGGCCTTTACCACCGTCCCGCCCGATCTGGCGAGCAAGCTCACCGACCTGCAGGTACCCGTCGATCCGACAGCGGACATCAACATGGCTTGGCGGGCGGCCGGCGGGCCTTCTGGGCCGCTCGGCGCAAAACAGGGTGATCAGTATCCGGTAGGCAACGACGGACTGGCCCAGAACTTCGCCGGCGGCAAGATCTTCTTCAGCCCCGCCAGCAGCGCCAACGCCATCGAGGCCGACATCCTGACCAAATACGAGTCGCTCGGCGGCCCGGGTGGTGACCTCGGTTTCCCGATCGCCAACGAGGCCGATGGCGGCCTCAAAACGGCCAGCAAGATCAGCACGTTTTCCGCCGTCGACAAGCCGGCGATCTTCTGGACCGCCGACCACGGCGCATTCGTGGTCCGCGGGGCCATCAAAGCCGCGTGGGACAAGCTCCTCGGAGCGACCGGCAAGCTCGGCGCGCCGCTGGGCGACCAGACAGTCAACAAGGACGTCGTCACGCAGAAGTTCACCGGCGGCCAGATCGCCTGGAACAAGACGAAGAACACCTTCACGACTGCAACCGGCGAACTTGGCCTCGGCGCTGTCTGGTTTGGAAGTGCCGGGTCAGAAGACGCCGGCCGGCGCAGCGTCGCCCGGCGGCTGGTGGCTGACGCGTTGGCTGACCGCGCATTGGTGGTGGTTGCTGGCCGGTATCGGCGCGCTTTTGCTGATCGGCTTGCTGGCGCTAATGGCGCGAGCGTGGCGTCGACGCCGTGCCGCTAAACGTGACGGCAAGGCCGAAGCTCGGCGAATCAGACGAATCCGGTTACGAGCCCGCCACCGAGTCTGTCTCGCGGTGGTCGCCGGAGCGACGCTGATCTGGCGTCGTCGACCTTGTCCGAGGACCGCCGGCCGCAACGTCGGACCGTGCGCCTACCCAATCAGCCGAGCAGCGAATGGATGCCGCCGGGCAGCAAGAGTTTGGTGGACGAGCTGCTCGAGGACGAAACCGAAACTCCCGATGAGTTTTCCGGCTTCGCCGATTTCGGCCGTGATGCCCACGAGGAGCTCGGCCGCGACGTCCACGAGGACTTCGAGCGTGACGTCCACGAGGACTTCGACGAGGATCCCGATAACGTAGACACGGATCCGACCGGGATTCCGTTACTGGACGATGGCCGAGGCGGCCGGCACGCTGCGCCGACGGACGCCGACGACGATGACGCTCAGGTCACCGAGGCCGTGCCGATACCGCGAATTGCCTCCGGGCAGTTGGCAATTCATCTTCCGATGGACGACCCGTACCAGGTGCCGGACGGATATCCGGTCAAGGCCAACGCGAGCTTCGGTCTGTACTACATGCCCGACAGCGCCTTGTACGAAGAGACCATGGCCGAAATTTGGTTCGCCAGCGAGGAAATCGCGCAGGCCAACGGATTCCACCGGGCCGGGTAGCCGACTGGGTCGCAGCGACGTCAGATCTTGCGGATCACCGTGACGACCTTGCCGAGCACGGCAGCGTCGTTGCCCGGGATGGGGTCGAAAGCCGGATTGTGTGGCATCAGCCAGATCTGGCCGCCGGTGCGTTTGAACGTCTTGACGGTGGCCTCGCCGTCGATCATCGCGGCAACGATGTCGCCGTTGTCGGCGACATTCTGCTGACGGACCACCACCCAGTCGCCGTCGCAGATCGCGGCGTCAACCATCGATTCACCGACCACCTTGAGCAAGAACAGCGCACCCTCTCCGACGAGTTCGCGCGGCAACGGGAAGACGTCTTCGACGGCCTCCTCGGCCAGAATCGGCCCACCGGCCGCGATGCGTCCCAATACGGGGACGTACGTGGGTTCCGGCAGTGCGTCCGACCCGGCGACGTCGGTGAGCACCGGCGGCTTCGAGGCGTCGTCGGACGATCGGACATCGACGGCGCGCGGGCGGTTCGGGTCACGGCGCAGGTAACCCTTTTTCTCCAGTGTCCGCAGTTGATGAGCCACCGAGGACGTCGACGTCAGGCCGACGGCATCGCCGATCTCACGGATGCTCGGGCGGATATCCGCGACTGGTGACCGACGCACGAATCACGTCGAGGATGGTGCGTTGGCGCGGTGTCAGTGTTGATTCCGTAGATCGCGAAGGGCGGTCGGAGTCGGCGTCCCGGGTATCGCTATCGCTCATACGGCCGAATGTAGCCGCATTTCGTCGAGATATCAAACATGTGTTCGAGGTATGTCGCGTTTTGCGCCGTCCGACGGTCGCCGAAAGTTGTCGGTGCCGCGTTCTATCGTCTGCAGCGTGTGCAACAGTTCGATCACATGTTCGGTTTTCGAACACATTATCGATTATGCTTCGAACAAGTGATCGACTACAAGCCGACTGGAGGAACGCACATGATGCCCATCGAGACGATCTCGCCAAGCGCGCCGATCCGAGTTCGGCCGATTCAGGTCCGCCCGCCCGCCCGGCGCGGCGGGCACCGGGGTCCTCAGCCGTGCAGGCCGGTCGCGGCGCCGCCGCGTTACCGGGGCACCGGAGTCTTGATGTCGACGGCGTCGCATCGGCCTCGCCCGATCACCCCGGCGACAACCGTCGCACTGGCTCTGGTGGCGGCTGGGATCACGGTGTGGCTGGGGTTCGTGGCGCACTTCGGTGGCATGTTGCATGCCGGCCCCGAGAAGGCGGCAGTTCAGATGCCCGATCGGCTCGCCGTGGTGCGGGTCGAGCCGGGGGAGACGTTGCAGCGCCTGGCCGCTCGGGTGGCACCGGATGCGCCGACCGGTCAGGTCGCGGCCCGCATCCGCGAACTCAACGAGCTCGACTCGTCGGCGGTGACCGCGGGCCAGACGCTGATCGCTCCGGTGGGCTGAGCCGTTTACCAGGCGCGACATCCGGCGGCGCTAGGCCTGCAGCCGTGCACGCAGGTACGCTCGTGGTGGCTTGGGACACCCCGAAGTCAGCGCGGCGAAGGAGCGGCCATGCATTGTCCGTTCTGTCGGCACCCCGATTCCCGAGTCGTCGACTCCCGCGAGACGGACGAGGGGCAGGCCATCCGGCGCCGCCGCTCGTGCCCGGAGTGTGGTCGCCGATTCACCACCGTCGAAACCGCGGTACTGGCCGTCGTCAAGCGCAGCGGTGTGACCGAACCGTTCAGCCGCGAGAAGGTGATCAGCGGCGTGCGCCGGGCATGTCAGGGCCGTCAGGTCGACGACGACGCGCTGAACCTGCTGGCCCAGCAGGTCGAGGACGCCGTGCGAGCCGGGGGATCACCGGAAGTCCCCAGTAACGAAGTCGGCCTTGCGATCCTCGGGCCGCTGCGCGAACTCGATGAAGTCGCCTATCTGCGATTCGCCTCGGTGTACCGGTCTTTCGAGTCTGCAGAGGATTTCGAGCGCGAGATCAAGACGCTGCGTGCCCACCGGAAGGTGCCCGCTTCCGGTTGACCGCCGTCGTAGGGTCGGGGCATGACGCAAGTTCTGCAGACCCAGGTTTGTGTCGCCGGCGGCGGCCCCGCAGGCATGGTGCACGCTCTGCTGCTGGCCCGCGCCGGGATCAACGTCACCGTGTTGGAAAAGCACAATGACTTTCTGCGCGACTTCCGCGGCGACACCGTTCATCCCAGCACGCTGCGGGTCATGGACGAACTGGGGTTGATCGACGAGTTTCTGCGTCTCCCGCACACCAAAGTCACGCGCCTTGCTTTCAACACCGACGGGACACTACGAACTTTCGGGAACTTCAGCGCACTCGTCGCGGCTTGGTTTCAAACAGCCCTACATCGCGCTGATGCCGCAATGGGACTTCCTGGACTTCCTCGCCGAAAAAGCCAGTGCCTACCCGGAATTCACCTTGGTCCGCAATGCCGAGGTCACGGATCTGGTCTTCGACGGGGACCGCGTCGTCGGGGTGCGCACCCCGGAACTCGAGGTGCACTCCGATCTCGTGATCGGCGCCGACGGACGCAAATCCGCGGTGCGCGCCGCGGCGGGTTTGCAGGTCGGGAGCGCGAATTCGCCGATAGACGTCTTGTGGTTCCGGCTGAACTGGCGTCCGGGTGACCCTCAGGAACTCGTCGGGGTGGTCCGCAAGGGTCTGATGATGGCCATGATCTACCGGGGCGACTATTGGCAAATTGCCTATGTCATGCCCAAGGGGGCAAACCCGCAAGACGGATCGCTGGAGGCGTTCAAAGAGCGGCTGGTTTCCGTGCAGCCTAACTTGGCTGAACACGTCAAGGACTTGCACTCGTGGGACGACACCAGCCAGCTCGATGTGCGGGTGGATCGGCTGAAAACCTGGTGGCGCAAAGGTGTGCTGTGTATCGGCGATGCCGCGCATGCAATGTCACCGGTCGGTGGGGTCGGCATCAACCTCGCGGTCGCCGACGCGGTGGCCGCGGCGAACATCCTCTGTGGCCCGCTACGTGAAAACCGGCTGACCGAAGCCGATCTCGCGAAGGTGCAGCGCCGCCGTGAGCTTCCGGCCAGAATCATTCAGGCCGGTCAAGTGTTCGTGCAAAACAACGCGATCGAACCGAACCTGGCCGGTGACCTGTCGCCGATCCGAGTTCCGAAGATCGTCGGACGGGGGCCGTTGCAGTTCATCCCGCCGATCATCGTCGGCCGGGGCTTTCGCCCCGAGCACGTCCGCACGCCCGACGTACACGCCGCATAGCCCGCATCGTCGCCGCCGGTGTCGGAGCCGGACTAGGCTGACCGAATGCCACCCGAGCTGCACCCCAACCTGCAAGCGCTGGCGCCGTTACTCGGGGTATGGCAGGGGAGTGGATCCGGTGAATACCCCACGATCGAGCCATTCGACTACCTCGAAGAAGTCACGTTTTCTCATGTGGGCAAACCGTTTCTGGTCTACGGACAGAAAACCAAAGCCGCAGCCGACGGGGCGCCGCTGCACGCCGAGACGGGTTATCTTCGCGTACCGCGACCCGGTCAGGTCGAGCTCGTGCTGGCGCATCCGAGCGGCGTCACCGAAATCGAAGTCGGCACCTACACGGCCGACGGCGCCACGATCGAGCTCGAGATGACCACGACGCAGGTCGGTCTGACGCCGACCGCCAAAGAGGTGACCTCGCTTGGCCGGCGCTTCCGGCTCGACGGCGACGAGCTGTCCTATTCGCTGCAGATGGGCGCAGTCGGACAACCGATGCAGCATCACCTTGGCGCGGTGTTGCGCCGCAAAGGCTGAATGTCTGCGCTTCGCTCGACAACCTGAGGAGGGCCACACCGTGGATGTCGAAAACCATGTCTACCCAACGCGTTCCCGCGTCGAAGAGCTGATGGCGGATGCCTCTGACACTCCCGTCGTGATGCTCAACCTGCTCAAATTCCGGGCGAAGGCGGTCTATTCGGACGGACGCGCCAGCGATCTGACCGGTCGTCAAGCGTACGACCTCTACGGCGCCGCGATGCAGAACGTCATCGAACGCAACGGCGGGCGAGTGGTGTTCGGCGGCGATATCGCGTCCCTGGTGATCGGCGAGGTCGACGACGTCTGGGACACCTGCGTGCTGGTCGAATATCCCTCCGCCGCATCGTTTGCCACGATCGTGACATCCCCGGAAGTGACGGAGATCGGCGTCCACCGCGCCGCCGGGCTCGAGGGTCAGTTGCTGATCCGCCTCACGCCGTCGTTGACGACGCGACCGCCGACCTGAACCCAGCCCTGCGGGCTCCAGGTTGTCTCGATCACCGATCCCTTGCCCTGGGTGATGCTCAAGTCACGGCTGAGGTAGTCGGTCATCCGCACGGCAGCCGATCCCGTCGCTTCGTCTTCTGGCACACCCAGATTGGCGGCGAAAATCCGCGAGCGCAGCGATCCGGCGGACTCGTCGATCCACGCCCACAGGTAGTGCGCCACGTCGTCGGGAAAGTCGGCCGGATCGGCGGCGGCAAGCTCGTCGAGGCTTTGCAGATCGTGGATGGCGAACTCCGGCGCCCAGTCCGAGCGGGCGCTGATGGCGGTGATGTCGTCGTCGTAGTGCACCTGCACCACGCCGGCCGGCACCTGCAGGGTGTGAATCGGCGTGCCGATGGATCGCAGCCACCACGACGCCCCGACCGTCGGGTGCCCGGCGAACGGCAGCTCGATGAGCGGGGTGTAGATGCGCGCATCGGCGGTGGTGGAACCCGCGGCGGGCAGATCGATGAAAACTGTTTCGCTGTAACCTAATTCGGTTGCGATGCGCTGATGTTGATCAGGCTCGACTGTCGCGGCGTCGACGACACCGAGTGGGTTACCGAAATTGCCTGCCGTAGTCGGTGAAAACCCGCAACACCGTGACGTCGACGCTCATGAAATCGACTGTACGGCGTCACCTCGACGCGGCGATCAGGTGGCGCTGCGCTCGTCGGAGCCCATCGCCTCCAGCACCGCGGCACGGGTATCGACCGGCCCGGAGACGGTCTGCGCGCCGCCGCCGGTGCGGAGCAGTTCGCGAAGAGCGGTTTGGTCGTACTCGGACGGCTCGGTGGTGTCGATGAAGCGCTCGACGACCTCGATGAATCGGTCGGGGTCGTCGTGGAACGGGAAATGCCCGGAGCGCTCGAAGATCTCCAATTGGGAGCCCGGCATCGCCGCGTGTGCCATGCGGGCATGGCTGACGGGAACGACCACATCGTCGGTGCCCCAAATAATCTGCACCGGAACGGATTGCGTCAAATAACATCGATCCAGCATGGTGACGCTCTGGCCGCGCCAGTCCACCACCGCGCGCAGTGTCCGGGTGAACGCCGCCGAGGCCATCGGCTCCGGTAGGCCGGCCAGTACCCGCAGCACGTCGGGCAGGTCGTGGCCGATTGCGGTGGAGCCCAAGCACCAGGCCGGCTGCGCGCCCGAAGATCTGTAATGCCGGCAGCACCAACGGCAGCCGCAGCAACGCCAGCGCCTCGCTGCCCATCGGCAACGACGCCAGCCGCAGCACGATGTTGACGTCTTTGGTGACGCCGCCGGCGCCGACCAGGACCAGTCGTTCGACGAGATGCGGGAACTGGTAGGCGAACTGCATCGCCACACCGCCGCCGAGCGAATGGCCGACGACGGTAGCCCGTTCGATGTCGAGGACGGAAAGCAGGTCGCGCATCCCGTTGGCGTAGGCCGCAATCGAGTAATCGGCCCGCGGCTTGTCCGACTGCGCCGTGGCCCAGCAGATCGACCGCGATGACCGTAAACCGTTGCGCGAGTTTGGATTGCACCGTCGCCCAGGTCGTCGAATTGTCACCGATCCCGTGGATCAGCAGGATCACCGGGCCGGAGCCGGCGATGCGGAACGCGCGCCGATAGCCGTGCACCGTCCGAAATTGCAGCTGTGGCGTGACCTCGCGCACCGAGCGAAGATTGGGCTTGCGCTGAGTCATGTCGCCAACTTCGCTGTCGGGCCCGGGAGGGCGATCAGGTCGGATCGTCGTCGTCGAACTTCTTGTCGTGCCTGCTGCGCCAGGAAACGCTCGAACTCCGCGCCGAGTTCGTCGCCGCTGGGCAGATCTTCATCCCGCGTCAGCAGCGACCGATTCTCCTGCGCAGCAATGAAGGCATCGTACTGTCGCTCCAGCGCCGTCACCACTTGAGCGACTTCCGCAGCTGGCCTCGACCTGCTCGTCGACCTTGACCTTGACCTCGTTCTGCCGCCTCGGTCAGCGCCTTCAGCGGCAGGTGCAGCGACCCGGTCTTGGCCAACTGCTCCAGCAACGCCTGCGCCGCGGCCGGATAGTCCGTCTGCGCCAGGTAATGCGGGACGTGGACGGTGAAGCCGACCACCTCGTGCCCGTGCTGGGCCATCCGGTACTCCAACAGGTTCGACGCGCTGCCGGGAACCTGCACCTCCGAAATCCACGGCGTGAAGTCGGCGATCAGCTCGCGGTTGTTGGAGTGCGCGGTCAACGTGATCGGCCGGGTGTGCGGAACCGCCATCGGGATGGTGCCCAGGCCGATGGTCTGGCGCACGCCGAGGCGCTCGGCCAGCAACCGCACCGCGGTGATGAACCGCTCCCACTTCAGGTCCGGCTCCATGCCGGCCAGCAACAGAAACGGCGTCCCGACGCTGTCGTGCATGGCGTAGAGGCTGAGCTCGGGATCGTCGTAGTGGGTGAAGTGATCGGTCTTGAACGTCATCAGCGGGCGTCGCGACCGGTAGTCGAGAAGATCGTCGATCGCGAAAGACGCCACCAACTCGGTGTCCAGGGTGTCTTTGAGGTGGCCCGCGGCCAGCTTGATCGCGTGGCCGGCGTCGGAAAACCCTTCCAGGGCGTGAACCAGGACCGGGCCGCGCCCATCGGACAACGACAACTGGGGCGCCGGGAACTCGAGCTCGTACATGCCGTTGTGCTCGGGCTGGTAGCGCTGATCCCGATCGGGTGTGTCGGGGGGCTCGTTGTGGCCCATCGCTGTTGCCTCCTCGCCACGTCGCGGTTGTGCCGCACCGTGTCCAGATAGTGTCCCTCAGATCGACGGGCAGCGGATACCTGACCCGCTGCCGGGCTGTCTGCTCCTGTGCTGCAAAACGCGGCCAGGACCGGCCGCATTCCGCGGGATACCCGCTTGGCCGCCGAATTCGCCGCGACATCGCCTGCTCGACCCTGCCCCGAATCGGGCATGATCGACGGCGATGCGAATTCTGGCGGCAGCGGCTGGGGCTGGCCATGATATTGGTCGGCTGCGGACATCAGGCCCAATCCGCACCCGTCACCAGCACACTCGAACAGGCCGTCGCCGGCGTGCGCGAACCGGGTCATCGCCGCGCCGGTGGATCCCGACCCGCGGGTGGGCGCTGTTTTCCTGTCCGGCAGCGATCTGCACGCCTGTACCGGCTCGGTGCTGCATTCGGCGGCGGGCAATCTGGTGCTGACCGCCGCGCACTGCCTGAGCGCCGGCGGCCCGGCCCGGTTCGTTCCCGGCTTCGCCCGCAAAGCCGCGCCCGACGACGTGTGGACGGTCGACGCGCTGTATCTGGATCCGCGATGGCTGGCCAACAAGGATCCGCTGGCCGACTACGCGATCGCGCGGGTGAGCCGCCCGGCCGGCGGATCGGTCGAGGCGCTGGTCGGCTCGGCGCTGTCACTGGGTGCCGCGCCGGCGCGAGGCAGCCAGGTCACCGTGGTCGCCTACCCGGCGGGCGTCGGCGGCTTGCCGATCGGCTGCCAGACCGGCACCGGACTCAGCGACGGCGGATACCCCGAGCTGCCGTGCGCGGGCCTGGTCGACGGCACCAGCGGCGCGCCCTGGATCAGCGGCTCGACCGTCACCGGGGTGATCGGTGGTCTGCACGGCGGCGGCTGCGCGGAGAATCTGTCCTACTCGTCGCCGTTCGACGAGCACATCACCGAGCTGTTCGCGCGGGCACAGGCCGGCGGGCCGGGCGACGCGCCGCCGAGTTCCTTCGACGACGAGTGCTAGCTAGCGTCGAATTGGCTTAGCGCCCGCACCTTGTTCATCACGTCCAGCGCGGCGACCTTGTACGCCTCGGAGAACGTCGGGTAGTTGAACACCGCGTCGACCAGATACTCGACCGTGCCGTCGCAGCCCATCACCGCCTGGCCGATGTGCACCATCTCGGTGGCATTGCTGCCGAAGATGTGCACGCCGAGCAACTTCAGGTCGTCGGTGGAGACCAGCAGCTTCAGCATCCCGTAGGAGTCGCCGGCGATCTGGCCGCGGGCCAGCTCGCGATAGCGGGACACGCCGACCTCGTAGGGCATCGACTGCTTGGTCAGGTCGACCTCGGTCGCGCCGACGTAGGAGATCTCGGGGATCGAGTAGATGCCGATCGGCTGCAGGGCGGTCAGGCCGTGCACCGGCTCGCCGAACGCGTGGCACGACGCCACCCGGCCCTGATCCATCGAGGTCGATGCCAGCGCGGGGAAGCCGATGACGTCGCCGACGGCGTAGATGTGGTCGACCTTGGTCTGGAAGGCCTCGTCGACGAAGATGCGCCCGCGGGCGTCGGCTTCCAGGCCGGCGTTCTCCAGCTCGAGGTTCTCGGTCTGGCCTTGCCGGCCCGCGGAGTACATCACCGTTTCGGCGGGGATCTTCTTGCCGCTGGCCAGGCTGGTCACCGTGCCCGACGCGCCGACCTGCACGCCGGTCACCTCTTCGCCGAAGCGGAACGTGACCGCCAGGTCGCGCAGGTGGAAACGCAAGCGCCTCGATGATCTCGGGGTCGCAGAAATCCAGCATGTCCTGCCGCTTCTCGACGATGGTCACCTTGGTGCCCAGCGCGGCGAACATCGACGCGTACTCGACGCCGATCACCCCGGCGCCGACCACCACCATCGACGTCGGGATCGACTTGAGATCGAGGATGCCGTCGGAATCCAGCACCCGCTGCTCGTCGAATTCCACCCCCTCGGGGCGGGCCGGCTTGGTGCCGGTGGCGATGACGATGTGTTCCCCGCTGACCGTGGTGCGCTCGCCGCGGGAGCGGTCTTCGACGAGCAGGGTGTGCTCGTCGCGGAACCGGGCCTCGCCGGGGATGAGATCAACTCGGTTGCGCATCAACTGATTTCGCACCACATCGGCCTGCTTGCCGATGACGTGCTGGGTTCGCGACAGCAGGTCCGCCGGGGTGATCTTGTCCTTGACGCGGTAGCTGGCGCCGTAGAGCTCGCGCTGATTCATACCGGTCAGGTAGAGCACCGCCTCGCGCAGCGTCTTCGACGGGATGGTGCCGGTGTTGACGCACACGCCGCCGAGCATCGGACGCTGTTCGATGACCGCGACCGATTTGCCCAGCTTGGCCGCCGCGATCGCGGCCTTCTGGCCGCCCGGACCTGAGCCGATGACGACCATGTCGTACTCGAGTATCGAACCCATGAGTAGACACATACGCCCGTTGCGTTGCGGGCGCACGTCGAATCCGGCTACATGCACGTGAACAATGCGGTTGCTGCGCCGCGCGTTGTCCACAGTTGCGGCGCTCGATCCACAGCAGGGCGCGTCGCGCCGGCCGCGCCGCCGGCGGGCTGACGGTGCCAGTTGCCAGCGTCGTCGCCATGACCAAGCAGCGACGTGACTTTGAACTGAATCGGCCCGGCGCGGTGATCGCCGCGCTCCCAGCGGTGTTGGGCTTCGTGCCGGAGAAATCGTTGGTGTTGTTGTCGATCGACGGCGGCGAACTCGGGTCGGTGATGCGCGTCGACCTGTCCGACGCGGTCGCCGACCAGATCGGCCATCTCGCCGAGGTCGCCGCGGCCGCCGGCCCCGAAGCGGCCATCGCGGTGATCGTCGACGACGGACGGCGCGGGCTGCCCGATGTGCAACGACGCAATACCGCGACCTGTGCTCGACGCTGACCGACGAACTCGTCCCGCCACGACATCGCTCTGTGGGCCGTGCACGTCGTGGACCGGGTGGCTGTCGGCGGCCGCTGGCACTGCGTGGACGGCTGCGGCGCGGGCGGCGTCGTCGACGACCCGTCCGCGTCGCCGCTGGCGGTCGCGGCGGTGCTGGACGGGCGTCGGCTCTACGCGCGGCGAGCCGACCTGCAGGCGGTGATCGCGGTCGACGACCGGGCCCGCAGCGCGGCGCTGACCGGTCTGATCGCCGAGCAGCGCCGCGCGCGCGACGAGGCGCATCGCGGCGAACCCGACGGCCTGTGTCCGTCGCGACGTCGAGGACGCGATGGCGGCCGCCGCGCGGGTCGCCGACGGAGCAGCAGCTCGCCGACGCCGAGCTCGCCGGCCTGGCGTGCGCGCTGGCCGACGTCGAGGTGCGGGACACGCTGTACGCCCTGGCGGTCGGCCACAGCGCCGGTGACGCCGAGTCGCTGTGGGCGCTGCTGTCGCGCACCCTGCCCACCCCGTGGCGCGCCGAGGCGTTGGTGTTGCTCGCGTTCAGCGCCTACGCCCGCGGCGACGGGCCGCTGGCCGGGGTGTCGCTGGAGGCCGCGCTGCGCTGCGAGCCGGGACACCGGATGGCGGGCATGCTCGACACGGCGTTGCAGTCGGGCCTGCGGCCCGAGCACATTCGGGAACTGGCGGTCACCGGTTACCGGCTGGCCGAGCGGCTCGGCGTGCGGCTACCTCCGCGGCGGGCGTTCGGACGCCGCGCGGTCTGAAACAGCTTCGGGGCTAGACCTTTTCGACCTTGACGGCGTGAGCCATCTCGTGCGGCAGGCTCACGTTCTCGTGGCCCGGAATGACGATCGTCACGCCACCGGCCTGGTTGGATTCGACGGTCACCCTGGCGTTGGGGACGACGCCGGCGTCCTTGAGGCGGGTGATCAGGTCGATGTCGCCCTGCACGTGCTCGGTCAGCTGGCGCACCACGACCGCGACGGGCGGACCGGCCGGCAGCTCCGTCAACCGCACCAGGTTGCCGTCGTCGGCGCCGAACCCGTCGCCGATGCCCAGATCGATGAGCCCGGGAATCGGGTTGCCGAACGGGGAGGTGGTCGGGTTGTTGAGCACTTTCATCAGGCGGCGCTCGACGTCATCGCTCATGACGTGCTCCCAGCGGCACGCCTCGGCGTGGACTTCTTCCCACGGCACACCGATGACGTCGACCAGCAGCCGCTCGGCAAGCCGGTGCTTGCGCATCACCGAGACGGCCAACGCGCGGCCCTTGTCGGTCAGCTCGAGATGGCGGTCACCGGCCACATGCAGCAGCCCGTCGCGTTCCATCCGCGACACGGTCTGGCTGACCGTGGGCCCACTCTGGTCAAGTCGTTCGGCGATCCGGGCACGCAGCGGGGTGACGCCCTCTTCCTCGAGGTCGTAAATGGTCCGCAGGTACATCTCGGTGGTATCAACCAGGTCGTTCATTCCGCACCCTCCATTGCCGCCGAGTCTACTTGCCCAGCTGCGCGAATGGTTCGCTAACACTCCAGCGCAGCAGTATGCCCGCCGCAGGTGCGGCGGGCATACTTTCGATGCTGGTGCGGGTGGTCAGCTCGCGTAGGAGCGGAGCCGGTCGGCCCGCTCGCCGTTGCGGAGCTTGGACATCACCTCGCGCTCGATCTGGCGCACCCGCTCGCGGGACAGGCCGAACAGCTTGCCGATCTGGTCGAGCGTGCGGGGCTGCCCGTCGTCGAGCCCGAAGCGCAACCGGATCACCTGATGCTCCCGCTCGTCGAGCGTGGCGAGCACGCTGCGAATGTCGGTGTGCAGCAGCTCGGCGATCACCGAGTTCTCCGCGGACATCGCCTCGGCGTCCTCGATGAAATCGCCCAGCGGCGCTTCCTCTTCGGAGCCGACCGGCATGTCGAGGCTGACCGGGTCGCGGCTGTGCTCGAGAAGATCGTTGATCTTCTCGACGGGGATGCCGGACTCCTCGGCGAGCTCCTCGTCGGTGGCTTCGCGGCCGAGGTTCTGGTGCATCTCGCGCTTGATCCGGGCCAGCTTGTTCACCTGCTCGACCAAGTGGACCGGCAGCCGGATGGTGCGGCTCTGGTCGGCCATGCCCCGGGTGATCGCCTGGCGGATCCACCACGTCGCATACGTGGAGAACTTGAATCCCTTTGCGTAGTCGAACTTTTCCATCGCGCGGATCAGACCGAGGTTGCCTTCCTGGATGAGGTCCAGCAGCGGCATCCCGCGGCCCGTGTAGCGCTTGGCCAGCGAGACGACCAGCCGCAGGTTGGCCTCCAGCAGGTGGCTTCGCGCGGCTTCGCCGTCGCGCACCACGGCGGCCAGATCGCGCTTGCGGTTCTCGCCGAGGCGCTTGCGGGTCTCCAGCAGATGCTTGGCGTACAGGCCGGCTTCGATGCGCTTGGCGAGTTCGACCTCATCGGCCGCATTGAGCAAGGCCGTTTTGCCGATCCCGTTCAGATACACGCGCACCAAGTCCGCGGCTGGGCTTTGAGCATCCAGATCGCTATCCCGGCGTGTGGTGGCATTTGCCATGGCGGCCTCCTGATCGGCGTGAGCTGTCATCGGGTACAACGACCCATTGGGTGAAGTAGTTCCCACGAGGCAGTGATCTCACACCCGCTGACGTGCGCGAATGTCCGGCAGCCCTGAGAATGTACTGAGAACCGCTACGAATGCGGGTTATTCGGAACCGTCGGCGGTCGGGTGCGGCCATTCCGGTTGCGGCGCTGAGTGACTGCGTCGTTCGATCGACGGCCGTTCGGCGGTGGGGAAGAGCGGAGTCCGCCGCATCGGCTCGTCGAATCGACGCGGTTCATCGGCCCGGCGCGGCGGGCGGTCGTTGGCGATCAGCACCGCGATCCACGGCAGCGGGATCGACGCGGCGATGATCGCCAGCGAGATGAGACCGTTGTGCCACATGCCGTATGCGACGGCGGCAAGGAGTAGCGCCGGAATGCGGAACGACATGATCGTCAGATATTTCCGCACGCGTTGACGGTGTTGGACTTCGTAGGAGGGTGCGGCGGCGGTGATGAGGATCGGTCGGCCATCGTCGTCGAAACCCAGCTCTTGGCTGCGCCTCATCACTCCACTGTTGCACAACTTCGCCTATGGCGGAGGATCCGGTTCCGGCACAATGTGTGACATGGACACCCAGACGATCGAGCGGACCGACACCGACGAACGCGTCGACGACGGGACCGACAGCGACACCCCCAAGTTCTTCCACTACGTCAAGAAAGGACAAGATCGCCGAGAGCGCCGTGATGGGCACGCACGTCGTGGCGTTGTGCGGCGAGGTCTTTCCGGTGACGAAGTCGGCCAAGCCCGGTTCGCCGGTGTGCCCGGACTGCAAACGGATCTACGAGGCCCTCAAGAAGAGCTGACCCGGCCGGAGCTCGCCGGGGACGGTTCGTCGTCGTCCGTCGGCGCACTGACCTCTTCGGCGACTTCCTTGGCCCGCTTGACCAGCCAGCGTCGCATCCGGTGGGCGTGCGTGCGCGGGGCCGGCCACTCCTCCTGGATGGCGGCGTTGAACTCCGCGCCCAACATGATCGAGAAACCCGCGAAGAACGCGAACAACAGAAACGCGATCGGGGTGGCCAGCGCGCCGTAGGTGTAGCCGGTGCCGGTGATGTAGCGCAGGTAGATGCGCAGCCCCAGCGTGGCGATCACGAACGCCACACTGGCCAGGGCCGCGCCGAAGATCAGCCGATGCGACGGAATCGGGTCCGGCAGGGCGACGCGATACAGGACGACGACGGTGGCGATCAGGCCGGCGAGCAGCGCCGGGTAGTAGCCGTAGGCCAGGACGTCCTGCAGGCCGTCGGGAATGAACTCGGCGAGCTTGCGCGGCCCGCGCACCATCAGCGGGGCGGTGACGATGACGAAGAGCAGCATCACCACGTAGAGGGCCAGCGCGTAGAGGCGCTGGCGCACCGGATGCCGCAGGGGGGTCTGATCGTGCGCCTCGACCACCGAATCGACGAAGGCCGAGATTGCCGACGATCCGGCCCACAGCGAAATCAAGAAACCCAACGACACCACTTCACCGCGAGCGCCGCGATCGATGTCGGCGATGGTCGGCTCGATGATCTCGTGAACGACGCTCTGCGAGAAGATCTTGTTCGACATCGACACCAGGTAGTGCTCGATCACGGCCATCGTGTCCGGCCCGAACAGCGGCGCCACGTAGGCGAGACTGCCCAGCATTCCCAGCAGCAGTGGCGGCAACGACAACGCCGACCAGAATGCCGCTTGCGCGGACTCCGAAAAGATCGAATCGTCCCAGCTTTTCGACAACGCCCGCCGAGTGATGCGCCAGAGGTGATGCCGCGAAGGTTTCACTGGGTGGTCGGTCATGACCCGTTCAGGATTCCTGACGAACGCAATCCCCGCCAGGTCTGCTGGTGGTGAGTCGCGTTTTAAGCCTCGATCGGGTCGCCGCTGATTTCCAACACGGCGGACAACTCGATCAGCTTCGCCTCATGCTCGTTGGCATGGTGTTGGCAGAACAGCAGTTCTGCGCCGGAGGGCAGCTTGGCGCGAACGCGTGCAGCAGCGCTGCACCGATCGCACCGATCAGCCCGGGTTAATTCTGGACTGGTCAACGTTGCGTTCATGGCTACTCCGTTCTGCCTTCTTCACTGTCTCAGATGTCGAGCGTTTTGGCCGTCTTCACCGCCGGTTTACCGGCTGTGTCGTTTCTCACCCCTTGCCGTTCGGCCGCCGGGGCAAGATGGCGTTATGAGCCAGCCGACGTCGGTGCTGGTGCACCTGTGTCCCACCGACGACTGGTCCGCCGCTCAGACCGAGGGCGAGCTTCGGCCCGAGTCGCTTGGCCAGCGTTGGCTTCATCCATTTGTCGACGCCGGAGCAAGTGCATCTGCCGGCCAACCGCCTCTACCGCGGTCGCGACGACCTTGTCCTGCTGCACATCGATCCGACTCATCTGGATTCACCCATTCGTTGGGAACTAGGTGTAGCAACGGATCCGGAGTCGATGGTGTTCCCGCATCTGTACGGCCCCTTGCCTGTTGAGCGCTGTGATCAATGTCACCAGCTACCGGCCGGACGCTGACGGCACGTTCCCGACGCTCGGCGAATAGGCGTCGGCTTCGATCTCCACCAGCAGTCCGGGCTCGATCAGCGCGGCCACTTCCACCATGGTGGCCGCCGGACGGATTTCGCCGAACACCTCGGCGTGCACCGCCGCGACCTCGCGCCAACGGGCGATGTCGGTGACGTAGATGCGGGTGCGGACCACGTCGCTCAGCGCAGCGCCCGCCTCGTCGAGGGCGATTTCGATGCGGCGCAACACTTCTCGCGTTTGCGCGCCGATATCGGCCGAAGCTCCGGGCGCGGTCGTGCCGGACACGGCGACGCATGGGCCGACGCGCACCGCGCGCGAGTAGCCGACGGTCGCCTCGAATTCGGTTCCGGACGAGACCAGGATGCGACTGGTTGACATGCGAGTCAACGTAGGGCAGTCGTCTGCTCGGCGCATCCGAATTAATTGCGCGACAGGCTTGGTTCAGGCGGCTAGTCCAGGTAGTCGCGCAGCACCTGCGAACGGCTGGGGTGCCGCAGCTTCGACATCGTCTTCGACTCGATCTGACGGATGCGCTCACGGGTCACGCCGTACACCTGACCGATCTCGTCGAGGGTGCGGGGCTGGCCGTCGGTGAGGCCGAAGCGCAGTCGTACGACGCCGGCTTCACGCTCGGACAAGCGTCTCCAGTACCGACTGCAGCTGGTCCTGCAGCAGCGTGAACGACACCGCGTCGACGGCCACCACCGCTTCGCTGTCCTCGATGAAGTCACCGAGCTGGCTGTCGCCCTCGTCGCCGATGGTCTGGTCCAGCGAGATCGGCTCCCGGGCGTACTGCTGGATCTCCAGCACCTTCTCCGGGGTGATGTCCATTTCCTTGGCCAGCTCTTCGGGCGTGGGCTCGCGGCCCAGGTCCTGCAGCAGCTCGCGCTGGATGCGGCCCAGCTTGTTGATCACCTCGACCATGTGCACCGGGATGCGGATGGTGCGGGCCTGGTCGGCCATGGCGCGGGTGATCGCCTGGCGGATCCACCAGGTCGCGTAGGTGGAGAACTTGTAACCCTTTGTGTAGTCGAACTTTTCGACCGCACGGATGAGGCCGAGGTTGCCCTCCTGGATCAGGTCGAGGAACGCCATGCCGCGGCCGGTGTAGCGCTTGGCCAGCGACACCACGAGTCGCAGGTTGGCTTCCAGCAGATGGTTTTTCGCGCGGTCGCCGTCGCGGCAGATCCACTGGTAGTCACGGCGCTGAGCGGCGGGAAGCTTCTCGCCCTTCTCGGTCAACTCCGTCATCAGCTGGGTGCAGTACAGCCCGGCTTCGATCCGCTTGGCCAGCTCGACTTCCTCTTCGGCGTTGAGCAGCGCCACCTTGCCGATCTGCTTGAGGTAGGCGCGAACCGAGTCCGCCGAGGCGGTCAGCTCGGCGTCCTTGCGGGCCTGCCGCAGGGCCTCCGACTCGTCCTCGTCCCAAACGAAATCGCCTGAGGCCTTGTCCTTTTCGCTCGGCTCGACGATCTCCTCGTCTTCAGCGGCTTCCTCGCCGGCGGCTTTGGCCGGCTTTTTCGCGGCCGCCTCGTCGGTGTCGGGCGGCGCGGCGGCGTCGTCGTCGTCATCGGACGCGTCGACCTCGAGATCTGTCGAGGTTCAGATTTCCTCGGCGTCGAGTTCGATGTCGTCGCCGGGTCCGTTTTCGAGTTCGGCGTCGCCGTCGAGGTCCTGCTCGTCGGTCTCGAGATCGGTAGTCGTCGCCTCGGCGTCGTCGGCGCCCTTGGAGGTCGCCTTCTTCGGGCGGCCACGGGCCGGCGCGGCCTTGGCCGCGGCGCTCTTGGTGGCGGTGCGGGTCTTGGTGGCGGTGGCTGCTTTGGCGCTTGGCCGGTGCTTTGGCTGCCTTGGTGGCAGCGCCGTTGGTGGCCTTGGCCGGCGAACGCTTTGCCGGGGTGCTGGCGGGAGATTTGGCGGCGGTGCGCTTCACCGGCTCATCGGTTGCCGGTCGTGCTTTGGTCGCTGCCACGTAAACCCCTTCGGTAGAACTCACTTCCGGTGCCGTAGGCATGCTCAACCGGAAGATGTCAGCTATGTCGGATGTCGGCGTCGATTATCAGGGTGGATATTCGCCGCTATCGGTCGGGCGGCTGCCGGTGACCATTGTAACGACAGCGGGGCCATACCCCCGCCAGTGCGCGCAAATCAGTGCGTCACGTCGCGCGTCGCCGCCATCGCCGCGCCGACGATTCCGGCGGAGTTCTGGAGGGCGGCGGCGACCACCGGGGTGCGGTTTTTCAGCA
>CAVVSN010000009.1:0-99479 GCA_963750885.1 uncultured Actinomycetota bacterium
ACTGGGCACGCAAGAGTCGGCAAGAGGTGCCGCACCGTTTGCAGACTGTACCCGCATCAACACAGTAGGTGCAAAATGCGCCCTGGGCTGGCGTCCGTCCCGCGGTCGACGGTCGAGCGGCGCCGCGGCTAATTCGGCCGCAGCGCCAATATCTTGTTGTTGTGGCCCGCGACGTAAACCGTTCCGTTGTTGTCGACCGCCAGACCCCACGGATAGTCGAGCCCGCTGAAGGACAGTATGTCTTGCTGGCTCGACCCAGCGGGGAGTTTCAGCGCGCGATTGTCCGCGCTGTCGGTCACGTACACCGCGCCGTTGCGGTCCACCGTCACGCCCCCGGGGTCGGAGAGCCCAACGAAGGGCAATGTGGTTTGGGCATTCGAGCCGGGCGCCAATGACAGCACCCGATTGTTACCGCTATCAGCGAGATACAGGGTTCCGCTGGCACCGACCACCAGCCCGGTGGGACCGTTGAGGCCGGTGAAGGGCAGCTGGTACTGCTTGTTCGAGCTCGCGTCCAGCGCGACCACCTGATTCTTGGCGGTATCGGTCACGTAGACGGTGCGGGCGCTGTCCACCGTCAGGCCGGTCGGGTGGTCGAGGTCGGTGAACGCGAGCTGGGTCTGCTTCCTGGAGCCCGACGGCAGGGCGAGCACCCGTTTGTTGCCGGAGTCGTTGACGTAAACCGTGCCCGAGTTGTCAGCGGTCACCCCGCTCGGGGAGTCGAGCCCTTCGAACGGCAGCACGGCTGGGTCGTTGGCACCGGCGGACAACGCCAAGATGCGGTTGTGCATGGTGTCGGCGACATACACCGTGCCGCCGAGGTCCACCGACAGCCCTTGCGGTTCGCGCAGGCCGGTGAACGGCAGCACTGTCTGCCGGAGGTTCGCAGGAGCCGATTCGTGCGTGCCCGCCACGATCATGGACACGACGACGGCAATCACGGCCAGGACAGCCGGGACCGCCGCCATGAGGACAGGTTTGCCGCCCCACCACGGCGACCGGGCACGCACCAGCGGCCGTTGATTACTCGATGCGGCATGAGTGAAGGCCTCCGGCCTGGCGGCGGTGGCCTGGGGCACTCTGGGCTGGAAGGCGTTCGCCGAAGGCGCCGTGAGGGCGTCGCGGGCGGCGTGCGCCAATTCCATGGGGTTCGGGTAGCGCTCGCCAGGATTCTTGGCCATGCCTTTGGCGATGACGGTGTCGAATGCTCGCGGCAGCCCTGGTCTGGTGAGGGATGGCCGCGGGGGCGGACTGGAGAAGTGGTTACCGACCTGTTGCTCCAGGCTGTCGCCGGGGAACGCGTGCTCCGACGTCAGGCACTCGTACAACACGCACGCCAACGAGTAGATATCCGAACGGGCGTCGACTCGCGGCGCGCCTGTCCCTTCGCCCGCGAACCGCTCCGGCGCCATATAGAAGAAGGTCCCGATCACATCCCCGGCAGTTGTCAACGCTTGCTCGCCTGCCGCACGGGCGATTCCGAAATCGATCAGGTAGGCGTAGTCATCGTCGTCGACCAAAACGTTGGACGGCTTGACGTCGCGGTGCAGCAGTCCAGCCTTGTGCGCTGCCTGCAATGCCCGCGCTATGTGTTCGATGTAGCGCACCGCGCGTGCCGGCGGCAACGGACCGGCGTCCAGCATCGACTGCAGATTGGTGCCATCGATCAGCCGCATATCAACGAACAGTCGCCCGCCGATTTCGCCGTGGGTGTGAATCGGCACCACATGAGGACTGTTCAATCGCGCAGCAGCGTGGGCCTCACGCCGGAACCGCTGCTGGAAGACGGCGTCTCGGGAAATCTCGGGCGGCAGAATCTTGATCGCGACGATCCGGTCGATGACGGTGTCGTGGGCACGCCACACCTCGCCCATCCCGCCTCGCCCGAGCAACTCGATCAGCCGGTAGTTTCCGAACGACTTTCCCTTCAACGGGCCCCTCCTGCGGCACCTTCAGTGCACTGTCATGGTTGCACGAGCACCTATGGCGGCTCACAGACTCACGCGACCAACGCCGTGGGGCGGCGACCGGACTTTTTTCGGGTCGTGACCGGTTATCGCCAGCAGAGAAACCGGGCCTGCTCGTACACCCCGCCGCAGGAGCCCTGGCAGGAGCATAATTGACACCGATGACTAGCCCCACAAATGCGGACACCGCATCGCGCAAACCGGTGATGCTGACCGTGGACGACGATCCCGCGGTGTCCCGCGCCGTCGCCCGGGATCTGCGACGCCGCTACGGCGACGCCCACCGCATCGTGCGGGCCGAATCCGGTCCGGACGCACTGGAGACCCTCAAGCAGTACAAATTGCGTGGCGAGACGGTCGCGATGCTGGTCGCCGACTACCGGATGCCGCAGATGACCGGCATCGAATTCCTCGAAAAGGCGATGGACCTCTATCCCGCCGCCAAGCGGGTGTTGCTGACCGCTTACGCCGATACCCACGCCGCGATCGACGCCATCAACGTCGTCGACCTGGATCACTACCTGCTCAAGCCGTGGGATCCGCCCGAGGAGAAGCTGTACCCCGTGATCGATGAGCTGCTGGAAGTCTGGAAGCGGGCCCCTGAGCGGCCTATCCCGCACACCAAGGTGATTGGCCACCGCTTCTCGGCGCGATCCTTGGAGGTCCGCGACTTCCTGGCCCGCAACGGACTGCACTACAACTGGTTCGCGTCCGACGAGCCCATCGGCGAGCAGCTGCTGCAGGCGGCCGGTGTGGACGACAAGCGGCTCCCCGTCGTTGTCACCGAACACGGCGACCCGCTCGTCGAGCCCACCGATACCGAACTGGCCGACACGTTGGGCCTGACGACGACCCCGTCGCAAGCCTTCTACGACCTGATCGTGGTGGGCGGCGGACCCGCGGGTCTGGCCGCCGCCGTCTACGGCGCCTCCGAAGGTCTTCGCACGGTGCTGATCGAGACCACCGCGACGGGCGGCCAGGCCGGCCAGAGCTCGAAGATCGAGAACTACCTGGGCTTTCCGGACGGCGTGTCCGGCGACCAGTTGGCCACTCGGGCGCGCCGACAGGCGGAGAAGTTCGGCGCCGAACTGATTACCGCCCGAACGGCGACCGCGCTGGAGATCAACGGACCGAAACGGACGATTCGCTTCGCCGACGGCGGCTTCATCGACGCGCACGCGATCATCGTCGCCACCGGCGTCGCCTATAACGAGCTGTTGGCGGACGGCTGCAACGACTTGAAAGGCAAGGGCGTCCACTACGGCGCCGCGGTGTCCATCGCCGCGGAGTGCGAGGGCGAAGAGGTCTACGTGATCGGCGGGGCGAACTCGGCGGGCCAGGCCGCGATGTACCTGTCCCGAGAAGCGAAATCGGTGACGATCTTGGTGCGCGGCCCGTCGCTGGAGTCGTCGATGTCGCACTACCTGGTCCAGCAGATCGAGCAGCGGCCCAACATCACCGTCCGCACCTGCACCGAAGTCCATTGCGCCGTAGGCGGCGAACACCTCGAACGACTGACCCTGATCGACAACAGCACCGGTGAGACCGAGGACGTCAGCTGCGCCCGGATGTTCATCTTCATCGGCGCCGCGCCTCGCACCGAGTGGCTCAAGGACGTGCTCGCTCGCGACGACCACGGCTTCATCCTCACCGGGCCGGACCTGCGCAACGTGTGCGGCTGGACACTGGATCGTCCGCCACACCACCTGGAGACCAGCGTGCCGGGTGTGTTCGTCGCCGGCGATGTGCGCTCCGAATCCGCCAAGCGGGTCGCCGCCGCGGTCGGCGAGGGGTCGATGGCCGTGATGCTGGTCCACCGCTACCTGGCGGAGGCATAGCGTCATGACCGTCGAAAAGATCTGCGACGCAGACGAACTGCGCACCCTGTTCCTGTTCGAGCATCTCAACGAAGCGCAGCTGGCGGAACTGTGCTCCGACGGGGAGATCGAGAATTACGAGCCCGGACCGCTCTGCGTTGAGGGCGAACCCGCGACGTGCTTCTACGTGCTCATCGAAGGCGAGCTGGCGATGTCCAAGCTCTCCGGCGGCTCGGACATCGAGACCAACCGAACATCGCATCGCGGTGTGTATTGCGGTGCGTGGCAAGCATTTACCGGCGAGAAGCAGCAGCTCTACACGACGTCGGTGAACGTGACGAAGCCGTCGCGGTTCTTCGTCATGGACGCCCCGGCATTCGCCGCGTTCATGAAAGCCCATTTCCCGATGGCGGTTCACCTGCTCGACGGCATCGCGGTCGGCACCGAGCGGACCCGTCGCCTGATCGACAATCGCGAGAAGCTGCTGGCACTGGGACAGCTGTCGGCCGGCCTGACCCACCAGCTGAACAACCCGGCGGCGGCCATCGCGCGGGCCGCCCAGGAGTTGCGCGGCCGGATCTCTAACATGCGTTCCAAGCTGGCGATGCTGGCCGACGGGACAATCAGCCCAAAGAGCCTGAATGCCTTGGTGCGACTACAAGATGCCGTCGCCGAGCAGGTCGCCAAGTCGGCAAACCAACATCTGAACGCGATCGAGACCTCGGACCTCGAGGACGCGGTGGGCGATTGGCTCGACGACCACGGCATCGACGGCGGCTGGGACATCGCGCCGAATTTCGTCGAAGGTGGCGTCGACACCGATTGGCTGGAGCGCATCGCCGCCACCGCCGAGGAACTGGAAGAGGCGACATCGCTGGGACAGGCGATCCGATGGATCAGCTACACCATCGAGAGCGAGCTGCTGATGAATCAGCTCGTAGAAGCGAGCCAACGAATTTCAGCACTGGTCGCGGACGCCAAGCAGTACTCGCAGATGGATCGGGCGCCCTTCCAGGTGGCCGACGTGCACGATCTGCTCAAGAGCACGCTGACGATGTTCGCCGACCGGTTGGGCAAGGACAACACCTGCCATATCAAGGTGGCCAAGGAGACCGATCATTCGCTGCCCCAGATCCCTTGCTACCCAGGTGATCTCAACCAGGTATGGACCAACATCATCGACAACGCCATCGCCGCGATGGGGGACAAAGGCGGCACTTTGACGATCCGTACCTGCCGCGAGGCAAACGAAATGCTGCGCGTCGAAATCTGCGACACCGGACCAGGCATTCCCGAGGACGTGCTCGAGCACATCTTCGAACCGTTCTTCACCACCAAACCCGTCGGCGAAGGCACCGGACTGGGTTTGGATCTCGCGTGGAAGATCATCGTCAACAAGCACCACGGAGATCTGCGGGTCGAATCAGTGCCCGGCGACACGCGCTTCATCGTGCTGCTGCCGCTGGAGTTACCGCCGGTCGTCGACGTGGCAATGCCGGACGACGGCGACGACGACGTAAAAATTGCGCTTACGTAAAAAACCACCCATACATTGTCGGATCGGTGTCGAATAGATAGTGGTGTGACCGGTGGTCAAATCGGGTACGCCGCCAAAAGCGACGCGCGGGGACGCCCTATCTGGGGTGGCGTGACGGGGGTAGTGCTATGACACCGACGGCTCTCAAAGAGTCTTTCCGGTTTGGCTACCCACACGCATCTTTCAGAGTCCTCCGTGACCGCTAGGGGCAACTACACGGGGGTGCTGTTTACATGTCGAGTGACCAGGAAACATTTTCGATAACCGGCGACATCTCGACAGATGTCACCGAGCGGGTCGCAATGGCCCGACACTTCACGTCGATCGGGCAGATGCCCTTCTTCCAGGAAATCAGTACGGTCGATCCCCCGCGCGTCGGTGTCCGGGGACATCAGTGCGTGCTGTTGGGCTCGAACTCCTACATCGGCCTGTCGACCCATCCCGACGTGGTGGCGGCATCGATAAAGGCGACTGAAGAGTTCGGGACCGGTACGACGGGTAGCCGGCTGCTCAACGGCACCTACAGCTTGCACGTCGCGCTGGAGAAAAAGATCGCGAACTGGCTCGGGCACGACGACGCGGTTGTCTTCACCACCGGCTACCAGACCAACGTCGGCACCATCCAAGGTCTGATCGGCCGGGACTGCCTCGCCGTGATGGATTCCTACGCGCACGCGTCGATCCGCGACGGGGTGCGACTGAGCGGGGCGGTCGAGGAGAGATTCGACCACAACGACGTCTCATCGTTGTGCGCCGTGCTGAAACGCCATGCGGGAACGACATTTCGGCGCATCCTGGTGCTGGTCGATTCACTGTATTCGATGGAGGGGTCAACCGCGCCGCTCGAACGGATCATCAAGGTGTGCAAGAACGCCGGCGCGCTGCTGATGGTCGATGAAGCCCATGGCATGGGGGTGTTCGGATCCAACGGCGCAGGGCTATCCGAACTCACCGGGGTCGCTCAGGACATCGACGTGCTGATGGGATCGCTGTCCAAAGCCATTGGCGGGCTAGGCGGTTTCGTCGCCGGCTCGCAGGACATCGTCGACGAGATCCGGTTCAGTGCCCGCTCGCTGTGGTTCAGCACGTCCGGAACACCGGGGGCGATGGCGGCCGCGGCCGCCGCCATCGACGTGATCCGCAGTGATGAGGGAGCACGACGTCGAAAACGATTGGAGAGCAACGCCCGTCTGATGCGCGAGTGCCTCAGGCCGCTCGACGTGGAACTCAATCGCGCGGACGAGCGCAGTCCCGACTGGTCTCCGATCATTCCCATCCGACTCTTCGACGAGATGCGGACGGTGTTGAGCTGGAACAACCTCAGCGATGCCGGCGTTTTCGTCACCCCGGCGGTCTTTCCGGCAGTGCCGGTGGGCAAGCCGGTGCTGCGGGTTTGCATGACCTCGGAGCTCAGCGACGACGAAATCCGTTGGTGCGCAAAGACGCTCTCGGCCGAACTGTCGTGGGCCCTGGCGGCTGCATGAGGGACGGGTTTCGTCTGGCAATCACCGGGGCGACCGGTGATTTCGGTCGTGCCGTGCTTCGCTGGGCCTGCGCGAACAACGACATTGCCGAGATCACTGCACTGGGCCGTCGGCAAACCGGGCTGCGGCACGACAAGGTGCGTGAGATATTCCTTGACTTGAGTGGCCCTTTCGACCTCGAGTCGGTGCGCGGTTACGACGCGTTGATCCACCTGGCTTACTGCGTCGAGGAGCCACACGACAAGCGTCGCGCCTATCAGGTCAACGTCACGGCGACCCGGACCCTGCTCGAGCAAGGCCGCGAAGCCGGCATCGGACAACTCGTTCTCACCTCGAGTGCGAACGCGCTCGGCGTGGCGGCATGCGGCACCGGTGAGGCGCACACCGAGACCAGTTATCCCGCCGGCGACCAGGACACCGGTCACTACTACTTCCAGCACAAGGCGTTACTGGAGCACCTGGCCAACTGGTACTGGGTCAACGCCAACGACGGCAAAACGACCCTGGCCGTGGTGCGGCCGTGTTACGTCGTCGGCGGGCACTTCGACAACTCGGGCCTGCGCACGATGCTGTCGAAATCGGTTGTCTATCCGAAGCCTTCGCGATCGTTCTACCAATTCCTCTGGGACGACGACCTGGTGGACGCCTACGCCACCATCCTCACGCAGGGGCTGAGCGGTCTCTACAACGTCGCGCCGGCCGACCACACCAGCGTGCCGGAGATCTGCTCGATCACCGGGGCCAGACTGATCCCGGGCCCGCTGAGCCTGTTGAAGCCGGGCGCGGACCTGTTGTTCCGACTGCACCTCTCCCCCTTCTCCGGGCACTGGGTGACACTCGGTGACCCGCTGCTGGACTCCGGACTGCTGCAATCCACCACGCAGTGGCGGCCATCGATGAATTCGGCTGCGGCACTGCGCAAATACTTGGCCGCCCGAGACAACTCCCGACCGATCAAGGACACCTCAGATGAACCGCGATGAACTCGAAGCTCGACTGTCACACGTCGCCGCAGTACGCCGACACTTACCCGACCTGGCCGACCAGCTGGAGAAATTGGGGCTGCTCGCCGTCGAAGACCCGGGCGGCGGCGTGATCGACCTGTGGAAGGAACACGGCGGCCCGCGCCTGACCGCGCCGAAAGAGCTCAGCGGACTCGGTGCGACATGCGTGGAAACCGTTGAGCTGCAACGCGGTGTCGGCTACCTCAGCCCGTCGCTGGCCGCCGCGACCACCATGCACTACCTGTCGGTAGCCGGTCTTGTCGATTTCGCCGAGACCGCTGACGAGACAACGGTGGGTCTGGTCAAGTCGCTGATCGAGAACAACACGGTTTTCGCGTCGGGGTTTTCCGAAGGCACAATCGAGGGCAGTGTCTTTCGGCCCACCATGAAGGCCGAGCCGGCCGATGGCGGCTACACGATCACCGGCAGCAAGAAGCCGTGCAGCCTGGCGGACAGCATGGACTGCGTGATGGCCAGCGTGGTGCTGAGCGACACCGGCCAGCGGGCGATCACGCTGATCTGGAATGGCAGCCCGGGGTTGTCCGTCTCGCCGCTGTGGACCAGCCCGGCTCTGGGCGCCGCCCAGACGCACGCGGTGAACTTCGAAAACGTCTTCGTGCCAACCGATTTGTCGATGGTCAGCGATGTCGAGGATCCCGACGGTCGCAACGAGAAGTCCGGCTACGTGCTGTTCGGCCTGATTATCACTGCGGGTTACATCGGTGCCGCGACGCGGCTCGCGCTCAAACTCGCGGACCGGCCGAACTTCACCGAATCCGATTTCGTCGAGTTGTTCTCCCCCATCGAGGGAGTGTGGCGAGCGCTGGTGATGGTCGCAGCCCGCTACGACGGCGGTGACCGCAGCGACGCCCTATTCGCCGACCTGTTGTGGATCCGGCTCGGTCTGCGCGACCAACTGCAAACCAGCGCCGCCCGATTGGTGTCGCGGATCGGTGGCGTCGCGTTCGCCACTGATCCCGAAGTCGCTTACCTGGTCGGGTGTCTCAGCGCGTACTCGTTCCACCCACCCAACCTGCGCGAGGCGGGGACGTTCCTGATCGACCACGAGTTGCAAGGTCAGATCGACCTGACCAGCGGCTAGCTTTCGCTGATTCCCACGGCCGCGTGGAGTTTGGCCAGCGGCTTGGGCGCCCACCAGTTCCATCGACCGACCAACTTCATGAATGCGGGTACCAGCACCATCCGCACCAATGTGGCGTCGACGATCACGGCGAGCGCCAGACCCACGCCGATCATCCGCATGAACGACACCTCACCGGTGCTGAGTGCCGCGAAGACGATCACCATCAACAGCGCGGCAGCCGTGATCACCCGGCCGGCGGTGGCAATGCCCATCGTCACTGCTTCGGCGTTGTCTTCATGGCCCTGTGGGGATTTGAGCCAGTGCTCCCGGATTCGTGAGAGCAGGAACACCTCGTAGTCCATCGACAACCCGAACGCGGTCGCGAACAGGAACACCAGCACGTCGGCAACGAGCGTGCCCGTCGCCGTGGTGCCGAGCCCGCCGAGATGACCTTCCTGGAACACCCACACCAACGCGCCGAGCGCCGCCGACAGCGACAACGTGTTGAGCACCAAGGCCTCAAGGGGCAGCACCAGGCTGCCGGTCAGCAGGAATATCAGCACGAAAGTTGTCGTCGCAACCAGCAGTAGCACCACCGGGAGCCGTCGGACGATCTCGTCGACCGAGTCGCGGTTCAGCTGGTCGGCTCCGGTGAATAACGCCTCGACATGGTGCGGAACCGGGACACCCCGAAGCTGGTCGATCGCCGTCCGGTAACGCGAGTCCTGAGACGAGCCCGGGACCGTCACCGACAACCACACACTCCCGTCCTGGACCCCGGTCGCCGACATCGGTGGCCCGGCCAACTGACCCTGGACGTAGGAACCGCTGGGCGCGGCAACGGCCTCCACGCCGGGCACGTTCGACAGGGCGGTGGCGTAATCGGCGACGTCGGCGCCGTCGAGGCTGCCCCCGTCGGGGATCACGATCGAGGTGGCCATTCCCGGGTCGGCCGGAAACTGGTGGCGCACGATGTCGCCGACCTGTCGGGACTGTGCGGTCGTCGGGAGCACGCGGTCATCCGGCAGGCCGAATCGCGCACGGGCGAAAGGCGATCCGAGCAGAAGCAGCAATGCCACCACCGCCAGGGCGCACGGCAGCGCGTGCCGCATGACGAACGTGGCGACCCGGTACAGCGCGCCGTGTCGCACATCGGGGTCCGGTTTCGTCCGCCGGAACAGCGTCCGGATGTTCAGGGACTCGATCCGGTCGCCGAGCAGTTTGATCACCGCGGGGGCGACGACGACGGCGTACAGGCCGGCGAGGGCCACGACCCCGCAGCCGGCGTAGGCCATCGAGCGCAGGAAGTACATCGGGAACACTGCCAGCGCACTGACCGCGAGAAAGACTGTGCACGCGGAGAACAAGATCGTGCGACCCGCCGTCGTCACCGCCCGGCGCAACGCAAGATCGCGGTCTCCGACGTCGGCGTATTCCTCGCGATACCGGCTGATCAGGAGCAACGTGTAATCGATCGCCAGCGCCAGGCCCATGGCGGTGGTCAGGTCGAGCGAGAAGACCGACACGTCGGCGAACAGGGTGATCACCCGCAGCATGCCGAGCGTCCCAATGATGGCCAGCCCACCGACCACCAGCGGCAGCAGCGCGGCGAACAGTCCGCCGAAGACCCAGACGAGGACGATCAGCGACAGCGGCAGCGTGATGGCCTCCGCGGTCAGCAGATCTTTCTCGGACTGGTCGTTGATCTCCGAGGCGACGGTCGCCGTTCCCCCGGCCAGCACCTCCACCCCGTCGTGCTTGCCGGTGAACCGGTCCGCGATCGCCTTGGCGTGCTTGGGTGCGTCGTTCTCCGATCCGGTGATCCCGGTGATCACCAGTCCGGTTGTGCCGTCCTTGCTGATCAGACCGGCACTCTGCGGCGAGCCGTCCCATGGCGACTCGACGTCGTTGACGAATTCGGATCGGCGTAATTCCTTGACGAGGTTGCGACCGGCCGCCGCTGCCGCCGGGTCCTGCACGCTGCCGGGGGCGCGAACCACCAGGGTCAGATCCATGTCGCCCTGACCGAACTTTGTGGTCAGCACCTTCATGCCACGCGCAGACGGCGAGCTCGGATCTTGAAACCCTGCAGCGCCAAGGTGTTCGGTGACGGTGGCGCCGAATGCGGCCGCGACGATCGTGATCAACAGAACGGCGGCGAGCACTCGCTTGGGCGCTGCAATGATCAGACGAGCCAGCAGCGAAAGCATCCAGGCGATGCTACCCAGGGCCGTGCTGCAGTAAACGCGGAATAGCTGCGGCCCGGCGGTAGGTTGGGACAACCATGACCGATTCTGCTGTAAGCAAGCCCGATCTCGGCCGGTTCGGATCGTTCGGACGCGGCGTCACGCCTGCCCAAGCCAAAGACATCGAAGCCCTGGGTTACGGGTCCGTCTGGGTCGGCGGTTCGCCCCCCGCCGAACTGGCGTGGGTGGAGCCCATTCTCGAAGCGACCACGACGCTGCAGGTAGCCACCGGCATCGTCAACATCTGGTCGGACGCGGCCCAGCCGGTCGCCGACTCGTTCCATCGGATCGACCGGGCCTACCCGGGACGCTTCCTGCTCGGTATCGGCGTCGGGCATCCCGAGGCGATCGCCGAATACCGCAAGCCTTATGACGCCTTGGTGGAATACCTCGATCAGCTCGACGAATACGGTGTCCCCGCCAACCGCCGGGTGGTGGCGGCACTGGGCCCGCAGGTGTTGAAGCTGTCGGCGCGGCGCAGCGCGGGCGCTCACCCCTACCTCACCACCCCCGAGCACACCGCCACGGCCCGCGAGCTGATGGGGCCGTCGGCGTTTCTGGCGCCGGAGCACAAGGTGGTCCTGACCACCGATGCGGAACAGGCGCGCGCCGTCGCCCGTAAAGGGCTCCCGGTCTACTTCAACCTGGCCAACTACCGCAATAACTGGAGGCGGCTGGGGTTCTCAGAGGAAGAAACCACCTATCCGGGCAGTGATCGCCTGCTCGATGCGCTGGTGGCTTATGGCACGCCGGAGGCGATCGCGGCGCGGCTGAAAGAGCACCTGGACGCCGGTGCAGACCACGTGCCTGTGCAGATTTTGACTAAAGATGAAAACCTGGTGTCTGCTTTGGCCGAACTCGCGGGTCCGCTCGGACTCACGCCGGCCTGACGAACCAGAGGGGATGTAGATGACCGAGGGCGTTTCGCTCGTACCAGACCTGGGTCGATACGGGGTCTGGCTTCCCGGCCGATCGGTCAGCCCAGGCGTCGCGCAGCAGATCGAGGCGTTGGGCTACGGCGCCGTCTGGGTCGGCGGCTCCCCCGATGCCGATCTCAGCTGGGTGGAACCGGCGCTGGCGGAGACCTCCAACTTGGTGTTGGCAACCGGGATCATCAACATCTGGGCGTCCCCGGGCGCGCAGGTGGCCGAATCGTTCCATCGCATCGAAAAGGCCTACCCGGGAAGGTTTTTGCTGGGCGTCGGAGTGGGCCACCCCGAGCACACCGATGATTACCGCAAGCCCTTCGACGCCCTGGTCGAGTATCTCGACGAGCTCGACGCCGCATCGGTCCCGACCAGCCGGCGGGTGCTTGCGGCGCTTGGACCCAAGGTCTTGGCGCTTTCCGCTGAGCGCAGCGCGGGCGCCCATCCGTATTTGACCACGCCGGAACACACCGCGCATGCTCGCGAACTGATCGGCAACTCGGTGTTCCTGGCACCGGAGCACAAGGTCGTCCTGACCGAAAACGCCAACGAGGCCCGCGAAATCGGCCGGCGCACGGTCGAGTTCTACCTCGACTTGAGCAACTACGTGAACAACTGGCGCCGACTCGGCTTCACCGACTCCGATGTGCATAAACCCGGCAGCGACAAGCTGATTGACGCCGTCGTCGCCCACGGCACAGCCGAGCAGATCGCCGCGCGCCTCAACGAGCATCTGGAGGCCGGTGCCGACCACGTGGCGATCCAGGTGCTGGGCGGACCCGACGGCAAGCTCCTGAGTGTGCTGCAAGAGCTGGCCGGACCGCTGGGGTTGACGCCCCCGCGCTGACCGCCGGGCTAGGGTTTCCCTATGCGGCTGCTGGTTACCGGTGGCGCTGGCTTCATCGGCGCCAATTTCGTGCACGCCACCGTGCGCGACCACCCGGACGACGCGGTGACGGTCCTGGACGCCATGACCTATGCGGGCAGCCGCGAATCGCTGGCTCCCGTCTCAGGCGACATACGACTGGTGCAGGGCGACATCACGGATGCAGACCTGGTGTCCCAGTTGGTCGCCGACTCCGATGCGGTGGTGCACTTCGCGGCCGAGACTCACGTCGACAACGCGTTGGCCGACCCGGCGCCGTTCTTACAGGCCAACATCGTCGGCACGTTCACCATTCTCGAGGCGGTGCGCCGGCATGGGGCCCGGCTGCATCACGTCTCCACCGACGAGGTCTACGGCGATCTCGAGCTCGACGACGGGCAGCGGTTCACTGCTGCCACGCCCTACAACCCGTCGAGCCCGTACTCGTCGACTAAGGCCGCGTCCGACATGCTGGTGCGGGCCTGGGTCCGGTCCTACGGCGTGAGCGCGACGATCTCCAACTGCTCCAACAACTATGGGCCTTACCAGCATGTGGAGAAGTTCATTCCGCGCCAGATCACCAATGTGCTGACCGGGCGACGCCCGAAGCTGTACGGCACCGGCGCCAACGTCAGGGACTGGATCCACGTCGAGGACCACAACGTCGCGGTCCGGCGCATCCTCGACGACGGCCGTGCCGGCCACACCTATCTGATCGGCGCCGACGGCGAACGCGACAACCTGTCGGTGCTGCGCACCCTTCTTGAACTGATGGACCGCGATCCCGACGACTTCGATCACGTGGTCGACCGCGCCGGCCACGATCTGCGCTATGCGATCGACCCGTCTCAGCTGCGCGACGAATTAGGTTGGGCACCAAACCATACCGACTTCACCAAGGGCTTGGGCACCACCATCGACTGGTATCGCAACAACGAATCGTGGTGGCGGCCACTCAAAGACGCCGTAGAGGTTCGCTACGAACAGCGGGGGCAGTGACATGGAGGCCCGAGAGCTCGACATCGCCGGTGCGTGGGAGATCACGCCGAAGGTGCACCCCGACTCACGCGGACTGTTCTTTGAGTGGCTGACCGACCGGGGCTTCACCGACTTCGCGGGCCATCGGCTGGATGTCCGGCAAGCCAACTGCTCGGTGTCGGCGGCCGGCGTGCTGCGCGGTCTGCATTTCGCTCAGCTGCCGCCGAGCCAAGCCAAATACGTTACGTGCCTGTCGGGCTCGGTGTTCGACGTCGCGGTCGACATCCGGGTGGGCTCGCCCACTTTTGGCCGCTGGGACGCCGTTGTGCTCGACGACCGCAACCACAAGTCGGTGTACATCTCCGAGGGGCTCGCGCACGGTTTTCTTGCGCTGCAAGATAACTCGACAGTGATGTACCTCTGCTCAACCGAGTACAGCCCGCAACGCGAACACACCATCTCCCCCACCGACCCGGCTTTGGCCATCGACTGGCCGAGCGGGCACGAACTCATGATTTCTGACCGCGACGCCGCCGCACCGACCTTGGACGAAGTGCGCGCCGCAGGTCTGCTACCGACGTGGGAAGAGGCTCGAGCTTTTATCGAGGGGCATTTACCGGGGGCCTGAAAGGGGATTGAAGCCCCACCGTTTGGGGTATTTCCATCCGGGGTTTCAGACTGGTGACCCCCTTCAGTGTTGAGGAGATCATCATGCTTCATCAACTATTGCTGGCCAGCTATAGCCAGCCGGAAGCCGCAGGATTCATTCTGCGAAGCATCCACTTCGTCTTTTTGACCATCGGTGGCGTGATCGCGGCGATCATCTCCGCGGTCATCGCAGGGACCAAGGGCCGCAACCCAATAGGCTGGGGCATTCTCGGGTTTTTCTTCAGCATCTTCACGCTGATCGTGGTGATAGTGATCCCGTCCAAGAAGTAGGCGCGGGCACGTTTTACTGAGCTAGAAGGGCGGCGGCTCGTCGTTCGCGACGATCGGCACCCGATCGGCCGGCTCGCGGGCGGTCCGATTGCGACGTCGTTCGGTGGCAATGTATTTGGCCCGGTTCTCGGCGCGGGTGCGCCGCCGTCTGGGCATCATCGCGGCCCGACTCGCGCACTGCGATCGCGCGGAGATCAGCACCGGCGCAACCGTCATCGGCGTCGGAGCGCAGAGACTGGGGAACAACAGGGCGCTGCCGGGGGTGGTGATGTAGGTCTGCCCCGACGGTGAGGTCCAGATCAGTGTTCCATCAGGGAGTTGTTGGTCACGCCAGCCCCAGAACGTTTTGATCAGATGATGAAGGCGGCACAGGCTTTTCAGGTTCGACGCGTGCGTGGGGCCGCCATCAGCATGGGGAATGGTGTGGTCGAGATCGCCGCCCACGGCGGGCTTGTCGCAGCCCGGAAACCGGCAAGTGAGATCGCGGCAGCGGACGAAATCGGCTAGGGCTTGCGACGGCGCGTAACCGCGCTCGGGCGGCGCATCGGCGGGATGAATCAGCGGCCGCAGCTTGGCCGACTTCGCGAGCTCCGCAATCAGCTCGGCGGGCAGGAGCGCGTCGCTGCCGATCATCGAGCCCGGCGCGGTTGCCGTCGATGCCGGCCTGATCCGCGATCACGTGGATCACCACCGGGCTCGGCGCCCGGCTGCCCGCGGCCGGGCATTGGGTTTGCCCGCAGCGACATTGGAGTCGATCAGCTCCCACGGCCAGCGCACCCATCGCGTCGGCGCGACGCTGATTGCGATTACGTGGATCGTCGGCGCACACAGTGGCCGCGAGGGCGTCGAGTCGGGCGTCGACGGCGTGGGCATCGGTGGTGAGCAGCCGCCCGAAGATCTCGGTGAGACCGTCAGCGTCGCCCCAGATCGACAATTCCCGATCGCCGCGGCGCTCACGACGACGCCGCACCGCGTCACGATCGGCGCGAGCGACCACCTGGTCGACGTATCCACCGATGCGGCCCTGCGTAACACCGCGCCAGCGAGCGACTTTCGCGGCCAACGATGCATCAACGGCCGCCAGCACATCGGGGTCGGTAATCAAATCGGTGCGATAGACGATCGTCTGGAACGTCCGGTAGTCGACGTCGCCGGCCAGCAGCACGTCGCCCACCCGCGGCAGCCGTAGCCGCATCGCCCGGGAGTACTCCAGATAGCTGGTCGCCAGCCCACGGGTAATCGTCAACGCCGCCGCGATCTCGGCGGTGATCGCCTCCTGGGTGTCGGTGCACCAGGTCTCGCGCTCACCGAAGCGCCGCAACCACGACACATCGAGCTCACCGATGACGGCCAGCCGCTCACCTGCCGCGCGATTCTCCGCCCGCGCCGCCGCCCGCAACCGGGCCGTCACGTCAGGTGCCGATTCGAACATGCATTCGATTATGCCGTAGGGGTCTGACACAAGATAGGCAGAACGCCCTAGCCCGCCGCGGTTCGATCGTGATCAGGGCTGAGGCCGTCGACCACCGAGCACATACGCCGCCCACAGTCCGACGGCCGCCAGTTCGGCGGCCACGCTGATCGCGGCGTGCGGAGACGGCTGCCATCCCATTTCGGAAAAGCCGAATAGGCCGACGGTGCGCGACAACGCGAACGCGACCAGTGCGCCACCGGACAACGCGGCCGCGACCCATCGAAGCCACGACGGGCCACCGATCAGGATGAGCAGCGCGAGAGCGAACGAAATGCCGGCCTGGACCAGGAAGGCCGTGCCGATCAGCGGAATGTGATGGTAGCCATGGACGTAGAGGTACGCGTGGCTCACGCCGCTGACAGCCACCGCCGCCGCCAGAGCAATTCTGGTCACATTCATTGCAGCGTCCGCTCTTTCAGAGCAAGGGCGCTCTGGCCTCGGTTGTAGCTGACCTCGCGGATGCCGAGCGCGTCGTGCAACTTGCCGGCGGGCAGGGTGACCGGCATGGGAGCCGGACCGTCCCCGGGATGCGGCAGCGGGTAAGCGGTGGTCGTCCCGCTGTGGAACGCCACGTTTCCTTCAACCTTGGAAAACACCTGATGCACATGGCCGTTCAGGCAGGTAACCGAGGAGAACCGGCGCAGATAGCTCAACGCCTGGGCGGCATCGTCGGTGCCCCAGCCCCAATCCGGATACATGGCGAACAGCGGAATATGGCTGAACACGATGATGGGCGTGTCGCTGGGCAGCGCCGCAACATCCTTGGCGACGAAGTCCAACTGCTCAACGCCAAGGTGCCCAAGCTTTTTCAGGTTCAGCGTGTTTACCAACGCGATCACATGCACACCGGCGATGTCAAAGCTGTACCAACCGTCACCGCGGGTTCCCGCACCGAAGGCACTTCGGTACTTCTGACCCGCGTCGTCGATCGAGTCATGCTCACCCGGAACGGTGAACACGTGCTGTGTGTGCAATCCGGTCATCATCTGCTTGACCTGATCGAACTGAGCGGGCGTGGCCAGGTGGGTGAGGTCCCCAGTGTGAATGACGAAATCCGGTGTGTACCCGAGGTTGTTGATCTGATCGATCGCCTTCGTGAACGAGCCCGCGACATTCGAATTGGCTTTACCCAGAAAGCCGATGTGACTGTCGCTGACTTGAGCGAATCTCAAGGTAGGACGGCCCTGAACGCGCGCGGCGTCCGCGGCGCCGGCGACGTGGGAGACGACCTCGCCACCCACTACCGCCAGGCCGACGGCCGCCCCGAACCATGCGCTGTGCCTGATCAGCTGGCGTCGATTCATCGAGTGCGCCTGGTCGTCGGTCATGGCGTCACCACCACGGTGGCGTGCATGAACGGGTGGACAGAGCACACGTAGTCGAACGTCCCGGCTTTCGGGAAAGTGTAGGAAAACGTTGCCTGCGAACCCATTCCAGGTGAGTGGAACGAGCCGTCGTTGGCGACGACGGTGTGCGGCTCCTCGTCTTTATTGGTCCAGGTGACCGTGCTGCCCGCGGCGACAGTCAGCGTCGCCGGGGCGAACGCGAAGTTGTCGATGTTGACCGCATTCGCGCCCACCGGAGCCGCTGGTGCCGCCGTCGAAACAGCAGTGTCGGCAGGCATATTCGGCATCGACGGCATGCCGCTCATCCCGGGTGTCGTCGCCATCGAGCCGAAGGTCACCGAGGGCGCCTTCACCGATGGTGGTGACGAGCATCCGGCCGCCGCCAACACCAAAAGCAAAACGCGCGCGCCCCAAAGTCGTCCGCGCATAACCATGCACCTCCATCGTCGGCGGGAAAGTTCGCCTCGCCAAGAGATAGGGCAGCGGGTTACAAACCGTCAGGCAGGTTCGTTCCGGGGCGCCGGGACGAAGACCTCGATGACGCCGTCTTGTTCGCGAACCATCAAGGTAGGCAACGGCTTCGGAACTATCGGCAGCTGATGGGTCAACACCTGGCCGGCAGGCGCGAACGACGTCGAGTGGCACGGGCAACGCAGTCGGTCGTCGGGCGCGTCGAACCACAGTCGGCAGCCCTGGTGGGTGCACACCCCCGATACGGCTTGGGGTTTGCCGTTCACCCGACGAACGAACCCGATGACGGAGCCGACATCGAAGGGCCGCATGCCGCCGTCGGTCACGTCGGCGCTGGCCGCCACCCGTATCCAGCGCCCACTGGTCGGCGTCAGCTCCCGGCCGCCGTCCGCGACCTGACTGCCGTCGATCAGCGCACGGTCGATGGATACCGCGGCAACCGCGGCCGCCGCGGCGGCCGATGTGCCGACGATGACGGTGCGGCGGGTCGCGTTCAACTTTGGCGCCGACGGTCCGACGCCGTCCTGTTGCGCCGCAAGCCGACGGTGCAGATCGGACAGAAACTCATCGCTCGGAGCGTCGCTGCCCTGTCGTGACGCCTGCAGATCGATGGCTGTGCGAATCTGCGCGGCCTCGAAGTCGTCGGGGCGGAAGGGCTTTGGGCGACGGCCCCGGAGCAGGTCGTCGATGTACCTGCGCAACGAACGCGTGTTCATGATCCGCCCTCTTCGTTGACCTGCGCGGCTAGCCGGAGCGCCCGATGCTGAAGCACCTTCGCATTGGCGACACTAACCCCTAGTTCGGCGGCTGACTCTTTGATCGAACGCCCTTGCAGGAAACGCAGTTCCAGGATCCGTCGGTAATTGTCCGGCAACTGACCGAGCACACCGGCTACCCGTTGCGGGGCAGTGCTGATCGCCTGCTCGCTCTCGGGCGGCTGCTCGATATCGTCGATCGAGGTGATTTCTCGCCCCAGGGTTTCGCGCCAGTGCGCGGCCAACACGGTTCGCGCGGTGGCCCGCAGGTAACCGCGAACCTCACCGACGCTGGCCGTCAATCGCAGCGGCCGCAACGCGGCTAGAAAGACTTCAGCGGTGAGATCTTCGGCGTCGGCTCGGTTACCCACTCGCGCATAGATGGTGCGATAGACCCAGGTGGCGTTGTCCTGGTAGACCGCCTCCCAGTCCGGATAGCCGTCCCCGGGCACCAGTCGCAACGGACGCGGAGCGGCGGCGTCGCCGTGTGCCGTCACATATAGCCTGCCTGTCGAAGAGCGTGGCTTCGCTGATGATTTTGCCTGTCCGTGGTCTATAGCGCCCCGGGTTACACAAGGTCGGCTGCGAAGGCCCGCGAACTACCGCGTCCTGCGTCGGAACAGAATCGTCACACTGCGTCGCCGGTTGGCGAATCCGGGGGCGAAGGTGAAGTCGTCGGTCTTGTGAAAGAGACGTCCCTCAAACAGAACCGCCCGGTTCGCCCGATAGGGGATGACCTGTGATTCAGCGTGCTCATCCTCGAGGAATTGTCTGACCCGCTCTCCCCCGGAGTTGTAGTCGCCGTAACTCCAGTCGCTCGGCGCCTTCCTGTCCCACATGACGAGTCCGCCGCCACTCGGGTCGAGGTTCGCGGAGTCGGGGGTGATCCAAAGATTCAGCGAGAAGTCGGCGTCGTCACCGTGGATGTCAGTTCCCGGCAGCTTGGCGTCGTATACGAATGCCCACCATTCCGCCAATTGATAACCGGCAAATGCCTCTCCGAGCGCCGCCGAAAACTCCTCTGCGACAGCGAACAGCGAGACGCTGGAGAATCCATCCCGGGAAAAGGCGCCGACATAACCGAACTGATACGGAAACCGCCAGACGGTGGATTCCAGGCAGAACTTTCGCAGCTGTTCTAGCGCCTCCGGGGTCAAAAAGTCATCGATGACCACCACACTCTGGCCGGCCACGACGGCCTGCTGGATCAATCCGTAGTCGACGCCCGGATTCAAGTACCGCGGCAGCCTCTCCTCTGGAACCTTCACGAACGGCGGATCGGCAAGCAGGTGGCTGTTGCTGGCGTTGACCGATATCCACGGCGCTTCGCCGTCTGCGCCGTCGATGACGTCCGTCAGCCCGCGGCGTAGGTCCGCAAGCCCGCCGTTGAACGCACCGGGGAGCGCGTGCCCATCGCGATTGTTGGTGAGAATGTGATCGAGCTGTTCGAGATTGTGCAAGGCAAAATGCGCGGGAATCGAAAACTCACTCGGTGGCGCCTGGCGCTGCTCGCGAGCGAGGACGGCAACAGTTTCGAAGTCCGACAACGCGGCGACGTAGTCACCCAACGCCAGGTGAACCTTCGCAAGGAGATCTCTTGCCGGCGCCGAAGAGGAGTCGCTTTTTACCGCGGCCGAGGCGTATCGAAGTGCTTTGTCGTCTTCTCCGAGTTCCAGGCACGCCACCGCGAGCAGGTACTGCACGCCAAGAGTGGGCTCGCGATCGACGACGGCCTCGAGGACCTCCACCGCTGCTGCAAAACTGCCGGCCTGGACCAGATGCTGGGCTTCGCTCAGGGCGGCTGTCGCACTCTGCACCCCGTGAAGCCTACGCGGGCAACAGAATATCGGCCGGGTGCCGGTTAACTCTTGTTGCGGCGAAACAAGAAGGTCAGACTGCGACGCCGATTTTCGAAACCCGGCGCGAAGGTGAACTCGTCGGTGCGGTGAAACAAATGGCCTTCAAACAACACGGCCCGGTTTGCGCGATGCGGAATGACCTGTGACTCAGCGTTGTGCTCGTCGAGGTATTTCCGCACCTTGTCGCCGCCGGAGTTGTACTCGTCGAAGCTCCAGTCACTCGGCGCGGTCGCGTCCCAGATCACCAGGCCGCCCGACTCCGGGTCGAGGTTCGCCGAATCGGGCGTGATCCAGAGATTCAATGAGAAGTCGGCATCATCACCGTGAATGTCGGTCCCCGGCAGGTTGGCGTTGTAGACAAATCCCCACCAGGCCGCGAACTGATAACCGTCAAAAGCGTCACCGAGTGCCGCGACGAACTCCTCGGCGATGGCGAACAGCGACGTGCTGGCGAACCCGTCTTGAGCAAACGCGCCGACGTACCCGAACTTGTACGGGTGTCGCCAAACAGTGGATTCCGAGCAGAACTTTCGAATCTGTTCCAGTGCCTCCGGTGTCAGGAAGTCGTCGATCACCTGAACCTTCTCGCCGGCCAAAACGCCCTGCTGGATGGGTCCGTAGTCGACGGCAGTGTTCACGTAACGCGGTAGCCGCTCTTCCTCGACGCGGACATACGGCGGGTCGGCAAGGAGCTGATTGCCCGTCCCGGGAATGGAAACCCACGGCGCTTCACCGTCTGCCTCATCGATGACGTTCTTAAGGCCGCGACGAAGAAGCTCGAGTTCGTCGGTCATGGACCCGGCGCTATCACCTTTTGCAGCCAGGATGTGCTCGAGTTGTTCGATGTTGTGCAGCGCAAAGTGCGCCGGGATGGAGAACTGCGCGGGTGGCGCCTGCTGCTGTTCGCGGCAGAGCGCGGCCAAAGCGATGTACTCCGATAAGGCCGAATCCAGTTGCCCTAGCGCAAGATTCGCTTTCCCCAGCAGGTCGCGGGCCGGCGCCGATGACGGATCCTTCTCCACCGCTGCCGTGGCATAGCGGAACGCGCTGTCGTTGTGCCCGAGTTCCAGATGCGACGTCGCCAGCAGGTACAGCGCTTCGAGAGTGGGGCTCTCCGCGACCACGCCCTCGAGGATCTGCGCTGCCGAGTCGAAATTACCGGCCTGCATCAGACGTTGGGCTTCGCTCACCGTGGTCAAAGCGTGCGGCACTTGTCTTCCCGTCAAAAAGCTATCGGCCGGACACCGTAGGGGTGCCCGGCCGATAGAGAGTCGTGATTAGCCAGCGGTTGCGGCGTTGGCGGCTTCGGTGGCGGCGTAGGACCCTGCGCTGGTACCGAGCGTGTTGACGAACTGCTCGTGGATGGCTGCGGCTTGGGCGGCGACGGCCTGGTACAGCTGTGCGTGCGCGGCGAACTGCGCGGCGGTCAGAGCCGACACCTCGTCGGCCGCGGCAGGCACTACCCCGGTGGTCGGCGCGGCAGCGGCAGCGTTCTGGGCACTGAACGACGAACCGATGCCGCCGAGGGCCGTTGCCGCCGAGCTCAGTGCCTCGGGTTGGGTGGTCACGAATGACATGGAATGTCTCCTCAGGTGCGAACTCCGCGGAAACGCGAAGTGGGTAACCGTGGCTTGTGACGAAACTGTAGGACTAACTATGCCGGACGAGTCCGGGATGGGTCCAGAATCGGACACGGTGTCGCCCGCCACAGGCCGGTGACCAGCCGCCGGATACACCCCCCGACGTGCGGAAACGCCAACTCGGAGGGGTCCCGCCGCTGGCAGGGATGCGCCGTGGCGAGGAAAGAATCTTCCCGCACATAAACGCCATCAATATCCCCCGGCCATGTCCGGCATTTTGGATACCCAGATTTTTAATCTGGGCCACCGACCGTTCACTCTGGCCAGCCGGCCGGGTGTCCCTCGGTGAGCTCATGATTAATGCAGCTCACAGGCAGTTTTCAGGCCTGATTCTGGACGTCGCCATGCCCCTGATATGCGGATTGAACAACTCTGCGCGGGCGGCCGTACGGCGTCGGCGCGAGTCGGGTTTTCCTGAATCTGACTAACCTCCGAACTGCGAAAAGATCCAGGCAGCTGCCAGCCACTAGGTACTGATTCACCAGCTGTCGACGGGCGCTTCGTAAAGCCAATCACCGCGCGGCGCTGGGCAAGCGCCTCGCATTGATGACCACACACCCGGAGCGAGGGACACGGATGGTTTTCGATTTTGGAGCGCTACCGCCGGAGGTCAACTCCGGCAAGATCTATACGGGACCGGGTTCTGCGCCCCTGCTGGCGGCCTCGACCGCCTGGAATGCGTTGGCGAGCGAGCTGCAAACCACGGCAGCCGGCTACGCATCCACGATCACCGAACTGGGCTCGAACTGGACGGGACCGTCGTCGACGGCTGCGGCCGGCGCGGCAGCGCCCTACACCGAGTGGCTGAGCACTACCGCCGCCCAGGCCGAGCAAACGGCGGCTCAGGCGCAGGCCGCGGCGGCCTCTTACGAAGCCGCATTCGCCGCCAGCATCCCGCCGCCGGTGATCGCGGCGAACCGGGCGCTGCTGGCCGCGCTGGTTGCCACGAACTTCCTGGGTATCAACACCCCGGCGATCGCCGCGACCGAGGCGACCTACGCCGAATTCTGGGCCCAGGACGCCGGCGCGATGTACGCGTACGCCGGGGCTGCCACGACCGCGAGTCAGCTGACGCCGTTCACCGCCGCCCCGGCGACCACCACCGACAGCGGCCAAGCGACCCAGGCGGCGTCGACGGCCCAATCGGCCGCCGCCTCGTCCGCTGACTCGACCAGCGACATTCTGGCGTTCCTGACGCAGCTGAACACCCAGCTGACGACACTGAACACCGACATCACCGGCTTCGCCACGCAGTTGACGACTGCGGAGACCGCGTTCATCGGCTCATTGGGAATCACGGGGACGCTGCCGACATCGGTGACGGGCGGGTTGAGCAGCCTCGGCGGGCTGTTCACTGCGTTGAACGGCAGCATCAGCACCTTCCTCGCCGGGCCGTTCACCCCGCTGGGGTTCACCTCCGGCTTCATCAGGAGCTTCTACCAGGCCTCCGTCAGTATCCCGAACCTCGGTGTCGGCATTCAGGGCATCGGGCCACTCATTCACCCGACCCCCATCACCGGGGCGCTGTCGCCGCTGCTGCACAGCGGACTGCTGAGCGGCTCCTATACCGGTGCGGGCAGCGCCGAAACGTTGGCATCGGTCGGCCGGGCCGGCTACATCGGTTCGCTGTCGGTTCCGCAGAACTGGGCCGCCGCTACTCCGGCCATCCGCTCGGTCGCCGCCGAGATGGAAGCCTCCGCGGTCGACGCTGCCCCCGAAATGGGGCTCGCTCAGCCCGGCATGTTCGGCCAGACGGCGCTGTCCAGCCTGGCCGGTCGCGCCATCGGGGGTACCGCTACCCGTGCGGCCGTCGGCCAGGGCTACCGCGTTCCCGGCGCGGTGGCCACCGATGAAATCGCCACCACCGCCACCATCATCGTCATCCCGGCAAGCGCGGAATAAGGAGAGCTGACAATGGTTTTCGATTTCGCAGCACAACCGCCGGAGCTCATCTCCGCGAAGATCTACACGGGCCCGGGAGCTGAGTCCCTGACAGCTGCCGCGGCAGCCTGGGACGCCCTGGCCGGCGAATTGCAGTCAACCGCGACACAGTTCCAGTCGACGATTTCGAGCCTGGTCGGTGGCGACTGGACCGGTCCGTCAGCAGAGGCCGCCGCAGCGGCCGCCGCGCCGTACGTGGCGTGGTTGGGGACGACGGCAGGACAGGCTGAGCAGACCGCCGGTCAGGCCAAGGCCGCGGCCAGCGCCTACGAGACCGCGTTGGCGGCGACCGTGCCACCGGCCGAGATCGTGGCCAACCGGACGCAGCTCCTACAACTGGTGCCGGCCAACATCTTTGGGCAGTACAACGCGGCGATCGCGGCCCTAGAGGCCGAATACGCGCAGTTCTGGGCCCAGGACGTCGCGGCCATTACCGGGTACGCGGGTTCGTCGCAGGCCGCCACCACCGGATTGGGCTCCTTCACCGAGGCGCCGCAAACCACCAACAACAACGGGACGGCAGCACAGGCGGCCTCGACCGCACAGGCCGCCGCAGCGGACCCGTTGGATCCCACGGGCATCCTCGCCCAACTCGAGACCGACGTGAACTCGTTCTCAAAGGCCTTGACCAGCTTCAACAGCACCTACACCAACTTCTTCACCAATGGGTTGGGCCTCATTCCGGGAGGCTCGAGCCTGTCTTCGGCCTACCAGGGCGGGCTGAGTTTGCTGAACAGCGTCGGCAGCCAGGCGACGTACACCAACGTCGTCAACAGCACGACCAGCCTCGGAATCTCCCAGTGGAAGAACTTCTTCATCTACCAGCCGTGGAGCCACGGAATCGGACTCGGCTCGCTGGGCGCCGGATTGTCCTCACCGGGGCATCTCGGCGGCCTGGGAATCGGGGCCAAGGCGGCATCAGCGGCGCTGGGCAGCGCACACACGGTGGGCAAGTTGTCGGTGCCACCCAGCTGGGCCGGTGCCACGCCCGCGATCCGGCTTGCGGCTACGTCGTTGCCGGACGGCGCTTTTGCCGCGACCGCAGCTCCGACGATGGAGATTCCGCTGAGCGCGATGAACCAGGCCAGCCTCGGCAGCCTGGCCGGTGGCGCGTTGGGCAGCCCGGCCTCCCGCGTCGTCAGCTCGGCGGGTGTGCGGGCCAAGGTGACCGCGCCCGCGCGGTCGAAGGGACCGATCCCGCTCGACAAGGTCATCGCGAAGCTGCAGGAGTCGCCGGATGACGTGCAGCACTGGAACGTCGACGAAGCCGGTCTTGACGAGCTGGTCGCCAAGCTGTCGACCAAGCCGGGAATTCACGCCGTGCATCTGACGGATGGCAAGGCCACCGCTGCGGTCGCGAAAGCCGCGACCGAGACCGGATAAGGAGGATCGATGAAATCGCTGTTCGCCATTCTGGGCGTATCGCTGGGTCTCATGCTCGCCGCGCCGGCATACGCCGAACCTGGCGTTGACGAGCCGGCCACCGACGACAACAACCCCGCTTTTCTTTCTGACCTGAAAAAAGTGGGAATCGGCTTTTCCGACCCGGCCCAGGCCGTCAGCGCCGGCCAGGCAGTGTGCGGAGCGCTCCACAACGGCATGGGCGGCCTGCACCTGATCCAGCACCTGCAGGAGAGCAACCCGTCCCTCACCGAGAGCGGCGCCGCTCAATTCGCGACGATCTCGGCGAAGGCGTACTGCCCGAAGCAACTCGAGGACGAACACGAGCCCGGCAAGAAGTACATCAAGGGCAACGCCCCGGGTAAGGGCACCGGAGAAGACGAGACCACCGTCATGAAGGGCCCCGGCGGTGGAGGCGGAGGCGGCGGCTAGGCCTTGCGGGCCTCGACGAAATGACCACGCGGTGCGTTGGGTACATCAGCCGGAACCGGCGGGTGTGCCCAGCGTTTCCATTACTGGCCGGGCACGGCCATATCGGTGACGGTCGCAGTCCAGCCTCGGCCCTCGACCATAGCCGCCGGTGTGTCGCTGCTGAAAACCCATGGTGCACCGAGCTTTTCCATGTACGCCAAGGTGGCCGCCGAGAAAGGCGCCTCCAACAGCGCCGTACCGACGACGTCGTAAAGCAGTACCGAACCGGGCGCCCAGAGCACGTCGGCCAGCGCTGACGAGGGGCGGTACCTGCGAGGACCCTCCACGACGGCGACGATAACGCAGCACGGTGTCCGGTGGCCGCTTGCCAGCATTCGCGGCAGTTACTAGGATGTCCTAGTAAACACCCCGCTTATTTTCTATGTCCGAGGGACACCATGACTCAGAAGATTCCGCATTTCATCGACGGACGCCGCAGCAACCTCGCATCCACCCGGACCGCGGACGTGCTCAACCCGAGCACCGGGCAGGTGCAGGCGCAGGTCCTGCTGGCGTCGGCTGCCGACGTCGACACCGCGGTGACTTCGGCTAAGAAGGCGCAGAAGGAGTGGGCCGCGTTCAACCCGCAGCGCCGCGCGCGCGTGATGATGAAATTCGTCGAGCTGGTCAACGCCAACCTGGAAGAATTAGCCGAACTGCTCAGCATCGAACACGGCAAGACGGTGCCGGACTCCAAGGGCGACATTCAGCGCGGGATCGAGGTCATCGAGTTCGCCATCGGTATCCCGCATTTGCTCAAAGGTGAGTTCACCGAGGGCGCCGGCACGGGCATCGACGTCTACTCGCTCCGCCAGCCGCTCGGCGTGGTCGCCGGCATCACGCCATTCAACTTCCCCGCGATGATCCCGCTGTGGAAGGCCGGGCCCGCACTGGCGTGCGGAAATGCCTTCATTCTCAAGCCTTCTGAGCGCGACCCATCGGTGCCGCTGCGCCTGGCCGAGCTGTTCGGAGAGGCCGGTCTGCCCGCGGGTGTGTTCCAGGTGGTCCAGGGCGACAAGGAAGCCGTCGACGCCATCCTGCACCACCCCGACATCCAGGCTGTCGGCTTCGTCGGCAGCTCCGACATCGCCCAGTACATCTATGAGACGTCGGCCGCCAACGGCAAACGGTCACAATGCTTCGGCGGCGCGAAGAACCACATGGTCATCCTTCCGGACGCCGACCTGGACCAGGCGGTCGACGCGCTGATCGGCGCCGGCTACGGCAGCGCCGGAGAGCGGTGCATGGCGATCAGCGTCGCGGTGCCCGTCGGCGAAGAGACGGCAAACCGGTTGCGCAACAGGCTTGTTGAGCGCATCAACCAGTTGCGCGTCGGACACAGCCTGGACCCGAAGGCCGACTACGGCCCACTGGTCACCGAGGCCGCGCTCAAGCGGGTGCGCGACTACATCGGCCAAGGCGTCGATGCCGGCGCCGACCTGGTCGTCGATGGCCGCGAGCGCACCACCGACGAGTTGACCTTCGACGACAACAGCTTGGAGAAGGGCTTCTTCATCGGCCCTACCCTGTTCGACAACGTCACGACCGACATGTCGATCTACACCGACGAGATCTTCGGCCCGGTGCTGTGCATCGTGCGGGCTCACGACTACGAAGAGGCCCTCCGGTTGCCCACCGAGCACGAATACGGCAACGGGGTGGCGATTTTCACCCGCGACGGCGATGCTGCCCGCGACTTCGTGTCCCGCGTGCAAGTGGGCATGGTCGGCGTCAACGTGCCGATCCCGGTGCCGGTGGCGTACCACACCTTTGGCGGCTGGAAGCGGTCCGGCTTCGGCGACCTCAATCAGCACGGCCCCGCGTCGATCCAGTTCTACACAAAGGTCAAGACCGTCACCCAACGCTGGCCGTCGGGCATCAAAGACGGAGCCGAATTCAGCATCCCGACGATGAATTAGCCCGGCGATGCAATTTTTCGGCTTGGACGACGACGAACGGGTCATCACTGAGACGGCCGCCGCGTTCGCCGCCAAGAAGCTCGCCCCGTACGCACTGGAATGGGATGCCGCACAGCATTTTCCGATCGACGAGCTGCGGGAGGCAGCCGGCCTGGGGATGGCGGCGATCTACTGTCGGGACGACGTGGGCGGCAGCGGCCTGCGCCGCCTCGACGGGGTGCGGATCTTCGAGCAGCTCGCCGCCGGCCGACCCGACGACTGCGGCATTTCTGTCGATCCACAACATGTGCGCCTGGATGGTCGACGCCTTCGGTACCGACGAACAGCGCAAGGACTGGGTGCCGCGGCTGGCCTCGATGGAAGCCATCGCCAGCTACTGCCTGACCGAGCCCGGCGCCGGCTCGGACGCCGCCGCGTTGAGCACCAAGGCGGTCAAGCAAGGCTCCGAGAAAGGCGCAGACTACGTCCTCGACGGCGTCAAGCAGTTCATCTCGGGCGCCGGAACTTCGGACGTGTACGTGGTGATGGCGAGGACCGGCGGCACCGAAAAGCCCGGTCCGCGCGGAATCTCGGCGTTCATCGTCGAAAAGGGACTCAGCAGGACTGAGTTTCGGTGCGCACGAAGAGAAGATGGGCTGGAACGCGCAGCCGACCGCGCAGGTGATTCTCGACGGGGTGCGAGTGCCGGCCGACGCGATGCTCGGCGGCACCGACGGCGAGGGCGGCGGCTTCGGCATCGCGATGAACGGCCTCAACGGTGGCCGGCTCAACATCGCAGCCTGCTCGCTGGGCGGCGCGCAGTCCGCCTACGACAAAGCCGCAACCTACGTCGCACATCGCGAAGCGTTCGGGGCTCCCCTGCTCGACGAGCCCACCATTCGCTTCACCCTGGCCGACATGGCCACCGCGCTGGAGACATCGCGGTTGATGCTGTGGCGGGCGGCCGCCGCGCTGGACGGCGATGACGACGACAAAGTGGAACTGTGCGCGATGGCCAAACGCTATGTCACCGACTCGTGTTTCGACGTCGCGGACAGGGCCCTGCAACTGCACGGCGGCTACGGCTACCTTCGCGAGTACGGTCTGGAGAAGATCGTGCGCGATCTGAGGGTGCACCGCATCCTCGAGGGAACCAACGAAATCATGCGGGTGGTCATCGGCCGAGCTGAAGCCGCCCGGGTCCGCGCCAGCGCCTAGGAGGGCCAGAGCAGATGTCAACCGTGGCGTTTTTGGGGCTTGGCCACATGGGCGGTCCGATGTCGACGAATCTGGTCGCCGCCGGCCACACCGTGCGGGGTTTCGACCCGGTGCCCGCCGCAGTCGAGGCCGCGATCGGCAACGGTGTCGCGGTATTCGACAGCGGACCCGAAGCCGTGACCGGAGCTGACGTCGTCATCACGATGCTGCCGCACGGCGATGCGGTGAAGCGTTCCTACGCCGAGCTGCTGCCCGCCGCCGGCGGCGAGCACGTTATTCATCGATAGCTCAACCATTTCCGTCGACGACGCCCGCGAGGTTCACGCATTGGCGGCCTCGCACGGCGTGGCCCAGCTCGACGCGCCCGTCTCCGGTGGGGTCAAAGGTGCGGTCGCGGGAACCCTGGCCTTCATGGTCGGCGGCGAGGACGCTGCCCTGGAGCGCGCCCGCCCGGTGCTGGAACCGATGGCGGGCAAGATCATTCACTGCGGCGACGCCGGCGCCGGCCAGGCCGCCAAGGTCTGCAACAACATGGTGCTGGCCGTACATCAGATCGCCATCGGCGAAGCGTTCGTGCTTGCCGAAAAGCTCGGGTTGTCGGCGCAGGCGCTGTTCGACGTGATCACCGGCGCGACCGGAAACTGTTGGGCCGTGCACACCAACTGCCCGGTGCCCGGGCCGGTGCCGACATCGCCGGCCAACAACGACTTCAAGCCCGGCTTCGCCACCGCGCTGATGAACAAGGACCTCGGGTTGGCGATGGATGCGGTCACCTCGACCGGCTCTGCCGCGCCATTGGGCAGCCACGCCGCAGACATCTACGCCAAGTTCGCAACCACCAACGCCGACAAGGACTTCAGCGCGATCATCGAAACGCTGCGCGGATAGAGCGCTAGACGGCCTGTCCGAATCCACCAGCGCCGGTGCGCCTGCTGGCAACTGGCCGCCGACACCTCGTCAACGACCACCGTCGGTAGTCCCGCGGCCGCCGAAGAACGCAAGCCGGCTCCGGATCCTGTGACGGCCAACGCACCGCGCGCGTTATTCCCATCTCCCACAACGCCAGCCGGTACAACTCGCCACCCCGGGCCAGCTCCGCATCGGGCTCGGGTAGGTCGTCGATGGTCACGATGGTCTCGACCAGCCCGTCGCCGAGAAGTTGCCGCACCAACGTCTCGACCTGCGTCCGCGAACCGGCACTCACCACACTTACCCAGATACCGGCGACGAAGAGACTCATCACCGAATCGATCAGGTCAGTCCTGGCCGCCACATCGCAGTCGCGCTCGATGTGAGCCAGCACAGAATCGGCATCGAAGATCACCGCACGCAGGACATCGGCTTCGGTCGGTGATTCCCGGTCCCACCAGAACGTCCGGGCAGGACGAGTCTGCATCTTGGCTCGCACGCCAGACAGGGTGCCCCGAATCGGCGCGGCCTAGCCTCCCCCATTAGGGGGATTCCGGTGATCAACTTGCCTAGGGTGTTGCCATGCCGGTACGTCTGGTCCTCGTCGATGACCACGAAATGGTCATCGAGGGCCTCAAAGCGATGCTGACCTCCTTCAAGGACCGGGTCCAGGTGGTCGGCCAGGCAGTCGGCGTCGAGCGTGCCGTCGAGGTCGTCGACGAGCTGCAACCCGACGTCGTGTTGTGCGATGTGCGCATGCAGGGCTCCAGCGGGCTCGACCTGTGCAAGATGCTGCGCGAGCGCGAGGCGGACCGCACAGTCGTGATGCTGTCGGTCTACGACGACGAGCAGTATCTCTTTCAGGCATTGCGGGTCGGAGCCAGCGGCTATCTGCTGAAAAGCATCAACAGTGACGAGCTGGTGCGTCAGCTGGAGTTGGCGCATCGGGGCGAAACCGTGATCGACCCGGGGATGGCCGCGCGCGCGGCCGACACCGCGGCCCGGATGCAGCGGGACGAATTCTGGCCGGGCGCCAGGCAAGGGCTGACGCAGCGCGAGAGCGAGATTCTCTCCTGCACGGTCAACGGGCTGTCCAACCGCGGGATCGCCAACAAGCTGGTCATCGGCGAGGAGACGGTCAAGAGTCACCTGCGGGCGATCTACCGGAAGCTCGGCGTCAACGACCGCACCGGCGCGGTGGCAACCGCTCTGCGCGAAGGCATTTACCAGTGAGCACGCTCTGGTGACCGCGTCGCCCGACAGCGGAGCCCGCGGGTCGAACGCGGTGCACGACCTCGTCGACGCCGATCGTGAATTGGCGTTGCTGCGCGAACTCATCACCGCCGCCTCCAGCGGACCCGGGGTCGAGCCCTTGGCCGCCGCCGCTGCGCGGATGATCACTGCGGCCACCGGCGCCGACGTGTGTTTCGTGCATGTCCTCGACGACAGTGACCGGTCGCTGACCCTCGCCGGAGCGACGCCGCCGTTCGACGCCTCGGTGGGAAAGATCCGGCTGCCGTTGGGATCCGGCATCTCCGGCTGGGTGGCCCGGCATCGCCAACCCGTCGTCATCACCGACGACAAGGAAGCCGATCCCCGTTACCTGCCGATCGAGTCGCTGCGTGGACGCGACTTCACCTCGATGGTGTCGATGCCGATGGAAACCGATCCCGGTGGTCTGGTCGGCGTGCTCAACGTGCACACGGTCGCGCGCCGCGAATTCACCGACGGCGACGTCGAACTCCTGCGCGTCATCGGCCGCCTCATCGCCGGCGCCATGCACCAGGCGCGGTTGCACCGGCAGTTGGTGGCCAGGGAGCGGGCACATGAGCTGTTCGTCGAGCAGGTGATCGAGGCCCAGGAGATCGAACGTCGACGGGTCGCCGGCGATATCCACGACGGCATCTCGCAGCGTCTGATCACGTTGTCCTACCGTCTGGACGCAGCCGCGCGGGCCGTCGGCAGCGACCCCGCCGAAGCCTCCAGCCAACTCGCCGAAGCCCGCGCGATGGTCGGCCTGACGTTGGACGAAGCCCGGGTGGCGATCAGCGGGCTGCGCCCGCCGGTGCTCGACGACCTGGGTCTGGCCGGCGGGCTGGCCAGCCTCGCCCGCTCGATACCGCACCTGGACACCGAACTCGACCTGGCCGATGTCCGGCTGCCCGAGCACATCGAGATCGCGTTGTACCGGATCGCCCAGGAAGGCCTGCAGAACATCGTCAAGCACGCAGGAGCCTCGGTGGCGCGACTGAGATTCGCAGTCGACGCAGAAGACATCGCGCGACTCGAAATCGCGGACAACGGAATAGGTTTCGATACTTTCGAGAATCCACTCGGCAGCGACGAGATGGGCGGCTACGGTGTGCTGTCGATGGCCGAACGTGCCGAGTTGGTCGGCGGCAGGCTGAACATTCGATCGCGGCCCGGATCCGGGACGACGGTCACCGCGACGATTCCGGTGCCGTCGCTGATCGACTAGAAGTCGCCGGCGTTCTGCCGAAGTGTCTCGATGGACGACACCAGCGCCTGCGACTCGCGATCCGAGATCCCGATATCGGCGAACACCTGCTCGTTGAGCGTGACGGTGGCGTCCTCGACGGTCGAGCGGCCCAGATCGGTGATCTGCACCAGCGTGGTTCGCCCGTCGGTCGGATGAGGCACCCGTTGCACCAGTTTGTTGGCCTCGAGTCGGCGGATGGCGTGCGTGACGCTGGTGACATGCACCTGCAATCGGTCGGAGGCCTTGGTGATCGGCAACGCCCCGCTGCGGCTGAACGCCAGCAGGCGCAACAACTCGAACCGGGAAAAACTCAAATCGTAAGGCCGCAGGGCATTTTCGACGCGGGCCAGCAGAATCTGGTGGGCCCGCATCACCGACGTCACCGCCACCATGCCTTCGGCGACCCCGCCCCATCCGGCGCGTTCCCAATTCGAGCGGGCGACGGCGATCGGGTCGCGGTTGTCGGACTGCCCGCGGTCATTGGATGGGGCCACGCCCCTTTTCTTACCAGCAACCGGCCACCCGCGACCGTTAGTAGCCCTAGGCGAGTGACTTTTCCACCGCGGACAGCACCGCGAGCGTCGACGGTAGTTCGCCGACCGTGATACGCGCGCCGCCGTCGGGGTAACAACGGACCTGCAGGCCACCCTGGGCGAACACTTCCTGCCAGGGCCGCTGCGCCATCGGCAGGTACACGAAATTGGCGTGCGAGTCCATGCTGTAAATACCCATCGCCATCAGACGCAGCCGCAGATGGTTGCGCTCACTGACGATCTGGCGAATGCGCTGCGCAAGCTGCTTTTCGGCGTCATACGAGGCGGCGACGGCAGCCACGCTGAGGTTGCTCATGCCGAAGGGCAACTGCATGGTCGACAGCTTCGCCGCCAGCTCGGGTGCGGCGAATCCGTAGCCGATCCGCAGCCCCGCGAGTCCGTACGCCTTGGAGAACGTGCGCAGCACAACGACATTCGGGAAGCGGCGGACCAGCTCCGGGCCGTCGATCCGGTACCGCGCGGCGACGAACTCGATGTATGCCTCGTCAAGAAGCACGACGGTGTCAGGAGAGATCTGGTTCAAGAACCACTCGACTGAGGAGAGCGGCTCCAACGTCCCGGTTGGATTGTGCGGGCGACACAACACCACCACCTTCGCGTCGGCCGCGGCTTCAGCCATGGCCACCAGGTCTTGATAGCCGTACCGATCGAGCGCAACGGTGACCGGCGTCAGCCGGGCCATCTTCGCGAAGATCGGGTAGCCGTCGAATGTCGGTGTGCTCAACACGATCCGGTCGCCGGGCCGGGTGACCGCGTGCAGGACCTGCATCGCCACCCCGGAGGCACCCGTTCCGAGCACCACCTGGTCGTCGTGCAGCCCGATCCGGTCCGCGATCATCCGTCGCAGCTGCCCGGGCAGGAATTCCGGATAGCGGTTGGCCGCGTCGAGGCAGCGCACCAGTGCCGATCGCACTGCAGGCAGTGGCGGAAACGGGCTTTCGTTGAGCGACAGCGCGAATGAGTCGATGCCCTGCGGGAGCGAGGTAGTGATCTCGGCCGCTATCGAGGTGCCGAACGCCGGCTCGGCCATCAGTTCCGACCGCCCCAGCGCACCGCGGCGGCGCCGGCGAAGTCACCGGCGTGCGCGAACGCCGCCATCATGATCACGTCGCCGGTCTTGAGTTGACCCCCGGAGATGGCGCGATCCAGGTTGATCGGGATCCCGGCGCCGAACAGGTTGCCGCATTCGTCAAAGGTGTCGCGGTGGCGTTCCTCAGGCACCTCGAGTGCCTCCCGCCAGTTGCGCAGGAAGATCCGGTTCGGCTGGTTGGTGACGAGTAGATCAATGTCTTTGGCTTTGAGCCCGATTCGGTCACACACCGCGTACGCCACCTCGGGGACCTGACGGTTACCGCGGGCCAGCACCTTGGCGATCTTGGTTTCGGTGAAACCGATCGAACCCTCGCCGGGCCCCGCCTCCCAGTACTTGCGGGGCGGTTCCATGGCAATCGTCATGTCGCCCGCGTATTCGCCGTAGGTGCGGCATTCGATGTCGAGAATCGGCGACTGGTCCGACAATGTCACCAGACCCACCGCGGCACCGTCACCAGGAACGGACGACTGCGCCTTGCGACGTACGCCCGGTTGGTCGAAGACCTGCCCCGCCGTATTCTGTGCGATCGCGATCAGGGCGGTGTGCCCCTCACCGGATGCGAGCAACCGACGGGCCACGTTGAGCGCCAATACGAATGCCGCACATCCGCCGTTGTGTAGATCGAGCACCCAGTTCGGATGCATGCCGAGACGATGCGCTATTCCACCGCCGGCACCATAGAACGGCACGTCCGGCAACTGGGTGTGGGTGATCAGAACGTCGACGTTTTCGATGACGTCGCGACCGTGCCGCTCGATCAGCCCCTGCGCCGCACGCTCGACCATGTCGATCGCGGTCTCGTCCGGTCCGACGTGATGACGGAATGTGGGCGCGCGGAACATGAGGTTGTCGCGTAATTCGTCGGATGCGGCGAACTCGGCGTAGTAATCCGCACCGATCGGCTCACCGGGCAGATAGCTCGCGACGTCGATGAGGCTGACGTCAGGACGGCTCGTCATTTCATCCACGCCGGGGTGACCGGCAGTCCGTTGTGGTGGCGGTACTCGGCGATGCTCTTGAGGTTGTTCAACTCCAGCGTGTGACCCGGACCGAACAGGTCCCAGAAGTCGCCCACCCAGCCGGTGCGTCCCGCCGGGGCCGTCTCGGGATAGGGGTTGCTGTCGTAGAACGGATGACGGCAATTCGTCCACAGCACAACAGAACCCGGCTTACCCAGCACCACTTGCGCGTCGAGGACCCGCATCACGTAGATCATCCACAGGTGCTTGCCCTGGTCCCAGGCGCAGTGGTAGTCGACGGTGCGGGCTTGGGAGTTGGCGAAGGTGCGGGTGTAGATCGTGGTGTCCGGCAGCAACCTGTCGTAGGCCAGCCACAGTCCCGGTTCGTCGGTCGGGGTGAAGTCACGCAGCGTGTAGGTCCACTCCTCCAGGCTGCGGGTGTCGGAAAGATATGCGAACAGCTCGTCCGGTGGGCAGTCGACATAGTCGTTGACCGTGCAGTACTGACCGAACACCTCCTGGTGCGGATATGCCGAGCGCAGCTGGGTGAAAAAGGTGGCGGCGGTGTCCTCGAGCGGCGTGGTCTCGATGCGGACCACGCCGTGAATCGGCTCGGTGGTCCCGGTGTGGGTGGCGATATCGTCAAGCGCTTGCAGCGACATGGGCGTGATCCTCCTGTGCGAGTTGAAACATGTTGATTAGTAGGGTGTTTGGTTACAAACTCACCGAGAAACGGCGCAAAAGGCGGGATCTCGTCAGCGGCACATTCGACGCTGACCACCGACGGGCCGTCGAGGTCGAGCGAGGCACGCACTGCCGCGGCCAGTCCCGCGGTGTCACTGACATCGGTTGACGTCAGCTTGGGGAACATCGCGGCCAAGCCGGCACCGAGATGGCTGGGCGAGAAACGGTTGTAGCTGTAGAAGTCGTTGTAGTAGAGCTGCTCGCGGGTCACACACATCGCGTGTGCGTTGTTGTTGAGCAACACGAACGTCACCGGAAGCCGGTAGTGCACTGCGGTGTGCACCTCCATGCCGTGCATGAAGAACGCGCCGTCCCCGGCGATCACCACCACTCGACCGCTCGCGCCGCGAGCTTTCTTGCGGGCGAACGCCATTCCGATACCGGCTCCAAAGCTGTAGCCCATGCCGCCCATACCAAGGGCGACTGCGAACCGGCCGCGACGGCGCACCGGCAGGTAGTGAACTGCTGATGCGCCGGTGTTTCCGGCGTCGACGACGATGTCCACCCCGGCCGGCAGCACGTCGTCCAGTTCGTTCATCGCGTCGCGGTAGCGGACGCCGGGACCCTCGAAGGGCGGCGGCGTGAGTTCGGTGTGGGTGATCCGGTCCGGCACCCGAAGCCCGGCGGGACGGCCCGCGCCGGCCAGCGCGTCGGTCAGCATCCGCAGCGACGTCCGTAGATCGTCGGTGTGGACGTGGGTGCAGGCAAGGTAGGGCGGTGCTGACCCGATGGACATCGTCGGCACCGCGGCCAGCGCTTCGTCGAGACCGGCTCGGGCTGTCACCGATAGCCGGGTGCCCACCACCAGGCACAGACCGCTGTCCCGCACGGCCTGAGCCACACCCGGGTGGCCCATCACACCGGTCACTCCCAGCGCCGACGACGACCCGAACCCGGGCGTGCCCGCGACGTCCTTCGCGTCCGGCACGCATGCCACGCGGGCGCGAAGCACCCCCCGAAGCTCCGCCAGTTCGGCGCGCGCGTCGTCGCGGGCAACCTGCTCGCCGGCGATGATCGTGACCGGTCCGGTCACCCGACGCAGCGCACGCACGATCGGGTGCGGATCGCCGACCGACCGCTGCCGGCCGACGTCCAGCGAGCATCCGCGGTTGATGACGGTCTGTTGGATGTCTTTGGGCAACAGCAACACTGCTGGGCCACCGGTGTGCGCCGCGGCGATCGCGTCAGGCAACACCGAGACGATGTCCGCGGCGTTGCGCACTCGTTTGCAATACACCGATATCTGGGAGAACAACGCCTCGGCGTTCAGCGAGCCGTTGCGTCCGCTGGTGTCCTGAAAGCTACCCTGCCCGTCCATCGTGGTCGCCGGCTGACCGACCAGTGCCAACACCGGAATCCGGCTGGCAAACGATTCACCAAGACCCGGAACAAGATTCAGCGCTCCCCCACCGGACGTCGCGGCCACCACGCCCAGCCCGACGCCGCTGCGGCTGTAGCCGTCGGCCATCGTCGCGGCGGAGAACTCATGCTTGGCCAGTACGGCCGTGATGTCGCGCTGAAAATAGGCCGCGTCGTATAGGTCCTCGATGTTGGCACCGTCGACGCCGAAGATGTATTCGACTCCGGTCCGTGCAAGATGCTCGACGATGTGGTCGACCACCCGGTGCTTCCTCGACATACCAGGGACACGGTGTACACGGCAGTTCGGTTCAAACCCATCTGCCGGTGAACCAGATGCGCGTCGGCATTCGTGTCATCGGAGTGCAGGACGTCATTGTGGTGGGAGCCGGGCCTGCCGGCCTGGCCGTTGCGCGCGAGCTCGGGCATCGCCATGCGATCTCGGCACTGGTCGTGGAAAAGGCCAGTGCTCCCGCGATGTCGTGGCGCAACCGCTATGACGATTTTCGGCTGAACACCAACGGGTTCATGTCGCATCTGCCCGGGCAACGGATCCCGCTGCGCTCCGGCCGTTGGCCGACCAAAGACGACATGGTCGGGTACTTCGACAGCTACGTGCGGCGGCAGAACATCACGCTCGCGCTGGGCTGCGAGGTGAACCGGATCGACCGGGTCGACGGATGCTGGCGGGCCGACACGTCGCTTGGCGACGTGCAAGCGCCCGCGGTGGTGCTGGCCACCGGCCGCTATCGCACGCCCGCCATCCCGCCGTGGCCCGGTCTCGACCGATTCACCGGCGACCTGGTGCACTCCGTGGACTTCCGCAATGCGTGGCCGTTCCGCGGCCGCGATGTGCTCGTGGTGGGTTCGGGCAATTCGGCTGCCGACATCGCGGTGCAGTTGGCCGAGGGCGGTGCCCGCAAGGTCTGGCTGGCGGTGCGCACCCCACCGCACCTGGTTCGCCGCGCCATCGGGCCGATACCGTCGGACGTCTTCCTCGAGCTGTTCGCGCGCGTACCCGCACGGTTGGTCGATCCGGTGATCGCGCGGCTGAATCGATTTCTGCTGGGCGATCTTTCGCCCTACGGCTTCGGCCGGCCACCGCTGGGGCTGAAGGCGACGGTGGAGACCCGCGGCCGAATTCCGACGCTCGCCGACGAGTTGGTCAGCGTCGTGCGGGCCGGCCGGATCGACGTGGTTGCCGCGGTCACGTCGCTCGAGACCAACCGGGTGATCCTGGCCGACGGCACCACGATCGCACCCGACGCGATCATCGCGGCAACCGGCTTCGATCCCGACCTCGGCGGTCTGGTCGGCCATCTCGGCGTTCTCGACGATCACGGCAATCCCCGCGGCGGCTTTTCCTCGGATCTCGGCGACGGGATGTTCGCGATCGGTCACGGCATTCCGCCCAACGGCCCGCTGCGGGCGATCCGGCTGGCGGCGACGCCGTTGGCCGGCTCGGATCGCGGACTACCTGTCGGCCATGACGAAGGGGAACCAATGGCACTACTCACCGCAAAGCGATTCTTCTACCGCGGTGTAGACGGATACGAGGCAGCCCGCCGCGACGACGGTGTGGAACGGCATTCTGCCGCAACGCTTTCCCGATGTGATCGTGCAAGCCTGCGATGCTGACGACGTTGTCGTCGCGATCCGCTATGCGCGTGCGCAGGGCTACCGGGTCGGCATTCGTTCCGGCGGACACAGCTGGACGGCAAGCCATTTGCGTGACGGCGGCATGCTGCTCGACGTCAGCCGTCTCGATCACTGCCGCATCAACGCCGACGCGATGACCGCCCGCGTCGGTCCGGGCGTGATCGCCAGCGCCTTTGCGACCGACTCTCGACGCCCAGCGCCTGTTCTTCCCGGCGGGTCACTGCGAAGGCATCCGCCTCGGCGGGTATCTGCTGCAGGGTGGGTACGGGTGGAACAGCAAGGTGGTCGGGCCGGCATGCGAAAGTGTGCTCGGGTTGGAGGTCGTCACCGCCGAGGGCGACAAGGTCTACTGCGATCCGCAGCATCATCCCGACCTGTACTGGGCGGCCCGCGGCAGCGGACCCGGATTCTTCGGTGTGGTCACCTCTTTCACGTTGCGACTGCATCCGCGGCCGGCGGTCCTGGGCACCTGCTTGTACATGTATCCGATCGAGGTCGCCGACGAGGTGTTCAGCTGGGGCCGGTCGATCAGCGGCGAGGTCGACGACCGGGTCGAACTGCAGATCCTCACTTCGCGCAACGCCCCGGAAGTCGGGCCCGACGTGGCGACCATCGCGATCGCATCGCCGGTGTTCGCCGACTCCGACGAAGAGGCCGCGAAAGCCCTTGCGATCCTCGGCACCTGCCCGGTGATCGACCAGGCGATCGCGAACCTTCCCTACCTGCCGACGACTCTGGCGAACTGGTACGCCGCAGTGATGATGAAATACCCTCGAGGGCCAACGATATAGCGTCGACAATATGTTCACCTCAGCTTCGGCAGAAGAACTGCTGCCGGGTATCCGCGCCATCATCGACACCTTGCCGCCACATCCGTCGCATTTTGTTTTCGCCGGCTGGAAGCCGTCTGCGGACCGCGCCGAGATGGTCTACGGGGTGGAGGACGAGATCTACTTCGGGCTCTACACCGCTTGGGGGGATTCGGCCGACGACGAACGGTATGGCGACTGGGCCCGGTCCAACATGGCCGCGATGTCGCATCTCGCTACCGGTATCTCATTGGCCGACGAGAATCTCGTCCAGCGGCCGGCCACGTTCATCACCGAGTCGAACATGGTCCGCCTGGATCGAGTCCGGGCCGCCTACGACCCCGACGGGATGTTCCATAGCTGGCAGGGGCGGCGGAGCTAGTTTTTCTGCAGTGCAAGCACTGTCAGAGCGAGCGTTGCAGCAGCACGTTGCCGTTGTCGGCGGAAACCACCTGCACCTGGACGATCTGGTCGACCGGTGTTGATGTACTGCCGGCCAGCTTCGCTGTGTGGCCCGGGTCAGCGACCCAGGTGGCCAGCTGAGTGTGGGTGCCGTCGCGACTCACTACGACCATCGCCAACTTGTCGTGGTGAGCAGTCACCGGAGCCAGGCAGACGCAGTTGAGGTCGATGTAAGTGCCCCAGTTCTGGCTGCTGAGCGCCACGGTCGAGGCCAGTGCGGTGGTGCCGACCTGATCCATCGTCAGCGCAGAACCGCCGGCCTGGGGCGGCGACGACGTCGGGTGCAGCCCTGATATTCCGAGGAACAGGCCGACCGACAGCAGCACGGCTGCAGCAGCGGCCGTCGTCCAGGTCACCATCCGGGTGCGGCGCCGGCGGCGGTGCACCTCGGTCATCAACGAAGGCAGCAGGTTCGGTGTCGGCTCAGGCGCTGCGGTGTGGCCGTCGGCATCCATCGCGGAGACGGTGCCGCGGTCGAGCTTGGACAGCAGCGCCGGTATGCCGCTGAGTTCACTGACGGCCTGGCTGCAACTCGGGCAGACGCTCAGGTGCGCCTCGAACTCACGGCGATCGGTGGGCGACAACGATCCGAGGACATAGGCCGCATCCCAGGTCTCGTAGTCGTGGCTGGCGCCGGTGGGCAAGTCGCGGTCACCGGTCGGGCCGAAACCCCCGACAACCCTCATCGTCTCTCCCCAGCAGCGTTCATACACAGGTATTCGAAGCCGGCAGCGTCTTGGACGGCACGGCGCATTGTCATTCTGAGCGTCATCGGGTCACTCCCATTTCCTGCAGAGTGAGTCGCAGAGCCCGTACTCCATAGTGTAGCCGCGACTTGACCGTTCCCTCGGCGATGTCCAGGTCAGCGGCTATTTGTGCGGTGCTCCAGCCCCGGTAGTAGGACCGCTCGACAACGGCTCGATGGTCAACCGACATCTGCGCCATGGCATCGGCGATCAGCAGCCGGTCGAGCGCCGAATCGACCTGGTCGGGCGTAGATCGCTCCGGCACCCCCGGGTCCTCCAGCGAGGCAACGACGTTGCGGAACTTCGGGCTACGTCGTTCGTCGATGATCATGTTGCGCGCGACCGTGAAAAGCCATGCACGCGCGGAACGTTCGGTGTCGCCGATCACCTCGGGATGCTGCCAGGCCCGCAGAAGCGTCTCCTGGACCACGTCTTCGGCGCGACTCGCATCGCTGGTCAGACGAAGTGCGTACCGCCACAACGGTCCAGCGTGCTCATCGTAGAGCGCCTTCATCAACGCAGCCTCGTCGCCACTCGCACCGGTGAGTCGACTCACTCGATCACCTCCTGACAAGTGATACGAGTTGCGCCCCTTTCCAGTTCATCTCGGGCATGCAGCATCATGGTCGCACTCAGTCCGGAATCCAGTTGCCGTGGAAACCATGTGGCACGCGGCGCGGCATCCGGATCCGGGCGACCGGGTCGGCCGCGAAATCCGAGGCATCGATGATCACCAGGTCGCTGCTGTCGGCCTCCGCGTCGTAGACGTACGTCAGGTACCAACCGGAGAGTTCGTCGGGCTGCCCGGTCGCGGGTGCGAACACCGCCTCACCGGGCGCTCCTGGTGATGCATTCCCGCCGCGGTCGAACCGATGCTCGATTGCGGTGTCGCCCTGCAGGTCGTAGCGGACTAACGCGCCGCTGCCCACAGCAACGGAGTAGCGCGCGGCCGTCCCGGCCAGCCGATCGTCGACGCGCGGGAACTCCACCCCGCGGTCGTCGAGCTGACGCTCCTCGACCATTCCGGTGTCCAGGTTGACCGTCCAGCGCCATAGGGCCGCGTCGCTACCGAAATCACTGTTCCGACGCCACATTTCGTCGTACCTAAGCACCTCGAGCACGAGGGCGTTCCCGCCGGATGACGTCAGGTCGTAGGCGTTGGCGATATGGAAGACGAAGCACGGGTCGATGTCGAACCAACGCAACTGACCGTAAGGGTCGTCGCGGCGAAGTACGCCTACTCGGGCCTGGTACTGGTCGTCCCAGCGGTAAGGCAGGTCCCGCTGATAGGGGCGCGTGAGCGCGACTCCCAGGTTGAACAGCAGCGGAAGATCCAGGAAGACAACGTATTGCGCGGTCAACGCGAAGTCGTGCATCAACGTCAGCGCGGGCACTTCGATGGGCCGGCTGACCGTCAGCCGACCGTCGGCATCGGCGCGGTGATAGCTGACATGAGGTTCGAAGATGTTGCCGCACCCGAAGAAATGCAGTTCCCCGGTGCTGGGGCAGATCTTCGGATGTGCCGTCATCGAGTCGGTCAAGGTGCCACCGAAGTCGTAGACGCCCAAGGTCCTCAGGTCGTTGCTGATCTCGTAAGGCAGCGAGAAGTCCATCAACGCCAGCGTCTTCCCGGCATGCCGGACGACATGGGTGTTGGCGATGCTGGAGTGCAGGTTTCGGCTGCCGTCGTCGTTGTACGGCGGGAAGGGATTGTCGAAGCTCTCGGTGCGCACCCAGCGATTGCGGTACCAGGCGGCGCGACCGTTCTCCAATCGGACACCGTGGACCATGCCGTCACCGACGCACCAATGGCCTTCGCCTGCACGCGGATTGGGTCCATTGCGCAGGTACCAGCCGTTCAATTCGGCGGGAATACTGCCTTCGACCGACAGGTCGAATTCGGTCAGCTCGTCGTGGACGGGTGCGTAATTTCCGGTGCGGAAGACCGGAAAGACCGTTTCCGCCTCCACGGTCGGCGCCGGCACCAGTTGCACGCTGCTCGGAGGCCGCGGTCAGCCGCTGATCGGCCTTCGCCATCAGTGACGGCAACAGGTCAGGGCACGGTGGCACCGGTGGGTCGTCGCCGGCCAGCGTGAGCAGCGGCACGACGCCGGCCAGCTCGGCCACCGCCTCCCGGCACGACATGCATTCGGCCAAATGCTCCTCGTATTCACCACGGTCGGCTTCCGAGAGCGCGCCCAGCACGTATGCGGCGTCCCACATTTCGTACTCGTGGGGTCCCTGCGGCACGTTCCCGTTCCTGTCGTCCGTCATTGCGTAACACCCATTTCCACCAGGGCCTGGCGAAGTCCTCGCAGCGCATAGTGCAAGCGCGACTTCACCGTGCCCTCGGCGATGCCGAGATCGGCGGCGATCTGCGCAGTGGTCCAGCCCTGGTAATAGGACCGGCTCACCACCGCCCGATGTTCCTCGGACAGCTGCGCCAGCGCGTCGCCGATCAGTGCCCGGTTCAGCGCCTGAGCTGGGGGATTACCTCGTGGCGGGATTTCGCGCTGCGCCGGTCGTCGATGACCATGTTTCTGGCAACCGTGAAAAGCCACGCACGCGGGGACTGACCGTTGCGCAGGACGTCCGGGTGTTGCCACGCCCGGAGCAAGGTTTGTTGGACGACGTCCTCGGCGTGGGCATGATCACCGGTCAACCGCCAGGCGTAGCGCCACAAAGCAGCGGCGTGCTGATCGCACAGCCGCTCCAAAGCGTTCGCGTCGGCGCCGGCGCCGGGTATGTCCATCACCAGCCTCTCGGTGACTGACACGGTGCAGGTGTCCGTTTGGTTCACCTCCGCCCGAGACGACGTCAGCCGAGGGTCAGGATGCGGGGCCCGTCTTCAGTGGCAGCCACAGTGTGCTCCCAGTGTGCGGCGCGCGAACCGTCGGTGGTGGTGACCGTCCACTCATCGTCGAGGATCACGGTCCTGCGCGTTCCCAAGGTCAGCATCGGCTCGATCGCCAGCACCGATCCCACGGCCAGCAGCGGACCGCGTCCGGGGGCGCCTTCGTTGGGCAGGAACGGGTCCATGTGCATCTGCCTGCCGATGCCGTGCCCGCCGTAGCCCTCGACGATGCCGAACTTGCGTCCGTAGCGGGACTCAGCCGCGTGGGTGGCGGTTTCGATGGCGTGTGAGACGTCGGTGAGGCGGTTACCGGGGATCATGGCTGCGATCCCGGCCTCCATGGACTCCTTGGTGGCCTGCGAGAGCAGTTCGTCGGCGGGGATGAGCGCGCCGACGCCGAAGGTGATCGCGGCGTCGCCGTGCCAGCCGTCCAAGATCGCACCGCAGTCGACGGAGACCAGGTCACCGGCGGCGAGCTCCTCGGCGGCCGAGGGGATGCCGTGCACGACGCGGTCATTGACCGACGAGCAGATCGAAGCCGGGTAGCCGTGGTAGCCGAGAAACGAAGGTATGGCACCGGCGTCGCGAATCACCGACTCGGCGATCTGGTCGAGATCACGCGTCGTCGCTCCGGGAACCGCGGCTTCACGTGCCGCCGCCAACGCAGCGGCGACCACGGCGCCGGCTGCGGCCATCGCGTCGAGTTCAGCGGCACTGCGCTGCGGCACCACCTTGCGACTGCGCAGGCCGGCCAGGCCGATCACCGTTACTTCCCGAGTGCCTGCAGCGCGCGAGCGAACACTTCGTCGACCGTGCCCACGGCTTCGACGGTTTTCAACTCGTTGCTGTAGTACTCGATCAGCGGCGCGGTTTCGTCGCGGTAGACATTCATCCGGTTACGGATCACGTCGTCGGTGTCGTCGGCACGGCCGCGGGCCTTGAGCCGCTCGAACAGCGTTTCCTCGGGCACGCGGAGCTCCAGCACCGTGTCGAGTTGGATGCCTCGGCGTTCGAGCATGTCGTGCAGCGCCTTGGCCTGCTGCACCGAACGCGGGTAGCCGTCCAGGATGAAGCCGACCTCGGTGTCCGGGTTGCTCAGCCGGTCGTCGACGAGCTCGTTGGTCAGCTCGGAGGGCACCAGATCTCCGGCGTCGAGGTAGCTTTTGGCTTTGAGTCCCAACTCGGTGCCGTTGCCGATATTTTCGCGGAACAGATCACCGGTGGACAGGTGCGGCAACTCGAGCTTCTCGGCCAGCTTCACGGCCTGCGTGCCTTTACCGGCCCCGGGCGGCCCCAGCAACACAACTCTCACTTGAGGAACCCTTCGTAATTGCGTTGCATGAGCTGACTCTCGATCTGCTTGACCGTATCCAGCGCGACACCGATGGCGATCAGCACCGCGGTACCACCGAACGGCAGGTTCTGCACCGGCCCCGAGCTGCCGATCTGAAGGAACAGGTTCGGCAGCACAGCGATGAGACCTAGGTAGATCGAACCAGGCAAAGTGATCCGGCTCAACACGTAGCGCAGATAGTCGGCAGTCGGCTTGCCCGGGCGGATACCGGGAATGAACCCGCCGAACTTCTTCATCTCATCGGCACGCTCGTCAGGGTTGAACGTGATCGAGACGTAGAAGTACGTGAAGAAGATGATCAGGCCGAAGTAGATGGCGATGTAGACCGGGCTTCCGGGGTTGGACAAGTAGTTGCTGACGAACTTGTCCCACCAACTGTTGCCGAGGCCGCCACTACCGCTGCGGATCAGCTGAGTGATCAGGTGCGGAATGTAGATCAGCGACGACGCGAAGATCACCGGGATAACGCCGGCCTGGTTGACCTTCAGCGGCAGGTACGTCGACGTGCCGCCGTACATCCGCCGGCCCACCATGCGCTTGGCGTACTGCACCGGAATTCGGCGCTGGCCTTGCTCGACGAACACGACGCCGACGACGATGATCAGCGCGGCCACACAGACAGTGGCCAGCACGACCCCGCCGCGGCTGTCCAGAATGCTCTTGCCCTCACCGGGTATTCGGGCGGCGATACCCGCGAAGATCAGCAGCGACATGCCGTTGCCGATACCGCGCTCGGTGACCAGCTCGCCCATCCACATCACCAGCGCCGCGCCTGCGGTCATCACCAGCACGATGACGATCAGGGTGAAGATGCTCTGGTTGGCGATGATTTCCAGGCTGCAGCCTTGCAGCAGCCCGCCGTTGGCGGCCAGCGCGACGATGCTGGTGGCCTGCAGGACGGCGAGCGCGATAGCCAGGTAACGCGTGTACTGCGTCATCTTGGCCTGACCGGACTGGCCTTCCTTACGCAGCTCCTCGAACCGTGGGATGACCACGGTGAGCAGCTGCACGATGATGCTCGCGGTGATGTAGGGCATTACGCCGACCGCGAACACGGTCAGTTGCAGCAGCGCCCCTCCGGAGAAGAGGTTGATCAGCGAGTAGATCTGCGCGGAGTCCCCGCCGCTGATCTGCGCGAGGCACTTCTGCACGTTGGGGTAGTTGACGCCGGGCGACGGCACGGTCGCGCCCAGCCGGTACAGCACCACGATGCCCAGCGTGACCAGGATCTTGCGTCTGAGGTCGGCTGTTCGCAGCGATGAGATGAAAGCCGAAAGCACTCTTCCTCCTGCGCAGCCGAGCTTTGGTCGCGGCATGCCTACTTGCTGGCGTATCCAGCCCTGATGTCCTGCATGGTCTAGTGTCGCGCGCCGAGCACATGCAGGCAGAACGTGTCCGGGCGCGCGTCAGACAGTCTACGAGACTAACAGCGCATGACGCGCCCGCCCGCAAATGGGGTGGGATGCGGCGGCCGGCTGACGCCGCCCGCGCTTCCAGCACGTACACAGCAAAACGGCGTAAAGTTTCACTGGCTCTTTACCTTGGCTAAATATCAAAAGGCTACAGCTGAGTGGACAGGAAGGGTGATCATGACGCGCAGCGATACCGACAGTTGGGATCTTGCCTCCAGTGTGGGCGCCACGGCGACGATGGTCGCGGCGGCCAGGGCGCTGGCCACCAAGGACTCCGACCCCATCATCAACGACCCGTTCGCCGCCCCGCTGGTGCGGGCGGTTGGCATCGAATTCTTCACCCGCGTGGTCGACGGGGACATCGAACCCGGCGACGCCGGTGTCGATGGCACAGCGGAACTGCAGACCGAAACCGACTCACTGGCGGTCCGGACGCGGTTCTTCGACGAGTTCTTCACCGATGCGGCCGCGGCGGGCATCGAACAGTCCGTGATCCTGGCCGCCGGCCTGGACTCCCGCGCCTACCGGCTGAACTGGCCGGCCGGAAGCATCGTTTACGAAGTCGACCAACCCCAGGTCGTCGCGTTCAAGACCGAGACCATGGCGGCCCTCGGTGCCGAGCCGACGGCGCAGCGCCGCACGGTCAGCATCGATCTGCGCGACGACTGGCCGGCCGCACTGCGCGACAGCGGTTTCGACGACACCAAACCGTCGGCCTGGAGCGCCGAAGGGCTGTTGATGTATCTGCCGCCCGAAGCGCAGGACCGACTCTTCGACCACATCACCGCGCTCAGCGCGCCGGGCAGCCGGATCGCCACCGAATATCACCCGGACAACGGTTCGACGATGGCCGAGCGCGGAAAGGCGATGAGTGATCGGTGGGCAAGTGTCGGCTGCGACGTCGACTTGTCCGGGTTGTTCTACGAGGGCGACCGCAACAATGTCGCCGACTATCTGACTGAGCGCGGCTGGGACGTGCTGGCCCGCAACCGCCGGGACCTGTTCGGCGAATACGGCCGCGTCTACCCGGATGACGACGCGCTGGCCGCCTTCCGGAACATCGTGTCGCTCATCGCAACTCGCCGATAGGAGTTCTCCAGATGACCGCAAAGGACACCATTCGCCACGACGGGGACAGCTGGGATTTGGCGTCCAGCGTGGGCGCCACCGCCACCGCGGTGGCCGCTCGGCGCGCGATGGCATCTCAGAGGACCTGACCCGCTGATCGACGATCCGTTCGCCGAGCCGTTGGTCAACGCGGTCGGCGTCGAAGCCTTCATCAAGATGATGAACGGTGAGATCGAGCTCGCCGACGAAGATCCGGCCTTCACCCCGCGCCGACTGGCCGAGGGCATGGCGGTCCGCACCCGGTTCTTCGACGCCTTCTTCACCGAAGCCGCCGCGGCGGGCGTGCGCCAAGCGGTCATCCTGGCCGCCGGACTCGACACCCGCGCCTACCGGCTGCCGTGGCCGGCGGGCACCACCGTCTACGAAGTCGACCAGCCGCAAGTCATCGAATTCAAAAGCCGCACACTGGCCGACCTGGGCGCAGCCCCGACCGCAGACCGCAAAGCGGTGGCCGTCGACCTCCGCGACGACTGGGTTGGAGCGTTGCAAGACAACGGGTTCAACTCGCAGCGGCCGACGGCATGGATCGCCGAAGGACTGCTGGGCTACCTGCCGCCGGACGCGCAGGATCGGTTGTTCGACACCATCACCACACTCAGCTTCAGCGGCAGCCTGAATCGGCACCGGATACGTTCCGGACATGCACGACCGAGTCGCCAAGCGCGGCAAACAGATCAGCGAACGCTGGCAGTCGGCTCGGGCTGAACCTGAACTGGTCCGAGCTGGTTTACGACGGCGAGCGCAACGACGCCGTGGAGTACCTGGCCGAACGCGGCTGGCAGACCGATCGTGCACACCACCCCGGAGTTGTACGCCGCTAACGGTTTTGAGTTTCCTGAAGCCAACTCCCTCGAGGGCTTGGGCGACATCAGGTACGTCTCGGCCGAACTACCGTAACGACGCCAACTCGAGGAACCGGTGGTAGCGCTCCTGCACCGGAACCACCCACGCCGGGCTGGGCTCGACCACGCGCTCGGTGGCGGCCCAGCGGGCGGCATCGGTGAAAGCCGATTCCTCACCCACTGCCATCCGGCCCAGGAAAGCCGCGCCCAGCGCCGCACCCTCGGCCACCCCCGACAGCTGGAGGGGTCGGCCGGTGGCATCGGCGATGGCCTGCATCCACGGCTGCACGCGGGTACCGCCGCCCGCGACCACGATCCGCGAGACCTCCGCCCCGCTGAGGTCGATAAGTTGGCGCACAACGAATCCCGACGCCTCGTAAGCGGCCCGCCGCAGCGCGGCCGCATCATGACTGAGGTCCAAGCCGTCGAGCAGCCCGCGCCGGTCGGGGTCGTGCAACGGGGTGCGCTCGCCGCGCAGGTAGGGCGACCACACCGGCACCCGGCGCGGGTCGGCCGCCGCAGGGTCGCCGGGCCCCAGGACCCGGTCGACCCAGCCCAGGAACAGGCCGCCGGCGTTGCTCGCTCCGCCGATCTGACTCAAGCCGGTCATGGTCGGGATCGTCCACAGACCCGGCACCTGCCGGGCCTCGGGGATGGTCACCCACACGATCAACGTGGTTCCGCACAGCACCAGCACGTCGCCGTCGTGATCGGCGCCGGCGACCATCTGCTCGCACAGCGCGTCGATGGCCCCGACGGCCAACACCGCACTGCCCACTTGTCCGGCCGCCGTGCCCGGCGCCGCCACCTGCGGCATCTGTGTTGCCGTCGCGCCGCGCTCCGCGCAGGCCGCCGCGTTCCAGCCGTCGCCGTCGAACAATGGCGATGCGGTGAACGCGGTTGGAAAGTCGACTACCGCCTGGCCGGCCAGCGCATGGTTGGCCACCGCCGGCGCCGGCCAGTACCCGGCCGCCTCCGGCGCCTGCGCGGCGGTCCAGCGCAGGAATTCGGCGGCCTCCCCCACCGGGAACGGCCCGTCGTCGACGAGGCTGCCGGCCCGCCCACGAGCGTCGCCGTATAACAGTCCGGGGGTGATCGGGATGCCGGCCGGGTCGACGGCGGTCAACGACGGGACCATCGCGGAAACCGCCACCGCCAGCGCATCCGGTCGGGCCAGCTGCTCGAGTGCCAGCAACGGGCCCAGCCGCCAGGCCTCGTCGGCGTTGTGCTCCAACCGATCCGGCGCCGGCACCCGCAGCTCGTGCGGAATGCGGGCCCGCGCGACCACCCGGCCGTCCTCGTCGGCCGCCACCGCTTTGACTGCGGTGGTGCCGATGTCGATGCCGATTGTGACGCGCTTTGCGTGACACGGGGTCACCGTACGCCAGCATGGGCAGTCATGACCCGTGCTTTGGTGACGGCCCCGCTGCGTGGCGACGGATTCGAGAAACTGCGCCGGTTGGCCGACGTGGTCTACGACCCATGGATCGACCAAAGCCCGTTGCGCATCTACAGCGCCGAGCAGCTGGCCGAACGGATCTCCGCCGAGGGCGCGGATATCGTTGTGGTGGAGAGTGATTCGGTCAGCGGCCCGGTTTTCGATCTGGGCCTGCGAGCGATTGCCGCCACCCGCGGCGATCCCAACAACGTCGATGTCGCGGGCGCGACCGCAGCCGGTATCCCGGTGCTGAACACTCCGGGTCGCAACGCCGACGCGGTCGCCGAGATGACGCTGGCGCTGCTGTTCGCCGCCACCCGGCAGGTGCTCGGCGCCGATGCCGACGTCCGCGCCGGAGAGGTGTTCCGCGACGGCACCATCCCGTATCAGCGCTTCCGCGCCTGGGAGCTGGCCGGCCGGACGGTCGGGCTGGTCGGCCTCGGCGCCGTCGGGCGGGCGGTCCGGTGGCGGATGGCCGGGCTCGGCATGCGGGTCATCGCCTACGACCCGTACAACGACGAGGCGCAGCACAGCCTCGACGAGCTGCTCGCCGAGTCCGACGTCGTCTCACTGCATGCGCCGGTGACCGCTGACACCGCCGGGCTGATCGGCGCCGAGCAGTTCGCGGCGATGCGCGACGGCGTCGTCTTCCTCAACAGCGCCCGCGCGCAGCTGCACGACACCGATGGGCTCGTCGAGGCGCTGCGCAGCGGCAAGGTCGCCGCCGCCGGGCTGGACCACTTCGTCGGGGAATGGCTGCCTACCGACCACCCGCTGATCGCAATGCCCAATGTGGTGCTCACGCCCCATATCGGCGGCGCAACGTGGAACACTGAGGCGCGCCAGGCCCAGATGGTTGCCGACGACCTCGACGCGCTGCTATCCGGCAGGACACCTGCCCACATCGTCAACCCGGAGGTGCTAGGACCGTGAGTTCGTCGCCGACACCGAGACCGCGGTACTGGCGGCGGCCAAGGACATGCTGCGCCGCGGGCTGGTCGAGGGCACCGCCGGCAACATCTCGGCCCGCCGCGAAGACGGCAACCTGGTGATCACCCCGTCGTCGGTCGACTACGCCGACATGACGCTGGACGACCTGGTGGTGGTCGACCCGGACGGCGCGGTCGTGCACGCCGCCGACGGCCGATCGCCCTCGACGGAGATGCAGCTGCACCTGGCCTGCTACCAGGCGTTCGACGACATCGCCAGCGTCATCCACAGTCACCCGGTATGGGCCACCATGTTCGCGATCGCCCATCAGCCGATTCCCGCCTGTATCGACGAATTCGCCATCTACTGCGGCGGCGACATCCGCTGCAGCGAGTACGCCGCGTCGGGCACACCCGAAGTGGGCAGCAACGCGGTGAAAGCGCTGGAAGGTCGCGCTGCGGCGCTGATCGCCAACCACGGCCTGGTGGCGGTCGGCCCCGCGGCCGGACAAGGTCCTGCACGTCACCGCCCTGGTGGAGCGGACCGCCCAAATCGCCTGGGGTGCACGAGCACTCGGCGGCCCGGTCCCGATTCCCGAGGACGTCAACACCAACTTCGCCGGCGTCTACAGTTACCTTCGCACCAACCCGATGTAGCCCCGCCAGTCGCGGGGAGACATGCCGTGCGTTCGGCGGAACAACCGGCTGAAGTATCCCGGATCGGGTATGCCGACCCGTCGGGCCGCTTCCTGGATCGGAATATCGCTGTCCGTCAACAACTTCCGCGCCTCGGCCATTCGGCGCTCGATGATCCACTCCTGCACAGTGCGGCCGGTGCGGCGGCGCACCACGGTGGTCAGGTGTCCGGGCGTCATACCCACCTCGTGCGCCACATCGCGCAGCGACAGCCGCTCGCCGTGCCGGCGGTCGATGACCGCGAAGACTTCGGCCAGCATCGGTTCGCCGCTGCGCCGCAGGTCACCGACGACGTCTCCGGCAAGTCGCGCGAGATCGATCAACAGCAGCGTGAGGTGCGCCAGGGCAGCCTGCTGATAGCCATCGTGGCGCTCGGCCAGTTCGGTCTCGATCGACTCGATGGCGGAATTCCAGTTCAGTCGGCGGGATTTCGGCAACTCCAGCCGGAGCAATCCACCGGACTGCCCGTGCAGGAACGGGAACAGCAGTGGATGTGTCCGCCACGTCGGCCACGGCGATCGTCCGTCCTCACCCAACGCGGCCGGGTCGAAGATCACTCCGACTCCGCCCTCGAGGTCGCTGAGCGCTTCCGGATCGAGGACTTCCCCGGCGGCCACCACGTACACCTCGCCCACCGCGGGCCGATACCACAACGCCGGGAAATCGTGGATGTGACGGCCCTGGTTACGCACCTGCTCGGGACGCCGGATCACCGACAGCGGGGGCGTGTGCGGATCGGTCCGGTACTGGTAGACCGGCACTCCGCCACGGTGGCGGATCAGGCGGGTGGGCGTGGACGTCTGATCGGCCACCTCGCCAAAGATAGTCCTAGTTTGCCCGAAGATCACTCAAACTTGTTCAGGCAAAGCAGCTGATGATGGTTGCATGACCAAACATCATCCTCACGACTACATGCCCGCAGCGCAGCACGACGCCCTGCTGCCCGCCTACGACGTGCTGTCTCGCGCGCTGGGCATCACCAAGGTCCACCGAACGCTGGTCGAGCAGGCAGAACTCGCCGACGGTCATCGCGTCCTGGAAATCGGCAGCGGAACCGGCACTCTGACCATTCGCGCCAAGCGGTCGCGCCCCCGAGCCGACGTGATCGGCGTCGACCCCGACCCGCTCGCACTGGCTCGAGCGCGACGAAAGCTGCACGGCCAAGCCGGGATTCGCTTCGATCACGGTTACGCCCAACAGCTGCCGTATGCCGACGGCGAATTCGACCGGGTGTTGTCGTCGCTGATGCTGCACCATCTGGACAGCGACGCGAAAGCCGCCGCCGCGGCCGAGGTCTTTCGGGTGCTGCGCCCCGGCGGCCGACTGCACCTGGTCGACGTCGATGCCGACGTCACCGAGCACGACGGCCGCATCGCCCGGTTCTTCGCGCGCCGCCGGCACGCCGCCGCGCACTTCGGCGAATCGATCCCGGAATTGCTCAGCGCGGCCGGATTCGACTGCGCCGCGCTGGACACTCGACGGCTATCTGTGATCGGACGCGTCACGTTCTTTTCCGCGACCCGGCCCGTTTAGCCCTCGGTGGTAGCCTCGTTATATTGGCTAAGTAATAACTCGGTTACCACGCGAAGGGGTGGCTATGGCACGCACTGACGACGACACCTGGGATCTGGCATCGAGCGTCGGCGCGACCGCCACCATGGTCGCCTCAGCCCGCGCGATGGCCAGCAAGGCCGACACCCCGCTGATCGACGACCCGTTCGCCGAGCCGCTGGTTCGCGCGGTGGGGCTCGAGCTGTTCACCAAGCTGGCCAGCGGCGAGTTGTCCCCCGCCGACCTCGAGGACGACAGCGATGGTGCGCCGGCGGGCGTGCAGCGGATGACCGACAACATGGCGGTCCGCACGAAATTCTTCGACGAGTTCTTCATCGACGCGACCACATCGGGTATCAAGCAGGCGGTGATCTTGGCGTCCGGGCTGGACGCGCGGGCCTACCGGCTGCCCTGGCCCGACGGCACCACCGTCTACGAAATCGATCAGCAGCAGGTGATCGAGTTCAAGTCGCGGACGCTGGCCGAGTTGGGCGCCCAGCCGACCGCGTACCGGCGCACGGTCGCCGTCGATTTGCGTGACGACTGGCCGGCCGCGCTGCAGGCGGCGGGGTTCGATCCCGGCCAGCCCAGCGCGTGGAGCGCCGAGGGCCTGCTGGGCTACCTGCCGCCCGACGCGCAGGACCGGTTGCTGGACACCATCACCGAACTCAGCGCACCTGGCAGCCGCATCGCCACCGAGAGCGGGCCGTCCCGCGAGCCCGGGCACGAGGAGCGGATCAAAGAGCGGATGCGGACCGTCTCCGAGCGCTGGCGCAAACACGGACTCGATCTCGACATGACCGAGCTGGTCTACTTCGGCGAGCGCAACGAGGCGGCCGTCTACCTGTCCGATCACGGCTGGCAGATGGGCGGCAGCACGATCCGGGAGTTGTTCGCGGCCAACGGACTTCCACCGATCGTCGAGGACGACTTGCCGTTCGCCGACCGTCTTTACATCAGCGGCACGCTGACCGACAAGAAATAGGAGATGCTCGATGCCTCGTAGCCACGACGACAGCTGGGATCTGGCCTCCAGCGTGGGCGCCACCGCGACAATGGTGGCGACCTCGCGCGCATTGGCCTCCCAGGGACCTGAGCCGCTGCTCGACGACCCTTTCGCTGCCCCGCTGGTTCGCGCTGTAGGCCTCGCGCCATTCGTACGCATTCTCGACGGTGACGTCGACCTCGAAGATGACCCGACGCTGAACCGCAAGACCCGCACCGAGCAAATGACGGTTCGCACAAGGTTTTTCGACGAATTCTTCATCAACGCCGCCGAAGCGGGTGTGCGGCAGGCCGTGATCCTCGCTTCGGGTCTGGACACTCGCGCCTACCGCCTGCCCTGGCCTGACGGCACGACGGTCTACGAGATCGACCAACCGCAGGTCATCGAATTCAAGACCGGCACGCTTGCCGACCTCGGCGCCACCCCGACCGCGGAGCTTCGCACGATTGCCATCGATCTGCGCGAAGACTGGCCGGCCGCGTTGCGGGCCGGGGGTTTCGATGTCGACCAGCCGACCGCGTGGAGCGCCGAGGGCTTGTTGCCCTACTTGCCGTCCGATGCCCAGGATCGCCTGTTCGACAACATCACCGCGCTCAGCGCCGCAGGCAGCCAGCTGGCCACCGAGCACGTCAGCGATCCGAACGCGTTCTCCCACGAACGCGTGCAAAGCATCAGCGAGCGGTGGCAACGCGTCGGTTTCAACCTCGACGCAGCCGAACTGTTCTACGTCGGCGAGCGCAGTATCGTCGCCGACTACCTCACCGAGCACGGCTGGCAGGTCAACGCTCATCCTGCCGCAGAACTTTACGCCCGCAACGGCTTTCAATTCCCCGAAGACGAGGCGATGAGTCTCTTCAGGGAAATGAGCTACGTTGCCGCCACGCTGAGATAGGACACGAATGACACGCACCGATGACGACAGCTGGGATCTGGCATCCAGCGTGGGGGCCACCGCGACCATGGTCGCTGCGGGCCGCGCAATGGCGAGCAAAGAGGCCGGGCCGCTGATCAACGACCCGTTCGCCGAGCCGTTGGTCCGAGCCGTCGGGTTGGATTTCTTCGTCAAGATGATCGACGGCGACGTCGACCTCTCGCTGTTCCCGAACGCGTCGCCGGACCGGACGCAGGCGATCGTCGACGGAATGGGAGTGCGCACCAAGTACTTCGACGACTACCTGCTGGCAGCCGTCGCTACGGGCGTGCGCCAGGTGGTGATCCTGGCATCCGGGTTGGACTCCCGCGCCTACCGTCTGGACTGGCCTGCGGACACCGTGGTGTACGAGATCGATCAGCCGCAGGTGATCGAGTTCAAGACCACGCACGCTGGCCGATCTCGGTGCCGAGCCCACCGCGACGCGTCGCACGGTCGCGATCGACTTGCGAGCGCGATTGGCCGGCCGCGTTACGGGACGCCGGGCTGGACACCGACGCACCGACGGCCTGGCTGGCCGAGGGTCTGCTGATCTACCTGCCGTCCGAAGCTCAGGACCGGTTGTTCGACAACATCACCGCGTTGAGTGCACCGGGCAGCACGGTCGCCACCGAATACGTGCCGGGCCTGAAGGATTTGGACGCCGAACGAGGCTCGCGAGCATGACTGCGCAGCTTCGCGAGCACGGTCTCGATATCGACATGCCGTCGCTGATCTATGCCGGCGAGCGCAGCCACGTGGTCGACTATCTGCGCGGCAAGGCGTGGGATGTCACCGGGACACCGCGCACGGACCTGTTCGCCAGCAACGGACTGCCGCTTCCCTCCCCCGACAACGACGACCCGCTGGGCGAAATCATCTACGTCAGCGGAACTCTCGCAAGCTAGAAGCGGGACTGCCTAGTAGCGGGACTGGCCCACCCACAGCACGCTGGCGCCGGTCAGTGACCGCTCGGCCTGCTCGAAGATGCCGACCACCGACTGAGTGATCAACGCGCCCAACGCATCCGGCAACGATGCTGCCGCGGGCTGCGACGACGGCCGCGGCCGCAGGCAAATCCCACACCGACGAGCCCGGATAGCTGACCAGGCGGACCTTGTCGTCTTGGTCCAAGCCGGCCAGCACTTTCGCCTTGCGTACCGCGGTGCGCAGGCCGCCGAGTTCATCGACCAAGCCGTGCTCGAGAGCATCGGCACCGGTCCACACCCGGCCCCGGGCAACCGCATCGACAGCTTCGACGCTCAGGTGGCGGCCCGTCGGCGACGCGCTCGACGAAGTCGGTGTAGAACAGGTCGGCCTCGGCCTCGACCTGGGCCTGCTGCTCAGGCGTGAAGGGCGCGTTGATCGACCAGGCGTCGGCATTGGCGTTGGTACGCACCGCATCTGAGCCCGACGCCCAGCCGGTCCTTCAGATCGCGGGCGACCAGCTTGCCCGTCATCACGCCGATCGAACCGGTGATCGTGCCGGCGTTGGCCACGATCGCGTCGGCGCACATCGAGACGTAGTAGCCGCCGGAGGCCGCGACCGCACCCATCGACGCGACCACCGGCTTGCCATGCTCGCGGGCCTTTTTGACTTCCCGCCAGATGGTTTCCGACGCGGTGACCGAGCCGCCCGGTGAGTCGACCCGCAACACGATAGCCGAGACCGAATCGTCGGCGCCGCCTCGCGCAGAGCCGCCGCGATGGTGTCGCCGCCGGCGTTGGACGAGCCGAACGGCAACCGCGAACCGCCACGGCCGCTGACGATCGGCCCGGCGAGGGTGACGACGGCGATCGTGGACTTGGGTCCGCGCCCGGGCATCGACGGCACCGCCCGGTGCCGGTCGCCCGCGCGTAGCGGCTCAGAAACAGCCGCGGCGGAGCGTCATCGTCGTCGGCATCGCCGGACTCCGGCGAAATACCTTCGGCGCCCACCAATTCCGCGATTCGCGCGTAGGCCTCGTCGCGGAAGCCGATCCGATCGATCAGCCCGGACTCGACGGCAACATCGCGCAACAGCGGCGCCCGGTCGGCCAGCCCGTCGAGCGTGTCCATGCCGATCTTGCGCGACTCCGCGATCGCCTGCCAGACCTGGCCGCGCAGGCTCTCCAGCAGCCGGGTGTCGGCTTCCCGGTGCGCATCGGTGTAGCGGTCCTGCGTGAAAAGGTTTGCCGCCGACTTGTATTCACCGCGCGCGACGAACTGCGCCTCAATACCGGCTTTGTCCAGCGCGTCCCGCAGGAACAGCGCGTTGGTGGCGAATCCGATCAGCCCGACGGTCCCCGACGGCTGCATCCACACTTCGCCGAAGGCCGATGCCAGGTAGTAGGACAGCGTTCCCGGATAGCTCTCGGCCCAGGCCAGCGACGGCTTGACAGCAGTGAACGCCGCGATGGCTTCCCGCAGCTCCTGAACCGGCCCGGCCGCGGCGGCGGGCAGCTCTACCCGGGCGATCAGGCCGGCGACCCGGGGATCCTCAGCGGCCCGGTACAGCGCCGCGACGGCTTCGCGCAGCAGCAACGGCCGGCCACCACCGGTGATGATCGTCAGCGGATCGAACCCGCCGGTTTCCGGGGGTGCGACCCGCAGGTCGAGCTCGAGCACGCAGTCGCTGGGAACGCCGTGGTGGCGGGCGGTGTCCACCCGCCGGGCCAGCGCTCGCACGTCGTCGATACCGGGCGGATCAGGCAGGAAAGAGAACATGAGACGAGCCTACCGATGAGCGCGCCGCCGTGCCCGGGCCGTAGGTTGACGGGGTGAGGTTCTCGATCTCGATCCATCAATTCGATGCGGATGGTTTCGATGGCGCCGGTGTCCGCGACTACCTGGATCGGGCCGAGGAACTCGGTTTCGAGGGCGGCTGGGTGCTCGAGCAGACCATCGGCCCGGCACCGCTCATCGCGCCGCTGGAGATGCTGGCCTGGGCCGCGGCCTGCACCGAGCGGCTACGGCTGGGCGTGGCCGTGCTGGTCTCGTCGTTGCACGATCCGCTGCAACTGGCGTCGTCGATCACCGCGGTCGACCGGCTGAGCCACGGCAGGCTGGATATCGGGGTGGCGCCCGGCGGCGGTAGACGTAAGTTCGCCGCGTTCGGGGTGGACGCTCCACGTTCATCAGCAGCTTCACCGAAGGGCTGCAGCTGATGAAGGCGGCCTGGTCCGACGAGCCGCGGGTCACGTTCGACGGCCGTTTCCGCCAGGTCGACGATCTGCCGATCCAGCCCAAACCCGTGCAGCGGCCGCATCCGCCGATCTGGTTCGGCGGTCAGGCGCCCGAAAGCGCTGGCCCGCGCGGTCCGCCACGGCGATGCGTTTCTCGGTGCGGGGTCGTCGACGACCGCGAAGTTCGCCGAGGCGGTGCGGCGGCGTGCGGCACGAAATCGCCGAGCAGGGCAAGGATCCCGCGCAGTTCCAGATCGGAAAGCGCGTCTATCTGATGATCGATGATGACCCGACGCAAGCGCGGAGGCGCGTGCTGGACGGGCTGCATCGCATTTATGGCCGCATGCCCGGCGTCGACGACGTGCCGGTGTCGGGCACGGTTGACGACGTCATTGCCGGACTGCGGGAGGTGATCGACGCCGGCGCCGAGACGATCCTGCTGAATCCGGTCGGCCGCGATGTCGCCGAGGATCGCGAGCAGATGGAATGTCTTGCCGCAGAGGTGATTCCGCAGCTGAGCTGAGTCGCAGCAGCCGCATCCTCACCTCGGTGAGGACACCCTTGTGCGCCCGCCTCTGAGCATTCGGCGTCACACTGGTTTCCTCGAGGTGGGCACATCGCATACCGCCGGTCCAGACCAAAGTGTCTGATGTGACGAAGGCGCGCCTCCGACCCGTGCGGTATAACGAGTCAATGGTTCACAAAGTCGTGGCGCCACCGGCGGATCTGATCGGGGGCGACGCCGACGAGGGTTACGGCAAGGTCGCCGATGCATTCCGCGCTAATTTCGCCGCCGCACCGCGATATCGGCGCTGCCGTCGCGGTATACCGCGACGGCGTCAAAGTGGTCGACCTGTGGGGCGGCTACCGCAACGGCATCACCAGAACGCCGTGGCAGCACGACACCATGGTCAACATGTTCTCCACGACGAAAGGGGTTGCCTCCCTTGCGGTCACGCTAGCCGCTTCGCGTGGGCTGATCGACTACGACGCCAAGGTCGCCGACTACTGGCCGGAGTTCGCCCAAGCCGGTAAGGCCGCGGTGACCGTGCGGCAGTTGCTGTCCCATCAGGCCGGGCTGTCCGCGCTGGACGCACCGCTGCGACTGGCCGACCTCAGCGACCAGGACACCCTGTCGGCGGCACTGGCGGCACAAGCCCCCGCATGGCCGCCGGGCAGTCGGCACGGGTATCACGCGCTGACGCTGGGCTGGTACGAATCCGAATTGATCCGGCACACCGACCCGGCCGGCCGCACGCTCGGGCCAGTTCTTCGCGGACGAGATCGCCGCCCCGCTCGGCCTGGATCTGTACATCGGCCTGCCGGCATCGGTGAACCGCGATCTCGTCGCGCACCTGCACGGCTGGCCGCGGGCCAAGGCGCTGCTGCACCTGAACGCGATGCCACCCCGACTGGCGTTGGCGTTGCTGAATCCCCGCGGCCTGACCGGGCGAACGGTCAACCTACCCAACGACGTCGACGCGATGCGCGACTACAACCGCGAAGACATCCGTACCGTCGAGATCCCGGCCGCCAATGGGATCGGCACCGCGCGCTCGGTCGCCAAGGCATACGGCTGCGCCGCCACCGGCGGACGCGAACTCGGTTTGACCGCAGACACTCTCGCAGCTGTCACCAAGTCAGCGGTGACCCCGACCGGCGGGATACGCGACAAGGTGCTGCACGTCGACTCGATGTTCTCGTTGGGCTACTGCAAACCGGTGCCGCACTTCACGTTCGGATCGTCCGACAAAGCGTTCGGCACGCCGGGACTCGGTGGATCCTTCGGTTTCGCCGACCCCGATACCGGAGTCGGCTTCGCCTACGTGATGAACCGGTTGGGCTTTCACCTGTGGAGCGATCCGCGTGAGCTGACGCTGCGGCAGGCCTTGTTCCGCGACGTGCTTGGCGCACGGCCGCAGAAGTAGCGAGCTGTTTAGAGCTCGGTCGCCGAACCGCCGGCTGCGGTGATCTTTTCCCGCGCGCTGCCACTGAACTTGTGCGCGGTGATGTTGACCTTCGCGTCCAGCTTCCCGTCGCCGAGAACCTTGACGAGCTTGTTCTTGCGAACCGCACCCTTGGCTACCAGCTCTTCCAGCCCGACCGAACCGCCCTTGGGGAAAAGACGATTGAGGTCGCCCACGTTGACGACTTCGTACTCGGTCCGGAATCGGTTACGGAAACCCTTCAGCTTGGGCAGCCGCATGTGAATCGGCATCTGCCCACCCTCGAAGGTGGCCGGCACGTTCTTACGCGCCTTCGTACCCTTGGTTCCTCGACCGGCGGTCTTACCTTTGGAGCCCTCACCGCGGCCCACCCGGGTGCGCTTGGTCTTCGACCCGGGCGCGGGGTGCAGGTCATGCAGTTTGATCGTCATTTGGTGCTACCTCCCTCGACCGACTCGACCTCGATGAGGTGATGGACGGCTTTGATCAGCCCGCGGGTCTGTGCGTTGTCGTCACGGATGACCGAGTGGCGAATCCGCCGAAGTCCCAGTGTGCGAAGGCTTTCCCGCTGCTTCCAGCGAGCGCCGATCACGCCACGGACCTGCGTGATCTTCAGCTGCGTCGGTTGTGCTGCTGTTGCTTTTTCGGTGGCCATTTTTACGCGCTTCCTTCACGAGCGGCGCCGGCGGCAAGCGCCTCAGCTTCGCGGCGGGCGCGCAGCATGCCGGCCGGAGCGACATCCTCCAGCGGCAGTCCACGACGTGCGGCGACCTCTTCGGGCCGCTGCAGCATCTTGAGCGCCACGACCGTCGCATGCACGACGTTGATCGCGTTGTCGCTACCCAGCGATTTGGACAGAATGTCGCGTACGCCGGCACATTCCAGCACCGCACGCACCGCACCACCGGCGATCACACCGGTACCGGGGCTGGCGGGGCGCAACAGCACCACGCCCGCAGCGGCCTCACCCTGCACCGGGTGGATGATGGTCCCGCCGATCATGGGCACCCGGAAGAATCCCTTGCGGGCCTCCTCGACGCCCTTGGCGATCGCGGCCGGAACTTCCTTGGCCTTGCCGTAGCCGACACCGACCATGCCGTTGCCGTCGCCGACGATGACCAGCGCGGTGAAGCTGAAGCGCCGACCACCCTTGACCACCTTGGAGACACGGTTGATCGTGACGACCCGCTCCAGGTAGTTGCTCTTGTCCCCGTCACGGTCACGACCGCCACGCCGCCGCCACCGTCCCGGCGGCCCCGGTTGTCACGCGAGCCGCCACGGTCGTCGCGGCCCTCGTTCGTCGGGCCGGCCGTTCCAGCCGGTTGATCCGCCATTATGCGGTCCTTCCGCTCAGGTTTGATTCCCCAAGATCGTTGATTACCATCAGAATTTCAACCCACCTTCACGAGCGGCGTCGGCCAGTGCCGCGATCCGCCCGCCGTAGGTGTAGCCGCCACGGTCGAACACCACTGCGTCGACTCCGGCGGCCTTGGCCCGCTCTGCGATCAACTGACCGACCCGCACGCTGTGGGCCTTCTTGTCGCCGTCCACGCCGCGCACGTCCGCCTCGATGGACGAGGCGGCGGCCACGGTCGTACCGGTGAGGTCGTTGACCAACTGCACGTGGATGTGCCGCGACGAGCGGTGCACCACCAGGCGCGGACGCTCCGCGGTGCCCGAGATCTTCTTACGCAGTCGCGCGTGACGACGCAGCCGCTGCGTGCGGCGAACGGCGGATGCGCTCTGCCCCAGCGGCTTCTTCGCGGTGCCTGCTGCTTGTGTTTGCGCCATGACTACTTACCTGTCTTTCCGACCTTGCGGCGGATCTGCTCGCCTTCGTAGCGGATGCCCTTGCCTTTATAGGGATCGCTCTTGCGAAGACGGCGGACGTTCGCCGCGATCTGGCCGACTTTTTGCTTGTCGATGCCCGAGATCGAGAACTTGGTGGGCGTCTCGACCGCGAAGGTCACACCCTCGGGCGCGGTGATCAGCACCGGGTGGCTGTAACCCAGAGCGAACTCCAGGTCGCTGCCCTTGGCCTCCACGCGATAGCCGACCCCGAAGATCTCCAACTTGATGGTGTAACCCTCGGTCACACCGGTCACCAGGTTGGACACCAGGGTGCGCGACAGTCCGTGCAGCGAACGGTTGTGCCGGTCGTCGTCCGGACGGTTGACCACGATGGCGCCATCGTCGTTGCGCCCCACCGTGATCGGCTCGGCCACCTGCAGATCCAGGGTGCCCTTGGGCCCCTTCACCGAGACCTGCTGGCCATCGATGGAGACCTCGACCCCGGACGGGATCAGGATCGGTTGCTTTCCAATACGCGACATGTCAGTTCCCCCTCACCACACGTACGCGAGGACTTCGCCGCCCACGCCCTGCCTGGCTGCCTGCCGGTCAGTGAGCAGGCCTGTGGAGGTCGAGATGATCGCCACGCCCAGACCGCCGAGCACGCGCGGCAGGCCGGTCGACTTGGCGTACACCCGCAGACCGGGCTTGGACACCCGGCGCAGGCCGGCGATGCTGCGTTCCCGGCTCGGTCCGTACTTGAGCTGAACGGTCAGCGCCTTGCCAACCCGCGCATCCTCGGTGTGGTAGTCGGTGATGTAGCCCTCGCGCTTGAGGATCTCGGCGATGTTGGCCTTGATCTTCGAATGCGGCAGCGTCACCTCATCGTGGTACGCCGAATTGGCGTTGCGCAGACGCGTCAAAAAGTCTGCGATCGGGTCCGTCATTGTCATGACAGGTCTGTTACCTTCCTCGCGGTGGTTCCCCGGTCAGGGGCCTGCCGCGCACCTTTTCTGGTAGGGGTGATGTCGTCGCTGCCTATTACCAGCTGCTCTTCGACACGCCGGGCAGTTCGCCCGCATGTGCCATTTCACGCAGGCAGATCCTGCACAGCCCGAACTTGCGGAAAACCGCGTGCGGGCGGCCGCACTTGTTGCAGCGGGTGTACGCGCGAACCTTGAACTTCGGCTTGCGCTGGCTCTTTTCGACTAGTGCTTTTTTCGCCATTGGTCACTTCTCCTTGAACGGAAAGCCAAGGCCGCGCAGCAGCGCTCGGCCCTCGTCGTCATTGGTCGCCGAGGTGACGACGGTGATGTCCATGCCGCGGGGCCGGTCGATGTTGTCCACATCGATCTCGTGGAACACCGACTGCTCGTTGAGCCCGAAGGTGTAGTTGCCGGTGCCGTCGAACTGCTTGGGCGACAGACCGCGGAAGTCGCGGATACGCGGCAAGGCAATCGAGACCAGCCGGTCGAGGAACTCCCACATCCGGTCGCCGCGCAGGGTCACCCGCGCTCCGATCGGCATGCCCTCACGAAGCTTGAACTGCGCGATCGACTTACGGGCCTTGCGGATTTCGGGCCGCTGACCGGTGATCAACGCCAGGTCCGAGACCGCGCCGTTGATCAGCTTGGCGTCACGGGCGGCGTCGCCGACGCCCATGTTCACCACGACCTTCACCACGCCCGGGATCTGCATCACGTTGGCGTAGGCGAATTCTTTGTTCAGCGCCTCGCGGATCTCTTCGCGGTAGTGCGTCTTGAGCCGGGGCTGAACCTTCTCGGTCGTTGTCATGCGTTGATGTCCTTGCCGTTGCGCTTCGAGATGCGAACCCGCTTGCCCGACTCCTCGTCGACCCGGTAGCCGATCCGGGTGGGCGTGCCGTCCGAGTCGACCACCATCACGTTCGAGACGCTGATGGGGGCTTCCTGCGTGACGATGCCGCCGGACTGGGCTCCGCGCTCGTTGGTCGAGATCGCGGTGTGCTTCTTGATCCGGTTGACGCCCTGGACGAGCACCTTGTTGCGGGTCGGGTACGCCTGGAGCACTTTGCCTTTGGCGCCCTTGTCCTTACCCGAGATGACGAGGACGGTGTCGCCCTTGTGCACCTTCATTTACAGCACCTCCGGGGCCAGCGAGACGATCTTCATGAAGCGCTTCTCCCGCAGTTCGCGGCCAACCGGCCCGAAGATGCGGGTTCCACGCGGGTCGTTGTCGGGCTTGATGATGACGGCCGCGTTCTCGTCGAACCTGATGTAGCTGCCGTCGGCGCGGCGGCGCTCCTTGACGGTGCGAACGATGACGGCCTTGACGACCTCACCCTTCTTGACGTTGCCACCGGGGATGGCGTCCTTGACGGTCGCCACAATGACGTCGCCGATGCCGGCGTAACGCCTACCCGAGCCGCCGAGCACACGGATGCACAAGATCTCCTTGGCACCGGTGTTGTCGGCTACCTTCAGCCGCGATTCCTGCTGAATCACTCGATCTCCTTGACCTGGTTCGCATATGCACGCCCACGCGTGGACGGGCCGGAGGACAATGGATTACATGGTCCACCAGACCTTCGTGCATGGTCTTTGTCATCGAAAGGCACGCGGGGCTGACGGTGAAGATCGAAATGCCAGCCAAGGTCTGCCCACGGCAACCCCTAGAGTCTAGGGGAAGACCTGCTCAGAGCCAAATTCCTGGTCAAAGGCGGTTGCCGGCCGTCTAGAGCGACGAAAAGAGCCTCGGTTGGGTGTGCTGATGCGAGTTTCAAAGCCGGCGCTTTGCGTCTGGGTGGCTCTGTCACTGGTGGCCTGCGCCTCCTGCGCTCACCTGCCGGCCCGGCGTCGCGGTGCAGAACCCACGCCAGGGACATCTGTCGGTCGCCCCGGCTGCGGCCCACCGATCACCTATCAGGTGTTTCGGCGGGACGCCTTCGGCGCCGACTGGTCGAAGGCCAAGAATCTGATCGCCTACAACGCCAAGGGCGCGGATGGGGCCTTCCACATATATATGGCCAAGCCAGACGGCCCAGCAGGCGCGGACGCCGCGCAATGGGGTGCGGGCTCGGCCGGTTTTCCGCAGCGCAGCACCGGTACGCCGGTCTGGAGCCCGTCGGGGGCGTTCATTGCTTTCGTCGCAGAGAAGGCGGTGCATCCGGGCGACTCGTCGAGCGCAACTCCCGGCTGGGGCAGCTACTCGGATCTGTGGGTGGCCGCCGCGGACGGATCACGGGCCTGGCAGCTCACCGATGTGGCGACCGACAAGGACCACGGCACGATCATCCCGGAGTTCTCCCCGGACGGGCGGCTACTGGAGTGGACCGAGCGCACCCGGGCCGCCAAGGTACTCAAGCCGGAGCGGTTCGCCGGATTCTGGGCGATCAAGGTCGCCAATTTCGACGTCGGCCCCGACGGCACGCCGTCGCTGTCCAATATTCGCACCATCTCCCCCACCGATGATGCGTTCAACGAAAGCGGAGGCTTTTCGGCTGACTCGTCATCGCTGGTGTTCACCAGCGACTACGAGACGCACAACTTCTGGAGTAGTCAGATCTACCGCTATCGACCTGAATTCGCATGCAATCAAACGACTTACGCAAGGCAACAGCTACAACGAGCATCCTCGCTATACCCCCGACGGGCAGGTGCTGTGGATGACCAACGCCGACAACCCATCACACGGCACCGACTGGTGGACGATGAGCCCGATGGCTCAAACCCTCAGCGGCTCAGCGACTTCAACGCCAATAACAACGCGAAGGCCATCGGAAGCCAGCGGGTTTACGCCACGGTCGTACAGACCGCCAACTGGAGCCCGGACAACAGCTACTTCTACGGCGATGTCGAGACCAACCTGCTGACCTCCGACAGCGTGATCGTGCGTGCCGCACTCACCTGCCACGGGTCGTGACGCGTCAATCCCCTTGCCGGATATAGGAGTAGATGTACAGCGCCATCGCCGATGCCAGCGCGAGCAGCACCCACTGCACCAGCGCCTGGTCGATCATCGAACCCGGCGGCGGGGCGCCGGGCAGAATATTTCGCAGCGGAACGATCGCGAACAGGTTCGCCGCGTACCACGTGGCGAACGGTGGCACGAACTTTCGCCTGCCCATCGCCATCGGAATGGCCACCACCAGCGCCAGGGTCGGCAGGCTGATCAACACCAGGATGATGCCCAGGTCGAAGATCAGCGGCCCCTTGGCCCGGTGCAGGGTGACCACCACATTGCTGGTGTTGTGGCTCCCGGTTTCACTGGTGTCGCTGTTGCGCGTGACGCGTTGCGTCCCAACCGTCCATCGCTCCGGTCACCTGAACGAGTGCGGGTAGCCGCTTGCGTTCCGCACCCTCCCCGACGAAGACGTCCGCCGAAATCGGCTCGGTGCGATAGGAATCGAACGGCCAGTTGCCGGGATCACCGTGCGCCTGGATCATCGTGCTGACTTGAGCCGGCGCCTTGCCCTTCGGGTATTTGATGTCGCCCAGATCATTCGGCGGGTACAGCCGCACGGCGATATCAGCGTTCAGCTCGTCGAAGCGCTTGTCCTCGAGCGACTCACCCGGATAGATGAGCACGTTCACCGTGAGGCGGTTCGTCGTGGACTTGAGCTCTTCGAGCCGGATCTGCACGACGGTCTCGTCGGCGCCGGCCTGGCTCAGGTCCAGCGGCGGCAGCGGACCTTCGGACTTCTGCAGCAGATGGACGCCGAACAGCGACAGGCCATAGGCGGACAAGACAGCCATCACAATGGCCACCCCGATGATGATGCGCGGCCGCTTTCGCTGCTCATCCGGCGCCGGCGTCGAGGTCGTCGACGGAGTCTGAACGGTCATTGCTGGCCGCCGTCCCGGAAAGTCGGGACCGCTTGCCTGGAGCGGACGGGCGCGGGGCGGTGGACGTCAGCCTGTCGGGGCAACACGGTCGTCACGTTAGCGAACCGGGGTGCCGAAAGCGCGGCGAAAGAATGATGATGGGCAGGGCGCCCGAATCTCGTCACCCGCTGGCCACCCGGCAGTAACGCGCAGTTCAGGAAGGCTAACGGAAAACATGAATTCGCCCATGGGATGGGACAGTTCGCCCTTCGACCCGCTAATCTGACGTCGGTTAGCGTGCTCGAAGGTGAGCCGTATTTTCTCAACAAAGTGTCGAGTTCCGGGGTGAGGCAATCAACATGAAGCACAGACGACTAGCCGCTGCCGATCAGTTTGCTGGCCGCGGGTGCCACGGTGCTGTCGGGATGCGAGGTCCCGCACACCAGCATGGCCTACGCAAGCGAGGTCGTGAACTGTGGCGGCAAGTCGGCGATAACGGCCAGCGGCTCGACCGCCCAATCCAACGCGATGAAGCGGTTCGTCAGCGCCTACAGCAAGTCATGCCCCGGACACAGCCTGAACTACACGGCCAACGGCTCCGGCGCGGGAATCACCGATTTCCTGGCCGGCAAGAGCGATTTCGCCGGATCGGACACTCCGCTCGGTGACGACCAATATGACGCCGCCAAGCAGCGCTGCGGCGGGGCCGAAGCCTGGAACCTGCCGGTGGTCTTCGGTCCGCTGGCCGTCACCTACAACCTCCCACTCGACTTCCTGGTGCTCGACGCGCAAACGCTGGCCGGGATCTTCAACGGCAGCATCACCCGCTGGGACGACCCGGCCATCACGGCGCTCAACGCCTCGATGCCGTCAGAGGACATCCACGTCATCTACCGCAGCGACAAATCCGGCAGCACCGCCAACTTCCAGGCCTACCTGCAGGCCGCGGCCGGCGGGGTGTGGACCCAGGGCACCGGCAAGGAGTTCAAGGGTGGCGTCGGAACCGGCGCCAAGGGCAACGACGGCACCTCGTCGGCGGTGAAGAACACCGAAGGTGCGATCACCTACAACGAGTTGTCCTTCGCCATGGAGGAAGGGCTGTTCGCCGCGGAGATCAAGACCCCGGCCAGCCGCAAGACGCAGGCGGCCGGTGCGCATCGGCACCGACTCGGTCGGCAAGACCATCGCCGGAGCCAAGATCATCGGCAAGGGCAACAACTTGGTGCTCGACCTCTCGTCGTTCTACAACCCGAGTCAGGACGACGTCTATCCGATCGTGATGGCGACCTACGAGATCGTCTGCTCGAAATACCCTGACCCACAGACTGGTCTGGCGGTCAAAGCCGCGCTGCAGGCGACGCTCGGCCCCGGCCAGATCGATCTGGACAAGAACGGCTACATCCCGCTGCCGCCCGACTTCCAGGCGAGGGTGTCAGCCGCGGTCGACGCCATCGGCTGATCCGGCGGGCAGGTCACTCACGCACCGGAATCCGATGTGGGTGGTCGCGGTGTCCTGCGACTGCGGCGAGCGCGCCGCAGGCCGGTAGCGGTGACAGTACTCCGGGGCACACAGGTGTGAGCCGCCCTTGAGCGTCTGCGTGATGGCCGGATCAGCGGATCCGGTTGGCGCACAACAGCTCTTGGGCGGCTGATCGAGTCGGTGGTGAGCGGAGAACTCGGTGGTGGTCCATTCCCAGACGTTGCCGATCATGTCGAAGAGGCCGAATCCATTCGGCGGGAACGCGGCCACCGGCGAGGTGCCGGACCAGCCGTCGTTGCGGTAAGGAAAGCTTCCCTGCCAGGTATTGGCCATCGGCTCGCCGTCCGGCTTCTCCTGCTCGCCCCAGGCGTAGGTCGTGGCGGACCCGCCGCGCGCGGCGTACTCCCATTCGGCTTCGGTCGGCAGCCGCCGGTCGGCCCAGCGCGCATACGCGGCCGCATCGGGATAGGCGACCTGGACCACCGGATGATCCGCCCGGTCGCCGATATCGCTGTCCGGCCCGAACGGGTGGCGCCAGCAGGCACCCGGCACCCAGACCCACCATTGCCGCCAGTCCCGCAAGTCGACCGGGCCCGAGGTGGGACGGAATACCATTGCGCCAGGCTGCAATTCAGCTAGATCGGCCCCGGGGTAGAGCGCGGGATCGATGGGCTGCTCAGCGACCGTGACATAGCTCGTCGCGGCGACGAACTCCGCGAATTGCGCGTTGGTCACCGGATGGCGCTCGACAGCGAAAGCCTCGACGCTCACCGTGTGGATCGGCGCTTCCTCGGGGTAGAAGCTCGTCGAACCCATCCGAAACGATCCGGGCGGCAGTTCGACTAGCTCGGTAGGCATGAGTTCAGGGTATGACCACCGCGAACTCCTGCATCAGCGCGGTTTTCGCCGCACCGAAACCCGGGGTGTCAACCGGGCCTTCCATGTCGACTGCGACCAGGTACTGGGCGGTGTTGGTCCAGATATGGGTGAGCCGGTCGGCGAACTCGACGGGGCCCGACGGCCCGCTGAACGTCCCGGCCAGTTTCTGACTGCTGTATCCGCAGAACTTGGCACCTACGGTGGCGACTTCGAAATCGGGCTTCGAATGCGCCAGCGTGGCGGCGTAATCGGAGAAAGCTCTGGCGGGGTCGAGTTTCGTCGCGGCGATGGTCACCGTCCCGCTCATACCGTCGGGCCCGCCGAGCGACAACGCCAGATCGCGCTGTCCCGGCTCACTCGTCCATCCGTCGGGGATGGTGATGGTGATCCTCGGTGCGGCCGCGTCGTGCACCTGTGCCACAGTGCCGATGCCGCCCTCGGCCGGTCCCGGGAAGCAGAGGAACGCGTTCGGCGGAATGTGATCCGGCAACGTCGTCTCGATCCCGGGAGGCGGCGTGCCGTGGCTCGTTCTGGGGTGCCGAGATTCGGCCGAACCCCCGGTCCAGGCAGCGACCCCGTCGATGTTCCTGGCGCAGCCCGACACCACAGCGACCGTCAGCAGACCGGCCGCGGCCCAGCGATGTCTCGACAGCCTCTCAGTCACGCGAAAAGGCTAGCGCCAATTCCTTTTCCACATCTTGATATGGCCGACCGGAGAGATCGACGGTCACCTGCGCGATGGTGCCGCCGGTGAACGCGAACGGCGCCTTGTAGCGGCTGGACACCGCCGAACCGCCGTTGCGCCCGACGGTGATACCGGCACCGGCCAAGCCGAACGTTCCCGGGTGCGACTGCACGTCAGCCAGTGTTGCGACCGTCGCGTCGTCGATGAACAGGGTGACGTCGCCCAGCGGCGTGTGACTGTTCTCCACTGTGCCGGTGCGGTCGTAGCGAACGCCGAACACATGCCGTCCCAACGGAACCGCCTGCGACGACGCCACCTCCTGCTGACGCTCGCCGAGGAAGTTGTAGACGTAATGCAACCGCCCGTCCTGGACGAACAGCACGTGACCGCCGTGCGCGCCGCCGTGCTTGAACAGCACGCCCTCGGCGCCGGTGGTGTCGACCGTGACATCGGCCAGCACCGCGAACGAGCGGCCGCGGATCTCCGGACGCGGCGCCTGTGGCCACGTCGGCACAGTCGGGATAGTAGATGTAGCGGTCCCGTTCGCCGGCCAGGTAGGGCCGCGAGCGCGTCAACGTCTCGAAGATGTTGAGGTCCGCCAACGGCAGCCCGTTGTACTTGGCGGCCTCGGAAAACCACAGCGCCTTGAGCTCTTCCAACTTGTCGGGATGTTCGCCGGCCAGATCGTGGCTCTGGCTGCGGTCGGCTTCGATGTGGAAGAGCTCCCAGCGATCGGCGTCGAAATGCCCCCAGCCCGCGGGCGTGGCGGCATGGACGGTGTTGGCGAACCAGCCGTTGTGCCAGATCCCGCGGGTACCCAGCATGGTGTAGAACTGGGTTGTTTTACCGATGTCGGCCGATGGATCAGCAAAGGCTGCTTTGAAGCTCACCCCGTCCAGCGGCTTCTGCGCGATCCCTTTCACCGTCGCCGGCGGCTCGATGTTCAGCAGGTCGTAGACGGTCGGAGTGATGTCGGAGACGTTGACGTAGTTGTCGCGGACCTCGCCGTGCGCCGCAATTCCGTTGGGCCACGAAATGATTGCACTGTCCGCGATCCCGCCCTCATGCGAGGCATACCTTTTGTAGAGCTTGTAGGGCGTGTTGAAGGCCATCGCCCACCCGATCGGGTAGTGGTTGTAGGTCTCGGGGCCACCGAGGTGGTCGAAGAGCTTCATGCTTTCTTCGACGGTGTCGATGTAACCGTTGAAGAACTTGCCCTCGTTCACCGATCCGTTCGGCCCACCCTCACCGCTGGCCCCGTTGTCGGAGATCACCACGATGATGGTGTTGTCCAACTGCCCCGATTCCTCGAGATAGTCCAGAACCCGTCCGATCTGGGCGTCCGTGTAGCTGAGAAAGCCGGCGAACACTTCTGCGAACCGGCTGAACAACTTCTTCTCTTCGTCATTCAGCGAGTCCCAGGGCCGCACAGTGTCCTGCAGCGGCCACGGCTGACCGTCGGGCCCGGTGACGTCGAGGTAGGGGTTGATCGGCGACAACTCGGTGTCCTGCGGCACGATGCCCAGCGCCTTCTGCCGTTCCAGCACGACCTCGCGGTAGTGCTCGTAGCCCGAGTCGAATTTGCCGGCGTAGCGGTCCGCCCATTCCTTGAAGACATGGTGTGGGGCATGCCCGGCGCCGGGGCAGACGTAGCTGAACCACGGTTTGTCCGGTGCGATCACCTTTGCGTCACGAATGAACTCGATTGTCTTGTCCGCGAGGTCTTTCGACAGGTGGTAGCCGTCCTCGGGGGTGGCCGGCGGGTTCACCGGGTGGTTGTCGTACACCAGGTCCGGATACCACTGGTCGGTTTCGCCGCCCATGAAGCCGTAGAAGCGTTCGAACCCGCGCGACGTCGGCCAATGCCGCTTGGTTGCGGCCAGATTGGACTCTTCCAGCGGGGTCAGATGCCACTTGCCGACGCAGTAGGTGTTGTAGCCCTGCTCGGCCAAAACCTCAGGGAGCAAGGCGGTTTCGAACGGGATCCGACCGTTCGAGTTCGGGAAGCCTTCGGTGAACTCCTCGATCATCGCCATTCCGACGGTGGTGGCATTGCGACCGGTCAACAACGACGCCCGGGTCGGGGAACACAGCGCGGTGGTGTGGAACTGCGACAGCCGCACCCCGCGTTCGGCGATACGCGACATCGCCGGCATCTCCACCAGCCCGCCAAAGCAGTCCCAGGTCGCGATGCCGGTGTCGTCCCACACCAGATACAGCACGTTGGGCGCGCCCTCCGGAGCGGTCGGCGCAGCGTATGGACCCCAATCCGGTTCCGAATCACGGATATCCAGTTCGATCTTGCCGTTGAACTCGGTAGCCATCGCTGGCCTCACTCTCGTAGTGGACCCCGGGGAAGCAGATTACACCGCTACGGCCTGTCCTGGCCTTCTTCCGTCGTCCAGGTGTGCGGCAGCATCGGCATGCTCGGTCCACCGCCGAAGTCGTCATCGGGCAGCGTCGCCAACCCGGTCGCCCGCTCGCCGGCATTCGCCACCGTACCGGCGAAGCCGAGCGGCCCCGCGCCACTCCCCGAGATCGCCGTCGTCACGATCTGCTCGTCGGGCGACGGTCTTGGGTCGACCTCGTAATCCATAGTCGCGTCGGCGTAGTCATGCTTGTATGCCTGCTGCTGCTTGCGTCTGCGCGCGCGTCGCCGCGTTGCTGCCGCCGCGGCAACTGCGGCCGACTCGGCCGGTGCTTTCAGCCGCGCACTGGAACCGACGCTGGCCCTGGCGCCGAAGTCGAACCCGATCGGCGGGCCACCACCCGCAGCGATCAGGTACGGCAATGCCAGCCCGTGCGCGCCCGCGGGCGGGGGACTCGGCGGCGCGGGGGCCGCACCGGAGGCCGGACTGGCCGCGGGAGCGGATGCCGGGCTCGGTGCGGGCGGTGCCGGCGGGGCGGTCGCGACTGCCAACGGCGTCGACGCGGCGACCGGCGCCAACGGCAGGGCTGCGATCGAAGGCAGCGGCGGCATGAAGGGCTGGAGCAACGAGGGGTCGATCAGTCCTGCCACCGCGGCTACCGAGGCCACTGCTGCGGCTGCGGCGGCGGGAAGGGCAGCGGTCGCCGTGCCGGCCGCAATCGCGGCGGCGACCACGGGATGCGCGACCAGGAACGCGATGATGTTGGCAGGCGTCAGGCTCGCAAGCGCTGCCTCTGGATTGGTGGCCAGCAACTGGGCGAAGTTCTCGAGGTCCTGAACGAGTGTGACGGTGTTCTTCACCCAGTACAGCGTGGTGAGCGGGTTGGTGTACGTCGAGTAAGGCAGCCCGTTGATGGTTCCTGCAGTGGGATCCCACGTGATGCCCCGCGCCTGCAGAAACTGCACGATGAGTTGATCCAGCGGAGTCTCAGTCGTGGAGTCGGCGGGCGACGCGGCGGTTGGGCTGTCCGCCTTGAGAATTGGCGGCGCCGGCTCGGTGACCGGTGTCGCAGCGACGGCCGAGCCGGCTACCGCTTCATAGGCCGCCATCGTGCTGGCTGCCTGGACCCACATGCGCGCGTAGTCGGCTTCGTTCAGCGCGATCGGGATGGTGTTGATACCGAAGAAGTTGGTGCCCACCAGCGTGCCGTGCACGACGTGGTTGGTGACCAGCTCCGGCAGGGTGGGCATCGCAGCCAGTGCGGCAGTGTGGGCCGCGGCCAAGGTTTCGTGCTGAGCAGCCGCAGCGGCGCTGTTCGCGCTCGCTTGATTCAGCCACGCCAGGAAAGGCGCATTCGCCGCCACGAACGATTCCGCGCTCGGACCCTGCCACGCCCCGGCCTGTACCTGCGCCAGTAGATCGGTGAGTTCGCCTGCCACAGTGGTGTACTCGTTGCTCAAGGAGTTCCATGCACCCGCCGCCGCCAAGAGCGGACCGGGTCCGGGACCGCTGCTCAGCAATGTCGAATGCACCTCCGGCGGCGCGGCGATCCAGATAGGAGCAGTCATCGTCAGCCGGTCGGGAAGAGGTACAGCGACGACGCGGCAGCGTCACCGCTGGCATAGCTGACGCCCGACTCCCCCACTGCGACCCCCGCGCGACCGAGCTCCACGGCACCTTGAGTGGCCACGGCCGCGTGCAATCCACCGCGGGCGCTGAACTCGGCCGCGCTCTGCAGCGACACCGGATCGATCGCCGGCGGGACCACCGCTGTAATCAGCGGCGCCGCACCGGCATGCGCGGCCGCCAGCCGTGCCGTCAACGCTTCCACGCCCGCACAAGCGGCGGCCAAACCCTCGGGAACGACGCGCAAAGTCATAACTGCCACTCCTTCAACGGTCTGGTGCGGATACGGCAAGGAACATTGGGAATCTATCCAACTGCGACGCGACGGCCAGGTGAACATGTTTCGCCCCGCATCGCCCGATATCGCGTTGTACCACCCTCGCCGGCGAGCGAGCTCTATTCAATTACTTTGTTACAGATAGGAATTCAGTACGACTCGTTTTGTTTGTACTGGTCAGGGCCCGGACACCGGCATGGCTTCGAATCACGGTGGTTTTGACAACACAACTGCCTCAACGTGTTTCAGCTTTTGAACTATTTTCGTTGCGGGCCCCGGGCCACGGTGATTTCGTTCATGGTGATTCCTGCCGAACCATGCCGCGCCCGCCATCAGCGAAGTGCTGCTGAACCCACAGGTGACGAGCGGGGGCATCGCGCCCGACGCGGGCCGCCGCACCCACGCCGTACAGTCATCTACTGACAAGCAAGCTGACTTGCTGCCGCATCGTCGCGCTGTCCGCTTGCCCAGTCGACACCCACGGCATGAGGCCCCCGACTCTCTGGAGTGTTATGGACAACCGGTTCCTGCCATTGGTCGTCGGGGCGGTCATGCTCGCTCTCGGATTGACGCTCACCGTCGGCGATTTTCGTCGGGCCGCCACGGTGCGCCGCCCACTGGCGATCGCGTTGGTGTGCCAGTCACTGGTGCTACCCGCGCTGTGCTGGGCGATCGCGGAGTCGCTGCACCTGACGCCCAATCTGGCCGTCGGCCTGATGCTGATGGCAGCGACGCCCGGCGGCATGCTGGCTAACGTGGTCAGTCATCTCGCCCGGGGAGACCTGGCGCTCAATCTGACGGTGACCGCTATCAACGCAGTGCTGTCGATCTTCACCATTCCGGCGATACTGGCGTTCTCGTTGACCTGGTTCCTCGGCGAAGGACGTTTCATTCCACTGCAATTCGACAAATTCTTCGGCGTGTTCGCGATGGTGCTGGTGCCCGTCGCGATCGGGGTGGCGATCCGTCACCGCTTTCCGGATTTCGCCCGGCGGCTGCAGAAGTTCGTCAGGGTCGCCGCGGCGGTGTTGTTGATTCTCGCCGTCGTCGGCGGGATCGCCAGCGGCCAGTCGACGCTGTGGAAGGACTTCGGCGTGATCAGCGCAGCTGTCGCGTCCTTCTGCGCGGTCAGTCTGACCGTCGGTTACCTGGTGTCGCGCCGGATGCAGCTGGCGCCGCCGCAGGCGATCGCCGTCAGCCTGGAGATCGGATTGCACAATGCCGTGGTTGCGATTGGCATCGCGCTGAGCCCGCAGTTGCTGAACAACGCAGAAATGGCCATGCCCGCAACTGTTTACGGGATTATCGGACCGCTGATCGCGCTGGCGTTCATCGTCGCCGTGCGCCGCCTGGACCCTGCGTACCGTGAGCTCGCGAGCTCACGGGCAGGTGAGGCTACTACTTAGCCTTCTCCAGGATTTCGACGAGCCGCCAGCGCTTCGTTGCCGACAGTGGACGGGTCTCCATCAACGAAACCCGGTCGCCGGTGCCGGCGTCGCCGTGCTCGTCGTGCACCTTGACCTTCTTGGTGGTACGGATGATCTTGCCGTACTTCGGGTGACGCATCCGGTCTTCCAGCTCGACGACGATGGTCTTCTCCATCTTGTCGCTGACCACGTAGCCGATGCGGGTCTTACGACGGCCGCGCGGCTTCGGGGTGGCCGGAGTGTGCTTGGGGCCCTTGGCGCCGGCGTCTTTCGCCGCAGCCTTGGGAGCGGCCTTGGCCGTCTTCGCGGGGGCTTCGTTCTTCGCCTCTGCCATTAGGAGTCCTCACCACCATTGGGCCCGGATGCCAGGCCAAGTTCGCGTTCACGTAGCACGGTGTAGATCCGTGCGATTTCATGCCGGACCACGCGGAGCCGACGGTTGTTGGCGAGCTGACCGGTCGCCATCTGGAAGCGCAAGTTGAACAGCTCTTCCTTGAATTCGCGCACCTTCTCGATCAACTCTTCGTCGTTGAGCTCGCGCAGTTCGCCAGGCGAAGTTCCCACTGCCATCAGAACTGATCCTCTCGGGTCACGATGCGTGCCTTGATCGGCAGCTTGTGGATCGCACGGGTAAGCGCTTCCCGGGCGGTCTGTTCGTTGGGGTAGCTGAGCTCGAAGAGCACGCGACCCGGCTTGACGTTGGCGATCCACCACTCCGGCGAACCCTTACCCGAACCCATCCGGGTCTCGGCAGGCTTCTTGGTCAGCGGACGGTCAGGGAAGATGTTGATCCACACCTTGCCGCCACGCTTGATGTGCCGGTTGATGGCGATACGAGCGGACTCGATCTGCCGGTTGGTGATGTAGGCGTGCTCCAGTGCCTGGATGCCGTAGTCGCCGAAGCTCACCGACGTGCCACCGCTGGCAATCCCGCGCTGACGCGGATGGTGCTGCTTGCGGTGCTTGACTCTGCGGGGAATCAACATGATTCAGCTCTCCGTACTCTGCGCCTCGACAGCGGGCGCCTCGGCAGGTGCAGCGGCCGGCGAGGCAGTTGCCTCTTCGGCGCTCGACGCGGCGCGACCGGCCTCGGTGCTGGTCGCCGTCGTGCCCGCGGAACCGCTACGGCGCGGGCGGGTGCCCGACGGACGTTCGCGGCGCGGACGCTCGGCACCAGCCGACGGCGCAACCAGCTCGCGCTTGCCGCCGACGATGTCGCCCTTGTAAATCCATACCTTCACGCCGATGCGGCCGAAGGTGGTCTTGGCCTCGTACAGGCCGTAGTCGATGTCGGCACGCAACGTGTGCAGCGGCACCCGACCTTCGCGGTAGAACTCCGAACGGCTCATCTCCGCACCGCCGAGACGACCGGAGCACTGCACCCGGATGCCCTTGACGTTGGGCTGACGCATCGCCGACTGGATGGCCTTGCGCATCGCGCGGCGGAACGCCACGCGGTTGCTCAGCTGCTCGGCCACACCTTGAGCGACCAATTGTGCTGTCGACTCAGGGTTTTTGACCTCGAGGATGTTGAGCTGAACCTGCTTGCCGGTCAGCTTCTCCAGGTCGGCGCGGATGCGGTCGGCTTCGGTGCCACGGCGACCGATGACGATGCCGGGACGGGCGGTGTGGATGTCCACCCGAACCCGGTCGCGGGTGCGCTCGATCTCCACGTCGGCGATGCCGGCGCGCTCCAAGCCCGTCGACAGCAGCTTGCGGATCGCCACATCTTCCTTGATGTAGTCCGCGTACTGCTTGTCCGCGTACCACCGGGACTTCCAGTCGGTCGTGATGCCGAGGCGGAAGCCGTGCGGATTGATTTTCTGGCCCACTACTGCGAGCCTCCCTTCGCGTCCGAAGTCGCTTCAGTCTCAGTGGACTTCGCGGCGGATGCCTTCGCTTCAGATGTCTTTTTGGGGGATGCCTTCTTGGCCGGGGCCTTCGCGGCGGATGCCTTCTTGGCAGGTGCCGTACCCGCAGCCTTGCTGGCCTGCGCGCGGCGTGCGCGGGTCGCGCTCGCGGACTGCGAACCCCGCCCGTCCTTGATCGGCCGGCTCTCGACCACCACGGTGATGTGGCTGGTGCGCTTACGGATCCGGAACGCGCGGCCCTGGGCGCGCGGACGGATCCGCTTGGCGGTGGGGCCGCCGTCGGCGTAGACCGTGGCCACCACAAGAGTCGCCGGGTCGAGCCCATTGTTGTTCTGCGCGTTGGCCGCAGCGCTCGCGATGACCTTGGCCACCGGCTCGCTCGCCGCCTGCGGCGCCCAGCGCAAAATGTCGAGTGCTTCGGCCACCGACTTGCCGCGAACCAGGTCGATCACCCGGCGCGCCTTGGTCGGCGAAATCCGCACGAACCGCGCTACGGCGGCCGCCGAAGGATATTCAGTAGCCGTACTCATCGCCGCTTGGCCTTCCGGTCGTCTTTGATGTGTCCCTTGAAGGTGCGAGTCGGTGCGAACTCACCCAGTTTGTGGCCCACCATCGATTCGGTGACGAACACCGGCACGTGCTTGCGGCCGTCGTGGACGGCGAACGTGTGACCGATGAAGTCGGGAATGATGGTCGAACGGCGGGACCAGGTCTTGATGACCTGCTTGGTGTTCTTGTCGTTCTGCGTGTCGACCTTCTTGAGAAGATGGTCGTCGACGAACGGACCCTTCTTGAGGCTGCGTGGCATCGGCTGCTCCTAGCGCGATTTCTTGCCGGTGCGCCGGCGTCGGACGATGAGCTTGTCGCTGGGCTTGTTGCCCTTACGGGTACGGCCTTCGGGCTTACCCCACGGGCTGACCGGGTGACGACCACCGGACGTCTTACCCTCACCACCACCGTGCGGGTGGTCGACCGGGTTCATCACGACACCACGGACGGTCGGGCGCTTGCCCTTCCAACGCATCCGGCCGGCTTTACCCCAGTTGATGTTGGCCTGCTCGGCGTTGCCCACCTCGCCGACGGTGGCGCGGCAGCGCACGTCGACGCGACGGATCTCACCGCTGGGCATACGCAATGAGGCGTGGGTGCCTTCCTTGCCCAGCAGCTGGATGCTCGCACCCGCGGAGCGAGCCATCTTGGCCCCGCCGCCCGGCCGCAGCTCTACAGCGTGGACCAAGGTACCGGCCGGGATGTTGCGCAACGGCAGGTTGTTGCCCGGCTTGATGTCGGCGTTGGCGCCCGACTCCACCACGTCGCCCTGGGAAAGTCCCTGCGGCGCAATGATGTAGCGCTTCTCGCCATCCAAGAAGTGCAGCAGCGCGATGTTCGCGGTGCGGTTCGGGTCGTACTCGATGTGCGCGACCTTCGCGTTGACGCCGTCCTTGTCGTTGCGACGGAAGTCGATCACCCGGTAAGCCCGCTTGTGGCCGCCACCCTTGTGGCGGGTGGTGATGCGACCGTGCGCGTTACGACCACCCTTGCCGTGCAGTGGCTTTATCAGCGACTTCTCCGGAGTGGAACGAGTGATCTCGGCGAAATCGGAGACGCTGGCACCGCGGCGACCCGGAGTCGTCGGCTTGTACTTGCGAATTCCCATGTCTGTTAAGTCTCTCTATCTCGGCTACGCCGGTGCGCCGAACAGTTCGATCGGCTTGCTGCCGGGCGCCAACGTCACGATGGCGCGCTTGGTGCTCTTGCGTTGTCCGTACCCGCTCCGGGTGCGCTTGCGCTTGCCCTGGCGGTTCGCGGTGTTTACCGCGGACACCTTGACCGAAAAGATCTTCTCGACCGCGATCTTGATCTGCGTCTTGTTCGAGTCAGGGTGCACCAGGAACGTGTACACGTTGTCATCGATCAGGCTGTAGGACTTCTCCGAGATGACCGGGGCCAGGATGATGTCGCGTGGGTCAGTGACGGTCGCCATCAGGCCGAAACCTCCTCTGAGTCGTTCGAGTGGCTTCGCGTGTTCGACGCGATGAAGGCGTTGAGCGCCTCCACCGAGAACACCACGTCGTCGGCGTGCAGCACGTCGTAGGTGTTGAGCTGGTCCGGCGAGATGATGTGCACACCGGGAAGGTTGCGCGCGCTCTTGAGGCCGGCCTCGTCGCTCCGTCCGATGACCACCAGCACCTGCTTGCGGTCGGTCAGCGAAGCCAGAAAAACCTTGGCGCTCTTGGTCGACGGCGTCTGTCCCGACACCACTTCGGTGATCGCGTGGATACGGCCGTTGCGGGCCCGGTCCGACAACGCGCCGCGCAGCGCGGCGGCGATCATCTTCTTCGGGGTGCGCTGGCTGTAGTCGCGAGGCTGGGGACCGTGTACGACACCACCGCCGGTGAACTGCGGCGCACGCGTCGAGCCCTGCCGTGCGCGGCCAGTGCCCTTCTGCCGGTACGGCTTACGGCCACCACCGCGGACTTCGCCACGAGTCTTGGTCGAGTGCGTGCCCTGGCGCTTCGCGGCCAGCTGAGCCGTGACCACCTGGTGCAACAGTGCGATGTTCGCGGGTGCGTCGAACAGCTCGGCCGGCAGCTCAACGGAGCCTTCGGTTTTGCCGGCAGGCGTCTTGACGTCGATCTTGAGGGCTTTTCCAGCCTTCTCAGTAGCCATTACTTCTCACCTCGTTTGATCGCGCTGCGAACCACGACGAGTCCACCGGTGATGCCGGGCACTGCGCCTTTGATCAGCAGGACGCCGTTCTCGGCATCGACCAAGTGCACCAACAGGTTCTGGGTGGTCACCCGGTCGTGGCCCATCCGTCCGGACATCCGGGTGCCCTTGAACACGCGAGCCGGAGTGGCGCAACCACCGATGGAGCCCGGACGGCGGTGAACCGCCTGCGCACCGTGGCTGGCGCCTTGACCCTTGAAGCCGTGACGCTTCATGGTTCCCGCGAAGCCCTTGCCCTTGGAGGTACCGGTCACGTCGACATAGTTTCCGGCAGCGAAGATTTCAGCCGTCAGCTCTTGACCGACCTGATAGTCGGCAGCGGCGGCCTCATCGTCGAGACGGAACTCGGCCAGGTGCCGGCGCGGGTTGACCCCGGCGGCGGCGTACTGACCCGCCAGCGGCTTGTTGATCTTGCGGGGACTGATCTCGCCGTAGGCCAACTGCACCGCGCTGTACCCGTCAACTTCCGGAGTACGGATGCGGGTCACTACGTTCGGCCCGGCTTGGACCACCGTCACCGGGACGACGCGGTTGTTCTCATCGAACACCTGCGTCATACCGAGCTTGGTGCCCAGGATGCCCTTTCTCGCCATTACTCGCAGCTCTCCTACTGGATGTTGACGTCGACGCTGGCAGGCAGATCGATGCGCATCAGCGCGTCAACGGTTTTCGGGGTGGGGTCAAGGATGTCGATCAAGCGCTTGTGAGTGCGCATCTCGAAGTGCTCACGCGAGTCTTTGTACTTGTGCGGTGAGCGAATAACGCAGTACACGTTCTTCTCAGTGGGCAACGGCACCGGGCCCACAACGCTGGCGCCCGTTCGGACAACCGTCTCGACGATCTTGCGCGCCGAGGCATCAATGGCCTCGTGGTCGTAGGCCTTGAGCCTGATGCGGATCTTCTGTCCCGCCACGCTTCCTCACTCTCCAGGTCGAGACCCGGTTTCCTGCCGGGCGCCATAGCTCGATCGGTCTGGCCGATCAAGCCGCGCGCCCGGTTGTTGCGCCGCTGTTTACCTGTCTTGGTCCACCGGCCCCCGCGGTCGGGTGTGTCACCCTCACGCAGCCTGGTTCGCGACCAAAATTGGTCACGCTCCAAATTGGGACCGGACGCGCCCGCGTGGGCGCTGGTCGTATACCCGGCCAGGCGCGAACCTGGCTCAAGGCAACCCGAACAGTATGCCTTAGATCGCGGTACGGGCCAAATCTCCGCGGATCCGCTACCGGATGAACTGATCAGCGGCGAAACCGGCGGCGGGCAGTACCTGGGCCAGGATTTCTTACTCCAGAGTAAGGTAGGCCGCAATGACAAGCCCGACCAGCACGTATGCGGCGTGGCAGCGCCTTTCCGTCGCCCCGGCGGCAGTCGGCTGTTCTCGATCGCGGCGATGGCCCGCGTTCCCTACTTCGCGTCGGTGCTACCCCATGTGGTGCAGATGGAACCACCGTCCCGCGCACCCATCGGTAGGAGCTGAAGGTCCGGAAGGACTGACTGTGCAGTACCTCGGCAAGGCGACCACATCGCTTCGAGCCCGGGCCGAACTCGATCCACCGGACTTCAGCCAGATCACCGACGGCGTTGACGTGGTGGTGCCGGTCAGCGTGACCGATCGCAACGGCACCGAGGTCGTGCACGCCGACATCACCACCTGGGTCACGCCGGCCGGCTAGGTCGTCGTGGAAATGCGCGAGCACGGCGTCCACGTCGCGACGGTTCCACGCCGCTGCCCACCCGTGCGCGAAGCCGTCCGGCTCGGGTGTGCTCACGATTGGCCTTTCAGCGTCGACCAGAACGGGCACTGGTGTGCCGCCTCGAAGTCAGTGCCGACCTGACTTCCGCCGGGCCGCAACGACATCCAGAAATTGTGGTCGGGGTTACCGTCCTGGGCCGGCCAGTCGGGCAGACCGGCGGCCTTGGGTGCACCGTTGGTGACGAAGTGGCTCCAGTAACTCATCATCTGGTCGGACAAGATCTGTTGCGCGGGATCCAGCGGCGGGGCGCCGCCCATGCTGAACAGGTACCTCAGTTCCAGGGAGTGACTGGCGCCGACGGGAAATGGCGCGTGCCGCAGGAAGTCGGGTTCGGGCGCGTGCGTATCGTCGAACTCGTAGGCGTAGACCGGCGCATTGCGACTCAGTGAGTCGGCCATTCTGTCTGCGACGCAAGCGAACGCACCGTCGGTGGCCGCAGCCGAGTAGGCGAGCGAGGCATCGCCGCCGTAGCGATCCGGCGGGTAATGCGTCAACACCGGGGCGCCGTCAGGGCCGAAGGTATCGCCGAGCACACGCGGATATTCGCCGGGGCTGATGCCCCGTTTCAGCCTCGAGGCCCGCAGGGCCGCGAACAGAGTGAATTCGTCATGGTTGACGCCCATCAGCACCGGAACCCGTGCCGCCCGGCCGGCGGCGAATCCCGCAATCGGGTTGTCCGGCAACGCCGCCGTTCCGGTCACCGGGCCGGAGAGCGCATTGGAGTCTCCGAGGAAGTAGTACCAAGGCGGACGCTCGAGGCGGGTCGCCGGCATCGCGCGCAGACAACGTGCGGTGGTGGCCGGGTTACGGCAGCCCGCCGCGATCGCGTAGTCCACGCTCCGCTGTTGCGCCAACTCCACATCGGCCTGCGCTTGGCACGGCGCGCTCTGAATGATCGCCGCCCGGAACAGTCCTACCGACCCCGGCGCGATCAGGTGATCGCACACCGACATTCCGCCGGCGGATTCGCCGGCGATGGTGACCTTCTTCGGGTCGCCACCGAATGCGGCGATGTTGTCACGCACCCAGCGCAGTGCGGCCTGCTGGTCGGCCAGGCCGTAGTTGCCGACCGAGCCGGGCGGACCGAGCGACGGGTGAGCCAGGAAACCCAGCGCACCCAACCGGTAGTTGATCGTGACGACCACGATGTGGCCTCTGGCCGCCAGCCAGCGCGAGTGGTAGATGTCGCCGCTGCCGTTGACGAACCCGCCGCCGTGGATCCACACCATCACCGGACGTTTCTCGATGTGCTGTCCGCGGGGCGGAGTCCAGACGTTGAGTGTCAGGCAGTTTTCGCTGGTGGGTTTGCCCACGCCCGGCTTGAGACCGGTGTCCTGCATGCATTGCGGCCCAGCCTTGGTGGCGTCCAACATGCCCGACCAGCGCGCCGCCGGCCGGGGCATTTGCCATCGCAATGGCCCCACCGGAGGCGCGGCATACGGAATGTTTTGAAACACAGAGTAATCCGAGGCGACCTGGCCTCGTACCGACCCCATCGTGGTGCGTACGACGCCGGCGTCCAGCGGTCCCGCATAGGCCGGTTCTGCCTTGCGCGGCTTGACGACCGCGTCCTGCCCGCACGCCGCTACGAGCAGGACCGTCATCAGCACGACGGCCCACGCTCGTCGGCGACGGAGCGATCGGATCGGCACGGAATAACAGCCTACGGATTACCAGAAAGCAGTCGTCGAATAATCCGACATCACGGAGACTGTGTTTGACACGTGTCCAAGAATGTCGCGATCGACCCCGGCAGCCTAGAAGGCTGATGCGTGCCCGAGAGCGGGTCCGTGTACCTGGCTACGGGTTGAAATCCATTGAGCTGAAAGGGAACCGAGAGCTGCTCTCGACGATGTTCGTCGGTGGGCTCAAGCACCTGCCGATTCGTCACGAGCTTTGTCGAGCGCGTCGTTCTGTGTGCGTTGCACGTGCAGAAACCCATCCACGGCGGCCTGCGCGCAATCGCGGTAGTCGAAGTCGGGCAGCGTCGACAGCCGGCCGAGTACTGCCGGGCCGATCAGCAGAGCGATCGCCCGGGTGCGGTCGATGTCGCCCAGTTCGGCGGCGGCCGGACTGTCGAAGATCGCGTCGAACGGGGCGGCGTACTGCTGCGCGATGCGCTCACGCAAAGTGCTGACCGCAGCGCTGTCGGGAGCGCGGCTGCGATCCGATTCCGGCAACTGCTCGAGGTCACGGCCGAGGGCCAGCCAGCTCATCGCCATCACCATTCCGGGGCGCTCGGCAATCGACTGGCCGAACGCAAGCACCACCGCGATCAGCCGATCACGCAGGGTGCCTTCTTCGGTCGGCATCGGCGCCGGCGGTATCAGGCTGCCGAATGCCGCTGCCAGCAAGTCGTTTCCGCTCGGAAAGTGACGGTACAAGGTGGCACGGGCAACGTTGGCGCCACGCGTCACTGCATCGACTGTCACCGCGCTCGGACCCCCGGCGCGCAGCAGAGCGGTCGCGGCCTCGAGCAACCGGGCCCGGGATCGCGCCGGACGCGGATCGGTCTTATCGGCGATGTGGACCACCTCCTCGTGTCCAACCTAGCCACCCTACGCAAAATCCAGTCAGCCGACGAACTCCGCAGCCCGATGCCCCAGCATGGCGATGGTGGCGTGTGGGCCGCGGCTGGTGATCGTCGGCAGCACCGACCCGTCGATCACCCATAAGCCCTCGATGCCGTGAACGCGGCACCGATGATCGACAACGGCGGCCGGGTCGCCGGCGGGGCCCATCGGGGCTGTACCGCACAGATGCTGTGACGTCGACCATGCCGGTTCGCCGATTTCGGTTGTCGGACCGGCTATTTCGCGCGCCAAATCGCAGCCCGTCTGCAGTGCGGCGATGTCGGCCGGTTCACTGTCGTAGCGGTGCTCGATGATCGGCGGCACCAGTGGGTCGGCCGAGGCGAGCGTGACCCGCCCACGGGAAAGTGGTCGCATCAGCGCCACACCGAGGTGCGGCCAGTCTGGGTGACCCTGCGTTCCGTCGCCGACCATCGCCACGAAGCCGCCGGTATACGGACGGATCTCGACGTCGTCGGGCGTGCTGAGCACCACCTCGAGCGCGGGTCGGCCGGGCGCGACCTCCCACGTGGTCGGCAGTACCCATTCCGGATGGTCGCTGCAGGCCATTCCGACCGGCAGTGGGGCGAGCACGTCCACTCCCGCCGCACGCAGTACCGTCTCGTCGCCCACGCCGGAAAGCATGAGCAGATGAGCGGATTCGATCGCGCCGGCGCTGAGTACAACGTGATCGGCGGTCAAGGCGACCGGGCCGCCCGGACCGATGGCGTCCACGCCGATGACGCGTCCGCGCGAGATACGCAGACGCACCGCGCGGGTCTGAGTCAGCAGCGAGAGGTTGCCGCGGTCCAGCGCGGGCAGCAGATACGCCGCCCCGGGACCGATGCGCATACCGTCGACGATGTTGAGCGGCACGGCGCCGACGCCGGACGGCAGAGCGTCAGCGCCGGGTAAATCGTTGAGATCTGCCAGCCAGCCGAATCCGTGACGCTGTGCTGCATCGACGAAAGCTGCTGTGCTGCCGATGAGTTCCTGTGTGCGGCGTATAAGTATTGGGCCTGAGTCGCCGTGGGCGGCCCCGGTGAAATCCAGGTCGGTCTCGATCGCGCGAAAGTGATCGACGACCTCCGACCACGCCCAGCCCGATATCCCGAAGCCGTCGAAGTCGCGTTGCAGACCCCGGCAGAAGTATCCGCCGTTGACAGCGCCCGAGCCGCCAACCGTGGAACCACGCATGATCGCCGTCTGGCGCGGCGGCCGGTCGGTGAGCTGGGCCTGGTAGCGCTGCACGAGCGGGCTGGCCGCACCAATCGGCAACCGCAGACCGTTGGCGGTCTCGGCGAGCAGCGCCGGGTCGCTCAGGCCGGGCCCGGCCTCGAGCACTGTCACCAGACGGCTCGGGTCAATCGAAAGCTGATTTGCGACAACAGATCCAGCGCTTCCGGCGCCGATGATCAGCACGTCGCTGTGCAGCACCGCTGCAGTCAGGGCTCAGACTCGAATCTGCGGCTTGAGCGGACCGACGTTGCGCTCCCGCAGCACGCCGTACCAGAGTCCCAGGCCGTAGGCCAGGTCATCGATCCGCTTGAGCAGCAGGTAGGTCAGTAGTCCGATCGGCTGGGCATCGTCGTCCGCGGTTTGCCGGCGACTGAGCCAGTCCACCACTCCGTCCATGATCGCAGCGACCAAGACAACCCGGCGGCACGAGCGGAACAGGATCGCTGCCAGCAATGCGATCGGCCAGTAGTGCCGGCAAATCGCCGACGCCAACTGCAGGGCCGCCGACCACAAGCTCCGGGCGGCCACCGTGACGACGTCCCAGATCTGAGTCTCAGTGCCCTGCATGCTCTTCGCGACCCGGCGGCCGGTCAGCCCAGCAACGAAGAGCGAGGCCAGGTAACCGAAGCTCGAGCCGAACGCCATCAGGATCCAGGCCGTCAACGCCCAGCCAGAAATCATCAGCGGCGCGATCTTGTCCGGGTGGCGAACCGACAGTGGAGCTGCCGAACCACCGTAAAACGCTTTGCGCGCAACCCAATCCCGCAGTTCGGTCCGATGATCATGTGCCACTTGGGCAATCGGCTCGTAGCGGAGCCGCGCACCGGCTTCGACCAGACGCCAGCACAAGTCGACATCTTCGCCGGACCGCAGGGTTTCGTCGAAGCCACCGATATCGCGCAATGCCGAAGTGCGGCAAATGATTGCGGCACTGGGAACATAGGAAACACTGGTGTAAGGAATGACCGGAGCTTCCCGATGTCCGAGATCCAACGACGAACGCACCGCCTCGTAGCGGGCGACCATATGATCGGTCTGCGCGAGCCCGACGATCCGCGGGGCGGCCAGGGCCACGGTCGGGTCACAGAAGTGGCCGAGCAGCGCCTCCAGCCAGCCACGGCGAGGGACCACATCGGAGTCCAGAAACGCGACGTAGCCCGTCTTACAGGCAGCGAGGCCGGTATTGCGGGCCGCGGCCGGACCCCTGCTCTGCGCGTGCCGCAGAATGTCGATGTCAGTGTGCGCCCCGACGAAGTCTTCGCTCCGGACCGGAGTCGACGACCCGTCGTCCACGATGACGATGTGCAAACCGCGCAGCGCGGTGACCAATCTGAGCAATCCAGATGCATTGTCGCGCACTGGAATAACGATCGTCACGTCGCGATGGGACGGGCCGCCGGCGGGTCGCGGATGAGCTACCGTCGCGTCGAGCAGGGTACGGGCCAACTCGGCGCTCAGTGCATCGCTGACCTTCAGCCGACCGTCGGCGAGCATGTCCTGGGCCGCGGGCGCCAGCCGCAATATCCGGGTCGGCGATCCACCCAGCAAAGCCGAGCCCTGGCCCAGCACCCTGACCCGGCGGTCGACCTGCACAGCAAACCCGTCCGGCAACCGCGTCTGGGTCATCAGCTGAGCATCCCGTCGGCCGCGGGCGCCCAGCGCAGGATCCGGCGCAGGCAGTCGTCGATCATCTCGGCCAGCATCCGCTGACCGTCGATGGCGGTCGCGGTAGTGGGGTCGCCCAGTACGCCGACCTCGCTGACCGCGGCCAGTCCCCCACTGCGCAGCGACGGCAGCAGCTCGGACAACGGCGCACTGTTGCCCGCGCGCCACCGGTCGGTGCGGACGGCTGCCGGCGAAATATGCAGCAATACCGAAGTTTCGGTATGCCCGGCGTGGGCGTCGCCGCCGGCTACGACACACGGGCACCACGCGGCGTCGCGGCCCTCGCGCCGCAGTTGCACAACGGCCTTGCCCAGCGCCGCGATGTTGCCGCCGTGGCCGTTGACGAAAAGCAGGCGCTGCGCCCAGCAGGTCGCTGATCTGCCGTATTCCACCAGCAGCATGGCCAGGGCGTCGGTGCCGATGGAGATCGTTCCGGGGAAACTCTGGTGCTCACCGCTCGCGCCATACGCGATCGCGGGAGCGGCCAACCAGGTCAGGTCGCGGTCGTCCGCCAGGCGTGTCGTGACCCCCCCGGCGACCGCTGTCGCGATCCGGGTGTCGGTGTCCAGCGGCAGGTGCGGCCCGTGCTGCTCGGTGGAGCCAACGGGTATTGCGAGCCCTACCGGCATGCTTTGCAGTTGGCTCGACGTAGAGCCCCCAAGGTCGGGCTGGACTACCACTTGGTGATGGTAAGACGAATTCACCTGTCGTGCATCGGTTGTTGGCGCTCTCGAAAAAATATTTCCGGCCGACCGTTCACTAGAACCGGTCACCACCGCCACGCCAGCCACGCGGGTATCACCATACCCGCTGGTCTCGCGCCTGCGGCCGGTTAAGCCCCACCCGCGACGGGCGTGGCCGCCCCAAGCGTCCGGGTGAAGCCATCGGGCACCAGGACGTCGTCTCGGTTGAGGTCGTGGACCGATCCGCGCCCGAGGCCCATCAGAGCTGAGTCGATTCCGCCGCGCAGGATGTCGAGCACGTTCTCCACGCCGGGCTGCCCGGCGGCGGCCAGTCCCCACAGGTAGGCGCGACCGATCATCACGGCGCGGGCACCCAGCGCCAGCGCCTTGACGACATCGCTGCCGCGCCGGATGCCGCCGTCCAGCAAAACTTCGACCTGGTCGCCGACCGCGTCGGCGACGGCGGGCAGCGCCCTAATTGACGCCGGCGTTCCGTCCAGGTTGTTTCCACCGTGGTTGGACACCGAGATCGCCGAAACACCAGCGTCCACAGCCCTTTTCGCATCGTCAAGCCGCATCACGCCCTTGAGCATGAACGGGCCGCCCCACAGTTCGCGCAGCCAGGCGATGTCGGCCCAGGTCGGCGGTGGGGTCGACATCCACTCCCCGTAGGCAGCGAAGAACGGAGGCCCGGCCTCGCCGCGACCGGCCAGGTTGGGCACTCGCAGGTCCGGCGGACGCAGTGTCTTGCCGAATCTCCACAGCCAGCCGGGACGAGCGATCACCTCCGGCGACATCCGCAGCATCGTGCGCAGGTTCATCTGCTCGGGGATCTTCGGGCTGCCCCAGTCGCGGCCGTGGGAGAACGACCAGTCGGTGGTCACGATCAGCCCGACCGCGCCGGCCTGCCGGGCCCGCTCGACGCGCTGCGCGATGACGTCACGACTGCCCGACCAGTAGACCTGGAAGAACAGCTTTGGGTTGCCGGCGATCACGTCCTCGATCGGCTTGCTGGCGAACGACGACAATCCCATTGCCGTGCCTCGTGCGGCGGAGGCGCGCGCCACGGCCACCTCGCCATCCGGGTCGACCGCCTGCACGCCCGTCGGCGAGATGATCACGGGCAGGGAAATATCTTGTCCCATAACGGTTGTCGACAAGTCGCGCTTCTCGAGCGCGCCGACCACATGCGGCGCGAAACCCAGCTCACCGAACGCCTCGACGTTGTCCGCGACGGTCAGCCCTTTTTCACTGGCAGACACCAACGCGGAATAGGACGACTTGGGCAGCCGCTTCTTGGCGCGTTGCTGCGCAATGGCAACAGTCTCGAACCAGACGTCACGAGCCACGGCTAGACCGGGCTCTCGTTACAGAGTTTCTGCGGTGGCATGGACAGCGTCAGCGCCACCGGCCCGCTCTTACGCCGGCCGTGCGAGTGGTCGCCGGCCGGACGCGGCTTGTCACGGTCCTGGGCCAGGGCCGGCACGCCATAACCCTGCACGCATTCCGGGTCGGGGCCGTCGAGCGGCAGCCCGGTGAAGAACTTGGCTGCCATGCAGCCGCCCCGACAGCTGTCGTAGTGTCCGCAGCTGCCGCAGGCCCCCGCGGACTGCGGCTCGCGCAGCTCTCTGAACAGCGGGGCGTCCTTCCAGACCTTGTCAAACCCACCGTCGGACAACACGTTTCCAGCCAAGAAGCGGTCGTGGATGGCGAACGGGCAGGCGTAGACGTCACCGATCGGGTCGATCAGGCACACCACCCGCCCGGCACCGCACATGTTCAACCCGGACAGTGCGCCTGGTTCGCCCAGACCGGACAGGTGAAAGAACGAGTCGCCGGTGAGCACCCGCTCGCCCTTGGCGACCAGCCACTGGTACAGCTGGACCTGTTGGTCGGCGGTCGGATGAAGCTCGTCCCAGACGTCGGCACCCCGTCCCGAGGGCCGCAGCCGGGTGATGCGCAGGGTGGCGCCGTATCGGCTTGCCAGTGCCGCGAATTCGTCGAGCTGGTCGACGTTGTGGCGGGTCACCACCACCGAGATCTTGGCATCGGCGAATCCGGCGGCGGCCAGGTTCTCCAGCGCACGAATGGCCATCGCAAAGGATCCGGCACCGCGGACGGCGTCGTTGACCTCGGCGGTCGCGCCGTCCAGCGAGATCTGAACGTCGACGTAGTCGCTCGCGGCCAGCCGGGCCGCTACCTCAGGGGTGATGCGCACGCCGTTGGTGGAGAACTTCACGCCGACGTGGTGAGCGGTCGCGTAGTCGACCAGCTCCCAAAAGTCCGGCCGCACAGTCGGTTCTCCGCCGCCGATGTTGACGTAGAACACCTGCATGCGTTCCAGCTCATCGATAATGTCTTTGCAGCCCTGGGTGGACAGCTCACGCGGATCGCGCTTGCCCGACGACGACAGGCAGTGCACGCATGCCAGGTTGCACGCGTAGGTCAGCTCCCAGGTCAGGCAGATGGGCGCGTCCAACCCGTGTTCGAACTGCTCTATCAGCCGTGGCACGGTCGACGTCATGGGCGCCGTTCCTCCTCATCGCTTCGGATCAGCATGTTGGAGCCGGCGAGCACTCCGAGGGCATGCAAGTACGGACCTTGCTGTGAATCCTCGACGCCGGCCCCGCGGAGCGCGGACCGGACATCGGCGTGGTCGGCCAACGATTGCACCACCGCGAGAATGGTGCGGTTCTTCAGGAACGAGAGCTTGCGAGTTCCGAAGTGGTACAACAGCGCACCGAAACTTTCGGGCCGCACGGCGACCTGCGGGTGCAATCGCCACGCGTGGCCGGGATCGAACTCCCGACGCTGGTCATCCAGCCCCTGCGCGGGGGCACTCACGGTCAGTAGACCCCGCACATCCCGTCGATGGACACCTCTTCGACCAGCGTCTCGGTGACGAGTTCGGTCTCAGTGTCGGTCTGCTGGTTCGGCTCCATGACGTTGCCTTTCGTTCGGGCGGGGCTCGACAAGTCGCGTCGATGTGGTCAAAATCTCAGTCAGAATATGGCATCGAGTGCCGGAACGGAAGGGCGGGGACGATGGCGCAGCAGCAGCCACGGGTCGGTCGCCGCCGGTCCACCACCCCGCAACACATCTCCGACGTTGCGATCGGGCTGTTCGCCGACCGCGGGTTCTCGGAGGTGAGCGTCGACGACGTCGCCGCGGCGGCAGGTATCGCGCGCCGGAGTGTGTTTCGCTACTACGCGTCGAAGAACGCCATTCCTTGGGGAGATTTCGACGCTCACCTGCAACACCTGAGCGAGCTCCTGGGCGACGTCGATCCGGACATGCCGCTCGGCGAAGCGCTGCGGACCGCTCTGCTGTCGTTCAACACCTTCGACGAATCCGAGACCGTCCGGCACCGGCAGCGGATGCGGGTGATCCTGCAAACGGCTGAGCTGCAGGCGTATTCGATGACGATGTACGCGGGATGGCGTGAGGTGATCGCGGGCTTTGTCGCGCATCGAACCGGTGTCAAGAACACCGACCTGCACCCGCAGACCGTCGCCTGGATGATGCTCGGCGTCGCGCTGAGCGCCTACGAGCACTGGCTGGACGACGAGTCGGTCTCGCTGCCGCAAGCCCTGGGGGATGCTTTCGACGTCGTCCGCGCCGGCCTGAAGGACGGAGAACCATGAGCCGACTGCTGCAGACCCTCGAGGTACAGGGGCAGGTCTGTGCGGGCATGGGTTCGGCGATGTACGGCGACGTGTTGGCGCTGGTGGCCGGCGACGTTGAAGCCGACGGCGTGTTTGCCCAGATCTTTGCCGGACACGAAAACGACTCTGGCCGGATGGCTTTGCCGCTGAGGCTGCTGGGCGGACTGCACCGGTTGGCCCTCGATGGGCGCGCACCGGCGCTGCGCCGCTGGTATCCCAGCGTCGGTGGAAACTGGGACGCCGACCCCGCGTGGCCCGACATCGTGCGGGCCGCCGCCGAACACGCCGAGTACCTGCGTTCCGCACTCGACCAGCCGCCGCAGACCAACGAGGTCGGTCGGTCGGCCGCGCTGATCGGCGGTCTGCTGGCACTGTCGGACCGATTCGGTTTGCCGGTACGACTTTTCGAGATCGGCTGCAGCGCCGGTCTGAATCTGCGGGCCGATCACTACCGTTTCCGCTATCCGGGCGGCGGCTGGGGTCCGGCTGATTCGCCGGTCACCATCGATGACGCGTGGCGGGGCGAACTGCCTCCCACCGCCGCCGCACTGAACATCGTCGAACGTCACGGCTACGACATCGCGCCGCTGGACGCCACCGGCACCGACGGCGAGTTGACGCTGCTGAGCTATGTGTGGCCCGATCAGCAGGTCAGGCTCGATCGGTTGCGCGGCGCGATCAGCGTTGCCCGCCAGGTGCCGGCTGCGCTGCATCGCCGCAATGCCACCGAAGCCGTGGCCGGATTGGAGCTCGCCGGTGCAACGCTCACTGTGCTGTGGCATTCGATTATGTGGCAATACCTTTCGCTGCCCGAGCAGTCGGCCATCGAGGCTTCGATCGAGGAGATCGGCGCGCGGGCGCAACCCGAATCGCCGTTCGCCCACCTGACGCTGGAACCGCACCGGCGAACACCCGACGCGGAGGTCGAGTTCGTGGTGCGGGCCCGCTGCTGGCCCGCCGGCGACGACCGGCTGCTGGCCGCGTGTTCGCCGCACGGCCCGCCGGTCGTCTGGGAGTAGTTGCCGCCGCTCACTCCGATTACTGAACGCTGCCGCGACTCGCGGCCAGAAACGGCTCGACGATGGCCAGAAAACCGCCGGGATCCGATGAGAAGGCAACATGGCCGGTCGGCAGCGTTTCCAGCCGGGCCCGTGGGATGGCGGCCGCGGTGGCCCGGCCGAGTCGCAGCGGGATGGCGGTGTCTTTCGATCCCCAGATCACCAGGCACGGCGCGGTCATCCGGTCAGCGTGCGGGCGCAGGTCGTACTCGGGTGCCGCGAAACTGCGCCACATAGCGGCGGTCAGCGCGACACCCTCTGTAGTGTTCGCCCGGGCCAGCGCGCGTTCTTGCACGGCGTGATCGTTGCCGCTCGTCGCTTTCATGTAGCTGCGAATGAAGCGCGGCAGGACGGGCTTCATCACGGCCGGGATACCAAGTGCGCGACAGTAGAGATTGGTCATCGGGCTCGCGATGAACCCGCCACTGTTGACCAAGACCAGTCGTGACACCCGTCGCGGCTCGGTGATCGCCAGTTGTGCGGCGGCGAATCCGCCAACGGAGTTGCCGATCAGAGTCACGCGTTCAAGCTGAAGTGCCGCAACAACATCGGCGAGCACGCCCGCGAAGGAGGCGGCAGTCGGTTGATAATTCGACTCCGGCGCCGGCGACTCGCCGTGACCGGGCCAGTCGATGGCGATCACCCGATGATCGCGGGAAAGGGTTGCCACGATCGGGTCGAAATCCCGCCGGTCGTGCAACGTCGCGTGCAGTAACACGACGGGCGGGCCGTCTCCGACGATGTCGCATGCGACGTTCCCCACCCGCGTCTCGACCATCGTCGTCATCAGATTTCCCTTCATTGACCGACCGGTCAGTCAACCGTATCATCGGAATATGCCGATCTCAAGGAGTCACCCATGACTGCTCCCGCCGCCAGCGCACCCTTCGCCGACAAGATGACCTACTACCGGGACCGCCACTCCAGCCTCGGCGTCCGGATCACCCATCTGCTCGGCACGCCGGTGATCGCAACCGGAATCCCGTTGCTGTGGGCCAAGCCCCGGCTCGGGGTGCCGATGTTCGTCGGTGGCTGGCTTGTCCAAATCGCCGGGCACGCAGTATTCGAACGCAATCTGCCGTCGACCCACAAAGGCTGGATCACCTATCAGCTGACCGGACTCATCCACGTCTGTGAGCAGTACGGCGAACTGCTGGCGCGACGCAGTCAGCGCAAGGCCGCACGCAAGCCGGCGGTTAGAGTGCCTGCATGACCTCGACGCCGCCCGTCACGCCAAAGGGCGGCCGCAAAGAGTCCATGGCCAGGACGCGGGAGGCGCTCATCGACGCCGGACTGCGACTGGCCGAGCGGACCGGTCTGGCTAATCTGAGTGTCAACCTGATCGTCGCGGACGCCGGGGTGGCCAAGGGAACGTTCTTCCACCATTTCGGCGACCGTGACTCGTATCTCCTTGCGCTGCACCGGGAATTCCATGAGCGGCTGACCGGCCAGATACAGGCCGCGACCGACGGCAAGCCGCCGGGGCGGGGTCGGCTGATCGCTGTGGCGAACACCTACCTCGACGGCTGCCTGCGCGACCGCGGCGTGCGCGCGCTGCTGCTGGAAGCCCGCGCCGAGCCGGCGATCACCGACGAGATCGCGCGGCGCAACAATGCGAGCGCCGAGGTGTGCCGAGCCGACTTTGCCGCGCTGAAGAACCCGCATCCCTACGAAAGTGCCCAGTTGTGGGTCGGCCTGGTCGCCGAGGCCGCCCTCATCGAACACCAAGCCGGCAAGGCGCTGCCCGCACTGCGCAAGGCGGTTGCGCAGTTCTCGAGCTGACCTAGCCCAGAACTTCGGAGATCGGCACGGCGGCAGCGATTTTGGCGCGAGCTTTCATCACCTTGCCGGGCATGCCGCCGCCGACGACACCGGCCACCGCGCCGTCCCGCTCGTAGTAGGCAAGGAACTTGCGGCCGTCATCCTCGACGATGTGCACGGTGTCGGTGGCGATCGGCTCGCCCAGGCACTGGATTTTGACGTCGTACTGATCGCTCCAGAAATACGGGACCACGACGTTCGACGGTGCGTCCTGACCGAGCATCGCAGGCACCACGGCGCGGGCCTGTTCGGCGACGTTGCTCCAATGTTCTACGCGCACTTGGTGTCCCTTCGGGTCACGCCATGACGCGACGTCGCCCAGCGCCCACACGTTGGGCGCGCTGGTACGGCCGGCGGCGTCGCAGATCACTCCGTTGTCGACTTCGACACCGGTGCCCTCGAGCCAGTCGGTGGCCGGCCGCGAGCCGATGCCCACCACGACCAGATCCGCGTTCACCTCGGTGCCGTCGGTCAGTTCCACTGTCTCGACATGGCCGCTGCCCCGCACCTCGGCCACTCCGACACCGGTGCGCACGTCGACGCCTTCATCGCGGTGCAGCCGGGCCACCAGTGCGCCGATCTGCTCGCCGAGCACCGCCGCCAACGGGGCGGGTTGCGGCTCGACCAGCACAACCTCGACTCCCAGTCCACGCAGGCTGGCCGCCACCTCGCAACCGATGAATCCGGCACCGACCACCACCGCGCGGTGTGCCTCCGACGCGTGCCGGCGCAGGGCCAGGCTTTCGTCGAAGGAACGAAGTACCCGGATTCCCTCCAGATCGGGAAACGCTGGAATGCGCCGTGGCACCAGTCCTGTCGCGATAACGAGTTCGTCGTAGCTCAACGTTGATCCGTCATCGAGCGTCACGGTCTGCGCCGCGGTGTCGATGCCGGTGGCCGCCGACCCCAGCCGCAACGTGATGTTCTTCTCGTCGTAGAACTCGCGCGGCTTGAGCGTGACGTCGTCGACTTCGCTGCGCAGTAGCTCTTTGGACAACGGAGGCCGGTCGTAGGGTAGGTGCACCTCGTCGCTGACGATGGTGATCGAACCCGCGAAGTCAGCCCGGCGCAGTTGCTCGGCGGTCCGGGTCGCGGCAAGTCCCCCGCCGACGATCAGAATGCCGTTGTCGCCAGAGCTAGTGGTCATTTGGAGTTCATACACGATTGCAGCGGTGAGGAGTTGCTCACCCCTGCGCGCGTGATCTGTCGATCAGGTTCGACAACACCACAATGCTTTCACTGCGTTCGATGTCGGCGCTGATGCGGATTCGCTCCAAGGCGTCTTCCAGGTGTTGCATGTCGCGCGCCAACACCCGCAGGATGGCGTCGGCGGTTCCGGTTACCGTTGCGGCACTGATGACTTCGGGGATATCGGCCCAGGCTCGCCGCAGTTCATCGGGCGAAATCCGGCCGTGACAGAAGACTTGGACATAAGCCTCGGTGTTCCAGCCGACGGCATTACGGTCGATGACGGTGGTGAATCCCCGGATCACGCCGCTGTCGATCATTCGGTCGACCCGCCGCTTGACCGCCGGGGCGGACAACCGAACCCGCTCCCCGATTTCGGCGAATGTCGCCCGGGCATGCTGAGCAAGCTCGGCCAGGATCTGCTCGTCAATCCCGTCCAAACGATCCATAAACCCCTCCAGCCACAACAGACCTTCACTTTACGGTATTTCGCGCAATAAAAGCGTTGTATACAAGCAACAGTCATCGATGCATTGCGCCCACGCCTCCCCTACCGTTGATTTATGACGATTTTTGCCGAGGCGGGCACCGGAACCCGCCGTCGCGCCGTCGAACGGCAGGCCAGCCTTCGGCATTACGTCATGACGCCACCACGGTTCTTCGCCGTCGACTACGCGATCAACCCGTGGATGGACACCACCACTCCCGTCGACGCGGCGGTCGCGCTGTCGCAATGGCAGCGTCTACAGGACATCTACCTGCAACTGGGGCACAGTGTCGACCTGGTCGCCCCGATACCCGGCCTGCCCGACATGGTGTACGCCGCCAACGGCGGGCTGATCATCGACGGCACCGCGTTGGTTGCCCGCTTCAAATACGTAGAGCGCCAACCGGAGTCAGCCGCGTACGGGGCATGGCTGCAGTCGCAGGGATTCGACCCCGTCTACGCGCAGCATGTCAACGAGGGCCAGGGTGATCTGCTGCCCGTCGGGGACATCATCTTGGCTGGACACGGATTTCGAACCGCGTTGCGGGCGCACAGCGAGATCGCCGGGATCTTCAACCGCCGGGTAATCAGCCTCGAACTGATTGATCCGCGCTTCTACCATCTCGACACCGCGCTGACTGTGCTCGACGACACGACCATCGCCTACTATCCCCCGGCCTTCTCGTACGTGTCGCGAGCGCATCTGGAGACTCTGTTCCCCGAAGCGATCGTGGTGGACAGCGCCGACGCCTATGCGTTCGGGCTCAATGCCGTCTCCGATGGGCGTAACGTGGTCCTCCCGGCCGCTGCCGTGGGCTTTGCCGAACAACTGAGCGACGCCGGGTTCGAACCGATCGGCGTCGAGATGCCGGAATTACTCAAGGGCGGCGGCTCCGTGAAATGTTGCACGCTGGAGGTGTATTCGTGAGGCATGCCGGCAACGAGGCCAGGTTCAGCGATGACACTGCTGGATAACGTCACCGGTGGCGGCGCGCTGACCGAGTCGGCGATCGCGATCGACGAGCGCTATACGGCGCACAATTATTCGCCCCTGCCGGTGGTGGCCGCCAGCGCCGAGGGGTCATGGATCACCGATGTCGAAGGACGCCGCTACCTGGACTGCCTGGCCGCCTACTCTGCGGTGAATTTCGGGCATCGAAACCCGGAGATCATCGCGACCGCCCACGCCCAACTCGATGTCCTCACCCTGGTCAGTCGGGCATTTCACGCCAAAGCCCTGGGCCCCTTCTGCGCCGCGCTGGCGACCTTGTGCGGCAAGGACATGGTGCTGCCGATGAACAGTGGCGCCGAGGCGGTCGAAAGCGCGCTCAAGGTGGCCCGCAAATGGGGAACCGACGTCAAAGGCGTAGCCGTCGACCAGGCCAATATTGTGGTTGCCGACAATAACTTTCACGGCCGGACCATCAGCATCGTCAGCTTCTCATCGGACCAGTCTGCGCGCGCGGGCTTCGGGCCGTTCACGCCGGGCTTTCGATCGGTACCCTTCGGGGATGTCACCGCACTGGCCGACGCGATCGACGAGCACACGGTCGCAGTCTTGCTGGAGCCGATCCAGGGCGAGGCCGGGGTCGTCGTGCCGCCGGATCACTACCTGCCGGCAGTGCGCGAGATCTGCACGGCCCGAAACGTTCTCATGATCGTCGATGAAATTCAGTCCGGCTTGGCCCGCACCGGCCGCACCTTTGCCTGCGATCACTGGGACGTGGTGCCCGACATGTATCTGCTCGGCAAGGCGCTCGGCGGCGGCGTCGTACCGCTGTCGGCCGTGGTGGCCGATAGCGACATTCTCGGGGTGCTGCATCCCGGCGAGCACGGTTCGACGTTCGGCGGCAACCCGTTTGCGGCGGCGATCGGTCACACCGTGGTGTCCATGCTGGCTCGCGGTGAGTTCCAGGAACGCGCCACCCGGCTGGGGGTGCACCTGCATGAGCGGCTGCGAGCGTTGATCGGCCACGGCGTGGTCGCGGTGCGCGGACGTGGGTTGTGGGCCGGTGTCGACATCGACCCCGCGCTCGGCAGCGGGAAGCAGCTCAGCCTGCGACTTGCCGAACGCGGTGTCCTGGTCAAGGACACCCACGGATCGACGCTGCGGTTCGCACCGCCGCTGGTGATCACGATGGCGGAAATCGACTGGGCCATCGATCGATTCACCGAGACCCTGACCGAGCTGGCGAGCTAGTACTTCAGCACACCCTTGTCGACCGGGATCTGCGACCCGGTCAGCGTGGCCGAGCCGTCACCGGCGAGCCACGCGACGACGTCGGAGACCTCTTCGGCACCCATGAATCCCTTGGGCTGCAACGGCATTGGGCCGAAACTGTGGATGTAATGCGGATGTTTTCCGAACACCTGCATCATCAGATCCGGTTCGACCATCGGCGTGTCGATCGAATACGGGATGGATGGAGTTGACCCGGATGCCGAACTCGGCGAGTTCGATGGCCAGTGAGTTGGTCAGACCGGTGAGCCCGTGCTTGGACGCCGAGTAGTGCCCGTTGCCAGGTGTGGCTTTCAGACCGGCAGACGAGCTGACCACGACGATGGAGCCGCCGTTGCCGGCCTCGATCATCGCGGGAACGGCGGCGCGCACAGTGTGGAAGGTGCCGGTCAGGTTGACGTCGATCACGGTATTCCACTGCTCATCGGTGAGCTCCCAGATCCGTCCCCAACTCAGCACACCCGCGTTGGCGATCAGGATGTCGAGACGGCCGAACTGTTCAATGCCGTCGGCCACTAGTTGACGCACGGCCGCATCGTCGCGAATATCGACCGCACGCGCCAACACCTTTCGTCCTTCGGCTTCCACCAAACGGACGGTTTCGGCCAGATCCTCGGGGGTGGCCGCGGGATAGCTGATGCTGTCGGACACCGGCGAGCAGATGTCCAAGGCGATGATGTCCGCTCCCTCGCGGGCCAGTCGCGCCGCATGGGCGCGTCCCTGGCCGCGCGCGGCGCCGGTGATGAATGCCACCCGTCCTTGCAAAGTCTCCGACGTGCCAGTCACCCGCAGCCCCTTTCGCCGACTGCCGATCAGGCTAGCAGCGAAACT
>CAVVSN010000010.1:0-48158 GCA_963750885.1 uncultured Actinomycetota bacterium
CGCGCGGGTTGGCCGCATCGCGCCAGAAGTTGTACAGGTAGTCGCCTCGACGGCGCACGTAGGGGATGCGGGCATCGGTGTCGAGCACCTCGAGTGTCTCGGTGCGCATCCGCTCGAAGTCCTCACCGGCGAACTGGGCCACCGTCGGGTCGTTGCGGGCGCGCACCCAATCGAGTTGCTGCTCGCCGAGAACATCTTCGAGCCACAGGTAGGGGTCGTTCGACTGTTCGGCCATGAGGCCATTGTTACCGCGGCGGTAGTGTGAGCTGTGTAACACCGTCTCGCGTGGAAGAGGAGTGGCGCAAAATGACCGTCTTCGCACGACCGGGCACCCAAGGGGCCCTGATGTCCTTTGAATCGCGGTACGACAACTTCATCGGCGGCGAGTGGGTCGCGCCGGCCAGCGGTAAGTACTTCGAGAATCTGACGCCGGTCACAGGCCAGGCGTTCTGCGAGGTTGCACGCTCGGAGGCGGCCGATGTCGACAAGGCGCTCGACGCCGCCCAAGGTGCGGCGCGGGCGTGGGGCAAGACCGCCCCGGCCGAGCGGGCCGCGATCTTGAACAAGATCGCCGACCGAATCGACGAGAACCGGGATGCGCTGGCGCTGGCCGAAGTATGGGACAACGGCAAGCCGATCCGCGAGACCCTGGCCGCCGACATCCCTAACGCGGCAGACCATTTCCGGTATTTCGCCAGCGCGATCCGCGCCCAGGAAGGGTCACTAGCCAGATCGACGAGGACACCGTCGCCTACCACTTCCACGAGCCGCTGGGCGTTGTCGGGCAGATCATCCCGTGGAATTTCCCGATCCTGATGGCCGCCTGGAAGCTGGCACCCGCGCTGGCCGCGGGCAACACCGCGGTGCTCAAACCCGCCGAGCAGACCCCGGCGTCGGTGATGTACCTGATGTCGCTGATCGGCGATCTGTTGCCGCCCGGCGTGGTCAACGTCGTCAACGGCTTCGGCGCCGAAGCCGGCAAGCCGCTGGCGTCGAGCAACCGGATCGCCAAGGTGTCGTTCACCGGCGAGACCACCACCGGGCGTCTGATCATGCAGTACGCCAGCCAGAACTTGATCCCGGTCACCCTCGAGCTGGGCGGCAAGAGCCCCAACATCTTCTTCAACGACGTGATGGCCGCGCACGACGACTTCCAGGACAAGGCGCTCGAAGGATTCACCATGTTCGCCCTCAACCAGGGCGAGGTGTGTACCTGCCCGTCGCGCAGCCTGGTGCAAACCGACATCTACGACGAGTTCCTCGAACTGGCGGCCATCCGCACCAAAGCGGTCCGCCAAGGCGATCCGCTGGACATCGAGACGATGGTCGGCTCGCAGGCCTCCAACGACCAGCTGGAAAAGGTGTTGTCCTACATCGAGATCGGCAAAGGCGAGGGCGCCAAGGTCATCACCGGCGGCGAGCGCGCCGAGTTGGGCGGCGATCTCTCCGGTGGCTACTACGTCCAGCCCACCATCCTGGCCGGTAACAACAAGATGAGGGTCTTCCAGGAGGAGATCTTCGGGCCGGTGGTCTCAGTCGCGTCGTTCAAGGACTACGACGACGCCATCTCGATCGCCAACGACACCCTCTACGGGCTGGGCGCGGGGGTGTGGAGCCGCGACGGCAACACCGCCTACCGCGCCGGCCGCGACATCCAGGCCGGTCGGGTGTGGGTCAACTGCTACCACGTCTACCCGGCGCATGCCGCGTTCGGCGGATACAAGCAGTCCGGCATCGGCCGGGAAAACCACAAGATGATGCTGGATCACTACCAGCAGACCAAGAACCTGCTGGTGTCGTATTCGAACAAGGCCCAAGGGTTCTTCTGATGGGGACGCCGCGGTTGGTGATCACCTCAGCTGCCGCCGAGCTGCTCGATCAACTTCGAGACAAGCACGGCCCGTTGATGTTTCATCAATCCGGCGGCTGCTGCGACGGGTCGTCGCCGATGTGCTATCCCGACGGCGACTTCATCGTCGGTGACCGCGACGTACTGCTCGGTGTGCTCGACATCGGAGCCGACGGGGTGCCGGTGTGGATCTCGGGTCCGCAGTTCCAGGCGTGGAAGCACACCCAGCTCGTCATCGACGTAGTGCCCGGCCGGGGCAGCGGATTCAGCCTGGAAGCGCCCGAAGGCAAGCGGTTCCTGTCCCGCGGACGGGCGTTCTCCGAGAGCGAGAACGCGGAGCTGGCGGCGGCTGCGCTCATCACCGGGGCCGACTACGAGCGCGGTGAACGGCTGCCGGAGCGCGCGCCAGTGGTCGCAGCGGCGGTCGATGCCTGTCCAGTACCCGCAGGGCGCGCCGCGCCGGTAAACCCGTAGCGGGCGGCCGCCGCAGTATCTTTGAACGGTGATCCCGCTGCCGCGGCCCTGGCTTTTGACCAGCGCCATGCTGCTCGGTGTGGCGGTCGGCCTATTGGGCGGCGCCGCGGCACTCACCGTGGAACACGCGCGCATGCGTCCCGACATCGCGATCGCCTTGGTGGTCGGATTTCCCAGCGCCGTCGGGCTACTGGTGATTCTGATGGCCCGACGCAGGTGGCTGACCGCGCTGGGTGCGTTCGTCCTGGCGATGGCGCCGGGATACTTCGGCGTCCTCGCTCTGGTGGAGGTCGTAACCCGTGGCTGACCGCGAACGCGTCGAGACCGAGTCGATGCCGCTGACCGAGCGGTACACCCCGACGTTCGACACCGGCATGCACCAGCGAGCCGAACCCGAGCTGATCGAGGCCGAGCCGCCGCCGCGTCGACACCGATGGTGGCATCGACAGCCGGACGTGGCAGCCGAGGAACCGGCGAGTGGCGTCATCCCGGCCGCATACACCGAGATCGACGCGCCGCCGTCGGAAGCGATTCCGGCGACCACAGTGGCCGGCGAGTACCAGTATCTGAAGTGGTGGAAATTCATCCTGATGCTGTTCGCGGTCTGGGTTCCCGCCGGTGCCATCGGGGCCGGCCTGTTCTATTGGTGGAGCCACGACGCGTCCAAACACAAAACGGCGGTCGTCTTCGTCGTGCTGGTCTACGTCGTGGTGTGCACCGTCGCGGGTCTGATCCTGGCGATGGTGGCCGACCGGCCGCTGGTGTCGGCGCTGGCGATCGCGCTGCTCTCGGCGGTGTTCGCCTCGGTTGTCGCCGCAGCGCCGGTCTACGGCAAGTTCTACTGCGAGCACAGCCAGCGGCACTGCGTGGCGGGCGTGCTGCCGTACTGAGCGACCGCATTGCGGCTATTCAAGGCTGTCGGGGTGAGCGAGATTTCGGCTTCCCAGACGTCGGCTGATCGCAACCTCATGGCTGGCCACCTGACGCCCGGCGCCCGGCGATTAGGGTGGTTGCCGTGACCCACTATGACGTTGTCGTCCTCGGAGCCGGACCCGGCGGATACGTGGCGGCCATCCGCGCCGCGCAGCTGGGGCTGAATACCGCAATCGTTGAGCCGAAGTACTGGGGCGGAGTCTGTCTCAACGTCGGTTGCATCCCGTCCAAGGCATTGCTGCGTAACGCCGAACTCGCGCACATCTTCAACAAGGAAGCCAAGACCTTCGGCATCAGCGGCGAGGTGACCTTCGACTACGGCGCCGCCTTCGACCGCAGCCGCAAGGTGGCCGACGGCCGGGTGGCCGGTGTGCACTTCCTGATGAAGAAGAACAAGATCACCGAGATCCACGGCTATGGCAAGTTCGCCGACGCCCACACTCTCGACGTCGAACTGAACGAGGGCGGTACCCAAAAGGTCACCTTCGACAACGTCGTCATCGCCACCGGTAGCAGCACCCGGTTGGTCCCTGGTACCTCGCTGTCGAAGAACGTGGTCACCTACGAAGAGCTGATCCTGACCCGCGAGCTGCCCGAGTCGATCATCATCGCCGGCGCCGGGGCCATCGGTATCGAGTTCGCTTACGTGCTGAAGAACTACGGCGTCGACGTGACCATCGTGGAATTCCTGCCGCGCGCACTGCCCAACGAAGACATCGACGTCTCCAAGGAAATCGAGAAGCAGTACAAAAAACTCGGCGTCAAGATCCTCACCGGCACCAAGGTCGAGTCGATCGCCGACGACGGCTCGGTGGTCACCGTGACCGTCAGCAAGGACGGCAAGACCGAAGAACTTAAAGCGCAGAAAGTATTGCAGGCCATCGGCTTTGCGCCCAACGTCGACGGCTTCGGCCTCGACAAGGTCGGCGTCGCGCTGACCGACCGCAAGGCCATCGGGGTCACCGAGTACCTGCGCACCAACGTCGACCACGTCTACGCCATCGGCGATGTCACCGGGTTGCTGCAGCTGGCCCACGTCGCCGAGGCGCAGGGTGTAGTGGCAGCCGAAACCATCGCCGGCGCAGAGACTTTGGCCCTCGGTGACTACCGGATGCTGCCGCGGGCGACCTTTTGTCAGCCGAACGTGGCGAGCTTCGGGCTCACCGAGCAGCAGGCCCGCGACGAGGGCTACGACGTGGTCGTCGCCAAGTTCCCGTTCACCGCCAACGCCAAGGCGCACGGGGTGGGCGACCCGAGCGGGTTCGTGAAGCTCGTCGCCGACGCCAAACACCTGGAACTGCTGGGCGGCCACCTGGTCGGCCACGACGTCTCGGAGTTGCTGCCCGAGTTGACGCTGGCCCAGAAGTGGGACCTGACCGCAAACGAGTTGGCGCGCAACGTTCATACCCACCCGACCATGTCGGAGGCGCTGCAGGAGTGCTTCCACGGCCTGACCGGTCACATGATCAACTTCTGACGCCGACGGCGAGAGGCACAGTAGCGAAATGGTCAGATCCAAAGCGGTACGAGCCGAATCGATTTGGGCCGCGCTCGGCGGTGTTCTCGTCGGTTACGTGCTGTGGCTGATCGCTTTCTCGATCGGAGATTTCCTGACCACGGCGGGCGTGTGGGGTCCGATCGTGTTGGCGGGTTCGGCGGTAGCTCGCGCTCATCGCGGCACTGTGGGGACGGCGGGCTGCGCGCTCGGGGAAACCTCACCCTGGCGGCGTTCGCGTTCGGGTTGCCGGTTCTGCCGGTGCTGCTGACAGCGTTGGTGCTGGCCGACACCTATTTGTGATCGCCCGGGTGGTCCAGCGGAATCTGCAGGGCCGACATAGTTGCGGCCAGGCCATCGTATTGCCCTGCCAGCAAGCAGAATTCGATCAGCTGACGCCGATCGAGGTGCTGAGACAGCTGCTGCCAGACCTCGGCGCTGATCGAGCGGTTCAAGATGAATTCGTCGGTGGCACGCAGCAGCGCCTGCTGGCGGTCGGTGAGCCCGCCGGCCTGTCCGGTCGTGTCCGGCCAGGCGAAGATCAGCTCCTGCGTCGGGTCGTTAAGCCCGCGACGCCGGCCTATCCAGCGGTGATGCTGCAACTCGTACTCGGAGCCGCGCAGGTGAGCGACCCGCAGGATCACCAACTCGGTGTCGACCTGCGGCAACCGGCCTCGCAGCAACCGGGCACCGAAAGCGCGAATCCGCAGAACAGCCGCTGTGCTGACCCAGCGTCGTGAACAGGTGCATCTCCGGCGCGCGAACCGTGCGGGCCGCCCAGCTTGGCGATCACCCAATTGATCGGGCCCAGTTCACGGAAGCGTCCAGGCGGAATACGGCCGACCTGCTGAGTCATTGACGCCGCTCCTTCGCATCGCTTCGCTCTGAATCGTCGCCGGCGCGAGTCATGGGTGCTTCACCAGGTACGGCGAGACCGTGCTGCGGTGTTCGTCGAGATCGAGTGCGCGACCCAATGCGGGGAATGCCCGCTGCGGGCAGGTGTCTCGTTCGCAGACTCGGCAGCCCGCGCCGATCGGTGTGGCTAACAAGGCTGGGTCGCCGGACAAGTCGAGTCCTTCCGAGTAGACGAGCCGATGGGCGTGCCGGAGTTCGCAGCCCAGCCCGATCGCGAAGGTCTTTCCGGGCTGACCATACCGGGATGCACGCCGCTCGATGGTGCGGGCCACCCACATGTAACTGCGCCCATCCGGCATCTGAGCGATCTGCACCAGGATCTTGCCCGGATTGGCGAACGTCTCGTAGACGTTCCACAGCGGACAGGTGCCGCCCGCCGAGGAAAAGTGAAAACCTGTGGCGGACTGGCGTTTTGACATGTTGCCGGCGCGGTCGACGCGGACGAACGACAGCGGCACGCCGCGCATCGAGGGTCGCTGCAGCGTGGACAGCCGGTGGGCGATGGTCTCGTAGCTGACCGCGTAGAACGCCGACAGCCGCTCGACGTCGTAGCGGAAGTTCTCGGCGATCTCGTGGAACTGCCGATACGGCAGCACGGTCGCGGCGGCGAAGTAGTTGGCCAGCCCGAGCCGGGCGAGCTTGCGGGACTCGTCGCTGGTGAAGCTGCCCTCGTCGACAAGCCGGTCGATGAGCGGCCCGTGCTCCAGGTAGGCCAACTCCGCGGCGAGCTTGAACGCATACTGGCCCGACGGCAGGTGTCCGCCGATTTCCAACGTCCGGGTTTGCGGGTCGAAGCGGTGAAGGACGTTGTCGCCCAAGTCGATTCGCTTGATCCGGACGTCGTGTACCGAGGTCAGCCGGTCGGAGAGGTCGCGGACCAGATCGGCGCGATGCATGCGCATCCGCACCGTGAGCTCCTCGGCGGCGGTGTCCAGCTCGTGCAGATAGTTCTGCCGCTCGTAGAAGTAGTCGCGGACTTCCTCGTGCGGCATCGTGATCGAGCCGCTACCGCTGCCGTCGGAGAACCGGTCCTCGGTGGCGGCCGCGAGCTGCGTCGTGGTGAGCCGGTAGCGCCGGTGCAGGTTGACCAGGGCGCGGGCCAGCGCCGGGTGCGCATTGACCACGTCGGCCAGTTCCGACTGGTCCACCTCGACGCCGAGATCGTGGTCGAGGGTGACCTCGCGCAGTTCGGCGAGCAGCCGGGTGTCGTCCTGCGAGGCGAAGAACGTCGCGTCGACACCGAACACCTCGGTGATGCGCAGCAGCACCGCGACCGTCAGCGGCCGGACGTCATGCTCGATCTGGTTGAGGTAGCTGGGGGAGATGTCCAGCATCTGCGCCAGCGCGGCCTGACTGAATCCGCGCTCGCTGCGGAGCTGCCGGACGCGCGAGCCAACGAATGTCTTGGCCATTCGGCCAGCGTACTGGCGTTGCGAAGTCGCAGTTAGCAAAATTTGCAGGACGCCAAGAATTGGCGCTCGCGGCAAGGCGGTTTGGCATCATTCTCGGTCGGTGGACCCTAAGCTGGGCCGCCTGGCGACCAAACATTATGTCGTGTTGCCAAGGCGCCAGACCCAGCCTGAGGAGTTGCGGGGGAGTGAAGCCGTGAGCTTGGACAAACTGATGATGCCGGTGCCCAACCCGCATCCTGACGTCTTCGACCGGGAATGGCCGCTGCGCGTCGCCGACATCGACCGTGACGGGCGCCTTCGCTTCGATTCTGCAGCCCGCCACATCGTGGATGTCGGTCAGGATCAGTTGCGCGAGCTGGGCTTCGAGGAGACCCATCCGCTCTGGATTGTCCGCCGGACGATGATCGATGTGATCCGCCCGATTGAGTTCGGCGACATGTTGCGGATGCGTCGGTGGTGCTCGGGCACGTCGAACCGGTGGTGTGAGATGCGGGTCCGCATCGACGGCGCGCAGGGGCGGCCTGGTGGAGTCAGAAGCGTTCTGGATCAACTTCAACCGCGACACCCAGACTCCGGCGCGCATCTCCGACGACTTCCTCGCAGGCCTCGGAAAAACCACCGACGTCAACCGGCTGCGCTGGAAGGCATATCTCAAAGCAGGCAGTCGAGACGACGCCGCTGAGATCCACGAGTTTCCGGTCCGATTCACCGACATCGACTTTTTCAACCACATGAACAACTCCGTGTATTGGAGCGTGGTCGAGGACTACCTCTCGTCGTATCCCGGAGCTACTCACGGCGCCGCTGCGGGTGACTATCGAGCACGATGCTGCCGTCGCGCTGGGCGACAAGCTCGAGATCATCTCGCACGTGCACCCGGCCGGCTCCACCGATCAGTTCGGCGAGAACCTCTCGGATCGCACTGTTAGAACGCTCACATATGCGGTCGGCGACGAGGTCAAAGCGCTCGCCGCGATCTTCCCGATCTAACCGTACGAGCGTTATGCAAACATCCGGCCTGACCTGCGAATTCAAGTTACCGACTGGTAACAGCTGAACCGTTTCAGTTGCGAGCGATCTTCGCAAGCTTTGCAAAAAGCGCCGGAGCCCTAGCCAAAATTGGCACGAAAATAGGTGGACCTGGGCCGCTGACCTGTGCCATCTTCGTGTTAGCAAGTCAGCAATGATGCTGGGGTCCTTAGCAAGGCTGGAAATCTCGGGTCCTCAGATCATATAAATTTGAGGAGAACGCTATGTCGAGCGTTGGCACACCGAAGAGCCCCGAAGAGATCCAGAAGGACTGGGACACCAACCCCCGCTGGAAGGGCATCACCCGCACCTACACCCCCGCCGACGTGGTGGCCCTGCAGGGCTCGGTCGTCGAGGAGTCCACTCTGGCCCGCCGCGGCGCCGAGGTGCTGTGGAGCCAGCTGCACGACCTGGAGTTCGTCAACGCGCTCGGCGCGCTGACCGGCAACATGGCCGTCCAGCAGGTGCGCGCCGGCCTCAAGGCCATCTACCTGTCCGGTTGGCAGGTCGCCGGTGACGCGAACCTGTCCGGCCACACCTACCCGGACCAGAGCCTCTACCCGGCCAACTCGGTGCCGCAGGTGGTCCGCCGGATCAACAACGCGCTGCTGCGCGCCGACCAGATCGCCAAGGTCGAGGGCGACACCTCCATCGAAAACTGGCTCGCCCCGATCGTCGCTGACGGTGAGGCCGGCTTCGGTGGCGCGCTCAACGTCTACGAACTGCAGAAGGCCATGATCGCGGCCGGTGTCGCCGGTTCGCACTGGGAGGACCAGCTGGCCTCGGAGAAGAAGTGTGGACACCTCGGTGGCAAGGTGCTGATCCCGACCCAGCAGCACATCCGCACCCTGACCTCGGCTCGCCTGGCGGCCGACGTCGCCGACGTGCCGACCGTCGTCATCGCCCGCACCGACGCCGAGGCCGCCACGCTGATCACCTCTGACGTCGACGAGCGCGACCGTCCGTTCGTCACCGGTGAGCGCACCTCCGAGGGCTTCTACCGGGTGAAGAACGGCCTCGAGCCCTGCATCGCCCGCGCCAAGGCCTACGCGCCGTACTCCGACCTGATCTGGATGGAGACCGGTACTCCGGACCTCGACCTGGCCCGCCGCTTCGCCGAGGGCGTCAAGAGCGAGTTCCCCGACCAGCTGTTGGCCTACAACTGCTCGCCGTCGTTCAACTGGCGCAAGCACCTGGACGACTCGACCATTGCCCGGTTCCAGAAGGAGCTCGGCGCGATGGGCTTCAAGTTCCAGTTCATCACGCTGGCCGGCTTCCACGCCCTGAACTACTCGATGTTCGATCTGGCCTACGGCTACGCCCGCAACCAGATGACCGCCTACGTCGAGCTGCAGGAGCGCGAGTTCGCTGCCGAGGAGCGCGGCTACACCGCGACCAAGCACCAGCGCGAGGTCGGCGCCGGTTACTTCGACCGGATCGCCACCACCGTGGACCCGACTTCGTCGACCACCGCGCTCGCGGGCTCGACCGAAGAGGGTCAGTTCCACTGAGGACGAGCGGCCTTTGGCCGCGAGGAGGAAGTGGAACCGAAGACCGGGGCCACTAGTCGCTCCAAAAGACCAGGCCGTAGCCACAAGCTCGCGGCTTGACAGCGCAGGCCCCGCCCGGAAACCCTGGGCGGGGCCTGACGCATATCGAGAGGATATTTTCGACAGTGAGCACTGCGATTGAGCGCGTTGGCGTTATCGGCGCCGGGCAGATGGGTGCGGGCATCGCCGAGGTATCGGCGAAGGCCGGAGCCGACGTGGTGGTCTTCGAGCCCACCGAGGAGCTCGCCGCCGCGGGCAAGGCCCGGATCGAGTCGTCACTCGAACGGGCCGTCAGCAAGGGCAAGCTGCCCGCCGACGCGCGCGACGCGACGTGCAAGCGACTGCGCTACACCAGCAAGCTGTCCGACCTCGCCGACCGCCAACTGACCATCGAGGCGATCGTCGAGAACGAAGCCGTGAAGGCGAAGCTCTTCGCCGAGCTCGATGAGATCATCACCGACCCTGACGCTGTGCTCGCGTCCAACACTTCGAGCATCCCGATCATGAAAATCGCTGCGGCGACCAAGAATCCGGGCCGAGTGCTCGGTCTGCACTTCTTCAATCCGGTACCTGTACTACCGCTCGTCGAGTTGATCAGCACGCTCGTCACTGACGACGAGTGCGGTGGCGCGCGTCGGGCATTTCGCGAGCGAGGTGCTCGGCAAGAAGGTGGTTCGCTGCGGCGACCGTTCCGGCTTTGTCGTCAACGCACTCCTGGTGCCCTATCTGTTGTCGGCGATCCGGATGGTCGAGTCCGGCGTCGCGTCGGTGGAAGACGTCGACACCGCGGTCGTCGCCGGGCTGTCGCATCCGATGGGCCCGTTGCGGCTCTCCGACCTGATCGGGCTCGACACGATGAAGTTGATCGCCGAGGCGATGTACGACGAGCTCAAGGACGCGCACTACGCGCCGCCGCCGTTGCTGCAGCGCATGGTCGAGGCCGGTCAGCTCGGTAAGAAATCCGGCAAGGGGTTCTACTCCTACTAGGCCGGCGCGCCGCGGCGTCGGTCGGCTCCGGATTTCAGAAGATGCCGGTGCCACATTAGACTTGCGTCAGCGGCTAACGTTGCTTCCCGCGACTGGGGCGTAACCTCTACCCCAGTGTCAAGCGACCGGCACGCTCTCACATGCTCATCCAATCCGATTGTTCAGGACAAATGGTGTCAGATACCTCAAGCGCAACGCCCAGTGCTCAGTCCCAGTGGTTGTCGAAGTCTGCAGCGCAGACTCGTGGCTCGGACAAGAAAGAAGTCCAGTTCCACTACGACATCTCCAACGACTTCTTCGCGCTGTGGCAGGACCCGTCCCAGACGTACAGCTGTGCGTACTTCGAGAAGGACGACTACACGCTCGAGCAGGCGCAGCTGGCCAAGGTCGACCTGTCGCTGGGCAAGCTGGGCTTGCAAGCCCGGTATGACGCTGCTGGACATCGGCTGCGGTTGGGGCTCCACCATTCAGCGCGCGGTCGAGAAGTACGACGTCAACGTCATCGGCCTGACGCTCTCGGAGAACCAGAAGCAGCACATCGAGCAGAACCGGTTCCCGAACATCGACACCAAGCGCGACATGGAAGTGCGCCTACAGCCGTGGGAAGACTTCAACGAGCCGATCGACCGCGTGGTGTCCATTGGCGCCTTCGAACACTTCGGGTTCAACAAGTACGACGACTACTTCAAAAAGACTTTCAACTTGATGCCGGACGACGGCGTGATGATGCTGCACACGATCATCATTCCGAGTGACGAAGAGATCAAAGCGCGGAAGCTGCCTTTGACGATGTCGCGGGTGCGGTTCATCAAATTCATCATGGACGAGATCTACCCCGGTGGTCGCCTGCCGCTGAGCGCGCAGGTCGAGGACGCCGCGGAGAAGGCCGGATATTCGGTGACGCTGAAGCAGCCACTGCGCCCGCACTATGCGCGCACGCTGGACACCTGGGCCAGCAACCTGGAGTCGAAGAAGGACGAAGCAATCGCGATCACGTCCGAGGAGGTCTACGAGCGCTTCCTGAAGTATTTGGAAGGTTGCGCCGACTTGTTCCGCGAGGGATATACGGACGTCTGCCAATACACCTGTGAAAAATCGCCCGCGTAGCCGAATCGGGAAAAGTGCGTTATAAAAGTTCGTTCGCAACAGCAGAACCTAACGACCTGAACGAGATTTCTGCGAAAGGCCCATCTCAGATGACGGACAGCGGGTCGGAGGGGTCGTCGAATTTGCGGCCGGCCTACGAGGACGTCCAAGCGCATTACGACACCTCCAACGAATTCTTCGGTCTGTTCCAGGACCCGACGCGTACCTACAGCTGCGCGTACTACGAGCGCGATGACATGACGCTCGAAGAGGCGCAGATCGCCAAGATCGACCTCGCGCTGGGCAAGCTGGACCTCAAGCCCGGAATGACACTGCTCGACGTCGGCTGCGGCTGGGCCGCCATGATGAAGCGCGCTGTCGAGCAGCACGACGTGAACGTCGTCGGGCTGACCTTGAGCAAGAACCAGCACGCCCTGGGCCAGCAGATTCTCGATCAGGTCGACAGCCCTCGCACGCGACGCGTCCTGCTGCGCGGGTGGGAAGAGTTCGACGAGCCGGTCGACCGGATCGTCAGCATCGAGGCATTCGAGGCGTTCCCCAAATCGCGCTACAAGGCGTTCTTCGATCTCTGCTACCGCGTCATGCCCGACGACGGCCGGATGGTGCTGCAGACGATCATGGGCCACCCGCTCAAGCGTTGGCCGGAGATGGGCATCCCTATCACGATGAGCGACCTTCGATTCATGAGGTTCATCGCGGCCGAGATCTTCCCCGGCGGCGCGGTTCCCTCCGACCAGGATGTCATCGAATACTCCGCCAACGCGGGCTTCTCGACCGAGCGCGTGCAGAAGATGACGCCGCACTACGTCCGCACCCTCGACACCTGGACCACCAAGCTGGAGGCGGCGCGCGAGGAAGCCATCGCGGTGACGTCCGTCGAGGTCTACGACCGCTACATGCGTTACCTGATCGGTTGCTCGGACTTCTTCCAGCGCAACGTCTCTGAGGTCGGTCAGTTCACTCTGGTGAAGAACTGACGACCGGGCTCACCTGAGCCCAGGTACGAACACGCCGATCGCCAGGCCCGCCACCAGCAGCGCCCCGGCCTGGCGGACGTGCAGCCAGGCCAGAGCCGCGTACCACAGCGGCCAGACCGGGAAGTCGGCCGGCGGTTCGTCGGGCGGTGGGCGGCGGAAGTACGGCCACACCTTGATCAGGCGAGGCAGCGCCAACACCACGAGTAGCGCCGGCCACGGCATCGCCTTGACCACCACCGCGGCGAGCACCAGCAGGTAGAACCCGACCATCATCGCCAGTGTCAGCGCACGGGCCCGGGTTTCGCCGAAGAGCACCGGCAGCGTGCGAATGCCGAGCGGCTCGTCGTAAGGGATCTTGTCGGTGTGCTTGCCCATCAACACTGTCGTGCAGAGCAATCCGTAGGGCAGCGAGGCGAGCAGCACAGGCCAGCCGACGTGGCCGACCGCGGAGTAGTACGTGCCGCAGACCATCAGCGGGCCCCAGACGATCGAACACGTCGGGCTCGCCGAGGCCGCGTTTCTTCAGTCGCAGCGGCGGCGCGGTGTAGGCGAAGCTGAGTACGAACCCAGACAGCGCGAACGCCACCACCGGCCAACCGCGCGCCCAGGTCAGCACGATCAGGATCGCCAGATCGGCCAGGTTCACCAGGCCGATCGCGACGAGCAGGGTGCGACTTGCTGACCAACCCCGATAGCACCGGGTGCGGTGCGTAGAGGGCCCGCGGATAGGTGTCGCTGTCGAGGCCGGTCTGGGTGTCGTACAGATCGTTCATCAGGTTGTTGACGGTGTGCGCCAACAGGATTCCGAGAATCGCGAGAGTCAGCCAGCGCCAATCGAATCCGGGTTGGCCCACCGCGAGCAGCGCGGCGACGAGCCCGGCGAACAGCGTCATCGGCAGCACCGCCGCACGGGTGACGACCAGCCATCGGGTGATCGCGTCGACCGGCCTGTCCGGCGGGGGATTGGTGGTGCGCAGGGCGTATGCCCAGGCGCTGAAGCGAGACCGCGTCGTTGCGTTACTCATGCCCGCAAGGTAGTCCGCCTAGTCGATCAGCGGCGGCACAATCGGCGAGGGATGCGGCTGGCCGCGGAACTTTTCCAGCGAACCGGCCACCTCGGCTATCCCGCACAGCGCGCTCCAGCTCAACATCGTCAGGTAATCGATCAGCTCATCGGCGGTCATTCTGGGGTCCAGCAACCAGGAGTGCGTGGCGAGTTGGACGCCGCCGACGATCATGTAGGCCCAAGGCTCTACACCGCCTAGATCCATCCCCTCGGGGCGCATGCGCCGGCGCAGCATCACCGCGAGCATGCGAGCGATGATCCGCTCGGAATCGGCGACCACTTTGTTCTTGCCGGCGGAGTTGTTGGCCATCACGAACCGGTAAGGCTCTGGTTCGTTGGCGACGGTCTCGACGTAGACCCTGATGACTTCCCGGGTCAGCTCGAAGCCGTCCAGGTTCGACGACAGCGCGGAGGCCATGTTCGGGATCAGAGTGATCTGTGAGAACCGCATCATCACGGCAGTGGTCAGATCGTTTTTGTCGACGAAATAACGGTAGAGCACCGTCTTGGAGACGCCGATCTCGTGGGCGATCTCGTCCATGCTCACGTACTGGCCGCGACGGCGGATCGCTTCGATCGTTCCATCGATCAGCTCGTTGCGGCGTTCCACCTTGTGCTGGTGCCAACGTCGCTTCCGGCCGTCGGTTTTCACCGGTGCAGCGGAGACCTGCTGTGCCACTATTGCCGGTTCCTATCCTGTCGTCCTAGACGATAGTACTGCTTATTTCCAACGATTTCTCGTCTGTACCATTAACAACGTGGTTTGGCGCGCGGCACGGTAACAGTTACCACGCAATTCTGCCCGGCACGGCGCAGGTCCCGGCGCCGTCGCCGTCGCCGATTAACGACATCGATAGCGGATGATGGTGGAGTGGCAGTCGGACTGAACGGGAGACCCGCTCCGGGACCCAAGCACCGCGCGGACCCGGCATCGCCGCCGCCGGGCAAGCCGGCGTCTATCGCCGAGTCCTTCGCCGGCGCCGACCCGCAAGCCGATCTGGAGCGGCGTCAGGGACTGCGGCGGATGAAAATGGTCGCGCTGGGCTTCCTGGTCGGCGCCACCGCCATATTCCTCGGCTGCCGGTGGGCGCAGTCCGGTGGCGGCGCCGCCACCTGGGTCGGCTACCTGGGGGCCGCCGGGGAAGCCGGAATGGTCGGTGCGCTCGCGGACTGGTTCGCCGTGACCGCGTTGTTCACCCACCCGCTGGGCATCCCGATCCCGCACACCGCGATCATCAAGCGCAAGAAGGATCAGCTCGGCGAGAGTCTCGGCACCTTCGTGCGGGAGAACTTCCTGTCGCCGGAGGTGGTGGGCACCAAGCTGCGCGACGCCGAGATTCCGAGCCGGCTGGGCAAATGGCTGTCGGATACCGCGCACGCAGAGCGGGTCGCCGCCGAGTCGGCCACGGTGCTGCGAGTCCTGGTCGAACTGCTCCGCGACGAAGACGTGCAGCTGGTGATCGACCGAATGCTCGTGCGGCGCATCGCCGAACCGCAGTGGGGACCACCGGTCGGACGGGTGCTGTCCACGCTGCTCGGCGAGAACCGCCAGGAAGCCCTGATCCAACTGCTCGCCGACCGGGCGTTTCAGTGGTCGCTGAACGCCGGAGAGGTGATTCAGCGGGTAATCGAGCGCGATTCGCCGAACTGGTCGCCGCGGTTCATCGATCAGCTCGTCGGCGACCGGATCCACCGTGAGTTGATGGACTTCACCGACAAGGTCCGCCGCAACCCAGAACACGAACTGCGCCGATCGGCGACCAAGTTCCTGTTCGAGTTCGCCGACGACCTGCAAAACGACGACGCGACGATTGCCCGGGCCGAGGCGGTCAAGGATCAGTTGATGTCACGCGAAGAAGTGACCAACGCCGCCGCAACAGCCTGGAAAACACTCAAGCGTTTGGTGCTCGAAGGCGTCGACGATCCGTCCAGCGCCTTGCGCACGCGCATTGCTGACGCGGTGGTTCGGATCGGGGAATCGCTACGCGATGACGCGGAATTACGCGACAAGGTCGATAACTGGATCGTGCGGGGTGCCGAGCATCTGGTCGCCCAGTATGGGGTGGAGATCACAGCGATTATTACCGACACCATCGAGCGCTGGGATGCCGAGGAGGCCAGCCGGCGGATAGAACTGCACGTGGGTCGTGACCTGCAGTTTATCCGAATAAACGGCACTGTCGTGGGCTCGCTGGCCGGGCTCGTCATCTACGCCATCGCGCAGCTGGTCTTCTGAGCCCTGCTAACAGTGCTTGCAAAAGCAAGCACCAGTTAGCTACCGTGAGCCGCGTTCGCACAAAACAGCTGACGCGAGGAGTCGCATGCCGCAGGAAGAAAACCTTGCTGCTGTGGTGACGACCGCTGCGTCGGATATCGGCAGCTTCATCAAAGCGCAGCGTGAAGCAGCGCAGGTTTCGGTTCGACAGCTGGCAGAAAAAGCCGGCGTCAGCAATCCGTATCTCAGTCAGATCGAGCGCGGATTGCGTAAACCTTCGGCCGGCGTGCTCAACCAACTCGCCAAGGCATTGCGGGTTTCCGCCGAGGTGCTCTATGTCCAGGCCGGGATGCTCGAGCCCGGACCCAAGAGCGAGGTCCGTGACGCAGTCGTCACCGACACGACGATCACCGAAGGGCAAAAGCAGGTCTTGCTCGATATCTACACGTCCTTCGTTCAACAAAACGAGGCTGCCCGGGAGGAGATCGCTCCTGCATAGATCCGGACACCTGACGCAATCCCTGACGCACAACGAGAGGAACCACCATGGCAGAGAACAACCCATCAATCGAGGACCTGAAGGCTCCGCTGCTCGCCGCACTGGGCGCGGCTGACCTGGCGCTGGCCACGGTCAACGACCTGCTTACCGAGCTGCGTGACCGCGCTGAGGAGACCCGCACCGATACCCGCAGCCGGGTCGAGGAGAGCCGCGCTCGCCTGAACAAACTGCAGGAGGAACTGCCCGAGCAGCTGCGCGATCTGCGCGAAAAGTTCACCACGGACGAGCTGCGTAGCGCCGCCGAGGGCTACGTGGAGGCCGCGACCTCGCGCTACGCCGAGTTGGTCGAGCGCGGCGAAGCCGCTCTGGAGCGCCTGCGCAGCCAGTCCGGTATCGACGACGTGTCGGAGCGTGCCGAGGGCTACGTCGAGCAGGCTGTCGAGCTGACCCAGGAAGCGCTGGGCACCGTTGCTTCGCAGACCCGCGCGGTCGGCGAGCGCGCCGCCAAGCTGGTCGGCATCGAGCTGCCGAAGAAGACCGACGCGGCCGCCGGCAAAGGGCAAAAGGCCGTAGCAAGCGCGGCCAAGAAGGCGCCCGCCAAGAAGGCGCCCGCCAAGAAGGCTCCGGCCAAGAAGGCTCCGGCCAAGAAGGTCACCCAGAAGTAATCCGGCAGTCCGCGTTGCCCGGTCGGGCAACGCGGACTGCGCTGACCACTCGACTCCGAGTCGCCCGCTTGGGTGACTCGGAGTCGACGTTTCTGGCGGCGCCCGCTTACGCTTAACGGGTGAGTCTGGTGAATAGCGTCATGTTGGTCTTGCAGGTCGCCGTGGCGATGACAGCGCTCTACGCCTTCGTGCACGCGGCGATGCAGCGGCACGACGCCTATACGGCGGCCGACAAGATGACCAAGCCGGTGTGGCTGTTGATCCTGGGCGCCTCGGTACCGCTGACCATGATGCTCAGCGCGCTGGGCGCGACCATCGGCGCCTGCGCGGCCGGCGTCTACCTGGTCGACGTGCGGCCCAAACTCCTTGAGATCCAAGGTAAGTCACGATAGTTACATGCGAGTTCTGATTCTCGCGGCGATGCTCCTCGGCGCGTCGGCGGGTGTCTCGCCCGCGTCGGCGGATCCGGGGCCGAACGCATTTCCGTACCCGCCGCCGTTCGTCGATCACGTTCTGTGGGCCCAATGGTCCGAGGGGACTCAGCTGTCGAGTCTTCGGGTCTATCCGACGACGTCGGGCCGCGTGGCCTCCAAACGCCTCGGGTCGCCGAGTCCCGAGGCCGACGAGGCGTGGGCCGAGGTGCTCACGATGTCGCCGCAGGCGGATACCCCGGGGATGCACGATCAGTTCCGCTGCCACTGGGATTTCGCCGAGGCGGCTCAGCCCGGCAAGACGAGCTGGAATCTGGAGCCCTGGCGGCCCGTCGTCGACTACACGACGATGGTCGCCGATGCCTGCAATCCCGGCGGCGCACAGGAGCCGTTCTGATGCCGTGGACCCGCGCGCAGGTCGCCGCCCTCGTAGACCACACCCTGCTCAAGCCCGAGGCCACTGCTGCTGAGGTCGCCGCCGTCGCCGAGGAGGCTGCGGCGCTCGGCGCCTACGCCGTATGCGTCTCGCCGTCGATGGTGGAGCACGCCATCCATGCCGGCGTCCCGGTCGCCGCGGTCGCCGGATTCCCTTCTGGCAAACATCTTTCCGAGCTCAAGGCGCGCGAGGCCGCACTGGCCGTCGCGGGTGGTGCGGTGGAGGTCGACATGGTGATCGACGTCGGCGCGGCGCTGGCCGGCGAGTTCGACGCCGTGCGCGCTGACGTCACGGCGGTGCGCGCCGCTGTCCCCGACGCGCTGCTCAAGGTGATCGTGGAATCGGCCGCCCTGTTGACGCTTGCCGACGAGCAGACACTGATCGCCGTGTGTCGCGCCGCCGAGGATGCCGGTGCCGACTTCGTCAAGACCTCAACGGGTTTCCATCCCGCCGGCGGCGCATCGCCGGAGGCCGTCGAGCTGATGGCCGACACCGTGGGCGGTCGGCTGGGAGTCAAAGCCAGCGGTGGTATCCGGACGGCCGAGTCCGCCCTCGTGATGCTCGACGCGGGTGCCACCCGGCTCGGGTTGTCGGGAACCCGCGCGGTGCTCGACGCGCTGGGCTAAAAGTCGGCGTCATCGAGATTGACGTTGGTGCGCGGAAGTGCGAGTGGCCAGCAGGCCAGCGTCGATCTCGTCGTCTGGGCGAGCTAGAGGTCGGCCAGGCAGGGGTCCTGGCTACCACCGGCCGGGATGGTCGCGTTAGTGCTGGAGAACGTCGCCTCCACCCCGCTGTCGGTGACCTTGATGCTGTCGGCATGCAGGCCCAACGGATAGTTCCGGGTGGCCTTGGTCATCAGGTCGTCGAGGTACTTCTGCGCGGTGTCCGTCGAAATGTTCGCGCCCAGCGCGGACACGCTGACCACTTGCAGCGACAGCCCGTTGTTGACGATCTGCGGCTTGAGGGTGGCGCTGTTGATCAGGCCCTTGAGCACGATCGTCCCGTCGCCGGGGTTGGTGGTGACACCGCTGGTGACGAACGCGCCAAGCACCGGCACGGCCTGCTGGATCGACTGCTTGATGCCGTCCGACGACCACGTGACCGTCCCGTTCACCGATCCGATGGTGCCCTGAGAGTTGCTGGTGTTGTTCAACTTGATGTCGCGAACGTCGAAGCTGACCTTCATGCCTTTGGCCTTGCGCACCTGGTTGCCGCCGGTCTGCACGGAGATGTCGCTGTAGTCCTTGGTGAGGTACTGCCAGAGCACCGGCGGGGCCGGTGAGAACGACACGCTGGAGCTGTCCTGCACCTCGCACTGCACCGCGTTCGCCACCTTGGTGCTCGCGACATGACGGGCGTACAGCTCGCCGCCGATCGGGACCGCGATCACCACCAGCGCGACGATCAGCAGGATCAACAGCAGCGACGTTCGGTTGGCGAAGAAACGGCGGCCACCAGGCTCTTCGGCGGCCGGTGCATCCGGCGGAGGAGGCGTCGGTATCGATATCCGGGTGGTCAGGTTCTCGTGTGCCGGCGGCGGCAGTGGGCCGGGCTGCTGCGCCCGCGGGTTGGACGGCAGGCCTGGTTGCGGCGGCGGACCGGGCTGCTGCGGCCGAGCCGGCGGGCGACCGGGCTGTTGTGGCCGCGGCACGTCACGAGCCGACGGCTGTGGCGGGCGAGGTTGGGGAATGTGGCGGGTCGGCGATTCCGACGGCGGCGGTACGGGCCTGCGGCGCGGCGGGAACCCGCGGTTTGGCGGCCCTGCGGGCCGGGACGGACGGCCGCGATCGGGCGGCTCGCTGCCCGGAGGCACCGGTGGATTGGTCATCAGCGGCCCACCCTAGACATTCGCGAAGCAGGGGTCTTGCCCGCCCGGCGGGATCGAGGCATTGTGCGTCGAGAAGTGTGCCACCACACCGTCACTGGTGACCTGCACGCTGTCGGCCTGGATGCCCAGCGGATACTGCTTGAGCAGCGCCGCGGTGAAGGTGTTCAGCGCTGTCTGCGCGGTCTCGTGGGGGATGAGGACACCCAGCGCGTTGACCTTGTAGACCTGCAGCGTCAGCTTGCCGTCGGCCACCACCGGTTTGACGGTGACGCCGCCCAGTCCCATCGCCCCGGTGAGCTCGATGGTGCCGGCGCTGGGATCGGTCGTGACGCTGTTGACCAGGCCACCGATGAACGGCAGGGAGTTCTGAATGGTCTCCTGGATGCCTGCAGACGTCCAGGTGATGTTGGCATCCAGCTTGCCGATGGTGCCTTTGGAATCGGCGTTGCCGTTCAGATCGACGTCGTCGATCTCGATGTCGGCCTTCATGCCCTTGGCGTTTTTGATGTTGTTCCCGGCCGTGTGGATCGTGATGTCGTTGTAGTGACCGCGTATGTGCTGCAACAGAAATGGGCTCGAGCCGAACGACACGGTCGCGCCATCCTGGATGACGCACTGGGTGGCCGCGGCCACGACGCTGTTCGCCCGGTGGCGGGCATAGAGTTCGCCGCCGACCAAGCCCGCGATACCCAGCGCCGCGACGATGACCAGCACCAGAATGATCGACACGGGGTCACCGAGGCGGAAGCGGCGCTTGGCTTTTACGGGCTCGGCAGTGTCCTCCGGCGCAGGCTGATCAAATGTCGAGCCGGCCGGATACTCCTGCGCGGGCGGCGGGTATGTCGGCGGCGTCGGCGGTTGATACCCGTAGTCGGCCTGCGGCGCCGCCTGGGTGGGCGAATTCGGCTCGCCGGAACGAGACCAGGGCGACGACGGGTCCGGGTGTGGGGGCCCCTGCGGATTCGTCATTGGGGCGATTCTGCCTTATCGGGATGAGCGAGCGCTGTGTAGTTGCGCAGCACCGCGATTGTCTCGCGGGCCTTCGTCACTTGTTCGAGGGCGAGGTCTGCAATCAGCAGCTGCGGGTCGGCGCCGGCCGAGGCCACCACCGCGCCGAACGGCGACACCACCAGGCTCCCGCCGACTCCGGTAGGCGCACTGGAGGCCAGCGGCTCGCCCGGGTTGGCCTGCCCCGCCGCGACCACGAAGCTGGTGGAATCCAGCGCGCGGGCGCGGGCCAGCAGTGTCCACTGCTCGAGTTTCCCGGGGCCGGCGGCCCACGACGCGCTGACCACGATCAGCTGGGCGCCGCGACGGGCCAGCACGCTGAACAGTTCGGGGAAGCGCAGGTCGTAGCAGGTCGTCAGCCCCACACCGACACCGTCGACGTCGATCACGACGGGCCGGTCGCCCGGCGCGACGGTGGTGGACTCGGTGAACCCGAACGCGTCGTAGAGGTGGATCTTGTCGTAGTGGGCGTCGCTGCCAGGGCCCACGGACAGCAGTGTGTTGTGCACCCGTCCGTCGTCCGCCGGGGTGAACATGCCGGCCACCACGGTGATGCCGGCGTCGGTCGCGATCCGGCGCACCCCGTCGGCCCACGGCCCGTCGACCGGCTCGGCGATCCGGGCCAACGGAACCCCGAACCGGCACATCGTGGCCTCCGGGAACACCACCAACGACGCCCCGGCGTCGACGGCCCGCCCGGTGTAGTCCCGCACGAGCTGCAGGTTGTCGGCCGGGTCGGTGCCACTGAGGAGCTGTGCCACGGCGACGCGCATGGTTGCCAGCCTAGGGGCGATCGCAAGCGCGGCGGAGCCGGGCGCGGCGGGTCGCTCCTTATCAGCCTGGGGCGATCGCAAGCGCGGCGGAGCCGGGCGCGGCGGGTCGCTCCCAGTCAGCCCGGATCGAGTGCCATGTCAGAATCATGGCCATGACCGAGTTCACCCTGACGCGGACCACGACGGCGCCCATCGAGGCGGTGTTCGACTCGCTGACCGATCACCGCGGTATCGCGAACTACGTGAAGTTGGCCCGCCGCAGCACGCTGGACCGCGAGGGAACGCCCGCGCCCAACGGTGTCGGTGCGGTCCGACGCATCGAGGCGGTCGGACCCGCGATCGTCGAAGAGATCATCGACTACGAGCGGCCCAACCGCTACGCCTACAAGATGGTCGCCGGTGCACCGGTCAAAAATCACGTTGGCACGGTGACGCTGCGCCCGGCGGGCAGCGGAACCGAGGTCAGCTGGCACCTGACATCGCAGCCCAAGATTCCCGGCCTGAACTGGCTGCTGACGCCGGTGCTCAAGCGGGTCATCGGCGAACTCTTGAACGGCGCCGTCAATGCCGCGGAAGGCCACGCTTAGGCGTTGTCGCCGATCCACGTTGTGGTGAAGCGCTGCTCGCGGATCAGCAGCTCGACCAGCTGGCTGCCGATGAAGTTCTCCAGCTTGCCGCCGACCAGCGGGATGCGGACCTCGACGGTGGCCCGAAACTTCAACCTCGCACCGCCCGACTCGGGCAGCGGTTCGAGCACCGCGGTGCCGGTCAACGACGCCGGCGAGTCCAGGATCGATCCGGTCACCGCCGCGGTCGCCGAGCCGTTGCTGACCGGCTCCCAGCGTTCCTCGCGACGGATGCGCAGATCGCCGCGGTGGAACTGGGTGACCACGGCCGGCAACCGATCCGCGCGCAGCACTTGGGTGGTGATGACGTCGATGCTGCCGTCGCCGCCGGATGGGCCACCGACGTCCATCGAATCCAGCGTCGAGTCGTCAGCCCCCGAGTCGGCCAGCCGGGCAAGCCAGTACTGCTCATCGCTGAAAGCCTGCAGAACCGCTTCAACGCTGGCCGCATAGTCGGTGGACATGTCGAACGAACGCGGCATAGCAGGTCAGGCTACCGTTACGTCTCGTGGTCGGAACGCTTTTCGCTGGTGCGCGCGTCGACGAGAACGTGCCGCTGGCGCCGTTGACCACGCTGCGCGTCGGCCCGGTCGCGTCGCGGGTCATCACCTGCACGAGCGCCGAGCAGGTGGTTGCGACGCTGCGTCATCTCGACGCGCAGGACCCTCAATCGCTGCTGGTGCTGGCCGGCGGCTCGAACGTGGTGATCGCCGACGAGTTGGCTGATCTGACCGTGATCCGGTTGTCCTCCAACGATATTCAGGTCGACGGCAACATTCTGCGGGCCGGGGCGGGTGCGGTCTGGGACGACGTGGTCGTCGCGGCGATCGGCGCCGGGCTCGGTGGGCTGGAGTGCCTGTCAGGGATTCCCGGTTCGGCGGGCGCCACCCCGGTGCAGAACGTCGGCGCCTACGGGGTCGAGGTGGCCGACACCATCACCCGGGTCCGCATGCTGGACCGACGCAGTGGACAGGTGCGCTGGGTGGCGGCCGACGAACTGGGTTTCGGGTACCGGACCAGCGTGCTCAAGCACTCCGATGCGGCCACCGTCCTGGAGGTGGAATTCGCGCTGGACCCCTCCGGCCACAGCGCGCCCCTGCGTTACGGCGAGCTGGTGACCGCACTGAACGCCACGGCTGGTGAGCGCGTCGACCCGGCTGCGGTGCGCGAAGCTGTGCTGGCCTTGCGGAAGCTCAAGGGCATGGTGCTCGACGAGGCCGACCACGACACCTGGAGCGTCGGATCTTTTTTCACCAATCCTGTTGTCACACCGCAGTTTTACCAAGATCTGGCGGACCGGGCCGACCTCCCGGTTCCGCACTATCCGGCACCGGACGGCGTCAAATTGGCCGCGGGCTGGCTCGTCGAGCAGGCCGGCTTCGGCAAGGGCTACCCGGCGGCCGGGGACGCGCCCTGCCGGCTGTCCACCAAGCATGCGCTGGCCGTGACCAATCGCGGCGGGGCCGGCACGGGTGACGTGCTGACGCTGGCCCGCGCGGTGCGCGACGGCGTGCGCGACGTGTTTGGCGTCACATTGGTGCCCGAGCCGGTGCTGGTCGGCTGTGCCCTGTAGCTCCCGCGCGTAAGAGGAGAGCGGTTTCCGCCGGTATCTTGTTGTCGTGAGCACAGCGCGCGGCCTCTCGCCGGTCAACCGACGCCGGGCTCTGGCGACCCTGGCGGTCGGCGTCTTCGCGCCCAACGTGCTGGCGGCCTGCGTCGGCGGATCGAGCAAGCAGGCCGAGAAGGCCAAACCGCCGGCCGAAGCCGTGCTGACGTTCCGGCCGGCCGACAAAGCCACCAAGGTCCTGCCGACCGCGCCGATCAGCGTCGAGGTCCGCGACGGCTGGTTCCAGCACGTCGCGCTGACCAACGCGGACGGCAAGGCCGTCGCCGGCGCCCTCAATCGGGACCGCACGCTCTACACGCTCAGCGAGCCGCTCGGTTACGACGTGACCTACACCTGGAGCGGCACTGCCGTGGGCCACGACGGCAAGCCCGTCGCGGTGAAGGGCGAGATCACCACCGTCGCGCCCACGAAAGTCGTCGACGGCGGATTCCAACTCGCCGACGGCCAGACGGTCGGGGTCGCGACGCCGATCATCATCCAGTTCGATGCGCCGATCGCGGACAAGGCCACGGTCGAGCGGGCGCTGAAGATCACCACGGAACCGCCCGTGGAAGGCAGCTGGGCGTGGCTACCCGACGAGTCGGAGGGCGCCCGCGTGCACTGGCGCAGCCGCGAGTACTACCCGGCCGGCACCAAGGTCAACGTCGACGCCAAGCTCTACGGGCTGGCCTTCGGCGACGGTGCCTACGGCAAGCAGGACATGAGCCTGAAATTCGACATCGGCCGCCGGCAGGTGGTCAAGGCCGAGATCTCGTCGCATCGCATCCAGGTGGTGCGCGACGAGGGCGTCATCATGGACTTCGCCTGCAGCTACGGCGAGGGCGACAAGGCGCGCAACGTGACCCGCAACGGCATCCACGTGGTCAGCGAGAAGTACTCCGACTTTTACATGTCCAACCCGGCCGCCGGTTACAGCCACGTCCACGAACGCTGGGCGGTGCGGATCTCCAACAATGGCGAGTTCATTCACGCCAACCCGAACAGCGCCGGCGCGCAGGGCAACAGCAACGTCACCAACGGCTGCGTCAACCTGTCGACGTCTGACGCCGAGCAGTACTTCGGCAGCGCGATCTACGGCGACCCGGTGGAAGTGACCGGCAGCCGGATCGAGCTGTCCTACGCCGACGGCGACATCTGGGACTGGGCGGTGGACTGGAACACCTGGGTGGGCATGTCGGCGCTACCGCCGCCAAGTGACGCCAAGCCGGCGCCGGTGTCGATTCCACGCAGCGCTCCGGCCACCCCGCGCGATGCGCCGACGCTGTCGGGCACCCCGTCCGCGACGACTAGCCCTGCGGGGCCCGGCGGTTGAACCGGCTACCCGGCGCCTGATCGCGGGGCCGGATGACGATCTGGTCGAGGTCGACGTGGCTAGGCCGCGATGCCACGAAGCCGATCACCTCGGCGACGTCGCCCGGCGTCAGCGGCGTGATCCCGTCGTACACCGCTCCGGCGCGCTCTTTGTCGCCGTCGAAACGCACGAGTGAGAACTCTGTCTCGACGGCTCCGGGCGCAATCTCGGTGAGCCGCACCGGTTTTCCGAGTAGTTCACCGCGCAGCGTGCGGTGCAGCGCCCCTTGCGCATGCTTGGCCGCGGTGTAGCCGGCACCGTTGTCGTAGAGCTCCAACGCCGCGATCGAGGTGATGGTGACGATCAGGCCGTCACCGGAACCGATCAGCTTGGGCAGCAGCGCGCGGGTCACCCGCAGCGTGCCCAGGACGTTGGTCTCCCACATCCAGCGCCAATGGTCGAGGTCGGCGTCGGCCACCGGCGCCAGGCCTTTGGCGCCGCCGGCGTTGTTGACCAGCACGTCTACCCGTTTCAGCCGGTCGGCCAGCGCCTCCACCGCCGTGTCGTCAGTGACGTCGGCCACAATCGCCGTTCCGCCGATCTCGGTGGCCAGTGCGTTGATCCGGTCGGCCCGCCGGGCCACCGCGACGACGTGGAAGCCTTGCGCCGCAAGCGTTCTCGCGGTCGCCTCGCCGATACCCGAGCTGGCGCCGGTGACGACGGCAACGGGTTGGCCGCCGTGCGGGTGGTCAGATGTCGTCGAATGCGGATCAGAGGAACCCATCTGAACGACTCTAGTAACCGTGCTAAATTCCTTCTGTGTACTCCAGCACCTTGTTCGGCTGTCTTACCGCGTGTTGTTGCGCGGGCTGCGCGTGTTGTCGCCGCGCAACCAGCCGCGCCTGAGCTAAGCGCTAAAGCGCTCGCGACGGTGTGCGGCTACAGACCGCCATCGGAACTCGGACAAGGACACACCAATGCGTTCAACAACATTCACTTCACACCAGCACAACCCCCTCGCGGCTGCCCGCCGGCGAGGTCCGGGCCGTCACCGCGTGGTGGCGCCCTCCCTACAGCTCTCTGACGCCGCCGCGTCATCGGTCTTCCGGGCCGTGCGGTTGCGCGGCCCGATCGGTCGCGACGTCATCGCCCAGGTCACCTCGCTGTCGATTGCGACGGTAAACCGCCAGGTCATCGCCCTGCTGGAGGCCGGAATCCTGCGGGAACGCGCCGACCTGGCCGTCTCCGGCGCGATCGGTCGTCCCCGGGTGCCCGTCGAGGTCAACCACGAGCCGTTCCTGACGCTGGGCATCCACGTCGGCGCCCGGACCACCAGCATCGTGGCCACCGACCTGTTCGGCCGCACCCTGGACGCCGTCGAAACCCCGACACCACGTACCGCTCAAGGCCCCGCACTGGCCGCGCTGGCCGACGGCGCCCGTCGCTACCTGCGGCGTTGGCATCGTCGGCGGGCGCTCTGGGTCGGCGTCGCGATCGGTGGAACGGTCGACGCCGCCAGCGGCCATGTCGACCACGCCCGGCTGGGCTGGCGGGACGCGCCGGTCGGTCCGACCATCGCCGAGGCGCTGGAGCTGCCGGTTTCGGTGGCCTCGCACGTCGACGCGATGGCGGCTGCGGAGCTGCTGCTCGGAATGCGCCGCTTCGGGAAGAACTCGTCGACCAGCCTCTACGTCTACGCGCGGGAGACGGTCGGCTACGCGCTGATGATCGACGGTCGGGTGCACAGCCCGGCGAGCGGTCCAGGCACGATCACCAACCTGCCCGCGCAGTCGGAGTTGCTCGGCGGCTCGGGATTGCTGGAGTCGACCGTCAGCGACGAGGCCGTGTTGGCCGCCGCGCGCCGGCTGCGCATCCTGCCGGCCCACAACAGCGGATCCGGCAGCGGCACGGTGACCGAGGTCCTGAAAATCGCCCGCAGCGGCAACAAGCAAGCCCAGGAACTGCTCGACGAGCGGGCCCGGGTGCTCGGCGAATCGGTTGCGCTGCTGCGTGATCTGCTCAACCCCGACGACCTGGTGGTCGGCGGTCAGGCCTTCACCGAATATCCCGAGGGCATGGCGCGGGTGGAGGAGGCCTACAAGGCCCGCCTGGTGTTGCCCCCGCGCGATATCAGGGTGACCGCCTTCGGCAACCGGGTGCAGGAGTCCGGTGCCGGCATCGTGTCGCTGGCCGGGCTGTACTCCGACCCGCTGGGCGCCATGCGCCGCGCGGCGCCGCCGTTGCCCGTCTACGAGGTTGACGTCGAGACACCCGCCTGACCTGGGGCTCCACCCGGTGCTGCAAAGATGGCTGGGTGGCCCTCACTGACTTCTCCCGGCCGGACACCTCCGAGCTGACCGATCCGCGTCGCGTCGCGGTGCTGGCGGTGCACACGTCGCCGCTTGCGCAGCCCGGCATGGGCGATGCCGGCGGGATGAATGTCTACGTGCTGCAGAGCGCGCTGCACTTGGCCCGCCGCGGCGTCGAGGTGGAGATCTTCACCCGCGCCACGGCGTCCACCGATCCGCCCGTCGCGCGGGTGGCGCCCGGTGTGCTGGTGCGCAACGTGGCGGCCGGGCCGTTCGAAGGACTGGACAAGTACGACCTGCCGACTCAGCTGTGCGCGTTCGCGGCCGGCGTGCTGCGGGCGGAGGCTGCCCACGAGCCGGGCTACTACGACATCGTGCACTCGCACTATTGGTTGTCCGGTCAGGTCGGGTGGCTGGCCCGCGACCGGTGGTCGGTGCCGCTGGTGCACACCGCGCACACGCTGGCCGCGGTCAAGAACGCCGCGCTGGCCGAGGGCGACACACCGGAGCCGCCGCTGCGCACGGTCGGCGAGCAGCAGGTGGTCGACGAGGCCGACCGGTTGATCGCCAACACCGATGATGAAGCAGCGCAACTGGTTTCGCTGCATCACGCCGACCCGGCCCGGATCGACATCGCGCATCCCGGCGTCGACTTGGACGTGTTCCGTCCCGGCGACCGTCGCGCCGCGCGGGCCAAGCTCGGGCTGCCCGCGGATCAGGATGTGGTGGCGTTCGTCGGGCGTATCCAGCCGCTGAAAGGCCCCGACGTGTTGCTGCGTGCGGCGGCCAAGATCCCGCGGGTGCACGTGGTGGTGGTCGGCGGACCGTCGGGCAGCGGGCTGGCCATTCCGGACGGGCTTGTTCGGCTCGCGGCCGAATTGGGTATCTCCGACCGGGTGACTTTCATGCCTCCTCAGTCGCGGGAAAATCTCGCCACCGTGTTTCAGGCTGTCGACCTGGTTGCGGTGCCGAGCTACTCCGAGTCGTTCGGCTTGGTGGCGCTCGAGGCGCAGGCCTGCGGGACACCGGTGGCCGCGGCCGCCGTCGGCGGTCTGCCGGTGGCGGTGCGCGACGGGGTGACCGGCACGCTGGTGGCCGGCCACGACGCAGACCGGTGGGCGCACGCCATCGACGCGACGTTGCGGCTCGGCCCGCAGTCCTTCGCCCGTGCGGCGGTCGAGCACGCGGCCGGCTTCTCCTGGGACAACACTGTCGACTCGCTGCTGGCCAGCTACCGACGCGCGATCGGCGATTTCACCGCCCGCCGGGCGGTTCGTGGCCTCCCGTCGACGCGGCGGACGACGCAAGCCGGACGGCGGCCGTCGCGCCGGAAGGCGTGGGCGTGAATCCGCCGACGACGACAGACGCCGGCGTAGCCGGGGTTGAGGAGTGGCGACTGATGACGGGCACGAATGGCTCCAACGGCGAGCGGCCGATCACCCAGCTTCAGCAAATGATCGAGGACACCCTCGACACCAACGACCTGACCTACTCCCGACACGATGGCGCCCACGGCGGGCTGCCCGGGCTGATCGTCGAGTTGCCCGGCGAGCGCCGGCTCAAGACCAACACCATCCTGAGCATCGGCGAGCATTCGGTGCGCGTCGAGGCCTTCGTCTGCCGCAAGCCCGACGAAAACCACGAGGGCGTCTACAAATTCATGCTCAAGCGCAACCGCCGCCTGTACGGCGTCGCGTACACGCTGGACAACGTCGGCGACATCTACCTGGTTGGCCGGATGGCGCTGTCGTCGGTGGACGCCGCCGAAATCGACCGCGTGCTCGGGCAGGTGCTCGAAGCGGTCGACAACGACTTCAATACGTTGCTGGAGTTGGGTTTTCGCACGTCGATCCAGAAGGAATGGGATTGGCGGGTGTCGCGCGGTGAGTCGCTGAAGAACCTCGAGGCCTTCGCGCATTTGATCGAAGACCAGGACGACGACTAAGTCGCGAATCGTAGGCTTCGCTGAGCGAGATCGACGCTAGCGTGCTGGCCACTCGCACTTCTTCGCGCCAACGTCAATTTCGACGCGGCCAAGTCGTCACGGCCCGCCGAGTGAGAGACTTTCGGGCATGGGAGACGCTGCTGCGACGCTAGTTCTGCTCCGCCACGGTGAGAGCGAATGGAATGCCAGTAACCAGTTCACCGGCTGGGTGGACGTCAACCTGACCGACAAAGGTCGCGGCGAGGCGGTCCGCGGCGGCGAACTGCTCGCCGAGCACAACCTGCTGCCCGACGTGCTCTACACCTCGCTGCTGCGTCGCGCGATCAGCACCGCGCACCTGGCCCTGGATGCTGCCGACCGGCTGTGGATCCCGGTGCACCGCACGTGGCGACTCAACGAGCGGCATTACGGCGCCCTGCAGGGCCTGAACAAGGCCGAGATCAAGGAGCAGTACGGCGACGAGCAGTTCATGACCTGGCGGCGCAGCTACGACACCCCGCCACCGCCCATCGAGAAGGGCAGCGAGTACAGCCAGGACGCCGACCCCCGCTACGTCGACATCGGCGGCGGTCCGCTGACCGAATGCCTGGCCGACGTGGTGGCCCGTTTCCTGCCCTACTTCACCGACGTCATCATTCCTGACCTGCGGGTTGGCAAGACGGTGTTGATCGCGGCGCACGGTAATTCGCTGCGCGCCCTGGTGAAATACCTCGACGGCATGTCCGACGACGACGTGACCGGTCTGAACATCCCGACCGGAATTCCTTTGCGCTATGACCTGGACGCCGATATGCGTCCGCTGGTGACCGGCGGCAGCTACCTCGACGCGGATGCCGCGGCCGCCGGCGCGGCGGCGGTGGCCAGCCAAGGTGCCAAATAAGGGGCTTTTCCCAGCAACTGAGCAAACACCGAGTGAACGGGCCCCGAACACCTGTCTCTCGGCGTGTGACATGACCGATTTTGGCCTTGTGCTGCTGGGTTGGCGTTCACCGAATTTGTAAGCTCTTCATGTGACCGTGTTCTCGGCCCTGTCACTGGCCGGGGTGTTGTTTGTTACGGCCCTGGCCGTGGGAGTCACCGTCGGTGCCCGCTGGGCGCCGAGGGCGATCGAGCGACGGCAACGCGTGACGGTCGAAGCGGCCGGAATCACCATCGCGCAGATGCTGGAACGCATCGTCGCGCTGATGCCCCTCGGGGCCGCTGTCGTCGACCGGCACCGCGACGTGGTCTATCACAACGGCCGGGCAAAAGAGCTGGGGCTGGTCCGCGAGCGGCAGCTCGACGACGAGGCGTGGAAAGCGGCCCGCAAGACGCTGGCCGACGGCGCTGACGTCGAGTTCGACCTGCTGCCGGGCAAGCGGCAGGTGCCGGGGCGGGTGGGCCTGTCGGTGCACGGTCAGGCGCGGCTGCTCAGCGAGGAAGATCGCCGGTTCGCCGTGGTCTTCGTCTACGACCACTCCGAGTACGCCCGCATGGAGGCGACGCGCCGCGACTTCGTGGCCAACGTCAGCCACGAGCTCAAGACGCCGGTCGGTGCGATGTCGGTGCTCGCCGAGGCCCTGCTGTCTTCTGCCGACGACCCCGAGACCGTGCGGCGGTTCGGCGAAAAGGTGCTCGTCGAAGCCACCCGGCTGGGAAGCATGGTCACCGAGTTGATCGAGCTGTCCCGGCTCCAAGGTGCCGAGCGGATGCCGGACATGGGCGCCGTCGACGTCGATGACGTTGTCGCCGAGGCAATCTCGCGGCACAAGGTGCCCGCCGACAATGCCGACATCGTTGTGCGCACCGACGATGCCAGCGGCCTGCAGATGCACGGTGAGCAGGCCCTGCTGGTCACCGCGCTGGCCAACCTGGTGTCCAACGCGATCGCCTACTCGCCGCAAGGCTCGCTGGTGTCGATCAGCCGGCGCCGCCGCGGCGACAACATCGAGGTCGCCGTCACCGACCGCGGTATCGGAATCGACCGCAAAGACCAGGAGCGCGTCTTCGAGCGGTTCTTCCGCGCCGACAAAGCCCGCTCGCGCGCCACCGGCGGCACCGGACTCGGATTGGCCATCGTCAAGCACGTCGCGGCCAACCACAACGGCAGCATCGGCTTGTGGAGCCAGCTCGGCACCGGCTCGACGTTTACCCTGTCGATCCCGGCCTATGCCGGCGAACTCGACCCCGCAGATTTGTTACCCGAGCGCGAATCGCGCCCCATGAAGCCCTTACGGGAGCCCCAACGAGAGGAAGAACTACACCGATGAGCCGTCTGCTGACAATGGAACCGCGCTGATGACGAGTGTGCTGATCGTGGAGGACGAAGAGTCGCTGGCCGACCCGCTGGCGTTCCTGCTCCGCAAGGAGGGCTTCGAGGCCACCGTGGTGACCGATGGCCAGACCGCGCTGGCCGAGTTCGACCGGGCGGGCGCCGACATCGTGCTGCTCGACCTGATGTTGCCGGGTATGTCGGGCACCGACGTGTGCAAGCAACTGCGGTCGCGCTCCAGCGTGCCGGTCATCATGGTGACGGCCCGTGACAGCGAGATCGACAAGGTCGTGGGGCTCGAGTTGGGCGCCGATGACTATGTCACCAAGCCGTATTCGGCACGCGAGCTGATCGCGCGAATCCGGGCGGTGCTGCGCCGCGGTGGTGACGACGACTCCGAGGTCACCGACGGTGTGCTGGAATCCGGTCCGGTGCGCATGGACGTCGAACGCCACGTCGTATCGGTGAACGGCGAGGCAATCACGTTGCCGCTCAAGGAGTTCGACCTCCTCGAGTACCTGATGCGCAACAGCGGCAGGGTGCTGACGCGTGGACAGTTGATCGACCGGGTGTGGGGTGCCGACTATGTCGGTGACACCAAGACCCTCGACGTTCACGTCAAGCGGTTGCGGTCCAAGATCGAGTCCGACCCGGCCAACCCGATCCACCTGGTGACGGTCCGCGGGCTGGGTTACAAGCTGGAGGGCTGACGCGCTACTCGGCGGCCCGCGTCGCCGGGTGCACGGCGATGAGGCCTAAACCGCTGCGCCGCTTGCACATTGCGGCGAGCTCGGCGTAGGCCTTCTCGCCGAGCAGCTCGGTCAGTTCGGGGCCCATGCTGACCCATACCTGCTCGGCGCCGACGTGGGCGGCCGGGTCGCCGGTGCAGTACCAGTGCAGGTCTGCGCCGCCGGCGCCCCAGCCGCGGCGGTCGTATTCGGTGACGGTGGTCTTCAGGATCTCCGTGCCGTCCGGGCGGGTCACCCATTCCTGGCTGCGGCGGATCGGCAACTGCCAGCAGACGTCCGGTTTCATCGTCAACGGCTCGACGCCGATCTGCAGCGCCTTGGAGTGCAGCGCGCAGCCCTGGCCGCCGGCGAAGTCCGGCCGGTTCAAGAAGATGCAGGCACCCTTGTATTTGCGGGTGCGGTACTGCTCTTCGCCCTCGTGCTCGTCGAGTTCGAGGTAGCCCTTGCGGCCCAAACCCTTGTCGCGGAACTGCCAATCGGCGTCGGTGAGCTTGGACACAGCGTCGTCGAGCCGGGCCCGGTCGTCGTCGTCGGAGAGGAACGCGCCGTGCGAGCAGCACCCGTCGTCGGGACGCTCTTCGACCGTCCCTTGGCATGCCGGCGTGCCGAACACGCACGTCCACCGAGACAGCAGCCAGGTCAGATCGGCGGCGATCAGGTGTTCGGCGTTGTCGGGGTCATAGAACTCGACCCACTCACGGGCGAAGTCCAATTCGACTTCTCCGGGATGGTCTGGCTGCGCGGTTGCCACAGTTTTAACGGTAGACCAATCCGTGGCCAGGCTGCCCACACGCTAAGGTTGTGTCTCGTGCGATTAGGTGTTCTCGACGTCGGCAGCAACACGGTCAACCTGCTCGTGGTCGACGCCCGCCGCGGGGGGCACCCGACGCCGATGAGTTCGACCAAAGCCACGCTGCGGCTGGCCGAGTCGATCGACAACTCCGGCAAGATCACCCGCAAGGGCGCCGACAAGCTGATCGAGACGATCGAGGAGTTCGAAAAGATCGCCGACAGCTCCGGCTGCGCCGAATTGATGGCATTCGCCACCTCGGCGGTGCGCGACGCCAAGAACTCCGACGATCTGCTGTCCCGGGTCCGCAAAGAGACGGGCGTGCAGCTGCAGGTGCTCCGCGGGGTCGACGAGTCGCGGTTGACCTTCCTGGCGGTTCGCCGTTGGTACGGCTGGAGCGCGGGACGGATCATCAACCTCGACATCGGCGGCGGCTCGCTGGAGCTGTCCAATGGTGTCGACGAGGAGCCCGAAGTCGCGATGTCGCTGCCGTTGGGTGCCGGAAGGCTGACCCGCGAGTGGCTCAGCGAGGACCCGCCCGGCCGTCGGCGTGTCGGCATGCTGCGCGACTGGCTGGACGCCGAACTGGCTGACGCCGCCGAGAAAATGCTTGATGCCGGCAGCCCCGACCTGGCTGTGGCAACATCGAAAACATTCCGGTCGCTGGCCCGGCTCACGGGTGCGGCGCCATCGGCCGCGGGGCCTCGGGTGAAGCGCACCTTAACGGCGAATGGCCTCAGACAACTCATATCTTTCATATCTAGGATGACGACCGCTGACCGTGCAGAACTGGAAGGGGTGAGCGCCGAGCGAGCGCCGCAGATTGTGGCAGGAGCTCTGGTCGCAGAGGCAAGTATGCGAGCGCTGTCGATTGAAACGGTGGACATCTGCCCGTGGGCGCTACGGGAGGGCCTGATCTTGCGCAAACTCGATAGCGAGGCCGATGGAACTGCCTTCGTAGAGACGTCCGTACGGGATGCTGGTAGCCAGCGAGCCAATCGGAACGGCGGCAAGAAATGACGGGACCCAACGAGACCACCCGACCCATCTCGGTTGCCGAGCTGCTTGCCAAGAACGGCACGCACGGTGCTCCGGCCCCGGCACGCCGTCGCCGCCGTCGTGGAAACTCCGACGCGGTGACCGTCGCCGAACTGACCGGCGAGATCCCCATCATCACCGACGACACCGATCCCCACGCCGAAGAGCACCGGACCCCGGAACCGCGCGCGCATCGCGCCAACGGCACCGCACGCGTCCGCGAGAGACGGTCGTCGAGGCGCCCGCCGAGGAGCCCCGCCGCCAAGAAGGCGTTCTGGTCGGAGCCCGAGCCGCGCTGGCCGGCATCCGCACCGCCTCGGCCCCGCGAGGCAGCAGCCACGACGCACGAATCGCGGCCGCAGCGCAGCTCCTACCCGCGCCCGGTGCGCAACAACGTGCGTGCCGAGGCCGACCGGCCCCGAGCCGCGCGACGACAAGACGGTCGACCGGTCCGGCGCCGAAGGCATGAACCCCGATCCGCTCGAGGACTACGCCGGCATGTCGGTCGATGTGATGGACACCGACGTGCGGGACGCCGAGCCGGGCGTCGAAGACTCCGCCTATGTGCGCTCCTACCTGCAGTCCGTCGACGACGACGGCGACTCACGCGACGCGGGCTATCACGACATCGACGACGTCGCCGAGGAAGAGGATTACCCCGACGACGATCTCGGCGATGGGCACACCTGGTCACGGTCCGACAGCATGCGGTTCACCGGAACGGTTGTGCTGCAATCGTTTTTGGCTGTCGCCTTCGGTGCGGGCTTGTTCATCGCGTTCGACCAGCTGTGGCGGTGGAACAACATCGTCGCTCTTGTGCTCTCGGTGCTCGTCATCCTCGGCCTGGTGGTCGGCGTGCGGGTGGTGCGTAAGACCGAGGACATCGGCAGCACGCTGATCGCGGTCGCGGTGGGGGCCCTGGTCACGCTCGGCCCGCTAGCGTTGTTGCAATCCGGCTAAGCCACAACAGAATCCACGTGCGCCCCGCAATCAAGGTCGGTCTGTCGACGGCCTCGGTCTATCCGATGAAGACCGAGGCCGCTTTCGAATTCGCGGCCAATCTCGGCTACGACGGCGTCGAGCTGATGGTGTGGGGCGAGTCGGTCAGCCAGGACATCGACGCCGTGGCGAAACTCTCGCGAAAGTATCGGATGCCGGTGCTGTCGGTGCATGCGCCGTGCCTGCTGATCTCGCAGCGGGTCTGGGGCGCCAACCCGATTGCGAAGCTGGACCGCAGCGTGCGGGCTGCCGAAAAGCTCGGCGCCCAGACCGTCGTCGTGCATCCGCCGTTCCGCTGGCAGCGCCGTTACGTCGAGGGCTTCAGCGATCAGGTGGCCGAGCTGGAGGCGGCCGGCGACGTGCTGGTGGCCGTGGAGAACATGTTCCCGTTCCGGACCGACCGGTTCTTCCCGGGCCAGAGCATAGAGCGGATGCGCCGACGCGGTGGTGGACCCGGGCCGGGGATCTCGGCGTTCGCCCCGTCCTACGACCCGCTGGACGGCAACCACGCGCACTACACGCTGGACCTGTCGCACTCCGCGACGGCGGGCACCGATGCGCTGGACATGGCGGAGCGGATGGGCTCGGGCCTGGTGCACCTGCACCTGTGCGACGGCACCGGCCTGCCCGCCGATGAGCACCTGACGCCGGGTACGCGGCAACCAGCCGGTGGTCGAGGTGTGCGAGCTGCTGGCCACCGGTGACTTCGCCGGCCACGTGGTGCTGGAGGTGTCCACGTCGTCGGCGCGGTCGGTCCACGAGCGCGAAGCCATGCTGGCCGAGTCGCTGCAATTCGCTCGCACGCACCTGTTGCGTTAGACAGCTGAGAGACAGAGGAACTCCAACACGTTGACCGCGTTATTCACCGAGGCGATGGAGCTTCGCGAGATCGAGACCGACGGCGTGCACAGCGTCTACGAAGGCGAGCTCAACAAGTACTGGACGATCGGGCCCAAAGTGCACGGCGGGGCGATGGTTGCGTTGTGCGCCAACGCCGCTCGCACCGCCCACGGCGGACCCGTTGAGCCGGTTGCGGTTTCGGCCAGTTTCCTGTCGGCGCCCGATCCCGGCCCGATGCGGCTGGTCACCTCGATGCGCAAGCGCGGGCGCCGGATCAGCGTGGTCGATGTCGAGCTGATCCAGGGTGACCGCGCCGCCGTCCATGCCGTTGTCACGCTGGGGGAGCCCGAGCACATGGCGCCGCCGCTGCTGTCGGCCAACCCGGCGGTCGGCCTGATGGATCCCGAACCGCCCGACGATGTGGTGCCGATCGGCCCCGGCCACCGGCTGTCCGGGCTGGTGAACCTGGCCGAGGGCTGCGACGTGCGGACGCTGACCTCGACGCTGGGCATCTCCACCGACGGCAGGCCGCCGGTGATCCAGAACTGGGTGCGTCCGCGCGATGTGGCCCCCGACGTGCTGTTCGCGCTGATGTGCGGCGACATCTCGGCGCCGGTGAGCTTCGCCGTCAACCGCACCGGCTGGGCGCCGACCGTGCAGCTCACGTCCTACCTGCGCGGCCTGCCGGCCGACGGCTGGCTGCGGGTGGTGTGCACCTGCGTGCAGATCGGTCAGGACTGGTTCGACGAAGACCACACCGTCGTCGACTCGCAAGGCCGCATCATCGTGCAGAGCCGTCAGCTGGCGATGGTGCCCGCGCCCTAGCTCCGACCGTGCGCCCTGGCGAAAAAGTCGCACAGGTCTGCCATGCTGAGCGAATGGCCAGAATTGCGCTTGTCGGTGGGGGAAGCATGGGCGAAGCCCTGCTGTCGGGCCTGCTCCGGGCCGGACGGCAGGTCAAGGACCTCGTGGTGGCCGAGCGGATGCCCGACCGTGCCCGCTACCTCGCCGAGACCTATGGCGTGCTGGTGACCTCGCTGCCCGACGCGGTGGAGAACGCGACGTTCGTGATCATCGCGGTCAAGCCCTCCGATGTCGGCGCGACGATCGGCGAGATCGGCAAGGTGACCGCCGACGCCGCCCACGACAGCCCGGATCAGGTGTTCATCACCGTCGCGGCCGGAGTGACGACGGCGTACCTGGAATCCAAGCTGCTGGCCGGCACTCCGGTGGTGCGGGTGATGCCCAATGCGCCGGCATTGGTGGGCGCCGGGATCAGCGCCATCGCTGCGGGCCGGTTTGCGACCCCTGAGCAGCTCAAGGAGGTCGCAGCGCTGTTCGACTCGGTCGGGGCGGTGCTGACGGTCTCTGAGGAGCACATGGACGCCGTTACGGCCGTCTCCGGGTCGGGTCCGGCGTACTTCTTCTTGATGATCGAGGCGTTGGTGGATGCCGGGGTCGGCGTGGGGCTGAGCCGCGCGGTGTCGACCGAGCTGGTGGCGCAGACGATGGCGGGCTCGGCGGCACTTTTGCTGGACCGCATCGAACAGGACCGCGGAACGGGTGCGGAATCCCGGCGTGACCTGTCGTTGGACACCACCCCGGCGCGGCTGCGCGCCATTGTTACCTCGCCCGGCGGCACTACCGCCGCTGCGCTGCGGGAATTGGAAAAGCACGGTTTTCGAGCGGCTGTCGATGAGGCGGTAAGGGCCGCAAAAACCCGCTCTGAGCAGCTAAGAATTACATCTGAGTAATTTATAGAATTTTATTTAATTGCTCCCACCCGTCGCACTAACCCCACTAGTCCCGCTATTCTCCTATCTGGTATGCACCTGTTGGTGCCAGCGGAGGGGAAGCCGCTGGGATTGCAGGCGCCTGAATTGATTGGGTTGCGATGACGTCTATGAACGGGCCATCGGCTGGCGGTAAATCGGGACGAGACTCAGGTTCCGCAGACGGCCAGCAGCCCCGGACGCAATTTCTGACGGTCGCGGAAGTGGCAGCACTGATGCGGGTCAGCAAGATGACGGTCTACCGGTTGGTTCACAACGGTGAGCTGCCCGCAGTCCGCGTCGGCCGGTCCTTCCGCGTCCACGCGAAGGCCGTGCACGACATGTTGGAGACCTCCTACTTCGACGCCGGCTAGCGGTGTCGCGTCCAGCGTCACGCTGGACGTGTTGCTCGCTGCTAGCCCGTGCACCGGTGAGCCCGTGCGGGCCTGCCGGTGCGCTTTGGTGTTCGGCCTGCCCTGCCGGGTAGAGTGACCGGGTTATTGCACATGCCCGGCCACGGCGGACTCGGGACGCCACACCGCGCGACGACGATGCGGGACGCGCAGCGTCCCGAGGAGAAGTCGGGCAATCCAGCACAGATAGCGGAGTTATGGGTTCAGTAATCAAGAAGCGGCGCAAGCGGATGTCGAAGAAGAAGCACCGTAAGCTGCTTCGCCGCACCCGGGTGCAGCGCAGAAAACTCGGTAAGTAACTCTTGCTGCTGCCGTCGCTAGGCTAGCCAGGTGGACTCGTCGGACGGGCAATCAGGTACCGGCACCGATAACCGCGCACTATCCAAAGGTTGTGCTGGTCACCGGTGCGTGCCGATTTCTCGGCGGGTATCTGACCGCCCGGTTGGCGCAGAACCCGATGATCAATCGGGTCATCGCCGTCGACGCCGTCGCGCCCAGCAAGGACATGCTGCGCCGGATGGGCCGCGCCGAGTTCGTGCGCGCCGACATCCGCAATCCCTTTGTCGCCAAGGTGATCCGAAATGGCGACGTCGACACCGTCGTCCACGCGGCGGCGGCGTCGTTCGCGCCGCGATCCGGTGGCGGGGCGGCGTTGAAGGAAATCAACGTGCTTGGCGCGATGCAGTTGTTCGCCGCCTGCCAGAAGGCGCCGTCGGTGCGTCGCGTCGTGCTGAAGTCGACCTCGGAGGTCTACGGGTCCAACCCGCATGACCCGGTGCTGTTCACCGAGGACAGCAGCAGTCGGCGTCCCTTCCGGGAAGGCTTTCCCAAGGACAGCCTCGACATCGAGGGCTACACGCGTGGGCTCGGGCGGCGCCGACCGGACATCTCGGTGACCATCCTGCGGCTGGCCAACATGATCGGTCCGGCGATGGAGACCACCCTGTCGCGCTACCTGGCCGGGCCGTTGGTCCCGACGGTGCTGGGCCGCGACGCCCGGCTGCAACTGCTGCACGAGCAGGATGCACTCGGCGCCCTGGAGCGCGCCGTGATGGCCGGCAAACCCGGGTACCTTCAACGTCGGCGCCAGCGGGATCATCATGTTGTCGCAGGCGATCCGGCGGGCGGGACGAGTTGCTTTGCCGTTACCGGGATTTGGGCTCTCGGCGCTGGATTCGCTGCGCCGTGCCAACGGTTATGTCGACATCAGCCGCGATCAACTCGACTACCTGCGCTACGGCCGAGTGATGGACACCACACGGATGGAACAGGAGCTCGGATACCACCCCAAGTGGTCGACTGCGGAGGCTTTTGACGATTACGTTCGCGGCCGCGCTTTGACTCCCATTATCGACCCTGAATGGGTACGCTCCATTGAAGGTCGGGCCGTAGCCGCAGTGCAGCGCTTTGGTGGCCGATCCAAAATCAACCAAGGGCGGGGGGAGGTTAACTGATGGCGGGCGATTCGAAGGCGAAAGTCATTCCGCTGCACGGGAATTCAGGCCGTGCGGCGGCTCAGCGCCGCGCCGGGCAACGCGCCTCCCGTCAGCATCCCTCCCTGCTCTCCGAGCCCGACACCCGGGCCTCCGCCGACGAGATCGCCGCTGTCGTACGTGAAATCGATCAGCACCGTCGCGGTGCCGGCGCCCGAGCCGAGGTGGAGCAGCCGACCAACGAGCTGGTCCAGAAGGTCAGTGCCGTCGCCGACTTCCTGCGACACCGGCTAGCCGGCGACTACCAGGTCGACGAGTTCGGCTTCGACCCGCACTTCAACGACGCGATCGTGCGGCCGCTGCTGAGGTTCTTCTTCAATTCGTGGTTCCGCGTCGAGGTCAGCGGCATCGAGAACCTCCCCGAAACCGGCGCGGGTCTGGTGGTGGCCAACCACGCCGGCGTGCTGCCGTTCGACGGGCTGATGGCCTCGGTCGCCGTGCACGACCACCACCCCGCACACCGCGACCTGCGACTGCTGGCCGCCGACATGGTGTTCGACATGCCGGTGGTGAGCGCGGCCGCCCGCAAGGCCGGCCACACCATGGCGTGCACCGCAGATGCGCACCGGCTGCTGGCCGCGGGCGAACTGACCGCGGTGTTCCCGGAGGGCTACAAGGGTCTGGGCAAGCGCTTCAAGGACCGCTACAAGCTGCAGCGCTTCGGTCGCGGTGGCTTCGTCGGCGCCGCGCTGCGCGCCAAGGCGCCGATCATTCCGTGCTCGATCGTCGGCTCGGAAGAGATCTACCCGATGCTGACCGACGTGCGACTGCTGGCGCGGTTGTTCGGGCTGCCGTACTTCCCGATCACGCCGCTGTTCCCGCTGGCCGGCCCCGCTGGGCTGGTGCCCTTGCCGTCGAAGTGGCACATCGCTTTCGGTGAGCCGATCGACACCGCGCACTACGAGGGTGCCGACGCCGAGGATCCGATGGTGACCTTCGAGCTGACCGATCAGGTGCGCGAGACCATCCAGCAGACGCTGTATCGGCTGCTGGCCGGTCGTCGCAATATGTTCTTCGGCTGAGCTCTTACTGTGCGGGCTTGACCAGGGTGAACTGGGCAACGTCGCAAGCGCCCTCACGGAACAGGTTGGCGCACCCCGTCAGGTATTTCATGTAGCGCTCGTAGACCTCTTCGGACTGGATCTTGATCGCCTCGTCTTTGCGGGCCTCCAGCGCCTCGGCCCAGAAGTCCAGGGTCCGCGCGTAGTGCAGGCGCAGTGGCTGGACGAGGGCGACCTCGAAGCCGGCCTTCTTCGCGTGATCCTCGACGATGGCGACCGTCGGCAGGCGTCCGCCGGGGAAGATCTCCTGCATCATGAACAGGGCAAACCGCGCCCTGGCCATGGTGACCTTGATGCCGCGGTCTTCTAATTCTTGGTCGCGTCGGGACGATGATGGTGTGCAGCATCATCGTGCCGCCGCGGCCGGAAGCGCGTCCCACGCCATCTTGAAGAAGTCGTCGTAGCGTTCGAAGCCGAAGTGCTCGAACGCGCCGATCGAGACGATCCGGTCGACCGGCTCGTGGAACTGTTCCCAGCCGTTCAGCAGCACCCGCCGGGAGCGTTCGGTGTCCAGCGCGTCGAACGATGACTGCACGTGGGCGGCCTGGTTCTTGGACAGCGTGAGACCGACCACGTTCACGTCGTACTTCTCGATCGCGCGGCGCAGCGTGGCCCCCCAGCCACAGCCCACGTCGAGCAGCGTCATGCCGGGCTCCAGGCCGAGTTTGCCGAGCGACAGGTCGACCTTGGCCTGCTGAGCCTCGGCGAGCGTCATGTCGTCGCGCTCGAAGTAGGCGCAGCTGTAGGTCTGGCTCGGGTCCAAAAACAGCTGGTAGAACTCGTCGGACAGGTCGTAATGCGACTGCACGTCGTCAAAATTTGGCGTGAGATCGGTGCTCATGATTTGGGACTCCCCCTGAATGGTTCCGGCTGACCCTAAGCGCCAGCGCGAATGGATGCAATTGCCGCGATTGTCGCTTCAGCGTTCGCGTCGGGATTGGACGACTCGCCGAGCATGGTCACGACGCTGGTGATGATCGGGTTGCCGTCGACGTCTGTGACTTCGCTGCGAATTTCGGCGATCACCGTGCCGTGGGACTCGATGACCGAGTCCAGGTAGGTGTCGAAGTAGAGCCGGTCACCGACGGTGATCGGCCGGTGGAACAGGAATTTCTGGTCGCGGTGCAGCACACGGGCCATGTTGATCGGGATGTCGAACTTGGCGAAGACGTCGTTCTGGACACGACGTCCGGCGACCGCAAGGAAGGTCAACGGCGCCACCGTGGTGTCGTAGCCGACTTCGGCTGCGGCTTCCTCGGAGTGGTGCGTCGGGTGATCGTTCTGGATGGCCTCGGCGAACTCGCGAACCTTTTCGCGGCCCACGTCGAAGTAGTCGGGGTACCGGTAGTGGGTGCCGATCAGGCCTTCGGTGCCTGCGGGCAAGGACATGCGCTGCTCTCCACTCTTATGGGTTCAGCGGCGCAGCTTATCAGCGCGATTGCCGGCGAGATGCCACCGCGGCCAGAGCGCCGCCCGCCGCGCCCAGTGCCAGAGCTGACGGTACGCCGATCCGGGCGGCCTTGCGGGCGGTCCGAAAATCGCGGATTTCCCAGCCGCGTTTGCGCGCGTAGTCGCGTAAAGCGGCGTCGGGGTTGATCGCTACGGCCGTGCCGACGAGGGAAAGCAGCGGCACGTCGTTGTAGCTGTCGGAGTAGGCGGTGCAGCGTTTGAGGTTGAGGCCTTCGCGGATGGCCAGTGAGCGCACGGCGTGCGCCTTGCCGGGGCCGTGCAGGATGTCGCCGACGAGCCGGCCGGTGAAGACGCCGTTCTCGGATTCGGCGACGGTGCCCAATGCGCCGGTCAGGCCGAGGCGGCGGGCGATGGTGATCGCGAGCTCATAAGGCGTGGCGGTGACGAGCCAGACCTGCTGGCCGGCGTCGAGGTGCATCTGGGCGAGATCGCGGGTGCCTTCCCAGATCTTCTCGGCGATGATCTCGTCGAAGACCTCTTCACCCAGTCTCATCAGCTCTTCGGTGGGCCGGCCTTCGATGAAGGCGAGCGCCTTGCGGCGGCCGGCGGCGACGTCGTCGCTGTTCTCCCTGCCGAGGACCTGGAACTTGGCCTGCGCGTAGACGAAGCCGAGCACGTCGCGGTAGGTGAAGTACTTCCGGGCGGCCAGGCCGCGACCGAAGTGGACCAGCGACGAGCCCTGCACCAAGGTGTTGTCGACGTCGAAGAACGCGGCGGCGGTGAGGTCGACGGGCGGCAGCTCGGGTTTGAGCGCTTCGTCGGAGTGGACGTCTTCCAGCGCCCGCTCGGCGCTGGCGTTGGCGGCCTGCGTCTCGAATTGCTGCTCAGCGGGTTCTGGGTGCTGGATTGTGGCCGGGTTCGACACTGCCCGGGCCGCCGGAAGCGGTCACGGCTTCACACTATCGGGCCGTGGCGGGTTGGGCCGGGGTTGGCAGGAGCTAGCGGTCGCGCCAGCCTTCGTACTCGGTGCCGGAGTGTCGTCCCAGAACTTCGGCGAGACTTCCGTCCAAAGGTCGGCTTCGGTCAAGCGGTCCATCTGCTCCTGAGCCTCGTCGAACAGCTTGCGCGACTTCGACCAATTCGGCGTCGGTCGGCCGGGTCACACCGGCTTCTTCCGGTGTGGAGAATATTTTTCCGGCAATTCTTTGGCCACTGCTCAACTCCTCCTATCGCTCAACCATTTCAATTATTGTCCTGCCCGTGACTGGATCGAGTCTTCGATCCACCACGTAAAACTGCCTGTCGGTTTGAAACAGCACCTCTTGCTCGGTGGGAAAGGTCGAGAACGAGGAGATATCCCGCCCCGTCTTCGACAGGATCTTGAACTCGACGTTCCCGGCGAATGCCGTGGACTGGCCACGGCGGGATCCACAGAGGTGCTAAGGAATGCGGGTTCGGTTACGACGGCGTCCCGGCTGATATCGCGCAAGCACGTCGGGTGGCAAGTTTGTGCCCCGAAAAACTAGGCCCTGGTGCGGCAGGCAATTTCTCCAACGCCTGATTTAGCGCGTCGACACGAGCTTGTTGGGATGCATCCATAGGGCCGTTCCTCAACGCGTCGTTTAGGTCCTCGTGCCCCAGACCAGTGTAATCGGCCAGCGCCGATAGGTCTCCGGTCGTCAATGGCTGCGGGGTGTGGGCAACGGGTCCGTGATGGTCGAGCGTGGGGGACTGCGGTGATAAGCCGCTCGGGTGCGCCGCCGTGTGTTGGGCCGGGAGGAAGAGGCGCGGGCGGTGTGGCGGCGTGCTCGGCCGGGGCGTGAGCGGATGTCGATGAGGGTGGCTGCCCGGCGGGAGCGGTGGGTTCGGCTACGTGCTTGGGAGGTGTTGCTGGAGGCTTCGTTTCGGCCGGCGTCTTCGAGTCGGTAAGCCCATACGGTGGCAGCGCGCCTTTTGGATTCGGCGCGGGCTCCGGCTGGCCGCCTTTCTGCGGCTCGTTCCGTGGTGGCGGGTTGTCGTGCGGCGCAGGGTTAGGCAGCCGGCCCGGCGTGGGCAGGCGAAGCCCCTTGGGGGCCTCGGCGACGTCTGCCGCGACGTGGCCGAGTTTAGAGAGTTTCGATAGCGCCCCGCCCGGGAGTAAGAGTGTGCCGAGATCGAAAGCGGATTCGCCGGCGGCCTTGAGCGGGTTGGTGCTCCATTCATCCCAGTGGACGACGTCTTTGCCGAGTTCCTTCCACGATTCTTCGAATTTCTGTTCGCCGTCTGCTCCGGTGAGTGTTCCCAGCTTTTCGAGTGCGCCAGAGACGGAGTGCCAGAAGCCCTTTGGGTCGACGAAGGCCCGAGCCGGATTGAGGTTCCAAAAACCCTTGACGGTGCTTTCCGCTTCCGAAAGCACCCCGCCGCAGATCTGCCCGAAGTGGTCCAATGCCCGGCCGACCTCGGTGGCATGCAGGAAGTGGTCCCACTCCTTCTCGGCGTAGTGGGTCATGATGCCGAGGATCGTCTTCGCTTCGGCGAGCGCAGTCGCGATCTGTTGGCGCAGTGCATCGACTTCCGCAGTGAACTGATTGACGATGATGCGAATGTCGTTGGCGATCTTCTTGATTTCGTCTTCGTCCTCGTCGGTGAGGAACTCCCAGACCTCTTTGATCCCGGTCAGCGGATTGCAGATGCGTGACAGCAGATCGATGATCGCCGCGTGAACTGTGTCGATCTTGGTCGCGTACGACGTGAGGTGCGTCGCAATAGTCGCGCACTGCTGCAGGATTCCGGCCGCGCAACGGTGGGTCGCGGCTGAAGGCGGCGGCGATCGCCGGACCTTCCGGGATCTGTTGAGCGCCAATGCTACTCATCGGTCCAGCGGCGCCGAGTATCTCGCTGACCTCGAAATTCGTGCCGGCAATGGTCCACGCTGCCGCTGCTCCGCGCAGCTTCGCTGAATCCCCGGTCGGCCAGATCATCCCGATGTATTTGGACACCCAGGCCCAGCCTGCCGGTGGGCCGGCGCCGTGGCCGACGGACGACGGCGTCGAGCCGGCTGAGATCGAACCGGTCGGATGCGGACCCGGTAGGGGATGGCTGTGCCCGGAGATATTCGAGTTCGCTTCGGCGATGGAGTAGTTGTGCGCGGATATCCGAACGCCATCGCCCAAGCGGCACAACCCATTGCGGGTGGTAGCCATGGCCTCGAGCAGTTTCGATGCCGAATTGTCGTAGCTGTGGCCGAAGGCTGCACCGGCCGGGTCGTCACCAGACATCCCGTGGCATCCGGCGAGCGCGGTGGTCAATGTCGAAACGGTGGACCCTAATCCCTCGCCGACCGAAATGACGGCGGTGCCAGCGCTATCCAGCACCTCCGGGTCAACGGTGAGCGGTGCCATCAGTTCATTGCGGGTCGTACCCGTAACGCGTCACGCCCGTCCACGATGGCAAAGCTAACGAGCTCGTGAACCTCGCACAATTCACCTTGAGCGCGATAAGCCGATCGAGACAGGCGCGGAGTCGCTGGCGCGTAAACAGCCAGCTAGGACAGTGGAGGAGAAAATCGGCCGGGCGAATGGACTGTGATGGGTTCCCGCAATAAAGCGGCACTACTTGTTCGCCGACCGCCTGCTTGAGTTCCGACAAGTCGGCTGGAAGCCGGTGCAGTACCGGTCTCGGCGAGAAGTACCACGTCATGATCGATCCCACTAACTGCAACGAAACCAACTGGAGCTAGCGACGTGGCAGGTAGCAAAGCGACTTCTAAGTTGTCAGGATGCCGGGAGAGCGGCCCGATGAACCGACCGGTGACGGTAACAATGGCGACTACACGTTCTAAAGACTTGGAACCGGTCCGGGGAACATCAACGCGCGGGGGCCCTCCTGTATCTGCCACGTTCCGCCTCCTTCGCTCGAATCGCAGTCAGCATCGCATTTGCCGCGCGGGACTTGCGTGCGCGATGGCTATTGCCGTCATCGATCAGCGCACTGTTGTTCAACGAAATCAGACGATGGCGTGCTCGTCCTTGCAGTGCCGACTTGGCTCAATTAGTGGGTAGGTCCGGATCGTGGCGGGGTCAGATCGTCGGGTAGCGCGTCGGCGGAGTTGCGGTTTAGTTGTCGGCATTGATTATGACGATCCGATAGCAGCGGGTATCGCGAACGAATTTCACTGTGCTTCAGCCTGTTTGAGCTCAGATAGCGTGCCGGTTGCGACCGGGCCGCGGTGGTCGACCTAGTTGTTTGTTGTGGCGGGGGGCTGAAAGGGTTCGTACCACCACCAGTCGGCGCGCTCGCCGGTGGGCCCGGGGCAGGGTCGGACAGCGGGCGGGGGAAAGTTCGGCGGACGCGCCAGCGATCCTGCGCTCAATGCTGGGCCGCAGCCGTCGGTGACGACGAGATGGTCCGCGGGTCCGGCGACGGATGGGGCCCCGGCGGCGCATCCGGTGGTGATACGGGCATACCAACACCAGGTTGGCCAATTCGGTCGGCCCACCGTCTTCCCAGTGCCGGATGTGGTGTGCGTGCAGACCTCGGGTGGCCCCACAGCCGGGAACCGCGCAGGTGGGCTGGCGGTGTCGAGCGCCCGGCGAAGCCGCCGGTTGATCACCCGAGTCGCCCGGCCGGCGCTGATGACCCCCCGTCTACGTTCGAGCCAGACCTCACACGTGGCATCACAGGTCAGGTATCGGCGTTCGGCCTCGGTGAGCAGCGGACCCAGATGCAGCGCGGCGCGCGCTGCGCAACGTCGACGCGCACCACCGCCGGCGTGTGCTGACCGTGCGGGCCGGCGGACCGCTCGTCTTCCCATCCGGCCTCCACCAGGCGCATAAACGCCTCGACAGTGCCCGGCAATGGCGGCGCGGCATCTGAGATGCGGCCTCGCCAGTCCCGCGATCGTGCTTCCACTCGGCGATCAGCGCATCACGATGAGACGCAGCGCCGCGTCGAATTTCGCCGCGTCCAGGTGCGGAAGCTTGGTCGCCAACAGCTGAACTCCTCATCGGAGTTCTCGCGGATCCAGGGCTGCGGTTCGGCCGGCGATCGGGTTCGGGCCGCGGTTCCAGCCTCACCGCGTGCGCACCTGCTTGACCGTGGCGACCCGCGCCAACTGCGCGTAATGCTCATCAGATCCCTCACCGGCGCGCGCCGCATCAACGCTCACCTGATCCAGCGACAGTCGTCCCTCCTGCATGCCCTGCGCGCAGCGCGGAAACTCCTCAACCCGGCGCGCGACGCGCTGATCGTGTGGGCGTTCGCCGAGGAGCGAGCCGAGCTTCCAAGCCACCAACGCCGACCGACCGGGCGCCCGTGGCCCCGCAGAGCTCGTCGCGATCCAGCTCGCAGACGATCTCCACGATGCGCCCATCAATCGCGTTGCGCTGGCCGGCCAACTCCGCCAACTCCTCCAACAGCACCTCAAGACGCTCGGCGAGGCGTAACCACCACCCAGGCGCATGCGGTCGAAGACATAACCCCCATCATCGAACCCGGGTATGACAAGTTTCGGCTGCCCGATCTGCGCTGAGGTCTTGCCGTCATCGATCTGCCAAGCGGCACAGCCTGATTCGACTGCCAAATGCGTACCGCCGCGGCCTCCAGCACGGCCACTCGCCGCCCCGCGGCCAGCCTAAAACCCAAAACCATCAGGTCAACCCGCCACGGCTACCTCGAACCCCGGATCGTGAGCTAAGTCAGGCTTTTCGACCAAACCTTTTAGCATTGAGACGATGTCGTGCTCGCCCTCCGTAGTTACCGCGGTTGCACTTCGAAATCGATGTTTCCCCGGTGGATCCGTCGCTATAAATTGCTCACCGCTCGTTGGAATCACCGTAGAAATGAAAATGCCGCTAGAACGTTCCACAAGACCGTTCACCCTCTGCAGTTCGTTGGGCGCCTCAAGAAATTAATGTC
>CAVVSN010000011.1:0-92794 GCA_963750885.1 uncultured Actinomycetota bacterium
TCGGTGTGGGCGAAGCGTTCGTAGCCGTTTTCTTCGAGCTCATCGGCTAACTCCGGGCCGCCCGATTCGACAACCCGGCCGCCGACAAAGACGTGCACGAACTGCGGACGGATGTACCGCAGGATTCGGGTGTAGTGCGTGATGAGCAAGACGCCACCGTGCTCGGCCTCCGCGTAGCGGTTCACGCCCTCGCTGACCACCCGCAACGCGTCGACGTCCAGACCGGAGTCGGTCTCGTCGAGGATCGCGATCTTGGGCTTGAGCAAGCCCAGCTGCAGGATCTCGTGGCGCTTCTTCTCACCACCCGAGAAACCTTCGTTGACACTGCGCTCGCCGAAGGCCTGGTCGATGTCCAAGTCCGACATGGCGGCCTTGACCTCTTTGACCCAGTGCCTCAGCTTCGGCGCCTCGCCACGGACCGCGGTCGCCGCCGATCGCAGGAAGTTCGACATCGACACACCGGGGACCTCGACCGGGTACTGCATGGCCAGGAACAAGCCGGCTCTGGCGCGCTCGTCGACGCTCATCTCGAGGACGTCCGCACCGTCGAGCGTGATCGACCCGGAGGTGACGGTGTATTTGGGATGGCCGGCGATGGCGTACGACAGCGTCGACTTGCCGGACCCGTTCGGGCCCATCACGGCGTGGGTCTCCCCGGAGCGCACCGTCAGGTCGACGCCCTTGAGGATCGGAACTTCCACACCCTCCGGGGTGAACACCGAGGCGTGCAGGTCTTTGATTTCCAGAGTGGTCATGGTCAGCTACTTCTCGCTTCAGTAATCGCTAGTTCTCGTTCAATGGCTTCGGTCAGGCGCTCGCGCACGGCGGGGACGGCGATCTTCGCGATGATCTCGTTGAAGAAGCCGCGCACCACCAAGCGGCGGGCCTGTGCTTCGGGGATGCCACGAGCACGCAGGTAGAACAGCTGCTCGTCGTCGAATCTTCCCGTGGCGCTGGCATGTCCGGCGCCGGCGATCTCGCCGGTCTCGATCTCCAGGTTGGGCACCGAGTCGGCGCGGGCACCGTCGGTCAGCACCAGGTTGCGGTTGACCTCGAAGGTGTCCGTTCCCTCGGCCTCGGCGCGGATCACTACGTCGCCGATCCAGACCGTGTGCGCGTCCGGCTTGTCGGAATCCGGATCACCTTGCAGCGCACCCTTGTACAGCACGTCGGACTTGCAATTCGGCTGTGAGTGGTCGACCAACAGCCGGGCCTCGAAGTGCTGACCGTCATCGGCGAAATACGTGCCGAGCAGCTGCGCGTCGCCACCGGGTCCGTCGAAGCGCACGGTTGCCGTCGTGCGGACGACATCGCCTCCCAACGTGACGTTGACGTGTCCGAGCACCGCATCTTTACCGAGGCGGGCGTGATGCGAGCTGACGTGCACCGTGTCGTCGGCCCAGTCCGCGATCCAGATGACGCCTACGCCAGCCGAATCGCCGACGATGATCTCGACGTTGTCGGCGTAGGTGCCGCTGCCACGCAGGTCGACCACCACGATCGCCCGCGACAGTTCCTCGACGCGGATCTGCAGGTGCCCGTAGGCCACCGCACCCTCGCCCGGTCCGGTGATGGAGATTTCGATCGGCTCGGCCACCTCGGTATCCCGCGCGACAGTCACGATCGTCGCCGAGTTGAATGATGAGAAAGCTTGAGCGGCAACACGATCGGCGGGAACACCGCCCTGACCGAGCCGCTTGTCACCACGTCGCACGGATTCAACGGTGACGCCCGGCCGCTCGGAGACCTCGATCGCCGCGGTTCCGGTCGCCGGGGCGGAGCCGTCGTGCAGCCCTCGTAGCCGTTTGAGCGGAGTGAAACGCCACAGCTCATCGCGGCCACCGGGAACCTCGAACGCGTTGACGTCGAACGAGGAGAACAGCTCGCCCTTGTTGGCAGCGGCGAAGGCTGAACCCTCAACCGCTTCAGTCAATCCCCCCACTAGCCGACCGAGCCTTCCATCTGCAGCTCGATCAGCCGATTGAGCTCGAGGGCGTATTCCATCGGCAACTCCTTGGCGATCGGCTCGACGAAGCCGCGCACCACCATCGCCATCGCTTCGTCTTCGGTCAGCCCGCGGCTCATCAGATAGAACAGCTGGGTGTCGCTGACCTTCGACACGGTGGCCTCGTGGCCCATCGTCACGTCATCCTCACGGATGTCGACGTACGGGTAGGTGTCACTGCGGCTGATCGTATCCACCAGCAGCGCATCGCATTTCACGCTAGAACGTGATCCGTGCGACCCCTTGTTCACCTGGACCAGCCCACGGTAAGAGGCGCGACCGCCACCGCGGGCGACCGACTTGGACACGATGTTGCTCGAGGTGTTGGGCGCTAGGTGCAGCATCTTGGCGCCGGTGTCCTGGTGCTGGCCCTCGCCGGCGAACGCGACCGAGAGCACCTCGCCCTTGGCGTATTCGCCGGTCATCCAGACTGCCGGGTACTTCATCGTGACCTTGGACCCGATGTTGCCGTCGACCCATTCCATGGTGGCGCCGGCCTCGGCCCGCGCTCGCTTGGTGACCAGGTTGTAGACGTTGTTGGACCAGTTCTGGATGGTCGTGTAACGGCAACGGCCGCCGGGCTTCACGATGATCTCCACGACCGCGGAGTGCAGCGAGTCGCTCTTGTAGATCGGCGCGGTACAGCCCTCGACGTAATGCACGTAGGCGCCCTCGTCGACGATGATCAGCGTCCGCTCGAACTGGCCCATGTTCTCGGTGTTGATCCGGAAGTAGGCCTGCAGCGGGATGTCGACGTGCACACCCGGTGGGACGTAGATGAACGATCCCCCACTCCAGACGGCGGAGTTCAACGCCGAGAACTTGTTGTCGCCGGCCGGGATCACCGTGCCGAAGTACTTCTGGAACAGCTCGGGATGCTCACGCAGTCCGGAGTCGGTGTCCAAGAAGATGACGCCCAGGGCCTCGAGATCCTCACGGATCGAGTGGTAGACGACCTCTGACTCGTATTGCGCCGCAACGCCGGAGACCAGTCGCTGCTTCTCCGCCTCGGGGATGCCGAGCCTGTCGTAGGTGTTCTTGATGTCCGCAGGCAGGTCGTCCCAGGTGGCGGCCTGCTTCTCGCTGGACCGCACGAAGTACTTGATGTTGTCGAAGTGGATCCCTTCGAGGTCGGATCCCCAGTTCGGCATCGGCTTGCGCTCGAAGATGCGCAGCGACTTCAACCGGTACTGCAGCATCCACTCCGGCTCGTTCTTCTTGTTCGAGATGTCTCGCACCACCGCTTCGGACAGCCCACGCTGCGCGCTGGCGCCGGCCACGTCGGAGTCCGACCAGCCGTAGCCGTAGCGGCCCAGCGAGGCAATGGTCTCCTCCTGGGTCAGCGTCTCGGGAGGTAGAGCCGTCTTCGCGACTTCCGGGGTGAGAGTCATAGCGACACTCCTTTGGTGCTCGTGATGGCTTCGGCGCGGGCTGTGCGCCGAAGTTCAATCGGTGTGGCTTCAGTTGCGGCGAGCGGAACGTGGGTGGTGCAGGCGCAATCGCCGTTGACGATTGTCGCCAGGCGCTGCACATGGGTACCCAGTACCTCTGCTATCGCCTCCCGCTCGGTTTCGCACAATTCTGGGAACTCCTCGGCGACGTGCGACACCGGGCAGTGATGCTGGCAGATTTGCACACCGTGGATCGGGCCCCCCACCTGCGTGGTGGTAGCGACGTAACCGGCTTTGGACAATGCACCGGCGATTCGCCCGGCGGTGGCTTCGATCTCTTCGTCTGCGTCGGAACCGGCCGCCTCGACACCGGACAGGATCGTGTCGATGCGCTGGCGGGCGAAGCGGCGGACCGCCTCTTCGCCGCCGATCTCGCGCAGTTGGCGCATCGCGGCCGACGCCAGATCGTCATAGCTGTGGTCCAGCTTGGCGCGTCCGGTCGCGGTGAGCCGGTATCGCTTGGCCGGACGTCCCCGCCCGGCTTGCTGCCATGGCGCGGCGGGTGCCGACTCGGCTTCACCCATGTCGATCAGCACGTCGAGGTGGCGTCGCACCCCGGCTGCGGACAACCCGAGTTGTTCGCCGATCTGCCCGGCGGTGATGGACCCGGACTCCAACAGCAGCCGAATGACGGCGCTGCGGGTCTGACCGTCGTGCGTCGCGGCAGCGGTTGCTGCTTCGACGCTGGGAACGGAGGACGGGAATTTCACAACACCAGTGTGACGCAATTCCGGTGACGGGTCCAGCAAGGTTACCCTCTGCCACGGTTGCGCTGGTCACACCTGACCAGTTCGGCAGGCCCCCAGGGGCAGCTGGGTACATGGCGGCGACCCGCTGCGCCCGGCTCCGCCGCGCTGGCGATCGCCGCTACGCTGCTGTGATGGCAGACCGCCACCACTCGCTGAGTTCGTCGATCGCCAGCCTGCACGGCGACGAGCAGGCGGTGGGCCAACCCCTGAACAAGTCCGAGCAGCTCGTGCTCGGACGCACTCGGGTATTCGGCGCGACCGGCACTGTTCTGATGGCCATCGGCGCACTCGGCGCCGGAGCCCGGCCGGTGGTTCAGGACCCGACGTTCGGGGTCCGGCTGCTCAACCTGCCGTCGAGAATCCAGACGGTGTCGCTGACGATGACCACGACCGGCGCGGTGATGATGGCCCTGGCCTGGCTGATGCTGGGCCGGTTCGCGCTGGGCAAGCGACGGATGTCGCGGGGCGACCTGGACCGCACGCTGCTGCTGTGGGTGCTGCCGCTGCTGATCGCGCCCCCGATGTTCAGCAAGGACGTCTACTCCTACCTGGCGCAGAGCCGGATCTGCTGGCTGGGCCTCGACCCCTACCGGGTGGGCCCGGCGACCGGACTGGGTCTCGGTCACGTCTTCACGCTGTCGGTGCCCAGCCTGTGGCGGGAGACCCCGGCGCCCTACGGGCCGCTGTTCTTGTGGATGGGCCGCGGTATTTCGGCGTTGACCGGTGAGAACATCGTCGCCGCGGTGCTGTGTCATCGGGTGGTGGTCCTGCTCGGCGTCGGCCTGATCGTGTGGGCCACACCGCGACTGGCGCGACGCTGCGGGGTGGCCGAAGTCAGCGCGCTGTGGCTGGGGGCGGCCAACCCGCTGCTGATCATGCATCTGGTCGCGGGCATCCACAACGAGGCACCGATGCTGGGGCTGATGCTGGCCGGCACCGAATTCGCGCTGCGTGGTGTCGACTCGACGCGCCCGCTGTGGCCTCGACCCTGGCCGCGGGCCAGTGGCGACCGGGCGGACTGGACGCCGCTGGTCATGCTGCTGATCGGGGCGATTTTGATCGTGCTGTCGTCGCAGATCAAACTGCCGTCGCTGCTGGCACTGGGCTTCGTCACGATGGCGTTGGCCCAGCGATATGGCGGAGGTGTCAAGGCGTTTCTGCTGACCGGCACCTTGATGGCGGCGTTGTCGCTGGCAGTGATGGCGGCCGTCGGCTCGGCCAGCCGGCTGGGATTCGGCTGGATCTACACCCTTGGAACGGCCAACGTGGTGCGCAGTTGGATGTCGCCCCCGACCCTGATCGCGCTGGGCACCGGGCAGGTCGGGATCCTGCTGGGTCTGGGCGACCACACCACCGCGGTGCTGTCGCTGACCCGTGGCATCGGCATCTTGATCATCGGCGTCCTGGTCGTCTGGCTGCTGCTGTCAGTCCTGCGGGGCCGGTTGCACCCGGTCGGTGGCCTCGGTGTCGCGCTCGGTGGGACCGTGTTGCTTTTTCCAGTGGTGCAGCCCTGGTACCTGCTGTGGGCGATCATCCCGCTGGCGGCGTGGGCCACCCGGCCGGGTTTCCGGCTCGCGGTGATCATCGTGACGATCGTCGTGGGCATCTTCGGCCCGACTGCCAACGGCGACCGGTTCGCGTTGTTCCAGATCGTCGACGCGACGGTGGCCAGCACAGTTGTCGTGCTGCTGCTGATCGCAGTCACCTACGACCGCCTGCCGTGGCGCCCGCTGTTGGCCGAAGAGCTCACCACCGACGTGGCGAAGGACGACCCGTCGCCCGCCGATGAGACCCCGCAACCTGACCCGCTGCCCGGCGCTTACGCTCAATCGTCGTGAGCTCAGCATCTGATACCCCTGTGCGGCTCCGCGGGGTGTGCAAGCAATACGGCTCGGGTGCTGCCGCGACCACCGCCGTCTCCCAACTCGACCTCGAAGTGCACACCGCTGAGGTGCTGGCGTTGCTCGGCCCCAACGGCGCCGGCAAAACCACCACGGTGGAGATGTGCGAGGGATTCGTCCGCCCCGATGCCGGCACCATCGAGGTGCTGGGACTCGATCCGATCGCGGACAACGCGCGGCTGCGGCCACGCATCGGTGTGATGCTGCAGGGCGGCGGCGGCTATCCCGCGGCCCGGGCGGGCGAGATGCTGAAGCTGGTGGCCTCCTACGCCGCCGACCCGCTCGACCCGCAGTGGCTGCTGGACACGCTGGGCCTGACCGAAGCGGCCCGAACCACGTATCGCCGACTCTCCGGCGGCCAACAGCAGCGGCTTGCGCTGGCCTGCGCCCTGGTCGGCCGGCCCGAGTTGGTCTTTCTCGACGAACCCACCGCAGGCATGGATGCACAGGCCCGAATTCTGGTGTGGGAGTTGATCGATGCGCTGCGCCGCGATGGCGTGACGGTCGTACTGACCACCCATCAGCTCAAAGAAGCCGAGGAACTCGCCGACCGGCTGGTGATCATCGACCACGGTGTGACGGTGGCATCCGGAACGCCGGCAGAGTTGACTCGCAGCGGAGCCAAAGGCCAACTGCGGTTCAGCGCTCCCCCGCGCCTGGACCTTTCCCTGCTGGTGTCGGCGCTGCCGGAGAACTATCAGGCGTCAGAAGCGGCGCCGGGCGAGTATCTGGTGGAGGGCGACGTCGATCCGCAGGTGCTGGCAACGGTCACGGCATGGTGTGCCCAGATCGACGTGCTGGCCACCGATCTGCGGGTGGAGCAGCGCAGCCTGGAGGACGTGTTCCTCGAGCTGACCGGCCGGGAGTTGCGATCATGACCCCGCGCCGACGACGATCAACAGGGCAGTGCGATCCGAAAAGGCTGGGAGGAGTGGCGCAATGACCCAAAGTCCTTTCCCCGCAGGAACCTTCACGCCGAATCCGCGACCGGCCGCAGTCCCCAAGATGCTGGCGGCACAGTTCGGCCTGGAGCTCAAGCTCCTGCTGCGCAACGGCGAACAGTTGTTGCTGACGATGTTCATCCCGATCACCCTGCTGGTCGGTTTGACGTTGCTGCCGTTCGGATCGTTCGGCGACCACCGGGCCGCCACGTTCGTCCCGGCGATCATGGCGTTGGCGGTGATCTCGACCGCGTTCACCGGCCAAGCGATCGCGGTCGCATTCGACCGCCGCTATGGTGCTCTCAAACGGCTGGGCGCGACGGCGTTACCGGTGTGGGGCATCATCGCCGGCAAATCGGCGGCGGTCGTCACCGTCGTGTTTCTGCAGTCAATCATTCTGGGCGCCATCGGTTTTGCACTCGGTTGGCGACCGCATCCACTGGGCCTGGCGCTCGGCGCGGCGGTGATCGCCTTGGGCACTGCGACGTTCGCGGCGCTCGGGCTGCTACTCGGGGGGACCTTGCGCGCGGAGATAGTGCTGGCGGTGGCCAACCTGTTGTGGTTCGTGTTCGCCGGACTCGGCGCACTGACGGTCGAATCCGGCATGGTCGGGTCCACGGTCAAGTGGGCGGCACGGCTGACCCCGGCCGGCGCGCTGACCGAATCGCTCTCTCGCGCAATGAGCCTGTCGGTGGACTGGTTCGGCCTGCTGGTACTGCTCGTATGGGGCACGCTGGCCGGCCTGGCCGCGCTGCGCTGGTTCCGGTTCACCTGAGCCGCTGAGCGCGAGCGTGAAGGGGACGTCACACTCGTGCTGACCCGGCCCTACTACGCGACGTAGTTGCCATTGCCCTACGATCGGGCGATGCCTGTCGGGCAATCATTGCGGAGTTTCTCGCGGCCCAGCCTTCGCGTGCAGCGGATCATCGCGGCGGCGGTGATCGTGACCCAGGGCGGCATCGCGGTCACCGGGGCGATCGTCCGTGTCACCGCTTCGGGCCTGGGCTGTCCGACCTGGCCCCAGTGCTTTCCGGGCAGCTTCACTCCGGTGGCCGTCTCCGAGGTTCCGCGGATCCACCAGGCCGTCGAATTCGGCAATCGAATGATCACGTTCGCTGTGGTGCTCACCGCGGCGTTGGCGGTGCTGGCCGTCATCCGCGCCGGCCGCCGCGGCGAGGTGTTGTTCTACGCATGGCTGATGCCGGCGTCGACGGTGTTGCAGGCCGTGATCGGCGGCATCACCGTGCGCACCGGGCTGCTGTGGTGGACGGTGGCCATCCACCTGCTGACCTCAATGACGATGGTCTGGCTCGCGGTGCTGCTGTACGTCAAGGTCGGCGAGCCCGACAGCGGCGTGGTCCGAGATCAAGTCGTCAAGCCGCTGCGACTGCTCACCGCTCTGAGTGCGGTGACGCTGGCCGCGGTGCTGGTGGCCGGAACCTTGGTCACCGCCGCGGGCCCGCACGCCGGAGACACCAGCCCGAACCGGACCGTGCCGCGGCTGCGCATCGAGATCACCACGCTGGTGCACGCCCACTCGTCGCTGTTGGTGGCCTACCTGGCCTTGCTGGTCGGACTCGGGTTCGGCCTGCTGGCCGTGCGCGCGCCGCGCCCGGTGCTGATCCGGCTGGTCGTTCTGCTGGGGGCGGTTTTCGGCCAAGCCGCGGTGGGGACGGTGCAGTTCTTCACCGGGGTTCCCGCGGCGCTGGTCGCGGTCCACGTCGCCGGGGCGGCCATCTGCACAGCGGCCACCGCGGCGCTATGGGCCTCGATGCGAGAGCGGGCCCAGCCCCAAGCGGTCGAGGGCTGACTCGACGCACAGCGCGAACTGACGTTGCGCGTCGTCGCGGGCATCGCCCACCAGCAGCCGCCAACCCAGGGCCGGGGCAACCAGATTCAGCTCCACCAGCGCGGCGGCACCGGCTTCTTCGATCACGTCCGCGCGGGCGTACAGCAGCTCCTCGACGCCTATGCCGATATGGTCGGCGGCCGCTATGAGGGCGGCCTGACCGAGGTCCCACAGTTCAAAATCGGCATCGACCGGCGCATCCTCGGCGAATGCGTGGGACTGGATGCCGCCGAGAAACACCAGCGCGGTGCGAACAGCGGTGGCCGACGGGCGACGGCCCCGTAGTACGGGCACTCCCGCGCGGCCGAGGTCTCGCAGATGGCGTCGACCGGTGTTCCACGAGACGACCTCGGCAGCGTTGAGCAAGTTGGGCACGCGCTTGGCCCACGCCAAAAACTCGGCGTGATCGCTGCTGCCCCGCAGAATCACCAGATCGGCGTCGAGCGTCCGTGGGTCGTCCCAGGCCAGCCAGTGTGCGTGCAGGCCGCGGTTGCGCAACGCGGCGACCAAGCCGGCGTCGTCGCCGTCCGCGGAACCGGCCAGCACAATCCGGGGATGGCGAATGTCGGGACGGGCCAACTTCATGCGGACTCCATGCTTGCGGATGATAGTCACCATGCACGCAATCGAAGTCGCCGAAATCGGCGGTCCCGAAGTCCTGAGTTACGTCGAGAAGCCACAGCCGTCGCCCGGACCGGGTGAGATACTGATCGAAGCCGAAGCGATCGGCGTCAACTTCATCGACACCTATTTCCGTTCCGGCACTTACCCACGCGAGTTGCCGTTCGTGCTGGGCACCGAAGTCGCCGGGACGGTGGCCGCCGTCGGCGACGGCGTGACGGAGTTGAGTGTCGGCGACCGGGTGGCGACCTCCGCAGCTTCCGGTGCTTACGCGGAATTCAGCACAGCGCCAGCACAATTCGTTGCGCACATACCGTCTCACGTCGGCCTGGACGTGGCCGCTTCGGCGCTGCTGAAGGGCCTGACGGCGCACTATCTGATCACCTCGGTGTACGCCGTGCGGTCCGGCGACGCTGTGTTGGTGCACGCCGGCGCCGGCGGAGTGGGCCTGATTCTGACGCAGTGGTTGACGCATCGCGGCGCTCGGGTGATCACGACGGTGTCGACACCGGAGAAGGCCGAGCGGTCCCGGCGGGCCGGCGCCACCGAAGTCTTGGACTACCCGGGCGACGACGCGGCTGAATTCGGCGGGCGGATTCGCGAATTGACCGGGGGCGCCGGTGTGGCGGTGGTGTACGACGGTGTCGGGGCGAGCACGTTCGACGCCAGCCTGGCCAGCCTCGCCGTGCGGGGAACCCTGGCCTTGTTCGGCGCATCCAGCGGGCCGGTTCCGCCTTTCGACCCGCAACGTCTCAACGCGGCCGGATCGTTGTACCTGACTCGACCCTCGCTGGCCCACTTCACCCGCACCGGCGAGGAATTCGCTTGGCGCTCAGGCGAATTGTTCGACGCGATAGCCGACGGCTCGCTCAGTGTGGCAGTGAGCGGCAGCTATCCGCTCGCCGACGCCGCGCAGGCGCACCGCGACCTGCAGGGCCGCCAGACCATCGGATCGATCGTGCTCACGCCGTAGCGGGGGTCAGCCGCCCCACTTGGCGCCTTCGGCCGCGTCACGGGCCAGCATCGAGGTGGTGTTGTTCTCGTGCGTGCTCGCCATCGCCCGATACGACAGCACCAACTGCTCCAGCGCCTGATTCCACTGCGCCTGCCACGCCTGATAACTCACCCCGGTATCACCCTGCCACGCCGACTGCAACGCAGCCTGCTCAGCAGAAATATCGGCACCCAAGCTCTGAATCGTGCCCGCATACCCGGCCATATCCGCCGAATGCGCCAGCATCGCCGGGTAGTTGTACATGATCTGCGACATCACAAACCCTCTCGACTAGAAATTTCGACCGGCTCAGAAGCCCGGGTAGCTGCTCGCCGCAGCACTGTCCGCGGCCACATACGTGCCCGCCGCATCACCCAAGTTGGCCTGAGCGATATCCAGCAACGAATTCACCTTCGCCGCCGCCGCCACAAACCGGGCATGCGCAGCCTGAAACGCCGCCGCACCATCACCGGCGAAAAACGCCTGCGACGACATCGCTTCCTGCTCAGCCTGACCAATCGTCGACCGCATCAACCCCGCCTTGGCACCAAACGCCGACTGCGACGCCACCAACTGCGGAATGTGAGCATCCAACAAACTCATCCCCGAAATCCTCTCCTCGTCCGATTACCCTTGCCACGCAGAGACATTCAGCTCTCAGTCCCCTCGTCCGGCGACCCTTCCGGCGACCAGGTGTTGGGCAGCATGGGCATTGTCGGCCCGCTGCCGAAACCGTCGTCAGTAAGCGTAGCCAATCCGGTCGCCTGTTCACGGCTCTTCGATACGGTGCCGGAGAAGCCCAACGGACCTGCGCCGTGATTGGACGCCTCCGTCGAAGCACCCCAATCGGGGTTGACACCGACATTCATGTCGGCGAATTCGTCGGCGTGGTCGCGTTCCATCGCATGCCGGCGCCGGCGCGTCGACTTTTTGGCCGTGGCCGCGACCGCCGCGGCGGCGACTTCGGGAGACTTCGAGGCACCGCGCGACGTCGGCTCCTGCGTCTTGGCTTTCGCGCTCAGCGACGACCCGATGGTCGGACCACCTACGACATAGGGCGGCGTGAACCCTGGCCCGGCGGCAGGTGGCGCCGGTGCGGCAGGTGGCGGAGGTGCGCCGGGAGCGCTTGCGGCGGACGTAGGGGTAGGCGACGGCGGCGGGGCGGTGGGAGCCACTGACGACGACAAGACAGCAGGAACCGGAGCACTGACCGGCAGCAGCGCAGGCGCCGTGGGATCCACGGGTAGCACTATCGGCGGTTGAGCCAAGGCACCTAGGCCGGCCAGCCCGGCCGCGCCGGCTCCAAGGGGTGCGAGCGCCGCGCCGCCCGCCGCCACAAAGAGCGCGGGACTCTGGCTCAAAAAAACAAGTACTTGCTCGATGTGAAGTGGAAAATCGAACAACTCAAAACTAATAAGATATTGAATTGCCGCTACGGGATTCTCGGCTAAATAGCTTTGGAACTGAGAAAGATCCTCGCTCAGTTCGAGGAGCCGGACTACGTAATAAATCGGCTGACCCGGGTTCGTGTACGAGTCGAAAGTCATCCCGTTCACGGTGCCTTGGGCAGGGTTGAAATTAATTCCGAACTGTTGCAGATAATTCGACAGGAAGGTCTCGAAAGCGTTGACAATGTGCGGGTCGTGGGCGGTCAAGCTGTTTCCGATTCCGAATTCATTCAGGATGTTCTGGAGCCATTGCGGGATCCCCAGCGGGTTGTCGCCGCTGAGGCCGCTGTCCGAGTCGGCAGGCTGCGCCGCGCCGTCGGATTTCAGAATCGCAGGTGCGGCATCGGTGGCGGGCGTCGCTGCTACCGCGGTGTCGGCGACCGCTTCATAGGCGCTCATGGTCGCGGCGGCCTGAACCCACATCCGGACGTAGTCGGCCTCATTGACCGCGATCGGAATCATGTTGATGCCAAAGAAATTCGTTGCCTGCAGCACTCCGTGTACCACGTGATTGGTGGCCAACTCCGGCATCGTGGGCATGGCCGCCAAAGCGGCGGTGTACGCGGCGGCGGCGGTCTCGTGCTGTGTGGCCGCTGCGGCACTGTCGGCACTGGCCTTGGCCAACCAGGCCAGGTAGGGCACATAAGCCGAGACGAACGACTCCGCGCTCGGCCCCTGCCAGGCCCCGGTTTGCACCTCGGCCAGCACCGAGCTGAGTTCTTCTGCCACCGAGGTGTATTCGGCGCTCAGTGAGCCCCACGCCCCCGCAGCCTCCAGTAGCGAGCTGGGCCCGGGACCACTGCTCAACAACGTCGAGTGCACCTCTGGCGGCGCTGCCATATAGATGGGCGCCGTCATCGTCAGGCCCAGACGCCGTGATACGACCCTGAAGCCGCTGCGTCGGCGGCGGCGTACGTCGCGCCCGAGTCGGCAACCCCGACACCGGAACGGCCGAGCTCCTCGGTACCTTGGGCGGCTACCGCCGCATGCTGACCACCGCGAAGACTGAACCCGGCCGCGGTCTGCAACGACACCGGATCGGCCGCGGCGGGAACCACCGCGGTGATCAGCGGCGCCGAACCCGCTTGCACCGACGCCAGCCGCGCGGTCAGGGCTTCTATGCGCGCGCTTGCAGCCACTAGGCCTTCTGGTACGACGCGCAGTGTCATGACAGCCCTCCGGATACCGTGATGAACATGATTTTCATTAGCATTTCTAGCACACCGGATAGGGATTGGAAACTCGACGGGCCGACGGCGATTCCGCCCACAGCGGCCCCGGCGGCTACGGGAGCAACGCCAGCCGTCGATACCCAGGCTCGGCGAAGCGTTGAGCGGCATCCCTTATCTCGTCGGTAACCGGTCGGCGCTCTGGATCATCTCCCGCAAAATCTTGTGCTCCAGTAGCTTTCGAATAGAACTTGGACTGTTCGGTCATGAGTCCGATGACCTCGCTGTCAATCTCGATGCCGAAGTGCGGGGCAACCCGTTGCCACACCGCGGTAGGCAACTCGGCGTGGTCGATGCAGACCCGCCGAGCGGGGCCGGTGGCGGCCGAGAACAACATCGCGCCGAGCGCGCGGGCGGCGAACTCGGCTCGAGTCATGGTCGACACCGTGGCCGGGTCGATGCCGAATTGCCGCGCGGTCCGCGGTGGCGGCAGCTGGTGTCCGAGCCAGCCGGGCGGAGTGGCCAGCAGCGACGCGACCACCGACGCCGGGTCGCGCTGAACCCAGACCCACGGCGTATCCGGAAACGCAGCGGTCAGGATTTCCTGGCGGCGGATGTTCCAGCTGGTGCACTTGAGCACCAACTGGCGCTCATCCCCGTGGCGGCGTCGGCCCAGCGCCCGCACCAACAAACGAACCACCTGGACCAGCACCGCCCCGTCCACCCGTTGGGGGTCGAGCCCCAGCAGTGCGTTCAGCGGCGAAGGCTCGGCGACGACGACAACCCCGGGGACCGTGGCAAGCAGCCGTGATACGACCGTCGAGCCACAGCGCGAAAAGTGAAAGATCATGCCGGACGGCTCGAGCGACGGCTCGCTGTCGAGGGCCAGCAACGCATCGAGTCCGGTCCTGACGAGCGGCTGGGCCCGCGGGCCGGTGGTCCAGCGTGCGACGGTCTGGTCGAAGAACGGCTCGACGAAACGCTCGGCCGAGAGGTCGGCCCAATCGACGGTCGGGGCGGATCCGGAGAAGTCGAAGCGGATCGGCGTCCAGCGGGCGAGGTCGGCGACTTCCATCAGTCGTCCGGAAGCCGGATCAGGAAACCTTGCAGGATCAGGGTTCTGGCAAGTTCGAGGCGCTGTACCTCGGACAGCTCCGGCAGATCGCGAATCCGAAAGGGCACAGCACTTTTCGCGAGGAAATGCAGCGCGCTCGTGTGGTCAGTGGTGACGTTCACCACGGACTGGGCAAAGTGCAACGCCACTTCGTCGGATTTCTCGGTCACCCGGGAGTACAGGGGTTGGTACTTGACCACGCGGGTCTGGTCATCGATCGCGACCGCGTCGGAGATCCCGGTGCCGAGCGGTTTACACCGGCCCCGCCTGACGAGATCGGCTTCCAGTGAATCGAGCCCTTGGGCAATGGCTTCCGGTTGTTCCACGGCCTCGGCGATCGCGTGTACGAGATCCCCCAAGCCCGAGCGCACGTCTGGATCGGACAAGAAACGCGGCGGCAGTTGAGTGTGGACGCAGTCATCAGAGTTGTTCAATGCGTCCAGCATTCGGGTGGCAAGCATGAAGAGCGTTGGCGCATGCAGGCCGAGCGTCAGGTGCACCGACAGTTCCGACGTCGATTCGGCGGCGTGCACACGCCCGCGCGGCACATAGAGCACGTCGCCCGCCTCTAGGCGCACGTCGACGGGAGCAGGGAGACCGGCGGTGGACAGCGCCTCGTGGCGCCACATATCGTGCGGCGCCACATCGACGCCCTCGTAGATATGCCAGATCTTGGATCCCTGAAGTTGCACGATTAGTGCGTCGTGGTCATCGGAATGTGCTGCGAAGCCTTGTGATTCCGGCGGTGTGAAATACGCGTTCACCTGTGTCGCGAAGTTGAGCTCGACCTCGAGCGAGTGCGACAAAGCGGCGATCGCGCGCGCATACCGCTGAACGCTGTCCAGAACGATGGTGTAGCCGTCGGCAAAGTCTCGGCCGATGGCTTCGGCGTCGAAACCGCCACCCGCAAGTCGGTAGACGTAGTTATCTTTTCGCTCGCTCTGACGAACCAGGCTGACCAACGACAGATGCGGCCGAAACAACGCGAGTAGATCGTCGACCGAGTCCGCGCCGTCGCGAAGGCTGTCCACATAGTCAGCACAATCGCGGCTGACGTGATGGTGAGCGTTCCCCCAGATTCTGCCGAGAAAGTCGTCAACCGTGAGCGGGTCGAGCAACCAACCCAACGAAAACGGTTGCGGCATCAGCTGTTCTCGGAATCGGCCAGCGGAGCCAGGAATCCGCTGACGACCAGGGTCCGAGCGAGATCAGTCTGCTGGTCGGAGCGCAATCCCGGCAGCTCCGCGACACGGAAGGGCTCGATGTGGTCCGCAACGAATCGCATCGCGTCTTCGTGGTCGGCGCCAGCGTTGATCGACAAGCTGGCGAACTGCAACGTCACCCCGTCGGCGACGGTCTTGACGTGTGCGTACAGCGGTTGGTGCTTCACCACCCAAGTCTGCACGTCGATAGCGTTGGCGCTGGCTATTTTCCCGACGGGCGGACAGGTGCCGCGGCGCACCAAGACATCCGCCAACAAGCCGAGGCCATCGTCGAGCGCCCCTGAGCCATCGACTTCAGCGATCGCGTCGCGCACCAGATCCCGGACCGTGGACCCGAGGTTGCGGTCATCGAGATGTCGCGGCGGCAGTCGGGCGTTCAGCCGGTCATCCCGGAAACTCTGCGAATGCAGCGCACCGATGGCAAGCATGAGCACAGTAGGCGCGTGAATTCCGATGGTCAGGTGGACTGAGGGCTCGGCGAGCGTCTGCGCCGCATGCACACGACCGCGTGGGACGTACAACACGTCGCCGGCTTCCAACAACAAGTCCGTTGGCGCCGGCAAGCTTTCGGGCGCGACGGCTTTCTCGATGTCGCGTTGGATCTCACGGGCCGGCCGGTCTGCGCCGACATACAGGTGCCACGACTTCGATCCCTGAATTTGCACGACCAAGACGTCGTGGTCGTCGTAATGCGGGACGAGCCCGCTGGATTGCGGCGGCGTGATGTAGGCGTTCACCTGCGTCGGAAAGTTCAGCTCGACCTCGAGCGACCGGGCCAACGTGCCGATCCTCCGCACGTACTGCTCGATGCCATCCATCACGATGGTGTAGCCGTCGGCGAAGTCGTTGCGAACACCAGCGACGTCGAGACTGCCATCCGCGAGTCGGTAGTTGTCGGGGCCCTTTTTGTCTGGTCCCCGCACCAACCGTATTCCCGACGGCTCGTGTCGAAACAATTCCAGTAGGCCGTCAGGCGTCGAAGGTTGCGGGACGAGATCATCGAAGTAATCGGCGCGGCCCCGCGCGACCTGGTGGTGGTCTCTGCCCCAGACCTCGCCGAGAAATGTGTCGACGGAAAGTGGTTCGAGCAGCCATGCCAGCGACAAGACGGGGTGAACGCCTGGTGAGCGCTGCGGCATCAGTCGTGTACTCCGCCTGCTTCCACTTCGCCGAGCTAGTCCGCGTCCCAGGTGCCCGGCACCATCGGCAGCACCGCGCCGCCGCCGAAGTCGTCATCGTCGAGGGTAGCCAAACCCGCTGCAGCCGAGACCCTTTTGGGTGCTGTGCCGGCGAAACCCAACGGCCCGGCACCTCGATCGGACGTCGCCGTCAATCTCTCAAGGGGCTCGGTCCACGCTGAATCGACATTGATATTCATTTCCATGAACTCGTGAGCGTACCCGCGCATGCCAGCCCGTCGGCGCCGCCTCGACCGGACTTGCCCACGCGCTGCCACGGCGGCAGGCGCGGCGACCGCATCGGGCTCAACGGCTTTGTTCTTCTCTCCCGCCCCGGCGCTGCTTCCCATGCCTGAACCGGACCCGATCCCGGGCGGGCCCACCGCGTAGGGCGGGACGAAGCCGGGCCCCGCAGTGGGCGGCGGCGGCAACGACACGGACGTCGCGACGGATCCGGCCGGCGATACCGGCGCCGAAGCGGGCGCCGCCGTTGGCGCGCCCGGGGCGCCGATCGCGACGGGACTGCCGGCCGTGGCGGGCAGCGTCGAAGGTTGGGGCGCCGGTGCCGCAACCTCGGCGGGGACCTGCGCGGTCTCGGGCGCAATCCCGGCCAGCCCGGCCAGGCCCGCGACGCCTCCCGCCAATCCGATCGGTGCGATCAGCGGAAGTGCGTACACCTCCGGAAACGCACTGAGAAACTCCCCGACGTGGCCCACCTCGTCGGTCACCAGTCCCCCGATGTCCGCCGACAGCTGGGTCAGGCCTTGCGCCGGATTCTGTCCGATCAGCGTGATGTCTCGCTGCAGGGTCTGGGTGATCTCGGTGATGCGGTTGACGTACCAACTCAAGCTGTACGGGTCGCCGGAGTCGTCGTCGATGATCGGTAACGTCGAACTGTCACCATCGCCACCGAATTCTCCGTCGGCAGGCTGGGCGTGCACGATCTGCGGCGCAGCCTCGGTCTGCGGCGTCGCGGCCAACGCGGTGGTCGAGACCGCCTGATAGGTGGCCATGGTGGCGGCCGCCTGGACCCACATCCGTGCGTAGTCGGCCTCGTTGAGCGCAATCGGAATCGTGTTGATCCCGAAGAAATTCGTGGCCGCCAACACACCGTGCACCACGTGGTTGGTGGCCAACTCCGGCACGGTCGGCATGGTGGCCAGCGCGGTTGTGTACGCGGCTGCCGCAGTTTCTTGCTGGCTGGCCTCGGTTGCGCTTTTGGCGCTGGCCTGCATCAGCCACGCCAGGTAGGGCACATGCGCAGCCACGTAGCGTTCGGCGCTCGGGCCGTGCCACGCACCGGCCTGCACCACGGCCAGCACGTCGCTGAGTTCGTCGGCGACTGAGGCGTATTCGGCGCTCAACGAACTCCACGCGTTCGCAGCGGCCAGTAGAGACCCTGGGCCCGGTCCGCTGCTCAGCAAGGCTGAATGCACCTCCGGCGGCGCGGCCATCCACACCGGGGCTGTCATGACCTCCTACCCGAGGCAAATTCAGCGCTTATCAGGATCACGTCAAAAGTCAATACGACGCGGTGTCGTAGAACAAGACGGTGTACAGGTACGGGGTATCTCCGCAGCACAGCTAGTTACCGCTCGGCGCCCACGTGTTCGGCAGCATCGGCATGCTGGGGGCCCCACCAAACCCATCATCGGACAGCGTTGCCAGCCCGGTCGCCTGTTCGCCGCCCCTGGCGATCGTTCCGGAAAATCCGAGTGCACCCGCACCGAGATGCGACTCTGCTGTCGGCGCCGTCCATTCCGGCTCGACATCGCCGTTCATGTCCATGAATTCGTGGGCGTGTGAATGCAGGCGCGCACGTTGCCGTCGCCTCGTCCGGATCCGGTCCGTCGCGCCGGCGGCAGCTGCTGCGCCCGCCGCGGGTGCTTTCGAAGCGCCACGCGACGTCGGCTCCTGGGTCTTGACCTGCGCGCTCAGCGCCGACGCCAGCGACACACCGCCGACCGCGTACGGAGGCGAGAAGCCCGGGCCACTTCCCGGCGGGGCGCCGCCAGGTGCGCCGACGGTGCTCGGCGCGGGCGCGCTGGACACCGTCGGTGCGTGGCCGCTGCCGGCTCCGATGTTGCCGACCGTTGATGCCGCCGACGGCATCGCGCTCACCGGCGCGGGCGCGACCGGTGTGGTCGGCATCGCCGCGAGCGGCAGAACAGGCGCAGCCGCGATCCCCGCGAGGCCGGCCAGCCCGGCAAGTCCCGCCCCGAAGGCCGCGGGGATGGCGAACGGCAACAGGAATGGCGCCGCCTGCACCAAAGGCCAGAACAGGACCAGCGTGTGAAAGACGGTCCAGCCGAGCGCGGAGGCCAGCGCGGGTGACAGGCCGGGTATCGCCGATTGCAGCGCATTGGCCACCCCGCTGGCGAACGGAAAAGCGGGAAACGGCCATCCGTTCGGGTAAAGCAACTCACCCAGCGGTTGGGCGAAACCCTGGGTGTAGTAGCTGAGCAACGTGGCGAGTTGGTCCTGCCACGACGGGTCCGCGGCGGCGGCCGCTGCTTGTTCCGGTGTTGTTGCGGCTTGCGTTGTCGCAGATGACGTTTGGCTGCCGGCCGTCAGAATCCGCGGCGCGGGCTCGGTGGTCGGTACCGCGGCGAGCGCCGACCCGGCGACGGCCTGATAGGTGCTCATCGTGGTGGCCGCCTGGACCCACATGCGCACATAGTCGGCCTCGTTCAACGCGATCGGGATGGTGTTGATGCCGAAGAAATTCGTTGCCTGCAGCACCCCGTGCACGACGTGGTTGGTGGCCAGCTCCGGCACAGTCGGCATGGCGGCCAGCGCGCCGGTGTAGGCCGCGGCTGCGGTCTCGTGTTGCGCGGCGGCGGCCGCACTGTCGACGCTGGCTTGCGTCAACCAGGACAGGTACGCGGCGTGGGCCGCGACGTACTGCTCGGCACTGCGGCCCTGCCAGGCGCCGGACTGCACGCCCGCCAGGACGGCGGTTAGCTCGTCGGCGACGTCGGCGTATTCGGTGCTCAGCGCTGACCAGGCTCCGGCGGCCGTCAGCAGCGATCCCGGGCCGGGCCCACTGCTGAGCAATGTCGAATGCACTTCGGGCGGCAATGCCATCCAGATCGGCGCGGTCATGAAGCGCCGCCGAAACCGTGCGTGCCGTCAGCCGTCGAAGAGGTCACGACGGCATTGAAAACTACGTCGCGTCGTAGTCGCAAGACCCCGTCGGGGTATGGGGTATTCGCAGGTCCGGGACCTCGTGGTGCGCGTCAGACCTTCAGAAGCGTCGGCAGCGCCAGCGCCGAATCGAGCGCGAGCGCACAGAACACGACGGCCAGATAATTGTTCGATTGCAGGAACAACCGAAGCGGTTTGACCGTCTCTCCGCGACGCACGCCGGCGTAGAGCTGATGAGCCATCGTGAGGAACCAGACGCCGGCCACGGCGGCCACCGCGGTGTAGAGCCAGCCGGCGGCCAGCGAGAGCGCCAAAGTCGCAGCCACGGTCAGCCAGGTGTAGATGAGGATCTGCTTGGTGACCTGACGTTCCGTCGCGACCGCCGGCAGCATCGGGATACCGGCTGCCTGGTAGTCCTCCTTGTAGCGCATGGCCAGCGCCCAGGTGTGCGGCGGCGTCCAGAAGAAGATGATCGCGAACATGACCAGGGCCGGCCAGGCAATTGTTCCGGTGACCGCGGACCAGGCGATCATCACGGGCATACAACCGGCCGCGCCGCCCCACACCACGTTCTGCGATGTGCGGCGCTTGAGCAGCAACGTGTAGACGAAGACGTAGAACGCGATCGTGCCGACCGCCAGCAGACCCGACAGCAAATTGGTCGTCCACCACAACCAGGCGAACGACGCAACGCTCAGCGCCAGCCCGAACACCAGCGCGTGGGACGTCGGCACGGCCGCACGGGCCAGCGGACGCCGCGCGGTTCGTTTCATCAGCTTGTCGATGTCGGCGTCAGCCACACAGTTCAAGGTGTTGGCCCCGCCGGCGGCCAGCATCCCACCGATCAATGTGTTGAGGATCAGCAACGGCTGGACACTGCCGCGATGGGCCAGCAACATCGCCGGAATGGCGGTCACCAGCAAAAGTTCGATGACCCGCGGCTTGGTGAGCGCTAAATAAGCCAGCACAACGGTGCTGACTCGGCTCGGCGCAACGCGCTCGCGAATGCTCACGCAATGACTCCTCGGATCACAGCAGGCGCGCAGCTTCTACTACGCACGATGGTAGACCGGATAACTTGCCCAGCATGCACTGCACGGCCTATCGACAGCCAATCGGCAGATGTCGAGACGCAACACACCGTTGACGGCGCTTGAACAGTCGGGAGGTCAAACAGCCTTTGACACGCACGCAACGTTCCGGCATTAGGGTGGAACAGGATCAATCTGCCGACCGCAAGGACTTCAGTTCGTGACCACACTCGAAGACATCTCGACCCTGACCCAACCGCACCACCCGGACGACTGGACCGAGCTCGATTCGGCTGCGGTCGACACTGTGCGCGTGCTTGCCGCCGATGCGGTCCAGAAAGTAGGCAACGGCCATCCCGGGACCGCGATGAGCCTTGCGCCGCTGGCTTACACGCTGTTCCAGCGGGCCATGCGCCACGACCCCAGCGACGTCCACTGGCTCGGTCGCGATCGATTCATCCTTTCGTGCGGACATAGCAGTTTGACTCTGTACCTTCAGCTGTATCTGGGCGGCTTCGGGCTGGAACTCTCCGACATCGAATCGCTGCGGACCTGGGGATCCAAGACTCCCGGGCATCCGGAATTTCGGCACACCGACGGGGTCGAGATCACTACCGGCCCGCTGGGCCAGGGCCTGGCGTCATCGGTGGGAATGGCGTTCGCGGCACGCTACGAACGGGGCTTGTTCGACCCCGACGCGGCCCCCGGAACCAGCCCGTTCGACCACTTCATCTACGTGATCGCCTCCGATGGCGACATTGAAGAGGGCGTGACGTCGGAGGCGTCCTCGCTTGCCGCGGTGCAGGAGCTAGGCAACCTGATCGTGTTCTACGACCACAACCAGATCTCCATCGAGGACGACACCAATATCGCACTCAGCGAGGACACCGCTGCCCGCTACGAGGCCTACGGCTGGCATGTCCAGCGGGTCGAGGGTGGCGAGAACGTGATCGGAATCGAAGAGGCCATCGCCAACGCCAAGGCCGTCACCGACAAGCCGTCGTTCATCTCGCTGCGGACGATCATCGGGTATCCGGCGCCGAAACTGATGAACACCGGCAAGGCCCACGGCGCTGCTCTCGGCGACGAGGAGGTCGCGGCGGTCAAGAAAATTCTAGGCTTCGACCCCGACAAGAACTTCGAAGTCCGCGACGAGGTGTTCGCCCACACCCGCGAGTTGGTGCAACGCGGCAAAGAAGCTCACGACCGCTGGTTGCCGGATTTCGAGGCTTGGGCGAAGCGCGAGCCCGAGCGCAAAGCGCTGCTCGACCGGTTGACCGCCGAGGAGTTGCCCGACGGCTGGGACACCGACGTGCCGCATTGGGAACCCGGGTCCGACGCGATAGCCACCCGCAAGGCATCCAATGAGGTGCTGAACGCGGTGGGCCCGAAGCTGCCCGAGCTATGGGGCGGATCAGCAGACCTGGCCGGCAGTACCAACACCACCATCGAAGGTGCCGATTCCTTTGGCCCACCATCGATTTCGACCAAGGATTACACCGCACACTGGTACGGCCGAACCCTGCACTTCGGCGTGCGCGAACACGCGATGGGCGCCATCCTGTCCGGTATCGTGCTGCACGGTCCGACCCGCGCCTACGGCGCTACGTTCCTGCAGTTCTCCGACTACATGCGCCCGTCGGTGCGGCTGGCCGCGCTGATGGACATCGACACCATCTACGTGTGGACGCACGACTCGGTCGGGCTCGGCGAAGACGGACCGACCCACCAGCCGATCGAGCACCTCGCGGCGTTGCGGGCCATCCCCCACCTGTCGGTGGTGCGCCCCGCCGATGCCAACGAGACCGCGTACGCGTGGCGTTCCGTACTGGCGCGCGGCAACGGCAGCGGTCCGGTCGGGCTGATCCTGACCCGTCAGGGCGTGCCGATCCTCGAAGGCACCAATTACGAAGGTGTGACCAAGGGTGGATACATCCTGGGCGACCCGGGCGGAGATGCACCCGACGTGGTGTTGATCGCCACCGGGTCCGAGGTTCAGCTCGCCGTCGAGGCGCAGAAGTTGCTGGCGGACAAAGACATTGTCGCGCGGGTTATCTCCATGCCGTGTGTCGAATGGTTCGAGTCCCAGTCCGACGAATACCGCAACAGTGTGCTGCCGCCGTCGGTGTCGGCCCGGGTCGCGGTCGAGGCGGGCATCGCGCAGAGCTGGCACAAGCTGGTCGGTGACACCGGCGAGATTGTTTCGCTCGAGCACTACGGGGAATCCGCTGATGCGAAGACTTTGTTCCGCGAGTTCGGGTTCACGCCGGAAGCAGTCGTCGACGCCGCCGAACGAACGATAGACAACTAACCGAAGGGTTTTTCCGATGACTCAGAATCCCAACCTCGCCGCGCTGTCCGCCGCAGGCGTCTCCGTCTGGCTGGACGACCTGTCTCGGCAGCGCCTGCAGTCCGGCAACTTGCAGGAGCTGATCGACACCAAGGGCGTCGTCGGGGTCACCACCAACCCGTCGATTTTCCAGAAGGCATTGGCCGAGGGCGATGCCTACGACGGCCAGGTAACCGAACTTGCCGAGCGCGGCGCCGACGTCGATGCGACGATCCGCACGGTCACCACCGATGACGTCCGCAACGCAGCCGATGTGCTGCGGCCGCAGTGGGAGTCCTCCGACGGCGTCGACGGCCGGGTCTCGATCGAAGTAGACCCGCGGCTCGCGCATGACGCGGACAAGACCGCTCAGCAGGCCATCGAATTGTGGAAGATCGTCGACCGGCCCAACATCCTGATCAAGATCCCGGCTACCGAGAAGGGCCTGCCTGCCATCACCGCGACGCTGGCAGAGGGGATTTCGGTCAATGTCACGTTGATTTTCTCTGTGGAGCGGCATCGCGCCGTGATCGACGCCTACCTCGAGGGGCTCGAAAAGGCCAAGCAGGCCGGTCACGATCTGTCCAAAATCCATTCGGTTGCTTCATTCTTCGTCTCGCGGGTGGACTCCGAGATCGACAAACGCCTGGAGAAGATCGGCTCCGACGATGCGAAGGCGCTGCTGGGCAAGGCCGCGGTGGCCAATGCCCGGTTGGCGTACGCGGCCTACCAAGAGGCCTTCGTCGGCGGCGAGCGCTTCGCGAAGCTCGAGGCCGACGGCGCGCGGGTTCAGCGTCCGCTGTGGGCCTCGACCGGCGTGAAGAACCCCGACTACTCCGACACGCTCTACGTCACCGAGCTGGTCGCGCCGAACACGGTGAACACCATGCCGGAGAAGACGATTGACGCAGTCGCCGACCACGGCGAGGTGACCGGCGACACGGTCACCGGCACAGCTGCCCTTGCCCAGGAAGTCTTCGACAAGCTCGACGCGATCGGGATCGACCTGACCGACGTCTTCTTGGTGCTGGAGAACGAAGGGGTCCAGAAGTTCGAGGAGTCCTGGACCGAGCTGCTGGAGGAGACTCAAAAGCAGCTCGACTCTGCCGCCAAATGAGCCCTGCCAACACTCGGACAAGCGCCGATACTTGGCAAAACCCACTGCGGGACAAGCGAGATAAGCGTTTACCTCGAATCGCCGGCCCATGCGCTCTCGTGATCTTCGGCGTGACCGGCGATCTGGCCCGCAAGAAGGTGGTGCCGGCCATTTACGACCTGGCCAACCGCGGCCTGCTGCCCCCGACCTTCTCGCTGGTCGGATTCGGCCGACGGGATTGGGACGACGAGGCCTTCGCCGACGAAGTCCTCCAGCTGGTCAAAGACCATTCCCGCACCCCGTTTCGGCAGGCGATCTGGGAGCGGTTGGCGGAGGGATGCCGTTTCGTCTCGGGGGCTTTCGACGACGACAAGGCCTTCGCCCGCCTCGCCGAGACGCTGGAGAAGCTGGACGCTGAACGCGGCACCGGCGGCAATCACGGGTTCTACCTGGCGATCCCGCCGAAGAGTTTTCCCGCGGTGTGCGAGCAGTTGGACCACGCCGGGCTGGCGAATCCGCAGGACGGCAGCTGGCGGCGAGTTGTCATCGAGAAACCGTTCGGCCACGACCTGGACAGCGCACGCGAGTTGAACAGGGTCGTCAACAATGTTTTCCCCGAGGAGTCGGTCTTTCGCATCGACCACTACCTGGGCAAGGAGACCGTCCAGAACATCCTGGCGTTGCGATTCGCCAATCAGCTGTTCGACCCGATTTGGAACGCGCACTACGTCGACCACGTCCAGATAACCATGGCCGAGGACATCGGGCTGGGCGGCCGGGCCGGCTATTACGACGGAATCGGTGCGGCGCGCGACGTGATCCAGAACCACCTGATGCAACTGCTCGCTCTCACCGCGATGGAGGAGCCGGTCAGCTTTCATCCGTCGGAATTGCAGACCGAGAAAATCAAGGTGCTCTCGGCGGTCAAACTCGCTGAGCCGCTGGATGAGACGACGTCCCGCGGCCAATACAGCGCCGGCTGGCAGGGCGGCGAGCACGTGGTCGGGTTGCTCGACGAGGACGGTTTCTCCAAAGACTCCACCACCGAAACGTTCGCGGCGATCACTGTCGAGGTGGACACCCGCCGGTGGGCCGGTGTGCCTTTCTACCTGCGCACCGGAAAACGACTGGGTCGCAGGGTGACTGAGATCGCATTGGTCTTCAAGCGGGCCCCGCATCTCCCGTTCGACGCCACCATGACAGACGAGTTGGGCGCCAACGCGCTGGTGATCCGGGTGCAGCCCGACGAGGGCGTGACACTGCGTTTCGGGTCCAAGGTGCCCGGCAGCGCCATGGAAGTCCGCGACGTCAACATGGATTTCTCCTACGGCGCTGCGTTCACCGAGGAGTCACCCGAGGCCTACGAGCGGTTGATCCTGGACGTGCTGCTCGGCGAGCCGTCGCTGTTCCCGGTCAATGACGAAGTCGAATTGGCTTGGGAAGCATTGGATCCCGCGCTCGACCACTGGGCGGAGCACGGTAAACCCGATCCGTACGAGGCCGGTACCTGGGGCCCGGCGTCGGCTTTCGACATGCTGCGCCGGACCGGGCGTGAATGGCGGAGACCATGACGTTCACGCCCGGCAATGACGAGGAGCGGCGCCGATGATCGTGGATTTGCCGGAGACCGGCACTAGCGCAATCACCAAAAAACTCACCTCGCTGCTCGACGAGTCCGGTGCGGTCAATCTCGGTCGTGTCTTGACGCTGGTTATCGCTCCGGGCAGCGATGCGCTGCTCGAGGAATCGATCGAGGCCGCCAACGCCGCCAGCCACGAGCATCCCAGCCGGGTGATCGTCGTAGCGACCGGTGATGCCGATGCCGAAGATGCGCGCTTGGATGCGCAACTGCGGGTGGGCGGCGACAGTGGCGCCGGCGAAGTCGTAGTGCTGCGACTCTCCGGCCCGTTGGCCAGGCACGGCGCCAGCGTGGTCATACCTTTTTTGCTGCCCGATATCCCGGTGGTGGTGTGGTGGCCCGACGTCGCTCCGGCCGTACCGGCACAGGATCCTCTGGGCCAGTTGGCAATTCGGCGAATCACCGACGCAACCAACGGAGTCGATCCCCTGTCGGCGATCAGAAGCAGACTGCCGGGCTACACCCCGGGTGACACCGACCTGGCCTGGAGCCGCATCACCTACTGGCGCGCATTGCTCACCTCGGCCATCGACCAGCCGCCACACGAGCCGATCAACTCGGCGGTGGTGTCCGGCCTCAAAGACGAACCCGCGCTTGACATCCTGGCCGGCTGGCTGGCCAGTCGCATCGACGGACCCGTACGTCGTGTCGTCGGCGAACTCAAGGTCGAACTCGAGCGGCCCACCGAGACGGTGACGCTGCGGAGACCGCAGAAGGGGCTGACCGCGACGTTGAGCCGCACCGGTAAGCCCGACGCGCTCGTTCCGCTGCAACGCCGAGACGTGCCCGAGTGCCTCGCCGAGGATCTCCGTCGCTTGGATCCGGACGTCATCTATTTTTCTGCGTTGGAGGGTATCGACCGGGTGGAGTACGCATGAGCACGTCAGTAGAAACGTTCGACGACAGCGACGGACTGGTGACCGCGGCAGGCGAACGGTTGATCGGTGTCGTCGAGGCTGCGATCGCCGCGCGCGGCAAGGCGCAGATCGTGTTGACCGGAGGCGGCAACGGCAACAAGCTGTTGAGTTTCCTCGCTGCGCAGGCCGGGCGGGTCGACTGGGCGAAGGTGCACCTGTTCTGGGGCGACGACCGATACGTCACCGAGGATGACGACGAACGCAACGACAAGCAGGCTCGCGAGGCCCTGCTGGATCACGTCGACATCCCGGCCCGCAACGTGCACGCCATGCCCGCGGCCGACGGAGAGTTCGGCGACGACCTGTCCGCCGCCGCCCTGGCGTACGAGCAGATTCTGGCCGCGAATGCCGAGCCGGGCGATCTGGCGCCGAATTTCGACGTCCATCTGCTCGGCGTCGGACCCGAGGGCCATATCAATTCGCTGTTTCCCGGCACCCCGGCCGTGCGCGAGACAACGCGATTGGTGGTCGACGTCGAGGATTCACCCAAGCCGCCGCCGCTGCGAATCACCCTGACGCTGCCGGCCATTCAACGTTCCCGCGAGGTGTGGCTGTTGGTCGCGGGCGCCGAGAAGGCCGAAGCGGTCGCCGCCGCGGTTGGTGGCGCGGACCCGGTGTCGATTCCGGCGGCCGGCGCCATCGGTCGCGAGCACACCGTATGGTTTCTCGACGAAGGCGCCGCCAGCGAGCTGCCTGCTTAGTCCGACCGACGCTCGGCTTGGCCGTCGGCGTAGCCGCGCTGGTATTCCTGTAGCCGTCGCATGATGTCGGGCGGGCTCGCGCTGCTGATCACCGCGGCACAGCGGTGGTCGTCATTTCGCCAATGCATATCCGATCAGATGGATATTCGGTTCGCGAGGTTCCATCGACCGCCATAATGAGCGGCATGGCAGATAAAAGTGCCGGTGATCGCCCGCCGCGACAGCGCCTCAAGGCCCTCGCCCATGCGGCATTGAACGCCGACGTCACCGTCGAGCAGCTGGACGACGTGCTGGACGGACTGGGCGACAGCCTGACTGACCTCAACAAAACGCTCACCAACCTGAACACCGCAGTCGACCGCCTCAACGGTGGCTTGGACCACTTCGAGGCCACCCTGGGCAGGATCGATGACCTGATGGGCCGGTTGGTCACGCTGGTCGCTCCGGTCGAAGCCGTCGTCGAGCGCATCGACTACATGGTCGGTGTCGGCGAGACCGTGATGTCGCCGCTGTCGGTCACGGAACACGCAATCCGTAACGCATTCAACGCCTTACGCAATCGCGGTAGCCGCTAGACCGTGCCGCTTCCCCGACCGGTTCCCGATCCGCCGTACGCCGAGGGCACCGGTCTGCCGTGGGACGTCTCGGTCACCGACGCCGTCGCCGCAATCGCGGAGGCCCGCGCCCACCACGGCGACACTTTCGCCCTACGCAGCGGCGACGATCACTACCTATTCACGTTCTCCCCTGCCGGGGTCGAATCGTTCTACGGACTACCCGAGGAGAAGGCCAGCAAAGGTGTCGCGGACTACCTCATGCTGCGGCGCAAGCTTCCCGACGAGATATTCCAGGGGCGTCGCATCTTGCCGAGCACGTTGTTCCGCCGCGACGATGTCGCCGGTTATCTGAGCAATCTCGATCGGGCGCTCGACCAGACAATCGACGAGTTGGGCTCGTCGGGGTCCGTGGACGTTTTCGCTCTGACCCGCAGACTCGGCCACCGGATGGGACTCGCCTCCTGGGCGGGGCCCGGGTCGGCCGGTGGCGAGGCGTTCGAGCGTCTGGTGCGGGCCTTCGACACCTTGGACGGCTCGGATGCTTTCGTACATCCCGACGCGATGGCGGCGGTCGCCGCCTCGGGGAAGCGGGCCGAGCATGCCGCGCTCGACGAGGTGGTCGAGATCATCGCCGACGCCGTGCACAGCCCACACTGTGACGACGGCTTGTTCGGCAGGATCGTCGACGAATGGCGAAGCGAATTGGAAGTCAACCGGATTCGTGGCATCGCTCTGGATGTTGCGCTGATCCACATCGCGTCAATGTCGAACCTGGCTGCCGCGCTGGGGTGGGCGCTGGTGGACCTGCTCGAGCATCCGGAGTATCTGGCCCGGGTCGTCGCCGATGTTGATTTGGCGCAGCGATGCGCGTTGGAGTCGACTCGGCTGGCCCAACGGTCGATCATGGCGCGCACCGTGTTGTCGCCGGTCGACCTCGATACCGGCGACGTGAGCTACCGGGTGCCACCGGGGTGGACCGTTGCGACGCTGCTGCCGCTGCTCAACGCCTCCGTGGCGGCCGGACTCGGGCAGTGGGATCCGGATCGCTGGACCCGGCATCGGCTGACCGACGAAAAGTCGCTCCCGTCACCGATGTTGGTGACGGCATTCGGGCACGGACGGCATTCCTGTCCGGCACAGCCTTTTTCGCTGTCAGCCATGACCGCCACCATGACGCGGTTGCTCGGCCGCTACCAGATGACCCCGAAGTGGACCACGCACCCGCGCCCGGTGCCGGCCCAGATCGGCGGCGTGGCGCGAGCGGATGGACCGTGTCTGCTCAGCTACACGACAGTCTGAATCGGCAGCTGCAGATACGACGCACGGCTCCCGCCGGTGTGGATGACGTGGGTGCCTTTGTTCTGCGGCGCATATTCGCGGAGCGCGGGCATCCATTGGCCAGTCAGATTCTGCGCGCTGATGACCAGCCGAAGCTGCTCGCCAGGGTGGAACACCAGACCGATTGGTAGCAGATCGATTTCGATGTCGACGACAGCGCCGGGCGTGAGTTTCTCGACCCGGTCGAAAGCTGTGGGCAGGGACTTCGTCTGTCGAGAGTGTCTCGTCGAGGTGCCGCATCGACACGCGCAAACGGCCTGCGGAGCCCTTGTACCGAAGGATGGATGCGCCCCGCTCGGTGACGTCATGGATCATCGCGCCGTGGTTGGGCACGGTGAACTCCTGCAAAGGCGTGCCTTGCGCGTTCAGCTTCTGGACGAAGACGAACAGGTCCATGTCGTCGGCGCCCTTCGCTTCGACCCATAGCCGCACCTTGGGGTAGCCGACCACCGTGGTCTCTTCGTCGAAGCGGGCGATGAACGAGACCAGGCCCGGATTGGTTTCCGCGTCGTATGCCGTCGTCACCTCCTCCGCGGGCGCCTCGGTGCGCAGCGTGCGCGAGCGGCCTTCGAGGTGGTACTTCGTGTAGACGACGCCGTGCGGGGGGAACTGGTTGCCGGGCAGATTGACTCGGTCTCCGCCCTCCAGGTCGAGAAGGGCGTAGCGGACCCGCGGGGTCTGCTCCCAGCCGTTGTCCTCGCCCTTCAGGAAGTGATCGAAGAACCGGCGCAGATCTTCCCGGTTCGCACTCGTCGTAGTAGTCGGGCCACTCCTGACTGTTGTGAATGCGCAGCCATTTTTGGTCCGAGCCCATCCGTCGCCAAGCCCGGAACGTGCCCGCCGTATGCAACGAATTGGAATAGCTGGCGACCACGTAGGCCGGCACGTCGATCCGGTCGAAGCGAGGAATCTTGTTGCGCCACAAGTCGTTCATCAGCGGGTAGCGCTCTGCCTCGGCGAGAATGTCCTCCTTGCGGCTTTTTCCCCAGTAGCTGTTCTCTTGCAGCTGTCGGGCGAACCCGGTGTCAGGCATGCCGCCGCGCATCACGAGATCGCGGTAGACGTCGCTGACGCCCTCCCATGGATTGATCGCCGCGAGATGTGGAGGTTGTTCGGCGGCCGCGAACCATTGCGCGACTGCCAGATAGGACGTTCCGCTCATCGCAACCTTGCCCGTGCACCAGTCCTGCGTCGGCCAGCCACTCGATCAGATCGTGGCAGTCCTCGGCCCTCTTGGCGATCCCATAAAACGCTGTCGCCCTGCGAATCTGAGACGCCCCTGACATCGGGGTTGCAGATCGCGTAGCCGCGGGCGCACCAATACGCCGGATCGGGTCCCTCGAACTTATGCAGACCCGACACGATGCCGTTGTCCAGACCGACCAGCCCGAACACCCCCATCGCGGCCGGCGAGCTTCCCTGACCCTTGCCATACGGGCTCCACGCCACGATGACCGGCACCTTCTCGGAGCCTGCCGGTCGCAAAATATCGACATAGGTCGTCACACCGTCGCGCATGGTGACGCTGACGTCCTTATCGAGCACGATGTCGACCGGCAGAGCCTTGAACGCCGGCGCAAGACGAAAGCCCGCCGCGAGCGTGCGCGTGCCCGGATCGAACCCGCTCAGCACCCCGTACCTGTCGCCCGGCTCCAGCGGCTGGGACGGCGTGAACAGTTTCTCGTCCTCGTGTCATTGCGGTCCTCATCCGTCTAGTGAACTTGTCACGTCTCTTCGACCGTAGCCGCCAGATGCTGATTAAATCAACAGATGTTCATATAAGCGTTCACGCGGTAAGTTCGTACGCGTGGCCACGAAGAGCAAGCCGCCGGCTCGAGGTGCGCCGCGGACGGCGGCCAGGCGCCAGCACGACGCGGCAGGCCATCCTCGATGCCGCCCGGGCCCGGTTCGCCTCCGACGGCTTCGCCGCGACGACGATCAGGCGGATCGCGGCCGACGCCGGGGTCAACCCGTCGCTGGTGATGCAGTTCTTCACGTCGAAGGAGGAGTTGTTCGCCGCGGTGATGTCGATCTCACCAAAATCGTTGGACGCGCTTCAACACTGTCTTCGACGGACCCGACGAACATCTAGGCGAACGAGTCGTGCGCGCTCATCTCGAAGTATGGGAGGGACGCTCCGGAAGATTCGGAACCCCTGATGGCGATGCTGCGGGCTGCCATCGCCAACGAACAGGCGGGCGCGCAACTGCGCGAGTTCATCCAGGCCCGACTGCTCGATGCTATGGGCGCCGGCCGAGGCAGACTCCTGACGCGGCTCTGCGAGCGGGACTGGCGTCGTCGATGCTGGTCGGCATCGTCGTCGGCCGGCGAGTCGTCGGAGTTCCCATCCTGGCGGAGGCAGACACCGAAACGCTGGTGGCGATGCTCGCTCCGGCTATCCAGGGTGTGCTGGTCTAGCCGCCGCACCAGGTGTGCAGCAGCGCCGCAGTTTGGGTTGCGGCTCGCAGTGTCTGGGTGTCGCCGTGACTGAGTGCATCGCGCGCCTCGGCGATGCCGCTCACGCGCCATGTCGAGAAGCGCATGAGCCGATGCATCCGGTTGATCTGGCAGCTGCGGCGGTGGCGGCCGGCTCATCGACGCTTCAAAGGCCGACGGATCGCTGGGCACAGCCGGCTGATGAAGGAACGTCGCGGCGAGCATTTCCTCGGTGGCACGTATTTTGACTGCACACCTGCGGTATTCCTCGCCGACCCAGCCGATCACGTCGCCGGCAATGCCGAACTGTGCGGCGTCGTCATCGCTAATGCCCTCGGCATGACCGAATTTGGCGAAATGCGCGAACTGATGGGTGACACTGTCGAAACACGCCGCGGCGAGCTCGAGCCGAAGGGCGTCAAGATCGGGTGTCAGTGACATGTCAGTCGCCGCGTACTCTAGCCGCTGTTGCGCAGCGCGCTGGCCAGACCATTCATCGTCAGCAGGATCCCGCGCTGCACCAGTTCATCGTCATCGCCGGAGCGGTAACGCCGCAGCAGCTCGACCTGCAGATGATTCAGCGGCTCCAGATACGGGAAGCGGTTGAACACCGAACGGGCCAATGCCGGGTTGTCGGCGAGCAGGTTGTCCTGACCGGTAATCAGCTTGTGCGCGTTAATGCTTCGCTGGTGCTCGGCAGCGATCTTGTCGAACACCCGCCGCCGCAGCGATTCGTCTTCGACGAGTTCGGAGTAGCGGGCCGCCAGGCCGAGGTCGGTTTTGGCGAGGACCTGCGCCATGTTCGACAGCACGGTCTGGAAGAACGGCCAACGCTCATAGAGTTCGCGCAGCGTTTCCAGGCGTCCTTCGCCGCCGGCGATCCATTCCTCGATCGCCGTGCCGGTCCCGTACCAGCCCGGCAGCATCACCCGCGACTGGCTCCAGGCCATCACCCAGGGAATTGCGCGCAGGTCGGAGATCGACGACGTCTGCTTGCGCGACGTCGGGCGGCTGCCGACGTTGAGCGCACCGATCTCGCTGACCGGGGTGGACTGTAGGAAGTACTCCACGAAACCGTCTGTCTCGTGGACCAATTCGGAGTAGGCACGCTGCGCCCGGTCGGCCAGCTCGTCGAGAATTTCGTAGGCCGGGCCGGCGGCGTCGCCGAGCCCCTCGACGTCGAGCAGGGTCGACTCCAGGGTCGCCGCCAGCAAGGTCTCCAGATTGCGCTGAGCGATGATCGGCTCGGCGTATTTGGCAGCGATCACCTCGCCTTGCTCGGTCAGCCGCAGTGAGCCGTTCACCGCGCCCGGCGGCTGAGCGAGGATGGCTTCGTAACTGGGCCCTCCCCCGCGGCCCACGGTTCCGCCGCGGCCGTGGAAGAGCCGCAACCGAATTCCGGTTTTGCGCGCCGATTCGACGAGGTCGAGTTCGGCGCGGTAGAGCGCCCAGTTGGCGGTCAGGTAACCGCCGTCTTTGTTGGAGTCGGAGTAGCCGAGCATCACCTCTTGGCTGTCGTCGCGTGCCCTGACGATGCTTTGATACACCGGAAGATCAAGTGCTGCTTCGAGAATCGAAGCGCCGCGACGCAAATCGTCGATCGTCTCGAAGAGTGGGACGATGCCGATCGGACAGTAGGGCTCGTCGGCGGATGCGTCGATCAGTCCGCATTCCTTCAGCAGGATGCCCGCTTCGAGCAGATCCGAGACAGAGCGACACATCGAGATGATGTAGTTGGGCACCGCGGGCGGCCCGTAGATGTCGACGGCGCGCGCGGCGGCGGAGACGATGGCGAGTTCTTTGCGGGCCAGTTCCGACAACTGCTCACGGTCGCCGATCAGCGGCCGTCGGGTGCCCAGCTCCTCGGCGAGGATGTTGACTCGTTCGTCTTCGCTCAACGAGAGATAGTCGGGGTGCACTCCGGCCCAGGCGAGTAGCTCGGCGACCACTTCTTCGTGGACGTCAGAGTTCTGCCGCAAATCCAGGCCAGAGAGATGAAAGCCGAAGACGTGCAAGGCTTCCCGCAGCTGCGCTAGCCGATCGTCGGCGAGCAGCGTGCTACCGTTCGCGCGCAGTGAGGCGTCGACGGTGTCGAGATCGGCTTGCATCTCCCCCGGCGTCGAGTACGGCGGCAGACCGAGGTCGAGGAGGTTGTCCGGCTCTTCGTCCAAGATCTGCACTGCGGTGGCGGTGAGCCGGCCGTGGATTACGCGCAATGCGCGGCGGTATGGCTCGTCGCCGCGGGCCGGCTCGTCGCAGTCCTCGGCCAGCTTGCTCAGCTCGTCGGTCACGGCGACCAATCGCGACGACATCGACAGTTCCTGCTCCAACGCACTCAACTCGGCGGTGTAGTGGTTCAACGCGGTGTAGGCGGCGCTGCCGGTGGCCAGTCGTACCACGTCGGCGGTGACGTTGGGGTTGCCGTCGCGGTCGCCGCCGATCCACGAGCCGGGCCGCAGGATCGGTTCGGGAAGTAAGTCGGCGTCGGGCCAACGGCCGCGCAACGCGTCGCGAACTCCAGCGTTGACCTTGGGTACCACATCGAAAAATGCTGTCGCGTAATACCGCAACCCGACCGCGATTTCGTCGGAGATCTGCAGCCGGGACAGCCGCACCAACGCCGTCTGCCACAGCATCAACACTTGGCGGCGGAGCTCGGTTTCGATGTCGCCGCCGTCGTCGGCCTTGGTGTGGCCTTGTGCGTGCAGCCGCATCAGCTGGGTGATGCGGTGCTGGGTGTCGAACACCGTGCGGCGGCGGGTTTCGGTCGGATGGGCGGTGATCACCGGCGAGACCAGCGCGCCGGTCAGCGCCTCGGCCACGGTCGCCGAATCCAGATCCGCCTTGTCCAGCTTCTGGTAGGTGGCGGCCAGGCTGCTGTCTTGTGGCGGGTCACCTGCCTCGACGTGGACGGCGCGGCGACGTTCCCGGTGGATGTCCTCGGCGACGTTGGCCAGCAGCGCGAAGTGACTGAACGCCCGGATCACCGGGATTGCCCGGCGGATGTCGATGCCGTCGAAAATCTGTGCCACCTCGGCGCGCTCGATCTCTGAGCGCCGCACCCGGAACGACGCGATGCGCGCCCGCTCCACCAGGTCGAAGACCTCGTCACCGTTCTGCTCACGAACGGTGTCGCCGAGAATGGCACCGAGTAACCGGATGTCGTCGCGCATCGGCTCGGTTGCTTCGCGACCTGTGCGGGTGCGTTGTACCGCACCGAAGGGCTCGAGCGAGTCGGGTGCTTCAGCCATACCTACCAGTATCAGGGTGGTTGGCTGTCTTCGCCTTTCGTGGGTCAGGCGTTGTATTTGATACGCAGCGCAACACCGACGATGGCGACCAACCAGATGCCGACGACGAACAAGGTCAGTCGGTCTAGGTTTTTCTCCACGACGGTCGACCCGGACAGGCTGGATTGCACGCCACCACCGAACAGCGTCGACAGACCGCCACCCTTGGCGCGGTGCAACAGCACCAACAAGACCACCAGAATGCTGGTGACCACCAAGGTGATCTGCAGAGCCAATTCCATGGCCCACACCTTACCGGCCTGCGACTGCCCGGTTTGGACCGGAGCTACGAACTCAGTGGACCCCAGTAAGTTTTATCGGTGGCGTAGTCGAAATACGCCTCGTGCGTGAAGAACGGAACAACCCCACTGTCGATCGAACTGCCCGAGATCACCGTCGGTGCCGTGCTCTGGCCGATGCTGTCGGTGCCCACTGGGTACGAGTACAGCAGCGTGTTGCCGTCATAGACCGAAATTGTGTCTCCCGACGCGACGCCGGAACCCGCGATGGATGACGGGATAGTGCCGTAGACACCGCCCGAGTCGAGGTCGTTCGTCACCGTGCCGCTGCCTATGACAGAGCCGCCGCGGCTGACTGTTTCGAGCAGGCCGGCGACGTTGGGCGATCCGTCCAGCCAGGTGCCGCCCGTCAGCGGGTTGTCGCCGCCAACGATCAATTGCTTTTCGGGCCCGACCAGGTCGACAAGCACACCGGGATAGCCGTCGAACGGGCTGTCGGTCGGCCCGGCGGTTGCTGGGCCGATGCCCAGGATTCCGTCCACGTCGTTGCTGCTGAGGAAACTCTGGAAGTTCTCGAAGATATTTGCCGGGTTGGTCGACCAGGAGAGAACCTCCACGTCAACGGGGCTGCTCGTGGTCAGGACGTCGGTGCCGTCGGTGCCGTAGCTGACGGGTACGCCGGCGTATTCCAGATAGAGGTATTCGACGCCACCGCTGTAGCCGCTGAAGCCGTAGTTCTCGGGGGCTCCGAGCTTGAAAAGTTCTTCGAGCGCCGAGAAGTCATTCGTGCCGAGCTCCTGCCATGGGATGACAAGACCACTCGATCCGGTGTCGACCAGCAGCGTTGACGGGTCACCGGTGCCGATCGCGGCCTGGATCGTCGGCTCGGTGACGATGTTCATGGTGACTGGGAGGGTCCAGGAGCCCAGCACGTCGGCGGGTTCAGCACCGGTGACGGCGGCGGCGGCGGCAGAATCCGCCGACGGCAACAGGAAATCGAACGACGTGTTCAGACTGGCGAGCAAGCTGCCGGTCCAGCTGGTGAGATCCAACGCTGCTGCCGGGTCGAAGACCGCGATCGAATCCGTCAGCGATGTCAGAAACGGCTGAAGGATCGGGTCGAGGAGGTCCTCGAAATCGGCCTTCGCGGGTGCTGCCGAGCCGGCGGCGATGGCCGTTGCGGCGACGAACGCGCCAGCGCTGAGTCCGACACCCGACAACAAACGGCGCCGGGACCTACCTGCGTGCTTCTTGCCGTGACGACGTGCCATTCGAGCTACCCCCGAAAAGTTGGCGGCACCGCGCAGCCGCAAGCTAACGATCCTGAGTTCCTATCAGGTTTCGCTAAGCTAACCGCAACTTTTCTGCCAGACAACCTGGACGCATACCAAACTCAAAGTTTGCGACCGTGGGTCGGTGGGCTGGCTCTAGCTGCCGGCGGCGTCGATCGTCGTGGTGTCGCCGGCGTAGTCGATATAGAGCGCGTGGGTGAAGAACGGCATTGACACCGCTGTCGATCGAGGTTCCCGAGATAACCGATGGGCGATTCGCTCTGGTTGATGCTGTCGGTCCCTACCGGTGTACGAGTACAGCACCTTGGTGCCGTCGGAGACCGTGACGATGTCTCCCTGCGCCAGGGTGTTGGACGAGATGGTTGACGGAATGGTGCCGTAGACGCCTCCGGAATCGAGGTCGTTGTCAACGGTGGCGCTACCGACGGGCGCGCCGAGATTCGTCGTCACGGTTTCGGTCAGATCAGAGTCGGTCGACCCGTTGCCCGAGAAGGTGTCGAGGACGCTGTACGGGTTGGAACCGCCGATGACCAGATCGCCGTGCTTCAAGTCGACGAGCGCACTGCCGAGGCTGTCGAACGGGCTCGTGCCCGCCCCGCCGCTGACGTTGTCTCCGATGCCCAGGATGCCGCCCGCCGAGTCGTTACTGGTCAGGAAACCCTGGAAGGCGTCATTGGTGAAATAGCTCGAGAAATCTGAGGGGTTCCACGAGTACACCTCGATCTCGACGGGACCATCAGTGCTTAGACCATCGGCGTAACTGACGGGCACGTTGTCGTAGGTCAGGTAGTAGAAGTCCACCCCGCCGCTGTAGCCGCTTTCACTGATGCCGGTGGGGCTCCCGAGCGTGTACAGGGCCTCGAGCTGGCTGAAAAAGTTCGAGCCGAGATCGGTGTAGGGGACGACCAGGCCGCTGGAGCCGGTGTCGACGAGCACTGGCATTGTGCTGCCACCGTCGATGGCGGCGTTCACGGTCGGCTCGGTGGCCTCTTGGATAGTGATCGGAAGGATCGTAGGGCGCCGACGCCGCCGCGGGTTCGGCGGCGGTCGAAGCGGCCGCCAATGCCGAGTCAGTCGACGGCAACGCGAAATCGAACGACGTGTTAAGGCTGGCAAGGAAGCTGTCGGTCCAGCTGGTGAGATCCAGCGCGGCGGCCGGGTCGAAGACCGCGATCGAATCGGTGAAGGATGTCAACAGCGGCTGGATGATCGGGTCGAGCAGGTCCTCGAAGTCCGCATGGGCGGGTGCCGCCGAACCGGTAGCCATCGCTGCTGCCGCGACAAACGCGCCGACAGCTCCGCCCATCACAACGCCGCACCGCCGAACGGACGTGTTGCGTGAGCGTGATTTACCGTTCCGACCAGCCATTAGTCGCCTTCCCCCGGAGGACATGAAAATACGCGAAACAGAACTTAACAACCCTGTGTTTCTGTGAGGTTTCTTTAAGCTAAGCGTGGCATGGCGATGACGCAACCTGTGTGGCCCGCGTGTGGTTAAGGCAACGGTCCGCCGGCCGCGATCGCCGACAGCGTCGCGAATTGCTCGGCGTCCAGCGACGCGCCGCCGACCAGGGCGCCGTCCACGTCTTCCTGTGCCACGAGGTCTGCGATGTTTTTGGCGTTCACCGAGCCGCCATAGAGCACCCGAATGCTGTCTGCGATCTGGGGTGACGCCAGCGAGGCCAGCTCCTTGCGGACCGCCGCACACACCTCCTGCGCGTCGGCGGAGCTCGCCACCCGGCCGGTGCCGATCGCCCAAACCGGCTCATAGGCGATAACAGTCTGGCCGATTTGTTCGGCCGACAACCCGGCCAGCGAGCCACGCAGCTGATTCTGGCAGTGGTCCACGTGATCGCCGGCTTCCCGGACTTCGAGGTGCTCGCCGATGCAGACGATCGGCGTCAGCTCGTGCTTGAGTGCCGCGGCGGCTTTGGCGGCCACCAGCGCGTCGTCCTCATTGTGATAGGTGCGCCGCTCGGAGTGCCCGACCACGGCGTAGCGGCAACCGAGCTTGGCGAGGAAGGCCCCGCTGATCTCGCCGGTGTAGGCGCCGGAGTCGTGCTGCGAGATGTCCTGAGCGCCGTAAGTAAGTCGCAGCTTGTCGCCGTCAACCAACGTCTGCACGCTGCGCAAGTCGGTGAACGGCGGAATGACTGCGACATCAACCTTGTCGAAGTACTTGTCGGGCAACGAAAATGCGATCTTTTGCACCAGACCGATGGCCTCGAAGTGGTTGAGGTTCATCTTCCAGTTGCCGGCAATCAGCGGCTTGCGACTCATCGTCGTCCTTTGCTCAGGTATCCAACACTTCGAGGCCGGGCAGCGTCTTACCCTCAAGGTATTCCAGCGATGCCCCGCCGCCGGTGGAAATGTGCGAGAAGCCGTCGTCAGGTAGACCCAGCGCCCGCACCGCGGCGGCCGAGTCGCCACCGCCCACGACGCTGAAGGCGCCCTTGGCGGTCGCTTTGGCGATCACTTCGGCCACGCCCTTGGTGCCCGCGGCGAATGCCGGGAACTCAAAGACCCCCATCGGGCCGTTCCAGAAGATGGTTTCCGCGTTGCTCAACAGTTTGGTGAACCGGATAACCGTCCCCGGTCCGATGTCCAGGCCCATCTTGCCGTCCGGAATCGCGTCGGCAGCAACAACTTTGGACGGCGAATCGGCCGCGAAATTGTCGGCCACCACGATGTCGACGGGTAACCGGATGACGTCGGCGTAGGTGTCGAGTAGTTGCCGGCAGGTGTCGATCATCTCGGTCTGCAGCAGGGACGTTCCCACCGAAAGTCCCATCGCGGCCAGGAATGTGTAGCACATGCCGCCGCCGATCACGATGCTGTCGGCTTTGGTGGCCAACTGCTCGATCACGCCGATTTTGTCGGAGACCTTGGAGCCGCCGAGGATCACCGCGTAAGGCCGCTTCGTCGAATCGGTCAAGCGCTCGAGCACACCGACCTCTTCGGCCACCAATTTGCCGGCGTAGTGCGGCAGCAGCGTCGCGACGTCGTATACCGAAGCCTGCTTGCGGTGCACGACCCCGAACCCGTCGGAGACGAAAGCGCCTGTGCTGCCAACCAATTCGGCCAGCTCTTTGGCAAGCGCCAACCGCTCACCATCGTCCTTGCTGGTTTCCCGCGGATCGAATCGGATGTTCTCCAACAGTAGGACGTCCCCGTCGCCCAGACTTCCGGCTCGGGCCCGAGCGTCGGGTCCGACAACGTCATCGGCCAACTGCACGTTCTTACTCAGTTGCTCACCCAGCGACGCGGCGACCGGCGCCAGTGACAGTGTCGGATCGGGCTCGCCCTTGGGGCGGCCGAGATGCGCGGTCACGACCACTTTGGCGCCGGCGTCGGCCAGCGCTTTGATCGTTGGCACCGACGCGGTGATACGACCCGGGTCGCTGATGGCGCCGTCGTTGAGCGGCACATTCAGGTCGGAGCGCACAAGCACGCCACGACCCGAAACTCCCTGCGCGAGAAGATCGTCCAGGTTGCGGATAGCCACGGCTACAGGGACTTGCCGACCAGCGCGACCAGGTCGACGAGCCGGTTGGAGTAGCCCCATTCGTTGTCGTACCAGGACACCACCTTGGCCTGGTTGTCGATCACCTTGGTCAGGCCCGAGTCGAAGATCGAGCTGTGCGGGTCGGTGACGATGTCGCTGGAGACGATCGGCGCGTCGTAGTACTTGAGGATGCCCTTCATCGGGCCGTCGGCGGCGGCCTTCATCGCGGCGTTGATTTCCGCTGCGGTGCCCGACTTGGCCAGTTCGACGGTGAGGTCGGTGACCGAGCCGGTGGGGATCGGCACCCGCAGCGCGTAGCCGTCCAGTTTGCCCTTGAGTTCGGGTAGGACCAGACCGATCGCCTTGGCGGCGCCGGTCGACGTCGGCACGATGTTCAGCGCCGCGGCGCGGGCACGGCGCAGGTCCTTGTGCGGACCGTCCTGCAGGTTCTGATCCTGCGTGTACGCGTGGATGGTAGTCATCAGGCCCTTGACGATGCCGAATTCGTCGTTCAGCACCTTGGCGATCGGCCCGAGACAGTTGGTCGTGCACGACGCGTTGGAGATGATGTTCTGGCTGCCGTCGTACTTGTGGTCGTTGACGCCCAGCACGATGGTGATGTCTTCATCGGTGGCGGGCGCGGAGATGATCACCTTTTTGGCGCCGGCATCCAAGTGGCCCTTGGCTTTCGCGGCGTTGGTGAAGATGCCGGTGGACTCGACGACGACGTCGACGCCGAGGTCGCCCCACGGCAACGCGGCCGGGCCCTCTTTGACCTCCAGCGCCTTGATCTTGTGGTCGCCGACGACGATGGTGTCCTCGCCTTCGAGGCTGACGTCGTAGGGCAGCCGGCCCAGGATCGAGTCGAACTTCAGCAAATGCGCGAGCGTCGCATTGTCGGTGAGGTCGTTTGCCGCGACCAACTCGATGTCGGTGTCGGCGCCCGCCGCCTGCTGCAACAGCAGCGCCCGGTAGAAGTTACGCCCGATTCGACCGAAGCCGTTGATGCCTACGCGGACCGTCACGTGTCTCTCCTTCGTGGCTGACGAAATGCTCGTTGCCAGCCTAGTAGCTGCGGCAATGCCTCGCGAATTCGGTGGTTTAGGTCACGCCGACCGGGCCGTTCACCGCGTGGTGATGGGGTGAACAGGCAGTTCGTCGCCGGGCTCGGGCCAGGGCTGGCGCGCCAGCATGTCGTCGACGGCGACGTAGCCCTCCTCGATCAAGCCGGTCTTGGCGTCGACGATGCGATACCACTGCTTTTTGGTCTGGATCGGCTGACCCTCCAGGATGATCACCCGCAGATCACCCTCCTCCAACTGGCACCGCCGCTGCACCGCCTGCACCAACTGCTCGTTGTGTAGATGACCTTCGCCGAAATTCCAGCCGATCAGCGCCCCGGCGACGGTCTCCCCCTCTCGCAGCGCGTAGTCCGCTTCGTTGTCCAGCGCGCGCGGCAACAGGCCGTTTAGCGCGCGACCGTGGACATGCATGGCCCGGAAGGCCCGAGCTTTGTCGCTGATGATTTCCGCGGTTGCCGGGTCGTACAGTCCGGCAAGTTGTTTGACGGTCAGCGCCGAACTTTTCACGACATCGGCCTCGATTTTCGCTTCGACCCCGTCACGGAAGCACCACACGCTGGACGCCCAGTTGCCCGCGTAGTAACGCAGCGCCGGCAAGAAGGAAATCTGTTGCGGGAACATGTTTCCCACAATTGGCACCACCAATAGCGCGGCCAGCAACATCGCCAGCAGCAGCGGCGAATTGAGGTCGTAGATCGTGATATTGCCGTAGTGCCCGAACAGGTAGAAGAGCGAGAAGATGAAAAAGACGTTCCACTCCAACGGAACACCCATCGGGAGGTTGGAGATGATGTTGAGGTGGAAGATCACCATGAAGGCGATCAGGGCCCACCGCCACGGATGATTGCCTGCGCCAAAGACCAAGACCGCGGGAACGATCATTTCCGCCGTGGTTCCGCCGACATGGGCCATCACTTTCGGAATCCAAGTGGGGCGAAGGTCGTTGACCGGATCGCGGTACAGCTTGCGCTTCAACCAGTTGAACGGTCTGCCGCGCAGCAGTGGGTTGTTGCTCGTCATTGCCGCCACGACGTACGGGAAATGGTGGTTCAGCTTGGAAGTCGCCGCGCCCCACCACAGTCCAAGCATGACGACCTTGAAAGCGGCGATCTGGTCGGTGAACGGGAAGAAGAAAATCAACAGCTTCAGCCAGTAATGCTCACCGCGGGCAGCCAAGAAGACCGTCTTGTCGCGCAGGCCAAGTAGCGCCAAGGCGACAATCGTCGGCAGCAGCAGCAGTGGGTCGATCAAGCCCACGTCGCCGCTGTCGGTGACCGACCCGCCGTGCCCGGGAGCGAGCAACGCCCAGACGCCGGAAGCCAGCACGATCACATACAGGGCGACGTCAAAGATGGTGCGGGTGTCACCCCGAGTGAACGGAACCTCGTTCGGCCAGGGCGGCAGCCGAATTGTCTTGGGTCGCAACCAGTACAGGAACCCACCGATCGGCGGCCAGAATCGCGCGGTCAGCGGTCCCGACCCGCAGCCCAGGCCCAGGACCTCGAACAGCATCGTGAAGACAATGAATTTTTGATAGACGATCGGCTGCGTCCACCACACCGAAATGTCGGCCACCCCTCCCAGACCTGGGGTCAGCGAGATGACCGCGGCCGCGCCCGCGGCGTAGGCGGCAATCTTGAACACGTACAGCAGGTAGATCGCCGACGGAGTGCCGAAGCCGTGCTCGACCCAATGCCGAGTCACTACCTGCAGCCGGTCTGCTGCAGACCGGGTGTGCCAGGTCTCGGGGTCGACGTCCGGAAGATCCGGGGTGATGAATCCCATCACGGCCTCGTTTCAGGTCTGCCACCGTTGGCGAGATCAATCTAGCGGGATTACCAAGCCTGTCTTGAGGATTGCTGTGAGTGTCCGTCGATTCGTTGACTTCGTCGAGTGGCCGCCGGTACGAACATGTCGTCACCTCTTGGGATCTGTTAAGGAAATCAATGGTCAACCTCAGCCCACGCACTCAGTTGCTGACGGCGGGCGCAGGAGCAGCTTTCATCGCACTGCTCGCGAGCCCACTCGCCCAGGCCGACGTGGGTGGTGCCTATTCCGACATTTCGTCTATCTACGGCGACGCGGTCACATTCGCCGACGCCTTCGGCTCCTACGAAGACTCGTTCTTTTTCGGCAATCTCCTACAGCCGTATAACCTGCTCAGCGTCAGCGGGATTGAGTTAGGGCAAGACCCCTTTCCAACGGACGCAACTGCAACAAGCGACCTCGGAGCGATAGGGACTGAGGGCACCAAATCGGCCGACGACATCAGCGCCCTTCAATTCCCTGACCTGCCGCCCATCGTGGCCGCCACGGATTCCAAAGAGTTGCCGCTGATCGCCGAAGCCTTGACTTTCCAGGACCAGATCAACCAGTCCATCGCGTTCCTGCCGACGATCACCGCGCAAGACGAGACGAATCCCCTGCTTGTCTCCGACCTGAGCGCGCTGTATACCAACGAACTGAACCTGGACAACATCGTGGTGAACCTCGGAGAGCAATTGGCCAACGGTAGTCCCGCAGGGATCACCGATGGCAACGCCTCGATCATCGCCGATGCACTGGGCATAGCGAACGACGTGCAGAGCACGTCGGAAACCCTGACGTTGCTGACCGAACTGACCAGCGTCGGCCTCTAGGCGTCTTCCAGCAGATCCGGGGTCACGGCAGACTCCGTGTCCGGGATCCCGTCGACTTTGGCCTTGCGATCAGCCATCGACAGCAGTCGCCGAATACGCCCGGCCACAGCATCTTTCGTCATCGGTGGGTCGGCCAACCGGCCCAGCTCCTCCAGCGAGGCCTGCCGGTGTTCGACGCGCAGCCTGCCTGCTGCCGACAGATGATCAGGGACGGTGTCGCCCAGGATGTCCAGTGCACGTTCCACTCGGGCGGCGGCGGCAACCGCGGCACGCGCCGAGCGTCGCAGATTGGCGTCATCGAAGTTGGCCAGCCGATTAGCCGTGGCCCGGACCTCGCGGCGCATCCGCCGCTCCTCCCAGATCAACCGGGTGTCCTGGGCGCCCATCCGGGTCAGCAGCGCTCCGATGGCTTCGCCGTCGCGCACCACTACCCGGTCGGCGCCGCGAACCTCCCGGGCCTTCGCGCTGATGCCGAGCCGGCGAGCGGCGCCCACCAGCGCAAGCGCAGCCTCTGGGCCCGGGCAGCTGACCTCCAGCGCCGACGAACGACCCGGCTCGGTCAGCGAACCGTGCGCCAGGAAGGCGCCGCGCCAGGCAGCCTCGGCGTCACCGATGCTGCCGCCGACCACCTGGGCCGGCAAGCCACGCACCGGCCGACCACGCAGATCGAGCAACCCGGTCTGTCGAGCCAATGCCTCACCGTCGTTGGCAACGCGTAACACATAGCGCGTGGTCTTACGAATTCCACTGGCAGACAACACATGTACAACAGCGTTGTAGCCGTACAGATCGAAGATGTCCTTCCGCAGCCGCCGCGCGATGCTGCCCAGGTCCACTTCGGCTTCGACAACCACCCGGCCCGCGACGATGTGCAGGCCGCCGGCAAATCTCAGCAACGCCGTCACTTCAGCGCGCCTCGCGCTCACCGCGGTCACCACCAAGCGGCTCAACTCGTCTTTGACTTCGGCCGTCATCGCCACTCGTCGTCACCCCTCGGTCCGTTGCGACCCGGTCCATCGGTGCCGAGTCGCTGACGTTCTTGCTCGATCGCCGATGCGTCGGCGGACGTCGCAGCTGGCGGCGGCCGTCCCGGATCGCGCACGCCGACTCCGTCCAGCGCCGCGGCCAGTTTGGCCGGGTCATGTAAAGGTGTACCAGGCTTCGCCACGTCGGCGAATTGAATCTCGGCGTTGAGCAGAGTTGCGGTCCGCCGCAGCTGCTCGCGCTCGCGCTCGCTCGGCACCCGCTCGGCGTCGATGATCACGTCGTGAACGGTGAAACCGGGCGCGTGCTGGGCAAGTACATGCAGATGGCGCTCGACCGAAAACCCGGCCGTCTCCCCCGGTTCGGCCACCAGATTGAGCACCAGCGCACGACGGGCCGTGGTCGCCTGCAACGCCGCGGCCAATTCGGGCACCAGCACGTGCGGCAGCACGCTGGTGAACCACGAGCCGGGACCCAGCACGATTAGATCGGCGGACATGATCGCGTCGACAGCCTGACGGGTGGCCGGCGGATCGCCGGGGAGCAGTCGCACCCGGCGGACCTTGCCCGGTGTGGTCGCGATCGCCACTTGTCCGCGGATCGCCCGGAACATTCGCGGGTCGCTTTCCAGTCCGGAGACGTCGGCCTCGATCTGCAGTGCGATCGGGCACATCGGCAGCACCCGGCCCCGCACGCCCAGAATCCGACCGACTTCGTCGAGCGCGGCAACCGGATCGGCCAGCACCTCGTTGAGTCCGGCCAGCAGCAAGTTGCCGATCGGGTGGCCCGACAGGGCACCGCTCCCGCCGAACCGGTGCTGCAAGATGGTCGCCCACAGTCGGCCCTGCGGGCTGTCAGAAGCCAAGGCCGCCAACGCCATTCGCAGATCCCCCGGCGGCACCACGTCGAGCTCGCTGCGCAGGCGCCCCGATGACCCGCCGTCATCGGCGACGGTGACGATTGCGGTTACGTGCGGAGTCAGTCGCCGGGCAGCCGACAGCGTGGCGTACAAGCCGTGCCCTCCACCCAGGGCTACGATCCGCCGACTCATTCGCGGCCCAGATCCCGGTGCAGTACCCGCACCGTCAGCTGCTTGTCGGGCTCAAGCAGTCGCGCTAATGCCTCGGCGATGGCGACGCTGCGATGTTTACCACCGGTGCAGCCGATCGCCACAGTCATATAGCGCTTCCCCTCCCGGTGGTAGCCGTCGACAATCAAGGACAGCAACCGATGGTATGTCTCCAAGAACTCCGCCGCTCCGGTCTGGGCAAGCACGTAGTCACGGACATCAGGGTGTTGACCGGTGAGCGGGCGTAGCTCGTCGACCCAGTGGGGATTGGGCAGGAAGCGGACGTCCATCACGGTATCGGCGTCCATCGGCAGACCGTATTTGAAGCCGAAGGACTCGACGGTGACGGCGGTCTGCGCGACCGTCTCGCCACCGAAGGCGCGTTCGATGCCTTCCCGCAGCTCGCGCACCGCGAGCGTCGAGGTGTCGATGATCAGGTCGGCGGTCGCGCGAACCGCAGCCAACATCTCGCGCTCGGCGGCGATACCTTCGGCCAGTGTCTGCTCGCCCTGGAGCGGGTGGCTGCGGCGATTCTGTTCGTAGCGACGGACCAACATGTCGTCGGAAGCCTCCATGAACAACACCTGCGGGGTGATGTTGCGAGTAGCCAGATCGTTGCGCACCCAATCCAGGTCGCCGGTGAACCCGCGCGATCGGACGTCCATCACGATGGCCAGCTGTGTGATCCGGGATCCCGCATCCAGGCCGAGGTCGACCATCCGGGTGATCAACTGAGGCGGCAGGTTGTCGGCGACATACCAGCCGAGGTCCTCGAGCACCTTGGCCGCAGTGCCACGACCAGCACCGGACAATCCGGTGACAAGCACCACGTCGATACCGGATTCGCTTGTGGCAGGGTGACTGTCAGCCTGCTCCAGCGACCCGGCTTGCTTCGGACCGTCCATCCCCTCGCCTGTCATCCCGATGCCCGTTCCGCGATCCGGTCTTGCTCCGCGGTGTCCGTTCCAGCGTCGTCCGTTCCAGCGTTGTCCGTTCCAGCGTCGTTCGATCCGGGGGCGTCGCCCCGCAGAGCGTCGAGCACGGCCGTGGCGGTCGCAACCCCGATGCCCGGAACGGACGTGATCTCGTCGACCGTAGCCTCCCGGAGCCGGGCCAGTGAGCCGAAATGAGTAACGAGTGCCTTGCGGCGATGCTCACCCAGTCCGGGGACCGAGTCGAGCGCCGACGCGGTCATCCGCTTGGACCGCTTGCTCCGGTGATAGTTGATCGCGAAACGGTGTGCTTCGTCGCGCACCCGCTGCAGCAAATAGAGCCCCTCGCTGTTGCGCGGCAGGATGATCGGATCGGGCTCCGAAGGCACCCACACCTCTTCGAGTCGCTTGGCCAAGCCGATCACCGCAACGTCGGTGACGCCCAAGTCCTCGAGCACTGCACTGGCCGCGTTGACCTGCGGAGCGCCGCCGTCGACCACATACAGGTTGGGCGGATAAGCAAATTTGCGCGATTTACCTTCGGGGGAAAGCACTTTCGAGTCCTCTTGGTCTTGGACGTGCCGAATGAAACGACGGCGGGTGACCTCGGCGATCGACGCGACGTCGTCAGAGCGACCGTGGCCGGCCGCTTCCCGGATCCCGAAGTGGCGGTAATCGGACTTGCGCGGTAACCCGTCTTCGAACACCACCAGCGACCCCACAACGTCGGTGCCCTGCACGTGGCTGATGTCAACACATTCGATCCGCAGTGGCGCGTCAGCCAAACCGAGTGCCTCTTGAATATTCTGCAGCGCAGCGGATCTGGCAGTGAAGTCGCCGGCCCGCTTCAGCTTGTGTTGCTGCAAGGCGTCTTTGGCGTTGCGTTGCACGGTCTCGGCCAGGTCCCGCTTGTCGCCGCGGCGCGGTACCCGCAAATTCACCCGCGACCCGCGCAGACCGGACAGCCAGGTGGTCAGCTCCTCCGCGTTCGGCGGCAGACACGGGACCAAAACCTCGCGAGGCACCGGGTTGGTGGATTCATCGGCGGCCCCACCAAGCTCGGCCTGGTCACCGTAGAACTGAGTCAGGAACTGCTCGACAAGTCGCGCCTCACCGGAATCGTCGGGATCACCGGGCTTTTCGACGATCCAGCCGCGCTGGCCGCGGACCCGCCCGCCGCGGACGTGGAACACCTGGACGGCGGCTTCGAGATCGTCATCGGCGAAGGCCATCACGTCAGCGTCGGTACCGTCACCAAGGACTACCGCCTGCTTCTCCATAGCCCGTCTCAGTGCACCGAGGTCGTCGCGTAGCCGTGCGGCGCGCTCGAAACTCAGTTCATCGGACGCCACGTGCATCCGGTGCTCCAGCTCACGGGCGAACCTGTCGGTTTTGCCGGACAGGAAATCGCAGAAGTCCTGCACGATCTGCCGATGTTGTTCGGCACTGACCCGCCCGACGCACGGGGCCGAACATTTGTCGATGTAGCCCAGCAAGCATGGGCGGTCGATTTGGTTGTGCCGCTTGAACACTCCAGCCGAGCAGGTGCGCGCCGGGAAGACCCGGGTCAACAGATCCAGAGTTTCCCGGATGGCCCAGGCATGCGAGTAGGGCCCGAAATAGCGGACGCCTTTCCGGCGCGGTCCGCGGTAGACCATCAGCCGCGGGTATTCCTCGTTCAGCGTGACCGCGAGCACCGGGTAGGACTTGTCGTCGCGGTAGCGGACGTTGAACCGAGGGTCGAACTCCTTGATCCAGTTGTATTCCAGCTGCAGCGCCTCGACCTCGGTGTTGACCACCGTCCACTCCACCTTGGCAGCGGTTGTCACCATCTGGCGAGTGCGCGGATGCAGGCTTGCGATGTCAGCGAAGTAGGAGTTCAGCCGACTGCGCAGGCTCTTTGCCTTGCCGACATAGATCACCCGGCCGTGCGGATCGCTGAACCGGTACACGCCGGGCTCGACCGGGACGGACCCGGGAGCAGGGCGGTAGGTCGCGGGATCAGCCACGGTGTCTAAGGCTAGTCGTCGTTTAGAAGGGTGGCGGTGCGGTGTCGTAAGCGGGCGTGGGCGTGGCAGCGGCGCGTAGACGCCGATTAAGTCGACGCTCTGCATCGATACGGTGAGCGCGGCTCTGTCTGCGCGTGCGAGTGCGGGTTGGCATCGTCATCTCGCGATTGCTGCACTGCGTAACTTTGGACGGCTGGGCCGGAGCCAGGTCGCCGGTCGGCACGCAGAGATTCGGGAACAGCAGCGCACTGCCGGGCATGGTGACGTAGGTGTGCCCGTCAGGGAGAAGCCAGATCACGGAACCGTCGGGCAGCTGTTTATCGCGCCAGCCTCCGAAAGTCTTCAGCAAGTGATGTTTTCGGCAAAGCGCCTTCAGATTGGACGCATGCGTCCAACCGCCGGCGTAGTAAGCGATCGTATGGTCCACATCGCAGTCGAAGGCGGGGTGGTCACAGCCAGGGGCCCGGCACGTGACGTCGCGGGACCGCACGAAGTCGGCAAGCTTGGCCGACGGGATGTAGCGCGGCTCGGGCGCATCGGGCGGCGGAATAATCGGCTGCAATTGAGCGTGCTTGGCCAGTTCGGCAACCATCTCCGCCGTTATCAGGCCTTCAGCACCAAGCACCACGCCCGGCGTCCGTCCACTGCCGTAGACGCTGGCTTGATCGGCGACCACGTGGATCACAACATTGCTTTTGCTCACCCCCGCCGCGGCGTCGCAAGCGGTGGATCCACAGCCGCACACCAGCCGATCTGCACCGGCGGTCAACGCGCCCAAGGCGTCTGCGCGTCGCTGCTCGCGCGAGCGGGGGTCAGCCTCGCATACCGTCTTCGCCAGCTCGTCCAGCCGAAGGTCAAGGGCACGCCCAGCGGCGGCCAGCACAGTTCCCGTGACGAACGCGATCCCCGTCTCGTCGGTGACGACGTCGACGTAACGATCCCTGATGGCCTCCTTGGTCCGCCGCACCGCGTCCCGATCGACGGTAGCCACCACCCGATCGACTTCCGCGGCCAACCGCCCGCGCGTCAACGACGGGTACCGGGAAAGCCGCACCGCGAGAACTGTGTCGACTCGCGCCAGCACCTCGGTATCGGTGATCAAATCTGTCCGGAACACGATGGTTTGAAAGGCGCGATAGTCGATGCCACCCGCCTGAAATACTTTGCCCACCTGGGGCAGTCGGTCCCGCAAGGCCACCGCATAACGCAAGTAACTCGAACCCATCCCGATGCTGCAGTTCAACGCGCCTGCTACTTGGGCCGCGACAGCGTCCCAGGTGTCCATGGCAAAGTCAGCCTGCTCCCCTGAATCCCGCAGGCGCACCGTGAACAGTTCGGCGACCTCAACCAGGCGCCGTGCGGCCGCCTGCGCCTCCGTTCGACCAGCCTCGCGGATTCGATCCAACAGCGCAGCCGACTCCGAGGTCGGACGCGAAGCGTAATACAATTCGAACATACATTCGATTATAGACTCACCCGCCGACAATTCAGCGCGTTGCGAGGTCTGGACGGTAACGCCACAGCAGACCCCGGACGGTGTCCATCGCGGCCACGGCGCGGTCTTTGTCAACGGACTGGATGGCCATCAACGGCACATATTCGTCGTCGGGAAGGTCGATGCGCGCCCAGCGGGCACCGACGGGAAACGACACGCCGACAAGGTCGTCCCAGGGCACCAGTCGGTCGCTGAGCACATTGCGCACCGACAGGCCGGCCGCGCCGACCCGCAACCGTGGCCGGGCGAACAGCAGCACGAGTCCCGCGAGAACGACGCCGAGCACCGCCATTGCAATCTGATCCGAAGTTTGGAAGATCACGCCGGTGGATCCGATCTTGAGGAGCAGGCCGATCACCAAATGCGCGACGACCAGAACAACCGCCACGGCGTAGGCCACATAGGGCGTCAGGTGGGGCCGAAGTTCGGCATCCCAGGTGTCCTGGTCGGGTTTGGCACTCACGACTTCCCGCGTAGCTGGCGCAGAGTCAGCGCGGTGCTCAGTGCCGCGGCCGTCGCCTGACCGCCGTTATCCTCAGCGGAGTCCGGTAGTCCCGCTCGGTCGAGGGCCTGCGCTTCGTTGTTGGTGGTCAGCACACCGTTGGCGACCGGGGTGGACTCGTCCAGCGAAACCCGGGTCAGCCCCTGGGTTACCGCGTCGCAGACGTAGTCGAAATGCGGTGTCTGCCCGCGGATCACCACACCCAGCGCGACGACGGCGTCGTGGTCTCGGGCCACAGCCTGTGCGACCACCGGAATCTCGATCGCACCGCGCACGCGCACCACAGTGGGATTTTCGACACCCCAGTCGTCGGCGATGCGCTGAGCACCACTCAGCAGCGCATCGCAGATCTGGCTGTGCCAGGTGCTCACCACGATCGCCAACGTGAGTCCGGAAGCGTTCTGCGACGCGATGTCGGGTACACCGGCACCGCTCATATGCGGCGCCCTTCAGTCACAGCGCACCGCCGAATTCACCTGGCAGATTCAAGGATTCATGATAATCGTCCAGACCGACCAGGTCGTGCCCCATCCGGTCGCGCTTGGTCATCAGGTAGCGGATGTTCTCCGCGTTGACCCGCACCGGCAACGGCACCCGCTCAAGAATGTGCAGGCCGTAGCCGTCCAAGCCGACCCGCTTCGCGGGGTTATTGGTCAGCAGTCGCATGGAGCGGACTCCAAGGTCGACCAGGATCTGGGCGCCGGTGCCGTAATCCCTTGCGTCAGCGGGCAATCCGAGCTTGAGGTTCGCATCGACAGTGTCATCGCCGGCATCCTGCAACTGGTAGGCCTGCAGTTTGTGCATCAGGCCGATGCCGCGCCCTTCATGGCCGCGCATGTAGAGCACGACACCACGGTTTTCGCGAGCGACCATCGCCATCGCGGCGTCCAGTTGCGGGCCGCAGTCACAGCGGCGAGAACCGAACACGTCGCCGGTAAGACATTCGGAGTGGACGCGTACCAGCACGTCATCGCCGTCGTAGTTGGGTCCGGCAATCTCACCGCGGACCAACGCCACATGCTCGACGTCTTCGTAGATGCTGCTGTAACCGACCGCGCGGAATTCCCCATGCCGCGTAGGGATACGGGCCTCGGCGATCCGCTCGATGTGCTTCTCGTGTTTGCGGCGGTACTCGATCAGGTCGGCGATGGCGATCAGGGCCAGGCCGTGCTCGTCGGCAAAGACCCGGAGCTCGTCCGTCTGCGCCATCGCGCCTTCGTCTTTTTGACTGACGACCTCACAGATCGCTCCGGCCGGCGACAGTCCGGCCATCCGGGCGAGGTCGACGGCGGCTTCGGTGTGGCCGGGGCGGCGCAGCACGCCACCGTCCTTGGCGCGCAACGGAACTACGTGACCGGGTCGGGTGAAATCCTCGGCGACACTGGCCGGGTCGGAAAGCAGCCGCATGGTCGTCGCGCGGTCTGACGCCGAAATGCCGGTACCGACACCATATTTCGCGTCGACCGTCACCGTGTAGGCCGTACCGTGCTTGTCTTGGTTGATCGCATACATCGGCAGCAGGCCGAGTCGGTCGCAGATCTCCCCGTCCAGGGGCACGCACAGGTAGCCCGACGTGTAGCGCACCATGAAAGCGACCAACTCCGGGGTCGCCTTCTCCGCCGCGAAGATGAGGTCGCCCTCGTTTTCCCGGTCCTCGTCGTCAACGACGACGACAGCTTTGCCCGCCGCGATGTCGGCGATCGCGCGCTCGACCGAGTCCAACCTCGTCATCGCAGCCACCTAGTCAGAGAAACACACCTGACCTCCTCAGGTGTTGTGTCCAGTATGAACCACCACGTGGCCGTAGTTATTGCCACTGCTCACTGACTGGACAGCTTCGTCGGGGCGACTCGTAACGGGCAAATCCGCAAAAGATTTCCAGAGGGGGCTCGTAGCTGATTCATAGCAAGCCTATCTACCGTTCAACACGTGGGGGCAAGCGTCCGCTTATTACCCGACTAGACAGGTGAAGGACCATGAAACTTAAGCAAATGATGGCCGGAGCGACCATCGCAGGCGCCCTCGGCGCCGCCGCTCTGGGGGTGGGCACCGGTATCGCCAGCGCTGCACCCGGGCCGCAACCTGGTGGCCACAGCGCGCCCGCGGTCAACCACGCACCGCAGGATCCAGGCGGCGGCCACGGTCCCGGCGGGCCCGGTGGCCCGGGCGGCGGTGGACCCGGTGGACCGGGTGGTCCCGGGCCGGGCGGGCCCGGCGGTCACGGGCCGGGCGGACCGGGTGGACCAGGCCCGGGTGGACCCGGTGACCACGGTCCCGGCGGCCCGGGTGGACCCGGCGATCACGGACCCGGCGGCCCGGGTGGACCCGGCGATCACGGACCCGGCGGCCCGGGTGGACCCGGCGATCACGGACCCGGCGGCCCGGGTGGACCCGGCGATCACGGACCGGGCGGCCCGGGTGGACCCGGCGCTGCATGGCACGGTGACGATCACCGCGGTTACTTCAACAACGCGCCGTGGGGCAACGGACCCGCGCCGTGGGGCGCCGGCGAGCCGCCGCACCCCAACTGGGGCCGGCCGCTTCCCCCGCCAGGAGGGCGTTGGAACAACGGACCGATCAACTACTACGGCTACAACGAGAACCCGATCTGGAACCAGGGCTTCAACCAGTGGGGCTTCGACTTCTTCGGAGTGTGGATCCCGCTGTAAAGACTCACCTCACCAAACGCCCGCTTCGCCGATCGGCGGAGCGGGCGTTGCCCTTTCCGGGTGTGGGCGTTCTCCGGGTTAGTCTGGGCGAATGGCGACGTTGCCCTTGACCCGGCGCACCCGCGTCCTGATTGTCGGCCTAGTGCTTTCCGGCGTCATCGCTCGTCGGCCTTCCGACATCGGCACATTGCATCGCACCGGCATCCGCCACCAGAGGAACCTGGGCGTTCGAGGAGCCGGCGCCTTCGCCCTCGCCGGGTCCTGTACCGAATGTCGACGGCCCGGCGGATCCCGGCCAACTGCCGCCCGAACCTCCGCCGCATCGCCGTCACATCGACGGCGATCCCAACATCGAGCGATAAGCGCCAGGCACGCACCGCTTACTGTTCGCGATCAGCCGCTCACCATATTCAACGACGGACCGAGCAATTACTACGGCTAGAACGAGAACCTGATCTGGAACTCGGGCTTCCACCAGTGGGGCTTCGACTTCGTCGGAGTGTGGATCCCGCTGTAAAGACTCACCGCCGGTGCATCACCGCCGTCACCGCGGCAATCATGTGATGGATAGGTAGCTGCGCGCCGCTTACCAATGCGCCATGAGCTGCTCGAGGTACATCATCGCGAGCACGTATGCGACAGCGACTTTCTCGCGGGACCGGTCACCCGGCCAGAGACACACAGATCCGATTTGTTGGACTCGACGTCCGGAAATTGATATTTATGGTGCCTTAAGCGTGCATGATAATCCTTCAGTCTTTTCTCAGATTTTTCTCAGGAGACGTTTGGATGGCACAGCACGCGAGCAAGCGGAATCGTCGGTCACGCAACGCGAGGGCACGCGGGCGTAATCGCGTGGTCGGCCTGACCGGGGTTGCTGGGGCGGCGTTGGCGTTAGGAATCGGTCCGCTGGGCGCTGCCCCACCAGCCAAAGCGGACGGGTTCGACGCGATTTTCGACGCCGTAGCCGGGTCGATAGCCAATCTGGGGGATCCCATGATCGGTGGCGCAGCGGCCGCGACTTCGGCTGAACCGCTGGCCGTGCTTGGGTTGTCGGCCGATGCGATGTCTGCTGTTAGTTCATGGGATGCGTTGCTGCACACGCTCGAGCAGGACTGGATCACCAGCTCATTGGGCAACGGCTTCGACACCCAGCTCAACGCGCTGTGGCAGGACTTGGGTGGCACCGGCATCTTGATTGGTGACGGTGCCAACGGCATGGGTGACGGCACATTAGCCGCGGCCACCGGTGATGCGGGAGGAATCTGGTTCGGTGACGGCGGTGACGGCGCCACCGATGCCTCCGGGGTGGGCGGTGCTGGTGGGGCTGCGGTTCTCGGCGATGGCGGGGCCGGCGGTTACGGCGTGGACGGCGGGGCCGGTGGCAACGGGGGGGATGTGCTGCTCATCGGCGATGGCGGGGCGCGGCGGTTACGGCGGTGACGGTCTCGAAGGCTCCACCGGTCTAGACGCGACGGCTGGCAGCCCGGGCGGGATTGGCGCGGAAGGCGATACCGGGCATGTCGGCGGGGCTGGGTGGTGACGGCGGAAGCGGTGGGCTCCTGCTCGGTGACGGCGGGGCCGGTGGTTACGGCGGCGATGGCGGACAGGGCGGGGAAGGCGGCACCGGTCTGGCCGCGACTACGGCCGGGGCCATCGGCGGTCACGGCGGGACCGGCGGCGACGGCGGGTTCGGCGGTAATGGCGGCAACGGGGGCCTGGCCACCCATGGTGCCGACGGCAACGGTGGCAACTCCGGCAATGGCGGTGAAGGCGGCCAGGGCGGCACGGGTGGAGCCGCGGCGGTTGGCGATGCGACCGCAGGCGGAGGCGGCACCGGCGGCGCTCCCGGCGACCCAGGAATCCCCGGCAGCGGCGCGGGCGGTGCGGGCGGCGCGGCTGCGATCGCCGCTGCAGGAGGGTCCGGCGCGGCAGCCACCGTCGCCGCAACGGACCCCGGAAGCGGCACCCCCGGCGCCGATGGCGCCGACGGCGTGGATGGCACCGGTGGGACCGGGGGTAACGGCGGGAACGCCGAGGCCGACGGCGATATTGCCGGCAACGGCGGCAACGGCGGATCCGGGGTGCCTGGCATTAATGGGATCACCGGCGCCGATGGCAACGGCACCGACGGCATCGCCGGTGGGGCCGGCGGGGCCGGCGGTGATGGCGGCAACGCCACGTGGGCCGGCGCGATCCCGGGCCATGGCGGCAACGGCGGAGCCGGCGGGGACGGCGGTGCCGGCGGTAACGGTGTCAACGGCGCCACCGGGGTGTCCGGGGTGAACAACGGTGCCGGCGGCGACGGCGGCAACGCCGGAACCGGCGCCCAAGGTGGGGTGGGCGGTCAGGGCGGGGCCGGCGGTTACGCGGTGACCGGCAAGGACGGGCTGCCCGGCAATGGTGGGGCCGGCGGGTTGGGCGGCAACGCCGGAACCGCCGGCGCCGGCGGCACCGGGGCCACCGGTGTGCCCGGCACCAACAGCGAGGCGGGCGGGGCCGGCGGTAGCGGCGGCAACGGCGCTGATGGTGGGGCCGGCGGGGATGGCGGTCGGGGCGGAAACGCCAACATCCAAGACATCGTGGGCACCGACGGCAACGGCGGCAACGGCGGTGATGGCAGTGACGCCGGCACCCCCGGTGATGGCGGGGCCGGGGCACCCGGACAACCCGGGATCAACAACGGCGCCGGCGGCAACGGCGGCAATGGCGGCAACCCCGGCACTGTCGGCCACGGCGGCGTCGGCGGCCAGCCCGGCAACGACTTCATCGACACCAACGGCAGCCCGGGGGTCAGCGGCGCCGACGGTGTCTTGCCCACCGGTGCGCACGGCAACGGCGGCGCCGGAGGGACTGGCTGGAGCCAGGGATTCACCGGCGACGGGGCCGGCGGGGCCGGCGGTAACGGAGGCAACGGCGGGTCGCTCGGCAACGGCGGTGAAGGCGGCCGAGGCGGCAACGGCGCGGCTGGGTTACCCGGCGGCTCAGGCGACAACGGCGACGACGGTGCGGGTGCGGCAGGCAGTGCCGGCGGGGCCGGCGGCGCCGGGGGCGCCGGGGGTACCGGCGGCAACGGCGGGTCGATCTCGGGAGACGGCGGGGGCGGGGGCACCGGTGGTAACGCTGGTTACGGCGGTGCCGGCGGTCACGGCGGCGACGGCCAAGGCAACTGCTTCTTCCAAACATGCTCTGGTTATGCCGGCGGGGTCGGCGGAGGCGGCGGGGCCGGGGGCACCGCCGGCGCAGGCGGAGCCGGCGGCACAGCGCTGGGCTCGGGCGATGGCGGGGGCGGCGGGGGCGGCGGGTCCGCCGGCGCCGGCGGGTATGGCGGCTCCGGCGGCAACGGCGGGCCGGCCGGCGAGTTCGCCGCCGGTGCGTCCGGCGGGGCCGGTGGCACTGGCGGTGTCGGCGGTCATGCCGGTGCAGCCGGCGACGGCGGCGCCGGCGGCGCGGCCGACGGTTCCGGCACCGGCGGTGCCGGTGGGTCCGCCGGCATTTCCGCAGCCGGTGGTTCCGGCGGCCAAGGCGGTACCGGCGGGTACGCCTCAGGGGGCCATTTCGGCGGCCCTGGGGGCGCCGGTGGCAAGGCCGGCGTAGGCGGTGCCGGCGCCGACGGCGGCAACGGTGGCAACTCAGCCCTTGGCGCTGGCGGTAACGGCGCCAACGGCAGCAACGGCGGCTACGCCGGGCGCGGAGGCTTCGGCGGCCAGGGCGGCAGCGGGACCTTCACCGACGGCGCCGGTGCCAACGGACCGGGCAATGTCGGCGGTCTTGGCGGCAACGGCGGCAACGGCGGCAACGGCGGCACGGTGGCCGGCAACGGCGGCAACGGCGGCAACAGCGCGGCCGGCGGGATCGGCGCGCCCGGCGGCGAAGGCGGCAACGGTGGCAACGGCGAATCGGGCGGCGACGGCGGCAACGGGGGTGACGGCGGTGACGCCCTGGCCGCCATCACCCCCGGCGGCAACGGTGCCGCCGGCGGGGCCGGCGGCAACGGCGGATCAGTCGGCAACGGCGGCAACGGCGGCGCCGGTGGCAACGGCGCGCCTGGTAGTAACGGTGGGTCCAGTGGGTCCGGCACCCAGGGCGGCACCGGCGGCACGGGCGGGAGCGGTGGCACCGGCGGTGCGACATCGGGTGACGGCGGCAACGGCGGAGCCGGCGGCAACGCGGGCATCGGCGGCAACGGCGGCGGGGGCGGCAACGGCGACAGCGGCGGTCTTGTCCTTAGCGACGGCGACCCCGGCGGGGTCGGCGGCACCGGCGGCCAAGGCGGCTTCGGCGGCTTCGGCGGTAACGGCGGCGCGGCTCTAGGGTCGGGCAACGGCGGGGTCGGCGGGGCCGGCGGGGTCGGCGCGCTAGGCGGTGACGGCGGTAGCGGCGGCCACGGTGGCGCAGCAGGCCTGGCATTCAGCAACCCCGGACCCGGCGGCGCCGGCGGGGTCGGTGGGGTCGGCGGGGGCGGCGGTGACGGCGGCGGCGGCGGCGCGGCCTACGGGTCAGGCAACGGCGGTGACGGCGGAGCCGCCGGACCGGCCGGTGACGGCGGTCACGGCGGCACAGCTGGCGCCGGCGGGGCAGGCAAGGACAGCACTACCTGCGGCGGACCCTGCACACCCGGTTCCGGCACCGGCACGGTCGTGTTCCCCGGCGGCAGCGGCGGCGTCGGTGGTGACGGCGGGACCGGCGGGTTCGCCGGCACCGGTGGTGCGGGCGGCGAGGCCTACGGATCAGGCAACGGCGGTGACGGCGGGACCGGCGGAGCCAGTGGTGACGGCGGGGCTGGCGGCGCAGGCGGGCTCGCCGGAGCCGGTGGCGTCGACAGCGAATACGGCGGCCCAGGCGGAGCCGGCGGTAACGGTGGGGAGGGCGGCGGAGTCGCGTTCCACGACACCGGCGGTGCGGGCGGCGCAGCTCACGGGTCAGGTAACGGCGGCGACGGCGGAGCCGGCGGAGCAGCGGGCGCCGGCGGTCAGGGCGGCAGCGGTGCGCCCGCCAGCCACAGTCTCGTGCAACCGGGCCCAGGTGGCGCCGGCGGAAACGGCGGAGGCGCCGGGGTCAGCCATGTCGGCGGTGCGGGCGGCGCGGCCCAAGGATCAGGCACCGGCGGAACTGGTGGGGCCGGCGGTGACGGCGGCAACGGCGGAGCCGGCGGCAACGGCGGCGCGGGCGGCGACCACATTGTGGGCGACCCCCGCGACGTGTACCCCGGCGGTAACGGCGGTGCCGGTGGGTCTGGCGCTGACGGCGGGGTGGGCGGTGAGGGCGGTGCCGGCGGCAGCTCCGCATCCGGTCCCGGCGGAAATGGTGGCGCAGGCGCCGACGGCGGCGCGGGCGGACACCACGGCGCCGGCGGTCCCGGCGGAAGCGCGACGGATTCCACGTCCGGCGCCCCCGGGGTACCTGGGGCGCCCGGCGTGGGGGGTTTCGGCGCGGTGGGCGGGGAGGCCGGTCCCGGCGTACCGCCCGGCTCCCCCGGCGCCTACGGCCACGACGGGCCCGATGGCACCTGATGATCGGTAGGTCCAGCAGCACGCTTGCTCGGCCGGATCAGCCTATGCTTCAACAACATCGGAAGAATCCGTAGACGAGGAGCCCACTCTCAGGTGAGCGCTGCGGGCAGCGAATCACACCCGACGCCGCGGTGAAGGCATTACGCACGATGGTTTAGCTCGGCGGGGTGGGCACCGCTTACTTGTTCGCGAGCAACCGTTCGACGTATTTCGCGATGACGTCCACTTCCAGGTTCACCTGAGCTCCGGGTTCGGCTGGACCCAATGTGGTCAGCTCGCGGGTGGTCGGGATCAGCGATACCTCGAACCAGTCGTCGCCGAGCGCGGAGACCGTCAGCGATATGCCGTCGACGGTGATCGAACCCTTTTCCACCACGTAGCGGGCCAGTTCAACGGGCAGTCCGATCCGGACGACTTCCCAGTGTTCGGCGGGTGAGCGACTCAGGATCTGGCCGGTGCCGTCGACGTGGCCTTGCACGATGTGCCCGCCAAGCCGGCTGTTCAGGGCCGCGGCCCGCTCGAGGTTGACCGGACTGCCCGCGACCAGGCGTCCCAAACTGGACCGGCTCAGCGTCTCGCCCATCACGTCGGCGGTGAATTGGCCTCCGGGCAGTACCTCGACAACGGTCAGACACACCCCGTTGACAGCGATCGAATCGCCGTGACCGGCATCGGAGGTGACCACCGGACCCTGAATGGTGAAGCGAGCGGAATCTCCCAGCTCATCCTTGCCGACGACCTCACCCAGCTCTTCAACTATTCCGGTGAACACCGCCTCAGGCTAATGAACCACGCTCCCCTGCGCGAGGTCCCGGTCAGCTTGCGCTTCATCGTCCCTTCAGCGTGACCCGCTACGCTGCAAGCTATGCAGACGCGTCGCCCAATCCTCGCCGTTCTCGCCGCACTCTCGATCGCCGCCGCTCTGATCAGCGGTTGCTCATCGTCCAAGCCGTCCGGCGGTGCGTTGCCGGACGCGGCGACCTTGATCAAGGAATCCATCCAGAGCACCAAGAACGTCAAGAGTGTGCACCTGGCCCTGTCCGTCAACGGCAAGATCAAAGGCCTTCCGGTCAAATCCTTGACTGGCGACCTGACGACCACGCCACAGACCGCGGCTCAGGGAAATGCGAGCATCGTCTTCGGCGGCTCCGACATCGACGCGCCGTTCGTGGTGATCGACGGAACCCTCTACGGCGCGCTCACCCCCGGACAGTGGGACAGCTTCGGCAAGGCCTCCGACCTCTACGACCCGTCCACGATCCTCAGTACCGACGTCGGTCTGGCCAATATTTTGACCAATCTCAGCAACCCGAAGGCCGAGTCGCGGGAAAACGTCGGCGGGCAGACCACCATCAAGATCACCGGAACGGTCTCGGCGGACGCCGTGAACGGAATCATGCCCCGGCTCAAGGCAACGCAGCCGCTGCCATCGACGGTGTGGATCGAAGAAAACGGTGACCACCAGTTGGTGCAGACCCAACTGGAGCAGAGCCCGGGTAATTCGCTTCAGCTGACGCTGTCGAACTGGAACGCGCCGGTTCAGGTCACCAAGCCCCCCGTGGCCCCGGGCTCGTGACGGCGCCCCAACCGCATCATGCGGGGCGCGTTGTCGCGATCAGCGCCGGCAGCCTGGCCGTCCTGCTCGGAGCCCTCGACACCTATGTCGTCGTCACGATCATGCGCGACATCATCGGCACCATCGGGATCCCGGTCAACCACCTGCAGCGGATAACCCCGATCATTACCTGGTATCTGCTGGGTTACATCGCCGCGATGCCGTTGCTGGGCCGGGCATCTGACCGATTCGGGCGCAAACTGCTGCTCCAAGTCAGCCTGGCCACCTTCCTGATCGGCTCGGTAATCACGGCACTGTCCACCGATCTGGATGTCCTGGTGGTCGGCCGCACCGTCCAGGGCGTGGCCAGCGGCGCACTGCTGCCGGTGACGCTCGCACTTGGCGCTGACTTGTGGTCGCAGCGCAACCGCGCGGGAGTGCTCGGCGGGATCGGTGCCGCGCAGGAGCTGGGCAGTGTGCTTGGTCCGCTCTACGGAATCTTCATCGTCTGGTTGACCAGTCGCTGGCAGGATGTGTTCTGGATCAACGTGCCGCTGGCACTGGCCGCAATGGTGATGATCCACTTCAGCCTGCCGTCACGGGACCGAAGCGCCGCGCCTGAAAAGATCGACATCGTCGGCGGATTGCTGTTGGCGGTCACCCTGGGTCTGGCGGTCACCGGTTTGTACAACGCCAATCCCGACGGCAAGCACGCGCTGCCCAGTTATGGAGCACCGCTGGTCATCGGGGCCGTCATATTTGCGGTGCTTTTCTTTGTGTGGGAACGGTTTTCGCGGACCAAGCTGATCGAGCCCGCGGGCGTGCACTTCCGGCCGTTCCTGTCCGCGCTCGGCTCGTCGCTGTGTGCCGGCGCCGCGTTGATGGTGACGCTGGTCGATGTGGAGCTGTTCGCTCAGGGCGTGCTCGGCAAGGACCAGGATCAGGCCGCGATCATGCTGCTGTGGTTCCTGGCTGCGCTGCCGATCGGCGCGCTGGTGGGTGGCGCGATCGCGACCAGGATCGGAGACCGCGCGGTGGCCTTCGTCGGGCTCTCGATCGCCGCGGGTGGCTACTGGCTGATCTCGAAGTGGTCGATCAACCTATTGGCCCAGCACCACAACATTTTCGGCCTCTCGCTGCCGGCCTTACACACCGACCTGGCCGTCGCGGGCATCGGCTTGGGACTGGTGATCGCCCCGCTGACTTCCGCCAGCTTGCGAGTAGTGCCGTCGGCACAGCACGGCATCGCCTCCGCAGCAGTGGTGGTGGCGCGTATGACGGGCATGCTGATCGGGGTCGCCTCCTTGAGTGCGTGGGGCTTCTACCGGCTGCCGCAACTTGTCGCCAAGTTGGCGTCGCAGCTTCCCAGGGATGCCAGCCTCGCTGAGCGGGTCCTGCACCAAGCCACCCTGTACCGCGAGGCCTTCGCCGGCATGTACGGCGAGATCTTCAAAGTCACCGTCGTGGTGTGCGTGGTCGGCGCCCTCCTGGGCCTGTTGATCGGCAGCCGAAGCGTGCACGCCGACGAACCCGAGGAACTCGAGGCCGAGCCCGTTGCTCCCCGGCTCTAGCCGCTCATCCCTTTCGCAGGGACGCGATGGCGTTGATCCAATCGGCGTTGGACAGGACGTAGAACGCGACCTCGCCCGACCGTAATTGCACGATCAGGTGCGAACGCCGGCCGCGCACAGACGATTTGAACACCTTCGCCTCGCGCGCACCGATGATCTCGGCAACCGGAATCTCGATGAGCTTGCCGGTCACAGTGACAAAGATCAGCCGTCGCTCAGTGAGCGCAACGGTCCCGTTGTTGCTGACGACGGGATAGCCGGGGGCCGTTGCTCCGCGGTAGACACCCTTCTCCGGTAAACGGACCGCGGTCTCGGACTCGATGGCCGCCGCGAGCTTGGCCGACGCGGCGCGAGCCTTGCGCCGCCACCGCACGATGATCGGTATCCAGATGAGAGCCTGGACCGCGGCGATTCCCAGGACCAGCAGCACAACGATTCCGACGATGTTCCAAGCGTGGTGCACGGTGCCCTCCAGAAGTTACGGCGAGCGCGGCGAAGTCTTGACGTCGAATTCCACGTTGCCGCCGTCGACCTTGGTGATGCGCATGTGCGCGACGTACGGCCCCTCTGGCCCGGTGAAGCTGCAGTCGAACTGGCCGCCGACGGTCGCTTTCACACCCGATGGGCAGTGCACATCATTCGGCTTGAACCCAGTTTGGCGGGAGACAACGTCGTACACCGACCGCGCGGCGCCGTCAGATTTGACGGTCGCGCCGCAACCGGTCAGCTGCAGAGTCGCCGTGCCGATGAGAACCACCGAACCACACCTCAAACCCAGGTCACGCCTCTTCATCAGGGCCTCATTATGGATGACAGCTTCAGCTATTCACAGCTTTTCCGCAGGTGATACCACTGGCGTGGTTCAACCCGCACGCGGTAGCACCTTCGGCCATGTATCGTTTTCACAGCTAGAACGGTCAGTTACTTCGCTGGTGGTTTGGGGACATGGTCGAATACCAGCTGTCCGGCGCGGTAGGGGCGCGCGTCGGGGGGGCAGTAGCGCCTCTAGGCGGCCCCAAACAGCGCTGCGTCTTGGCCGTGCTGTTGGCCAATCATGGAACGGTCGTCAGCGTCGATCGGCTCATCGATGCTGTCTGGGATGACAAGCCCCCGCCCAAAGCCCTGGCGTCGCTGCGGGCCTACGTGACAAATCTGCGCCGTGTTCTGCCGCTGTCGAGCGATACCGGGTCACCGGCGAAAATGCGGCTGGTCTCCCGTGCTTACGGCTATCAGCTCACCCTGCTCGACGACGATTCGGTCGATCTGCATCGGTTTGAAGCACTGGTCAAAGATGGCCGCTCCGCACTCGTTCGCGGCGCAGCGGCGGACGCTTTCGACAAACTCAGCACGGTGCTGACGTTGTGGCGGGGCGACCCTTTCGGCGAGTTCACCCATCGGGACTTCGCACACGCCGACGCGATGCGTTATATCGCGTTGCGCCACACCGCGATTGAAGCCCGGTTTGATGCGGCTCTGCAGTCCGGCGACGGTGGCGACCTGGTTCCTGAAATCGAAGCCGCCATCGCATCCGACCCGACCGAGGAACGGCTGTGGGGCCATTTGATGGTGGGGCTGTATCGAGCGGGGCGCAGCTCGGATGCGGTTCGCGCCTTCGACCGCGCGCGGGTGGCGCTGGATCACGAACTCGGCACGTCACCCGGCGACGGGCTGCAAACCCTCTACCGCAAGATCTGCGACAAATCACCCGACCTGCATTTCACGCCTCCGGCCGCTGCACCGACTGTCTCCCCTGGACCTGATCCGCACGGACGGATGCCCTTCGTCGGGCGAGCGTCGGAACTGGACACCATCACCGCCGCGCTGAGCAGCGCCCGCGCGGGATCAGGCAGCCTGATTTTGCTGACTGGCGACAGCGGGATCGGGAAAACTGCTCTTGCACAAGCCGTTTCGGTGCATGCCAGCCAAACTGAGATGGCGGTCGCGTGGGCCTCGCAGCCGCCTGGAATCCGGCTGCCGCTGATGTGGACGTGGATTCAGCTGTTACGCCGACTCGGGGACGAACTCGGCAAGCCCGGTCGGAATGCGGTGCGCCGCGTCGCACCGGGTGTGGTCGACGCGCTGGTCCCGGAATGGGCGGATGAGGACATCGTGAACTCGGGTGTTCGCGCGGCTGCGACCGGTTTCACGCTCATCGAAGGTGTGGTGGCCGCCTTGTGCGAGCTGTCCACCATTCGCCCGCTGCTGCTGGTTCTCGACGATCTTCACCTCGCCGACCCTCCGTCCGGCAACGCGTTGTCCGTCCTGAGCGCGCGACTGGGCCGCGTTCCGATCCAGGTGATTGCAAACTGGACCTATTTCGGTAGCGGCCGACCGGTCAACCGGTCCACCCTCGAGCGGCTGGTTCGACTCGAAGCCGCGCGGTCGATCCACCTCGACGGTATCGGACCTGATGCGGCCGCCGCGCTCGTCGACGCGCTTGCCGGAACCGCGGCCAAAGACGAAGTGTCGCAGTACGTCTGGAACCGAACCAGTGGAAACCCCTTGTACATCCGGGAGCTCGTCTCCGTCTTGGCTGCCCACAACCGACTGCATGAAGCGTCCGACGGTCACACCGACGACGTGTCCGCAGGCCTCGCCGGCATGGTCGGCCAGCGGCTGAGCCGTCTCGACCGCCCCAGCCGGCGGGCTCTTGCCGCCGCCGCGGTGATCGGCGCGGAGTTCGACATCGCCGACCTCGCCGATGTCGTCGACCTGTCCGTGTCGACCGTCCGCGCCCGGCTGCGACCCGCCTACGAAACCGGACTCCTCGACGAGGTAGCCGACCGACCGGGCTGCTACCGGTTCGGCCATGGCTTGCTGCATGACGCCGTTCTGGCACAGATTCCCAGCGCCGAGCGGGCCGGGGTACATGCATCGAGCGCCGCCAACAGCGCCGCGGGTGTCGCCACTGCCGCTTACGAGGACGTCATCTCCGTCGCCGACCATGCATGGCGGGCTGGGTCCGAGCTCAATCCCGAGACAGCTCTGGAGATTTACGAGGTCGCGATCCAGCGCGCACTCAGCCGTGCAGCCTACGACGACATCGCCATCCTCGCCGAACATGCGCTGCAGGTATGCCGCAGACTCCCCCCCAAACCCGAACCGCTGCAACGCCAAGCCACGCTATGGCTGCATCTGGCCGGTGCGCATGCAATCCTCGACGGCCAGAACAGCTCGGCCGCTGCCACTGCCGTCCAACGTGCGTTCGAGATCGGTGAACACGCCAGTGGTCGGCACTACCACGGCGCGGTCGCGATGCAGTGCTACATGCTCTGTGTGCGCGGACGTCTCGACGAAGCACAGGCCCTGGCCAGCGGGCTGGCCGCACAGTACGCCGCGTCCGGTGACCCCGATATCGGCGTATCGAGTCACTTCGTCACGGTCATGTTGCACACGCTGCGCGGCGAGCTCGACGCGCAGGAGGCAGCCGCCGGAGCCATGATGGCGCGCTTTCCCCCACCCGAGGCCGTCACCGACCCGCTGGTGTTCTTCCACCCACGGGTGTACTGCTGGCTGGCGCTGGGCCGGGCGCTACGCGGAGACCGGGCCGGCGCCCACCGGCAACGCCTGATCGCACTGGAACTGGCGCAGAGCCGGCGGGCGCACTTCGATGTCCTCGCCGCCAAGCTGGTGACGGTGGAAATCGACGCGATCCTGGGCGTCACCGACGGCACGGTCGCCGCGGCCGACGACGTGTATCAGGAGATGCTCGCCGCCGGCTCGCCGCAATGGGGGGCATGCGCCCTGATGATCGGCGTTTGGGCTCAGACGCTTTCGGGGGCAGGTGGCGATCCCGCCGTCGCGTTCGAGGCGTTCGACGACTACACCCGCGACGGCAGCGTGGTCATGACGCCGTTCTTCCTGGGTTTGCTCGCTGAGATCGAGAATCACCACGGCCGAATCGATCACGCTCAACAACTGCTTGCCCGCGCCCGGGCGGTGGGCGATGCCACCGGCGAACACGCGTGGGATGAACAGCTGGCACGCCGCGCCGCGGTTGCCGCGGCCACCAGAAGGTAGTCCGGGTCCCCACCGCTCCAATCAGGATCCAATTCGCCCTGGCTAGCCTCGCGGCTTACGACTGCGCTCTCAGAGCGCCGGGTAAAGGAGATTGGCCGATGACCACCAGTGAACCGCTGCCGCCGGAGCGCGGTCTGACCCGTGCCGAGCGGGGCCGCGACGTCAGTGCGGCTCAAGCCGAGGCCGAAGCGGAGACATCACCCGGGCGGATGCTTCTGCGGTCGATGAGCCTGCGTTTCGTCTTGTCCCAGGCCGATGGCTACCCGGTCGTGATCAAACAGTTTCTGCAGTTCTGCCTGATCATCGTCTATCCGGCTTGGATCTTTGGAGTCCTGGTCTCGGCGGTGCTCTACTACACGGCGTATTCCATTATGTGGGGGATCTTTTGGCCCGTCCGCGCGTGGATGAAGAAGAATCGCCCCGAGGACTACGCCGCGAGCCAACTGAAATAGTGCGACGTCTTCTACGCCCGGCCCGGGCGCAGGTCACCGTATCGCCATCAGTCGTCTCACCACGTCAGTCGATCGACGTGCGGGTGAACACGCCCAAACCCATCCGCGAGGTCACGTCGGCACGCTTAGAACTGGGCTATCACAACTACTTTCGCTACCGGTGGGCCGGACACGCCGATGCGGCAGCCACCGCCGCGACCAATGCGATGTGGTTGACCGAGGATGTCGGCACCACCTACGGCACTGATCGCAACACCAAGGAATGGATAGCCATCCTCACAGCCGAATTACCCACGCCAACATACGAATTCACGGATGGATCGGCCACATTCCGGATTCCATCCTGGTCGCCGCCGTCCTCACCGCAGATCGCCGGCTGGTCGTGCCGTCTGGTCGTGCAGCGTCGAGGTGTCGATGTCGAGGAAGCCGCCGAATTCACCGTGGTCGCCGGCGTGGAAGACGCCCCGGCCAACATCGGGGTGCTGGAGCAAGTCACCGGTAGTACCGCATGCCGGCTCGATATCGAATTGCCGCGGAGGGTATTTCGGGCCGGCGAGATGATCGAGGGCACGGTCGTCGTCACACCCAGCCGGGATCTGCCCGCGGGCGACGTCCGGGTGAAGTGGCAGTGGCAGCGAGACTCCCATCCGCGCACTCGCACGCCGGGGTTCGATGAAGTGCTCAACGGGCGGACCCTGCAGCTCGAAAAACACGTGACACTCAACGAAGGCACACCGGTACGACTGCCGTTCCAGACTGAGCTGCCTGCGGACGCACCCCCCACCGCGAGCGCAGTCAACTCGTCGATGCGCTGGTTTGTCAGCGTGACCATGTTCTACGCCGGATTCGGCAGTCCCGGTACAGAATCGGTACGACTGCCCATTGCGGTGGTCAATGCCCTAGAGGCGTCATAACCGCTTCTCAGTCGCGCAAGATTCGGCCCTGCGCGTCAGGCACTTTGCCGTTCAGAATGACGATGGCATCGATCAACGGCCAGAGCCCGCCGATGCCGCAGGTCAACCAGGTCACCGCGATCTGCGCCACCCCCATTCCGGTGTAGCCGAGATAGAACCGGCCCAGACCGATGGATCCGAAGAAAATGCCCAACAGCCCGGCCGTGACTTTGCTTTTGTCCGAGAGGGGACGGCCGTACGCGTCCACGGCCGTCGGCCAACCAGGCGGTGCCGGGTAGGGCGGCGCCGGATAGGCCGGCGGCGGGTAGGGCGCTGCCGGGTAGGGCGGCGCCGGATAGGCCGGCGGCCGGTGCGGGAATTCGTCGTCCGAGTGCGGATATTCGTGCGTTGTCATATCAGGGAAGTCGACCTGCCTCGTTGTATGCGCCTTGCAGTTGCGTCATCTGGGGCCGGGTTGGCCCACTGCGGCGACGCGCGAGGGCGCGGCGGCTGCCGATCACGCTGAACACCACCACGCCGATCAACGCGAGCGACGCGTAAACGAAGAACGCGATCACCAGCACGGTCATCAGCACTTCGACCACCGCGACCACAGCACCCAGGGCCAAAAAGCCCATGGAGAACCCCAGAACCGTGAACACGGTTAGCGGGTCACGCAGGCTTTGGCACCGTTCATCACGCCATCGCGGTACGCGTCGACGCGAACCGAACCATGTCCCTGGCGCTGAACGTCGCCGGAACCACGAAAGACGATCAGCGCGGTGATGCCCTTGTCCAGGTCACCCGGTGACATCTTGAAACCGCTCTCCGGTCGGTCTTCGAGCAGAATGCTGGCCGCCCAAGCGCCGGCCATGCAGTCCGCACGCAGCGACGTGACCTTGTTGGTCGCATCCTGACCGCCGTGCGAGAGCACTGCCAGCCCGTATTGGGTCGCGATCAGCGTGGCGACCGCGAAATCGCCGCCCTGGTAATAGATCTGGGGCATCGCCTTCACCGCGTCGAACCCGACGTAGTCCTCCGGGACGCAGTAGAAGAGCACATAGTCAGTGGTGGGCTGACCGCCGCAGGTGGGCGCCTCGGCCGGGTTGAACGCCTTGGCGGGCTGCAACGGCGCCCAAGGCTGCCCGGTCAACTTCGGGTAGACCTGCGACCAGTAGTCCTCCAGGTCGGTGGGCACGCCGGTGATGATGTCCTCGTAGGGTGCGTTGCCCCCGCTCTCCACATCGGCTGCACTGTTGAACGGGATCTCGACCACCGGCGGATCGCCTACCTTGTACCCTTTGCACGCCCCCGGGCCGTTGTCGAATCCGGTCTGAAATGAGTTCACCCGGTCGAAGCCACTGCCGTGCGCCTGCGGGTCATGCTTCTCAGTGCCCGGTTCGTCGCGCAGGAACAGGAAACCGGCCAGCGCGTTGTCGAGGTCGTCGGCGCTGGGCTTGAAGGCGTCGCTCTTGGACGCGTGCGCCGCCCATGCTCCGGCGAAGCAGTCGGCCTGGATCTCCTTGACCACCGTCGGGCCCTGGAAGTTGGCCCGCGCCTGGATCGCGTGCCCCCACTCGTGGGCCAGTACGACCGGAATGACGAAGTCGCCGAAACGCTTTCGCAAATCGGGCAGTAACTGCTCGATGTCCCAGGCGACGTCGTCGGCCTTCGAGCAGTAGAACGCGTTGCCCGAGATATCGGAGGCAGCAGTCGCACACGGTGCGAACTGCCCGGACGACGGCTTGACAGCGTAGAAGCCGCCCTTGACCGGTGTGTAGGGCTGGCCGTACAGCTTAGGGAACTCGCTACCCCAGTACGTCTGCAGGTCGGCGATCGCGTTGACGACGATCTTGTTCACCGGGTCGGAGGCATCGCCGTGGATCTGCACCGAATCTGCCGCGCTCTTGGTGCTGGTCGCCGGTGTCGACGACTTGCTGGAGCTGCAGCCGGCACACGCCAGCAGTAACGCCGCAGCAAACACCGCGACGCGCGAATACCGTTTACTTACTGGCATCAGCCGCCCTTCTATAGCCACCATTTATGCATGTTGGCGCGAATACCATACGCACAGGTGTTTGGAAATTTATTGGAAAACGTTTGCGTCTATTGTTTTGCTTGGTCATCGACCTTGAAGTCGAAGTGCACATCGCCGGCATCGACGTCGGTGACCGTCACCGTGACGCCGTATGTTTGGTTGCCGTCCTTGAGGTCGCAGCGCAGCGTCGAGCCCGGGGTGCCTTTGAGGTTGTCGGGGCACGTGACGGCGTCCGGCTTCTGCCCGACCTTCTGCGTGAGTCCGTCGCTGACCTTGCTGGCGACCAGGTTTTTGTCGACTGTCTCCACCATGTCGAACTCGACGTCGTCACCCTTGACGCTGGTAGCAGTTACGTTGACGTTGTAGTCCTGCCCCTTGATCTTCATCCCGCAGTTCAGCTGCGCCCCGACCTCGCCCTTGAGCCCGTCCGGGCAGGAGACCGAATCCGGCTTGTTGCCCTGCGCATCGGTCATCTTGGTGGTGATCTGCTTGGCGATGTCGTCCTTGCTCACCATCTTCGGGCCGCTCGAGCAGGCCGAGACGCTGATCAGGGTGCCCGCAATTGCACCAGCGACAAATACAGTCCGCGAAAACGAGTGAGCCATGTCCGCCCTTCAGGCATACGAGTTAGATGAATCGGCGAAGTATTGCATGCGAAAGGAGTGCCATACATTGCCATACATGTAAATTTTAGGTTAACTGGGACCACCAAAACCGAATAACAATCGGCACTGACAGCCCGGTATCAGCTACGGTGCCAGCAACCCCGAAATGTTTCGCACTCCACGGCGCGACAGACGGGCTACTCGACAAGGAGCGCATTGATGAAAACCCCGATGATCGCGGTAGCGGGCGTGACAGCAGCGACCGTGCTGGTGGGTCTGTCGGTGACCGGCTGCAGCAGCAAGTCGGACAAGCCGGCTGCGACGTCGTCGTCGGCATCGTCCACCGCCAAGAGTTCTGCCAGCTCGGAACCGAGTTCTTCGGACACCGCGTCGGGTGGCTACGCCAAGCTGCTGATCAAGCCCGAAGACATCGCGCTCCCCGGCGACACCTTCAGCGTGGCGCCCCCGACTGAGAACCCGAACGGAAAATCCGGCGTCGCAGCAGTTTTCAGCAACCAGGGCGACACCCGTGAAATCGGCGACACCATCATGATCCTCCCGGACTCAGCCGGTGCCGCGACCGCCCTGGATGGCGCGAAGTCGGCGCTCGGCAGCGCAGTGAGCGGCGGCGAACCGCAACCCGCCGCCGTCGGCGAGGGCGGAACGATCGTTCAGGGCACCTCACCGGACGGCTCGAAATCGGTGACGGTGTTGATCTTCACCGAGGGCAAAGCCTTTGTCACGCTTGAGTTTGACGGCAAGCCCGACGACGCGGTGCCGGCTGCGTTCGCCACCGACATCGGCCAGAAGCAAGACGCCGCCATCAAGAGCGGTCTGGCCGGCTGATCAGCTTGGTGCCGCGATTCCGGGACGGCGCTCTGCGTCTATCGCGGCACCAAGCTCAGCACCGGGTCCGGTCGATGAGCAGCTGACCTGACCTGAAGACGGAGGAACATAGCACCGTGACCCAGGGCGATGAGCCTGCATCGCGCCCCGCCGGCAGTGCCGCGGGGGGTGTTGTCGTCGCGATCTACGGCTTCGTGGTCTATGGCCTCTTCCTGCTCGTATTCCTGTACCTGATCGGATTTGTCTCCAACGCCGACATCACGGTCGGTCGTGTCGCGCTGGTCGGCAAGACTGTCGATCACGGCGGCGGTGACGGTGCCGTCACAGTCGCGACGTTGGTCGTCGATGCGGTTCTGCTCGTGCTGTTCGGCGTGCAACACAGTCTCATGGCACGGCCCGCCTTCAAGCGCTGGTGGACCCGCGTCGTCCCGCCCAGTGCAGAACGATCCACCTACGTCCTGGCCACCAACGTGTGTCTGATCGTTCTCTTCGTCGCGTGGCGCCCCGCGACAGTCGATGTCTGGCATGTGACCGCCCAGCCCTGGCGAGCGCTGCCGATCGCCGTCGGCGCCATCGGTTGGCTCATGGTGCTGGTCAGTACATTCCTCATCGATCATTTCGATCTGTTCGGCCTGCGTCAGGTGCTCGCGCGGTGGAACGGCCGGCGTGCTGCCGACCATGAGTTCTCGACGCCCTTCCTGTACCGCATGGTGAGGCACCCGATATACACGGGCTTCATCATCGCGTTTTGGGCCACGCCTTCAATGACGTTGGGGCACCTGATATTTGCGGCCACCATGACGGTATACATCCTGCTGGCAGTGCAGTTCGAGGAACGCGACCTGATCAACGTCTTCGGGGATCGATACCGCGACTACCGTCGTCGCGTACCGATGCTCATCCCTGGCCTGGGCGGTCACTCCTGAGCGCGGACTCCCGCGGCACCAGGCTCAGCACCAGGTCCGGCCCGACGCGCTGCACGTCGTCGTAGCGCCAGCGCAGCGCCCGGGCGATGCTCGGTACCCCGACGTCGTCGACTGCGGTCACCGGTCCGCCGAGCAGGATCGGCGCGACGTAGGCCAAAATTCGGTCGATCACCCCGGCCCGCAGAAATGCCCCGGCAAGGGTCGGGCCACCTTCGATCAACACGTCGGTGCGATCGGACAAGGCTTTGAGCACCTCGGCCGGTTCGTGCGTCCGAATCACCATCGTGCGTGAATCGTCGTTGAGAACCTTTGCCTCCGAGGGTATGTCGCGCATCCCGACCACCACGCGCATCGGCTGGCGGTCGGCGAGACTGCCGTCGGCCAGCCGGGCGGTCAACGTCGGATTGTCGACGAGTACGGTGCCGGTGCCCACCACGATCGCGTCGGCAGTTGCGCGCCGACGGTGCACGTCCGCACGGGCGGCATCGCTGGTGATCCATTGGCTCGAGCCGTCTGCGGCGGCGCTGCGGCCATCGATGCTGGTGGCGTATTTCCACGTCACGTGCGGCAGACCCGTGCGCTGCTTGTGCAGCCACTCGCGCAACGGTCCGGCGGTGACCAGGTCGGCCTGGACATCGCCGACGACGTCCACACCGGCCGCGGCCAACCGCGCCGCTCCCCCGGCCGCAGTCGGATTCGGATCATTGACCGCGTAGACCACCGACGCGATGCCCGCAGCGATCAGCGCATCGACACACGGCGGTGTCTTGCCGTCGTGGTTGCAGGGTTCCAGGGTGACCACCGCGGTCCCACCAGCCGCCAGTCGTCCAGCCCTGCGCAACGCCATCACCTCGGCGTGGGCGCTGCCCGTTCGCTGGGTACCGCCGACACCGACGACTCGGCCGTCGCGGTCCAGGATGACCGCTCCGACCGGCGGATTCGGATACGTCTTCCCCTTGACCAGATCGGCTTGCTCAACCGCCAGCTGCATGGCGGCCTCATGGCCGAGCGCCGGGTCGGTCATCGGCGTAGATGCGGTGACACGGCGCCGGCCTGTCGCCGCAATGCCTCGACCGCCGCGGCCGGGTCATCGGCGCCGTAGACGGCCGATCCGGCGACGAAGCAGTCGACCCCGGCCTCAGCGGCCTGCTCGATCGTGTCGGCGTTGATGCCGCCGTCGATTTCGACGAGGATCGTCAACTCGCCGGAGTCGACGAGGTTTCGCACCGCGCGCACCTTGCTGAGCACTTCGGGGATGAATTTCTGCCCGCCGAAACCGGGTTCGACGGACATCACCAGAAAGGTGTCGAAGTTCTTGAGGATGTCCAGATAGGGGTCCAGCGGCGTGCCGGGCTTGATGCTCAGCCCGGCCTTGGCGCCGGCGGCGCGGATGTCGCGCGCCACGCTGACCGGGTTGTCGGTCGCCTCGGCGTGGAACGTGACGTTGTAGGCCCCGGCTTCCGCGTACGGCGGCGCCCAGCGGTCGGGATCGTCGATCATCAGGTGGCAGTCCATCGGAATGTCGCTGGCGGCTATCAGGCTTTCGACCACCGGCAGCCCGAGCGTGAGGTTCGGCACGAAGTGCGCGTCCATCACGTCGACGTGCAACCAGTCCGCGCCTTCGACGTCGGCGGCCGCGTCGGCAAGGCGGGCGAAATCGGCAGCCAGTATCGAAGGAGCGATCAGCGGCCGGTTGGTCTTGCCTGACATGAACGCAAGCCTATAAGGGTGCTCCACCGGCACTGGCGATTGCCGCGGCATCACGTGCGGCGAAAGCGCCGGGTAGCTGTCGTGCCCTCCTCCGGCCCCGCGGATATTGCGTAATCTCGAAGAGGTACCGACGACGAAAGATCTGCAATGACGAAGGCAACGGTCACTCCTGACGCCGAACACGCCATCGGCGACATCGCCGGGCGCTACGGCCTTTCCCGCGAGGCGGTACGGGCGATGTTGTTCGCCCTGCATGCCGGCGGCGGGACCATGGCTCAGTTCAACATCCCCGAGCTCGGGGGATCCGGGCAATGGATGCGAGGCGGCATGACGATGGTCGGCGACATGTTCGACAACGCGCTCAAGGCGCGGGTCGACGCGCTGTGCGGCGAGCTGGCCCAGCTTCTGACGAATACCTCGGTCTTTCCTGCCTCGACGGGCGCGGCGAGCGGGTTCACATCCGGCAACTGGTGGCCGGCGGAGCTCGGGGTGCCGAGCGCGACCGGCGCACAGAACGATGCCCGCTATGCAATATTCCCCGGCACTCGGCGGCTGGCAATCCAGATCAACGGCGTCACAAGGATTTTCGATACTGGCGACCACCGTATCGGTGGTGTGCAGCAACAGCAGGGCGGCGGATACGGTTCGGTCGGTTTCACCAGTCAATTGGGTACCTTCGCGGTATCCGCGCTGTCCGAGCTCGGCGCCGAGCAGGTGGCCGCAACTCCGGTGACCGCACCCGCCCCGCAGCGCCAAGGTCAGCACCAGTCCGCTACTGCGGTGCCGCAACCGTCAACCCCGCCAACGGCATCGGCTTCGGCACCCGTACCTGGCGGAGCCGGGGACCCGGCTACCATCGTGGCGGCCATCGAGTCGCTGGCGGGGCTTCACCAGCGCGGCATCCTCTCCGACGACGAGTTCGCTGCGAAAAAGGCCGAATTACTGGCCCGGTTGTAAAACGCGCGCCTAGCCGTCCAGCTTGATCAGAGCCGCCGCGAACATGGCGTCGGTGCCCTGGCGGTGTGGCCACAGCTGAACGTACGGACCCTCTCCCAGGTCGGTCACCGGCTCGAACAGCGGCCGGGTATCCAAGGCGGACACCGGATACCGGCGAAGCGCATCAGCGACAACCCCGACCGTCTCGGCCAGATGCGGCGAGCACGTCGCGTACAGAACCACGCCACCTGGCCGGGTCAGCGCGATCGCGGCCGCCAGCAATTCGCGTTGCAGCCGGGTCAACGCCGGCACGTCGGAAGGCTGACGCCGCCAGCGCGCATCGGGGCGCCGCCGCAACGCGCCGAGACCGGTGCACGGCGCGTCGACCAGCACCCGGTCGAACCCCGGTTCGAGGCCGCTGCTGCGCCCGTCGACCCGCAATACGTCGACCGATAGTCCGCGGGTGTTCTGGACGACGAGGTCGGCGCGATGTTCGGCCGGCTCCACCGCGGTGACCCGAGCACCCGATCCGGCAGCCAACCCGGCCAGAAGCGCAGTCTTTCCGCCGGGGCCGGCACACAGGTCCAGCCATCGGCCGGCATCGTCGGCAATCGGCGCCAGAGTGAGTGCGCGAGCGACCAATTGGCTGCCCTCGTCCTGGACCAGAGCTTGGCCGTCGCGTACGGCCGCTATCTTCGCCGGATCGCCTGCGGGCAGGTAAACGGCATATGGCGAGTATCGGCCCACGCTGCCGTCGACGGCCGCGGCCAGATCCTCGGCGGTCAGGACACCGGGCCGGGCGGCAAGGTGCACCTGGGGACGCTCATCGTCGGCAGCCAGGGCCGCATCGAGTTCGCCGGCGGCGGCGCCCAGCGCGTCGACGAATGACTGTGCGACCCAACGCGGGTGGGCATGCAGGAACGCGGCGTTGCCCACCGGGTCGACCGAGCGGTCAGGCGCCAACTCGTCGAGCCACGATTGCTCGTCGCGGGTGCTGATCTTGCGCAGCACGCCGTTGACGAAACCTGCTCGCGCCGAATCGAATTCGATGGCAGCCTGCTCGACTGTGGTCGAGACAGCGGCATGCGCATCGACGCGGGTGCGCAATAGTTGATAGGTCCCAAGCCGCAGCAGGTCGAGCAGCACCGGGTCGATGGTGTCTGGCGGCCGGTCAGCGGCCGCACCGACAATCGCGTCCAGCAGTCCCTTCACCCGGCTGCTGCCATAGGTCAACTCGGTGGCGAATGCGGCATCGCGTCCGCTGATTCCACGCTCGCGCAACAGAACTGGCAACAGCAGGTTGGGGTAGGCATCTCGCTCGCGCACGGCCTGTAGTACATCCAGCGCGGCGCGACGGGCCGGATCCAGCGGTTTGCGCCGCGGCGGCCGCCCCGAGCGTTGCGGAGCGCGGCCGCCGCGCGGTTTGTCCTGCGGCGGGCTCATGAGGCACGCACCGACGCGTCCAGGCGGGCTCCCCTCGCCCAGTCGACGGCGTTCATCAGCTTCTTCCCCGGTGCCTGAACCTGGCCGAGCCGAACCGCGTCCGACACGGTGCCGACTCGCACGCTGCGACGATCAACGTGAATCTCTCCGGGCGACAGTGAATTTGGCAGGCTCTCCGCTTCGGTGTCGAGATACACCGGCCCAAGTTTGACCCGCAGGTCACCGATCAGGGTCCATGCCCCCGGGTTCGGTGTGACGGCGCGGATGCGACGCTCGACGACTTCGGCCGGCAGGTCCCAACGCACCTGCGCCTGCTCGACGGTGATCTTCGGTGCGACACTGATGCCGTCGGCCGGCTGCGGAACCGGGGTGAGCGTCCCATCGGCGATGCCGTCGAGCGTTGCCGACAGCAACCCGGCCCCCGACACTGCCAGCCGGTCAAGCAAATCCCCGGCGGTGTCGATCGGGCGTACCGCCTCGGTGACGACTCCATAAACCGGTCCGGAGTCCAGACCGGATTCGATCTGGAACGTCGTCGCGCCGGTGACGGTGTCGCCCGCGGCGATCGCCGCCTGCACCGGAGCCGCTCCGCGCCACGCGGGCAGCAGCGAGAAGTGCAGGTTCACCCATCCACGTGCCGGCACCGCCAGTAGGTCGTCACGCAGCAGCGCTCCGAAGGCCACCACCGGACAGCAGTCGGGGCGCAACTCCGAGAGTTCGGCGACAAACTCAGCCGAGTTCGGTCGCTCCGGTCGCAGCACCGGGATGCCCTGCTCCAGAGCCAGGCGGGCGACCGGTGACGGCTTGGGTTTGCCGTTCCGGCCCGACGCGGCATCGGGCCGGCTGAGCACCGCGATCACCTCGTGTCGCGGTGAGTCGATCAGACTCTGCAACGCAGGTAGCGCGGGTTCGGGGGTACCGGCAAAGACGAGGCGCACCGGCCCAGTCTAGGAAGTCCTATTTTTACTCTTCGGCGAGCCGGGGAATCAGGCCACCGGCCAACACATCCTTGACCTGGCGGGGCGAAAGACGATGCCGCACCGTAAAAGACGAATCCTTGGTGACGTTGTCGACCTGCAGGGTGTCCTTGTCGGCCAACGCGTCGCGCACATTGGCGATGCGTAGCATGTCGTCCTGGTCGACGGAGTCGTAATCGTCGGGGTCATCGAACTCGAGCGCCAACACGCCGAAGTTGGCCAGATTCTGCCAGTGGATGCGGGCGAATGACTTGGCGATGACGACCTGCAAACCCAGGTGACGGGGTGCGATCGCCGCGTGCTCCCGCGAGGAGCCCTGACCGTAGTTGTCACCCCCGACGATGATGTGGCCGGTCTCGTCGGCCTCTTTGGCCCGCTCCGGATACGAGTCGTCGATTTGGGTGAAACTGAACATCGCGAGCTTGGGGATGTTCGACCGGAAGGGCAGCGCCCGCGCCCCGGCCGGCGAGATCTCATCGGTGGAGACGTTGTCACCGACCTTCAGCAACACCGGCGCCTCGATCTCGTCGGGCAGCGGCGAGAGATCCGGCAGGCTGGAGACATTGGGCCCCTTGACCGGCTCGACCTTCCGCGCTTCCTCCTCGTCCAGCGGCGCCACCAGCATCGCGGTGTTTACCGCCGACTGATGCGGAAGGTCGAGCTTCGGATAGTCCACCTTGTTCTCGCGAGCCCAATCGCGGGGATCGGTGATCACACCCGTCAACGCTGACGCAGCCGCGGTCTCCGGCGAACACAGCCAGACCGCATCCTCTTTGGTGCCCGAACGACCGGGAAAGTTACGCGGCATCGTGCGCAGCGAATTGCGCCCGGTCGCGGGGGCCTGGCCCATGCCGATGCAACCCATGCAGCCGGCCTGGTGGATGCGGGCACCACCGATCACCAGCTCCCCGGTTGCTCCCATCGTCGTCAGATCGGTCAGGATTTCTCGCGATGTCGGGTTGATATCGAAGCTGACCTCCGGCGCCGTCTGCCGTCCGGCCACCATCGCGGCGGCTATCGCGAAGTCACGTAGGCCGGGATTCGCGCTCGAGCCGATCACCGCTTGTGCGATCTCCTCGCCGGCGACCTCGCGGACCGGCACCACGTTGCCCGGTGACGACGGTTTGGCGATCAGCGGCTCGATCTCCGAGAGGTTGATGGTCTCGTCGACGTCGTAGCCGGCGTCGTCATCGGCCTCGAGTTCGATCCAGTCGTCCTCGCGGTCCTCGGCCCGCAGGAAGTCGCGGACCATTTCGTCACTCGGGAACACCGTTGTGGTGGCGCCCAATTCAGCACCCATGTTGGCAATGACGTGCCGGTCCATCGCGGTCAGGCCGGCCAGCCCCGGTCCGTAGTACTCGATGATGCGGTTGACGCCGCCCTTGACGTCGTGGCGGCGCAGCATTTCCAGGATCACGTCTTTGGCCGAACACCATTCCGGCAGTTCGCCCTCGAGCTTGACACCCCAGATTTCGGGCATGCGGATGTTCAATGGACGCCCGGTGATCGCCAGCGCGACTTCGAGCCCGCCGACGCCGATCGCCAGCATGCCGAGCGAGCCCGCAGCGGGCGTGTGAGAGTCCGAGCCGACCATCGTCTTGCCGGGAATCCCGAACCGCTGCATGTGCGTCGGGTGCGACACCCCGTTACCCGGCTTGGAGAACCACAGTCCGAATCGCTGCGCGGCGGTGCGCAGGTACTCGTGATCTTCGGCGTTTTTCTCGTCGGTCTGCAGCAGGTTGTGATCGACGTACTGCACGCTCACGTCTGTGCGGGCGCGATCGAGGCCGAGCGCTTCCAGCTCCTGCATCACCAGAGTGCCTGTCGCATCCTGGGTCAGCGTCTGATCGATATGGATGGCGATCTCTTCACCGGGCGCCATCTCGCCGGATTCCAGGTGAGACTCGATCAGCTTGCGCGCGACATTGAGCGACATAGCGAGGTCCTAAACGACGTGAACTCGAAACGTCCCGAGTAGGTACCCCGATACCGCAGCGGCCATGCATCCGCCGCGGCCGACTACGGGGTGATCGTCGTTTTCTCGTCGATGGTGATGGTCGCGGGGAGCGCCTTTTCGACCTGGTCAGGCAGGCAGTCGGCGTTGAGCTCCAGCAGGTAGATGTTGTCGTTACCGTTGATCACGACGACCTTGTCCGCCACCGCCCGTTCCTGGCCGTCTTGCGTCCAGGTTCCGCCCAGCTGGTAGGCGGGAGAACCGCCCAAATTGTCTTCGTTGCCGTCACCCATTTGCTTGAACCCGGGCAGATTTTTGATTGCGCCGCCCGCGAGTTCGATCAGCTTCTGCGGATCCACATCGCCGTCGAGCTTCGACAGGGTCGCCACGATGCTCGGGGTGTACTTGGCCGCCTCCGGCCCGTTGTCGACGATGGCCCAGTAGGCCGTCGCCGGGGTGTCGGGCCCGGCGTCGGCCCAGCCATCCGGGATCGGCAAGTTGATCGTGGGCGCACCGGGGTCGCCACGGTGGACGGGCGTCGCGGTGATTTTGCTGTCCTTGAAATAGCTCGCGATGGACGGGTTCGGGCCGTCGGCGGCGATCCGCTGCGCGACTTTCGACTGCGGCTTCTGCGCTGTCGACGAGGTCGAGCTGGCTGCGCTTCCCGCGGTGGACGTCTTGCTCGCCGCGTTGTTGCTGCTCGGCGAGGAACCGCAGCCGGCGAAGCCGATGGCTACCGCGACTACCGCGACCGCCGCACCACTGCGTGCTGCTGTCCGCTTCATTCAACTGGCTCCTGTCGATCGGGCTTCGCCACGGGAAAAATATCGGCGCTTTCCCGACCAAGCCTAGATCGCACTGTTCACCGGCTTGCGACCTACGCGTTCTCGCTGAGTTCGCGGAAATCGAAGCTGTCGTGGATCACCCGCCACGACGCAAACCCATCGCCCGCGACATGCAGCAGGATTTGCGGGTCGCAGCCGCATTCCTCAACACGATGCGGCTGCACATCGTTGATGGGAACGACATGAATCTCGCGGGGTCCGATCCAGCCGGTCCACCACCGATTTCCGGGACAGGCGCAGCAGCCCGTCTCAGCGCAGTGGACGGGATTGATGATCACGCCGACCGCGGCCACGCGTCGATGAACTCGTCCATCACCGCGTGCCACTGCATGGCCCGGATCTCGTCGCCGGCCGCGCGGGCCTGGTTGAGGTGATCGCGCACGAAAACAAGGCAGCGCCCAAGTCGTGTGGTATCTGCGATCGTTGCCATATCTGACCTCCCTCGACACGGGAATGAAAGACCGGTAGGCGGCATTGGCGCTCGGCTGACACTCGCATCGTCGCACGGAAAACGTGGTCTTCGCTCTCCGACACACGTTGCGCACCTGTGTAGAGATGCAACATCTAGCCAATTTGCAGCGGGTCGATCTGCACCCGGACCGGCTCGTGAGACTGCCGGGCGCTGACCACCGCGACGCCACGCCGCAACTCCGCGGCCAGCGCCAGACCCTGCTCGCGGTCCACCCGCACCAGCATCCGGCTGACCGGCTCGTCGGCCCCGAAACCAGGGGGTCGACGGGCTCCCGGCGGGAGCGGAACCGGGCCGAGCAGCTCGGCGGTGTCCGGCAGGCGGATCTCCTCGAGCAGCACCGCCACTGCCGCGCCGGTGCCGTCGAGCGCGGCCATGTGCACACTCGGCGGCAACGCGACCTCGGTGCGGGCCGCCAATTCGGCGTCCGCATGGGCCACCGGATCCCAGCGAATCAGGGCCTGCACGGTCGGCACGGATGCCTCGGCGACGACGACCACCACGCCGTTTTCGTTCCGGGATCTGACCAGCGACGCGGCGGCCATCCACCGGCGCAGGGTGTCCTCGGCTGCGCGCAGATCCTGGCGTCCCAGCAGCGCCCAACTGTCCAGCAGCAGCGCCGCCCCATAGCCGCCGGCCGCGCGGGGTTCGGCGCCAGGCGTGGCGACCACCAGGGCTGGGCGGTCATCGACCTCGGACACCATGCCTTCGCCCGCCGAGGTAATCACCGGCGTGCCCGGAAAAGCGCGGCCCAACTCCTCGGCCGTCCGTCGGGCGCCCACTACGACGGCACGCACCGCGTCCGATCCGCAAGCGCCGCAGCGCAGCGCGGCATCCGCCCGGCCACACCAGCGGCACACCGGCGCTGTCCCCTGCCGGTCGTCCAGCGAGAGCGGGCCGGTGCAATGCCGGCAACGTGCGATCGTCCGGCAACGTGCGCACGCCAGCGACGGAACGTAGCCCCGCCGCGGCACCTGCACCAGCACCGGCGCCTCGGCCTGCAACGCGGTGCGGGCGGCCCGCAGCGCAACCGACGGCAGCCGTGCAGTGCGCGCCGCCGGATCGCGTTCCTCGGCGTACCCGCCGTCGTCGAGGGCGACCACCCGCGGGGTCCGCGCGCGCACCACCGCCCGCGCCGCAACCACGTCGTGCGCCCAGCCACTGCGCACCAGCGCCTGGGACTCGGCGGTGCGGGCGTAGGCCCCTATCATTGCGGCGCAACGCATTTGGTGCGCACGCAGCATCGCGACCTCCCGTGCATGCGGATACGGGGCCCGCGGCTCGGCCAGGGTGTCGTCACCGTCATCCCACACCATGACCAGACCGAGATCATTCACCGGCGCGAACACCGCGCTGCGCGTACCGATCACCAGCCGGGCGCTGCCCCGCAATGCGGCCAGCCAGCGCCGGTAGCGCGCGGACGGACCCAGGCCGGCCGACAACGCGACCACACCCGCCTCGTCGAGCAGCGCCGTCGCGGCGCGCGACAACGTGTCTACGTCGCGCTGATCCGGAACGATCGCCAGCACCGCGCGACCGGTGCGCACGGTCTGCGCGGCGGCCTCGGCAAACCGGTCGGCCCACAGTTCGCCGGGCAGCGCCTGCCACACCGCGCGGGCGGCGCGCGTCTCGGCCAGCGCAGTCAGGAACTGACCGCCGCTGCCATAGGCCTCCCACCCGGCTCGGTCGATCTCGGCCACCGCGGAGAGCTCTGGCGGCGTTGCGTTTTCGCGCTCGACCTTGGCATGTCGCGGCGGCACTGCCAACCGCAGCACGTCGGCGCGGGTGCCGGCGTAACGGGCCGCGACGGCATCGACCAGTCGGCGGATCTCGGGGGTGAGCACCTCCTCGGCCGACACCACGCGGTCCAGCCAGGCCAGCTTGCCGACGTGGTCGGTGCTGGTACGGCGTTCCAGAATAAATCCGTCGACCAGTCGACCGTGGAACCGCAGTCGCACCCGCACACCGGGCTGGGCGTCATCGGACTGCTCCTCGGACACCAAGTAGTCGAACTCACGGTCCAGGTGGGGCACCGACAGCATCGGCAACACCCGCGCAATCGGCTCGAATGCGGCGGCCTGCCGGGTCCGCGTGGTCACTCGCCAGGTGTAGCAGAGGTGGTCGACACCCGACCGAAGAAGAAGCCTGCGGTGATCAGCACCTGTGCCGCCGCATACGTCCACCAGATCGGCACTGCCAGCGCCTCGGTGCCCAGTACGAATCGACTGATTCCGATCATCGCGTCCGACATGGCGAAGCTCACCGCACCGAACGCCGTCCACAGCGTCGGCAGCCGCGCCAGCAGCGCCGCGGACACCATGGCGACCAGCACCAGCATGTACACCGTGACCGGAACGGTCATACCGTCAAGGCCCAGCTGCGGCCAGAACCACGTCAGAAGCGCTACGCACCCCGCGCACACCGACGCAATGGCGATCAAGCGGAGGCGTGACCGACCCGACCCTCTCGCCAACGGCAGCAGTGCACCCAGAAAACACAAGTGCGCCAACAGAAACGCGCCCAACCCGAGCACGAACGACGCCGCCCACCACGGGATGGCCAGCAGCACGTCGCCGACCGCCGAGAACAGCAGCGCCGGCATCAGCCAGCGCCGTTCGCGGACAACCGGATGCGCGGCCGCCGCCAGCGCCAGCAACAGCGCCATCGACGCCTTGAACGCCGGCTGCGCGCCCCACTGCCCGGTCAGCTCGATACCGGGCGGCGAACGCAGCGCCACGATGGTCAGGAATACGCCGTAGGCGATACCGGCCCAACCGGCGGCTACCCAGGCGCCGAGCACGACCCGCGGTGCGTACGGTGTCTGCATGCCCAGCGTCGACGACCCCGGATCCGCCATCGATCCCATCCTGCAGAAGGTACTGGACGCGGTCCCGTTTCGGTTATCCGCCGAAGACGGGGTGGACGCCGCTCGCCGTGCGCTAAGGGACCTGCCGCGGCGCAGCTTCCACCCCGAGCTTCGGGTAGAAGACCGCGCCATCGACGGGCCGGCCGGGTCGATCAACATCCGGATCTACTGGCCGCCAACCGATGACGCTGCTCCCCCGGTGGTGATGTTCTTCCACGGCGGCGGCTTCGTCGTCGGCGACCTCGACACCCACGACGGAACGGCCCGTCAGCACGCCGTCGGCGCCTCGGCTGTGGTGGTGTCGGTCGAATACCGGTTGGCGCCCGAGCATCCCTACCCCGCCGCGATCGACGACGCCTGGGCCGCAACGCAATGGGTCGCCGGGCACGGCGATGAGATCGGTGCCGACACCGGCCGACTGGCGGTGGCCGGTGACTCCGCGGGCGGCAACATCTCCGCCGTCATCGCGCAGCGGTCCCGCGACGAAGACGCCGCACCACCAATTGCGTTCCAGCTGTTGTGGTATCCGGCCACGCTGTGGGATTCGACGCTTCCCTCTTTCAGCGAAAATTCCGGCGCCCCAGTCCTGGACAGCGCGGCCGTCGCCGCCTTCAGTCGTTACTACGCGGGCGAGATCGACCTGTTCAATCCCCCGGTCGGCATGGCGCCGGGCCGGGCCGCGAACCTCGCCGACCTGCCCGCCGCGTATATCGCTGTCGCCGGCCACGATCCGCTGCGTGACGACGGAAAGCGCTACGGCGAGTTGCTCGCCGCCGCCGGCGTTCCCGTCGAGGTGCACAACGCCGAGACGATGGTCCACGGATACCTCGGCTATGCCGGGGTGGTCCCCGCCGCCACCGAGGCAATGGACCGCGGGCTGTCCGCGCTGCGCGAGGCACTGCACGTACGGTAGGTCCATGACGGAGCCGACCACCGCCCGACCGCAGATCGACCCGGCGCTGAGGGGCCTGGTCGACGCATTCCCGCTGACCTTTAAGGCATCCGACGGCGTCGAGGCCGCCCGCGCCAAGCTGCGCCTGCTGCAAGCGCCGCCGGAGATGCTGCCGGATCTGCAGATCGAAAACCGCCACGTCGGGTACGGCGACGTCACCGATGTCCCGGTCCGCATCTACTGGCCGCCGGGTTCGTCCGTTGGCGAACCCGGCAACCTGCCGATCGTGGTCTTCTACCACGGCGGCGGCTTCGCGCTGGGAGACCTCGACACCCACGACCCCGTCGCGCGTGCACACGCCGTCGGCGCCGACGCCATCGTGGTGTCCGTCGACTACCGGCTAGCCCCCGAGCACCCTTTCCCGGCCGGTTTGGACGACTCCTGGGCTGCCTTGCAGTGGACCGCTGAACATGCCGCCGAGTTGGGCGGCGACCCCGCCCGGATCGCCGTCGCAGGCGACTCGGCCGGCGGCAACTTCGCCGCGGTGATCGCCCAGCGGGCCCGCGACGAGGGCGGACCGGCGCTGGCGTTCCAGCTGCTCTGGTACCCGAGCATCACCGCCGACCTGTCGCTGCCGTCGTTCACCGAGAACGCCGACGCGCCAATCCTGAACCGCGAGGTCATCGACGCATTCCTGACCTGGTACGCCCCCGGGGTGGACATCAGCGACCCCAAGACGCTGCCGGCCACGCTGGCGCCCTGCAACGCCTCCGACTTCTCCGGGCTGGCACCGGCGTTCATCGGTAGCGCGGAACACGATCCGCTGCGCGACGACGCCGCTTTGTACGCGGGGCTGCTGAACGCCGCCGGCGTGCCCGCCGAGCTGAGCAACGAGGGCAATCTGGTGCACGGCTACGTCAGCTTCGCGCTGATCATCCCCGCCGCCGCCGAGGCGACCAACCGTGGTCTGGCCGCCCTCAAAGCGGCGCTGCACTAGCTTCACACCACAAGCGGAACGCGGTACCGTCGGTACCGACTAACCGGTTGGCGGTTCGCGAAGGAGGTACCGGTGAGCGGTGATCGACCCGACTACCACTGCCTGATCGTCGGCGCGGGATTCTCCGGCATCGGCGCCGCGGTCAAACTCGACCAAGAAGGCTTCGGCGACTACCTCATCGTGGAAGCCGGCGACGAGGTCGGCGGAACCTGGTACTGGAACACCTATCCCGGTATCGCGGTAGACATTCCGTCGGCGTCGTATCAGTTCTCATTCGAGCAGCGGCCGGACTGGTCGCGCACCTACGCACGCGGCGGCGAACTGAAGGCATACGCCGAACATTGCACCGACAAATACGGGATCCGGTCGAAGATCCGGTTCAACACCACGGTGCTCGCTGCCGAGTTCGACGACGAGCGCTCGCTGTGGCGGGTCCAACTCGATCCGGGCGGAGAAGTCACAGCACGATTCGTGTACAACGCCAGCGGCGTTCTCACCGTGCCCAAGCCGCCCGACATCGACGGCGTCGACTCCTTCGGCGGCGCCGCCGTGCACACCGCCCGCTGGGACCACGCCCTCGACCTGACCGGCAAACGGGTCGCCGTGATCGGCACCGGCGCCTCAGCGGTGCAGCTGATCCCGCGGATCGCCCCAATTGTCAAAGAGCTCACCGTATTTCAGCGCACACCGATCTGGTGCTTTCCCAAGTTCGACGTGCCTTTGCCCAAGCCGGCGCACTGGGCGCTACGGCTGCCCGGCGCCAAGACCCTGCAGCGGCTCATCACCCAGAGCTACGTCGAGGTGACCTTCCCGCTGCCTGCGCAATACTTCACCGTGTACCCACTGGCCAGGTGGATGGGATCTCTTGGCCGCGCCTATCTCCGGCTGAAAGTGCGCGATCCCGCGGTACGCAAACAGCTCACCCCGAAGTACGCGATCGGTTGCAAGCGGCCCGGTTTCCACAACAGCTACCTGTCGACGTACAACCGCGACAATGTCCGACTCGTGACGCAACCGATCGACAAGATCACGCCGTCATCGGTGGCCACCACCGACGGCACCAATCACGAGATCGATGTGTTGGTGCTGGCCACCGGTTTTCACGTCTTCGACGCCGAGAGCACTCCGACCTTCGCGGTCACCGGAAGCGACGGCCAACCGCTGCAACGGTTCTGGGAAGAGAATCGCGCGCAGGCCTACGAGGGAAACTCCATTCCCGGCTTTCCTAATTTCTTTTCCACCATGGGACCGTACGGGTACGTCGGCTCGTCGTATTTCGCATTGATCGAAGCCCAGACGCACCACATGGTGCGGTGCATGAAGCGGGCCCGGCAGCGGGGCGCCACCCGCGTCGAGATCAGTGAAGAAGCCAATGCGCGCTACTTCGCCGAGCAGTTGAGCCGCCGGCACCGGCAAGTGTTCTGGCAAGACAGCTGCCAGGGCGCCAACAGCTACTACTTCGACAAGAACGGCGACGTTGCGCTGCGGCCCGCGAACACATTCGAGGTCTACTGGCGCAGCCGCCGGTTCGACCTCGACGACTACCGGTTCACTGGTTAGCGGGATCGTTTCGCAGTTGAAGCTAGACGGCGCGCTTGAGGTCGTCGACCTTGTCCAGGCGCTCCCACGGGAGATCGATGTCGGTGCGGCCGAAATGGCCGTACGCGGCGGTCGGGGCGTAGATCGGACGCAGCAGGTCCAGATCGCGAACGATGGCACCTGGCCGCAGGTCGAAGACCTCGGGCACGATCTTCTCGATCTTGACCGGGTCGACGGTGGCGGTGCCGAACGTCTCGATGAACAGGCCGACCGGGGCGGCCTTGCCGATGGCGTAAGCCACCTGTACCTCGACGCGCTCTGCCAGTCCGGCTGCGACGATATTCTTGGCCACCCAGCGCATGGCGTATGCCGCCGACCGGTCCACCTTTGACGGGTCCTTGCCCGAGAACGCGCCGCCTCCGTGGCGTGCCCAGCCGCCGTAGGTGTCGACGATGATCTTGCGGCCGGTCAGGCCGGCGTCACCCATCGGACCGCCGACGACGAATTTTCCGGTCGGGTTGACCAGCACCCGCGTCGACGAGTAGTCCAGCGTCTCGTGCGCCAGGTCCTTCAGGACGGTCTCGAGGACGTGCTTGCGGATGTCGGGATCCAGCGTCTTCTCCAGGTCGATCCCGTCGGCGTGCTGGGTCGAGACCACCACGGTGTCCAGCCGGGTCGGGACGTTGTCCTCGTATTCGATGGTGACCTGCGTCTTGCCATCCGGACGCAGATAGTCCAGCGTGCCGTTCTTACGTACCTCGGTCAGCCTCCGCGCCAACCGGTGTGCCAGCGCGATCGGCAGCGGCATCAGTTCCGGGGTGTCGTTGATCGCGTAGCCGAACATCAGGCCCTGGTCGCCGGCGCCCTGCGAGTCCAGCGGGTCTGCAGCACCCTCGACACGCGTCTCGTGCGCGGTGTCCACGCCCTGGGCGATGTCGGGTGATTGACGTCCGATGCCGATGTTGACGCCGCAGGTCGCGCCGTCGAAGCCCTTGTCGGAGTGGTCATAGCCGATGTCGAGGATGCGCTCGCGAACGGTGTTCGTGATGTCGGCGAAGGCCTCCTTGGCCGACGTCGTCACCTCACCGACGACGTGCACCTGCCCGGTGGTCACCAGTGTCTCGACGGCGACACGTGAGCGCGGGTCCCCCGCCAGCAGCGCATCGAGCACCGAGTCGCTGATTGCGTCACAGATCTTGTCTGGATGCCCCTCGGTCACCGATTCGCTGGTGAACAACCGACCGTTCTCGCTCACACTCTCTCCCCTTCAAGGCACGTGAAAAAACGTTAGTTAGGCAAATTATATCGTCAGGCTGGTACATGTTACCGGCCAGTCAGCAGCGCTAGGGACGCTAGGTAGCTTCCCCGGTACCGCTCTGCAGGAACGTGACGATCGCGTCCACGATACGGCTGGCCATCAAAGTCTTGGAGCCGGGCTGCAATGCGGACTCGGTGCCGTCGGCCGCCAGCAGCCATCCGTCATTGTTGTCAACCTCGAACGCTTTGCCGTCACCGACCGCGTTGACCACCAGCAGGTCACATCCCTTGCGCCGCAACTTGGCCCGCGCATGAAACAGCACGTCACCATTGGCGTCACCGGTCTCGGCGGCGAAACCGACGATGGCCCGCATGTTCGGCAACTGCCCGGCGGTGCGGGCCTGCACGGTCGCTGCCAACACATCGTCGTTGCGGATCAGATCGATTGTCGGCGCTGCGTCGTCTTCGGCCGCACTCTTTTTAATCTTGGCGGTTGCGACGTGCGTGGGCCGGAAGTCGGCGACGGCAGCCGCCATCGCCAGCACATGGACGTCGGGCGCGTGCTTGGAGACCGCGTCCCGAAGCTGTTGGGCAGTGCTGACGTGCACGACCTCGACACCGGCGGGGTCGACCAGCCCGGCGGTGTGCCCGGCGATCAGCGTGACCTCAGCGCCGCGCTGGGCGGCCACTCGTGCCAGCGCGTAGCCCTGCTTGCCGGAACTGCGGTTGCCGATGAAGCGGACCGGGTCGATCGGTTCGCGGGTGCCCCCGGCGGTGACCAGCAGTCTGACACCGGCCAGGTCGTAGGGCATCGCGTCGTGGCGGTCCAGCAGCAGCTGGGCGAAGGTGGTGATCTCTTCGGCTTCGGGCAGCCGGCCGGCGCCGCTGTCCTCCCCGGTCAGCCGCCCCGATGCCGGTTCGAGCACAACTGCGCCGCGGCGTCGCAGCGTGGCGACGTTTTCAACGGTGGCGGGGTGCTGCCACATCTCGGTGTGCATGGCAGGAGCGAACAGCACCGGACATCGCGCGGTGAGCAGCGTGGCGGTCAGTAGATCGTCGGCTCGGCCATGGGTGGCACGCGCCAGCAGGTCGGCCGTGGCCGGCGCGACGACGACGAGATCGGCGCCTTGGCCTATCGCGACATGCGGCACCCGCGGCACATTCTCGAACACCCCGGTCTGGACCGGTTCGCCGGACAGCGCTTCGAAGGTGGCGGCCCCGACGAACCGCAGCGCGGACTCGGTGGGGATGACACGGACCTGGTGGCCGGCCTCGGTGAGCTGACGGACGACGGTGGCGGCCTTGTATGCGGCGATGCCCCCAGCGACGCCCACGACGATCCGCTTGCGGTCCGTCCGGTTCTCACTCGAGAGGCTCATTACAGGCCCACCGCGATTCCGCTATTCGCCTTCGGTGTGCTCGAGCAGGTCGCTATGGATCTCGCGCATCGCGATCGACAGCGGCTTCTCCTGCAGGCCCGGCTCGACCAGCGGGCCGACGTATTCGAGGATGCCCTCGCCGAGCTGGTTGTAGTAGTCGTTGATCTGCCGGGCACGCTTGGCCGCGTAGATCACCAAGGCGTACTTGCTGGACACCCGCGCGAGCAGCTCGTCGATGGGCGGGTTGGTGATACCCAGCGGCGTGTCGTACGCGCCGATGCCACCTGCCGACGGGTCGAACTGGTCGGGGACGGCGGTCAACGATGCGTCGGGCTGAGAACTACTCACGTAAATTTTCTCCTGGCGGCCGGTGGCCATGTGGGACTCAAGGGTGAATCGAGTCTGGTTGGAGGGTCACGCCGTTTTCGGCGCGGGTCCGACCAGCAATGATACCAATTCTGAGCACGCTGTTTCCAATTGACGATTTACCACGACCTCGTCGAAGTCATTCTGAGCCGCTAATTCGGTGCGTGCGGTGGCCAACCGGCGCTCGATCACCTCGGGTGTCTCGGTCCCGCGACCGACCAGCCGGGCTTCCAAAGCCGCCCAGTCCGGTGGCGCCAGGAACACCGTGATTGCTTCCGGCATAGCCTGCTTCACGGCGCGGGCCCCGGCCAGGTCTACCTCGATGAGTACCGGGTGTCCGGCGGTGACGGCCTCGCGGACCGAGTCGGCCACCGTGCCCGATCGGTGCAGGCCACCGTGGATTTCGGCCCATTCCAGAAGCGAGCCGTCATCGATCAACTGCTGGAATCGGTGCGCCGACACGAAGTGGTAGTCGACCCCGTCGACCTCCCCGGGCCGTGGGGCGCGGGTGGTCGCCGAGACGCTGAAGTGAAGATCTGAAATCCGCTCGCGAAGACAGCGGACCAGTGTTGATTTGCCCACCGCGGACGGACCGGACAGCACGACAACACGTCCCGTGCCGACCGGTCCCCCGTCGGTGCTCAACGACTCGCCCGGGAGAAGACTGAGCGGTCGCCCGGCTCTCCCTCAGGCCCTACGGCCTGCATCGTCGCCGGACTCGGCGGTGAAGTCGAACTTTTCCAGCAGGGCCTTGCGCTGGCGGTCGCCGAGGCCGCGCAGACGGCGCGTCGGGGCGATCTCCAGCTCAGTCATGATTTCCTGCGCCTTGACTTTGCCCACCTTCGGCAATGCCTCCAGCAACGCGGAAACCTTCATCTTGCCCAAAACCTCATCGGACTCAGCATCCTTGAGTACCTGCTGAAGATTGGTGCCGCCGCGCTTCAGTCGGTCTTTGAGCTCGGCTCGCGCTCGGCGTGCGGCGGCAGCCTTCTGCAACGCTGCCGCGCGCTGCTCGTCGGTCAACTGGGGAAGGGCCACGATTCCTCCGTATTAATCAGCAACAGATTTGGATCTTTTGTTTGTCCTGGCCAGGTAGTCCAGCCAGCGGTGACGACCGTACCCACGCCTTCAGACGAAATCTAACCCGCCCCCCTGGTTGAAGCTACAAAGCCGCAGCTTATGGCCCCGAAAAGGGGCTGCCGGGCAGGCCCGCGGTGGTGCCCATCAACCGCGGATCCGCGGCTGTCGAGTACTCGCGGTTCGCCACCGCTAAATTGCCTCTAGCTGGGGTTTTGTCGCGCACGACGCGATCTGCCGGCGGACGGAAAACCCTTCGCCTGACCGACTCGACACTGGTCAAAAAGCCGAATCCAGTCCAATTGCGAATTTTACGGCGTGTCGCGCGTGTCGTCGCGAACAAGCGATCCGGCCAGAAAGTGAACGACGCCGTTCGTAGCGCGGTGGCGAAGGGGCTCAACCGGCCAGGTAGGCCACGGCGTCGCGCATGCGCTCCGCGGCCGCGCGCACCGCTGCGACGTCCGGTCCGGCCCGCAGCACGTCGCGCGACACCGCGGGCAGCAGTTGCCCGGGAACGGCGCCCCCAGGCCGCTGAGGGCATCGGGTTGGCCACCCTGGAAGCCGACACCGGGAACCAGGACCGGCCCGCCGAGCCCGCTGACGTCGGGCACTTCGGTCAACGTCGCGCCGACGACGACGCCCACGGTTCCAGAGCCCAGGGCCCGGTTGGCCGCGGCGGCCTGGTCGACGATCGACTGCGCCACCGGTCGGCCGCCGGTCACGGCGCGCTGCACGCTGGCGCCCTCCGGGTTGGACGTCGCCGCCAGCACGAACACCCCCCGGCCGTGCTCTGCGGCGCTGTCCAGCAGCGGCTGTAGTGAGCCGAAGCCCAGGTAGGGCGACGCTGTCACCGCGTCGGAAGCCAGCGGCGAGTCGCCGGTCCACGCGGCCGCGTAGGCGGCCATCGTCGATCCGATGTCACCGCGCTTGGCGTCGGCCAGCACCAGCACACCGGCGCCGCGCAGGGCGGCGATGGTGCGTTCCAGCACGGCATAACCCGCGGCGCCGTAGGCCTCGAAGAACGCCACCTGGGGCTTGACGACGGCGAAATCTGCATACGCCGCCACACAGGTCTCGCAGAACGCCGCCAGGCCCTCAGTGCTAACCGGCAGATCCCGGCCCGCAACAGCTCTGGATGCGGGTCGATGCCCAGACACAGCGGTCCCCGACGGGATACCGCGTCGGCCAGCCGGGCGCCGAACCCGGGCATGCCTACTTGCCGCCGTGGTTCAGCGCGCTGTGCAGCTCCTGCAGCGAGCGCACACCGATATCGCCGCGGATCGCGGCTTCGATGCCCTGAACAGCCGCCGACACTCCCTGGACCGTGGTCACACACGGGATGTTGACCAAGACTGCCGCCGAGCGGATTTCGTAGCCATCGATGCGCGGGCCCGAATTTCCGTACGGCGTGTTGAAGACCATGTCGACCTCGCCCGCGCGAATGGCATCGACGGCCGACATCTTCGGCCGGTCCGGCTGCGCCTCTTCGAAGTGCTTGCGAACCTCATCGCACGGAATACCGTTGCGGCGCAGCATCTCCGCGGTGCCCTCCGTGGCCAGCACCCGGAAGCCCAGGTCGGCCAGCCGCTTCACCGGAAACACCAGCGAACGCTTGTCCCGGTTGGCCACCGAGACGAAGATCGTCCCCGAGATCGGCAGCGACCCATAGGCAGCGGTCTGGGATTTCGCGAAAGCGCTGCCGAAGTCGCGGTCGATGCCCATCACTTCGCCGGTCGACTTCATCTCCGGCCCCAGCAGCGAGTCGACACCCGAGCCGTCGGCGCGGCGGAACCGGTGGAACAGCAGCACCGCCTCCTTGACCGCGATCGGCGCATCCGCTGCCGTGTTGCCGCCGTCGCCGACGGCTGCCAGCAGGCCTTCATCGCGAAGTTGAGAGATTTTGGCGCCCAGCATGATTCGGGCGCACGCCTTGGCCAGTGGTATCGCGGTCGCTTGGAGACGAAGGGTACGGTGCGGCTGGCCCGCGGGTTGGCCTCCAAGACGTAGAGCACGTCGTCCTTGAGCGCGTACTGCACATTGAGCAGGCCCACCACGCCGATGCCGTGCGCGATCGCCTCGGTCGCGTTGCGCACCTTCTCGACGTCGCTGCGGCCCAGGGTCACTGGT